>NZ_JAXMOD010000002.1:0-485138 GCF_034670085.1 Psychroserpens sp. | reverse complement strand
AAGTAATACAGTCTTAGCTGATGGAGATAGTCCAGCAGGTACAAATGTAGATGATGATAGTGATGATCCAAATGATACTGATGATGTAGATCCAGATGGCGATGGCGATCCAGATGATCCAACAGATACAGTTATACCAGAATTACCAATATTAGATGTTGTTAAAATAGCAGATGTTATAGATAATGGAGATAATGTCATTGGTGTAGGAGATGTTATTAATTATACAATCACTGTTACAAATGTTGGTAATGTGACACTTGATAATGTTATGATTGTAAACGATATTTTAACTGACTTAAATGGTTTCACACTAGTTCTTGATTCAGGTCCAACATATGTAGGACCATCAAGTTTAGGCAGTCTTGAAGGGGATTTATTGGTAGGAGAAGTTGCAACTTATACAGCAACTTATACGATCACACAGGATGATGTTGATTCAGGTGGTGTTTCTAACAGTGTTGAAGTTAGTGGAGAAAGTCCAAACGATACTGTTACAAATGATGTTAGTGATGATGGAGATGATACAGACGGAAATGATATAGATGATCCAACAGTTACTCTTACCGATTCGGATTTTGAATTATCGGTAATCAAAGAAGTTGATGTTTTAGAGCCATTAATTGGTGATAATGTAACATTTACAATTACCGTTTCCAATGAAGGGTTTGTAACAGCAACAGGAGTAATTGTGGAAGATGTATTGCCAAGTGGGTATTCCTTTGTTGAAGCAATTACAACGTCAGGAACGTATTCTGATGTTACTGGTGAGTGGATTGTTGGACAGTTAAATCCTGGTCAAGTTGAAATTCTTCAAATTACTGTTGAAGTTCTTGGATTTGGTGATTATCTAAACACTGCTTTAATTTCAGATTTTAATGGTGGAACTGATCAAAATCAAAATAATAATGCAGATACGGCTGAAGTTGATCCAATATGTTTAACCATATACAATGAGTTCTCTCCTAATGGAGATGGCGTAAACGAAGCGTTTGTAATTGATTGTATAGAAACATTCCCTAATAATAAATTAGAAGTCTATAACCGTTGGGGAAATATCGTGTATTCAAAACAAGGATATAGAAACGACTGGAATGGAACTTCTAACGGAAGAGCTGTTATCAATGGATCAGATCAATTACCAGTTGGTACATATTATTATGTTATCGACTTAGGTGATGGTTCAGAACCAAGAGTTGGTTGGTTATACATTAATAGATAAAATTAGGCAAGATTAAAAACAATATTAAAATGATACAAAAATCATCATTAGTAAAAGGATTAATACTGTTAGTGTTTTGTACACTAACGATTAATACTAGTTTTGCACAGCAAGACCCTCAGTATACACAGTATATGTATAACACTATGAGTGTTAATCCTGCATACGCTGGCCAAAGAGAAGTATTGAGTGTAACAGGATTACATCGCACGCAATGGGTTGGAATTGATGGTGCACCAAAAACACAAACTTTAGGCGTTCATGCACCACTTAGAAATGATAAGATTGGTTTAGGACTTTCTATTGTGAATGACGCTTTGGGTCCATCAAACGAAACTTATATAGATGCTAACTTTTCATATACGATTCAGCTTAATGAATCTTTAACAAAGTTATCCTTTGGCGCAAAAGCAGGAGCTCATTTGTTAGATACTGACTGGAGTAAAGGTCGTTTTCAAAATCAAAGTGATATCGCTTTTAGAGATAATATTAGTCTATTTTCACCAACAGTTGGTGCAGGTTTGTATCTACACAACAGAAAATGGTATGTAGGTCTATCGGTTCCTAATTTTCTAACAACGCAACATTACGATGATTTTCAAGAATCTGTAGCCAAGGAAAGAATGCATTATTATTTGATTGCAGGATATGTATTCGATTTAAGCGAAAACACTCAGTTTAAACCAGCTGCTTTAGTAAAAGCAGTTTCAGGTGCACCTTTAATAGCAGATGTGTCTGCAAACTTTCTATTGAATAAGAAGTTTACTTTAGGTGTCGCTTGGCGATGGGACGATTCGTTTAGTGGATTAGCTGGATTTCAGATAACTGATGGTTTATATGTTGGTTATTCTTATGATGCAACAACAACTAATTTGAATAATTATAATAGTGGTTCACATGAAATCATGTTACGTTTTGAAATGCAAAAATTAGGTAGAATATTATCACCTAGATTCTTCTAAAAAAATGATTATGAAAACAAAAAGAATACTCTCTATATTCGCATTTAGTCTTATTGTCACAATAGGATATGCACAAAAAGGAAAAGTAAGACAGGCTAAAAAGGAATACGATAATTTAGCCTACGTTAAGACTAGTGAGATTTTACTAGAAGTCGCTAATAATGGTTTTAAAACTGTTGATTTACTCCAAAAACTAGCCAATTCATTTTATTTCAATAATCAAATGAAAGAAGCAGCTCAATGGTATGGCGAATTAATGGCGATGAATGAAGATGTAGATCCAGAATATTATTTTAGATATGCACAAGCTTTAAAGTCTGTTGAAAATTATACCGAATCTGATAAATGGATGAAAAAATTCCACGAAGCAGATCGTAGTGATCTTAGAGGAAGAGCTTTTGCGTCAACTGTTGATTATTTGTCAATGATTGATGAAGCAAGTCGTGAATTTGAGGTTTACAATATGGACATCAATACCGAGGTTTCAGATTTCGGAACAACGCAGTATCAAAACCAATTAGTTTTCGCTTCAGCTAGAGGAGGTGGAAAAAAATACAAGTGGAATGAACAACCATTCCTAGATTTATTTTCAGCAGATAAACAAGAAGATGGCTCTTATAGTAATGTAACAGCATTTAATGATCAAGTGAATAGTAAATTTCATGAATCAACAGTATCCTTTACGCCAGATGATCAAGTAATGTATTTCACTCGAAATAATTATTACAATAAAAAGTATAAGAATAGTGAAGATGGAACAAATAGACTAAAAATATTTAAAGCAACTTTAGTGGATGATAAATGGACAAATATCGAATCTGTTCATTTTAATAGCGACGAATATAGCGTTGCGCATCCAACAGTAAACCTCACTGGAACTAAAATGTATTTTGCTTCTGACATGACAGGTACTTTAGGTAAATCTGATATTTTTGAAGTTGATATAAATGCCGATGGAACCTTAGGAGAACCTGTTAATTTAGGAGCTTCGATAAATACTGAAGGTCACGAAACCTTTCCTTTCGTAAATTCTGATGGCGATTTATTCTTCTCTTCAAACGGGTTTAGTGGCTTAGGTGGATTAGACGTTTTTGTAATCAGAGAATTTGAAAAACGTAAAGCCTCAAATCAACAATTGATTTTAGAAAATATTGGCCGACCAATAAACAGTCCTATGGACGATTTTGGTTATTACGAAAATGTTGCGACCAAAGAAGCGTTTTTCACATCTAATAGAGAAGGTGGAAAAGGTGATGATGACATCTACAGTTTTACAATTCCAGATTGCGAGCAAATCGTTGAAGGCGTTGTTAAAGATGGTGAAACAGATGCCATAATTGTAGGCGCAAAGGTGACTTTATTAGACGGAGAAGGCGAAGCACTTAGTGCTCAAACAGTAGGAACAGATGGAGCTTATAAATTCGAAAAATTAGAATGTGAAAAGGAATATTTAATCCGAATTGAAGCTGAAGATTACGAAACCGTAGAAGAACGCTTTACCACACCAGATAAAAAACAAGATTTGGTAATCAATCCTAAATTAGAAAAAGACGTTAAAGAAATTGAAGAAGGAACCGATTTAGCTCAAACACTAGGAATTCCTATTATTTACTTCGATTATGATAAGTATAACATTCGTTATGATGCTGAAGTTGAATTGCAAAAAGTATTAGCTGTGATGAAACAATATCCAGAGATGGTTGTTGATATTCGTAGCCATACCGATTGTAGAGCAAAGGCTGATTACAACGAAAAATTATCAGAAAATAGAGCCCAGTCTACTCGTGATTATTTAATTTCAAAAGGAATTGAAGGCTCAAGACTAACGGCAAAAGGATATGGCGAATCTCAATTAGTAAATGATTGTGGTTGTGAACCAACTAACGAATCAGATTGTACAGAAGCGCAACATCAACTCAACAGACGTAGTGAGTTTATTATTGTAAAGATGTAATATCTATTAAATAAAAGTTAAAAGCTGCCTTTTTTAAGGCAGCTTTTTTGTTTCTAGCACATTATTAGAAATTTAGTTGTTATTTTTGTTAGCTATGATAGAAGAACACGTAATTCTTGTCAACGAAAATGATGAGCAAATTGGTACGATGCCTAAAATGGAAGCGCATGAAAAAGCGGTGTTACATCGTGCTTTTTCAGTTTTTGTTTTTAATGATCATAATGAGTTAATGCTGCAACAACGCGCTAAGCATAAATATCATTCACCTCTATTATGGACAAATACGTGTTGTAGTCATCAACGTGATGGCGAAACTAATTTAGAAGCTGGTAAACGTCGTTTGCAAGAAGAAATGGGGTTTGTAACCGAATTAAAAGAAACCATTTCATTTATCTATAAAGCACCTTTTGATAACGGTTTAACTGAACATGAATTTGATCATGTGATGGTTGGTGAATATAATGATGAACCTCAGATAAATTCTGAAGAAGTTGAAAGTTGGAAATGGATGTCTTTAGAAGCCGTAAAGGTAGATATTGAATTGCATCCCGAATTATATACAGCATGGTTCAAAATCATTTTTGATAAGTTTTACGAACACATAAATATCGCTAAATAATGAGAGTAACAGTACATAGAAAAGCTCATTTTAACGCTGCACATCGTTTATATCGTAAAGATTGGAGCTTTGAAAAGAATGATGATATCTTCGGAAAATGCAACAATCCAAATTTTCATGGTCATAACTATGAGCTTGTTGTTAGCGTTACAGGAGATATCGATAAAGAAACGGGCTATGTAATCGACATGAAGGTTTTAAAAGAGATTATTAAATCTGAAGTAGAAGATGCTTTTGATCATAAAAATCTAAATGTAGAAGTTCCCGAATTTAAAGACCTAAATCCTACAGCTGAGAATATTGTCGTTGTGATTTATAATAAAATAAAACCAAAGTTGAATTCAGATTTTGACTTAGAAATCACACTTTATGAAACACCTCGAAATTTTGTAACCTATTCAGGATCATGAACCAAGACTTATACCCAATTAAATTTAAACCCATTTTAAAAGATAAAATTTGGGGAGGCGAAAAGCTAAACAAATTGCTAAATAAAGAAAGCAACCATCCTAATGTTGGTGAAAGTTGGGAAATTAGTGATGTTGAAGGAGACACGTCCATAATTACTAATGGCCATCTAAAAGGACAATCGCTTAAAGATATTTTAGAAACGTATAAAGCCGAATTACTTGGGCATAAGAACTATAAAGCCTTCGGAAATAAATTCCCATTATTGATTAAATTCATTGACGCTAAAGAAGATTTATCTATTCAATTGCATCCAAATGATGAACTCGCAGCTAAACGTCACAACTCCTTTGGTAAAACTGAAATGTGGTATGTCATGCAAGCTGATAAAGATGCTAACTTAATTGTTGGTTTTAATCAAGAGATGACACCTGAAACTTATTTGAAGCATTTAGAAGATAAGACATTGACCCAAATTCTAAATTTTGATAAAGTAAAAACGGGTGATACTTATTTTATAGAAGTCGGTCGAGTTCATGCTATTGGAGCAGGAGTATTGTTGGCTGAAATCCAGCAGACAAGTGATATAACGTATCGAGTTTACGATTGGGATCGTGTAGATGATGAAGGAAATGAACGTGAATTGCATAATGATCTGGCCATTGATGCCTTTAATTTTGAAATGGAAGACAATTTTAGGGTTGATTATGATACGCTTGAAAATACATCTAATAAAATGGTGTCTTGTCCTTATTTCACAACGAGTTTCATGCATGTAACCGACTCAATTTTAAAACTTAATACAAAGGATTCCTTCTTTATTTACATGTGTGTGGAAGGTGAAGCAATGATTGAAACTGAATTTGCTTCAGAATTTATAAAACAAGGTGAAACTATTTTAATTCCAGCAGGAATAGAAACCTATAAAATAACGTCTACGAATGCAAAACTATTAGAAGTTTATGTTTAATTTTGTGGCAAAATAAATTTAAGTATTATGGCAAATGTTAGAGACCTAAAAAAAGACATCAATTTTGTTTTAGGAGATATTATAGAAGCAGTTTATGTTTGGGAATATACAAACACAGATAAAGACACAAAAAAGAGTGAAGCTATCATTGATGAAGCTATTTCTACTTTTGATGAGTTGATTGCTAAAGTTAACGACAGAAGTGTTGAGAACAAAAAAGCACACTTTAAAGCGATTAATAATGAGCTTGAAGCTAAAGGATTAGCGCTAATCGAAAAAGTAAATAAATTATAAACTTTTTTATTGAGCTATTTGCAAATATCATTTTCAAGTTTATATTTGCAGGCTGAAAAGCCGATGTAGCTCAGCTGGCTAGAGCAGCTGATTTGTAATCAGCAGGTCGTGGGTTCGAGTCCCTCCATCGGCTCTAAAAGATACTAAAAACTCCAATCAAATGATTGGAGTTTTTTTATGTTGTTCTAATTCTTGATTTAATTACTTTCTTCTAAAGTTCTTAACTCAATGGTTTCTTTGAGTAGTTTACCATACTTAGACACTTTTATCTTTGGAGTTAATGTTTTGTATATAGTATCTAAATATTGAATTGTAGTATTTGGTATTTCGTAAACAGCTAAATAAGGTGCAACTTCGCTGTTGCTATTGCCTAACGCAAAATTGATTGTATATCTATACTTTTGCTTCAAGAAACTTTCCTGTTGCTCATTAAAAGTGGTGCTGCTATTTGATTCAAAATTAGTTTTTAACTTATCTAAATTTCTATTGTTTAGTTTATTTATAGTAGCTAAATAACCTTCCAGTACTTCTTGTTGCTTAGATCCATTAATCTTGGCATTAAAATTAAATAGTTTTCTTGTTGACCTTATTTCGGTAACACCAGTATCTGCAAAAAACACAACCATTTCTTCTTCTGAAGCATTTTTATCAAGCTTTAGGAAAAGTACTTCAGGTTCATTTAAATCGGTATGTAATTCAAAAGTTGGTTCGCCTTTTATTTCAAGAGAATCTAGGGTTACTAAGACAGAATCATTTTGTTTTTGTAAATAAACGGTTCCTTTTTTTAAACCTTTTACATAGCCTTTAAGCTTGAAGTTGTGCTGTTCTTCTTTTACACAAGAAACCATTAAAATGCTAAGCAATAAGATGCCTAAAATATACTTCATGAATCTTTAAATTTAGTGCACAAATATATCAATCTTTTATTGTTTTGATACTAACTAACAGCTGCTAATTCCATCAAAATTGTACATCCAATTGCAGCTATGGTTCCTATAGCATAACCAAAAACAGCAAGTAAAACACCAACGGTTGCCAATGACGGATGAAAAGCTGAAGCTACTATGGGAGCAGAAGCAGCGCCTCCAACATTTGCTTGACTTCCAACAGCTAAAAAGAAATATGGTGCTCTTATAAGTTTAGCCATTCCTATGAGTAGAAATGCATGAATGGTCATCCAAACCACACCAATTGCGATAAGCCCTAAGTTATCAAAAATGAGCATTAAGTCCATTTTCATACCAATACTTGCAACCAGAATGTAGATAAAAACACTCCCGAATTTACTTGCACCTGCACCTTCATAATTTTTAGCTTTAGTAAATGATAATAAAATTGCGATAAGCGTAGCAATACTAATCATCCAAAAGAATTTAGATCCTATGAATGTAAATATATTTCTTGTAGTTTGAGATTCGATACCAGCTACTAATCCTTCAAAGTAAGGTGCTAGAAAGTTAGAACATAAATGTGCAATACTAACCGCTCCAAAGGCAATGGCTCCAATAATCATGATATCAGTCAATGATGGATTTCGTTTTACACTTTCAGAAAACTCAGACACTTTCTCTTTTAATTCTTCAATTGAAGACGTATCTGCTTTTAGCCATTTATTAATTCGGTCGCGTTTGCCAATTCCTATTAATAAAAGAGCCATCCAAATATTTGCAACGACAATATCAACGAAAACCATTCCGCCATAAAGTTTTTGATTATAACCATAAATTTCGAGCATAGCTGTTTGGTTAGCTCCACCACCAATCCAACTTCCTGCAAGTGTTGAAAGTCCTCTCCAAACGGCATCTGCACCTGCGCCACCAACAGTTTCAGGGGAAACCATCGCAATTAATAATATGGCAATCGGACCTCCAATTACAATACCTACTGTTCCAGTAAAAAACATAACTAGTGCTTTCCAACCTAAATTAAAAACCGCTTTTAAATCGATGCTCAAGGTCATTAAAACTAATGCAGCTGGCAATAAATAGCGACTCGAGACATAATATAAACTTGAGCTATGTTCGGTAATGTCTCCGTTTTCTTCAACGACTTGCCATTCTGGTGAAATCAATCCAACAGTTGTCAAAATTGCTGGAATCATATAAGCCATAAATAAGCCAGGCACAATTTTATAAAACTTTTCCCAGAATCCTCCTTTGAGTGATTCTGTTAGAAATACAAAACCTAATGCAAGCATTAGGAGTCCAAAAACAATAGTGTCATCTGTAAAAAGAGGTGTGGTATCCATAGTTTAAAATTTCTTTAGTGTCTGCAAAATACCAAAATAAAAGCGCATAAAAAAAGCGACTTGTTACGAGTCGCTTTCTTTGTTCTTTTTTGGCTTGGGTTCTCTGTTTTTTTCTTTAAGGTATTGCATAAGCATCCACTCAATTTGACCATTGGTACTTCTGAATTCATCAGCAGCCCATTTCTCAATAGTCTTGAGCATATCTTCATTAATTCTTAATGCAAATGCTTTCTTTTTAGACATTTTATTTTTTTATAAATGTTTCAATTACTTCTACTAATTCTTGAGATAATTTAAAATCTGGAGACATATAAGACGCCATATTATCTTCATCTTTTTCTATGGTCTTCAAAACATGATTCATATTATCTATAATCACCAATTCTGATTTAGGATTTGCTTGATGCAAATTTTCAGCTTCAGTAGTAGCAACTTGAATATCTTTAGAGCCATTTAAAATTAAAATAGGAAGTTTCAATTTCTTAATTTCTTCAGCAGGATTATAAGCCATCCATGACAACATAAAAGGTTGAGTAGGTTTATTAAAAAGCGAAATCAACATAGGATTTACGTTTTCGATACTGCCTTTTTCTGCTAACTCTTTAAAATGTGAATCGACTTTACTAGCTAAGGAGTCTCCATTTTGAAATCTGACTTGCTCGACCATAATCTTATCTATTGAGTTACTAGGTCCAGCAATAGAAATGTATTTATCAATATGAGTATGATCAACTAACATGGCAACCAATGAACCTTGGCTATGACCAATGAGTGAAATGGAAGAGAACCTCTTATCATCTTTAAATCTATTAATGATGTGATTGATGTCTTCTACGAATCGATCAAATATCATATCAGTCATAATGAACTTGATATTAGATTGTGTTGCTGTTCGTTTATCAAATCTATAGAATGCGATGCCTTTTGAGACCAAACTATCATTAAGCATTTTTATATAATTAGCATTTGCATTCATCATGGCTTGATTGCCATTTCGATCAACATTGCCAGAGCCATGAACAAAAATCACAAGTGGCTGCGATTTCAGTTTTGGATTGAACGTCAATGTTCCAGGTAATTGAATACTGTCGTTCATGACTAATAGGTCTTCAGAAGTAAAAGCGTCCTGAGCGAAAGCATTATGTGTAAAGACAATAAATGCTAATATTAATTTGAGTTTTATCATTTGTTTATTCTTTTTTGGTAAATTAAAATTAATACTGGTAAGATGAGACTCGTTCCTATTATAAAAGGTAAAACCCAACTGTCCATTTTACTATTGTTTCCGCTGGCAGAATCAACAATGCTATATGTAATTATTCCGAAGGTAAGCATTAAAAATAGATTTGTAAACCGAACAATTCTTGTACTAAACCTATAATTTTTTAGTGCATTTTCTTCCGTAATATTTACCATATAATTATGCATATGTGGAAACTTGTTTAAAATATATAAACCGACAAATAGAACAAAACCTATAGCAGGAATTAACCATAGCATCGATTTGCCACTGTAGCCATCAACTTCGCCTTTAGCATTAAAATGTGAAGGAATAGTATCTGGTAATTCTGAATAAGATATGACTGTATAAGCAATTAATAAAATTAATAGTGTTGCAGACAACATATCTAAAATAATATCTAAGCCTTCTAAGGGTACATTTATTTTTGGTCTACCGGTTTTCATTATTATCTGTTTTTATCACGCTCTAAAATAATTCTTGTGGTGTTTTCAGCAACCTCAATTACTCTCCAACCTGCTTTGGCATGAAGATTTAATAGGTCTTCTAATCGCTCATTATTATTAGTCAATCCCATTTTCCAATTTACCACTTTATACTCTTTCATAGTTTTTGATTGTTTTCACCATTATCATCTTTAAAAATCACTAACGCAAGTATAACACCAATTATAGTTCCTATTAATGAACCATACACAACTCCCATAGCAACATTTCCTATCACAGCACCAATCGTTGTTCCGAAGCTACTACCTAATGCTACGCCAAGTGCGATGCTATATGTTTGCTTATTATTCATTTTAATGATTTAGAGTACCAGTATTAAGTACAGGAGATGCATCTTTATCACCACATAATACGACCATTAAATTACTGACCATAGCAGCTTTTCGTTCTTCATCTAAATGAACTACTTCCTTTTTGCTTAATTGTTCTATAGCCATTTCTACCATGCTCACGGCACCTTCAACAATTTTATGTCGTGCAGCAACAATGGCAGTAGCCTGCTGACGTTTAAGCATTGCATTTGCGATTTCCTGGGCATAAGCCAAATAGCCAATACGTGCTTCAAGAACTTCAATTCCTGCAATTGATAAACGTTCATCAATTTCTTTTTCAAGTGCAGTACTAACTTCATTTACACTAGAACGCAACGTGATATCTTCATCTACACCTTCATCTGCGAAATTATCATAAGGATACATACTTGCTAATTTTCTAACAGCTGCATCAGTTTGCACACGAACAAAATTTTCATAATTGTCTACATCAAAAGCGGCTTTGTATGTGTTTTCAACTCGCCAAACTAAAATGGTACTAATCATTATAGGATTACCCATTTTGTCATTTACTTTTAAACGCTCACTGTCAAAATTACTTGCTCTTAACGATATTTTCTTTTTAGTATAAAAAGGGTTTACCCAATAGAAACCATTCTTTTTTACAGTACCAACATACTTTCCAAAAAGTAATAGAACTCTTGATCCATTTGGTTGTACCATTATAAATCCTGGCGCAATAAAAATCGCAATAGGTAGTATAAGTAAAAACTCGGGGTTTTGAGTTACAATAGCTGTAGCTATTGATCCAAAGAATAAGATAAGAAACACAAAGAGCATTAGGTAACCATTTGCTGGGACTATTATTTTTTCTTCTTTCATTGTAATAAGTTTAAATTAAATAATTCAATATGATATTATTTTGATATCAAATATACATCAAAAATTTTATATAACCAAATTGAGTTTGGCACACCCTTTGCTATATACCTATTGTAAATGTTTATGTTGATATTAAACGAGGAGTGATTACCTCAAATAAAGGAGTAAATATTTCATTTGGTTGGTTAGTTAGTAAAAAAGCATCTCAAACTTGAGATGCTTTTTTAATGTATACTATGAAGTGCATACATATTAACCCTTCAGAAAAGTCACTACTTCAGTAATGAGTTCACTGGATATTGATCTAAAAGATTCGTTGTATGACTTTGAATTTTCTAATTCTTTTCCTTCTATAATGAATAACACATGATTCATATCTTCAATTATTTTAAAGGTCGCCTCTGGAGAAGCACTTTTTAATAGTTCAGCTTCTGAAACCGGTACTTGTAAATCTTTGCTACCACTAATAATAAGTGTTGGGACTTCTAAATTTTTAATAAGTTCTTGAGGATCGTATTGCATCCAACTCATCATAAAAGCTTGAACATCTAGACTGAAAATTCCACTTAAGGCTTGAGGATAATCTTTTATTATTTTTCCTGCTTTGAGCGATTCAAAGGCACGTTTGGTTTCTTTTACTAGTGCTGGATCCATTTGTGTAATTTGATCGATTATGACATTATCAATAGATTTACCAGAACCAGCCAATGAAATAAATTGGTCAGCCTTATGTTTTGAAACTGCCAAACCAACTAAGCTACCTTGACCATGACCTATGATAACGATTTTAGAATAGCTATTTTGAGTTTTAAAATAATCGATAACCGTCTTAGCATCTTTTATAAAGTCATCAAAAGAAATATTTGGATCTACTAATCCTTTTCTAATTTGTTTAACAATGCGTTTATCATATCTAAATGTTGCGATGTTTTGATTTGCTAAACCTTCAGCAAGTTTTTTCAAGACATTGTTTTTCTGAAAATTTTGATTGCCATTCCGGTCTGTCGGACCAGCATCAGCAATTATAATAGCTAGAGTAGGATTATTAATCTCATTCGGCAATAAAAGTGTGCCATCAATATGTTTGTTAATTGATAAATCCTGGGTCGTGAAATTTAAAGTAGCATCTTGACCAAAACTTAATACAGTAAAAAGTAATAGTATATAATTTAGTAATGACTTCATTTAATTTTTTTGGATTGATATTATTAGAGATATCAAAAATACGTAAACGGATTTTGTAATTAGGTAACGCTTTTTTTTCTAAATTATTTAATATTTGGAAGTAAAAAAGGTCATTATTATGTTTTTTTCAAATTGTATTTCATCGATGAAATGCATGTTTTCATCTTTAAATGTTAAAATTAAGTGTATTTCATCGATTAATTATGTATTTTAACTTGTAAATTGAAATAGAGTTCTATATTTGAAGTGTACTAAAATTTAGTTTTTAGTTCAATGGATTAATTAATTAATATTTGCTTATGTATTGAGTTAGTAACCCTAAATCGACCACATAAATAAACGCAAATTAGAAAAACCGAGATTGAGGGATCTCGGTTTTTTATTTTATACAGGTTGTATACTTCTAAAAGTTAAATTAATTCGTTCTCCAATATCCTTTTTAGTCTTCGCAATTTGATGTAACCAATGATGTTGCATTTGATTTTTCATGATTAATAGGCTTCCATGCTCTAAGAGTATTTTATGACGTTCTTCTTTTATATGTCTATGTTTAAAATGAAATGGTCTAGTTGCTCCTAAACTTAATGATGCTATTGTTGGATTTACACCTAATTCCTTTTCATTATCAGCATGCCAACCATTGCTATCATTTCCGTGTCTATACAAATTAAGTAATGCAGTTGTGAATTTATGTTCTGCTTCTGCTTCAATATTTTGTTTTATAGCTAGTAATTCGGATGTAAATGGTGTTGGATGCATGGTGATATTGGAGTAGGAGTACGAGGCTTTGTTTTCTGCGTAGAGAGCGGTTAGCCTAGGTTGTTTATAGGTTTTTCCGAAAATGGCAATGTCATCGTGTTGCCAGTCAACATTTGATTTTAAATGCTCAAATAAATAATCAGCTTTTTGTCTATTTAAAAAATTAGGAATGTAAATTAACTCTGCATCTGGCAGTTTAAATATCGTTTTTTCTTCAGAAAATAAGTCCATCACTTAATTTTTATCTAAATTAGCTTATATCCTATGAAACTCAAAATTACAATCATATCATTAGTTTTGCTTTTATTTGCTTTCGGTTCTCAAGAATCAAAAGAGCTTCCAAAGGGATTTGTCTATGCGAAAAGTATAATTCCTGACTTAAATGTGGAGTTGAGATATTATACATCAAATAATTTTGTAGGCGATACTATTGAAGGTTATAAGGCAAATAAGCTTATCCTTACTTCAGAAACTGTTCAGGCGCTTAAAAAAGTTCAACACGATTTGCAACAGCAAAATTTATGTTTGAAAGTTTATGATGGTTACAGACCACAACGTGCTGTGAATCATTTTATGCGTTGGGCAAAAGATTTGAATGACACGATAAATAAACAGCAGTTTTACCCAGATGTTGAGAAACGCTATTTATTTAGGGAGGAATATATAGCCACACGTTCAGGTCATAGTAGAGGGAGTACGTTAGATTTGACGATTATTGACGGCATTACGAGTGAACCTTTAGATATGGGAAGTCCTTATGATTTCTTCGGAAAAGAATCTTGGGTCAATCATGCAGATTTAACAGAAGTACAAAGGGCCAACCGAGAACTGTTACAGCAGGTCATGTTGAAACACAACTTTAGGAATTATGCTAAAGAGTGGTGGCATTTTACCTTGCGATGGGAACCATTTCCAAACACTTATTTTGATTTTGAAGTTGAATAGTTGAAGTTTTAATTATCAACACTATTGCTATTTTTCTAACTGTTTATGAGAACCGTCACAATTTGGCATTCGCTTCGATAAGCCACATACACAATCATTTAAACCAAATCCATTGAAAATTCGATCTGTGCAGTTTTCAATTCTAGAAGTTCTGGTTTTGGCTTGTTTAGGCTTCGCAAAAAACAACAAATACCCTCTTTGTCTTCCTTCTGTAAGACGTTTAAAAGCCTTTTTAAAGTCTGGGTTTTCTTTGAATTTTAACTCGAGTTCGGCAGGAACTTCAAAGTCAGAAGTGGTTTTCGTTTTTACATTTAAACCTGCTTTTTCTACTTCAATAGCTTCATAAACATAAGTCTTGATAGTCGATTTGAGTTCTTCAATTTCAGAACTATTCCTAAATCGAATTTGACGCGCAGATTGGGTATGCTCTGTTTGTTGAACTAGTATTTTTTTTGAGTCATTTAGCAATGCGCCTTTATGGAAAAGAATTGCACAATACGCTTTAAATCCATGAATAAGCACAATATTCTTGCCTTTATACGTATAACAAGGATGCATCCATTTAAAGTCTTCAGTTAATCCACAATTTGTGAGAATTTCACGAAGAATTTTTGATTCCTTTTTCCAGGTGGTAAGGTTTTCAAGATAGGTATCAACTTTTGGATTCATTTTTTAATAGCTTCAAATGTTTTCTATACTATAACGTTATAAGGTGTTTCGATATCTCATCATTATTTTATGTGAATTGATAGTTTTTTGATGATAGTACATGATGTTTTTATCCACAGTAAGCGTTGGAGCTTCTATTAAATTTGAAATAGTTTCAGAAAACAAAACTTTTGGTAACGAAAAATTAGAATTAGAATCAGGTCTAACTGCAACACACATTTCAAAAACGGTACCTGTAGTGATTTGACCTTTTAAATATCTTGTGTAATACAATTCAAGATTATCACTACTTATACATGGTGCATAATAAATATAATTTGCATCATTAATGCTTTCTAGTAATGTAGCAGAATTTGAAAGTCTATTAAAAGCTGAAACATTGTCTTTTTGAGCGACTCCTAAATTAGTTTCACAAGGGCCTTGACAATTTGCCTCATCAAATCTTGCATTATTGAAGTATAAATATTGTCCGTCTAAGCTTATGCCATGATCCATGGTTAACCAGCCAGGCGTGTTCATATTAAAGTCTCCTTGAACTCTTTCAATACTGCTCACAATTCCATTATTAAAAGTGCCGTGAAAGAGATTGTTCAATTCTGTTGGATAGTCTCTTGTTGAAGTCCAATAAAAGTTCCCTTCAATATCCATGTCAGCAACAGCATCAAGATGAGGTGTTATGGTTTGATTTGTTCCTGTTAATTCTCCTACATATTCAAAGGTTGCATCATTAACTCTAGTTGCATAATATAGTTTTGTATTTATACCATCATTTAAATTATTGAAGAACAAATAATTCGCATCTGGCGATATAAAAGGTTCCATAGCATCAAAGGATAAACCATTAATGCTGACTTCAAGTTCTGAACCAAATGAAGGATATTCTATCTGTGTATCACCAATATCGTTATTATCATTTGATGAGCAAGAAATCATTATTAGTGATAAACAAGTGATTTTATATAGGGCTTTCATAAATTAAGGATTTGATTTTTCAGCAAATGCTTTAAACTGATTCATCCACTTTTGACTTTGGGCTTTAAATTTACTTGGAAATAGTTTAGCCATCAATTTAATCATAAATCCGTTGAATTTGGTATACTCAACTTCAGATATGTATTGCGTTTTGTTCTGGCCTAATACTTTAAAACGTGTGGTTTGTGTATTGGTCATATGAATATGCTCATACAAGGCAACCTTTTTATTAGGTAAATCAGATAGAATGATGGTTTCCAATAATTCAATCTTTATATTATCTTCAAGACTAATTTTTGATTTTGCACCTTCCGAGTTTGGTACACCACTTATAGGTTCAATACTTTTAAATCCGTCTTGCCATTCTTTGAAATTTGATTCATCTTCCCAAAGCGCAACAGTTTTGTCGATAGGTAAATTTATGTCAACTGTACAAGAGTATTTCATAATCCTAGTTAATTTTAATTAGCTATTTAACACTGTTAGATTGAGTACTGAAATTGTTATCCTAGCTTTAATAATTTTCATTTGAATCACTAATTTTTTTAGCGATTAAATACGAATTTTTGGTTGTAGACTGGAATATGAGATTGTCTTTTTTTAATAAAAGGTACCAAAAGGTATCTCCATTTTCTCCAGGACCATCTATAAATAATTCTTTTTTAGTAGGTTGATAGGTCCACTTTCCAGTTTCAGTTTTATTAATAGTTCCGTTATAACTTTCGAATGTACCATCATCTTTTAGATGCATCCAATTGTCTTTTAAATCGGTTGTTTTATTGTTCTCAACAATACTTAATATTTGCCATTTTCCAATAAAAAATTCTGGTGATTTTGAACAGGAATAAAGTCCAATAAAAAGAACTACTAATAGTTTACTAACGTTTGATTTCATATCATTAAAAGCGAGTTAGTGTTTGCCTTTTTTTTATGTTTATGTGTCGTGTTATCTCGAACTAAATTAATAAAAAAATAGGCTAGAAGGAAATCTCTTGGTTTTTCCGAATGGGAATATTAGAATTATGACTTCTAAAAGTAACTAGTTAATTCTTTTATCTATTAAGTAACTTATCTGAAACTTTATAAGTAGCTGAATATTGAAGGCCTGTTTGATCCTTTTTGAATTCAAAAAATGCTCTTTTATACCATTTTGGATCAGTCGCTTTTTTTCTGTAGTCTTCATTGAGTTTAACACCAAAAACATCGCCTTTCAATCGAGGTTCAATGCCATAGATTCCAATTCCAAATTTTTCGATGCGCTCTAAGACGATTTCAAAATCAGATTCAGAAAAATAGGATATTGAATCTGAGTCAAATCCATCATTAATGTTTTCTAAGTCTAGAAAAATATTCTTTTCAAGAAATTCTGTTTTTTCCATAGTATTGGTAACTGATTTTGTGTGTTCAAATGTAATGCTTTTTGGATGTAGTATTAAGATTTGATATAACTATAGTTAGAATTTACAAATACCACCAAGCCCAGTACATCAATCCAAATTGCAGCGGAATGCGGATAATCAAAATCCATTTTGGTATGCCTGCACTTGCCTTTTCACCTGATAACATATAAAAATGCACTAATAAAAATACAAGTAACATGGCTATTATCCCGTAAACGGCATATACTTCTAATGCAGGAATGCAAAGAGCGATACCTAATACAATTTCTGCGATACCACTTAAGTAGACCAATAATTTAGGATTTGGTAAATAACGTGGCATAATTCGCATGTATGCTTTAGGTTTGATAAAATGCATCGTACCAGCTACAACATACATTAAAGGCATTACATATAACAGCCAAGAACTATTCATCTTTGTAGATATTAAAGGAAATTCCAATACCATAGTTGTTAAGATCAGTTCTAAGTAATCCCGATTCTATCCCATTTCCTTTTTTAAATTGAACCCAATTATTGCCTTGAATAAACACACGTTTAATATAAGTTCGATAATCGGTTATCTCATCTGTAAAAGGAAGTAAAGGTCTAAAATTAGTAGGTATTTTAACACTGCCAGTTTTCGTCTTTATTTCTTTGTATTTTTTATTAGGTAAGAGTTTACCTTTAGCATCAGTATAACCTAATACTTGAAGCGACACAAAAAAGCCTTCTTCTGGTATAATTAAATCATGTTCTGAAACATCAAGTTTAAACTCATCTCCATTTTTTTCAGTTGCTCTAAATACGATATTAGAATAGGTGAGCGCATCTCCAGGAACGCCTTTATTGTTTTTATAAAACTTAACCTTAAACAAGGTCGAAAAAGATCTTTTGTCAGCATTACTGCGATTGCGCTTTTTCCAATCACGAGATTCTAAAGTAATAGGAAATAAAACTGAGGTTATTTTTTTTAATTTATCATCTTCGTTAGGGAAAAACACAGCGATTTCACTTTCTATTGTTGGAAGCCAACATTTGTAGTAATCGTCATCTAAATAGGGTTTTAGAGTTTCGGTTTTAAACTTTCTGTTTACAGTTGTTCGTATTACAACTTCGTCTAAAGTGTTGGTTTCAGTTTCTAAAAAAATGGATTTTGGAAGATTAACTGTAGCAATCACTTTGTCTTTAAAACCTAATGCCGAAACGTATAGCGAATCAACATCAGGATATAATTTTTTTGTAAAATAAAAATAGCCTTCATCGTCGGCAAAAATACCTTGACCATCACCAAAAGAAATGGTAGCGTACGATACAGGATAATCGGTTTCGGTGCTAATTACTTTGGTTTGTGCAAAACCATTAGCAACAATACATAAAATTAGTATTGAGATATATTTAGTTAAAAGTTGCAATCCAATTATCGATTTTAGTTTCTAATAAGGCTAAAGGGATACATCCAGATTCTAACACCTGATTGTGAAATTGTGCAATTTCAAATTTATCGCCTAACTCTTTTTCAGCTTTAGCGCGTAATTCTAATATTTTAAGTTGACCAATTTTATAGGATAACGCTTGTCCAGGCATTGCCATATAACGTTCAATTTCTGAGGTGATGCTAGCTTCACTTTCTGCTTCATTTTTGAGCGAATATTTTATAGCTTTTTCTCTAGACCATCCTTTAGTATGAATTCCTGTATCGACAACCAAACGAATGGCACGATGCATTTCCATACTTAGCATTCCGAAATACTGATAAGGATCTGTGTATAAACCTAGCTCTTTTCCTAGTGATTCACAATACAAAGCCCAGCCTTCACCATAAGAACTATACCACAGTGTTTTTCTGAAGTTTGGTAAGTCTTTATTTTCTTGTTGTAATGATATTTGATAGTGATGTCCTGGAATAGCTTCATGTAAGAATAAGGCTTCATCAGTAAACACATTGTATGTTGTTGCATCAGGAATTGGTGTATAAAAAATACCTGGTCGTGAACCATCTACTGCTCCTGGATTGTATTCTGCACTTGCCGAAGCTTCACGAAATGCTTCTGTACGACGTACCTCAAAAGCTGTTTTGGGTTTTAAATCAAAAAGCTTTGCAATTTGAGGTTTCATGGTGTCATGAATTTCATTGAAATTATGTACAACACTCATTGGGTCGTCAAAAGGCATTAACTCTTTATTATTTCGAACATAATCGAAAAACGCTATTATATCACCTTCAAAACCAACTTGCTTTTTAACGACTTCCATTTCAGAAAGAATACGTGCAACTTCTTTTAAGCCTAACTCATGAATTTCGTCAGCAGTCATGGTAGTTGTAGTGAAAAACTTTATTTGGTGATTGTAATACGCCTCACCATTAGGTATATCTGAAACTCCACTAGTGGTTCGTCCTGCTTCTAAATACGTCGTGCTCATAAACGCATGTAATTTTTTATAAGCTGGAGCAATTTTATTTTTGATTAATGATTTGTAAGCTCTTGTAACTTTTGCTTTATTTTCTTCAGAAAAGCTATCTGGAATATTTTTAATTGGATTGTAAAATAAGTGCTCATCAACATTAGTTGTTGTGAGTGCTTCTAACTGCGGAAGTACTTTTACAATCAACGACTTTGGTAACACATAACCAAGTTCAATACCTTTTTTCATTTTTTCTTCAGCAGAATTCATCCACTCTAAATATCCATCCATTCGCTTTAACCAATTGTTATAGTCTTCCATTGTTTTGAATGGTTGCGAACTTGTTCCACCAGCTAACTGTCCAATATTTAATTGAAGTGACCACATTTGGTTAATTGGCATCAAGTCTTCATTGAAAGCGAAACTTGCAAGGGACATCTCACATTCCCAATTTAAAACTTGCTTACTTAATTGCTGATTTTTGGTAAGTTCGGTATCATCAAAAGAATTAAGTTTAGTTTTATAATTTTGATAATAATCTTTTATTTGTTGCACATATTCATCAGATAAAACATTAGGTAATTGATCATTATATCTATGATCACCTGCTGAAGTAGCATTTAAAGGGTTAAGTTTTAAACCATCTTGATAGTAATTTTCTAATACATCTTCAAAGGCTTTGTTCGTAACAACAGTCATTTCAGTCACAGGAATTTTTTTATCGTCTTTACATGCAGAAAAGCAAATTGTAATTAATATTAGGGCAAATATTTTTTTCATTTTGATACTTTATTTTTCATTTTTAAAGGCTAAAGGTACATAATATTGAAGTTAAAAAAAGCATAAAAAAAACTGCTATCGATTGCATAGCAGTTTTTAAAAATTAGTTGGTTGAAGTCTTTTTACTCCTTGTCTAAATTTTTAGTCATTGTAAAACCAGCGAATAATCCTAATCCAGACATTAAAAATATAGTGCCAGGGAAAGCAACATCTTCTTCTACACCTAAGTTGTAATGTAGTATTGATGCTATAAAGATGCCAATTCCAATACCCATTAATAATAGGGCAAAATTTAGAATTAGCACTTTCCAGATTGGAGCAGTGTGACCTTTTCCTTTCATGAAAATTGTGGCATCTGCGCCCTTTTCAATGAGTGCTAAACGCTCTTTGTTTCTTGTAGATAAGTATAGGTAGATTACTCCAAACAGTGCAAGAAACATGCTAATTGGTATGAGAATTTCTCCGTTCATAATGTTGTTTTTTAATTGATTAAATTTATATGTTCTGAGCTTATGACGACAAATGTTTCTTTTAGGTTACATAATTTTTGAAAAAAGTTTTTTTAATATGTTGTAACCATACAAATATTTGTGTCGTCTTATTATAAAAATGACCACCAACGACCAAACACTCATCAATCAAATTGTTGAAGGCGATACCAATGCATTTGCTGTTTTGGTAGATCGTCATAAAGACTTGGTTTTTACTTTAGCCTTACGCATGCTAAAGAATAGAGAAGAGGCAGAAGAAGTTGCTCAAGACACATTTATAAAAACATATAAATCTCTTGACAAGTTTAAAGGGGATTCAAAACTTTCAACATGGATTTATAGAGTTGCATATAACAGTTGCTTGGATAGAATAAAAAAGAATAAAAAGCATTTGAATACTATTGAAATAAATGAATTTAATACACATCAAGTACTTACAATTGACAATGCATTAGATAAGATGGAAACTAAAGAGCGAAATGTGGCCATACAGAAGTGTATTGATATTTTGCCTAGTGAAGAAAGTTTTCTGTTGACCTTATATTATTTTGATGACTTATCTTTAGATGAAATTTCAAAGATTGTTGGCATTACAGCAAACTCAATAAAAGTGAAATTATTTAGAAGCCGAAAAAAGTTGGCAACCATTTTAAAGTCGCAATTAGAACCAGATATAATTGATTATTATGAAAGAGAACGCAGATAAACATTTAGACGATTTGTCACGAAAAGTAATTGGTAAATCAGCAGTTGAAAGTCCTTCGTTTGATTTTACACAAAGGATAATGACTCAAATAAAAGCTTTAAATACTGCTAAGGCTACAACGTATGTGCCATTAATTTCTAAACGCATTTGGTTGCTTATTGCTCTTGGAGTTGTTGCTATAGTTGGGTATTCTATAGTTAAAGCACCTGATAGTAAGAGTAGTTGGTTAAAAGATCTGAGTTTAAATCAGATGCAATTTCCAAGTATTGAATTCCCAAACCCTTTTGCAGGTCAGGATTTTTCTCAAATAACGGTTTATGCAACTTTATTTATGTTACTCATGCTTTGCATTCAAATTCCTCTATTAAAACAATATTTTAATAAGCGACTTGAATAAAGCTAGTCTTTAAAATACCAAAAAGGGATTTTGCATACAGAATGTCGTACAGTATCTCCATCTTTTATTCGTTTTCTAATAACTTTTAAAAGGTGTTTGCCTTCCTCTAAATCATTAATACCAACAAAGGTTTCAAAGCCTATATCTTTTTGTTTAATTTCAGATAAGATGAATTCTGAGTCGTAATAGGTACTGTCTATTCTTACTTTGTAGATTTGGTTTATGGTATTTAAATAGTCTTTCTGTCGTTTTCTAATTGTAGACCAGTTGATATCACCTGTAACAATCATATTACTTCTCAACCCTCTTTTGTCATTTTCAGGTCTTAAATCTGGATTGTAATTAAATACATTGTTTTCTACATTATCAGTAAGTTCCATAAATATATTTAAGTATGGTGTTGTGACTACCTTTGATGATATAGCAAATTCGTCTACATGCTCGTTCTCATTCAGGACATCAAGATAGTTAATTCGTCTCGCTGTCGTTTCAGAAGAAAAATCGACATTATCAAAATAATTTGAAGATCTATAATGAAAAGACGATAAGACTAAGATGGCTAAGTACACTGGTAATAAGACAAAACTCAGTCGTTTTCCAAATTTATTATCCAAGAAATTATAAACCAAAGGTCGATATAAAAAGGATAAGGTTATAAAGCTAAATACCCAATACACAGGGAAATAAAACTTAGAGATCCATTTTTTCTTTTTGAGCCAACCTTGGGTAATGAAATCTATAAATGTGAGAACCATTCCGAAGATGAAAAAGAGAATAAATACAACACCTACAATTGTTCTTAGTGTTTCTGGTAGAGCATCATTATCAATAATTTGTGTGGCAACCAGAACTATTGAAAGAATGGTAAATGTTAATGCTAAAACATAAAAAATCAAAAGGAATGAAACAGCAAAAATTATACTACAATAATTCTCTAAAGTAGCTACATATTTATCAAAAGAGCCTACTTTTTTCTTGAGATATTTAGTGAATTTTTCACTATAATTTAGGGAGTCATAATCAATATCTCCTGAGACATATCGTAACCCTAAAGTACCAATCCAAAGTCCACGCAATACAACATGGAGTAATAAATTAAAAATGAGAATTGCACAAGAAACAACTGCAATGCCAAGTACGATTGTCAACACTAACTGTTGCTTTGATTGGGCAATATTAGCAGCTTCACTTATTGGTCCAATAGCAGTTATAAGTCCAAAAATGGCAAAACCAGATATAATTAATTCAAGTTGCCAACTTTCCTCTTGAAGTCGCTTTAGTAACTTTTTAAACGCTGGATTATTATAATCTGAACTCATAAAGGTTGGATTTGAGATTAAAGATAATCACTTTTATTGATTAACAGATTAAAAATTTTTCAATTAAAAAACACCTCATGCAAATAACGACCTGGTGTAAATGTAAAAGCACCAGCGATAATAATAGCACCAAAATAAAGTAAAATCATTTTTCGCTTATGAGATTTTACGTCACCTTTTTTAATGGCTAAGTAGGCTGTAGGAACAGTCCAAAGCGTTAAAAAACTGAACAAATGAATCCATCCAAAATGATTTAGAATTCGACCACCAACTGCAGCCGGCATAAAGAGTGTAACAATTGCTGTAAAAAGCATAAGAACCATATACATTCTTCCTAATCGTTTATGAACTAATGTTCCTTTTTTAATTATTAAAAGAAAACCACCAATAAACACACAAGGAATTACTGTATATAAATGCAAAAACATTAAAGTGTCGTAAGTCATATTTTTTTAAATTGCTTACAGTTAATTAGTACCAACGTTTTTTTTTCTTTTTAGAACCTTCTCCCTTCCGACCTTTTTTATATTTGCTTCCTTGTTTTTTATGAACGATGGGTTTCGCTTTTGGATCTAAAGGATAAGGATGATTGTCATCAACCGGAATTTGAACATTTATCAATTGCTGAATGCTCTTAACATAACTTTTTTCATCTGCAGAGCACAGAGAATACGATTTTCCAAAATTACCAGCTCGACCAGTTCTCCCAATTCGATGCACATAGGTTTCAGGAATATTAGGTAAATCAAAATTTATCACTGCATCTAATTCATTAATATCAATACCACGAGCTGCGACATCTGTGGCAATTAAAATATTAACTTCGGCATGCTTAAACTTATTTAATGCCGTTTGTCTTTCGCTTTGAGTTCGGTCACCATGAAGACGCTCTACACTATAACCATTATTACTTAATGTGTTTTCTAGTTTATCCACACCAAATTTTGTGCGTCTAAAAATAAGAATGCGCTTGCCTTTGATGGTATTGCGTAATAAATGTAGACAGAGTTCAACTTTATTTCGCTTCGGAACATAGTATAAAATCTGGCTCACATTATTTGCAGCTGAAGATGTAGGAGTGACTTCAATACGTTCGGGTGCATTTAAAATGGTGTTAGCCAATTGCTCTACTTTAAAGGGCATTGTTGCAGAAAATAAAAGATTTTGTTTGGTTTCAGGACATAAACGTTCGATTTTCTTAACGTCATCAATGAATCCCATATCTAACATTAAATCGGCTTCATCTAAAACTAAAATCTCTATATAATCTAGATTTATTATATCTTGTTTATGTAAATCCAATAAACGTCCAGGAGTCGCTACAACAATGTCGACGCCTTTTTTTAGAACATCAATTTGAGGTTCAATGCTAGTTCCTCCAAAAACTACTGTAGTCCTTAAATTGGTATATTTAGAATAGGTATTAAAGTTTTTGCCAATTTGAGCCGCAAGTTCTCGTGTTGGACTTACGATTAAAGCTCTTATTTTTTTTCCTTTTTTTGGCGCATCTTGTTTGTCGAATAACAATTGCAAAATAGGTAATGCAAAGGCAGCTGTCTTTCCTGTTCCAGTTTGTGCTGAAGCAATGACATCTTTTTTGTCTAATACTAATGGGATAGTTTGCTCTTGAATTAAAGTAGGTTCTGTATAACCTGCTTCATCAATAGCTTTGACAATCGTTTTATTTAGATTAAGTGCTTTGAAAGACATGAATTTACATTTCTCGCAAAGATAGTTGTTTTGTTGAGCTTTAACCTAATTAATACTTAGTACATGCTCTTCACTTTTCTAAGCTTATCTTTCCAAGTTTGAAGATTGTCTTTGTGATTATTTATATTCTTAATCACATCTCTTACCAAAGGATTTGATTCGTCAACATTTGAAAAGAACTGCATGTTGTTTTCGAGCTGATTAATTTCACCTTTAATTTCACCAATTTTCTTTCTGATATAGTTTTGTTCGTTGTCCAATAAACGTGTGTCATTTGGCTTAGACAAGGTTTCCAGTTTGTTTTCAAACTTAATCATCTCAAGCTTCGCCTTATCCATATCTAACTTTCCAAAAAGTGCATCAATTGCTTTATTGAATTTACCATCGATGTAACGTTTGTTTGATGGTATATGTCCTATGGCTTTCCAAGCATGGATTTGCTCTTTTATAGTTTCGATATCTTTCTCTGGCTTTCCAACAAGTTCGATAGCTTTTACAGTCTCTAATAAAGCTGATTTCTGTTCAAAGGCAGCCATTTCTTCTTTACTAGCTGCATTTTTCTCTTCATGCATTCTATCAAAATAATGATTACAAGCTTTTTTAAATTGCTTCCATATTTTATCACTATCCTTTCTTGGTACATGTCCAATGTTTTTCCAATCCGATTGGATTTTCTTCATTAGAGATGTTGTGGTTTCAAAATCGTCACTGTCTTTATTGTCTTCAGCAATTTTGATCAATTCTTGCTTTTTATGAAGATTGTCGTATTGATCTTTTTTAAGCGACTTATAAAAGTTGTTTTTACTTCTATTAAAATTTCTTACAGCTGTTTTAAATTTTGTCCAAGTAGCATCATTTACTTTAATTGGCACTTTACCAGCATTGAAAAAATCTTGACGTAGCGCTTCTATTGCTTTGATTTTATTTTGCCAAGCTTGATGACTTTTAGGCTGATCTTTAGCGATGTCATCAATTTTAGCAATAATTGCTTCTTTTCTAGCCAAATTGCCTTCATGAGCTTTATCTAAATCGGCATAGTAAGCCTGACGCTTATCATGAATTGTTTTAGTAGCATTACTAAATCGTTGCCAAATGTCTTCTCTATGTTCTCTGTCTACAGGACCTAATTCTTCTTTCCATAATTTATGTAAAACTTGCAATTCTCTAAATGACCTGTTAATGTTGTCATCTGCTGCAAGTTCTTCAGCACGTTCAATAATCTTTGTTTTTTGGTCAAGATTATGCTTGAAATCCATATCGCGTAAATCACGATTTAAATGTAAAAAGTCATAGAAAACTTCAACATGATGATGATAAGAATTCCATGCATTATTATAACGATCTCTAGGAATTGGACCAGCATTTCTCCACTGTTCTTGTAAATCTTTAAAATGCTTATACGTTGTATTAATGTTTTCTTCAACATTAATGAGACCTTTGATTTCTTCAATAATAGCAAGCCTGTTTTCTAAGTTTTGCTTTAAATTAGTCTCTAGGTTTTTGTAATAAGCATTTAGTGTATTTCGGTAGGATTTGTAAGCGTCATTAAAACGCTTTTTTA
Organism: Psychroserpens sp.; assembly: GCF_034670085.1. GTDB lineage: Bacteria > Bacteroidota > Bacteroidia > Flavobacteriales > Flavobacteriaceae > Psychroserpens. The sequence continues at coordinate 458,282 of NZ_JAXMOD010000002.1, read as the reverse complement.
CTGGAGTCGTAAAGTAAAAATCAATTTCGTTTCCGCCTTCACTTAAAAATTCTTCTTTCTTTTCATCTAGAAGTTCTCCAAATTTTGAATGAAACTCAGATTTAATCTCATCTACTTGAGATTTAATAGTTTGTATTTTCTTGTCTTGTATAAGTGTCTCAAGTTCAATGGCTAATTGCTCCATTGACATGGCATGGTAGTCTTTTGTCTCGAGCTCATGACGTTCAGCATTGGTTTCATCTTCAGCATCTTCAGCATTTGCTTCTTCAATCTCTTCAACATGTGCATCGGCTTTTTTAGACGTTTCAGAATCAGCACCAGCTTTAGTTTCTGAAACCTCTTCTTCAACTGCAGTATTCTCTACAACCTCTTCTATTGCATCTTCGGAAACAGCTTCAGTTTCAACAGTAGTCTCTTCTGTGGTTTCTGTAATTTCCTCTTTTATGATTTCGGAAGTTGTTTCGACTTCATTCGATGCTTCTTTTTCCGAAGTCTCTTCAGTTGAAGTTTCGACAGTTTCGCTAGCATCTTTTGCTTCTTCTGAAGTTGATTCGTCAGCAGCTTTTGTTTCCTCGTTTTTTTGAGGTGCTTCTGAAGTATTTAATTCAATCTTTCCATCTGCATTAAGCAGGTTATCGTTCTCAGACATTTTTCAATGTTTTTATATTAGAAGGCTAAGATACTAATCGATGACTGATTTACAAAAAAGTAACTCTATTTAGAAGGTTTATACGTTTAAATTCCAAATGCGCCATGACTTTTCAGCCTGAAACTCTAGCATTTTAAGTCCGTTACATATTTGAGCACCTTTGATCTTTCCAGATTTTAGAAACGTTGTTTCTTCAGGATTGTAAATCAAATCGTACAGTAAATGTTTATCGGTGATCCCATCATAAGGGATTTTCGGACAATTAGTTACATCTGGAAACGTTCCAACAGGAGTGCAATTGATGATGATTTTGTAGTTTTTTATATCGTCTATTGTCAAATTATCATAGGTAAACTTGGCGTTTGATTTCGTAGTTCTAGATACATAATCAAAGGTGATGTTTAGTTTTTTAAATGTATATGCTATGGCTTTTGAAGCTCCACCAGTACCTAATATTAATGCTTTTTTATGGTGTTTTTTTAGAAAAGGCTTTATAGATTTTTTAAAACCATAGTAGTCTGTATTATAGCCTTTTAAACGCCCTTGTGAATCAATAGTAATTGTATTTACAGCACCAATTTTTTTAGCTTTTTTATCTAATTTATCCAGATAAGGAATGACCTGCTCTTTATAGGGAATGGTTACATTGAAACCAGAGATATTGGGATTGTCTCGTAAAAGTTTTGGAAACATAGAAATGTCATCAAGATCAAAATTCTCATATGTAAACGGCAAATTCTCTGTTTCAAATTTGATTTTGAAATAGCCTCTAGAGAATGAATATGCAATGTCTTTTCCTAATAATCCTAATCTAGACATGAGTTCGTTTTGTGCGTTGGCCATACCACTCAAGCGCAAGTACGACTAAAATTCCTAATACAATATAACCAAAAGCAAAATAGGTTTCACTATGCAATTCGGGTAAAAAGCGTTCGTAATTGGCTATAATTTTTTCACCTCTAGAGTCGAGGAGAAAACCACCATCATCCTGGGCTTTGAAAATAGTTTTTTTCCAAGGCCAAACGACACCTAAAGAGCCAATAATAAAACCAATTATGGATGCTGTGGTGATGCTTTTGTAGTGTTTAAGCACATAACTTAATACGTGAGAAAATGTGACTAATCCAGCTGCAGAACCTAGTGTGAATACAATTAATACTTTTAGAAGTCGGACTCTAATTTCATTTTGAAGAAAACTAAAATCACCAGTTATGATTTCTGAAAATGTATCAAAAAGAGCATTTACTGAATCTACTAATAAGAGTACATAATTACCAAGAAGAATCAAAATGAAAGACCCAGAAAATCCAGGTAAGGTCATACCGGAAACACTAATTATTCCGCAGAAAAATACAAATATTAAATTATCATTTTCTGTGGCTGGATCTAAAAAACTTATACCTACACCTAGAATAATTCCAATAGTTAAAGCGGTAAGGCTTTTGTAATTCCAATCCTTAAAATCTTTATTGATGTAATAAATAGATCCGATAATCATTCCAAAGAAAAGACTCCAAACATAGAGCTCATAATTTTGAAGGAAGTAGTCTAGAATTTTAGAAACACTAAAATAACTAATGATCATTCCAGAAAACAAAAGGGCTAAAAATCTTCCGTTTATATATTGGTAAAAACTTTTGAATCGTCCATTAAACAATAATTTGAATGCTGTTTTATTGACGCGTTGTAAAGAAAATATAAACTCTTCGTAAAATCCAGCAACAAATGCTACTACGCCTCCAGAAACACCAGGAACCTTGTTAGCCGCTCCCATACCAAGTCCTTTAATGACCAAGAATAGACGATCTTTAAAGGTTCTTGTGTTTTCCATTACGCTTTAGATTTTTTATGACCTAAATTTTCTAGAATTAGGATGGTAGCAAATCCGATAACAACAAAAATCACAGCAAATAAGATTTGTGGATCACCAGTATATGATGAAGGTAGAATACTTTCATCTAAAACAGTAACCTCTATGCCTTCAGAATTGATACGTGTTTTTAATACGTTTTTCCATGGCCAAATCTTATTTAAAGATCCAATCATAAATCCTGTTAGAATGGCTAAAGTTAGATTTTTATGATGTTTAAACATCCAATTAAGGGCTTTTGAAAATACTTTCAAACCAACAACGGCTCCAATAGCTAACAAGAAAAAGTTAAGTAAGGCACCTTTTAAGATATCCCAATTACCAGTTGTGACACCTTCAATGAGATTGTTTACAGTGTTAATTGCAGTTTCATAAGCACCAAGAATTAGTAAAATAAATGCTCCGGAAACGCCTGGTAAAATCATAGCGATTATGGCAATGAAGCCACAAAATAAAAGATAAAAAGGACTGTCTGGTGATGCAAAAGGTTCGGCAAGAGTAATAAAATAGGATAGGATAGAGGTTATAATTATTGCCAATATAATTTTGGGTGACCAAGATTGTATTTGTTTTCCTATATAAAGAATACTTGCTAAAACAAGTCCGAAAAAGAAAGCCCACAACAATATTGGTTCATTATGTAAAAGCCATTTTATCAATTTCGCTAGCGATAAAATACTAATGGCAATTCCCGAAAATAAAGCTAATAAAAAGCTTCCGTTTATTGAGCTCCATGCTGTTTTAAAACCATCTTTTTTCCAAACTTTGAAAACACTAAGGTTTAAGTTGTCGATGCTTTCGATTAGTTCTTCGTAAATACCAGAAATAAATGCTATTGTGCCTCCTGAAACTCCAGGAACTACATCTGCAGCTCCCATGGCAATTCCTTTAAAAGTAATAAATAAGTAATCTTTAAATTGTCTAATCATTTTTGCAAATAAGAGCAGTAAAGGTATGAAATAGGAATGACTATTTTTAAACTAAAAAACGGATTAATAAAAAATGAAAACTTAAAATTGAATTATTTTTTTGATGCTGAAATGAGTTGTTGAACAGACGGTTTCTGTACTACGTTTGGAAACAATTCATCAAGAATGAAATCGTATTCAGGATCTAAAAGCAATGCGTTTTTTAGATGATAATGTCCTTTTCTACTTTCGTGTAATGTAAAGTGTAAACCAGCTAAACGAAATTCTATTTCTGCAGTTTCTGGATAAAATTCTGCGGCTTGAATCAAATTTAAAATAGCAGCTTCGTATTCACCAAGATCAATAAGAATGTCGGTTCTAGATAACCAAGTTTGAAGTTCGTAATTGCCTAAATCTAAAGTTTTCTTATAACCACGTTCGGCTTCTTCTAAAAAGTTAAGTCGATGATTAATTTGTGCATATAATTTCCAATAGATGACATTTTCTCCATCGATATTGATGGCTTTATTGATATAAAACAATGCCTTTTGAAAATTTTGTTTTCTGTTATAGAACTTCGTGATTGCAATCCATCCTTTATCTAATAAAGGATCTTCGTGCACTGTTCTATAAAAATACTGGACAGCCAAATCGTCTTGACCTAGTTTTTCGTGACAATACCCAATTCTGAGTAATGCAAAAGAGGTAGGTTCATCTAGAGCTAGCGTCACTTTATAGTTTTCAATGGCTTCTAAATAATGCTTTTTCTTTTCTAGTACTTTTCCTTTTTCTAAATAGGCACCAACAAATCTATCATCAGAAATAATGGCAAAATCAAAAGCAGCTAAAGCTTTATCGTAATCTTTTACTGTAAAATACTGACGTCCTAATTGATGCCAAGCAACTTCGCAATACGGATTTTTGTCTAAATAAATATTTAAGAAGTCGATAGCTTCATTGTTCTGATCTAGAAAATCATAGCAATAAATAATGTTATATAAGGCAGAATAATCTTCAAGGTCAATAGCTAAACATTTTGAGAAATATTCTCTGGCATTTTCAAATTGGTCTAAGAATAAGTATTCCATTCCAATAAGTGCAAATAAATCGGTTAGACCTTCATCATCTTGATTTAGTTTTAAAGCAATTTTTAAGGTGTCAATTGCTTTTTCGTGCATATCTTGCTTTGAGAATACACTTGCTTTTTGAATATAAATTTCATCGTTAGAAGGCTCAACAATATGGAGCTCATTTAAAACGTCGTCAGCCTCTGTGAATTTGTTTTCTAAGATATAGATTTCTGTTAAAAATAGTTTTAAATTAACAGAAGTAGGATGCTGTTCTAGGCCTAATTTAATAGCTTTTTTAGCCAAGGCAATTTTGCCACTTTCGAGATAGTGATGGATGATATTTTCAAATTCGTTCGAATCAAAGAATAAAACATGATTTGTTTTAAGCATGGATTCGAAGCGTGTAAGCGAAAAATTATTGTTGTCGTCAGGTTGACTAAACTCCATATGCAAATTTGAATTACCGTTATTTAAAATTACTCTTATCAGTTCAAAAACATCATTATTGGTGCCAATCTTTTCAACAAAGTAATCAACAGTTGTAGTTTTGTTTGAAATAAACCAGTTTTAATTATTGGAAATCAAAATGTTGCACTGAATTATTTAATTTATAAATTAGAGTTAATTTCATCTAAAATTTGGGTTATAATAGAACATCCCTTAAGGATTTCATCATTTGAAATGGTCAATGGAGGTGTAATTCTTATTGCTTTTTGTTCAAAAAGTAACCAAAATAAAATCAATCCTTTGTCCTTAGATCTCAAAATTACTTGGTTTGTGATGTCTGCAGAAGGAGTGATTGCTGCCAACATTAATCCTTTTCCTCTAATTTCAGAAATAAGCGGATGAACCAAATGTTTACGAATTAATTGTTCTTTTTCAAGTGCTTGAGACATCAGTTCTGATTCGGTGATTTCCTTCACAGTTGCTAAGGCAGCTGCAGCAATTACTGGATGACCACCAAAGGTTGTGATGTGCCCTAGTTTTGGATGGTCTTGTAGCAAGTCCATCATCGATTTAGACGATGTAAATGCACCAATAGGCATACCGCCTCCAAGTCCCTTACCTGTGACAAGAATATCTGGAATACAATTGTAGTGTTCAAATCCAAATAGTTTTCCAGTTCTACCAAATCCTGGTTGTATTTCATCAAGAATCAGTAATGCTCCAACGTTATCACATTGTTTACGTACTTTTTGTAAGTAATCATTTTGAGGTTCAATAAAACCTCCGCCACCTTGAATGGTTTCCAAAATAACGGCTGCAGTTTTGGTCGTAATGTGTGACAATTCCTCAGCACTATTAAAGGTTATAAATCTAACATCAGGAATAAGAGGTCTGAATGCCGTTTTACGTGCTTCATAACCCATTACGCTTAAAGAACCCATAGTATTTCCATGATAAGCGTGATGAGCAGCTATAATTTCGCTTCTTCCAGTAACACGTCTTGCAAGCTTTAAAGAACCCTCTATAGCTTCAGTACCAGAATTGGTTAGATAGGTCGTTTCTAATGGTTTTGGTAAGTGTTTTGCAAGTGATTTTGCTAATTCTACTGCTGGCTCCTGAATATATTCACCATAAACCATAACGTGTAAATACTTGTCTAGTTGATCTTTTATAGCCTGAACAACCTTAGGATGTTTATGACCTAAACTGCACGCAGATACGCCAGCAACAAAATCTAAATATGCTTTGTTGTTTGTATCGTAGATGTAAGAACCTTCTGCATGAGAAATGGACATGGCTAAAGGATGAGGTGTAGTTTGTGCTTGATATTTAAAAAAATCATCTAGCATTAGTTCTCTTTTTTTACCTTATTAATTAATGGTTTGGGTAAGTTTTGTTGTTGTAAAGAGTCGCGTTTTGATTTGATCGCTTTCGTTGGTTTCGGTAAATTACGTTCCGCTTTATTGATCTCGTCTTTATCTTTTTCTCTTGCTGAATCTATACGTTTAAATAAGGCTTCATCAAAAAACTCCTCTTCAGGAATATAATCGTCAAGTCCTTTTATAATGGGAAGTTCGAAAGGTGCATCTTCACTAAATAAATCTTCAATACTGTTTGGTCGTTCGTCTTCACGCCAATCGAATCCTCTAAATTTACGAGCATTTTTTGGAAATTGTGATTCTGGATAAATTTCACCATCTACTTGATTAAAAAGTGTGACAATTTTATAACCGTCTTCAAATTTCATATTGATTTTTGCAGATTTGGATTTGTTTATTCCTATTAGTGAGTCATTATCATTTCTTGAGTAAAAGATGATTTCAGCATTCTTTATAATATCCACATTATACAATTCATTATTTTCAAATAAACCGATTAATTTCTGACCTTTAATTTGGTTGAAACCCTCACCAATAGAATCTTTACTGATTAGGAACGCATTATTAAATACTTTTAAGGAATCCAATTCTTCTTTTTCTACATTAGAAATCAAATGAATAGAATCTCCAGTCATCTGATTGCCTAAATTCCAAAGAATAGGTCTTCTCTTTTGAGCATAAGCTTCTGTAGATGAAAAACGGTCTAAATTGATGAGCTGAGTTAAGCCAGTCTTGTGATCTGCATGAATAGAATCTGCTTTACCACTCATATCACTCTTATACATTTTTGCGTTGTAAAATGCTCGTGTGATGCGATGTTCTGGTTTACCAGTAATCATTAGTGTATCTGCATGAATGTAGATAGAATCTGTCTCTTGAACAGTAATTGCTAAAGCTCGTTTTGTAATAAATACAGAATCTTTTGCTCGAAATATTTCTGCATAATGACCTTTAATGATGCTTTTATTAATCGTGTCTGTTACGACAATATTATTGCTTGCAGACGCAAAGCTTCGGTTTCTATCAAAGTAAAGACTATCACCAATAACTTCTCTGTTGTTGTAGTTTATTTTTGAATTTTTCAGAAAATAACCAGTATCATTATTGGTGTCGTAAAATCCACGTTCACAATATATTTTACTTGAATCTCCAACTATTGTTGAAGGACCATATAAATATGAATGTCCTGTTTCTGAATAAAAATCTAATTGATTTGTGTTAAGGGTGTACTCTGGATTAACTAATACTACATCCTTTAGAAAGCGATATTTACTGTCATTCATATAATAACGACCAATCTGACTAGTAATCGTTCCTGAAGAATCTCTAACGACTTTGCCGGTAGTTCTATAATATGCTTCTTGTTTTGTTCTGTCAAAATAAAGGGTATCTGTGGTTAAAACAGATTGAGGTTCGGTAAGTACAACATCACCAGCTGCAAAAGCCATTTTTGTAATACCACTATACTCAACATATTTTGAGGTCATGTTAATTGTATCACCTTGTTTTACGATTACATCACTAAAGGCTTCAATAAAATCTTCATTTTGATAATAGATGGCTTTGTCACACCACATGTCAATGTCTTCATGTACGATATGAATTTGTGCTTGATCACTTCTAACAAACGTTGTAATATTTTCTCCTTTGAGAGAATCTTTCACAGTAAAACCAGAATATTCAATCCTAATTTTTTTAGGTTGTTGTGAATAGGTAAGTAATGTTGAAAAACAACAAGCAAGTAAAAGTATGTATCTGAAAACTAGATTCAAGGTGTTATATTTTGCTCCAAAAATAACTATTATCTCTTCGGAATAGTATGCCTTAACAGATTTTTAATAGATACTTTTAAGTTTATCTATTGATTGTTTGTGTTCTATCTGGTCCAACCGAAACTATAGTGATAGGAATTTCTAGCTCTTTTTCAAGGAATTCGATATACTCATTAAGTTCTTTTGGAAACTGAGAGACATCTCTCATTTTAGTTAAATCTTCTTTCCAGCCTTTAAAATCAGTGTAGATCGGTGTTACGTTTTCGGCTTCAATATTAAATGGTAAATGCGAAATCGTTTCCCCTTTATATTTGTAAGCTGTACATACTTTAAGTGTTTTAAAACCTGAGAGCACATCACCTTTCATCATGCTCAATTGTGTCACGCCATTAACCTGACAAGCATATTTTAGTGCTACTAAATCTAACCAACCACAACGACGAGGTCGACCAGTAACAGCACCAAACTCATGACCAATTCGAGCCATATCAGCACCAATTTTGTCAAATAATTCAGTAGGAAATGGTCCAGAGCCTACTCGTGTTGTATAGGCTTTAAAAATTCCGAAGACTTCTCCAATTTTATTTGGAGCTACTCCTAATCCAGTACAAGCACCAGAAGCAGTAGTGTTTGATGACGTTACAAATGGATAGGTTCCAAAATCGATATCCAATAAGGATCCTTGAGCGCCTTCGGCTAAAATGGGTTTACCATTTTTTAAAGCTTGGTTTAAATATTCTTCGCTGTCTATAAATTGTAGTCCTTTTAAGCGTTCAACGGCTGCAAAGAATTCTTCTTCCATTTCTTTTAAATCGTATTGAATATCTACATTATAGAATCCAATCATTGCTTCATGCTTATTAGCTAAAGCTCTATATTTTTCTTTCCAATTGTCTAATTCAAGATCGCCAATTCTAATGCCGTTACGACCAGTTTTATCCATGTATGTTGGACCAATACCTTTAAGCGTAGAGCCAATTTTAGCTTTCCCTTTGGAGGTTTCAGACGCAGCGTCTAACAAACGATGTGTTGGTAGAATCACATGTGCTTTTCTTGAAATAATCAAGTTTGATTTGTAATCTAATTTGAATTGATCTAAACCATCTAATTCTTGTACAAAAACAACAGGATCTATGACAACACCATTACCAATGACATTGATAGATTCTTTATGAAATATGCCTGAAGGAATTGTTCTTAATACATGCTTAATACCGTCAAATTCTAAAGTGTGCCCAGCATTTGGTCCACCTTGAAAACGAGCAATGATATTGTATTTGGAGGTGAGTACATCAACAATTTTACCTTTGCCTTCGTCTCCCCATTGTAGTCCTAGTAGTAAATCTACTGCCATTGTATAATCTAGTTAGTTGGTTTGTTTTTTGTTCCGTAAAAGTAGAGTGAATGATTAGAAATTGAAATATCAAAGACCTCCTCAATCGTCTTTTTTATGGACTGTATTCGAGGATCGCAAAACTCGATAACTTCACCTGTATCAGTTAGGATAACATGATCATGTTGTTTGTCGAAATATGATTTTTCATAATGTGCTTGATTTTGTCCAAACTGATGTTTGCGAACCAAAGCACATTCCAGAAGAATTTCAATTGTATTATAAAGTGTAGCACGACTTACACGATAGTTTTTGTTTTTCATTTTGATGTATAAAGATTCAATATCAAAATGCTCCTCACTATCATAAATCTCTTGAAGTATCGCGTAGCGTTCAGGTGTTTTTCTATGACCTTTTTCTTCAAGGAATTTTGTAAAAACGTTCTTTACAATGTCTTGGTTACTCTGTTCTGTATTTGCACTCATAATTTGTGTTGCGAATTTACACAATTATACTCTTGTCACCTTATCTATTCCATTAATTTTTTTAAGGTTATCCATAAGTTTTTTCAACATTGTATTGTTAGTAACTACAACATTTATCTTTCCAGAAAAAATGCCACCATCCGTATCAAAACTGATACTTTTCATGTTTACGTGCATGTTTGAAGAAATCTCTTTAGTGATATTGTTTACTAAGCCTAAATTATCAATTCCAGATAAGGTTAATTGTGCTGAAAATTCTTGTTGTGACGAATCAATCCATTTGGCTAGCATGATACGATATGCATAATTAGATTGTAAGCTTAATGCATTCGGGCAATTTTTTTTATGAACCTTAATGCCTTCATTAATCGTCAGGAAACCAAACACATTATCACCTGGAATAGGATTACAGCAGGTCGATAATTTATAATCAAGTTTTTCTTCTTCTTTACCAAAAACGAGCATATCATATTTGGCAGTAATTTCATCTTTATCAAGATCTGGAGCTACGGTTGGTTTACGAATCTTACTTTTGATGTAAGACATAAACATATTGCTTCGAGAAGCTGCATACTCCTTGAGCATTTTATTGTCTATGGTTCCGATACCAACTCGGTAAAATAAATCGAGACTTGTTTTTAATTTGAAATGATTGACCATTTCATTAATCGATTTTTCGTCTAAACTAATTTTGAGTTGTTTTAGTTTACGCCTTAAAATCTCTTTCCCGTCTTCTGCAACTTCTTTTTTCTCGTCTTTCAGCGATGATTTTATTTTGCTTCGAGCTCGCGCTGTAGTCGCGTAATCTAGCCAGTTGCTGTTTGGTTTTATGTTTTCAGAAGTTAATATTTCTACTTGATCACCACTATTGAGCTCATGACTTAAAGGGACTAACTTTCCATTTACTTTTGCGCCACGTGTTTTCATGCCAACTTGAGTGTGCACGCTAAAAGCAAAATCTAAGGGAGTTGCACCTTTAGGTAATGATTTTAAATCTCCATTTGGAGTGAATACATAAATCTCTTTAGCGTATAGGTTGAGTTTGAATTGCTCTACAAAATCTACAGCATTAGTTTCGTTACTTTCTAGGGCTTCTTGTAATTTATCAATCCAAGTATCTAATGCATCTTCGGCATTTCCTTGTTTGTATTTGTAGTGAGCTGCATAGCCTTTTTCCGCTATTTCATTCATTCGCTCACTTCGAATTTGGACTTCTACCCAACGCCCTTTCGGTCCCATAACTGTAATATGTAGTGCTTCATATCCAGTTGATTTTGGTGATGAAATCCAATCACGTAATCGAGTTGGATTAGGAGTGAAGTGGTCTGTGACGATTGAATATATTTTCCAAGAGAGAAATTTTTCGTTTTCAAAATCGGATTTATAAATAATTCTAACAGCGAATTTATCGTAAACTTCATCAAAATCAACACCTTGCTTGACCATTTTCCGTCTTATGGAATAAATAGATTTTGGTCGACCTTTAATCTCATAATTTAAACCTTCGCTATCTAAAGAGTCGACAATAACCTTTGAAAACTCTTGGATGTAATTATCTTGTTCTTCTTTGCTCTCTTGAATTTTTTCAAGGATGTCATTATAGACTTCGGGTTCTGTGTATTTTAGTCCTAAGTCTTCTAGTTCTGTTTTAATATTATAAAGACCAATTCTGTGGGCTAAAGGCGCATAAATGTATAAGGTTTCTGAAGCAATTTTTTCTTGTTTATCTGCTCGCATTGAATCCATTGTTTGCATGTTATGGAGTCGGTCTGCGATTTTAATAATAATTACTCGCACGTCATCATTTAGTGTGAGCAACATCTTTCGGAAGTTTTCTGCTTGTGTCGAAACGTCTTTATCCTTATTTAAGGATGAAATTTTTGTTAATCCGTCAACGATACGAGCAATAGTTTCGCCAAACATTTGGCTAATATCTGCGAGTGTATAATTTGGATTATCTTCAACGACATCGTGAAGCAATGCTGCTGCAATACAAGTGGCATCTAAACCAATTTCACCTGCAACGATTTTCGCTACAGCAATTGGGTGAAAGATATAAGCTTCACCAGACTTGCGACGTTGATCTTTATGAGCATCGACAGCTACCTCAAACGCATGACGAATTAATTTCTTATCTGTCGCTGTAAGTGTTTGGTAGCTTACCTTAAGAAGGTCTTTATAAGCTTTTGCAATCTCTGCATTTTCTTTTTCGATGTCTACTTCTGCCATAAAACTAAAGTAGCAATAAGAAATGTAATGTGCAATGTGTTTTTTGGTTTTGTTTTTTATGAAGTTTAATATGAGCTACTAACAGGTCTCAAAACATCATCTTCTCAAATTTCTAATACGTTCTAAAAGTGTGGGATGTGAATAATGCATCCAAACATAAGAAGGGTGAGGTGTGAGATTACTCAAACTGTTTTTTGACAATTTTTTTAAGGAGGTAATTAAGGGTTCAGCTTTATACGTTGTTTTTGCATAATCATCAGCTTGGTACTCAAATTTGCGCGAGATGTAATTCATGGCCAATCCAATAAGTTCTGAAATAGGAGAGTAGAGCATTCCGAAGGCAATTAAACCAACATGAAAACTAGGAATTTCAACACCCAATGCATTTGATAACAATGGATTTGATATGAAAATAGACAAGATAAATAACATAATTCCTGTGAGTAAAATTGAAGTCACCAGATTGAAAATTATATGATTTCGTTTATAATGACCAACTTCATGTGCTAATACAGCAACAATTTCTTCTTCCTCTAAATCATTAACTAAAGTATCGTACAATGTAATGCGCTTTTCGCTGCCGAAACCAGAAAAGTAAGCATTTGCTTTTGTACTTCGTTTTGAACCATCAATTACAAAAATATTCTTTAAACTAAAACCAACCGATTGTGCATATTCTGAAATTTGTTCACGCAAAGTACCATCTTCTAATGGTGTTTGTTTGTTGAATAATGGCACAATTAGTCGCGCATAAAATAGGTTCATAAATACTGTAAAAACCGTAATAATTCCCCAAGTATACAACCAAAACTGTTCTTGTGTTTGTTGGTAAAACCAAATGACAAGCGCTAAAATGCCACCACCTATAATGATAGACATGAGTAGCCCTTTTATTTTGTCTAGAACAAAGGTTTTAACCGTTGTTTTATTGAACCCGAATTTTTCTTCAATCACAAACGTTTTATATATCGAAAAAGGAGTTGAAATAAGATCACTACCAATCATAATAATTCCGAAAAATAGCAAGGCAATTCCTATTGGGTTTTCTGTATAACTTCTTGCAATATGGTCTACATATTCAAAACCATCCAGTAAGAAAAAAGCAAGCGTCAATACAATGGAAAATGTAGAACTTAAGATTCCGAACTTATAATTGGTTTTTTTATAAGCTTGGGACTTTTTATAATCGTCGTCGTCATAAACATCATTTAACTCCTCAGGAATGACATCGTCATAATGTTTAGCATTTAAGGCATTAAGGATTTTATCAATAATAAAGTTGATGATAATAATGCCAATAATAATGTAGAATAACGTAGTTGAGGTCATGTGTTTTTATTTGAAATCTCGTTGCCGTTTTGCTTCAAAAATAAGAATTCCTGCAGCAACAGAAACGTTCATACTATCTATTTCACCTTGCATAGGTATAATAACGTTTTGAGTAGAAGCTTCAAGCCATTCATTTGTTAATCCATCAGCCTCTGTACCAACAACAATTGCAGTGGGTTTGGTGTAATCTTGGGTATGATAATCTGTAGAAGCTTGTAATGCTGCACAATAGGTGTTAATGTTGTTCTGATTTAGAAATTCAATAATTTCAGATGTAGAACCCATAACGATTTGATTAGTAAAAACACAACCTACACTTGAGCGAATAATATTAGGATTGTATACATCGGTTTTTGGATTGGCAATAATCACAGCATCAACTTTTGCAGCATCTGCTGTTCGTAATAATGCTCCAATGTTGCCAGGTTTTTCTGGAGCTTCAGCGATTAAGATTAATGGATTCTTACTTGTAAGCTGTAAATTCTTTAGGAGATGTGATTTGTTTTTTGCAATCGCAATAATGCCTTCTGTTGTATGTCGATGTGCTAATTTTTGAAACACCTCTTTTGAGATTTCAATCGTGTTAAATTGAGATACTTTTAGGTTACTACGTTGTTCCTCCGTAACGAGGTCAGGATAAAACAATAATTTTTCAATTTGATAACCACCTTTTATTGCTAATGAAAGTTCACGCTGACCTTCTATTAAAAATAATCCTGATTTTTTACGTTCACGAGATTTTTCTTTTAAAACAAGTATCTGTTTTACCAGTGGATTTTGCGTGCTAGTAATCTCTTTAAGTTGCATTTATTGATTAATTCTGTATATTTGAATACCCACAAATTTACACTTTTATAGTGCAATAACAATGTCTTCTGTACTTTAGAATTTCCGGATATTTCAAAATTGAAGGTAGGGAAACTCGCAACTTACTTGTTATAGTAATGACGTCAATACTTTAAGGTTTGCACTTTATTTGATTGATAGAAACAACTAATCAAACTCTTTTCACATGAAAGTAAAATTACTATTTCCGCTTTTAGCCCTCTTTTTTTCAATTTCTACATTTTCACAAGTATTAAATCAACCAGCTGATTTGTCTGTTTGTGATGGCAATAATGATGGAATTGCAGAATTTGATCTAGAATCTCAAACGCCTCAAATTTTGGGAGCTATAGATCCTAATGAGTATACAATTACGTATCATGAGTCTGAAGTAGATGCTATTAACCAATTTAATCCGTTATCTTCTCCTTATTCTAATATTACAAACCCACAAACGATTTTTGTAAGTGCTATAAATAATACTACAGGCAATCCAGAAATTTTAACGTTTGAGTTATTTGTTGATACATTACCTATAAACGGATTTGCTCAAGATGTCATTGCATGCGATGAAGGTGGTGGATTTGCAATATTTGATTTAACTCTTTTTGATCTTCAGTTTACTGAAGGAAATCCAAATTTAGTAGTTAGCTATTACGAAACACTTCAGGATGCTGATATAAATGTAAATCAAATTGCAAACCCTGAGTTTTACACAAATATTGTTCAGTATTTTCAAACTGTTTATGTCAGAATTGAAGATAGTAACTCAGGTTGTTACCATGTGAGTGATAATACTGTTTTGTATTTAAATGTAAATCAAGAGATATTTCTAAACGAACCAACACCTTATGTGATTTGTGATGAAGACGATGATGGTGTTTCAGAATTTAATTTAGACTCCAAAACTCCTGAAATTTTAGGTGGAAATCAAAACCCTACACTTCTTGTAACCTATCATACGTCTTTAGCTGATGCTGAAAGTTTTTTCAATGTATTGGATCCTATATTTACAAATACAACGCCTTTTGCGCAAACGCTTTATGTTAGAGTAAGTGATAATACTGGGAACTGTTTTCAAACAACATCTTTAGAGTTAGTTGTAGATACCAGTTGTTTATTTGTCAATCCTGCAGTTACACTTGAGAATTGTTCAGATGGTCCTAATTTTGAAACTACCTTTGATTTGACACAAGCGAATATTTTAATTTTAAACGGTTTAAATACTGCAGGTTTCAACTTTACATATCACTTAAGTGAAGCTGATGCTAATAACCAAACTAATCCTATTCCTAATCCGGATGCTTATGTGATTTTTGGCCAACAAGAAGTTGTTTACGCTCATGTAGAAGAATTAGCTACTGGAAACACAGCGATCTCAACTATTTATTTGACACCAAATATGAGTCCGCAAATATTTTTTAACGGTCCTTATGCAATTTGTAGCGGAAATGAAATTGTCCTATATCCTTTCATAAACAACGACATTGGAACGTTTAGTTTTCTTTGGAGTACAGGAGAAACCGATCAAGAAATTGTAGTGAATACAGGTGGTACTTATACTGTGACTGTTACAGATATGAATACAGGTTGTGTGTCAACTGAAAGTGTACTAGTGACCGAAGGAGGAAATGCTCCTGCTCTTGCAGATATAGATGATTTATTTAGTTGTGTGCCAAACTCATTTTTTGATTTGACGACAACTTTACCTGAAATTTTAAACGGACAAGATGCAAGTCAATTCATTATCAGCTTTTTCGATAATGCTAATTCTGCGTTTTCAAATACAAATGCCATATTTGATCCAACTAATTTCATTGCATTAGAGGCAATTGAAACCATATTTGTTAGAGTTGAAAATAACGATGATGCCTGTTTTTCTATCATAGACTTTAACATTATTACTGAAAACAGCTGTGTTATTCCTTTAGACTGTTCTCAAGGACCAGTAAATGTGACATTTTGTTATGAAAGTAGCCAAGTGACTGAATATTATTACGAAAGCACAGATAACTCAACGTTACAAGTGTTTTTTAACGCAGGACAGGTTGAAGTAAGTTTCGATGCACTGGTTGTTCTAGATTCAGACGGTGTGACTAACTTAAATCCGACCGAAACAACATACGGTAATAATGGAGATCTTACAGGTTTAAGTTTTACCTCTTCTGGAAATAGTATACGAGTGTCAGTTGATGCTGATGATAGTATATCTTGTTTTAATCAAAATTACACACCAATTGATTTTGATGTGAGTTGCGTAGATCCTGACGCACTTCCTGGTTGCAATACTAATTTATTACAACCCTTAGATGGAGCAACTGACGTAAACGAAAATGTTGATTTAACTTGGACTGCAGCTTCAGGAATTGTTACAGGTTATAAATTGTCATTAGGTATAACACCTGGAGGAACTGAAGTTTTAGATAATGAAGATGTAGGCAATGTGTTGAATTACGCTATTGAAACTCTTGAATTTGAAGTGACTTACTATGTGACGATAACACCTTATAACACCAATGGTGATGCCGAAAGTTGCGTTGAGAATAGCTTTACAACAAGAGCAAATCCTAACCAAATTGTGGTTTGTAATTCAGGTGTCGTAAATACAACGTATTGCTACGAAAATAATGACGACAGTGAATTTAATTTTCAAAGTTCAGATGGTTTACCATTAACCCTTTACTTTAATGCAGGTGGAACTGAAGTTAATTTTGATGATATTTTTATTTTAGATTCTGATGGTTCAGTAATGAACCCTAATTTACCGTTTGGTAATGATGGTGATTTTACAGGATTGTCATATACATCAACTGGAAGTTCAATTACAGTACAATTTGCCTCTGATGGAACGATTAGTTGTGCCAACGGAAATAGCTGTTGTACAGAACAGTTTGACTTTGATGTGTACTGTGCATCTTCAATAGGAATTATTGAAGTTAATGCCTTTGTAGATGACAATACAAATAATGTGTTTGATGCCAATGAATTTAGTTTTTCTAATGGGTTTTTTACTTATGAAGTTAATGGCGATGGAAACATAAATACAGTTAATTCATCAACAGGTAGCTTCCAAATCATTAGTGCAAATGATGCAGATGTTTATGAGATTACGTTTAACTTATATGAAGAATCTGCAGGTTGTTATGATATTACTACTGCGAGTTTTGATAATATAAGTGTTGCTCAAGGAAATACAGTTACAATAGACTTCCCTGTCGTTGAAGAACAGAGTTGTGAAGATCTTGCAGTATACTTAATAAACTATTGGACACCACCTAGACCAGGTTTTACGCATGAAAATTACCTAGTCTTAGAAAATTTAGGATTTACCACAATTTCTTCAGGAACTGTAGAGTTTGTTCATGATCCATTATTAGTGTATAATGGTGTGACTAGTGTTAATCCTAACTACACAATTACAAATACTGCAACAGGATTTACAGTTGACTTTGTAAACTTACAGCCAGGAGATTCTGAATATATTGATATTTCATTAACCTGTCCAGTATCTGTTGAGTTAGGAGAAATTGTGACGAATACAGCCACGTATATTACCGATACTAATGATTTAGTTCCGAGTAATAATTACTCAACGTTATCTGAATTAGTTGTAGGTTCTTGGGATCCTAACGATAAAATGGAAGCTCATGGTCCTAGAGTTTTATATGATGAGTTTTCAACGTCAGATGAATGGTTATATTATACAATTCGTTTCCAAAATTTAGGAACTTTTCCAGCTACATTTGTTAGAATTGAAGATGTATTAGATGCAAGTTTAGATGAAACTACATTTCAAATGTTACGCTCTAGTCATGATAATATTGTAACTAGAAATGAGAATAATTTAGAATGGTATTTTGAAGATATCAACTTACCAGCAGAACAAGATGATGCAGCAGGTAGTAACGGATTTGTGTTCTTTAGAATACAACCAAAACCAGGATATGCCCTTGGCGATATTATTCCAAATACTGCAGCTATTTATTTCGATTTTAATGCACCTGTAATTACGAATCGTTTTGAAACAGAATTTGTAGAGGAAGCTCTATCTATATCTGAATTTGATTTCAACGGATTCAATATGTATCCAAATCCAGCAAAAGATATGTTGAATATTAAATTGAATACGATTACAAATGCAACTGTGAGTATTTATGATATTCAAGGTAAATTGGTCTTAGAACATTCAATTTCTGAAGCTCAGAATCTGGAATTTAGTGTGGCAGACTTACAAAGTGGAATGTACTTTGTGAAATTGAATACAGGAAGCAAAGAATTAGTTAAAAAACTAATTATTGAATAATAGCAAGTAAATAATTATCAAAAAGTCTCAGAATTATTCTGAGACTTTTTTTTGACCAAACTATTATTCATTCATTTGATTATCAGTTTGCTAGATTTTTATTTTTCTTCATAGCCGCTTATCATATTGTATTGTTTTGTTGTTGTCGTGTTTTTGTATAGGTCATAAATGAAGCATTTGTAAAGAATATTCATTTTATTGTGATGAATATTAAACTTATACTAATATTATGAAAAATATTACAACTGAAGATCAAATTACAAGAAAGGAAGCTTTATCCAAAATGGGTAAGTATGCTGCTTTAACTGCCATAGGAAGTTTCATTATTTTGAATCCTAAACAGGCACAAGCATCGTCACCTCCAGATCCAGGAGGAAACCCTTTTGATTAATCATATTTAAGTGCATTCTTAAAAGCCTCAGAACTATTCTGAGGCTTTTTTGTAAACAATTCTCTGTATCTTCGTCTAAGCACAAAAACAAACACATTACATTATGAAATTTAAGAGTTTACTGCTATGTACTTTAATCGTGTTTTCATCATGCAAAAACGATAAAAAAAATGAAGCTGTTGAAGCTTTAGATTATTCTGAAACAGAACTCGATGTAACCACAAGTACGTATCCAGAATCTATATCTAAAGTCTTTGATGCTCATGGAGGATTAGATACTTGGGAAGAAATGCAAACCCTAAAGTTTACAATGGCTAAAGACTCTGGTGACGAAATCACAACAACAGATTTATACAATAGAAACTCGTTAATTGAAATGCCAAAACATACCATTGGTTTTGATGGACAAGAGGTTTGGTTACACAAAAAAGATACAACAAACTATAAAGGGAATCCCAAGTTTTATTACAACTTGATGTTCTATTTTTATGCGATGCCTTTTATTTTAGCTGATGATGGAATTGTTTATGAGGACGTACAACCTTTAATTTTTGAAGGAAAAAGTTACCCTGGAATTAAAATTTCTTACGACAGTGGAGTAGGAGAATCACCTGAAGATGAGTACATTTTATATTACGATTCTAAAACTAATAAAATGGCTTGGTTAGGGTATACAGTAACCTATTTTACAAAAGAAAAAGCAAAAGAATTTCATTTTATAAAGTATAGCGAATGGCAAAATTCCAATAATTTACAATTGCCAAAAATTTTAACTTGGTACGATTATGAAAACAATTTACCTACAACGAAGCGGAATGATGTGGAGTTTACCAATGTGATTCTTACTTCTGTAAAAATGAACTCTGAGGTGTTTAGTAAACCTGAAGATGCTAAGGTTGTTGAATAGTCATTTATGTAATTAATAATTCAGCCTTATATCATCACAGTCTTTTTTTATATCATGCTGAGCTTGTTTCAGCATCTTATAACTAAAAATAAAGTCGTAGAACGAGACCGTGAAACAAGTTCAAAGTGAAATTTTATAATTAATTTCAGTCTAATACATGTTTAATTGTCAGGTTGAGCGCAGTCGAAACCTTTTATTTAGTTCTATTCAAATTCTTTTTTGGTTCCATCTTTTGTGCCTCGATAATAAGACCCATGTTCTATAAAGAGGATTTCGCCATATTCACCTTTTTTAATGCTAGAATCTACACCAAATATTTTTCCGTCATAAACACGTATCACTTCATCAAACGAGCAGTGACCAACCACAATATGTTCTGAATTTGTTTTTGATAAAACATCATCAATATCATTATGATCTAAGTCATCATTAAAATAACCTCTATACCAAATTGGACCAGTTTTGCCATAATAATTAGTATAGAATTCTGTAGATTTTAATTCAGATTTGCTGATGTCTATTGAAGCTCGCATAGTTTCATTAATAACGTCTATATCGAAGCTAATTTTTGATAAAAAATCTTGCGAAATTCCACCATGTACAAACACATGATTATTAATTCTTAAAACAGTAGATTTTGATCGTAACCATCGTCCAAGAACAGTATTCTTATCATATAATTCATCATATTCTAAGTTCAGTAGTTGTCCTGCTTTTATATAGCGTTCATGTACATATCTAAGATCTTTACGCATTACCATATACTCATGATTTCCGAGGAGAAAATGTACATGACCACCTTTGTGTTTTGCTTGTTGCTCAAGTTTATAAATAAGCCAAAGCATTTCATTTACTTTTGGTCCTCTATCAAAAATATCGCCTACAATTACAAAATGACCTTTACCAAAATTCCAATTTAACTCCTTGTCTATGATGCCATTATTCATTAGAATTTCGATTGCAAGATCATACTGACCATGAATGTCACTTAATACAGCCATTTTTTTAACACCTGAAAACGTAGACATTTCTGGAGCAAAAGTTTTAGGGTATGCTGAGCGCTTAAGCTTTTTAGTAATAACCTTGCCATCAACAATAGTTTTCTGAATGAGATTCTTATTCTCTATAAAAACATAAGGGCCATCATTTAATTCTTGACAAAAACTAACATAGCCAATAAAAATTAGGACAAGCTTAACAACGAGTTTTAAAGTGTTCAATGCGTCTAATTAATTAGTCTTGGTGTTTAAGTTTTTCAGAATAACGTTTCCAAAGTGTTGTTTGATGTGATTCTAAACTAATAAGTCGTCCATCAATAAAAGCATGAGAAAGAATATTAGTTCGCATATCTAAAGCATCACCTTCACTAATAAATAATGTCGCACTTTTTCCTTCTTCCAAAGAACCATAATCGGCATCAATACCTAATATTTTAGCCGTATTTAGCGTAATAAGTTGTAAAGCCTGTTCTTTAGATAAGCCATGAGCTACAGTTGTTCCTGCATAAAAAGGCAAGTTCCGAGCATTCATACGTTCCATTTGTCCGCTACCTTCAAGAGCAACAACAACACCTTTATCTACTAATAATTTGGCCATTTTAAATGGCAAATCGTAATCGTGATCTTCTTGTCCAGGTCTTGAATGAACACGTTGCAACAATACGGAAATATTATTTTGCTTTAATAAGTCGGCAACCTTATACGCATGATAGCCACCTACGATAGTCATTTCTTTGACACCATTTTCAATTGAAAAGTTTACGGCATCAATAATTCCTTTTTCATCATCAACATTTATGTATAGTTTTTTTGAACCATCAAAAAGACCTTTAGTTGCTTCATAAGGTAAATTGCGTGTTTGATTAGTCCCTTTAGCATACGCTTTAGTCGCATTAAAAAAGTCTGTGATTTCTTTAACTTGCTTTTCATAATCTTTATTCATTTTTAAGGCAGGATCTTCACCTAACCACCAACGTCCTCTACTAAAACTTCTTGGCCAATTCATATGAATACCATCATCTTCTTTTACAACAGCATCTTCCCAATTCCAAGCATCTAATTGTACAACAGAAGACGTACCAGAAATGCGTCCACCACGAGGAGTAGGTTGCGCTAAAAGCACACCATTTGGTCGTAATGATTCTACCACTTTTGATTCTGTATTATAGGCAATCAAACTTCTAATGTGTGGATTCCATGATCCTAATTCTGAATCATCATCAGTAGCACGAACAGCATCTATTTCAACCAATCCTAAGGTTGTATTCGGGATAATAAAGCCTGGATACACATGTTTTCCGATGGCATTTATGACCTCCATTCCTGTTAGGTCCATTTTTGCAACAGTACCATCAACGACAGTGGTTAATTTTCCGTCTTTAAAAATGATTAAACTATTTTCAATTACCTCTCCATTTCCAATGTGCGCAGTAGCTCCAGTGATTGCAATGGTTTTGCTTTGTTTTTTTGCTGGTGTTTGTTGCGCATTTGTAAAACCAAATGTGAGTAGCAACAAAACGATATATAAATTTATTGTTTTCATGTTTGTAAGTTTAGTGTGATTCATGATCGATGTAATCGCAATGCATATGTTCCTTTTTCTTTTTCTTAATAGGTTGCGTTTTCAATCCCTTGTTCTTAGCAAGCATCATTTGATTAATAAGTTCTGCTTTTTCTTTCATAATTTGAGAACGCATCATTTCATCACGTACAATATCAAAATAAGTAACACCTTCAATTATGGTTTTTTCAGCTTTAGCATAAATAGACAACGGATGATCTGACCATAATACCAAATCGGCATCTTTTCCAACTTTAATACTTCCAACTTTATCGTCGATATGAAGTAATTTTGCCGGATTTAAAGTGACAAATTTCCAAGCATCTTCTTCAGAAATACCGCCATATTTTACAGATTTCGCAGCTTCCTGATTTAAACGACGTGCCATTTCACCATCATCACTATTAATCGCTACGACAACACCTGCATTATGCATGATTGCAGCATTGTATGGTATAGCGTCATTAACTTCATACTTGTATGCCCACCAGTCACTGAAGGTTGAACCTCCAACACCATGTTTGGCCATTTTATCGGCTACTTTATAACCTTCCAGAATATGTGTAAACGTGTTGATGTTGAAATTGAATTGCTCAGCAACTTTCATGAGCATGTTAATTTCACTTTGCACATAAGAGTGACAAGAAATAAAACGTTCTTTATTTAAGATTTCTGCCAAAACTTCCATTTCAGTATCTTTTCGATAGGGCTTGCCACTTTTCTTTAATGCGTCATAAGCTTTTGCTCTACTGAAATAATCAATGTAGAGTTGTTCAACTCCCATTCTCGTTTGAGGGAAGCGCTCGTAGCTTGACCAGTTAGATTGTTTTACGTTTTCACCTAAAGCGAATTTGATAAACTTTGGACTGTTTTTATAGATTAAGTCTTGAGCATCTTCTCCCCATTTTAGTTTAATAATTGCTGAACGTCCACCAATTGGATTTGCCGAACCATGTAAAATTTGAATGGTTGTAACACCACCAGCTAGATTTCGGTAGATGTCAATGTCTTCATCATCTATAACATCTTCAATACTTACTTCAGCTGAAGAATTTTGACCACCTTCATTTATTGAAGCTGCAGCAATATGAGAATGTTCATCAATAACGCCAGAGGTTAAATGTTTTCCTGTTGCATCAATAACTTGAGCACTAGAATCGGAAAGGTCTTTTCCGATTTTTACAATTTTACCATTTTTGATTAAAACATCTGATTGTTCTAAAATGCCTTCAGCTTCATTAGTCCAAACCGTAGCATTTTT
Organism: Psychroserpens sp.; assembly: GCF_034670085.1. Taxonomy (GTDB): domain Bacteria; phylum Bacteroidota; class Bacteroidia; order Flavobacteriales; family Flavobacteriaceae; genus Psychroserpens. The sequence continues at coordinate 434,565 of NZ_JAXMOD010000002.1, read as the reverse complement.
AAATAATAATGTTTCTTGCTTAGGCAATTCCTTAAAACCATAGGCCATATTTGGGTAGGTTAGAGGAGTCACTTCTTTTACTTTTGAACTATCTGCTTTTTTAGATGCCTCTTCTTTGGTTTCAGAATCTAATTTTTTAGCGTAGAAGGTCAATTCACTCCCATTTGGAAAAAAGGCCTTTCCGTTTAAGTTGTCACTATTTGAAACATTAGTCACCAATCGAATAAATTCTTGTTTTGTTGAATCCTTGGAAGTCATTGCAATTGTTAACCAATTGTCACTGTAACTCACTTTTGAACCACGTTTTTTGTCACCAACAGTGATTTCAGAACTTAACTTACTCAATTCACCACTTAAGGTCATTTTATAAGCTTCACGAGCAAGTAAAAATTCGTAATCACCTCTAATGTCTTTCGTGTTCATGTCATTTACAACAGTTTGAGTTCCTTGAACCCAGTTTTCGTATACCGTTGTTTTCTTGTCAAAAATATCTCCAGATGTAATTAAGAAGTTAGCATAAGCACCTTTGTTAAGGTTACCAATTTCAGTTTGTTTTCCTAGTAATTTGGCTGGAGTTGTCGTTAATGCTTCTAATGCTTTTTCTTTAGATAAACCATATTCAATGGCTTTCATAAGTTTTGCTTTAAACTCTTTAGGCGATTTTAAATCGTGTGTTGTAAACGCAAATGTGATGTTGTTCTCGGCAAGAACTTTCGGGTTTGAAGGTTCTTGATTCCAAGCTCTCATGTCGCTTAGAGCTAAAGATTGCGATAAATACACATTCTCAACATCATACGCATCTTGAAAATTTATAGGAATAATAAAAGCGGCATTCGTAGCTTTAACTTCATTGACACGTTCGTATTCGTCACCACCTCCAAGAATCACATATTGAATTCCAAATTGATCTCCAACTTTATCTGCTCGTAATCCATTTGCTCTACTTTCAGCAGTAAATATTTGAACTAGATTTTTGTTTTTATTTAAAGCTTCTATCGATAAATCTTTCGTTTTACTATTGCCTTTAGCATACCAATCGGCATCCATATATAATTGACGAAGTAAAGCCATACTTCCCATTATTGAACCAGGATACGACTGACGTGAGGTTACACTTTTACTAAATGAAAAATACTGACCAGAATTTTGTTCAAGGATTGTGGTTTCATTGCCACCTTCCGTATTTAAAGCCACTAGAGTTCCTGTGCCTCTCACAATTCCATCTTGAATATGTGTATTTACAACACCAAAACCAGCATTTAAAAGTTCCTTGGCTTTTTTGTTATCAAAATTAAATTTTGATATGGCATTGTTTTCAGGCATGACATGATCATTCCAATAATAACCTGTGCGTGATGGATTGTACTGCGGACTTCTTCCACCACCACTTTCACGTTTTGGTTTTGTAACTCCAAAATCTGAATACATATCAATAAAGGAAGGATAGATACTTTTTCCTTCAATATTAATTACAGTTGAATTTTTTGGAATAGTTACTTGTAAACCAGAAGCTACAACTTTACCATCTTTAATAAGAAGTGTACCATTGTCTATTACTTGGCTAGGAGTGATGTGAATCTTTGCATTTGTAAATGCAGTGTAATTTGAATTAATGGTTTTTACACCATCGTTTTTTGGAAAATACTCTTGTGCTAATAGCGAAAAACTACATAAAAATAGCAAGAGCCTTAGAGGAATTCTTAACATATATAATAGTTGATTATTAATTTGTTTCTAAAGATAAAAATTAAAGGAAAGGTTTTCGGTATATATTCGCTTTTTTAACGTTTAATCTAAAGGATTAGATGTATAGTAATTGACTAATAAGGCAACAACATAACTATAGCTTTCCATTCCAGCAGATTGATTGCTCGCTTTTAGGAAGCTATCGAAAGTTTTTTCGAATATTGGTTCTAACGGGTTTTCATAGGCATTCCAAAAGTTTTGGACTTCTTTATAATTCTTTAAAACACCACTATTAATCTTAGGAAACATAGTTTCATAAATTTCAGGGTCTCTTCGGTAAATTTCATTTAAACAATGTCTTAATGCAAACGCATGTCCAGAATATTGAAAATAGACATCAGGATGTTGCATGGCTGCCATACTACCAATAAAATTAGCTTCGTTTTCTGCAGCATAACCTAATTGATGCGCAACTTCATGACTTCCAGTTGTTGGGAATTTGTATGAAGGAATCAATCCATCAACTTGAGCTTCATTTGTAAACGGATTTAAATATCCTGAAAATCCCATATAGGTCAAAGCAAGACTATAAATCGATTTTTTAATGCTTCGTGGATGGTATTCCAAATAAGGAAATGTTTTAGATAGTTGATGGTAGCCTTCAGGAATCATCTCTAATAATTCAGCTTTCGAATATGGCATATCAACCTTTACAGAATCGTTATGTGTAATGCTCAAATGAATAGTATTAGTCTTCGTGGTTAATTGTTCTGCTAAGGCGACTAGTTCTTCAGTAGTATAGTCTTTATCAATGTTTAAAGATTCATGTAATGGCAAACGATAATAATTGAAAGCCCATAATAAGTGAAAGGCAAAATAACCAATTGATATGGCTGAAAGCACATCTAACAACCAATGTTTGGTGTCTTTAATTATCCGTTTTCTATTTATGATAAGCCATCGAATAATATAAATACTCAAAAGTGTGTACAAAATATCACCAACAGAAATTGGCAACCAACCAAATACATAACGCATGCCTTTTGAAATGTAAATATAAAGGCTAGTACTATAAGCAGATTCTACAAATGCAGGATAATTAGCCAATATTTTCAGAAGTAAAATCTGTGGAATAATAGAAAAGGCAATGAGGCTTTTTTTGTAGTTCTGCATGACTCAAAAATACTAAAAAGATGTACCTTTGCGAAACTAAAAATGAATAACATGAGCGCAGAAATAAGAACACTTGAACCAAAAGCCCTTTGGAATAAATTTGCAGATTTAAATGCTGTACCACGACCTTCAAAAAAAGAAGAACGTGTCATTCAATTTATGAAAGATTTTGGAGCAAGTTTAGGTTTAGAAACCATTGAAGATGAAGTTGGAAATGTCATTATAAAAAAGCCTGCTACCTCAGGTATGGAAGATAGAAAAACCATTGTCATGCAATCACATTTAGATATGGTTCACCAAAAAAATAATGACACTGATTTCGATTTTGATACCCAAGGTATTCAGATGTATGTTGATGGCGATTGGGTTAGAGCAAAAGGGACAACTTTGGGTGCCGATAATGGACTTGGTGTTGCGACGATTATGGCAATTTTAGAAAGTTCAGATATTGAACATCCAGCAATTGAAGCCTTGTTTACCATTGATGAAGAAACAGGAATGACTGGAGCTATGGGATTAAAAGGCGGTTTGCTTTCTGGAGAAATTCTATTGAATCTAGATACTGAAGAGGATGATGAAATAGGTGTAGGTTGTGCAGGTGGAATTGATGTGACAGCTTTAAGAACTTATGAACAAGAGGAAACGCCAGAATTTAAAATTGGTTATAAAGTATCTGTTAAAGGTTTGCAAGGTGGACATTCAGGAATGCAAATTCATGAAGGTTTAGGTAATGCAAATAAAATGATGAATCGTATGTTATTTGACGGTTTTGAAAATTTTGGACTACGTATTTCAGAAATTGATGGTGGAAGTTTACGCAATGCCATTCCAAGAGAAAGTAATGCCATTGTTGCTATTGATGCTATACATGAAGAAGCGTTTGTTTCTGAAATGAATGATTTAGCAAATGAGATAAAAATTGAATATAAAACCATGGAACCAGATTTAGTTATCGAGGTTTCAAAAACAGAAACACCAAAACACATTATGGATTTAGGTGTTCAGGAAGGTTTAACAAGAGCTTTGTACGCAGCATTAAATGGAGTGTTTAGAATGAGTCCTGATATTCCTGATTTGGTGGAAACCTCTAATAATATTGCTAGAGTGATTGTTAAAGATGGCCAGATTAAAGTTGGATGTTTGACTCGGAGTTCTGTTGAAAGTTCGAAATGGGATTTGGCGAATGGCTTAAGATCCACTTTTGAACTCACGGGTTGTGAAGTAGAATTTGGAGGTGATTATCCAGGTTGGAAACCTAATATGGATTCTGATATTTTAAAAGTAATGGTGCCATTATATAAAGAATTAAATAATGGAGAAGAACCACATGTGGCAGCTTGTCATGCAGGTTTAGAATGTGGAATCCTTGGAACAAATTATCCAGACATGGATATGATTAGTTTTGGTCCAAATATCAAAGGCGCACATTCTCCTGATGAACGTGCTCAGATTTCTTCAGCCCAAAAATATTGGAACTTTGTTTTAGAGATTTTAAAACGAATTCCGAAGAAATAATTAAGAGATAATCTATGTCGCTTTGAATCACAATTAATTTAAGTTGAGGTGATATTGCCTAAAAAGATGAATAAAAAAAGCCTTTCAATTTGAAAGGCTTTTTTATAGGAGTTTGATTTGTTTTATTGCGCTAATTCAGTCATTTCTAATATGAACGTTAAATCCGTATTTGGCGGAATTCCTGTTCTACCTCGTTCACCATAAGCTAGATGAAATGGGATATAAAAAAATGCTTTTTCACCAACCTTCATAGTTGAAATGGCTTCTTTAAAACCAGCAATCATTTGAGCGTCTGGGCTAATTTTCATTTTGTTCGCACCATAAGCACCAGCATCTTTACGTCTTTGGTCAAACATTCCATATTTTTCTGCGATGGCTTCCAAATTACTATCAAATAAACGACCATCAACAAAATAACCTTCGTAGGCTATCATGGCAGATTGACCTGTTTTAGGTTTTACACCATTACCTGCTTTGATTATATGTTTTTTTAATCCAGAAGCAAGTGCAGTACTTTTTGACATATAGTCATCAAGTAATGGCTTAGTGATTTTAGAGGCAGAAGCAATTTTAGCTTCACGTTCTTTTCGTTCTTGTTCTGCTTTTCTAAGCTTTTCAGCTTTAATTTCTTCTATTCCTGCTTCTACGTTTGGCAATTCTTCTTCAAAAGTTTTAGCAGCATTAAATGCTTTGGCAGCAGATCCCTTTCTGATGATATTCAGCTTTGTAATCACGACATCTACCTCAGGTTTATTGCCAGCTCCAGTTTTTACATTTGAGATAGAATCTTGTACTTGTATACCTTTTACTAATTCTCCAAAAACTGAATGACAACTTACTCTAGGTTGATCACATGGTTTTAATGAACCGTCAGGATTAAAGGCATCTAGGCTTGGATAAGGCACTTCAGTAATAAAAAACTGACTTCCGTTAGTATTAAATCCACCACCATTAGCCATGGATAGAATACCAGGTTTATCATGTTTTAAGTCAGCACTAAAATCAGCTGTAAAACGATATCCAGGAGTTCCAGAACCTGTTGCTGTATGATCACCACCTTGGATCATAAAGTTATTCATTACTCTATGAAATGTTAATCCGTCGTAATAAGGTTTACCTTTAAATTCTTCATCAACCATAGGATGCGTACCTTCAGCTAAGGCAACAAAATTTGCAACTGTTACAGGTACTTTGTCGTAAAATAATTTAGCAATCATGGTATCTTTAGTTGTAATAAATTCAGCATAAAGTCCGTCATCTAAATCAGGATATTCTTCTTTGCATGAGGTAGCTGTTATAAGTAGAAACAGCACAAAAAGTTGTAGAGTTTTGCTAATCAATTTCATAAGTGTATTATTGGTTTTGTATAATTGTGTTTAAAGTTACTTTGCAAATTAATGGAATATTTGTACCAATACGATTGGTGTCTCCATAATAGCCATAGGCTTTTTGTGAAGGGAATAAAAAAGTGACCACTTCACCAGGTTTCATTAGTTTTAAACCTTCACGTAATCCAGTGAAAATTTCCTCTTTATCCATAACATAGTTTTGAGTTTTTATGTCATCTTCAGAATAGATTGTGTTTTTATTAAAATCTTTAACATCATATTTAAAGTTGACAATATCACCAAATTGAGGTGTGATTGTATCTAATTCAATTTTTGTATTGTAAAAATACCAAAATCCACTAGCAGAGGCAATGTATTCTTGATTTGGATTGTTCTTAATGATTTTTTTTATTAACGCTTGTTCCTTTTGGTTGAGTTTGATATTTCGTTCTGCAGAAGCTTTATAGAAAGAACCTGATTGAACAGATTCTGGTCGACGAGCATCCGGAGATTTACAATTAAAAAGTAAGCTAATTAAAAGTAGAAAGACTATAGGTTTCTTTTGCTTATTGTAGGATAATAATAACGCAAGATGTTTCATTATGGATTCAGGTCTTGTTTATAATTAGGCAAGATACTAATAAATTTTTCAATTGTTTCTTTCATATTTAACTCACTACGTCCTCCAGCAGCATTTGTATGTCCACCACCATTAAAATGTAATCTCGATAATTCATTCACTGAAAAGTCACCTTTGCTTCTTAAAGAAATTTTAATGATTTCATCTTGATGACTTTCGATGAAAATGGCTGCAAAAATGATGCCTTCAAGTGATAATCCGTAGTTTACAAAGCCTTCTGTGTCTCCTTTTTTAAAGTCAAATGTATTTAACTCTTCTTGGGTTAATGTTATGTATGCTGTTCTGTACTCTGGAATTATTTTTAAGTTGCTTAATGCTCTTCCAAGTAATTGTAATCTAGCATAACTATTGGTATCATAAATTTGATTATGAATTTCTGAATTGTTTGCGCCTTTTTGAATTAACTCACCAATAATATGATGCGTAGCACTCGTTGTAGATGGAAATCGAAATGAACCAGTATCTGTCATTATGCCTGTGTAAAGGCATGTAGCAATAGCACTATTAATCTTGTCTACATCACCTAGCATTTCTATAAAATTGTATACCATTTCGCAAGTTGACGACATAGATACATCAGAATACATATAGGTTGCATAATCATCAGGTTGCTGATGATGGTCTATCATTATTTTAATGGCTTTAGCATTTGTAACGCTATCCTCCATGCTTCCTATTCGACTTAAGGCATTGAAGTCTAAAGTGAAAATAAGATCTGCTTTTTGTATTAACGTATCACTGTCTTCTTTTTGAGTGTCGTATTTGATTACTGAGCGTTCTTCAGGCATCCATTTTAAAAAATCTGGATAGTCATTGGGAGCTATAATGGTTGTATTATGACCATATTGTTTTAAGTAATGATACAATCCGAGAGTAGAGCCAATAGCGTCTCCATCTGGATTTTTATGAGGAATAATTACAATTGCTTTAGGTGAGCTTAAAAGCGTTTTAATACTATTAATATCGTTTGTATTCATAGATGACGAAGATACAATTTTTTAATATTGGTTTATACCGAATTATTAAAGAAATATATTACTTTTGCAGCTTAAAATTGCAAACAGAAATTATTCATTTTTTAGCCTAATATGTTTAATTGCAATTTCATGAAGGCTTATCTAAAAAAATAGAAATAAACTGAATAAATTAAAATAAACAAATGGCAACAAATAGAACATTTACAATGCTAAAGCCAGATTCTGTTGAAAAAGGGAATATTGGTGCAATTTTAGAAAAAATTACGGCTTCTGGTTTCAGAATCGTAGCTATGAAATTAACACAAATGACAACTGCTGATGCTCAGGAGTTTTACGCTGTACATAATGAAAGACCTTTCTTTGGAGAATTGGTAGAATATATGACACGTGGACCTATTGTAGCTGCTGTCTTAGAAAAAGATAATGCTGTAGAAGATTTTAGAACCTTAATTGGTGCTACAAATCCTGCTGAAGCTGCTGAAGGAACGATTCGTAAGCTATATGCTGCTTCAATTGGAGAGAATGCAGTTCACGGTAGTGATAGTGATGAAAACGCTGCTATTGAAGGCGCTTTTCATTTCTCAGGTAGAGAGATGTTCTAATTATAGTCAATCTTATAAAATAAGAAAAGCGCAACTCATTGAGTTGCGCTTTTTGTTTAATAAGCTTTTAAAGGTTGTTACTTTATAATTAGTTTTTTTGTAATTGAATTGCTCGTTATTACATCTTTAATATCCATAAAATAAATGCCACTATCTAATTGTGGTAATTTTGTGCGAGTAACTTGACTCCGTGCATCTAAACTAAAGGAAGTAACATTTTGACCAGAGATTGTGTATACTGTAACATCGTAAGTGCTTGGCTTTAGATTTATAAAATTCAATAAATCTTCATTGGAAATAGGATTGGGATACATCGATACCGCATTTAGGTTGCCATCTAGGTCATCAACACTTAAAAGGGCCGAAGTAACGGCTTGAAATGCATTAATTCGTCCATGACCAAAATAATTATCAAAACCGGGAATGTCTTCAGAAATTGGGCCAACTTGATCTTCACTAGTTGCAATTAGTATTGTATTAATTACATCTACAGAAACGTTTGGGTCAATAGAAACCATTAAAGAAATTACACCAGCCACATGAGGAGCAGCTTGAGATGTTCCGCCCCAATAACTGTTGTAATTAGTGTTAGAATTATAACTAAGTCCGTAAATAAAATTACCTGGCGCTACAAAGTCTATTTCTGGACCGAAATTACTTCCACTATTTGGATCCCAAAAAAACGGACTAGTTCTACTATCATCAGGATTTGTAGATCCAACAGCAATAGCGTTCGCATATCTTGAAGGATATTGTAATGCAGTGTCACCATTTCCAGTGGATACAACTAAGGCTACATTATTTGCGTAAGCATAATCTACGGCATCTAAAAGGGTCGTTGAAGGACTATTTCCACCAACAGACATATTCATCACTTTTGCTCCATTGTCGACAGCATAATAAATACCATCTGCCATCCATGAATAAAAGCCAGAATTATTATTGTCTAATATTTTTACAGCCATAATTTGAGAATTCCAATTCACTCCAGCATATCCAATACCATTGTTTCCAGTAGCTAAGGCAATACCACCAACATTGGTTCCATGACCATGATCATCTGTTGGGTCATTATCGCTATTCGCAAAATCCCAACCACCATAAATGTCGTCAATATAATTGTTGTTATCATTATCCATTCCATCAAGGACTTCGGAAGTATTAAACCAAATTCTACCAGCGAATTCTGGATGATTTAACTTCATTCCCGAATCAAGCACAGCGACTATAAGGTTTGGGTCTCCAGTTTCAATATCCCAAGCTAAGTCCATATCAATATCTGCATTTACTGTGGCAGGTGAAAGTGGAAACGTACCATTATTAACCATACTCCATTGTCTCGTTGCAAAATTGGGATCATTAGGTATGCTATTTCCCGAACAAACAAAATTTGGTTCAACATATTCAAACGCATTCGTGTTTTTATATAATTGCACAACATCCTCTACAGAAGTCGTTGCATTGTAATGGATAAGGAAGGTGTTTTGTGTTTTTTTATTGCCAATAATTTTATATTCTGAAACACTAAGTTGATCATTGAGTACTGCAAGTTTTCCTTTACTAAATTCAGTAATATAATCAACACCTTGTGCCAAATCGGTTTTAAATTTAACAATCACTTGAGCTTCGGCATAGTTAAGTGTAGATTGGTTTTGAGCATTTAAACTCAAGCAACATAAAATGCTTAAAATTTGTAGAATTCTTATCATAATGTAAAGGTTAGAGGTTGAAAATTATTCTTAAATGTAATTATAAATTGCCTATAATTAGTTGGTGACATGCATTATTTGTTATTTATATAGACATTTGGCGCTTTATTTAAACATCTTAATTCAAGGATTACAATTCATCCATAAAAAAATACAATTCGGTCATTTGCTTTTTATAAATAGATGCATCTGTTAGATATTTGTCTCATCAAATAAAACATAAGCATCATGAGTACACTAGTTAAAATTATTGTCTTCCTATTATTAAGTCAAACACTTATCAATGCACAGGAAACAAAAGAACAAGAGATTACAGTTAACATAGAAAACCTTAATAGTAATAAAGGACATGTTTACATTTCATTATTTAATACTGAAGCTTCATTTTTAAATAAAGGATTCAAATCAACGATAAGTAAAATAGAAAATAATGCATGTACAATCGTTTTCAAAAACGTTCCTGAAGGTATTTATGCTATCTCCTTTTTTCACGATGAAAATGAAAACAAAATAATGGACTCTAACTTTTTAGGAATTCCAAAAGAAGACTACGGATGCTCAAATAATGCAAGAGGCTTCATGGGACCACCAAAATGGGAAGATGCCAAATTTGAAATTAAAAATGAATCAATAACACAAACTATAACCCTTTAACATCATGAAAAAATTATTAATTATCGCACTCGTATTAGTATCAGGAATAACAACAGCTCAAACTAATTTTGAAAAAGGCATGCAAAAAGCTTTTTCGCTATGGCAGGAAGGCAATACAGACGAGGCTGAAAATATGTTTGAACGTATTTCAAACGCAGAATTAGATCAATGGCTACCTCACTATTATATTGCTCAAATCAATAGCTTGAAGAGTTGGAATGTAAAAGATGAAACTAAATTGAAAGCACAACTAGATAAGGCACAACAACACATTGACTTAGCAATGGCAATTAGTTTAGATAATCCTGAGATTATCGTATTGCAAGCTCATATATTAACTAATTGGGTCGCTTTTGACGGAATGACCTATGGCATGAAGTATTCAGGTAAGATTACCGAATTGTATGCAAAGGCTTCTGCAATGGCACCCGAAAACCCAAGAGTCGTGTTTAGTAAGGCAGAATGGGGAATGGGAAGTGCTAAGTATTTCGGACAAGACACTAAACCGTTTTGTGCTGAGATAGAAAAATCTATAGAACTTTTTGCTAACTTTAAGCCAGAAAGTGAATTACATCCTAATTGGGGAAAACAACGCGCTGAACAAGTTGTACAATCTTGTAACGAATAAACAATTATGTCAAAAACAATTAAAGATATCATTATTACCTTCATTATTGGAAGTATGGTTTTCGTAATCGGAAACGCGCTTTCTGGAGGATTTAATTTTAAATCGGTTAATGAGTTTTTAATTAATTTCGGGTTCTATCAACTGTATTCTTTTGTTTTAGGATATACTAATATGGCTTTCTTTTACTACATGGAAAACCGTAGCTGGAAAAAAGGAGATACCATCAAACGTATTGTAGTAGGCATAATTGGTGCTTTATTAATTACCTTAATAGGTTTATTCTTATTAAGAGTATTTATTTCAGTAGTATTATATGATGTTCCTTTTGATACATTCATTGAAAATGAAACATGGGAAAAAGGCTATGCGTTTGGGTTATGGATTACCTTAACAATCATTTCGGTGTTTCATATTATATTTTTCTATAATCGATATCAAAAGAATAAAATAAAAGAACAAAAGGTAATTGCAGGTACAGCAAGTGCAAAGTTTGATGCTTTAAAAAACCAATTAGATCCGCACTTTTTGTTCAATAGCTTAAATGTTTTAACGAGTTTAATAGAAGAAAACCCAAAAAATGCTCAAAAATTCACAACGTCTTTATCTAAGGTATATCGATATGTATTGGAGCAAAAGAATAAAGATTTAATTACGGTAGATGAAGAATTAGACTTTGCTAGAACCTATATGTCGCTTTTAAAAATGCGATTTGAAGACAGCATTATTTTTGAAATACCTGATAAGGCATTAAATCCTGAAAGTAAAGTTGTTCCCTTATCATTACAATTATTGTTAGAAAACGCAGTAAAACACAATATGGTTACTAGTAGTAAACCATTGCACATTAAAATTTATGAAGCTGACGGAATGCTCATTGTTGAGAACAACCTTCAGCCAAAACAAATAGTTAAAAAGAGTAGTGGAGTTGGTTTAGAAAATATCAAGCAACGCTATAACTTATTATCAAATAAAACAGTATCAATCAATCAAAAAGCAACCAGTTTTGCAGTCGCAATACCAATGCTTACAAAACAAGTATCAATTATGAGAACAATAGAACCAAAAACAAAATTTGACGACAGTTATGTTAGAGCACGTAAGCGTGTTGAAGAGATGAAAGAATTTTATTATAGTTTAATCTCTTACTGTGTCGTCATTCCATTTTTAATATTTATCTGGTTTCGTTACACACCACATACCATTCAATGGTTCTGGTTTCCAATGTTAGGTTGGGGAATGGGATTAGCATTTCACGCCTACAAAGTGTATGTTAATGATGGTGTGCTTGGAAATGGATGGGAGAAACGTAAAATTGAAAAATTTATGCGTGAGGAAGAAGAGCAACAACGTTGGAATTAATTTTTAAGAGGATGGAAGAATTTACAACAGCTTATAAATATAAAAAAGCAAAAAACAAAGTAGACAATCTTAGGGCGTTTTATATACATTTTGCAGGTTATATTATTTTTAATACAACCTTAACGACCATCAAGATCCTTGATGACTTAGATGAAGGGAAGACTTTACAGGAAGCTTTATTTGACTTCGGATCAGTGTTCATGTGGCTCGTATGGGGAATTGGAATCGCATTTCACGCATTTTCAGTTTATGGTTTTGATTATCTTTTAGGTAAAAACTGGGAAAGCAGAAAGCTACAAGAATGTATGGAAGAGGAACTACGTTTGTTACATAAGAAAGACTAAAAAAGAATGGAAAAGAATATAGAACCTTACGGAAACAACAGCTCGCAAAGAGCTTGGGAAAAAGAAGAAGCGTATTTAAGAGCGCAAAAAAGAGTAAAAGCAATTGTTGGATTTTATTGGCACTTGGCCTCTTATGTGATTGTGAATATATTTTTAATTATTTTGATCACTTCTAATGGCGTGCCTTTTTTTAGTATGGGAACATTCTCTACAGCAATTTTTTGGGGAATCGGACTAGCTTTTCATTTCTTGGGCGTTTTTGGACCTAACTTTTTCTTCGGAAAGAATTGGGAAGAACGTAAGATTAAAGAAATCATGGATAAAGATGAAACACATTGGGAATAATGGAAAACAAAAGATTTAATTATAAAGAGCGATACCAGATTGCTGAGAAGAGAGTAAAACGAATTAAAGGATTTTACACACACGCCTTAATTTATACGGTTGTTAATCTAATTTTTGTGTATATAAATTTTCAGAATTTAGAGGAAGGTGAAAGCTATTTTCAATGGCGTAATTTTATTACATTTTCATTTTGGGGAGTTGGTTTGTTAGCGCATGCTGGATCTGTGTTTCTTCCAAGTTTAATTTTTGGTAGAAACTGGGAAAGTAAGAAAATTAAAGAGCTTATGGATAAAGACTCTAATCCTGTCGACCGTTACGAATAATCATAACTGATAATACTAATTAATAATCACCTAAAATTAAATTAAATACATGAGTGTCATTATCATAGAAGACGAAAAACCATCAGCAAGACGACTGCAACGTATGTTAACTGAATTGCAATTGGAAGCTCAAACCATGTTGCATTCTGTTGAAGAATCAATAGAATGGTTTCAAAATAACGAGCATCCCGATTTAATCTTTTTAGATATTCAGCTTAGTGATGGCTTGTCTTTTGAAATTTTTGAAGCTATTGATATTAATTCTGCTGTAATTTTCACAACAGCTTATGATGAATATGCATTGCAAGCCTTCAAATTAAACAGTATTGATTATTTGCTAAAACCAATTGATGAGGATGATCTAGCGAAAGCTGTCTCAAAATATAAAGAGCGTGCACCTAAGCAACAATCGGTTACTTTAGATTTTAACGACATAAAAAAACTTCTAGTGAATCCTATTGAGCGCGAGTATAAAAAGCGTTTTTCAGTTAAAGTAGGTCAACATTTAAAGTTGATAAACATTGATGATATCGAATGCTTCTATAGTGAAAACAAAGGTACTTATGCTTATACTTCTGAAGGACGTAATTATTTACTGGACACAACTTTAGAACAATTAGAAGATGAATTAGAACCTCACAAGTATTTTAGAGTTAGTCGTAAGTTTTTTGTGAATATTAATGCGATAAACGATATGGTAAGTTATACCAACTCTAGGTTACAAATAAAATTAAATTCCTATAAAGAGCAAGATGTTATTGTCGCTAGAGAACGCGTAAAAGAGTTTAAAGATTGGTTGTCTTAAAATATATCGAAGATATCTCCAAGCGAATCTCCCAATCCATCAAGTAAATTATCAGTACCAGAAAACAGACTACTTAAACCAACATCTAGAAATAAATCAAGGACGAGCAAATCAGATAAATCAGATAACCAATAGATTTCCGATTTTTTCTTTGCTTCCTTTTTCCATTCTGTGTATTGTTCTTGCTGTTTTGGTTCAATTCTTACGGGTTTGTTGGTTGCTGAAGTCGATAACATCTCATCATAAGCTTTTCGCTTTTCTGAGTCTGATAACATTTCAAAAGCTTCTACTAGCAAATCAAATTGCACTTTTGCACCTTCAGAAGTATTCTTATCAGGATGATATAATGCTATTTCTCTTCTAAATGCTTTTTTAATCGTATCTAAATCTGCTGAGCTTTCAACGTTTAATAACTCGTAGTAGTTTATCAATTCCATGGTCGTATTATTTTGAAAGGCGCTTTTCAACTTCAGTTTTAAATGATTGATTATTATCAACAAACAATAATAGTTTGGTATAGCTTTTTGGCTTTCCGTAGATAAACTGCAACTGTTGAGGTGTTTTTAAATGCATTACGACATTGCTATTTTCTAATTCGCCAAGTAAGGATAAGGTCTTTGTGGTTTTCTCTTTATCAAAATCTGATGAATTTGCTAAAGCGATAGTTTCAATGGCATCCATCGGGATGATGGTTTCGCTAAGCATTCCGAAGCGCAGAATCAATTCATTATCATTTATGACAAGCGGTCGTTTTGGAACAGATCTAATAATGCCTATGAGTTGCAAAGCAGAATAAATACTTAATCCAGTTAAAATCCATGCCAATATCGTACTCCATTTTGCTGCTAAGAAATGAATCGTTACCATTTCAATTGCCACTACAAAAATCACAGCACCAAGCGTTGATAAAATACCAGAACCTTTATAATTTGTATATTCATTAGGTTGGAGCTCTATTTTTTTAAAATTAAAAAAACCGTAATACAAAAGTGCAATTTCATTGGCTGCAAGTTTTGCTGCTACACCAGGAAATATAGATTTACAGGTGTCTTGAAGAATACTATAAAAATCCTGATGATGATGTGCTGCTTCTTTATAATATTGAATGGCTTTTCGAACCTTCAGAACAACTATAGTAAGAATACTTAATTCTACTATTGGAATTAACCACGTTTTGGCTAAGGTTAAGCTGTCTTGATTTGCTATAGGAATTACATAAGAAGCTATAATAACACACATAATAAGACATGGTGCAATTGTAAGATTTGAAATCTTAGTCTTTCTAATTAATAAGAAATAGACCAGTGGAATGGTGATAATGAAATCAATCGTAATGAATGTCGATAATGTATTTTGATGGGATGTAAAAGCCGTAGAATTTAGCAGAAGGATTAATGCTAAAATTAAGGTCATTGGAATTATGAAAGCTATGCTAGTTGCTTTAAAAAATGAAGTTTTACTTGTCATCCATCACAGGTTTTATGCCATTTACTATTGGACGCAATTTAATGCCTATTGTTACGTGTAGGAGAATTTAATATTGAAATTTACTCTTCAATTCGGTTGTCATCAAATGACGATGGTAATAAATTGGGAATCAGTTTTGCGAATAATGGCAATAAAATGGCTCCTCCTGGAAGCATAAAAATGGCTAAACTAGGAATGGTTTTTAATACATCAATGAGTTGAGATTGTAACTTTTTTTGTTCTTCTTTACTTAATTCTGAATGTGTAGATTTTGTAATGAGTAACATCAATTCTTTACTCTGTCTGACTTCTTTTATAATACGTTTACTATTTCGTCTTATCAGTTTTGTTACAATATAGGATGAGTTTTCATAAAAGTTGGATATCGGATTTTTATGCTGAAATAAGAGCACTTCCTTTTTGTGTGCCGTATGAAAGTTAAACACGCACAAAATAGAATCCTGAATTTCATTAGGCTTAAAATCTAATCGTTTTGCGAGTTGCATTAAAAACTGGTATTCAGATTTCTCAAGAATTTCATCATCCCAAATAGACAAACACATCAAATCAATAAGGTATTTTTTTTCATTGGTATTGATATCATAATCAATGTCATAAATAAGATCTTCTATTTCAACATCTAAATCAGGAAAGGTGGTTGACGCTTCAATCACCTCAATAATCTGCTTATCATAATCTGTAATTTTACTTTTAGAGTTTAAAGACTGATATAAAGTACCAATGATAATACTTTCAAGATGTGCAGCATATGATTTTGGCTCTATCGTTTCAGATAAA
This sequence comes from Psychroserpens sp., assembly GCF_034670085.1. Classification (GTDB taxonomy): domain Bacteria; phylum Bacteroidota; class Bacteroidia; order Flavobacteriales; family Flavobacteriaceae; genus Psychroserpens. The sequence continues at coordinate 418,212 of NZ_JAXMOD010000002.1, read as the reverse complement.
TAACTATCAAAGGTTAATACATCTACAAACAATAATGAATTGGTAATCGAATTATTAAAATTTCGAGTGATAACATTATCATCAATTTGAACCCTGTCGTGAATTAATCGCTCCAGCATTGAAGGTGAACTTTTTCCAATCACCAATTTATCCCAAAGCGATAAATCAGAAACTTCTAACGATTTGTAAAAATTGAGTAGGGTTTCAATAAAGGCTTTTGGTTTGACCTCACCATGACGGAAATAATAAATGTGATATAATCCTGTGATGAGGTTAACCTTTGCGAGTTCATCTTCAGAATAGGTAAGGGTTTTATCGACCTTATCTGTGATGCTAACGTTAACACCATAAATAAATCCGTAATCTTTCAAACTAGAGTACAAGCTATGGTAATCCTCAAATGGAATTCCTTTTTTAGAAATTTGCGAACAAAATTTTTCTATCCAGCCAGCTGTAGATGGATTCATACGTTAGGTTTAATATCAGTGCAAAGTTAATTTTTTATCTGTTCGTTCAACGGTTTTTATTTGAATTACTAAAATTAAATAAAACCGCAACCTTGATTTCTTCGTAAGTGTTTCCAGAGACAAACAAATAATTAACAAAAATCTCATTATTATGAAAAAATCAAAAATTTTAATTGGAGTTGCAATGATTGCGGTTGCAGGCTTTTTTACAATTGCAGCAGATCACATTGATGCTCCAGCAATTGCAGGTGGTTCAAGTGATATCACAGACATCTACGGATTTCAAGCTCAAGACACAGACAATATTGTATTTGTGGCCAACGTACAAGGACTTATGAGTCCTGCTAATACATCAACAGCAGTGTTTGATGAAAATGTGCTTTACGAATTTAATATTGACAACAATAGTGATGCTATTGAAGACCTAGTAATTCAAGCCATTGCAAGAGATGGGAAAATGTATTTCTTTGGGCCAACGGCTCCTTCACAAGCAGGACTAAATAGTACCATCGTTTCGACAGCCGAAATTAATTCTGTAGATATTACTGAATATGGAAGTAATGCAATTGTTGAAACCAATAACGGAATGCGCTTTTTTGCTGGTCCACGTGATGATCCATTCTTTATGGACTTTGTTCGCTATACTCAAATTGTAACACCTGGTGATGATGATGGAGATGGTATGGAAGAAGGTGCTTTTTTACCAGCTGGAACTGGTGACGGTTTTGCTTCAGATACGTTTGCAGGTACTAATGTACTTTCAATTGTTGTTGAATTGCCAAAAGATATGGTTGGTAGTGGAGACTCAGTAAATATTTGGGTTGAATCAAAAAGAAAACAATAAAAACTTTAATCTTTTAAACACAAAAATTATGAAACTTAACAATATAAAATTAATAGCCATCGCAATGCTTGTATCGTTTACAGCATACAATTGTAGTGATGATGACAATACGATTGCAACAGGACCAACGGCTCCAAATTTTACTGGAACTTATGCGCAAGAAGACCAAATGGGTAGACCAGCGATAAATACAGTATTTGTGAGTGCTGCCGATAAGAGCACGTTTAATGTGACAGTGCCTTCAAGCCAAAATGCGGCTTTTCAAACAAAATTTCAAAATAAGTTAGAAGCTTTAAATCCTGCACATGCAGATCCTGCATATACAAATGCTTTAGGTTTTAATGCCGAACAATTTACAGGTGCTCTAGCTACAGATGTATTAACAGTGTCTTTAGTTGGAACTACAACATTTTTTGATGGTACAAATGTTTTAACTGGTCGTGCATTAGGTGACGACGTAATTACAACAGAATTACTTCTAATATTTGGTGGACCAACAGGTGCTGATAATCCAGGATTAACCAATGATAATGTAAATGCTAACGACAAAGCATTCTCTTCATCTTTTCCTTACTTGGCTTCGCCTTGGTAGACCATTAAGTACTCCAAAACAAGAGCCTAAGGTTCCTGTTTTGGAGTATAATTACAAAAACTCTCACTCAAAACATTTAAATGATGAACTCTAAACACAATCTTATTCTAATACTATTTGCCTTGGTTCTGTTCACAAATTGTAAACAAGAAACTCAAACGCAAATCACAAATGCTAACGATTATAACAGCTACCTAAATGTTTCAGAAAATGAAGCACTGGAACGTGCCAAACAAAACGAAGTATTTTGGTCTGAAAAATTAGCAAAAACACCAAATCAGTTTCCATATATTGGAAAATTAGCATCAACCTATGCCGATTACTTTTCAGCTACAGGTCAAGTTGAATACCTTAAAAAAGCTGAAGATCACTTAGTAGAGGTTAATGAGATCACCAAGTATAATAATGCAGCATATTTAAAAAGCTTAGCTTATAATTATATTTCTCAACATAAATTTAAAGAAGCACTTGAGCATTTAACTAAAGCAGAACTTTTAAGTGAAGACCTTCAAGAAACAAACAAAATGTTATTTGATGTGCACCTAGAACTCGGTAATTATGAGTTGGCACACAACTATTTATTAACCTTTAAAAGTTTTAGTGATTTTGATTATCTCATTCGTTTATCAAAATGGAGTGATCACATTGGAAATTTAGATGCAGCCATTAAATACATGGAAAAGGCAATGGTCATTGCTGAAGCATCTAATATCTCTTCTTTAAAACAATGGTCGTACACCAATATTGCTGACTTTTATGGTCATGCTGGTGATATAGAAAACTCGTACCTACATTATTTAAAGGCCCTAGAATTAGACCCAAATGACGCTTATGCTAAAAAGGGAATTGCTTGGATTGTGTATTCTCATGAAAAAAATCCAGAGGAAGCCTTGCGAATTCTTAATGCAGTCACCGAAACCTATGTGGCTCCAGATTACTTTTTACTAAAGGCTGAAATTGCTGAGTACATGACTAATAACACTTTGGTTGAAGAACAGTTGGTATTATACAAAAATGCCATGAAAAACAAAGCCTATGGTGATATGTATAACAAATATAACGTACTGCTATTTGCAGCATCTAAAACAAAAATAGATTCTGCAATTACCATAGCGAAAATAGAAGTTGAAAACAGACCAACACCACAGTCGTATGACTTATTAGCTTGGTCTTATTTTAATGATGGAAATTTAGAAGAGGCACTTCAAATTGTAGATGCACATATTATTAATAAAACCTTTGAACCAGAGACTTTATATCATGTCGCTGAAATTTATAAAGCCGCAGGAAAACGTAAAGATGTTATGCCGTTGAAGGAAGAATTGCTTGCTAGTATTTATGAATTGGGTCCAACGATGGAAGCTAAAATTTTAAATCTATAACAGGTGAACACAAAAGGTATTACATATCTCTTAATTTGCTTGAGTGTCGGACAACTACTCGCACAAGAGTTACGACCAATGCCCTTAGATTTAGATAACTTGACGTCTAAGGCTATTGATTTTAATTTTGATGAAAGTACACCAACTGATGAATTTTCAGTGCTAAGCATTTGTGATATGTATACGCTTCAATTGGCTAATTATGAGCAAGGAAATTTTGTTGTTGGCATCAATTCTAGGTTGGAAGAGGAGTTGCCTTATGAAAACAATAGTTATGATTTCTCAGGATTTTACTATTTAGATTTGGGTCTAAGTTATGCCGTTGGACAATTAAGTTTAGGCTTGTCAATAGAGAATGTTTTGAATATAGATAATAACAATTTCAGTATAGATCCTATACTAGAAGGGTCGAATGGTATTATTGATCATCTTTATTTTTCACATGAAACGGATACCATTTTGAAATTTATGATTGCTTATAGGTTTTAAAGCACAATTATTTGTTTAGGGAACTAACATTAACCAATCTATAATTTATAAGGGTTACCATATGGAGATATGGTATGTTTAGAGTTTTTGTTAGTGGAAAGCATCTGTTTTTATTTAAGAACAGGTGTTTTTTGTTGTATGATATATAGTTTAAAAATTATCCAGTAATGTGATAGCCTCCATCAACGTGCCTAATCTCTCCTGTAATTGAAAGTCCTGGTCTAAAAAGATGTACAATTTCATGAGCAAGATCCATAGGCTTGGCATTTCCTATTGGACTCATTGAATTGGAAGTCTTAATATCGTCTTCATTTAATGTAGCATTTCCTGCCTTGCTTCCCATATATGGAGAAAATCTTAAGACATTAACTCTAATGTCATGTGATCTTCCGAGTTCGTCTGCAAGTTCCACAGTGATTCTTTCTAAAGCGGCTTTTGCAATACTAATATTTCGGTACGGATGAAACGTAACTTTAGCCGCAGCAATATAACTAAGTGAACAAATAGAAGCTCCAGATTGAAGCACCTTGTATTTCAACAAATAATGGGTTAATCGAATAAGTGAATATGCAGACACATTCATGGTATCACAGAATTCAGTTTTAGTAACGTCTAATAAAGGTTTTACTTCCTTATTACGAATGGTTTTATCCATCGCAATAGCATGAAGGAAACCGTTTAATTTTATGTTTTTTGCTGAAAGTTTAGCAGCGAATGATTCCATATTTTCATCCAAAGTAACATCTAGGATTTCAACTGAAGTATCACCTAGTTCTTCAGTAACTGCTAACTTAAAGTCTTGAAAGTTTTTATTTAAAAATGCTTTCGCTTTTTCAGATAAATTTTCATGATGCGAACTCACTCCAAGTCCAGTACAAATGACTTTACCGCCTTGTTTTATAATCTCTTTAGCCACAAACATTGCAAGAGAATGTTTATCGGCAATTCCAGTAATTAAGAATGTTGTATTTGCAAGCATAGGTCTAGTTTTAGAAAAAATTACGGTTTAAGTTTACCATTTATACAGCGCAGTTCCCCAAGTCCAACCAGCACCAACAGCAGCAAATAATAATAAATCTCCATCTTCAAATTCGTTGCTTTTTAAGGTTTCATCAAGAATTATTGGAATTGTACCTCCCGAAGTATTTGCATATCGATCCATATTGGTTTTTACTTTCTCGAAAGGAAGATGGACTCGTTTTGCAACTTCTTGAAGAATTTTTATACTTGGTTGATGAGGTAATAGGAATTTAACATCGTCTATTGATCGTTTGTTTTTTGAAAGTATTTCGGTTATACATTTTGGAACTACATCAATAGCCGTTTTATAAACTTCCGGACCGTTCATTTGGAAAAAGTGTCCTCCAGTAGTAGTCGTGTCATTTGAAGCTGGTTTTTCAGATCCACCAGCTGGAATGGTAAAATGTTCTTTTCCAGTACCATCAGTATGTAAAACAAAATCGATAAACCCTTTATCTTCAATGGTATCTGAAAGTACAATAGCACCTGCTCCATCGCCAAAAAATACTGCATCTCTGCGTGTCCAGTCGGTTATTGTTGAAAATGTATCTGCACCAATGACAAGCACATTTTTATACATGCCAGATTTTATATATTGAACAGCAGTAGATGTCGCAAATAAAGCACCAGAACAAACAGCCGAAATATCGAAAGCAACTGCATTTGTTGCCTTCAGTTTTTCTTGTACAAAACAAGCGCAAGAAGGCGCAAGTCTGTCTGCTGTTGCTGTTGCAATTATAATAAGGTCAATATCACTTGGTAATAAATTGGCATCTTCAATAGCTAATTCTCCAGCTTTATAGGCTAAATCACTAGTGGTTTCGCCAGTTGAAATGCGTCGTTCTTTAATTCCAAGATTTTCGAAAATCCATTTATCTGAAGAACCAACGGTTTCAAAAAAATCATTTTTAACAATATTCTTAGGAGCATAAGATCCCGTTCCTTTTATATATGCATTAATCATAGGCTAATTTTAGCCATCAAAATTCTATAATTTTTAATAGAATTAGCCTTAAAAATCAATTAGTTGAAGATTATTGTGAGATACATAAAAATGACACACGCAAAACACTGATATGATAAAATCAGCTATAAAAATAACCTGAAATTGCAGTATTCATAATAGAGTTTTATGCCTTTTGATATACTTTGCCCAGTTTTGAGTCAAAAGGATAAGGAAGAAGTTATAGCATTTTCAAGTTACGTACACCAATCTTATTATTTAGATTTCTTTAATCGCTTTGCTGCTTTTTTCTCTTTAGGAGATAGTGTGGCTTCTTTTTTTACGTTCTTTTTTGCGTCTTTACTTTTTGCCATGATCGTTATTTATTATAAAATTTCGTAATCTATATTTAGTTTTCGTAAGGCTCTCAAAGCCGAACCAGAATTTTTATCTGTCACTTCAATAACAACAGCATCGCCTTCTAAGAGTATGTTTGTAAGTTCGGATGCCAAGGATTCATTAATGTTAGATGAAATCTCTGCAATGCATTTGGAAATCCCTCTTTTATCTGGTCGCTGTGCATCACAAGACAATAAATTTATGTTCATGAAAATCTTTTAATGGCGTAAAACATGTTCGTTCATGCTTTGTTTAAAAGTAGTGAAAGAAAATGAGTAAATAGGAAATCCTTAGGATTATTCAAGGACACAGAGATTGAGCAAATGATTATATGCGGTGTTCTGCAACCTTATTATTTAAGATATGGTAATTTTAGAACCATACCTTTTTCTAAAGTTAAACCATCAACATGTCCAGCTAATTTATTGTCTTTTGTTTTAACATGTATGTGCATATTGGTGGTGTGGTGTGTGAAAATTGCGTGATGTGAATCCGAATAGAATCCTAACATTTCAACCTGTTTTTTTTTTAAAGTGCCATTGAGTCCAGAGTTCACGTGTTTTTCATGTGAATGTTCCATATCTCCATCTTTCCAGTTAATGACATGCCAATCTATAAACTTAGGTGTTCCTTCTAATAAAAAAGGAAATGGCTCATCAATGGTTATGAGATGTTTCTTAGCCGTTTGCTCAATGTAGTTTTCTAATTCTTTATAAGTCACAATATGTTCAGGAATATTAAATGATTTCCATTTGTTAACTGTTGCATACACAAGAAGTGTTGCCTTTTTATCAAACGTTGTGTCAAAGCGCAACGTACTGTCAATAACCATGGTGTTAAATGGTTTGCTGTCGAATATTTGAATTTCTCCTTTAAGATTTTCAAGCGCTCCAAGTGCGTAAAAATGGTCTTTATGTGCAAAGGCTTTTAAATCTACTTTAGCAGAAATATCTCCTTTATGCATCATATGTTTTAAAGCACCATTATAGTCTACTTTGAATTTATTTGCTTCCTTATTCTCTGTTTTACAGGATGTCAAGGAAATTACTAGGAGTAGAATTAATACATAGTTGATTATCTTCATTTGTAATGTTGTCAATGTGTTCGTGTGTGGTTGGTTGCATTGACAAGAACTAAGTTAGCAAAAGATAACGAGCCAGTAAGAAAATCTGCAGGATTTTTGAAGCAGGCAAGATCCAAGCAATTAAGTATACACGATGTTGTCGGTAGTTTTAGCGTAGTTACATTCTCATCGGAGTCATTGTTTGTAAATATGCGAGTACGAGCAGTGAATTATGCACGATGTTGTGCAACGATTTTATTTGGTGGCAATTCCGACTTTGTTTAATAAACCACAAAAGTTTTTAAGTTCAGATTCATTATTAAATCTACCCAAATCTCTACTTTTTCCATTATTTAATTCTAAAGTAAAACTCTTTTTTCCTAAAATAGATAATTCTTTGAGACCTTCAATTTCTTCTAGGTTAATTTTTTCCGCTGTGGATTTTTTGAATATTAAGTAATAGAGACCAAATAAGGAACCAATTCCCATTACAAACAAAAAATATTCATACATACCAAATTCAGTTTTATTCCTATCCAGTAATCGAATTATTGAGTTTGCCATATTGGAAATAAACATTAAATTAAATATCAGATATTGAATTTTAAGTCTATCTTTAATTTCTATTGAATTTTCTGATTCGTTAAATTTAATATTCATCTTTTTTTTTCGAAAATGTTCTGCACTAGTAAAATTCAAACAAATCGTTATATTTAAGATTTAAGGCGCAACAACTCCTAAAGTATGCAGTTGCTCCATGGTTGGTGTAGTGCTTCCACCTGACGGTTCTAAAGTAATCCCAAAGGCTTGACTTTCGTTAGCATTGGCAATAGTAAAGATCTTGTTCTCGTCGGTATTAAAGTCTGCAATCGTACCTAAACTCGTTGGCGTTAATGGGTTTAAAGTTAATGACCATACTTGCCAAACTTTACCTTCTGGAGCATCTGGTAAACCTTGAGCATCTAAATAAATGCTATTATTGGCTTTACTCCAATACACTTTAGCGTAGGAGTCGGCAAAATTACCTTGTCCGCCTAATGGCACAGAAATGATATTTCTATCACGTAAGATCGTTAATAAATTATCTTTTGCAGCTAAATTTGTTTTAGCAGCCTCAATTTGTGTTTCTAAATACGCCTTTTCAATATCTGCATCACTCAATTGTACTTCCAATTGTTTGTTTTGGTTGAGTGTCCATAATAAACCTGCTCCAACAAGAATAGCTGCTGCCCAGCCTGTATAGGCTAACCAATTGGTTTTTGGTGGTGTCATTTGTACCACCTTAGGATCAGTACCAAAACGTAATTCGTCTTTAATACGTTGTAGTGTTTGTTCAGTTTTAGGTGGTGCCATTGCTGCAGATAATTTCATGACAGCGGCTTCTATAGCTAATACTTCTTCAAGAATTTCGGGATGTTGACGCATGAGTTCATAAACCTCTTTATTGTCATGATCAGAAAGCTGACCTGCAACATACAGTTCTAATTGTCCAGAGTTTATGTAAGCGTTACTATCCATTTTATGTGCCTAACACCATTTGGCGTAATTCTTTAATACAGTTTCTATTTCGTGTTTTTATAGTGCCTATGGGCATGTCTAAGGTTTCTGAAGCTTCCTTTTGCGTGTATCCTTTAAAGTACAGGAGTTCAATAACTTCAATACATTTTTTTGCCAATTTGCCAACAAAATTCTTAATTCCGATGGCATCGGTTTTATCATTTAAATTGTCGCTTGTTTCTAAGATATCTACGAAAAATTGGGCATCGAGGTTTTTACCAGAATTCTTAAAGGCTTTAGATCGCGTTTTGTCAATAGCTGCATTTCTTGAGATATTGAGAATCCATGTAAAAAAGCGTCCTTTACTTGCATTATAACTGCTTGCATTGTGCCACACTTTTACAAAGACATCTTGCATGACTTCTTCTGCAATGTCATGATCTCTAACAATATTATAAATTACACCATGCATACTTTCACTATACATAGTGTATAGTTGTTCAAATGCTTTCTCGTCTTTCTGTTGAAATTGAGAAATTAGTGTTTCTAGTTGCATGCAGTGTTTTTAATTTAGACTGGTAAATATAATAAGAAAAGAGCTATAATATCACATTAGAGCTCTTTTCAAAATATTATTTTTCTGTGGTTTATTCTATAATACCTCCACAACTAACTCTAGCTCCAGCATTACCAGAAGGTTGCGAAGTGAAATCATCTACACCTTGATGTACAATGATGGCTTTTCCTAAAATATCTTTGGTAGCGTCGCCACAACCAATACACCATTCGCCAGTAACTAGCGTGATGCTTCCATGACCATTAGCATCTGCAGTAAAGTTTCCAATATCACCCTTATGGTATCCCTTAGCATCTTCCCATTTTCCGTGTGGTTGAGCTGTAGGATTCCAATGTCCACCTGATGATTTACCATCATCAGAAGAACAATCTGCTTTTTCATGAATATGAATGGCGTGTTCTCCAGCTGACAATCCGCTTAATATAGCAATCATAGTAACAATACCATCTTCTTGAGTAAACACAATATTACCAGTAGCAGTACTACCACTTTTGGAGTCTAGACTCATGGTTAATTTTCGTTTTTCAGAAAAGTAAGCTGGTTTTTCTTTTATTTCAGTCTCTTTACGAGTTTCAGTTGTAACTTCAGTAGTTGCTTCTGTCGCTTCATTTTCAACAACAGTTTCTGTTTCTTTTTTATCGCTTTTACAGGATACAAACAAGCATAATGTAACTAGTGCAAGTCCTAAAATTTTGTGTTTCATTGTGTAGTGTTTTAGTCATTAATTCAATTTGAAATATAATGAATATTTAATTCGCACTAAAATTAATTAAGGTTTAAATATCTATATGATAAAAGTCATTTTTATTTAAACCCCAAGACAATACCTTTATAGCATAATTAAGGAGTAGGATTTACCGTTATTGCTCATCAACTTAAAATTTAAACCACTAAAACTTTACATTATGAATAAAATTATTGTGCCAATTGATTTTTCTAAACATTCAGAATATGCACTTGAAACTGCTGCAATTTTGGCTAAGAAAAATAATGCCGAAATTATTGCTTTGCATATGTTAGAAATGGCTAATAATGTGCTTATAGATTCAAATGATGAACAACAAATGCAAACTGTGTTTTTTCTGAAACTTGCCGAAAAGCGATTTACAGAGTTTTTAGATAAAGACTATTTAAAAGACTTAATGGTTACACCAGTTGTAAAACATTTTAAAGTATTTAGAGAAGTTAATGATGTTGCCGAAGAACACAATGCTGATTTAATAGTTATGGGTTCTCATGGGTCAAGTGGACTTTCAGAAATTTTTGTTGGTTCCAATACCGAAAAGGTGGTTAGATATTCTAACATTCCTGTCCTTATTGTAAAACAAAAGCCAGTTGATCTTCGATTTGAAACCGTTGTTTTTGCGAGTGATTTTTCAGAAGAAATGATCAAGCCTTATGTTAAAGCTTGTCAGTTTTTTGAAAATTCAAGTTCTAACTTAAAACTCTTATATGTGAACTTACCAGGTGAACGGTTTCAAAGTTCAACAGAAATGGAAGCTACGGTTGCTAACTTTCTAGAAAAGGCAGATGGTAACTTAAATAAGCTCAATGATATTCACTATATATCAGATTATACAGTGGAAGAAGGTGTGCTAAACTTTGCTAATATTATAGGAGGTGATTTAATAGCTGTGCCAACTCATGGCCGTCGAGGAATTGCACACTTTTTTAGCGGAAGTATAGGTGAAGATATTGCTAATCATTCAACCTTGCCAGTAATTACGTTTAAGATCTAAACATCGATATATAAACGCATAAAAAAAGAGTTAGAAAACTAACTCTTTTTTTATGCTTCAATGTTAAGGTTTTAAAATTGTTCAATCAAATAGTTGATTAAATCTGTAGTAGTAACAATACCTACAAGTTCACCATTATCAACTACTGGTAAGGCATGAAACTCATTTTTTGCTAATATTTCAGCAACATCTTTAATCGTCGTTTCTGAATTAACTGTGACGACATTTTTCGACATAACTTGATCTATAGTAAACATATTGTATACGACTGTATCAACTTCTGTATCGTCTTCATTTGTAGCGTCAGCAAAACTAATTCGTAATAAATCGGTAAAACTTAGCATTCCAATAATAACATCGCCTGAAACGACTGGAATGTGTCTTATTTTATTTTGTTTAAATAGTTTTTCTGCAGTTTCCAAATCATCTGTTCTATTCACTGCAATAATATTCTTAGTCATTATTGTTGACACTGGAGTACGTTTTTTCATAATTATTAGGTTTTAAATTCTTTATTAAAGATAGACATATAACATGCTGAATACTATGACAAAAGTCATGAAATCTAGATATTCAATAGATTAAATTTGAGGATATTACGAAAGTATTATGGGATCACAGTCGGTTAAACCAATAACTAATAAAACAGAAAGGAAGGCCTTTATAAATCATTTGCTAAATGATATAGAGGCTTTGGATATGATGATTAAATCTGATGCCTTCGAAAAAGGTATTCAGCGTATTGGTGCCGAACAAGAATTTTGTATCGTTGATAAATACTATAGACCTTCGTTTAATGCCTTAGAAATTTTAGATAAAATTAATGATCCTCACTTTACTACAGAGTTAGGACTTTTTAACGTAGAGGCCAATTTAGATCCTCTAGTACTTAAAAGTAGATGCTTTTCACAATTAGAAACCGATCTTTCTAATTTAGTTGATAAAGCACATAGTGCAGCTCAAGATATAGATGATAACAAAATCATTCTAACTGGAATTTTGCCAACGTTTAAAAGGAAGGATCTTGTGTTTGAAAACATGACACCTCACCAACGCTATAAAGTTCTAAATGATGTCATGAGAAAAGTTAGAGGTGACGATTTTAGGGTTAAAGTTAGAGGTATAGATGAACTTATTTTAGATCATGAATCTATTTTATTTGAAGCTTGTAATACCAGTTTTCAGGTGCATTTACAAATAGACCTAGATAAAATAGTAGATCAGTATAATTGGTCGCAAGCTATTGCAGGACCAATTTTATCTGTGATGACCAATTCGCCAATGTTGTTAGGAAGAGAATTGTGGAGTGAAACGCGAATTGCCTTATTTCAACAAAGTATAGATTTAAGAAATGCATCACAATTACTTAGAGAGCAAAAAGCCAGAGTTAGCTTTGGAAATGATTGGATTCGAAATTCAATCATAGAAGTGTTTACAGATGATGTTGCGCGATATGCACCTTTAGTTACTGCAGATTTAACGGGAAATCCTATTGAAGACTTAAAAAACGGAATTAAACCAGATCTTAAGGCCATTGGATTGCATAATGGAACATTGTATAAATGGAATAGAGTCTGTTATGGCGTTCATCAAAATATAGCACATCTACGAATTGAAAATAGATACATTCCATCAGGACCAAGTATTAAAGATGAAATTGCCAATGCCATGTTTTGGGTTGGTGTCATGTTAGGAATGCCAGACGATTGTAAATCGATTTGGAAACGTATGGCTTTTAAAGATGCCAAAGGGAATTTTATAAAAGCGGCTCGTACTGGGATGGATACCTATTTCAATTGGTTTGGAAAAGGTATTTCAGCAAAAAAATTAGTAAAAAAAATCTTATTGCCAACGGCTCAAGACGGACTTTTAAAAGCGAATGTAGATGCCGCAGATATTGAGTTTTATCTTAATATCATAAAAGAGCGAATTGATAAAAACACTACTGGAAGTAAATGGTTAGTTAGAAGCAGTAGAATGTTACAAGAAAACGTATCTAGAGATGAAGCTAATATATTACTAACCTATCACATGCATAAAAATCAATTGAAAAATGTACCTGTTAGCGAATGGGAATTAGCAAAACCAATGGCACGAAAAGATGCCAGTTCTCATGATAAAGTTCATAAAGTCATGTCTACTCAGATTTTTACTGTCAATGTGAATGATTCAATGAGGCTTATTAAGAATATTATGCAATGGAAGCAAATTCATCATATTCCAGTGATAAACGACAAGAATAAAATTGTTGGAATTATCTCAGCAAGTGACATCTCTGATGTGAATAAATTTGATAATTATTCGGCATCACAAGTCATGCAAAAAGATATAATAGCCGTAAATCCTGATATGGATATTGATGAGGCACGATCTATTATGCTTGAAAATAATATAAGATGCTTACCAATCCTAGATAATAACGAATTAGTAGGCATACTTACCCAAACAGATTTAGAAAAACTTAATCTATAGCAGATGATAAAAGAAGCGACCAAACCTATGATGAAAGCATCAAATAAAGATAGAATTTTCTACAGTCAAGTTAATGATATCAATGCGACCACTCTAATATGTATTGGTGGTATTCATGGTAATGAACCTGCAGGTGTAAATGGATTACAAAAAGTGATCAGCGATATTGTCGTAAATGACATCACCATAAAAGGAAATTTTTATGCCTTATTTGGTAATATGAATGCCCTGAAAACAAATGTTAGATACAAAGATTTTGATTTAAATCGTCTTTGGACAAAAGATGAGGTAGAATCAATGTGTATAGATGATGATGGTAATTATGAATTTGAGGAGAAAAAGGAGCAATGTGAACTTTATAATACCATTAAGGAAATTTGTGATTCTAGTTTTGGAGATTTTGTGTTTGTAGACTTACATACCACATCGTCACCTACAGTGCCATTTATTACGATTAGTGATTCTCTTAATAATAGAAATTTGGCTAGTAAGTTTAATATACCAATTGTTTTAGGGATTGAAGAATATTTAGATGGGCCGTTATTATCCTATATTAATGAATTTGGGCATGTGTCTATTGGTTTTGAAGCAGGACAACATGATGATGAAAATTCTGTATTCTATTGTGAAGCTTTTATATGGATGGTAATGGAAAAATTAGGATTGGTTTCAAAACGTGATTTTGAGTATTTAACCTGTAATAGAATTCTTAATATAGAAAATGGATTTTATGAAATTATGTACAGACATTGTTTATCGGAATCTAATCAGTTTAAAATGAAACCTGGTTTCAAAAATTTTAATCCTGTATTAAAGCATCAGTCGCTAGCTAATGATGGCATTAGTGAAGTTAAAAGTCCATTAAATGGCTTGATCTTTATGCCTTTATATCAAAAACAAGGCGAAGATGGTTTTTTTGTGGTTAGAAAATTGTCGAAATTTTGGTTAGTCATCTCAACAGTTTTAAGAAGTTTGAAATTTCATCAGTTTTTAAGATTGCTTCCAGGAATTAATAGGCATCCAGTAAACGACTATTGTCTAGTGGCTAACCGAAAAATAGCGTTGTTTTTAACGATTAAAGTATTTCATTTATTTGGTTATAGAAAGAAGATTATCGTAGATGACAAAATTCACTTTATTAAACGTGACCGAAAAGTAATTCCATTTACTTGAAAATTATTTACGACGCATTTTACCTGTGATATCTTCAATGTGAATAACAAATACAATTGGTATATCATTCTTTGCTATTTTTGCTGAAAATTCACTTATAAAGCTCAAACCTCTGTGCTCTTTTTTCAGAATAATATCTTTGATGCCTAATGAAAAAGCGTGAAGTAACGCTTTTGCCGAACTACCTTCATATTCTTCATAACTACCATGAACAGCAATAGATTGCCAATGGTCAACCGATTCAATATCTGAAACTTCTAATGCCACTGGAGCATGCTTACGCATCGCATCAATTTTATGTCCTTCACCAGAATAACAAATAATTTTATTATTTTCAAAGAAATACGTAATTGGAATAACATAAGGTCTGTTTCTAGAGATATACGCTAAATGACCAATGTAGTTTTGTTTTAAAATCAGTTCGCAGTCCTTTCTGTCTAAACTTTTAATCATCGTATTAAGGTTTTAAATTAATTATTTCTAGTATGGAATATCATTAAAGGTGATTTTATAATCTTGCTGAGTTCTATAGTTGGTGACTCGGTAAAGAATCGTTTTATAAATGATTTATCATGTACAATTAAACCAGTCATGTCAATTGAATTAGATTTGAGATAAGCAGTAACCGCTTGATAAAAAGTAACGTCTTCTTCAACCGAATATTTACAATCAAATGTACTTAGCTTCTTTTGATCACTTGATACCGTTTGTTTTACCTCATTTTTATTGCAAACTCTCAATACATGCAATTTGAGATTAAAGTGTTTTGTGAAATCGTTGATGACGTCTAATTGTTTCTTTTTTATAGCGTCATTATCCTGTAATGGTAGTAAAAAATTAGATATTGGTTTAAATTTATAACCTTTTGGTATTACAAGTGTTTTACACATAACTTGTCGAATAACATTAAGGGTATTACTACCAAAAATAATTTCTGAAGCACCTGTAATTCCGTTAGATCCCATAACTACAAAATCGATTGCATTCGCCTTTATGTTTTGATTAACTGCGTCTGTAAACACATCAAAATCGACACTAATTTCGAAGGTGTGATTTGGGTTATTGTAGGTGTGTTTTAAATCTGTAACAAGAGCATTAAGCTTTTTCTTAGGAGCTTTAGTAAACGATTCGTATATGTTTTCAGAAGGCGAAGTCATTAAATCGTCTGAAATAAAAGTACCAGCTTTATGAATGTTCATAATATGAAAAACACAAGTTTCAGCTTGAAAAAAATGCATTGCATAATGGATGGCATTAGTTGCGCTTTTTGAAAAATCTGTAAGTAAAAGAATCGATTTCATTGCATATGTATTATAAGTATAAGTTACAAATATACACTTGCCAAAACTATGATGAAAGTCAGTTTATTTAATAGGATTGGAAATCACTAATGACAGTCAATTGCACTTGTAGAAATGTCAACAATTGGAGCAGGAGAGAGGTAAGGAATGCCTAATCCTAAACCGCGAATAATGAATAGTAAACCAATAATGATAACAAACACAGGAATGGCTTTTTGTATACGTTGTTTAACGGTTGAATTTAAAAATTTTCCCAAATAAATTGCAGTTGTCATTAAGGGAATTGTACCTAAACCAAACAGTATCATATATAGGCTGCTTTCGAAAGCACTTGACATGGTTAGTGATGCAAAAACTGCCATGTACACTAAACCGCAAGGAAGAAATCCATTTAAAAAACCAATGGTTAAAAAAGTATCTGCCGTTTTCTTTTTAAGCGCTTTACCTAGAGATGATTTTACTTTTGAAATGAGACGATATAAAGGTTTTGAGGCATTGTATTTATTAAATATGTGTGTTGGAATAAGAACTACAATAATCATTAAAATACCAATTGCAATTGAAAGTTGCTGCTGTATGCCAAAGATATAAAGGCTTTTGCCAATAATCCCAAAGCACAAACCTATTATAGCGTAGGCTAATAATCGACCTAAATGATAGGTCACTATTTGAGATATTTTTTTAAAGGAATTAGTTCGATCTACAGGTAACATAAAGGCTATAGGACCACACATTCCTACACAATGGAAACTTCCTAATAAGCCAAATATAAGTGCAGACCATAGCATTTAATACACAATTTCTTTTTTGTACAAATAGGATTCTCCTTTATATTTCCAATCTACTTTAATGTTCCAACGACCATCCAACAAACGATTGTCAGGTATGAGCAAATTGTGATCAGACAATGAAATTGAACTTTCAAAGTCTACTTGCTTGTTAGATGGTCTATATAGGAACACTTTTCCTTCAATATCTGCTACTTGTAAATCCTTTGGGAACGAAAGAACTAAGCCGTTGGCAGAACGTTTCCAGGTTATATCAGATTCTAAATTTTTTGAATTTTTCTCTTTATCAATATCGTTTTGATATTCTAATTCAGCTTTATAATAATTTTCGGTCACTAAATCATGATCATATTTATTATCTGTATTCATGCGAATAATAAAGAACATTATAAAGCTAATAAAGCCTATAAATGCTAATACAATACCTGTTCCCCAATTTAGTTTCATAACGTGTGTTTTTTAATTATAACTCCTAGGTCCTAAAAAATTTACTGTTGTTGTTTCAATGAGTTCTTCACCACTATAAACTTCAATCATTAATTTATTTTTATCACCTTTAAGTTCACTTTTATCAATTTCAATAAACAAAGTGCCTTCAGCTAATCCTTGTTCTTCAACTTCAATTAAACCTGTATTTGAGACCAATTTAATCTCACCTTTGTATTTGCGTAATTTAAAATTGACATTTTCTATCTTTTCTGTAGTCTTATTTATGAGCTTATAAGTAAATACATTACTTATTATGGTTTCGCCTTTATGCTCATAGAGTTGACCAGGCAATCGCAATACTCTTGCTTCAACATCATTTCTTAGTAAAAGCATTCCAACTAAGACACCAACTAGAATAAATAAAACTGCCGAATAGCCTTTTAGCCTTGGTGTAAATTCAAATTTCTTTCCTTTTTCAATATTATCTTCACTTGCGTATCTAATCAATCCTTTAGGAAGATTAATACTTTCCATTATATGATCACATTCGTCAATACAAGCTGTACAGTTCACACATTCTAATTGTGTACCGTTTCTAATATCGATGCCTGTTGGACAAACATTGACACACTGTAAACAATCAATACAATCTCCATGGCCAAGCGCTTCACGATCTTCATTTTTTCTGAACTTTTTTCTGCCATTTTCAGCTTCACCTCGTTTATGGTCGTAAGCGACAATTATAGATTTATTATCTAAAAGAACACCTTGTAGTCTTCCGTAAGGACAAGCAATGATACAGACTTGTTCTCTAAACCATGCAAATACAAAATAGAAAACACCAGTAAAGATAATTAATGGAAACAACGTTCCTAAATGCTCAAAAGGGCCATCTATAATGTATTTTAATAGCTTATCACTTCCAATTAAATAGGCTAAAAAAACATTTGCAATTAAAAAGGAGATCACTAAAAAGATAAACCATTTTAAAAGGCGCTTTCTGATTTTTTCAGCATTCCATTTTTGACGTTGCAATTTTCGTTGTTTATTCCTGTCACCATCAATCCAGTATTCTATTCTACGGAATACCATTTCCATAAATATGGTCTGCGGACAAATCCATCCACAGAAAATACGTCCGAAACCAACCGTGAAAAGCGTAATAAAAATGACGCCAATCAACATTGATATGACGAACAAGTGAAAATCCTGAGGCCAAAATGGAAAACCGAAAATATTAAATCGACGTTCTAATACATTGAACATCAAAAACTGGTTGCCATTAATTTTGACAAAAGGTGCAGCAAATAGAAAGGCTAATAACACATAGCTGACTAGTTTCCGCTTTTCATAATACCAGCCACTTGGCTTTTTTGGAAATACCCAAGCACGTTTGCCATCTTCACTTATTGTGCCAATGCTATCTCTAAATGTTTCGTTTTCAGGTGTCTTCACGATAATCTAATTTTGAGGCTTAGCAGATCTTACCCTGTAAAGTCAATAAAAATTTAATCCTCTTTTAGGTCTTCAGTTTCAGTTGCAACATTGTCATCTATCCAAATATCACCTTCAGGAGCTTTTGGTTCAGCTGGAGTTGTACCTTCAAATTGAAGTAAATAACTTGCAACTTGAGCCATTTCATTTGGCTTTAAACTTTGTTTCCATGCGATCATACCTTTACCGTCACGACCACCTTCAGAAATTGTTTTAAATACGTTTTTAATTCCACCACCTAAAATCCAATGTTTATCGGTCAAATTAGGACCAATTCCACCTCCACCATCAGCCTTATGACAAGCAACACAGTTCATTTCAAAGATTTTCTGACCAGCTTTTAAATCGCCAGCATCTGTTAATAATTCTACTGTATTAAAGTCGACTAAGTCCTTTGCGTGTTTCTTGTATTCTTCAATATCTATTCTTGCTTGTACTAAATCAGATTCAAGTTCTTCATATTGATTCTCTCCATTAAGTACATGGAATCTTACTAAATAAATAGCAGCAAAAATGATACTTGCATAAAATCCATATAACCACCATGGTGGAAGATTGTTATCTAATTCCTTAATACCATCATAATTATGATCTAAAATGATATCATGTTCTTCTTCTATTGGTTTAGAACCTAATAATTTAATATAGGTTTTATTAATCCATTGTATAGCTTTTGAAGGTTCTGTTTGTTTTAATTCAAATCTAGCTTTGGCTTCTTCATCTAAACTTTGGTACAACACATTTTTTATTGAAGACACTATGGCTTCAATTGCAATAATTATTAATAGTACTAATATCAAGAAAAGTAATACCATTGGTTTTTCAATAAATGCAGGTTGATCTCCTGAATCAATAGTGTATTCAACGATTCCCATTATTATAAAGAATATAACAGGCACTCTTATCCATGAAGGAATAAAATTTCTCATAATTCTGTAGTGTTTTGGTTGTCTAAAGGAAGGCTACTCACCTTATTGATATAGTCTTTTTTTGCAGTAATTACCCACCAGAAAAGGATGACGAAAAAACTGAAAAATATAAGTAAGGAGATCATAGGATAGATTTCTATTCCTGTGATACTTTCCATATGGTTTTTTACAAATTTTAGCATGATAAATTAGTTTTGAGTTGATGTTACTTCAGCATCTTTTACTTTAATGTCTGTTCCTAATCGCTGTAAGTATGCAATAATTGCAACGATTTCACGATTACGCATTTCAACAAAATCTTGTCCGCCAGCTTGTTTATCGGCTTCATAAGTTTGAGCAAAATCTGGATCTGAATACAAGTTTTTCTCGATTTGAGTACCTTGTTCCAACATAGACTGTTGCGCATTAGCAATCTCTTCTTCCGTATAAGGAACACCAAGACTAACCATTGCTTCCATTTTAGCTTCTGTTAGAGATTTGTCAAGTTCATTTCTCACTAACCATTGATATGCTGGCATGATAGAACCTGAAGATGTACTTTGCGGATCGTACATGTGGTTGAGGTGCCAGTTATCTGAATATTTACCACCAACTCGATGTAAATCTGGACCAGTACGTTTACTTCCCCAAAGGAATGGATGATCGTAAACAAATTCTCCGGCTTTTGAATATTCTCCATAGCGTTCAACTTCACTTCTAAAAGGTCGAATCATTTGCGAGTGACAACCAACACAACCTTCTCGTATATACAAATCTCTTCCTTCTAATTCTAAAGGCGAATAAGGTTGTACACTGCTAATTGTAGGGATGTTTGATTTCACCATAATGGTTGGAACAATTTGAACAATACCACCAATTAAAATGGCAACAGTTGCTAAAATTGTTAATTTAATAGGTTTACGCTCTAACCAAGTGTGCCATCCTTCTCCTGCAACACGTTTCTTAGATACGTTTTGTAAAGCTGGAGCTTCAGCTAATTCATCAGTAACTGAGCTACCTCTCATTATAGTTACAATAACATTATAAACCATAATAAGCATACCAGTAATAAATAGTGTTCCACCAATAGCACGCATCCAGTACATCGGAATAATCTCAGAAACTGTTTCTAAGAAGTTTCCATAAACTAAAGTGCCATCAGGATTAAATTGTTTCCACATACTAGCTTGAGTAAAACCAGCAACATACATTGGTAATGCATACATTATAATACCTAAAGTTCCAATCCAAAAATGAACATTGGCTAGAGCAGTAGAGTATAATTTAGTTTTTACTAATCTTGGTATTAAGTAATAAATCATACCAAAGGTTAAGAAACCATTCCAAGCTAAAGCACCAACATGAACGTGAGCAATAATCCAATCGGTAAAGTGTCCTATGGCATTTACATTTTTAAGTGATAGTAATGGACCTTCAAAAGTTGCCATACCATAACCCGTAATTGCCACAACCATAAATTTTAAAACCGGATCTGTACGTACTTTATCCCAAGCACCACGAAGGGTTAGTAATCCGTTTATCATTCCTCCCCAAGAAGGCATCAATAGCATTACTGAAAATGCAACACCTAAATTTTGTGCCCATTCTGGTAAAGCTGTGTACAGTAAATGGTGAGGTCCTGCCCAAATATATATGAATATTAATGACCAGAAGTGTACAATAGATAAGCGATAAGAGTATACTGGTCTATTGGCTGCTTTAGGTACAAAGTAATACATTAAGCCTAAGAATGGTGTTGTTAGGAAAAATGCAACTGCATTATGACCATACCACCATTGCACTAAGGCATCTTGAACACCAGCATACACCGAATAACTTTTTAATCCACTAACTGGTACTTCTAAACTATTAAAAATATGGAGTACTGCAACAGTTACAAATGTTGCTAGATAAAACCAAATGGCAACATAGAGGTGACGTTGTCTTCTTTTAAGAATAGTACCAATTAAGTTCCAGCCAAAAACCACCCAAATTAGAGCAATAGCAATATCAAATGGCCATTCTAATTCGGCATATTCTTTAGATGTTGTATACCCTAATGGAAGCGTAATTGCTGCGCCAACAATGATGAGTTGCCAACCCCAAAAATTAACCTTACTTAAAAGGTCACTAAACATTCTTGCTTTAAGCAATCGCTGTGATGAGTAGTAGACACCTGCAAAAATGGCGTTACCTACAAAGGCAAAAATAACAGCATTGGTGTGTAAAGGTCTTAATCGACCAAAACTTAACCACGAAATGCCGTCGGTTAGATTTGGGAATAAAAACATAAATGCAAGTAGTAAACCTACTAACATTCCTACAACTCCCCAAAGCATTGTAGCATAGAGAAAATTTTTGACGATTTTGTTGTCGTAATGAAACTGTTGGACTTCCATAATTTAATTAGTCTTTTTTGATTTTAACAGATGGTTTTGGTTGCTCTTTAACGAGTTCGTCTTCAAAAAGCATTCTAACGGAAGGTGTATAACTGTCATCGTATTGTCCGCTTTTTACTGCTGTAATAAACGCTACAAAAAACACGATAGCAACTATAATACTGATACTCAATAAAATATATATAACACTCATACCTATTAGAAGTTATGATTCAAAATTACGTTGGTTTGTACTCTTAGAATATGATATTTGTCATGTTTAAAAAATTAAATTGTCATTGAGAATACCTGGGTTTCTGGTCGACTTTTATGCAGCCTTAAATCAAATCCCATACATACATTTCTTATAAACGGTTTGGCCTCTTCAGGGACTTTTAGAACCTCGTTTTCAATTTGAATTAGACCATCGTTTTCAACTTCTTTTAATGCTTCTATAACCGAATTTATTTTTGAAAACTTTAATTTTTGATCGGTCCAAGAGGTTTCTAATTGACACATAATATTTAAAATATGTTGTCTAATAATCAAATCTTCATGGGTTAAAATATGGCCTTTAACTATTGGGATTTCTCCAGAATCTACAATGGTTTCATATTCCTTAACCGTTTTTACATTTTGTGCAAATCCATACCAACTATCACTAATGGAAGACATGCCTAAACCAATCATGAGTTGAGTTGTATTCGCAGTATAGCCCATGAAATTACGATGTAATGTTTTGTTAATTGTTGCCTTATATAAGTGGTCGCTTTTTAGAGCAAAATGGTCCATGCCGATTTCTTCATATCCTAAATCAATTAGGAGTTGTTTACCGGTTTCATAAAGTGCTCTTTTTTCATCTCCTTTGGGTAAGTTGTTTTCATTAAAACCACGTTGACCAACACCTTTTACCCATGGTACATGAGCGTAACTATAAAACGAAATTCGATCAGGACGTAAAAGTTTTGTTTTGTTTATGCTCTCGGTCATCGTATCTATATTTTGAAATGGTAATCCGAAAATTAAATCATGACTTATAGACGTATAACCAATGGCCCTTGACCATTCGGTTACTTTTTTTACCTGTTCAAAGGATTGTACACGATGAATTGCTTTCTGAACAGTTTCATCATAATCTTGAATTCCAAAACTAACGCGTGTAAATCCTAAACTATAAAGAGTTTGAAGTTGCTCCTTTGTTGTATTGTTGGGATGACCTTCAAAGCTAAACTCATAATCAGCGTGTAATTCTGAAGGTTCTAATAAACCATTAATAAGCTTGCTTAAGTTTTCAGAAGAGAAGAACGTAGGAGTTCCTCCACCTAAATGAATTTCTTTTATCAGTGGTGTTGAAGACATTAAATCAACATATAAAAGCCATTCCTTTAAAACCGTATCTATATAACTGTCTTCCATAGAATGGCGTTTGGTAATATGCTTATGACAAGCACAAAACGTACATAAACTTTCACAAAACGGAAGATGAATATATAGGCTTATGCCTTGTTCATTATTACTTTCGTTAAAAGAGGTTTTAAACGTTTCTAGCCATTTGTCTTTAGTAAATTGGGCTTCATCCCAAAAGGGTACCGTTGGATAACTTGTATATCTTGGACCTGGAATATTATATTTTTGTATTAATGAGTTGTTCATGATTTTGATAATTTTCTACCAACAAAAGTTGTTGCGATTGTTGTAAACACGACTATACTTATAGAACTCAACGGCATTAAAATTGCTGCTATAACTGGTGCTAACTGACCTGTAACCGCAAAATAAAGTCCGATTATATTGTAGATAAATGATAAAACGAAACTCCATTTTATAATGGTAATTGCGCTTTTTGAAGCTTTTATAAATTTGTACAGTTGATTAAATTTTGAAGCATCTAAAATGGCATCACAAGCAGGTGAGAAGACATTTACATTTTCAGAGATTGCAATGCCAACATTACTTTGAGCTAAAGCTCCAGCATCATTAAGTCCGTCACCAATCATAAGCACTTTAGCGCCTTCAGTTTGATGATATTTAATGTAGTCTAGCTTGTCGTCTGGTTTTTGATTGAATATTAATTTCGTCTTCGCCGGAAGTAATTTCTTCAGGTTTTCAAATTCACCTTCATTGTCGCCTGAAAGAATAACCAAATCAAATTGTTTTTTTAGCTTATTAAATAATTTAGATAAGCCCTTTCTATAACTATTATAAAAGGTGTATTTTCCTTTGTATTGATTATTAGTACTAACATGAACCGTTGTATTTAGTACTGCTGATTCTTCAGCGCCAACAAAACTCGCTGAACCAATTTTTATATGTTCATTATTATGTGTGGCTTCAATTCCCTTGCCTAAATGTTCTTCAAAATGATTTAAGGTTATGATATTATGTTCCTCTAAAATATTATATAATGTTCTACTTAAGGGATGATTAGAACCGCGAAGTGTGTTTTTTAGCAGCAGTTCTTCTGAAGAAGTTAAGGCGATTCCATCATAATTAGCAGTACTACTTTTGTTTGAAGTGATTGTACCTGTTTTATCAAAAATAATGGTATTTATTCCTGCAAGCTGTTCAATAACTGAAGCATTTTTTACATAGAATTTTAACTTTCCGAAGATGCGGAGCAAATTACCAAATGTAAAAGGGGCAGATAAAGCTATTGCGCATGGACAAGCAATGATTAACACTGCCGTAAACACGTTCATAGCTTTTGAAGCATCAGTGAAGAGCCAAAATGTAGTAGCCATAAAAGCTATACTTAATACAATGAATGTGAAACGTTTACTAATGGTATTGGTTAAAGTTGTAAAGCCATCTTCTTTATTCTTACTGAAAATATCATTACTCCATAATTGAGTTAGGTAACTTTGCTCAACCGATTTTATAGCTTCCATTTCAATAACTCCAGACGTTTGTTTGCCTCCTGCAAATAGTTTATCACCAGATTGCTTACTAACCGTTTCAGATTCTCCAGTAACGAAACTGTAATCAATTCTTGCTTTCCCATTAATAAGAATACCATCAACAGGAATTAATTCTTCATTTCTAATGAGTAAACGATCGCCTTTTTTAATGTCATAAACCTGAATTGGAGTTTCTTCGTTTTGCGAATTTATTTTTGTGATTGCGATTGGGAAATACGATTTGTAATCACGTTCAAAAGATAAAAAGCTATATGTTTTTTGTTGGAAGAATTTACCGAGTAATAAGAAGAATACTAAGCCTGTAAGGCTATCAAAAAAACCTGAACCTAAATCTAAAGCAATTTCAACTGTACTTCTTATAAATAAAACGGCAATTCCTAAAGCTATTGGAACATCGATATTTAATAATTTAGAACGCAATCCTTTGTAAGCCGAGACGAAATAATCACGTCCTGCATAAAATACAACTGGAATTGAAAAGGCAAACATGAGCCATCGAAATAGATGTTTGTATTGCTCCAGCCAAAATTCACCAACTTCAAAATATTCAGGAAAAGATAAGAACATTACATTTCCAAAAGCAAAACCTGCAATACCTAATTTGTAAATAAGACTGCGATTTACATTTTGTTGACCGGTTTTAAAATCATCTAATGAAATGTAGGGTTCGTATCCAATTGAACTCAATAAAAGCACAGCGTCTTTCAGTGAGCAGACTTCAGTTTTGAAAGTTATACGAACAGTTTTCTTTCCAAAATTGACTTGTGATGATGTGATATTTGGATTTAATTTATTGAGGTTTTCTAAAATCCAAATACAAGAGCTACAATGAATATGTGGAATATATAAAGTTGCAATTTGCGTATGTCCATCATCGAATTCTGTTAGTTTTTCAATTATATTCTGTTGGGAAAGAAAATCATATTTACCTTCTATTTCTTTAGGAATTGCTCCTGGTGAAGATTGTAGGTCGTAGTAACACGTTAAATCGTTTTCTGAGAATATTTCGTACACAGTTTTACAACCATTACAACAAAAATTTTTGTCATTAAAGGTTATTATTGTTGTGTTACAATCATCGCCACAGTGGAAACAATTAGTTTGTTCCATAATATTTGCTCATTTATACCTGAAGCAAAGGTTGTTAAAGAGATGGCTTTAAACTATGATTTTTGTCATGTTTTGATTAGTTTTGTGATACTTACAAAAAACTAGGTATGAGCAAGTGCGAACAATGCATAATCAAACAATTTAATTCCCTTAAAGCACTAACTAGAGAAGAGCTAGTTCGAATTTCTGGATGTAAAACATCTAGAATTATAAAAAAAGGGGAAGTTATTTTTGAAGAAGGCGATTCGATAAATGGTGTGTTTTGTGTTAAAGATGGTGTTTGTAAATTATCAAAGTTAAGTGCTAATGGTAAGGACCAAATTGTGAAATTAGTTGTAAAAGGGGATTTGTTAGGACAACGCTCTTTAGTTGGTGACGAGTCAGCAAACTTGAGTGCAATAGCTCTCAATGATATGGAAGTTTGTTTTATTCCAAAAAGTGAAATCATGAATGACCTACAAAAAAATCCTAAGTTTACATTAGACATGTTACAACAAATGGCGCATGATTTGAAAGATTCTGATAATGTCATTGTTGACATGGCTCAAAAATCTGTAAAGAATAGAATGGCTGATGTTTTACTCTATGTAAATGATCATTTTGGTGTTGATCAGAATGGGTTTTTGTCCATTACACTTGCGAGAGAAGATTATGCAAATATTGTAGGAACTGCAACAGAATCTGCGATAAGGATTCTTTCTCAATTTAAAAAAGAAGGTTTGATATCTACAAAAGGCAAACAAATAAAAATAGAAGACATCGATGGTTTAAATCGGATCGAATAAAAAAAGCTCTAAATGTTTAGAGCTTTTTTTATTTTAGATCATGTTGAAATATTTAATCTAGTTTAAATGTACTAATCTCTTTAAATGGATTAGTTTGAATAGTTTCCATTTTAGTTTGATAGGGTTTCCAAGCGTCATTAAAAAAGGTGTTTGTTTTTTCAAGCGCTTCCTTTACAGCGTCTTCAGCTTGTTTAATTAAAGTGTTTTCGGTAGCTGATAATCCATTTTGTCTTGAGCTAACATACCATCCTGCTATGCCTAATCTGTCATTTACAGTTACTACTGAGGTACTAGTAATTCCTTGTCGTTTATCTTCTTTTCCTAAGTACACGTCTATAAGTTCGTCAATCTCCTTAATTAAGTCTTTAGATGCTTTAATGTCATCTTTGTATTTTTCCTTATCCAGTTTACTTAAATCTCCTTTAAATTTATTTGCAATTTGTTTGCTTTCAACTAATTGTTTTACGGCGTTGGCAACTGTTCCTTGCATATTTTCAAGTTTTTTTGAAGCGTCATAAACTTCATTGGTATTGGCTATAGAAACCTCTAATCTAGGGTCTGAAGCTATGGTAATAGTTTCTTCAGAAGTTTGATCACCAAAATGTAAAATTGCTTTATATGTACCAGGTTTTACACTAACTCCACTTGGTTCTCTTTTCTGTTTTCTAATTGTTCTTGAAGGACCATAAACTCCAGATTCATCCATATACCAAGACCATTTATGAATTCCAGTAGAATCAGGTGCTTTTTGTTTTAATGTTCTAATTAATCGTTCACCATCATAGATTTTCATGGTTAATGAATCCCATTTTATTTTTGATTCTTCTTTGATATCATCATTTTCAGCTTCATCTTCATTATTGTCTTTGTCATCATCTTCATTATTGTCTTTGTCATCATCTTCGGTAGTTTCATCTTTTTTCATGTCCTCTATTTTTACATAATATGAAAAGATAGCACCATAATTTCTGTTCTCACCATGATACATTGCATCTGCTCCAAAACGGCTTCCTGTTGGTTGTTGATATGCTGCTTGATACGCAGTTGGTGGTGTAAATAATTCTAATTTTTGATTTATTATTTGTTTGTTTTTAGCCATTTCTCGTAGAGGTCGAATATCATCTAAAACCCAAGCTGCACGGCCAAAAGTTCCGATTATTAAATCATGCTCTCTTGGATGAATCACTAAATCTTTTACAGAAACAGTAGGAAAACCTTGAGTCCATTTCGTCCATGTGTTTCCCGCATCTATTGAAACATATAAGCCATCATCTGTTCCTAAGAACAGTAAGTTTTTTTCTATTGGATCTTCAACAATAGATAAAGCGTAGCTTTCTACATCGTTCCCATCAACAAGACGTTGCCACGTTTTACCATAATCTTTAGTTCGATATACGTAAGGCGTATAATTAAAACGTCTGTAGTCATTAGCAATTAAAAGAGCTTCACCTTTATTTTTATTAGACGCTTTTATTTGAGGAATCCAACTTCCAGCTGGTAAACCTTTAATATTGTTTGTTACATCAATATAGGTTTGTCCACCATTTTGAGTGTAATGTACTTTACCATCATCGGTTCCAACCCAAAACATATTACGTTCTATTGTAGAAGGTTCAATCACTAAAATAGAACAGTGATTTTCTGCTCCAGTGGCATCCATTGTCAATCCACCACTTTCATTTTGCTTTAATTTTTCAGGATCATTAGTTGTTAAATCTTCCGAGATAACTGTCCATGTTTCACCTTTATCTGTTGATTTATGAACAAACTGACTTCCGAAGTAAAGCGTACTATTGTTAAAAGGATCAATATTAATAGCAGAATTCCAGTTAAAACGTAATTCTATATTAGGGTCAGGATGAATTGGTCTAACTGTAAAATTGTTTCCAGTTTGCCAATCGTATCGACTTACATAACCTTGTTGACTCATTGACCAACCAAATCTTGAATCGTCTTTATCTGGAACGACATCAAAACCATCTCCAAAGCTAATTTCTTGCCAATAGCTATTTCTAATACCTTGAACTCGCCATATATATGCTGGACCTCTCCAAGAGCCATTATCTTGCATGCCTCCATAAACATTATATGGAATTTCATTATCAACATTAATATGATAAAATTGAGCTACAGGTAAGTTTCCTATAAAACGCCAACTTTTCCCACCATCTTTTGTTATATTCATTCCTCCATCATTACCATCAATCATAAAATTACCGTTAGTAGGATGAATCCACCATGCATGATGGTCTGGATGAACACCATTGCTTACACCATAAGCAGGCATCAATTGTGTGAAACTTTTTCCGCCATCTTCAGAGACATTTACATAGGTGTAAATTGAGTACACACGATTTTCATTTTGAGGGTCTACATAAATTTCAGAATAGTAGAATGGACGATTTCCAATATCACCTTTATCGTTAACTTTTTTCCAATTAAAACCACCATCTTCGCTTTTATACAAGGCATTCTTTTTAGCTTCAACTAAGGCATAAATTGTATTGGGTTTATTAGCTGCAATGGCTACTCCAATTCGTCCTAAATCACCCTTAGGAAAACCTTCCTTTTCCGTCATTTTCTTCCAAGTATTACCACCATCATGAGTGATATGTAATCCAGAACCTTCACCCCCTGATTTAAAAAACCAAGGGTCTCTTTTATGTTCCCAAAGTGCCGCAATTAACTTATTAGGATTTGATGGATCCATAACTAAGTCAGCTGCTCCAGTTTTATTATTTGCAAATAATATTTTAACCCAAGTTTTACCACCATCTGTTGTTTTATAAACTCCTCGTTCTGGATGTTCGCCCCAAGGGGAACCAATAGCTGCCGCATAAACCACATCAGGATTTGTTGGATCAATAATAACACGATGAATGTGACGTGTATTTTCTAATCCCATTAAATGCCATGTTTTACCAGCATCAAGAGATTTATAAATTCCATAACCACCATTTAAACTATTTCTAGGATTACCTTCACCAGTCCCAACCCAAATCACACTAGGATTAGATTGTTGTATAGCAACAGCACCAATTGAACCTGTTGCTTCCTTTTCAAAAACAGGATTCCATTTAATTCCACCAGATGTAGATTTCCAAAGGCCACCAGAAGCAGTACCAACATACATGATGTCTGTATTATTGTGGACAACATCAATACTTGTAACACGACCAGACATACCTCCTGGACCAATATTACGTGGTTTCATGTTTTTAACTAAATCCATAGATAGTTCTTGAGCGAAAAGAGAAAAAGATGCTAAAAGCATCACTATGTGAAATATGTTTTTCATATGTATAAAATTTGTGTTTTAGAAAAGTTGCATAAAGATAATCAAAAGTTATCGGGATGTTCTTTTCCTTAGAAATCTTTGAAAATATTTAACACAATAATTTACGAATTAGCACATGTGTTTTTAAATAAGACTATTTTATCCTAAATATGATAATTGTCATATAAATTACCTTTTTATGTCAGTAATTTTGTAGAATAAAATCAATACATAAATGAAGACAACACTAAAACTAATGACCGTTTTATTTGTAACACTACTTATAAGTTGTGGAGGCAAAGAAGAAAAGAAAAAAGAGTCTATCTCTTATGGCAAAAAAGAAGTGCCTGCAAAAACAGATACGCCTAAAGAGGCTGCATTGCCTGCATCAAAAAGAATAGACTTGACAAATAAAGGTATTGGTCCAATTACATCTGTTAAACTAGATGCAGAAATCGACCAAAAGATGGCAACTGAAGGTGAGGAGGTTTTTAAAAAAATGTGTACTGCATGTCATAGACCAGACAAGAAATTTATTGGACCTGCTCCATCAGGAATCATGGAGCGTAGATCAGCAGAATGGATTATGAATATGATTCTTAATCCAGAAGAAATGACTCAAAAAGATCCATTAGCAAAAGAATTATTGATGGAATTCAATGGTTCTCCTATGGCTAATCAAAACCTTACAGAGCAAGAAGCAAGATCTGTATTAGAATATTTTAGAACACTATAAACCATAATTATGAAAACAGCCAAAACACTCATTTTAGTTTTTGCACTAGTAGCTTTTGTTTGCTCGTGCAAAAATGACAACAAAGAAGCCTCAACGAACTCTACAGTAACCCAAGCTGATAATGAACCTAAAGAACGAACTGGTCAAGCTTTTATTGAAGATGATGGAAGCACAACTGTTTTAAGTATTGCAATTGGCTCTAAAGATCATTCGACTTTGGTTGCTGCAGTACAAGCTGCACAACTTGAAAACGCGTTGGTAAATGCAGGACCTTTAATGGTATTTGCTCCAACAAACGATGCCTTTGCTGCTTTACCAGAAGGGACAGTTGAAAATTTATTAAAACCTGAGAATAAAGATGCTTTAGCAAACATATTAAAGTATCATGTGACTCCAGGAAATTATTCAAAAGACTTTTTAAAGAAATTCAAAAAGTTAGGACAGGCTAACAATCAATATGTAAAAGTGGAAGTTGTAGATGGAGAACCTAGGATTGGAGGAGCAAAAATACTAGGCAGTGTGAAAGCAGGTAATGGTATTGTGCATGTCATAGATAAGGTATTATTACCACCAACAGAAGAATAAAACATTAATCAAATTAATTTTAAAATGAAAAACTTATTAAAATCAACTATTGCAATTGTATGTGTTCTTTTTGCGTTTACAAGTTGTAATAATTCAAAATCATCAGATAAAAAATCTGGTGCTTTAGCAAGTAATGTAGCTGAAAAAGTATACGTTGCTCCAGGAGAACATGACTCGCATTATGCTTTCATTTCAGGAGGTTACAGTGGTAACTTAACAGTTTATGGTTTACCATCAGGTAGAATGTTTAAAGAGATTCCTGTGTTTTCACAGTTTCCAACTTCTGGATATGGTTATTCGGAAGAAACCAAACCAATGCTAAATACATCTCACGGATTTATTCCTTGGGGAGATTCTCACCATCCAGATATCTCACAAACAAAAGGTGAAATAGATGGTCGTTTCATTTTTATAAATGAAAACAATACACCAAGAATAGCGAAGATTGATCTAAAAACCTTTGAAACTACTGAAATTATTGAAGTACCTAACAGTGCTGGTAATCACAGTTCTTCTTTTGTAACTGAAAACACAGAGTATGTTGTGGCAGGTACACGTTTTTCTGTTCCAATTCCTCAACGCGATATGCCAATTAAAGATTATAAAGGTAATTTCCAAGGTGCATTATCTTTTATTAGTGTAGAGCCGGAACATGGACATATGGACATAAAATTCCAAGTACTTATGCCAGGTTTTAATTACGATTTAGCACATCCAGGTCGTGGAGATTCTCATGGTTGGTTTTTCTTTTCGACCTATAATACTGAAGAAGCAAGTACGTTAATGGAGGTCAATGCCTCTCAAAATGATAAAGATTTTATTGCAGCGATAAACTGGAAGAAAATTGAAGAATATGTAAATAATGGTGGAGGGAAAATGATGCCAACTAATTATGCGCATAATGTATATGATGAAGGCACACATACAGCAACATCTACGATGATTAAAGAAGTTCGGGTTGTTAATCCGACTGAGGTTCCAGGAGCTGTATATTTATTGCCAACACCAAAATCACCTCATGGTTGTGATGTGGACCCAACAGGTAAATACATTGTTGGTAATGGTAAACTATCTGCAAATTTAACCGTGCATTCATTTACTAAAATGATAGATGCCATTAAAAATGAGAAATTTGCTGGAGACGCTTATGGTATTCCAATCTTGAATTTTGAAGATGTATTGGCAGGAGTTGTAGAACAAGCTGGATTAGGACCACTTCATACAGAATTTGATGATAAAGGAAATGCATATACTACGTTCTTTATATCATCTGAAGTTGTAAAATGGAAGGTAGGAACATGGGAAGTAATAGATAGACAACCAACGTTCTATTCAGTTGGTCACTTAACTATTCCTGGAGGGAACTCTGGTAAACCTCAAGGTAAATATATGTTCGCTATGAACAAAATTACGAAAGACCGCTACTTGCCAACGGGTCCAGAGTTAGAACATAGTGCTCAGCTTTACGATATTTCAGGAGAAAAAATGGAATTACTTTTAGATTTTCCTACTCATGGAGAACCTCATTATGCAGCTGCAATGCGTGCAGATATTATTAAAGAACGTTCTCAAAAAATATATAATTTAGAGGAGAATAAGCATCCATATGCTGCTTTTACTGATGATGACACAAAAGTAATAAGAAATGGTAATGAGGTGCACATTTATATGACCACAATTAGAAGTCACTTCTCGCCAGATAACATTGAAGGAATAAAAGTTGGCGATAAAGTATATTTCCATATTACAAATTTAGAGCAAGATTTTGATGTGCCTCATGGTTTTGCGATGATAGGTCAAAATACTTCTGAGCTATTAATTATGCCAGGGCAAACGAAAACCTCTATTTGGGAACCGAAACAAGTTGGTGTATGGCCATTCTATTGTACAGATTTTTGTTCTGCACTTCACCAAGAAATGCAAGGTTATGTTAGAGTTTCTCCAGCAAACTCAGATACACCATTGAAATGGTCTCTCGGAGAAGATATTGAATAAATGAATTAGGGAAATTTTGTTTTAGTGTTTATTTTCCTATAAAAAGGCGAGGGCCAATTTTTCGCTCTCGCCTTTCTTTTTAAAACACTATTAATACCACTAAATCTTTTATGATGAAAAAGTCAAACATCGTTATGCTGCTTGCTGCTATTTTACCTTTAGGACTATTTTTATTTCCGCTTTGGAAGATTACATTAGAAGCACCACAATATCCTACACCATTAGGAATGTACATACATATAAATGATTTTTCTGATGCCAATCCGCATGATATCAAAAATATTAACTTGATGAATCATTATGTAGGAATGAAGTATATTCCAGACGCCATTCCTGAATTTAAAATATTTCCTTTGGGAATTATCATTACTAGTGTTATTGGTCTTCTTGTTGCATTTAAAGGAAATTATAAATGGTTTTTGGGATGGTTTATTTTAATGATTATATTGAGTGCTGCAGGTATGTACGACTTTTATTTATGGGAACACGATTATGGTCATAATTTGGACCCTAAAGCTATTATGAAGTTTACCAATCCAGATGGAACTCAAATGGGATTCCAACCACCACTTTTTGGGAGTAAGGATATCTTAAATTTTAGAGCACATTCTTATCCGCAACTAGGCGCTTTGTTTTTAGCATTAGGAATTGCTGGAGGATTTGTAGCATATATAATTGGAAAGAAAACTCATAAAAAACAGTTGACTATGTAGAAACATATTAAAACACTAAAACACTAAAACACTAACATAATGCAAACACTAAAACACTATTTAAGCATTGCTTTGCTGTTCTTTTTTGTCAGTTGCAATGTGTCACCTAAACCTATAGATTATGGTAGCGATGGATGTCATTTCTGTAAAATGACTATCGTAGATAAAGTTCATGCAGCAGAAATTGTAACTACAAAAGGAAAGGTTTATAAGTTTGATGCTACAGAATGTATGATCAATTTTATAGATGAGTTTGATACTTCTGAAATAGCATTGTATTTATCAAATAACTTTACAAATCCTGAAGAGCTTATTGATGCAACCAGTGCAACCTTTTTAATAAGTAAAAATATTCCTAGTCCAATGGGTGCATATTTATCAGCTTTTAAAAACAAAGCTGATGCCAAAATTGCTCAAACAGATAAAGGAGGTGATTTATATACTTGGACCCAATTACTAGCACATTTTAAAGACTAGTAAAATGAGAAATCTAATCGTTTTATTCTTTGTCATTTTTATGACTAGCTCTTCCTATGCATTTCAAATTGAGGTGTGCAACACTTGTCCTATTTCAACGGTAAAAAAAGCAATTGCACAAGCAAAAGATTTTGATACTATTATTATTAAAAAAGGGACTTACAAAGAATATGGTATTATTGTAGATAAACCTTTAACTATAATAGGCAAAGATTACCCAGTAATAGATGGTGAGCTAAAGGGTGAAATCATAACTATTATTTCAGACAATGTCACTGTTGATGGCTTATTTATCATCAATGTTGGAACAAGTTACACCGAAGATTTTGCGGCAATTCGGGTTAGGAAAAGTAAGCATTTTGTAATCAAAAATTTAGTGCTTGAGAAGTTATTCTTTGGAATATATATCGAAAAATCAAGCTACGGAAAAGTATTTCATAATAAGGTTATTGGAGATGCCGTTGAGGAGTATAATTCTGGTAATGGCATTCAGCTGTGGTATAGTAACCATATTGAAATCGAACATAATTATGTTGAACATGTTCGAGATGGCATTTATTTAGAATTTTCTGATGATTGCATAATCAAGAATAATGTGAGTGCTTTAAATATAAGATATGGATTGCATTTTATGTTTTCAAATGATGATATCTATCAAGATAATACCTTTGAAAATAATGGAGCAGGAGTTGCAGTGATGTTTTCTAAAAAGATTAAAATGTATAATAATATATTTAAAGAAAATTGGGGAACCGCCTCTTATGGCATGTTGCTGAAAGAAATAAACGATGCCGAAATTATTGGCAATACATTTGAAGAAAATACCATAGGAATAAATATTGAGGGCTCTAACCGAATCATCTATAAGCACAACAATTTCAAGAATAATGGTTGGGCAATTAAAGTGAAAGGTGCGTGTTACTCGAATACCTATACAGAAAACAACTTTTTATATAATTCCTTCGATATTGCCTATAATAGTAAGATTAATGATAACATATTTGATAGAAATTATTGGAGCAGTTATACGGGTTATGATTTAAATAAAGATGGTGTGGGAGATGTGCCTTACAGACCTGTGAAATTGTTTTCGTATATCGTAAATCGAACACCAGAAACGATCATTTTATTGCGTAGTATGTTTATTGATATTATAGATTTTTCTGAAAAAGTCTCACCGGTATTCACGCCAGATAATCTATTAGATAATAATCCTCTAACAAAGAAAATAACATGGTAAGTGTTGAAAATTTGTATAAAAAATTCGGAAAGAACCAAGTCTTGAGTGGTTTGGATTTAACCATTAATGAAGGTGGAATATTCGCAGTACTTGGGCCAAACGGTTCTGGGAAAACAACTTTAATAAAGTCTATTTTAGGGATGGTTATTCCTGATAAAGGGCTGATACACGTACTTGGAGAAAATATAAAGCAAAACTCTGAGTATCGCCATAAAATTGACTACTTGCCTCAGATTGCAAATTTCCCTAGTAATCTAAAAGTGAAAGAGTTGATAAAGATGATTAAAGATTTGCGTCAATTTACTAATGAAGAAGATCACTTAATTAAGCTTTTTAAATTAGAACCTTTTTTAGATAAAAAATTGGGTAATCTTTCGGGAGGTACAAAACAAAAAGTCAATATTGTGTTAACCTTTATGTTTGATAGTCCCTTAATTATATTAGACGAGCCAACCACTGGATTAGATCCTATTTCATTGATACGTTTGAAGGATTTAATTCAAATTGAAAAAGCAAAGGGAAAAACCATTTTAATTACCTCACACATTATGAGTTTTGTTGAAGAAGTTTCAGATGAAATTGTCTTTTTATTAGAAGGCAAAATTTACTTTAGAGGTTCAATTTCAGAATTAAAAACTAAGACCAACCAGCCAGATTTTGAACATGCTATTGCGTCTATATTAACCGACAACCATGCTTAAAATATTAAAATATAGTTTTTACGATTTGATGCGGAGCCGTTGGAGTTACGTCTATTTCGCATTTTATTTGCTCTTAGGAATTGTGCTCTTGTTTTTAAATAATGATTTATCAAAAGCTGTAATAACCTTAATGAATGTCATCATTGTTTTAGTGCCTTTAATTGGAACCATTTTTGGTGTCATGTATTATTACAATTCTAAAGAATTTACCGAACTTCTGTTGGCACAACCTCTAAAACGGTCTTCCATATTTCTCGGACAGTATTTAGGTGTTGCTTTATCATTGTCCATTAGTTTGGTTCTAGGATTAGGAATTCCGTTCATATTCTATGGTTTATTTGAAAGTAGTGCCATTTGGGATTTCTCATTATTGCTCATTACTGGAACATTTTTGACCTTAATTTTTACAGCATTAGCCTTTAATATTGCTTTATCTAACGAAAATAGAATTAAAGGTTTTGGTTACGCAATCTTACTTTGGTTATTCTTAGCTATCATCTATGATGGTTTGTTTTTAATGACATTAATAATTTTTGAAGATTATCCTTTAGATAAGGTATCATTAATTGGTACAATGTTAAATCCCATAGATTTATCAAGAACACTGATCCTTTTAAAGCTAGATATTTCAGCATTATTAGGTTATACAGGAGCAATTTTTAAACAATTCTTCGGAACTAGTTTCGGACTAATAGTGTCTTTCGTTATGTTAACAATTTGGGTGGTTTTACCAGTGATGAGAATTGTATTTAAGTCGCAAAAGAAAGATTTTTAGAACTAATTAATATATTTAAATATGAAAAAATCATTTGTAATATTGTGCTTATTGGCTGTGCTAATTGGTTGTAAAAGTGAGACAAAAAAAATGAATTCTATTGAGGAATCAGAAGTAGAATCTATATCCATTATAGATACTTTATCACTTAAATTGAATGATGGACAAAAATGGATTGCAAATATTGAAACGAATGAAGGCATTTCAAAAATGGATTCTATTATTTCTACATTCAAAAAAAGCAAAGGAAACGATTATGAAACCTTAGGGAATAACCTTGCAAAACAAACAGGTTATGTCATTAAACATTGCAGTATGAAAGGAGAACCACATGATCAATTACATGTTGTGTTAATACCTATGTTAGATGAAATATCTGTTTTGAGAGAAGAAGATGATGAAGAAAAAAACAAGCTTGCACTTCATAATCTGGAAGCATTAATAAGTGCCTATTTTGAGTTCTTTAAAGTATAATGTTTGTGGTGTTTTTAGGTTATAATCAATTTTTTTAATCCTTGTCGATTTTTAAAAATGAGGTACCAGATTTTATGTCCAATGCTAATTGTTCTAAATTGGTATTCTCTAGCATATGTTTTAATTCTGAACGTACAAACTTAAACTTGTCATGAACCGGACAAGGATGTTCATCATCACAAACATGTAAACCTAATCCACAGCCACTGTAAATGCTATCACCATCTATAGCTTCAACAATTTGAGATAATTTAATTGTAGAAATGGCGTCCTTTTCTATTTCAAAACCACCATGAGCACCTTGAACAGATTTAATAATTTGATGTCTCACTAAATCTTGTAAAATTTTGGCAGTAAAAGCTTGAGGAGAATCAATTTCTTTTGAAATCTCTTTTGGACTTACACGTCTATTTTCATACGAATTAATCGCAATAAAAATGGATGCTTTGATACCATATTCACAAGCTTTTGAAAACATAAACGGTAATTTAATTACAAATATCTGAAATATTTTTTAAATAGGATGTAATGGTCTTATATAAATCCTTTATTTACTTACCAATTCCCTCTACTTTTAATATTCTTAGCACAAAATTTGATAATTTCTGTGATTCGTTTGTCACGAGTTGTTTCTCTTTTGGCCTGATTTAGCCAATATAAATACCCTTTTCTGTAGGAAGGAGCAAAGTTATTATAGTTCTCTAATGCTTGAGGATGGTTATCAAAGGCTTGTTGTAATTCTTTTGGAATGATGCCTTTTTCTACTTCATCTAATGCAGTCCAACTACCATTTAGTTTTCCAATTTTAATTTTAGCTATTCCACTTTCGTGCATCAATCCGGCTTTAGAGAGTTCTTTTATGTGTTTTTTATTTAAAGCACTCCAAACACTTTTTTCGTTTCTTTCGCAAAAGTATTGCCTGCGTTTTCCGTTGCCTAAACTCTTTACTGTAGAATCAATCCAGCCATAACATAATGCAACTTTGACAGCTTCCTCCCAGCGCATTGAATCATTTTCGTGATCCACTTTGTAGAAAATTAAATAAATACCTTGCGATGACTTATAATTCTCTTTTAGCCAATTTCGCCATTCTTTATCTGTTTTGAAATAGAACTCCATGAGTTAAAATTAGCAGCTATTTATTCTTTCTTGTAATTGAATTTTACAATCTCTACTTCACCAGAATCAGTCTTAATATCAACAAAGACATTCATTTCATTATCACTTACTTTTTCAAAGGTCATTCCTTCAAAGACAACTCTATTTACTGTAATTTCTTTTAATGGAAAGTCTACCGTTTCGTTTTTAGTTTCCCATCCTTTTAAATCATTATCAAAGTGTTTCAACTGAAGTACTAATGTATTTTCAACTTCTCTGATGATCTCAATTTCGTAAAATGAAACTTTTCCATTGTTGATTAATTTAAACGTTGCCATCATAGAACCACTTGAAGGTTCACTCCAGTTTTCTTCGGTTATACCTCCAAAAGCTTCCCCTTTCCAGTTCCCAGCAATCCAAGCACAGTTTTCTAGTTTGGGTTCTAAAAGTGTTTCATTTTGTGCAACCGTAGACAAGGTAAAAGCAAAACAAAGAATAAGAAAATATTTCATAAGGTGTTTATTGAATGAATGTTACTTTAACTATTTTACCATTTTCAACTTCATAAATGGCGACGGCTTCTAGGATTTTACCATTGGCTGTGACCTGTTCTTCGTCTATTACTTTATTGCCAATAACGATACGTTTTTTCACGAACGCTCTTAAATCTGGAACACGTTCAAACCAATCCTTATAGCTTTTTCGCATAGCGGTTTTACCTTCAGTTTGTAAGGTATTCGGATAGGCATATAATTTTACGTCATCAGCATAGTCACTCATAAAGGCATCAATATCTCTAGCATTATAAGCATCAAGGTTTCTTTGAACAACAGCTTCAATACTTGAAGCATCAGTTGAAGTTTCTGATTTAGTGTCTTTAGTATCAGTTGATTCGTTAGTGGTTTCTTCTGTAGTCTCTTCAGTTTCAGCAGTTGGACTTACATCTCCTGCAATAAGTAGTTTATTAGATTCAGCATTCACGGCTAATCGTGAAATTTTAGTAATTCCATTAGCTGATAAGTCGGCAATTTGTTTCCAATTATTATCTCTTTGAAGCCTTAATTTGAATAAGGTATGCTCTTTACCTGAAAGTATAGTTTTACTATCTAGCCAGCAAATGTCTTCAACTCCTTCCAAAGTATTTGCAATAACTTTTGTATCACCAGTTAAAGGATTAAGCGATTTTATTTGCCATTGGGTTTCATTTTCTTTGGAAATAAAACTCACTAGATTTGAATTGGGTATTCTATGGAATGAACGACCAACATTAGTTACATATTTTCTGTTTGTTCCATCTTGAAGATTGCTTACAAACAAGTTTAAATTGTTTTCTTCTATAACGGCTGAAACAATGGTATGTTCATCAAACCACGTATAATAAGCCACAACTAAATCTGCAATAAGCTCTTTAGATTCGCCATTACTTCCATTATAACTGTATAAGCGTTGCTTCCCGTCTGGATCTAAACGAACTGCAGTGATTTCATTGGTATTTGGATTTTTTAGAGGTGTATATTCTCCACCTTCGGTAGAATTTAACCAAGATTTAGATCCATATCGCGTGTCGTATTTTGCAATATCTGTTTGGTTACCTCTAGTTGAAGCAAAAAGAATGTATCGCTCATTGTAAAATGAAGGTTGATTGTCGTAGCCTTCATTATTAGAAATGTTTTTACCATTCTTAACTTCAATTTTGGATGCATTGGCATCTAAATCGAATAAGAAAACTTCGGTATTGGCTTGCGAAAAACCGAAAGTGTAAACGAGTAAGAAAAATAGAATAAAATAGAGTTTCATTTGTATGTATAAAATTTGTTGCCTAAAGATACCAAAAAAACAAAAGCCAATTCCGTTAGTGAATTGGCTTTCTATTGTTAAGAAAATTTTTGAATTAGCCTAAATTTTAAAAACAATATTTATTTTCTGCTTTTACTTTTTCAGCAATCTCAATACGTAAATCAACGATGTCAGGATAGTTTACATATTTTGTAAATCGCTTAAGTCCCATTAACATCATACGTTGTTCGTCACCTTCAGCAAAAGAAATAATACTTTCTTTTCCTTTTTCTTCTACGATATCTACGGCGTGATATAAGTATAATTTTGCCATTGCTATTTGTGCAGATTGCGCATCTTCACCATAACGTTTTACATTCTTTTCAGTTCTCAAAATTGCAGATTCTGCCATATAGATTTCAATTAAAATATCTGCAGCAGCAATAAGCAATTGTTGATGGTCTTCTAATTGTGGTCCATATTTTTGAACAGCACCACCAGCAACCATTAGGAATGTCTTTTTTAATTTTTTAATCATTTCCTTTTCTTCTGAAAATAATTCAGAATAATCAGGCGTATCA
Source organism: Psychroserpens sp. (assembly GCF_034670085.1). Taxonomy (GTDB): domain Bacteria; phylum Bacteroidota; class Bacteroidia; order Flavobacteriales; family Flavobacteriaceae; genus Psychroserpens. The sequence goes on along the minus strand of NZ_JAXMOD010000002.1, from coordinate 377,016 downwards.
AATGAAGGAATTCCCATTAATTCTTCTTGAACTGCTTGTGCAGGACCCAATAGATCAACGTGACCTTTCATTGCTTTTTTAACTAGCATTCCAACCGATAACATTCGGTTGATTTCGTTTGTACCTTCATAAATACGAGCAATACGAGCATCTCTCCAAGCAGATTCCATAGGCGTTTCTTCAGAGAATCCCATGCCACCAAAAATCTGGATGCCTTCATCTGCACAATTTTGTACATCTTCAGATACAGCAACTTTCAGAATAGAACATTCAATAGCGTATTCTTCAACACCTTTTAATTCTGCTTCTTGATGTGAATTTCCAGCAGCTTCACGTAACGCTATACGATCTTCAATGTTTTTTGCAGCTCTATAGGTTGCAGATTCACCAGCATAAGCACTAGCAGCCATTTCGGCTAATTTGGTTTTAATGGCACCAAAATCTGCAATAGGAGTTTTAAATTGTTTACGTTCGTTGGCGTAATTTACGGCAATTGATAAAATACGTCTTTGTGAGTCTAAACAAGCAGCAGCCAATTTAATACGACCAACATTAAGAGCGTTCATTGCAATTTTAAATCCTTCACCACGACCAGCAAGCATGTTCTCAACAGGAACAACAGTATCATTAAAGAATACTTGACGTGTCGAACTAGCACGAATACCTAATTTGTGCTCTTCTTCTCCCATGGTAATACCATTAGCAGCATCATTTTCTACAATAAAACCAGTAATATTTTTGTCATCTTCAATACGAGCAAAAACGATCATCAAGCTACAGAAACCTGCATTTGAAATCCACATTTTTTGTCCGTTAATTTTATAAGTCTTTCCATCTGCTGAAAGCTCTGCAGTTGTTTTACCAGAATTAGCATCAGATCCGGCTCCTGGTTCAGTTAAGCAATACGCTCCAAACCATTCACCTGTAGCTAATTTTGGAACATATTTTTGTTTTTGCTCTTCTGTACCATATAATGTAATTGGCATTGTTCCAATTCCAGTATGAGCACCAAATGCAGTACTAAATGATCCAGTTCCACTAGAAATATAATCACAGGTTAAACATGTGGATACAAATCCCATTCCTAATCCACCATAAGCTTCAGGAACTGCAACACCTAAAAAACCAAGTTCTCCAGCTTTGCGCATAACTTCTTCAGTTAATGCGAAATCTTTTGCTTCAAAACGAGGCTTGTGTGGAATAATCTCACGATCATTAAATTCCATTACGGCTTCCTTCATCATTTTTTGTTCTTCCGAAAAATCTTCAGGAGTAAATACGTCTTCGCATTTTGTTTCTTTTACTAAGAATTGACCTCCACGTAGGATATCTTTTTCAGTTGCTTCCATTGTTTTCTTTTAGATTAAAGAAGATAGAAAATAGAGAATAGACTTTAAATGAGGCTATTTTGAAACCCCATAGTCATTCTTTGAAATTCCTCTATTTTTTCTTCAAGTATTTTTAAATTGTTTTCGTTTATATAATTTCTATGTTTTGCTACTAATAACTGAGTTCCTAATTCAAAAGAAGATCCTAAAGAAATGTCTAAAAAATAACTGAAAGACTTATCTGTTCTTGATGAACCTTCTGCAATATTGCTTGGCATTGAAACAGAACATCTACTAATTTGTGAGCTTAAATCAAATCTCTCATGCTTCGGAAAATCTAACAATAAGTCTGAAATATCATTTGTAATCTCTAATCCGAGTTTCCAAATTTTCAAATTTTTATAATTATGTCTTTGCTTGGCACACATTGTCTTTTTTCTCTTCTCTATATTCTTTTATTTTTTTAGTTAAGAAACTCAAAAATTCCACAGGCACCTTGACCAGTTCCTACACACATGGTTACTGCTCCATATTTACCTTTCATATCACGTTTGCGCATTTCATCAAATAACTGCACAGATAGTTTTGCTCCAGTACATCCTAATGGATGACCAAGTGCAATTGCACCACCATTCACATTAATAATGTCTGGATTTAAATCTAATTCTCTAATTACAGCTAGAGACTGAGAAGCAAAGGCTTCGTTGAGCTCAATTAATCCTAAGTCTGATTGTTGTAATCCTGCTTGTTTTAATGCTTTTGGAATTGCCTTAACTGGACCAATTCCCATGATACGAGGTTCAACACCTGCAGCAGCATAATTTACTAGTCGTGCTACGGGTTCAAGATTTAGCTCCTTCACCATGTCTTCACTCATCACCATAACAAATGCTGCACCATCACTCATTTGTGAAGAATTACCAGCAGTAACGCTTCCACCAGCAGCAAATACAGCTCTAAGTTTTGCTAATGCTTCTTTGCTAGTTCCAGCACGAGGACCTTCATCCTTAGTAACCGTATATGATTTAGTCGCTTTTTTTCCGTTAGCATCAATATAGGTTTGTTCAACTTCAATTGGAACAATTTGATCTTGAAAACGATTTTCTGCTTGGGCTCTTAAGGCTTTCATGTGAGAATTGTATGCAAACTCATCTTGATCTTCACGAGATACTTTAAATTGATTGGCAACTGCTTCAGCGGTATTTCCCATTCCCCAATAATAGTCTTCGTGACCAGCTTTTACAATCGCATCGTAATTCAATTCTGGTTTAAAACCTGTCATTGGTACACTACTCATGCTTTCTGCTCCTCCAGCAATAATACAATCTGCCATTCCAGCTTGAATTTTTGCGGTTGCAATCCCAATAGTTTCAACTCCTGAAGAGCAAAAACGGTTAACAGTTACACCAGGAACATCGATTACTTCTAATCCCATTAAAGAGATTAAACGCGCCATATTTAATCCTTGAGAACCTTCAGGCATTGCATTTCCAACAATAACATCATCAATGCGTTTAGGGTCTAAACCTGGCAATTCTTTCATCATAAATTTGATGGTTTCAGCTGCCAATTCATCTGTTCTTTTAAAACGGAACACGCCTTTTGGTGCTTTACCAACTGCTGTTCTATATGCTTTTACTATATATGCTTGTTTCATAATTTTGATTTTTAGATAATTAGATTTGTAGACGTTTTAGATTTCTAATAGTCTAGAGATCTAAGCTTCTAAGTTGTCTAATTTCTTAATGGTTTTCCTGTTTTTAACATGTGCTGAATTCTTTCTAAAGTTTTACGCTCAGTACAAAGTGATAAAAACGCTTCACGCTCTAGATCTAATAAGTATTGCTCACTGACTAAAGTTGGTTCAGATAAATCTCCACCTGCCATTACGTAGGCTAGCTTATTTGCAATCTTCTTATCATGTTCACTAATGTAATGACTTGCTTGCATAGAATCTGTTCCTACTAAGAACATACTCAGTGCTTGTTTTCCAAGTACCTTAACATCATTTCGTTTTACAGGTTGTGTGTAACCAGCATCTGCCATAAGTTTAGCATGCGCTTTTGCGGTAGCAATTTGTCTGTCTTTATTAACGACTACGATATCTTTTCCTTTTTGAAGGATTCCTAAATCGAATGCTTCATAAGCTGAAGTCGCAACTTTAGCCATACCTATAGTTAAAAAATATTCTTGTAATACATTTAACTCAACATCTCCTTTTTTGAAAATATCTTGAGCTCTTAAGGCCATTTCTTTAGAACCTCCACCACCAGGAATCACACCAACACCAAACTCTACAAGTCCGATATAAGTTTCTGCAGCAGCAACAACTTTATCTGCATGCATTGATAGCTCACAACCACCACCAAGAGCCATTCCGTGAGGAGCAGAAATTGTTGGAATTGCCGAGTAACGCATCCGCATCATTGTGTCTTGGAAATATTTGATAGCCATATTAAGCTCATCATATTCTTGCTCTGCAGCCATCATAAAAATCATTCCGATATTTGCTCCAACAGAGAAATTTGCAGCTTGATTACCTACAACTAATCCTTCAAAATCTTTTTCAGCTAAATCAATAGCTTTATTTAAACCAGCTAAAACATCACCACCAATGGTATTCATTTTAGATTGGAATTCTACATTAAGGATGCCATCACCTAAATCTTCAACAACAACGCCTGAGTTTTTAAATACTTCATTAGATTTTCTAATGTTGTCTAATATGATAAAACTGTCTTGACCAGGAATTTTTTCTTGAGATTTCTTCGGAATGTCATAGGCATAAGTTGCACCATTTTTTACAGAATAGAATGATGTACTACCAGAAGCTAACATTTCGTTAACCCAAGCATTAGGTACTAAACCTTCGGCCTTCATTATTTCGATTCCTTTTTCTACTCCAATCGCATCCCAAATTTGGAAAGGACCATGTTCCCAACCAAATCCAGCTTTCATGGCATCATCAATTTTATATAAATCGTCAGTGATTTCAGGGATTCTATTTGAAACATAAGCAAATAAAGCAGCAAAACTCTTTCGGTAGAATTCACCAGCTTTATCCTTTCCATTGACTAATATTTTGAAACGATCAACTACTTTATCTACGGTTTTAGTTAACTCTAAAGTCGCAAATCTTGCTTTTTGAGCCGATCGGTATTCTAAAGTCTTAAGGTCTAATGATAAAATTTCTTTTTTACCATCAGCTGACACATTCTTTTTATAAAACCCTTGTCCAGTTTTACTTCCTAGCCATTTGTTTTCCATCATAGTAGTGATGAAATCTGGAAGTGTGAAAAGGGAGTTGCATTCGTCTTTCGGACAATTATCTTTAATGCCGTTAGCTACATGAACCAAAGTATCTAAACCTACGACATCGACAGTTCTGAAGGTTGCAGATTTTGGACGACCGATTACAGGTCCAGATAATTTATCGACTTCTTCGATTGTAAGATCTAAATCTTTGACTGTATGAAATAAACTCATAATACTAAAGATTCCGATTCGGTTCCCTATAAAAGCAGGAGTGTCTTTTGCAATTACAGATGTTTTTCCTAGGAATTGTTCACCATAACCATTTAAGAATTCTAAAACAGAAGCATCTGTTTTTGGTCCTGGAATGATTTCAAACAATTTAAGATAACGTGCAGGATTAAAGAAGTGCGTTCCGCAGAAATGTTTCTGGAAATCGTCACTACGACCTTCACTCATGAATTTAATAGGAATACCAGAGGTGTTTGACGTAATTAAGGTGCCAGGAGTTCTGTATTTCTCTAATTTTTCAAATACTTGTTGTTTGATATCTAATCGTTCAACAACAACTTCCATGATCCAATCTACATCTTTTACTTTTGCAATATCATCTTCAAGGTTTCCTGTTGTGATTCTATTTTGAAAAGAAGCATGATATAAAGGTGCTGGCCTTGATTTTATAGACGCTGTAAGGGCATCGTTTACTAGACGATTTCTAACAACTTTATCTTCTAAGGTTAAACCTTTAGCTTTTTCTTTTTCATTTAGTTCTCTTGGAACGATGTCTAATAAAAGGACATCAACTCCAATATTGGCGAAATGACAAGCGATACCGCTTCCCATAATTCCTGAACCAACAATGGCTATTTTTTTTATTCTACGTTTACTCATCTTATTTTAAAATGTGTTCTTTTTGGTTGTATATCTGTTTATTTGAAATCATATTATTAATAATTTCTGCTACTTTATAGAAGTTTGTGAGTTCTTCTTCTGAAACATTTTTTTTAATAGTTTCGTTAAAAGTGAGCACTTTTTCTTTAGAATAGGCTCTTTTTTCTCTCCCGAATTCTGTGAGATAAATCAAGACACCTCTTCCGTCTTCTGGATTTGGTTTACGTATTATTAAACCTTTTTCTTCCATTGTTTTTAATGTTCGAGATAAACTAGTAGCTTCCATACCCATTTTAGGACCTAATGACGTAGAAGGTGTACCATTTTCTGGATCTATGCTTAGTAATGCAAAACCTGTTGCCATGGTAGTTCCAAATTGAGAAGCTTCTTCATTATACATCTTATTAACAGCTAACCAAGTAGTCCTTAAGACGTAGTCAATAGTTTTATCTTTCATATTTAAAATTTAGATGTTCAAATATACTAAAAAATACTATGCACGCATAGTATTTAATAAAAATTATGCATGCATAGTATTTTGAGAGCTTATATGAAGTGGCGTAACTAAAAAACGCTTCATTTTAATTGAAGCGTTTTTTATAAGTATTTTAAGATTAGTATTTTTTAGTTATTTGGATTTAATTTTCCATTTACGATACCTACAACTGCGCCAACAATTGCAGCTAGGATTATTGAAACTACTAAATCTATAGCAAACATTTGATAGGTAACACCCTTAACCAAAGCCATATTAAAAAGACTAGCGTTTAATCCCATAAAGAAACCAATTATTGCACCAGCTTTTGCACCAGTGGCTGCAGTAGAAATTTGAGCCCATCGGTTAAAAATGTAGGAGACAAAAAAACCAAATGTTAAACAACCTGCCAAAATACAGACCATTGTTTTTGTAGATTCTGCTGGTTGAGGGAAATAATCTGCTAGTAAAATACCGTAAAACAGCCAACCCAAAAGCCAGTCTACAATTCCGCCAATAAGACCTGAAACTAAAAATGTTTTTGTATTCATGTTATAAATATGTATTAGTTAGTGTTATAAATATACATATTTTAACATAAAAATTATGTAGTCTATAATTTATTAGATAAAAAAATGAAGATAATGTAATTTATACTCTGTAAATTTTATTATATAATTCTTGATAAATACCTTTAATTACTTCCCTTTTCATTTTCATGGTAGGCGTGAGGTGTCCACCATCAATAGTCCAAGCTTCTGAAGTAAGTTCAAATCGTTTTATTTGTTCCCATTTGCCAAATCGCTTATTATATTTATCAACTTCTTTTTGGATTCGTTGAATAACAAGATCTGAGTGTGCTATTTCTTTTTCAGAAGAGCCTATTTTATGCTTTTTGTTTTCAATCCAATCTCTAATAAATTCAAAGTTAGGTTGAATAATAGCACCTGGCATCTTTTCACCTTCACCAACAACCATAATTTGTTCAATAAAAAGTGACTGTTTGAATTCATTTTCAATAAGGGTAGGAATAATATATTTCCCTCCTGAAGTCTTAAACATTTCTTTCTTGCGTCCAGTGATTTTAAGGAAACCATCTTGATCAATTTCACCTTTATCACCAGTATGAAAATAATCACCAGTCATGACGCTTTCTGTTTTCTCAGGATCTTTGTAGTAACCCATCATTACATTTGGGCCCTTAATTAAAATCTCTCCGTCTTCAGCAATTTTAACTTCGACATTACTTATAGGTTTTCCAACGGTTCCTACTTTAAAATGTTTATCTCTATACATTCCAACGGAAACAACTGGAGACGTTTCTGTAAGTCCGTAACCTTCCATAATCTGCATACCTCCTGCAGAGAAAACTCTAGAAAGACGTTGTTGTAATGCTGCACTTCCTGAAACCATAGTTGACAGTTCACCACCAAGAGCTTCTCTCCATTTACTAAAGATTAATTTGTTGGCTATTTTTAATTTAAATTCATACCATGCTCCATTTGCACCATAAGGTTCCCATTGTTCTCCCAAAGCTACTGCCCAATAGAATAATTTTTGTTTGATACCTGATAAATCATCAGCTTTAAGCATTATTTTGTCAAATACTTTTTCTAATAGTCGAGGAACGACACTCATTAAGTGCGGTTTTACTTCTTTCGAATTTTCACCAATTTTATCAAGAGCTTCTGCAAAATAAATACTAGCACCTGCATATTGATAGATATAAATTAGAACGCGTTCAAAAATATGGCAAATAGGCAAGAAGCTTAAAACTCTTGTTTCGCCATCAATAAGTGGCAATCTTGGCACACTATCTAATGCGTTGCTAGTAATATTGTGATGGGACAACATCACACCTTTAGGAGTTCCTGTTGTTCCAGATGTATAAATTATGGTAGCGAGATCTTCAGGTTTTACTTGGTCTTTTCGTTCTTCAACTTCATTTTGGGTACTTTCATCTTTGCCAAGTTCGAATAATTCTGAATAGTGTTTACAACCTTCAATTTGATTAAAAGAGTAAACATCTTTAATCTGTGTTTTTCCTTTAATGCTATTAACTTTATCAAGAACCTCTTTATCAGAAACAAAGCAGTAAATCGATTCACTATGGTTTAAAACGTATCCATAATCTTCAGCACAAATAGTTGGATAAATAGGAATATTTTGAGCTCCAACTTGAAGTATTCCAATATCCATAATATTCCATTCTGTTCTGTTGGTTGAAGAAATGACAGCAATTTTATCATTTTTTTTAACGCCTAATTTAAGAAGCGCTCTACTAATTGCATTTGCTTTAGCTAAGTATTCTTGCGTAGATGTTGGTGTCCATTTTCCATTATATTTAGTAACTAGAGCTGTATCATTAGGTTTGTTTTCTAGTTGGTAATATGGAAAATCAAAAAGGCGTGTAACTTCTGTCATTAGTAATTTTTTATTAGGATATGCAAAATAGTTAATAAATGAAGATATCACAAATAGTAGAACGTATGGATCACAATTTTGAATCTAAGATTGCTTCCATAAAAAAGGAGCTATAATGACAATAGCTCCTTATTAATAATTTATCTATCTATAATTAATACTAACTAAAAAACTTAAATATAACCCTATAATTAAATTGATTTCAATAATAGCAGACAAATCGACTATAAAAATAAGACTAATAGCTGATGTTATGTTGTAAAAAAACGAAATTATGATTTGCCTAAGTATTCATTTAATAACGGATTGTTAGCTCCAAAATAAGACTTAGGTGATTGGTGCATAAATAATTTAAAATCTTTTGTAAAATGAGATCTATCATAATAGTCATATATTAGTATTAAATCATTCAAATCTATTTCTTGACTTTCATATCTGCGCATAAGTTTAACAAACCTATATAGACGTATATATTTTCCAGGGGTTAAACCCACTATCTTTTTAAAATGATTCTCTAAGGTTTTTTGAGAAATTTTAATTTGATCTAAAATCTCTTGAATATTTAATAGGCCATCTTTTCGCTTAATAATATCAATGGCTTGGTCAACTTCATTAGTGTTTTTGTTAGTATTTAATTTTATGTTTAGAAATAGTTCATTTAGGTTTTTAACGATAATTTCAGATGACTGAGAACTATGCATTATTGGATTCAATATATGATATAGGTTATTATTATAATTTGATAATTGAAGATGTTTATTGTAGAGCTTTGAAATATCTGAGTTTAAAATTTTAAATAAGGCTGTTGGATGAAAACTTATTCCGAATGAATGTGATGCTTTTGATGTAATAAATTGATACGATCTAAAGAATTGTCCACTAATAATTATGTCCTCTAAAGTTGTTTCAGTTTTACCACTAACAGTTTTCTGTTTTCCATAAAACACCGAAGTAATGTGAGTATTGCCTATAGGTAACACCGTAGATTCAAAAGGAACACTATCATCATTAAATTTTAACTCGTAGTATTCCTCAATAATATTTGAAACTGGTGTATGGTCAAAATAGTTGAGGGTCATTAAAAATATTATTTGTAGGTAAATTAATACATTTTATTTAAATCAACGATTTTTTAACAAGAATTCTAGTTCTTTTCAATCCAAAGACGTGCATTAACAAACGCTTCTAGCCAAGGCGAAACTTCGTCTTTTCTTCCAGCAGGATAATTTGCCCAATTCCACTGAAATGTTGACCGTTCAATATGTGGCATGGTAACCAAATGACGACCAGTTTTATCACAGAGCATGGCTGTATTAAAATCTGAACCATTCGGATTTGCTGGATAGGATTCATAACCATATTTCGCAACGATATCATATTGATTTTCACTAAGTGGTAAACTAAATTTACCTTCACCATGAGAAATCCAAACACCTAAAGTGCTTCCAGCAAGTGATGAAAGCATAATGGATTTATTATCTTGAATCTTAACCGACGTAAAACTACTTTCATGTTTTTGCGACTCATTATGAATCATTTTACCATGAGTTTCGTGTTCAGGATTGATGAGGTCTAATTCCATCCATAACTGGCAACCATTGCAGATACCAACAGATAATGTATCTTCTCTTTCAAAGAAGTTTTTGATGGCCTTATTAGCATTTTCATTATACTTGATTGCACCAGCCCAACCTTTTGCAGAGCCTAAAACATCAGAATTTGAAAATCCTCCAACTGCTCCCAAAAATTGAATATCTTCAAGCGTTTCTCGACCAGAAATTAAATCGGTCATGTGGACATCCTTGACATCAAATCCAGCCAAATACATAGCATTTGCCATTTCGCGTTCAGAATTACTTCCTTTTTCACGTAGAATAGCTGCTTTTGGTCTTTTAGAATTTAGTTTTGGTAGTTTTCCAGTAAAATGTTTTGGTAACGTATAAGTTAAGGGTTGATTTTTATAGTTGTCGTAACGCTCTTTTGCAAGCCCGTTAGCCGTTTGTTTTTGATCGAGTAGAAACGAGGTTTTGTACCACATATCTCTCATATCTGACACTATAAAAGCAAAAGAATCTTTATTGTTTTTGATCGTAATTTTTCCAGAATTATTAGCTGTTCCAATTTGGAAAAATTCAATATTTTGTTCTGATAAAATTGGTTCTACCGAAGCATCAGCCTGAAAAACAAGTCCTGAGTTTTCAGCAAATAAGACTTTAATTGAATCATCTTCATTTAAAGGAGAGATGTTAAAATCGGCACCTAAATTCACATCCGCAAAACAAAGTTCTAAAAGCGTAGTAATTAATCCACCAGAAGCTACATCATGTCCAGCAACAATTTTATCGGCTTTTATTAAATCTTGAATAGTGTTAAACGTATCTTTTACAAAGGCAGAATTTTTCACATCTGGAGCATCATTACCTATGGTGTTTAAAACTTGATTAAAAGAACTTCCACCTAATTTGAACTCGTCTTGAGACATATTAATGTAATAGATGTTACCACCATTAAGTTGTAAAACGGGTTCTACAACTTTAGAAATTTCATTGCAATTTCCCGCTGCAGAAATAATAACAGTTCCTGGAGAAATCACTTCGTCATCTGGATATTTTTGCTTCATAGACAGCGAATCTTTTCCTGTTGGAACATTGATTCCTAAATCGATAGCGAACTCCGAAATAGCTTTTACAGCATTGTACAATCGTGCATCTTCACCTTCGTTTTTACAAGGCCACATCCAATTTGCAGATAACGAAATTGAAGCTAGATTATCTTTTAAAGGTGCCCAAATAATATTTGTTAAAGCTTCTGTAATAGAATTTCTACTTCCAGCTTCAGGATGAATTAAACCAGAAATAGGAGAGTGCCCAATTGAAGTTGCAATACCTTCTTTTCCATTATAGTCTAAAGCCATCACACCAACATTATTTAATGGTATTTGTAATGGTCCAACACATTGTTGTTTTGCAACTTTTCCGCCAACACAACGATCAACTTTATTTGTCAGCCAGTCTTTACAAGCTACAGCTTCAAGCTGCAATACTTGCTCTAAGTAGATGCTTAAATTTTTAGTTTTATAACGCGGATTCTTATAGTTTCTTTCGACTGTAATATCAGTTAAAATAGTTTTAGGCGACGAACCAAACATATCTTCTAAAGCCAAATCCATTGGTTTGTCACCTTTGGTATTAGATTCAAAAGTAAATCTGTCATCTCCAGTAACATCACCAACAGTATACATAGGAGATCGTTCACGCTCTGCTATTTTTTGTAGTGTATCTAAATGTTTTTCTGAAATAACTAATCCCATTCGTTCTTGAGATTCATTGCCAATAATTTCTTTAGCTGATAACGTTGGATCTCCAACTGGTAACTTGTCTAAATCAATTTTCCCACCTGTGTCTTCTACTAATTCGCTCAAACAATTTAAATGACCTCCAGCGCCATGATCGTGAATAGAAACAATAAAATTTTCATCACTTTCTACCATGCCACGAACTGCATTTGCAGCACGTTTTTGCATTTCCGGATTAGAACGTTGAACTGCATTTAACTCGATTCCTGATGCAAATTCTCCTGTATCTGCTGAAGAAACAGCGGCTCCACCCATTCCAATTCTGTAGTTTTCTCCTCCAAGAATTACAATTTTATCACCTGTTTTAGGCGTATCCTTTAGTGCTTGATCTGCTTTTCCGTATCCAATTCCTCCAGCTTGCATGATTACTTTATCGTAACCTAATTTTCTAGCTTTTGATGTACTTGAAGATGAATTTTCATCATGTTCAAAAGTCAAAACAGAGCCGCATATTAATGGTTGTCCGAATTTGTTTCCAAAGTCAGAAGCACCATTTGAGGCCTTTATTAAAATATCAATTGGAGTTTGGTAAAGCCATTTGCGAGCTTTAAATTTTTGCTCCCAATGTCTATTCTCTTCTAAACGAGAATACGACGTCATATAAACGGCTGTTCCAGCTAATGGAAGCGAACCTTTTCCTCCTGCTAATCTATCGCGAATTTCGCCTCCAGAACCTGTTGCGGCTCCATTAAAAGGTTCAACAGTTGTTGGGAAATTATGTGTTTCAGCTTTAAGTGAGATTACAGATTCAAAATCTGTTGTTGTGTAATACTCAGGGATGTCAGCACGTTTAGGAGCAAATTGTTCCACTTTTGGACCTTTTATAAAAGCGACATTATCCTTGTATGCTGATACGATATCATTCGGATTTTGCTTCGAAGTTTCTTTAATCATTTTAAAAAGCGACACTGGCTTTTCTTCGCCATCTATAACAAAAGTTCCGTTGAAAATTTTATGGCGACAATGTTCAGAATTCACTTGAGAAAAACCAAACACTTCAGAATCAGTTAATGGTCGACCAATTTTTTTTGAAACACCTTCTAAGTATTCAATTTCTTCATCATTTAAAGCTAAACCTTCCTGCTGATTATAAGCTGAGATATCTTCAATATTTAGAATGGCTTCAGGTTTGATTTCAATGGTAAAAGTATCCTGATGTAATCTATTGTATTTTTCTGAAATCATAGGATCGTAATCCTTGAAATCCTCAGAAGCAGCTTCAAATTCTTCAATTCTTATGATGCCTTCAATACCCATGTTTTGGGTGATTTCGACAGCATTTGTACTCCAAGGTGTTATCATTGCAGCTCTTGGACCAACAAAAAAAGCATCGAGAGATGCTTGTTCAATTTTTGGTTGGTTACCAAATAGCCATACCAATTTTGAGATGGTTTCAGTTGATAATTCTTTTGTGACTTGAACAGCAAATACTTTACTGTTTTGGTTTCCGAAGAAATGAATCATTATGTCTTAGTTTGTGTTGAGTTTTGTAAAGGACAAATTTACTTTTTTTCAATGTATTTAAGGCAGATTATGTCCTTGAATATTTTGAGTTATTCACGTTGTTATTAACGAAAAAAGACCAATATAAAATCATATTATATTGGTCTTTTGTATTCAGGGGTTTAATCCCTAATTCTTTATCAATTTTTTACTTAATGTACGATTACCTTGTGTTACACGCAAAATGTAAATACCTCTAGATAACTGATCTGTTTGTAGGGTTTCTGAATTATAAATTGTTTTTGAAATAACACGTTTTCCTAAAACATTATAAATCTCTATTTGTGTTTGTAACGCTGAGTAAAGCTCAATGTGTAATACGTTGTTTACTGGATTAGGATATATTTTAAATTGATCTAAAACCACATCCTCAAGACTTAAGGTTTGAGTATGTTCACCTAAGTCATCACAATTGTTAGATGCAAAAGCATTCCATTCATTAAGGTTAAAAGTTGTTGTTGGTCTATCAATTGTAGCTTTTCTTACTAAGGTAGTGTTTTCTGCATAGGTTGCGCTACTTTGAAACACTCCAATAATATCTAAAAGAACATCATTTTTGAATAATCCAATAGCATCATTTCCATTAAAAGAGGTCATGTCATTGTTTAGATAATCGTATTCACCTGTACAAACAGTTGATCCACCATTACCAATTACGTAAACATCTTCGTTTGTTATAGAAGCATTATTTGGAAAAGGTATTGCTGCTCCCCAAGATGCTGCACCATTAGCATTAAGTTTTATGGTATAAGCTGATAAATTAACATCAGCTCCTGTAAAATTAGCAATCTCTAGTACTTTATTACTCCCGCTTCCTTCAATATATTCAGAAAAGAATAAGTCAATATCACCTCCAGAAGTACCATTGTCTGTAGTTGTTTCACAAGCTTGGTTACTAAAACCAGATTCATTACCTGAATTATCTTTAGCTTTTACCGTAAAACAGTAATTAGTGTCAGCTGTTAATCCTGTTGCAGTAAATGATGTGCTAGTAGAATTGAACATATTCATGCCGTCTACATATACATCGTAAGAAGCGACGGCAATATTATCGGTTGAAGCCGTCCAAGTTAAATCGATACTATTATCTGTTGGGTTAGACGCTACTAAATTTGTAGGATCTGTAGGAGCTTCAGTATCTGGAGTGGTATCCCAAACTAAAGCTACATATTCTGGATGGTCAACAAATGGATTTCTATTATTTTGGTGGTTGTAATAAATATTGTTGTTACGATCTATTTCCTTTTGAGAAACAGGATCCATTTGATGCCAAGTAACTAAGATGTTCAAAAATGGATCTGCTAAAGCTTTATCAGAACTTCCATCAAACATATCATAAGATGACCAAGATGTAATTTGATCTTCATAACGCGTCACAAAGTAAAAGTAGATTCGTGCTATATCGCCTTTAAACTCATCAATAGGTTCAAAAACTGTATTAGAATAACCAGCTGAATAACCACTATTCAAATTGTCACCTGCTTTAGATCCATTTTGTGTTGGATTAGTGATGCCAGATTGAGAAAGTAACTGATTATCATCAACTCGACCAAAAGGGAAATTACCTCTAAAGCCATTCACACGACCGTCGGCAGGAATTAAATGATGTGCATCACTATACATTGGAGTTTGAGAGCTAAAAACAGACTGAGGTATGACATGTTCTTTATTATAACAATCACCTTCACCATTATAGTTACCACATTCATCTGAGCCAGGTGAATATGTATATGGATCTGTACCTGTAGGGTTTTCAGAATACATATCTAAAATCGTATTACTCCCATTAGTTTCGTAGTAAAAATCCCTTTCGTAATTTGAATTGAAATTATCTAGTGAGTTATAACTCTGTGGTTGATGTTGTTCTTCAATAGTATTGCTAATTTGAGGATCATCAACATTATTAATAATTCTTTTAAGTTGTGTTTTTAGTGTATAGCCAGTTCCGGTTGCATGGTCGTAATAACCTGAAGGAATTTGTGCCGAAGCCGTTATTGTAATTAAAGTAATTAATAAAGTGTAAAAATGCTTCATCATAATAGGTATTATTTTTTCTTTTCTAGCAACGCCATATAAAATCCGTCAAATCCAGATTTGTGGGCATAAACATTATTTTCTTTTATAAAGGTAAACTCTTTTCCCAATTCAGATGTTAAAAAAATGTCAACTTGTTTTCTATTTTCTGATGGTAATACAGAACAAGTTGCATAAACTAATTTTCCTCCTGCTTTAACAATGCGAGAATATTGTTGTAAAATTTCTTGTTGTGTTTTTTTGATATCTTCAATAAACTCAGGTTGAAGTTTCCATTTTGCATCAGGATTTCGTCTTAAAACACCTAAGCCTGAACAAGGCGCATCAATTAAAACTCGATCTGCTTTATCATATAGTTTCTTAACCACTTTAGTAGATTCAATAGCTCTAGTTTCAATATTAAAAGCACCATTACGTTTAGCTCTGCGTTTTAATTCATTGAGTTTATTGCCATAAATATCTAATGCGATTACTTGACCTTTGTTCTCCATTAGTGCAGCTATGTGTAACGCTTTTCCTCCAGCTCCAGCACAAGCATCTACAACTCGCATTCCTGGCTTAACATCTAAAAACTCAGCAACTAATTGAGAAGATGCATCTTGAACTTCAAAGTGTCCATTTTTAAAGGCTTCAGTTTGAAACACATTAGCACGTTCAATTAAACGTAATGCATTTGGATGATCTTTAATAGCTTCAGTTTCTAAACCAAGATCAAAGAGTTCAGATTGTAATTTTTCTTTTGTTGTATTTAAAGTATTCACCCTTAAAACCACATCGGCTTGAACATTTAAAGCTGCAATTTCTTTAGACCAAAGCGCTTCTCCGAGTTCTTTAACTCCAAGTTCATCCATCCAGTCTTCTATAGATTCTTTAAATACTCTAGTCTTAGATAACTCATCAAAACGACCTTTGATTTTCCGAGAAGGTGTCGATTCAAAATATTTCCAATCTGGTAATTTGATGCCTCTTAAAGTTGCCCAAACTGCAAAAATTCGCCAGAGATTTTCTCTATCATAAGGCGCTTTGACTTCTGCAATTTCAGCATAAAGACGTTTCCATCTAACAATGTCGTAAGTGGTTTCAGCAACAAATGCACGATCGCGACTTCCCCAGCGTTTATCACGTTTAAGGAGTTGTTGAATAACTTTGTCTGCATATTTGCCTTCATTGAAAATTAAGGTTAATCCATCAATAACTGCAAAGCATAAATTTCTGTGTAAGCGCATTATAAAAAATTAAGCATGCAAAGGTACATTAAAAGTTGAGATATTGAAGGGTTTAATGGAAAGTGTTATCTTTTGAAAATAAATATATTGGGACGCAAGTTTTTATTTTAAAACACATCTAAATTTAACGTCGTAAAATTTAGCTAGTATTTGACAGAAAGTGAATTTATAGAGGAATTGAAAAGTAAGAGCAGAGCTTCGTATAGCAAATTGCTTGATGACTTTCAGAATAAAGTATTTGGGACTTGCTTGTCATTTGTGCCTAATAGAGAAGATGCTGAGGATATTGCTCAAGAGGTTTTTGTCGAAGTATTTAATTCCATATCTAAATTTAAAGGCGAATCTAAGCTCTCGACTTGGATTTATAAAATTACAACTAATAAGTGTTTAGAATTTATAAGAAAACGCAACACCAAAAAGCGTTTTGCCTTTTTACAATCACTTACAGGTGATGGGTTTGAGATTGATAGAACTCATTATTTTACAGAAATGAATCATCCTGGTATAATTCTAGAAAATAAAGAAAAGAGTGACACACTATTCCTTGCGATTAATGGATTGCCTGAAGCACAACGACTTGTATTTACATTGCATAAGATTGATGGTAAAAGTTATCAAGAAGTAAGTGATATTACAGAAAAGAGCTTGTCCTCGATTGAATCTTTAATGTTTAGAGCAAAGAAAAATTTACAAAAGAGCTTAGAGAATTTTTATAAAAATGATAATTAACGCAAGTTTTTTAAATAATACACATCTAAAGAGATGAATATGAAAACAAATAATAACATACAAAATGATATAGATGCTATTTTTGATAGTGTTAATTCAATTAAGGATGTACATGTTTCTCCTTTTTTTAAGGATAGAGCAATGCAACGTTTGTTTGCTGAAAAACAAGTGAATCAATCAAGAGTTTGGTCATGGTTTTCACCACAATTTCAATTGGCAACCTTGATGGTTTTTTTGATTTTAAATGTATTTGCTATTACAAAATTAGATTCAAATGCAACTAGCGATGAAATTGATGAGTTTGCTGAAACTTATAGTTTGATTGCTTCTGAATATGAATCAATATTTAATTAAAATGAGTAATATGAAGAAAAATATTCCCTTATATATTCTATTGGTTTTCTTAATTATAGTTAATGGTTTTTTCTTAATCAATTACTTAGGAAAATCAGATCATAAAAGACCAAAAGGAGAGCAGGAGAATTTTATTGTTAGAGAATTAAAATTTGATGCTGGACAAAAAGAAAAATTCGAAGAATTAGATATTGCACATCATAAAAGAATGAAACATATTTCAGAGAGTGAAAGAAAACTCAAGGGAGGTTTGTTTGGAAGCGTTTCAAATGAAACTATTACTGCGTCCCAAATTGATTCCATTGCTAGTCAAATAGGTGACTTAGCAAAAGAAAAAGAACTCGAGATTTTTCAACATTTTAGTGCTGTTCGAAATTTATGTGACAACGAACAGAAAGATAAATTTGAACAAATTCTGAGACATGCATTGCATGGAAAAAGACATGATGGTCCTGGAGCTCCACCTCCAGATAGAAGAAGAGATGGAAATGGTCCACCACCAAGACATGAATAAATCATTCAAAAGGCTCTTAATTTTAAAGAGCTTTTTTTTGTGCTTTTTTTAACAACCTATTGCACAAGTTTTGGAGGTGAATTGAATCTAAAACTATATAACAAACAAATAAATTAAAATGAAAAATAACATGTTTAAAACCGTATTAGTATTTGTAATGACAGTTTGTATCTCATTCACTTCATTTGGACAACCTGATAAAAGAGAACAACGTAAAAAACCACCAACGTTTAAACAACTGTTGAAAGACATGGATGCTAACGAAGATGGTAAATTATCAAAAGAGGAAGTCAAAGGCCCATTAAAAGAAGTGTTCGAAAACGTGGACGCAGATGAGGATGGATTTATTACAGAAAAAGAATTTGAAAAAGCTCCTAAGCCTAAAAGAAAAAAAGAAGGTAAATAGGAGTACAACTTTAAAAAATGATCTAAGATGAAAAAAAACAGTAAAAAATTAAACCTATTACTTGTAGTGTCAATCTTTAGCGTTTTGTCTGTAACGCTTAATGCTTGCAGTAATGATGATGATGTTACAATATTTGAAGAAGAGGAAGAAGTCGTTGACGACACTGATTTTGAAGCTACTGATTGGACGACAGCAACGCATAGTAATGATGCAGATCCTAATTTTGATGAAGTATTTCAAGATAATACTGTAAAACGAATCGATATAGTGATTACCGAAGCACGTTGGCAAAGTATGTTAGATGATATGACTGAAACTTATGGTGCCTTTGGTGTTGGTGGTGCTGGGCCAGGATTAATTGAAACCGATGAAGACCCAATATTTGTTCCTTCAGAAGTTTTTTACAATGGAATTGAATGGTACAGAGTTGGTGTACGTTTTAAAGGCAATTCGAGTTTACAATCGAGTTGGCGAAATGGTATTTTGAAATTGTCACTTAAATTAGATTTTGATGAATTTGAAGATGATTATCCTCAGATAGACAATCAACGTTTTTATGGCTTTAAAAAATTACACCTTAAAAATAATTTTGATGATTTATCAATGTTAAGAGAGAAAGTTGCAGGAGATGTGTTTAGAAACGCAGGTTTGCCAGGTTCTCACACAGCTTTTTATACTGTATACGTTGATCATGGAGATGGTCCGATATATTTTGGGGTCTATACAATGGTTGAAGATATAGAAGATACGGTTTTAGATGATTATTTTTCAGATGATGATGGGAATTTATACAAGCCAGATGGTGATGCAGCAAGTTTTTCTAGTGGAACATATGATGAAGATGAATATGTAAAGAAAACGAATGAAGACGAGGCTGATTTTTCAGATGTTTCAAGTCTTTTATCAATTTTGCATGATGATTCCAGAACAACAGATGCTGTAACTTGGAGAACTAATCTTGAAAGTGTTTTTGATACCGATATTTTTCTAAAATATTTGGCAGCAAATACGGTTATCCAGAATTGGGATACCTACGGGAAAATGACTCATAATTATTATCTATATAATAATCCAAATACAAATGCATTGACTTGGATACCGTGGGATAATAACGAAGCATTGCAATTAGGGAAAATGGGAGGTTCTTTGCCTCTTGATTTTGCAGGTTTGAACGCATCAGATTGGCCATTAATTGGATACTTATATGCAGATGAAACCTACAAAGCACAATATGATGCATATGTTCAGGACATAGTTGATGATGCTTTTAGCGTAGGTAATATTCAGACTCAATATGCAACTTATTCTGCATTAGTTGAGCCTTATGCGACTTCTGAAATTTCTGGTTATACATTTTTAAATAATAGTTCAGAGTTTCAAATTGCGGTAAATGAATTAAACTCGCATGTTATAGCACGTGCAACAGCAGTTAGTAATTATTTAGATTAAAATTTAGTAACTGAAAATTAGCTTTAAAGACTTCTTTAGAAATTGTGGAGTCTTTTTAGTTTAAAGGTTCTTTTATGTTTTATTTAACAGAAGAAAGCACAAGGTTAAATGAACAAGTACATCTAAAAGTATATAACTTTAAATTTAAAGTATGAAAAACAACATCTTTAAAATAGCAGTATTAGGATTCGGAATACTGATTAATTCAAATATATCTTTTGGGCAACCAAAAGGGAAACAAGAAAGAAAAGAACCTCCTACATTTAGTGAGTTATTAAAAGAAATGGATAAAAATGAAGATGGCAAGCTTTCTAAAGATGAAATTAAAGGACCTTTAAAAGAAAATTTTTCTAAAGTAGATACAGATGAGGATGGATTTATAACAGAAAAAGAATTTGAAAAAGCTCCTAAACCTAAAAAAGGAGAACGAAAAGGTAAGAGATAAAAAACAATTTGATTGATTGGTTAGTTAATAGTTAGTTATTAAGAGCTTCGTGAGCAATTACGAAGCTTTTTCTTTTATTTTCCTATAAATTCTATTTGGTATTGTTATTTTAGTAGTGAATTTGAGAAGAACATTAGGAAAATCAGAAATTAAAAAACAGCAATGAAAACATATAAGGTAAAATTGAAGAATCTAAAAGCACTTGGATTCATGATTATATTAAGTTTGTTATCACTAACGGCTTGCAGTAGTAAAGACGATAATACCACAAATGACGATGACGATATTATAAATGAAGACTTAATTCGAGAAGCTTTTTTTAATGCAACATCATTAATGTCTTTTGAAAAAGTAAATTGTACGCTCGAAGATGGTTCAACAGGAGAATGTTATCAATTAGTTTTTTCTAGTAACCCAATTAATAATGGTCCATATTGCCCTGAAACCATAAATGATATCGGTGGTTTAGGTATTTACGATGGAGCAACAAATCCAGGTTTTCAAGTCTTGAAAGCAACCTTGTTTAATGCAATGGAAGCAGATGGTTACGATATAATAGGTAATAATGGAGAGATTAATATAGATGATTTTACCAATCCACCAGATCCAGGTGGTTATTCTTTTTGTCTAGAACCAGTACCAGATAATACCTTACAGTTAACCTTTTTAATTCCGGCAGAACCAATATTAGCGATAACTAATAATACTATAGATACTGTAGAGTTGATTGGTGTTTCAAGAGATGGAGTGCCTATAAATGGTGATCCACCATCTGTTGTTAATGGTCCAATGCTGGGAGTTGGTAATATACCTGCTTTAGATCCTTGTGGTGGTCACCATGATCCTGCTGGTTATTATCATTTGCACTTTGTTTCTGAAACAATGAACCAAGTTTTAGAATCTAGCAGTATTACTGAGGTGTCTTGTACTTTAGTTAATCAAGTTTCTACTAGTAAATTAATTGGTTTCGCTAAAGATGGGTTTCCAATTTATGCCTATGCAGTTGAACCTTCAGGTTTGGATGAGTGTAGAGGAATTACAGCTAATACAACAGAGTTTCCAAACGGAGTTTACCATTATGTTGCAAGTAACACAGAAGCGCCAAACGTACCAAAATGTTTAAAAGGCGTTGCCGCAACCAATAGTTTTACATTTCAGTAAAGATGAAGAGGGTAATTATTCTCTTATTAATTCTTATTGTTTCAATTCAAACAATACATGCACACAACCCATTATCAGCAATGTATTATCTTGAAGTCAAGGAGAATATTAATATCCTAAACATCAATTTAAGTCAAACTGGTTTCCATGAGGCATTAAAAAAGCAGTATTCTAAAACAAATTTTGAAGAATTACCTCTTACTGAATACAAACAATTAGCAGTAAATTATTTAAAAGAAAACTTTCATTTAGTTGTAAATGGGACCAGAATACAACTTTTAGATGGCGGATTAAAGCTTGGTAGTCATCAGACTGATGCAAAATTTATTACCTCAGAATTGCCAAAAACATTTGAAAGTTTAGAGATTAAAATACAAGCGTTTACTGAAAATGAACAACATCAAACTGTTTTTTCCTTGCTATTAAGTGGAAAGACCAGTAAAGTGATTTTAAATAAAAAAAACGATTATTCAGCTTCAGTAATCTTTAAAGATGGTTTGATGATAGATAACCATAAAGCATTTAATTCAAACTATTTATGGTGTTTAGTTTTAATCCCAATTTTTCTAGTTGGCAAAAAGCTAATGGCTAAGCCAAATTAAAATTGCCCTTACCATTTCTAAAAGCTTCAGTGTTTAGCTCACTTTCACAAAAAATAAATTTCTACCGCAAGTTTTTTTTTAAAAGCACATCTAATAGTATAACTATAATAAATCTATATATAAATCAATGAAAAATTACTTAAAAATTCTAGTATTGCTAATTTCAGTAACGACGGCATTTTATGCCTGTAGTAGTGATGATAATTCAGGTGGTAATGATGGAGATGGAGGTACAACAAACCAGGCACCTTCTAGTTTTACAGCAAGTGTAAATTCAATTACAGAAACAACTGCTACTTTAAATTGGACCACTGCTACAGATCCTGATGGAGATGCGGTTACATATTCTGTGAACTTACAAGGAACAGAAATGGCAGTTGGATTAACGGTTCTAACTTTTGATTTAACAGGATTAACATCTTCTACTAACTATTCTGGAACAGTTGTAGCTAACGACGGGAATGAAGGCATTACTTCATCTTCGTTTAGTTTTTCTACTCAAGGAACTCCTCCATCTTTACATTTAGCTTTTGCAGAATTTGATACAGACAATACCAGTATTACATTGAGTGGTAATAATGTAATTATTGAAACTAATGGACGTCCAAATCATACCTCACCTTATTGGTCAAATACAACAGAGCGATGTGCAACACCTCCAATGGGACCAGAGATTTGTACTAATACAAATACAACTGTTAATCATCCCTTATTTGTCGAGCCAACAGCAACTAGTTATCAATTTATGGCTCCAGGAAATATCGATGATTTCAATGGTTCATATTCATTGACAGTTTCAGCAACACCAACTTTAGCTGCAAATTCGGTTGCAACAGGATTAGGTGCTATAGGTTTTGCTGTTTCAGGCGCAAATATCTATAATGATCAAGAAGGTCCTAACATGCCTTTAGATAATAATACGATTGGATCTTTCGATTATACAGCTGCTCATACTGGTCCACAAAGTTATCACTACCATTTAGAACCAAAAGCTTGGTCTAATGATGATGATGCTTTAATCGGAATTATAGCTGACGGATTTTTTATCTATGGAAGACAGTGTAATTCAACTAATGATTATCCAACAGATTTAGATGCATCTGGAGGTCATACAAGTACAACACAACATAGTCAAGGTGCTTCTGAATATCATTACCATATTCAAAATGAAACTTATTTAAACCAGTATTATATCATATTCCCAGGCGATTATCAAGGAACTCCAAGTAATATTCAGTAATACAGTTGTACTTATAAGTCTGCTGTGTATCTCTTCTTGTCAAAAGGAAGAACAGAAAGCTATGGCTTATGCTGAAGTGATAACAAGTACCATAAACACAAATATAGTTAACAAGAGTGCGTTAGAGTTAAAATCCAATTTAGGGTTGATGTATTATCAAAATCAACCCTTTAATGGAACTTCTGTAACTCATTATAATGGAATTGTTAAGGCTGAATCTATCCAATATAGCCATGGAAAACGTCATGGGTTATATCAAAAATGGTTTCCAAATGGAGCGCTAAGTTTTGAAGCACATTATGTAAACGGACTTCAAGAGGGTAAAGCTAAATCGTGGTGGAAAAACGGCAACTTACGTTCTGAAGCTAATTATAAAGGAGGCATTGTTAATGGTATTCAGAAACAGTGGTATAAATCTGGAGCCAAGTTTAAAGAGATGTCTATCGTAAACGGTCAAGAAGAAGGTTTACAAAAGGCCTGGAGAGAAAACGGAAAAATTTATAATAACTACGAAGCAAAAAACGGACGAATTTTCGGATTAAAACGTGCCAGTTTATGCTATGAATTAGAAGATGAAAAAGTTAAATATTAAATATATAAGGATCCTTGGTTTAGTGTTATGTTTTCTAAGTTGTAAAGAATCTTCAACTTCAGAAAAATCGAGTAGAGTTGCAGCATTGCCTTTTTATAAGGAAGCTACATTTACACCCTATTGGCTAGATGCAGATAGCGAGGAAGCTGATATTTTTCATAGAATACCAAAGTTCAGTTTAGTCAACCAATTAGGTGTCGAAGTAACTGAAAATGCATTTAAAGATAAAATATATATAGCTGATTTTTTCTTTACTACGTGTCCTGGTATTTGTCCGAAAATGACAGCTAATATGATGGTTTTACAAGAAGAGTTTCTTCAAGATAATGACATTTTATTACTATCACATTCGGTAACGCCTGAAACAGATTCTATTCCAATTTTAAAACTCTATGCCGAAACCAAAGGCATCAATGATACTAAATGGCATCTGGTAACAGGTGACAGAAAACAAATTTACGATTTAGGAAGGCAAGCTTATTTTGCTGAAGAAGATTTAGGCGTTGATAAAACAGAAGATGATTTTCTGCATACCGAAAACTTTGTACTAATAGATAAGGAAAGGCATATAAGAGGTATTTATAACGGATTAAATAAAACCTCTGTTCAACAATTAATAGCAGATGTGAAAACGCTGCAAAAAGAAAAATAACAAGGATTATTGATTGATAGTTTTATGTTAATTTGAATAGCTTCATGATGTTGTCATGGAGCTATTCTTTTATTAGAGATAATGAGGTTAATTTCGATTGCCCTGTTTTCCTCTGAATTCTTTAAGTCGTTCTAAGAGTCTTTTATTAAAGGCATTTTCAGATGCTTTAAGTTTAATAATTTTATAAGAAGGCAATATTTTTTTCAAATCCTCAATAAGCTTAATTTTCGCATCATGTGTATCGTTTTCAGCCTTTGTGAATTTTTCTAAAAGGACATCTGCTTCAGCATCTGACATGCCTGGATTTGTCATCATTTGTGTTCTAATAGTATTAAGATCTTCACTTCTAATTTTTTCTAAGGATTCTTCATATGCATTGTAAATAGGCCAAAATTTTTGGGCCTCCTCTGGAGTAAGTTTTATCCATTCAGTAATAAAAGCAATTTTTTGAGCTTTGATGCGCTCTTTCATTTTTTCATTTGGTTGAGAAAATGCTGAAATACTTATAAGGAATATCATTAGTGTTAGTAATCGTTTCATATATAATGTTCTTTTTATTGTAATAGTTGCTCAATATCTGTATTGTCAAGAAGATAATCTTCTAAATTATCTTCACTGTATTCGGTTTCTGTAATTATAAAATCTTCTTCTAATAGTTCAGCATCTGATAATAACTGAGCCAATTCATAACTGTCTAATTCACTGTCTTGAAAATAGGTTTTTACCATTTCTGCTGAGATGTCATCGGTAGACTCATAATTAATATAAATGGCAAATAATAATAGTAACGATGCTGCTATTCCGGCAAAGTAATAAAAGCTTTGCCTTGACTTAAGCGTAATCACAGCTTTGTCATTTTTTAACTTACGTATGATCTTATCATCAATAGACTCAAAGTAATGCTCAGGAACTTCAAAACCAGAAGTATCAATATCATTGATTAATTCCTTTTCTGCTAGTCGATGTTTTAGTTTGGCATCAAAAGACTCAAAGTATTGGTTTGGTGTTTTAAAACCAGTAGATTTTATACTATGTAATTTCTTGTTTTCCATTTGTTTTATTCCGAATGCACTGAACGTCGCTTTTAATTTAAGACTATTATTTTTTGTAAACGTTTAATCTGAGGTTAAAAAGGCTTCGATTTTTTTTACTGCTATATGATAAGATGCTTTTAAAGCGCCT
Organism: Psychroserpens sp.; assembly: GCF_034670085.1. Lineage (GTDB taxonomy): Bacteria > Bacteroidota > Bacteroidia > Flavobacteriales > Flavobacteriaceae > Psychroserpens. The sequence continues at coordinate 351,202 of NZ_JAXMOD010000002.1, read as the reverse complement.
TCACTAGTTTCTAAAATTTCAGACATGTCTTTATATTTTATATGTTCAAAGTACTTCATATTAAACACTAATTGTTGCTTATCAGGTAAGGTAGCAATAGCTTTCTGTAATTGTATTTGAATATCCTCTCCTTCAAAATACACATCTGCCTTTAAGTTATTTATGGCTTGGTTTTGATACTCTTCCGAAGATAACTGCCTACGTTTAGAATTCTTATTAATGTGAGTTATCGATTCGTTTGTAGCTATGCGATACATCCAAGAATACAATTTACTATCACCTTTAAAGTTATGAATACTTTTATAAACTTTAATAAATGTATTTTGAAGGACATCGTCAGCATCATCATGAGACTTTACTATATGACGAATGTGCCAATACAATCGCTCTTTATAAAGTTGTAATAACTCATTAAAAGCCGATTCTTTAGATTCTTCGGACATTAATCGTTGAATAAAGTCTTGTTCTTCTTTCAAAAACTGGTTTTTTCTTTAGACTTATGAAAATAGTAAAAGTTTAATGAAAAATAATTTTATTATTAAAATGTTGATATACAGTATATTAAGTATAATATTACCGATAAAGTGTTAAAAAAATACGATGAAATGCATTTTTTTCTTGCATGTAACATTTATTTATTATATGTTTGCTTCAGCTTAACCTACTTATGTTACATATTACCAGTGTCCCCAAATCTGGTAATAGAACTGAAAAGGACGAAACTTATGTTTCGTCCTTTTCTAATTTATATAATTTAATAGGTATTAATCGAAGCTTTGCATGTCTACCAATTTCTTATAAACACCATCTTTAATCATGAGTTCATTGTGGGTGCCCTGTTCTGCAATTTCTCCTTTTTGCATGACAATAATTTCGTCTGCATTTTGAATTGTTGAAAGCCTATGGGCGATAACAATAGATGTTCTATTCTTCATCATATTTTCAAGGGCAACTTGAACTAATCGCTCACTTTCAGTATCTAAAGCAGAAGTAGCTTCATCAAGAATCATAATTGGAGGATTTTTTAAGACAGCTCTTGCTATACTCAAACGTTGCTTCTGACCACCAGATAATTTCCCTCCAGCATCACCAATATTAGTTTCTATCCCTTTAGGAAGATCTTTAACAAACTCCCATGCGTTCGCAATTTTTAATGCCTCAATGATTTCCTCATCTGAAGCCCCTTCTTTTCCTAAAAGAATATTATTTTTTACAGTATCATTAAACAATATCGAATCTTGTGTGACTAATCCTATAAGACCACGCAGAGAATGTTTAGTGAGCGTTCTGATGTCGGTACCATCAATAGAAATATTGCCATTAGTAACATCATAAAATCGTGTAACTAAATTGGCAATCGTAGATTTTCCACTACCAGATTGACCAACTAAGGCTATACTTTTTCCTTTTGAAACTTGAATAGAAAAATTCTTGAGTACTAAATCGTCTTCATATTTGAAGGATATATTATTAATGGCTATTGAAGAATTTAGTTCTGTTTTTGAAACCGCATTTGGTATATCTTCTAAAGGGTTTACTGTTTCTATGATTTCCAGGACACGTTCGGCTGCAGCATTTCCTCTTTTTACACTGTTATTTGCTTTGCTTAGAGCTTTTATTGGTGTTAAAATATTATATGCTAATCCCATAAATGCGATAAAAGAAGAGGCTAATAATGTTTTATCAATGATTACCATTCTACCACCAAACCACAATAAAAATGCAATGGTAACAATACCTAGGAATTCACTTAAAGGTGTTGCAATATTTTGACGATTCATCATTTTATTTGAAAACAAAAAGAAACGATGTGTAGACTCTGTGAATTTTGAATTAAATAGTTTTTGTGAATTAAATCCTTTAATAATTTTTAAACCATTTAGGGTTTCTTCCAAAATAGACAAAAAAGTTCCTTGTTCTTTTTGAACATCGGCAGATTGTTGTCTTAAACGTTTCGCTATTATCGAAATAATAAATCCAGCTGTAGGAATAAAAACGAAAACGAAAAGGGTTAATTTTAAGCTTATGGTAAGCATGATCACAATAGAAAAAATTACACTAAGCGGTTCTCTTATTATAATTTGTAAAACTGATAAAAAGGAATTTTGCACTTCATTTACATCATTAGATACACGTGCTATTAAATCTCCTTTTCGTTTTTCTGAGAAAAAACTCAGAGGTAAGTCTATAGTCTTTCTGTATAATGTATCTCTTAAATCTTTTAGGATACCATTTCTTAAAAATGTACCAAAGTATAAAGCTAAATAGTTAAATATGTTTTTAAGTAAAAAGACGACAATGACTAAAATAATAACAAAAGTAAGAGCTCTTAGTTGGTCTTCATTAGCATATTCTTGAACACTGTATGTTAGTGAATCCTTAAGATAAGAGCCAAGATTATCAAAATCCTCATATTTTGGTTTAGTTTCAATACGCTCTTGGTCCTCTCCAAACAAAATATTTAGCATAGGCATTAACACAACAAAGGATAATGCACCAAACGCAGCATATAAAATGTTAAAAAAGATATTTAAAAAAGCGTATCGTTTATATGGTAAAGCAAATACGAGTATTTTTTTTAGGTAGTTCATTTATGCAAGTTTCATGTCTTTTAATATCGCATCAATTTTAGCTTCCAATTTTTGTTCCGTAGCTTTAAATGCTGACACATTGTCTAATGTTGTATTAACACTAATATAAAACTTAATTTTAGGTTCTGTACCACTAGGACGCAAAGCTATTTTGCTTCCATCTTCAGTATAATAAATTAAAACATTAGATTTAGGTATATCAATAGTTGTTTCTTTTCCAGTATTAAAATCCTTCATAATTGAAAGTTGATAATCTTCAATTCTAACAACTTTAGAACCGTCTACACTTTGCAATGGGTTTTCACGTGCATCAATCATCATTTGTTTGATTTCTTGCGCACCTTCAATTCCTTTTTTAGTAAGTGAGACTAAACGTTCTTTATAAAATCCATGTTCTTGATAGAGTTCAATTAATTCTTTGTACACAGAAATTCCTTTTTCTTTTGCTTGAGCTGCTATTTCACAAGCGAGTAGTGTAGAGGTTACTGCATCTTTATCTCTTACAAAATCACCAACCATAAAACCAAAACTTTCTTCTCCACCACCAATAAAATCCATGGAAGGAAAATCTTCAATCATTTTGGCAATCCATTTAAAACCGGTTAAACCAATTTTACATTCTACATCGTAAGCATTTGTTAGTACAGACATCATTGGCGTCGATACTATTGTAGAGCCTACGAATTGATTTCCGTTAATTTTATTTTTGTTTTTCCATTGTTTTAATAGAAAATTGGTCATTAGGATCATGGTTTGGTTTCCATTAAGAATAACCAATTCACCTTCTAAATTTCTAACAACAACTCCTAATCGGTCACAATCAGGATCTGTACCAATGACAATATCGCCTTCCAACTTTGTTGCGAGTTCAACGGCCATTTTTAGAGCTTCAGGTTCTTCTGGATTTGGTGACTTTACCGTTGGAAAATCACCATTAGGTTCGCGTTGCTCTTCAACTATATGAACATTTGTATAACCAGCTCGTTTTAAAGTTTCTGGAATTGCCGTTATTGAAGTTCCGTGTAAAGACGTAAATACAATTTTTAAATTTTCTTTGGCTTCAGACGATGTATTAAAACTTCCATTTTTTACAGATTCATTAATAAAAACATCATCAACATCTTTTCCTATATATTGAATTAGGTTATGGTTCGCTTCAAATTTAATTTCAGAATAATCTAAGCGATTAATTTCTGCAATAATCTCGGCATCTTGAGGAGGAACTAATTGTCCGCCATCTTGCCAATACACCTTATAACCGTTATATTCTGGAGGATTATGCGAAGCTGTTAATACGATTCCACAATGGCAATTTAAATGTTTTAAAGCGAATGATAATTCTGGTGTTGGACGTAAGTCTTCAAACAGATACACTTTAATTCCGTTGGCAGAAAACACATCTGCAACAACTTTAGCTAATGTTTTACTATTGTGTCTACAATCAAAAGCAATGGCTACTTTAAGATCTTCATTAGGGAATGATTGCTTAATATAATTACTTAAACCTTGTGTGTTTTTACCAAGTGTAAATTTATTAATACGATTAGTACCAATTCCCATTACACCTCGCATTCCACCAGTTCCAAACTCGAGATCTTTATAAAAACTTTCTTTAAGTTCGTTAGTATCGTTTGCTATTAAATTTTTTATATAATCTTTGGTCTCAGTGTCAAAAGTAGGCGTTAACCAAGTATTTACACGTTCTAAAAGTTGAGGTTCAATATATTTCATAATTTAAAAAGTCTGCTGTAAAAGTAAGTAATTCAATATGTGTTGTTTGTAAACTTGTCATTAATTTTGATTCCATGTTTAAAGATTTAATTCTTGCTTAATGAGGTAACGTTGTTTGTTTTCTTTAGTTCTTAAAATGATCTCTCCTAAAAATCCAGCAACAAAAAATTGTGTACCTATAATCATAGTAGCTAGTGCAAGATAAAACTGTGGACGTTGCGTGATCAAGCGTCCAGTTGGATTTAAAAACAATTTATCAATGCCAAGATAAAGAGAAAAGGCAAAACCTATTGCAAGCATCAAAACGCCTAAAGCACCAAAGAGATGCATAGGTCGTTTTCCAAAACGTGAAATAAACCAAATGGTTAATAAATCTAAAAAGCCATTAATGAAACGGTCCATACCAAATTTTGTTTCACCATATTTTCTGGCCTGGTGTTTTACGATTTTTTCTCCAATTTTTGAAAAACCTGCATTTTTAGCAAGTACAGGAATATAGCGATGCATTTCACCACTAACTTCTATGTTTTTCACCACTTTATTGTCGTAAGCCTTTAAACCACAATTAAAATCATGTAGTTTAACACCTGACGTTCTTCTGGCTGCCCAATTAAAAAGTTTTGAAGGTATGTTTTTTGATATTATGGAGTCATATCGTTTCTTTTTCCATCCAGAAATCAAATCGTATTTTTCAATAATAATCATGTTGTAAAGCTCAGGGATTTCATCAGGATTGTCTTGTAAGTCTGCATCCATGGTAATGACTACATCTCCTTGTGCTTTTGCAAAACCTGCATGTAAGGCTTGAGATTTTCCAAAGTTTTTTAGAAAACGAATCCCTTTAACATTCTCATCTTCTTGAGAGAGTTGCATAATGGTTATCCAAGAATTATCAGTACTACCATCATCTATAAAGATGATTTCATACGAAAAACGATTGGACTGCATGACTTTTGCAATCCAATCGTATAGTTCTTTTAAAGAGTCTTGTTCGTTAAGTAGCGGTATGACTACTGATATATTCATTAAGTAATTTTAAATATTTTAATATTCAAAAGTACTGATTTTTTTTAAGCTTGATTTGGATCAGTCTTTTTTAATGAAACACCAACAATTAAACCAATTATAGCTAAAATTAAGAGTCTAATTACGTAGGACTGCATCTGCATTGCAGCTGAAAAATTGTTCTTGCCTTCCATACCAGCTATAGCTTCATTAATGCTGTCTTGTGGCGCACCAAAACTTTCCATAGTTTGCATTGTCATTTCAATAATTTTTTCATTTAAATATTGAGCTGAATCTGGATCAACAAAAGCAAAAATCACAATGCCAACAATAGTACTGATAAGAGTACCAACAGCAACTGTTATGAAATAGGATGTAAAGGCTTCTTTGAAAGTCATGAATCCTCCTAAAGCTTTTCTAGATTTAACAGCAGCAATAATACCGAAAACTAGTATGATTAAAAATAGTAAAATACCTAACCACCACTCAGTGAACAAATCTATACTGAATGCGTAGATTAATACAGTTACTAATGTTAGAACGATACCTAGTATAATTCCTTGATTTAGACTAATTGATTTTAATGATTTTTCCATAATTGAGTTGATTAATTAGTTAATATGTTTAGTTAGTATAATTTTAATTAATTTTGTTACAATTCTTTGATGAATAAAAAAAGAAATAAATTATTGGTAATTTACAAAAATTACTTAAATTTGCACCTCCAAAATAGTAAGGATTTTAAAGAATAAAGAGATGAAAAAAGGAATACATCCAGAGAATTATAGACTTGTAGCATTTAAAGATATGTCAAATGAAGACGTGTTTTTAACAAAGTCTACTGCAGATACTAGTGAAACTATTGAAGTTGATGGTGTTGAATATCCAGTAGTAAAATTGGAAATTTCAAGAACATCTCATCCATTTTACACTGGTAAATCTAAATTAGTTGATACAGCTGGTCGTATTGATAAATTCAAAAACAAATACGCTAAGTTTAAGAAATAAGCGCTATTTAATTATATACTTTAAGCCTTCAGGATTTATCTCGAAGGCTTTTTTGTTATCTACATTTACTTTACATTTGAAATAACTTATAATTTCAATCACAGTCATGAACTACATTCTATTTGATGGTCCTTCACGAAATAATTTATTGCCTTTTACATTTACAAGACCAGTAGCAGAAATACGAGTTGGTATTTTAACCATAAGAGAAAAATGGGAAAAACACCTCGGTTTTACAACTACCACATTGACAGAAGACTATCTTTCTGAAAAATACCCAATGGTTGAAATGGATTCTAATGTGATGATTAATGCATCGTATTTACCAAATAAAGAATTGGTGGCAATGGTCAAGAATCTAACTGAGAATCAAGCTATTTTTAAAGATGAAGATGTTATTGCCTTTTTCACTAAAGACACGCAAGATGAGGTTGATTTTGATTCCTATGAAGCCTTAGAATTTGATGCCAACCTTATTAAAATTGAGCACACTTGGGATATTTTTTCAAAAAATGGTGACGCCATACAAGAAGATTTCCATTTATTAACTCATGGTCGAAAGTCACAACCCATTCCAGATTCTAATAATTGTATAAACACTCAAAATATTTTCATTGAAGAAGGTGCAAAGTTGGAGTTTGCAACTTTAAATGCTAGTTCTGGTCCAATTTATATTGGTAAAGATGCTGAAGTGATGGAAGGAAGCTTAGTTAGAGGGCCCTTTGCGCTTTGTGAATATGCAACACTTAAGTTGGGTGCAAAAATTTATGGACCAACAACTATTGGACCTCATAGTAAGGTTGGAGGTGAAGTCAATAATTCTGTATTATTTGGTTTCTCTAATAAAGGTCATGATGGTTTTTTAGGAAATTCAGTGTTAGGCGAATGGTGTAACCTTGGTGCAGATACAAATAATTCTAACTTGAAAAATAATTATGCTGAAGTGCGTCTTTGGGATTACAATACTCAAGGATTTGCTAGAACGGGATTGCAGTTTTGTGGACTTATGATGGGAGATCATAGTAAGTGCGGAATTAACACAATGTTTAATACTGGTACAGTTGTTGGTGTTAGTGCAAATATATTTGGAAGTGGTTTTCCAAGAAGTTTTGTACCTAGTTTTAGTTGGGGCGGAAATTCAGGATTTACAACATATCTCACAAAAAAAGTGTTTGAAGTAGCCGAAGTGGTTATGAAACGAAGAGAGATTGAGTTTTCAGATATGGATAAAGCAATTCTTGAACATATATTTGAAGACACCAAACAGTGGCGAAAAAAAGACGAATAAACTTAAATAAAATGAAACCATACCTACTTATACTAGCTTTAGTTTTTACAACTTCTGTTAGTGCCCAAAGCGAAACCTATACTATAAAAAATATTTCACTAAATGACGAGCTTAGCCAATATGGAGTGGTCAATGTCAAAGATAATATTGTGTACTTTTCAAGATATAAGGTGAATAGTTTTGGTACTGTAGAACGCAATAGTGGTAATCAACAAATTTTTACGTTATATCATGGCGAAATGACCGAAACAGGTGATATCATCAACACCAAAGAATTTCGATCGTCAGATCGTTTTGTGTTTAATAGTTCTACTGCTGGATTTAGTAAAGATGGAAAATACATGTACGTAACCACGAATGAAAAAAAACGTGGTGATGTCTATAAATATGACGATAAAACTAGAAACCTTCGAATAGAAAGAGGAGAATTCGTTGAAGGAAAAGGGTACATAAATTTTAAACCACTACATTTTTGTGACCAACGTTATTCTTACGGACATCCTTCTGTAAGTCCTGATGATAAATATTTATATTTTACATCTAATATTCCAAGTGCTAAAGGTCCTACTGATATTTTTAGAGTAGAAATTTTGGCCAACAACAAATATGGAAAACCGGAAAATCTAGGTGCAAAGTTAAACTCACCTAGAAAAGAAATGTTTCCTTACTTAACCGCTAATAATACACTTTATTTTTCTTCAGATCGTGCTAAAGGAATTGGAGGTTTAGATTTATACAAAGCTGAAATTGGTCCGGATGGAAAATTTGGAGTTCCAGAATTATTACCAGCTCCATTTAACAGTGAAGCCGATGATATGTGCTTCGAACTTTTGGCTGATGGAAAATCGGGATATTTTACCTCAAATCGTGAAGGTGGCAAAGGTGAAGATGATATCTATTTCTTTGTAAAAGAATAACAGATTATTCCATACTTTTTCTAACACGTTTTAAATCTAAAAGATTAATTGGGTTAATTCCTAAGCCAGAAACTTCTTTACGAGTAAATCTTAATACTTCGTCATAAAACAAAGGAACAATAGGTGTTTTAGCCATCACTAAACTGTCCATTTTTGTATACAATAATTCACGTTTTTTTGTATCTGTAATGGTAAATGCTTCTTCATACCACTGATCAAATAAATCACTTTTAAAATGGGTGTAATTAGGACCATTAGGCGCAAAATTTTTGCTATAATACAGAGATAGATAATTTTCAGCATCAGGATAATCGGCAACCCAACTCGCCCTAAATAAATCTAATTTGCCATTAGCTTTTGCATCTTTTAAAGTTGCTGGAGGAATAACATCGACATTTACAGCAATCCCAATCTTTTGCAATTCTCTTTGAATGTATTCACAAAAACTTAAATAATTACTAGTTGTGGTTATGGTAATTTCTGGACTTGCAATTCCTGTTTCAGTTTTAAATTGTTGTACCAATTGTTTTGCTTTTTCAGGCTGAAAACTAAAACCTATAGTGTCGTCATAACCTGGAAGTCCTTTTGGAATAAAACCTCCATTTGCAGGAATACCAATCCCATTTCGTAAATAAGTCATCATTTTTTTACGGTCAAATCCATAATTAATGGCTTTTCGAAGGATATCAGATTGTAATTCTGGCAAATCAGTTTCCATATAAAAAGCGAGATATTCGGTGTTTAGATATGGACCACGAATCATATTCACCTTTGAAGCATATAAAGGTCTTAAATCTCCACTAGCCGTTAAAATTTCATCTTTATATGAGGCATCTAAACCTGAAACAAAATCGATATTGCCTTGTGCAAATTGGAGAAATTCACTTTGTTTATCTGGCAAGAATGTAATAGCTACGGCTTCTAAATAGGGTAATTGTTGTCCTTTAGAATCTCTTTCAAAATAGTGATTATTTTTTCTGAAGATGAGTTTAAGGTTTTCCTCCCAACGCTTAAATTTAAAGGGTCCAGTACCTATTGGATTTGATCTGAAATCAGCATTATAATAGGTTACAATTTCTTTCGGAACAACTGAACAATACTTCATGGTTAAAAGCCCAAGAAATGCAGGAAATGCTTGTTTTAACCGAATTTGAAATAGAGTGTCATTAATAGCAGTAAACTTTTCTACTTTATTAAGCGTCCAACTTCCAGGTGATGCAATTTTTTTATCGAGTAAACGATTGAAACTATATTCAAAATCATTTGCTGTTACTATTCTAGTAGAATCCTGACCAAATAATTCGTGCTTATGAAATTGTACATTATTCCGAAGTTTAAAAGAGTAGGTTAGTGCATCTTCAGAAATCGTCCAATCGCTTGCAATACATGGCTGTACATTTAAGTTCTCATCCATTTGCACTAATCCGTTGAACAACTGATTTATAGCCCAAATATCTGCATTATCTTTTGCGAATGCTGGATCTAATGATCCAATATTTTTATGTTCATTATATTTAAAAACGAGGTGGTTTTTATCAGAATTAGAGTCATTTCTACATGAAAACAGGCAAAAAATGGCTAAAACACTCAAAATCATTATTGAAATTGAATATTTACTATACACAGGTTTTAGGATATTGCTCATTAATTGTAAATTTGCCACTCTAATTAGAGAACGAGTAAATATAAATAGATTTCTGTGCTAACGGAAATACTAATTGAGATATGAATAAAAAAGTCGCATTTTATACCTTAGGTTGTAAACTTAACTTTTCTGAAACATCGACCATCGCTAGAAATTTTTCATCGGAAGGTTTTGAACGTGTTGATTTTAAGGAAAAGGCTGATATTTATGTGATTAATACTTGTTCTGTTACTGAAAATGCTGACAAACGATTCAAATCTATAGTAAAGCAAGCTCAAAAAGTAAATCCTGAAGCTTTCGTTGCCGCTGTAGGTTGTTATGCACAACTAAAGCCTCAAGAATTGGCAGATGTTGAAGGAGTGGATTTGGTTCTAGGAGCTACCGAAAAATTTAATATCACAAGTTATCTCAATGATTTGACTAAAAATGATATGGGTGAAGTGCATAGTTGTGAAATTCAAGATGCCGATTTTTATGTTGGCAGTTATTCTTTTGGAGATCGAACTCGTGCCTTTTTAAAAGTTCAAGATGGCTGTGATTACAAATGTACCTATTGCACGATTCCTTTAGCTAGAGGGATATCAAGAAGTGATGCCTTAGAAAACGTTCTTCTAAATGCGAAAGAAATTTCTAAAAAAAATATCAAGGAAATCGTATTAACTGGTGTGAATATTGGTGATTATGGTAAAGGTGAATTTGGAAATAAAAAACATGAGCATACCTTTTATGAACTTGTTTCTGCATTGGATGAAGTAGAAGGTATTGAGCGTCTTCGAATATCTTCAATTGAGCCTAATCTTCTTAAAAATGAAACGATTGCGTTCGTGGCTCAGAGTGAATCATTTGTGCCACATTTTCATATTCCATTGCAAAGTGGAAGTAATACAATTCTTAAATTGATGCGTCGTCGCTATATGAAAGAATTGTACCTAGATCGTGTTGCAAAAATTAGAGAAACAATGCCTCATGCATGCATTGGAGTAGATGTTATTGTTGGGTTTCCCGGAGAAACAGAAGATTTATTTTTAGAAACCTATAATTTTCTAAACGACTTAGATATTTCATATTTACATGTCTTTACCTACTCTGAACGTGATAATACGGTTGCGGCAACTTTAGATGGCGTAGTTTCAAAACAAGTGCGAGCAAAACGTAGCAAAATGTTACGTGGACTTTCAGCAAAAAAGCGTAGAGCATTTTATGAAGGTCAATTGAGAAGTACTAGAACTGTACTTTTTGAAAGCGAAAATAAAGAAGGATATATACATGGATTTACCGAAAACTACGTAAAGGTAAAAACGCCTTGGAATCCTGATTTAGTAAATACGTTACATACAGTTGAACTTACCAAAATTGATGATGATGGCTTGGTGCGATTTGAATTTTTGAATGTCGCAGTATAATAAAAATAAGGAAAATATTGCCTAGTAAATTTCTTACATTATATTTGCCAACTAATTAAAAAAACAAAATTAAAAATGAAAAAATTTTTTTTAAGCGTATTCGTTTTAGCAGTTACTTTAACTACACTTTCTTGTAATAAAGATGACGACAATAATGGTGATAATGGTGGTGGTAACCAAGCGCAATTAATCGTTACAATCGATGGTCAAGAGTTAACTTTTGATTCAATTATTGTAGATCGTTATGACTATACTGATGATGGAGGTGGAACAGAACTTGACATTACAGCTACTATTGGTGGAGGAACTGGTCGTATAATTACATTTTACACGTATGTAGGTGATACAGGTGCTAATGCAATTTACAATTTTGGTTATACATTAAATGGCGTTTATTATAGCGGATTTAACAATTTTGTATCTGTTACTAACGTTAATAATGGTTCAAGATTAGAAGTTAATTTTTCTGGTACTTTAGGAGGTTATGACGAAGTGAATCAAGAAGAAATTTTTGTAACTCTTGAAAATGGAACTATAGCTGTAGATTTTTAAGAAATAAAGAACATATATCATAAAAAAAACCGAAGTAAATAGCTTCGGTTTTTTTTATGGATTTATATTTATAAGAATTAGATTCTAATTCCTACAGGTAACATCTTTTTGTATTTTCTGTGTCGCCTAATAAATTTTGCTATTTCCGGACTTGTTGGAACGACACTAATATTGCGATCTGCAATATTTTCGAATACCAAAGTCAAAAACTCTTCTTCAAAATCTTCAGATTTAATCCCATCAGGAATTATAAGTTTTGTTAAGAAAATTTTTCGATCTTGAAGTGCGTACTCAATTTTAGCAAGTTCACCATCAACCTTAAGTTCAAATTGACGTAAAAAGTCATTGTCAATCAGTTCTGCTGCATCAATCATAATAATTTGTATTTAATTCAATGGTTGGTAGGGTAGAAACTATAGATTTATATAGTTTTGTAATACAAATTTACAAAAAATTAACAGAAACTAAAAATAACTGATTTTTAAATACTTATGTCCCAAGAGATCATCCATATTTATCTAATGCCAGGAATGGCTGCAAACCCAACAATTTTTGAGCATATCAAATTACCAGAAGATAAATTTGAGATACACTGGTTAGAATGGATAATACCAAACCTAAAAGAATCACTTGAGTCATATGCAAAACGCATGATCGCTAAAATAGAACACGAAAACATAGTGTTGCTAGGAGTTTCCTTTGGAGGTATACTTGTACAAGAGATGAGTAAATACATGTCGCTCAGGAAGCTTTTTGTTGTTTCTAGCGTAAAGTCTAAACATGAATTGCCAAAACGAATGAAGTTGCTAAAACTTACTAAAGCATATAAAATATTACCTACACAATTGGTGAGTAATATTGATTTCCTTGCAAAATATGCATTTGGTGAAACCGTTACCAAGCGTGTAGAATTGTATAAAAAGTATCTTTCTGTGAGTGATAAACGATATTTAGATTGGGCTATCGAAAATGTTATTGAATGGAATCAAGAACAAGCGCATCCTGATGCCATTTACATTCATGGTGATAAAGATGCTATTTTTCCACATTCATGTAATGGAAATTGTATCGTTATTAAAGGAGGATCACATATTATGGTTATCAACAAGTATAAATGGTTTAATGAAAATTTACCAAAACTTATCTTGGATCAGACTTGAAAGCCATTGTAATATTTAATACATTTATAAAAAAAGTAAAATGAAGACGATTAAAAATATTTTAGCCACTATTGGATTAATAGCTGTTTCTGGATTGTTCATTTTTGCAATGCAAAAAGCACCTTCAGAATCAGAAGACATAAATAAATCTGAAACTGTTAATGACTCAAATTCTGCTAACAGTTATAATGTTTATGCATTATCAGTGCCAGAAGCCTTAGATTTTGCTGGTGAAGCATTACCATTAAATAATCCAGACATTCTAGAACGAATGGATAGAGAGTTGTTGGTTAATACCTATTGGCAATCTAATGGATTATTAATGTTTAAACGCGCAGCTAAATATTTTCCAATTATTGAACCCATCTTAAAAAAGAATGGTATTCCAAATGATTTTAAATATTTAGCAGTTATTGAAAGCGGACTTACAAATGCAGTTTCACCTGCAGGAGCAAGAGGAGTTTGGCAAATCATGAAAACGACAGGAAGAGAAAACGGACTAGAGATTAATAGTAATGTTGATGAACGCTATCATCTCGAAATGTCGACAGAAGTTGCTTGTCAATATTTGTTAAAGGCTAAAGCACAATTAGGTTCATGGACCTTAGCTGCGGCTGCTTACAATGCAGGAAACGCTGGAGTTTCTAGACGATTAGCAGAGCAAGGTGTAAACGATTATTATGATTTATTACTTGGTGAAGAAACTGGGAGGTATTTATTTAGAATTGTAGCTTTAAAAGAAATTTTAAACCATCCTAGTAAGTATGGTTTTAACTTCAAAGCAGATGATTTATATACTTCAGTGCCTACCTATAAAGTTGAAGTAGATACTGCTGTTACAGACTTTTCTAAGTTTGCTAAAGGATTTGGTATTAACTATAAAATATTAAAACTTCATAATCCTTGGCTAAGAGAAGCACATTTAAATAACAAATCAGGGAAAAAGTATAGTTTAGATATCCCTAAAAAAGGATTCTATTCTGTTAAGCCATAAATGTTTGAATTCATAAAAGATAATTTCTGGGCTATATTGTTGGTGATAAACTATTTACTAGCAGTGTCAGCAGGTATTACTATTCTTCTTAAAAATATAAATCCATCAAAAACTGTTGCTTACGTGTTAGTTTTGGTATTTTTTCCATTTTTTGGATTAATTGTTTACTACCTCTTCGGACAAGAATATAGAAAAAGTAAAATTTTCAATAGAAAAGATATTTCCAACACTAAAATCATTCAATCAGTTGGTGATAATTTACGTGTTGAAGAAAAAAAGTTTGATAGTTTAGCACATAAATTAGATGACAAAGTTAAACTAATAAAACTGCTTAAAGCAAGTGAAAAATCACCACTAACTTTAAATAATTCGGTCGATATCCTCAAGAATGGAAATATTAAGTTCGAGCGATTATTAGAAGATCTTCAAAACGCAAAAAACTATATTCATTTGGAGTATTATATAATAAGAGATGACCGCATAGGTACTGAATTATTAAATATTCTTACAGAAAAAGCAAAAGCAGGTATCGAGGTTAAATTAAGTTATGATGATGTTGGAAGTAAGCTTTCATCTAAAATGAAACAGCAACTTGATGACAGTGGAGTTGAACATTTTCCATTTATGCCAGTTTTCTTTTCAAGTTTCACTGGTAAATCGAATTACAGAAATCACAGGAAAATTGCTATAATAGATGGAGTCATAGGCTATATAGGAGGTATAAATATTTCTGATAATTATATTAATGATGAACATAAAAAAATCTACTGGAGAGACACACATTTAAGAATTTATGGTGAAGCGGTCAAAGTACTTCAATTTCATTTTTTGACGACTTGGGAATTTGTCAGTGCTAAAACTGTAGAAGTTAAGAAAATGTACTTTCCAAAAGTAGATGCGGATTCTAATATTGCAATACAAATCGCAGCAAGTGGTCCTGATACAAACTGGGCAAATATTATGGAAGCCATTTTTACAGCCATAAATAATGCTGAAGACTATATTTATTTAACAACGCCATATTTTATACCGAACGATCAAATATTATCAGCTTTACAAATTGCTTCAAAAATTGGAGTTGATGTAAAATTAATTATTCCTAAAACATCAGATTCTTGGGTCGCAGAAAATGCTACAAATTCCTATCTGGATGATCTTATGTTAGCCGGAATAAAAGTTTATCGCTATAACAAAGGCTTTGTACATGCAAAAACATTAGTGGTTGATGATGTTTTTTCAACTGTAGGAACTTGTAATCTGGATAATAGAAGTTTCGATATTAACTTTGAAATCAATGCTTTGATTTATAATAAGCATCAAAGTGAAATTTTAAAGTCTCATTTTCTAGAAGATCTTCAGGATTGTGAACTTATTAATTTTGAATCTTGGAAAAAACGTTCAAATTATTCAAAACTTAAAGAGTCTTTCGCTAGACTTTGGTCACCTTTATTATAAATTGGGTTAACGTCTACTTCGCTTATTTTGACGAGCAGAAGTTGGTTGACCATACTGCTGTCTTGGTATCGAAGTCTTTTTCATTTGTTGCTTAAACATCTTGATTTGGTCCGCTAGCATATCTCGTTTGTCAAGTTTTTGCGCTTCAGCTAAAAGTTTTTGAGCTTCTTGCGGTCGACGTTTACTAAATGCAATTCCAGCTAAATTTAATTTTGCCATAGCAGCATCATGATCCATAGATAAACCAAGACCAAGCGCCTTTTTAAAATGTTTTTCAGCGGCATTCATATCGGTTTGAGCAACCATAACACCATGCAGATAATAAAAATAACCTTCCTGCTTTGTTACCAAAGCACTAGAAGGGTTTTTAATTTTGTTTAACCAGTTTTTGGCACCTTCGAAATCTTGTTTTCTTAATTTTAAAAAGGCAAGTAAGATAAATTCGTTTTTAAAATAAAGAAATATAAAAATGAGTGATAATAATATATACATGATACCATTACCTATATAACCTTCAGTAAACTCATATATAGCGTAGGCAACTATTAAAAAAGCTATGACTAATTTTATGTTTTTGTTGAACATTTTTTGAAATTAAAATTTAGGCTGCAAAGTTAATAAAAACAATTGTAAATATTTTTAATATTACGTTTGGCAAACTAAAAACTCTTTGTATATTTGCACGCAGTTTTAGGAACAGCTCTAAGACATCAAAAAAAGATATAAGTTTTTAAAAATATAAGACAATGCCAAAAAGAACGTTTCAACCGTCAAAAAGAAAGAGAAGAAATAAACACGGTTTTAGAGAAAGAATGGCTTCTGTAAACGGAAGAAAAGTTTTAGCACGTAGAAGAGCTAAAGGAAGAAAAAAATTGTCTGTATCATCTGAAACTAGACATAAGAAATAATGATTAACAATTGTTAATATTTTAAAGGTGTTACTTAGGTGTAACACCTTTTTTTGTACCCATACGTTACCTATTTTTGCAACCATAAAAAAACACGAACATGCCAAAAAACGAAAAATTAAAATCTATCCTTATTATTGGCTCAGGTCCTATAATTATTGGACAAGCCTGCGAATTTGATTATTCTGGAACACAAGCTTTACGCTCACTTCGTGAAGATGGAATTGAAACAATTCTTATCAATTCTAATCCTGCGACAATTATGACAGATCCAACAATGGCTGACCATGTATATCTGTTGCCTTTAACCACCAAGTCCATTATTCAAGTTTTAAAGGAGCATCCACAAATCGATGCTGTTTTACCGACAATGGGAGGACAAACTGCTTTAAACCTTTGTATTGAAGCTGATGAAAAAGGAATTTGGGAAGATTTTAATGTGGATATTATTGGAGTAGATATTGATGCCATTAATATTACTGAAGATAGAGAACAATTTAGAGAACTCATGCTTAAAATAGGTGTTGGTATGGCACCTCAAGCAACTGCTAATTCCTACCTGAAAGGAAAAGAAATAGCACAGCAGTTCGGTTTTCCTTTAGTAATTAGAGCAAGTTATACTTTAGGTGGAGCAGGAGCATCATTTGTTTATAAAGAAGAAGAATTTGATGAATTGTTAACGCGTGGTTTGGAAGTGTCACCAATTCATGAAGTTATGATAGACAAGGCTTTAATTGGTTGGAAAGAATACGAATTAGAGTTGCTTAGAGATAAAAATGATAACGTTGTTATTATTTGTGCCATTGAAAATATGGATCCTATGGGAATCCATACTGGAGATTCAATTACCGTTGCACCTGCAATGACACTTTCTGATAAAACCTATCAGAAAATGCGTGATATGGCCATTCATATGATGCGTAGTATTGGAGATTTTGCTGGAGGTTGTAATGTGCAATTTGCTGTAAGTCCAGATGAAAATGAAGACATTATTGCAATTGAAATTAATCCTCGTGTGTCGCGTTCGTCTGCATTAGCCAGTAAAGCTACTGGTTATCCAATTGCAAAAGTGGCTGCTAAGTTAGCTGTTGGTTACACATTAGATGAATTAAGTAACCAAATTACTGGATCTACTTCAGCCCTATTTGAACCAACGTTAGATTATGTAGTTGTGAAAATTCCTCGATGGAATTTTGATAAATTCGAAGGATCAGATAGACGTTTAGGTCTTCAAATGAAAGCAGTAGGAGAAGTGATGGCTATCGGACGTTCTTTTCAAGAAGCACTTCATAAAGCAACACAGTCTCTTGAAATAAAACGAAACGGATTAGGAGCAGATGGAAAAGGTTATAAGGATTACCAACAAATTATAGATAAGTTAACCTTTGCAAGTTGGGATCGCGTGTTTGCGATTTATGATGCTATTCAAATGGGAATTCCTTTGAGTAGAATTCATGAAATCACTAAAATTGACATGTGGTTCTTAAAACAATATGAAGAGTTACATGAACTTGAGAAAGAAATTTCGAAGTTTTCAATAGATACAATTGAGCGTGAATTATTATTAGAAGCCAAGCAAAAAGGTTATGGTGATCGTCAAATTGCTCACATGCTTAAATGTTTAGAAAGCCAAGTTTATAACAAGCGTGACGAGTTTAAAATCAACCGTGTATATAAATTGGTTGATACTTGTGCTGCTGAATTTAAAGCGGAAACGCCTTATTACTATTCAACATTTGAAAATGAAGTTGAAACGGCCGATGGACAGAAGTTCTCTGCGAATGAAAGTACTGTATCAGATAAGAAAAAAATCATCGTTTTAGGCTCTGGTCCAAACCGAATCGGTCAAGGAATTGAGTTTGATTATTGCTGTGTTCATGGCGTTTTAGCAGCTTCAGAATGTGGATATGAAACGATTATGATTAACTGTAATCCAGAAACCGTTTCTACAGATTTTGATATTTCAGATAAGCTATATTTTGAGCCTGTTTTCTGGGAACACATCTACGATATTATTCGTCATGAAAAACCTGAAGGTGTCATTGTTCAGTTAGGTGGTCAAACTGCTCTAAAATTGGCTGAAAAATTAGATCGTTACGGTATAAAAATAATTGGTACAACATACCAATCCTTAGATTTAGCTGAAGATAGAGGTTTGTTTTCTAATCTTTTAAAAGAAAACAATATTCCTTATCCTGAGTTTGATATTGCCACGACTGCTGATGAAGCCGCAGCAATTGCAGATGTTTTAGATTTTCCAATTTTAGTAAGACCTTCTTATGTTCTAGGAGGTCAAGGCATGAAAATTGTAATTAATAAACAAGAACTTGAAGAGCATGTTGTCGATTTACTTAGAAGAATGCCTGGAAACCAATTGCTTCTAGATCATTATCTTGATGGAGCTATCGAAG
Source organism: Psychroserpens sp. (assembly GCF_034670085.1). Lineage (GTDB taxonomy): Bacteria > Bacteroidota > Bacteroidia > Flavobacteriales > Flavobacteriaceae > Psychroserpens. The sequence goes on along the minus strand of NZ_JAXMOD010000002.1, from coordinate 332,134 downwards.
CTGAAGCAGATGCCATTTGTGATGGAGAAAATGTCTATATCATTGGTATTATGGAACATATTGAACCCTGTGGAATCCATTCAGGAGATAGTAATGCAACATTACCACCTTTCAATCTTGGCGAATTTGTGATGCAACAAATAAAGGATCATACCAAAAAAATCGCTTTAGCATTGAATACCGTTGGGTTAATCAATATTCAATTTGCCATAAAAGATGATATTGTATATATAATCGAAGCTAATCCTAGAGCATCTCGTACAGTTCCATTTATTTCTAAAGCTTATGGCGAGCCTTATGTCAACTATGCTACAAAAGTAATGTTAGGTGAGAAGAAAGTAACAGATTTTAATTTCAATCCGCAATTAGAAGGATATGCCATTAAGCAACCAGTATTTTCGTTCAATAAATTCCCAAATGTAAACAAACAATTAGGTCCAGAAATGAAAAGTACGGGTGAAAGTATTTTGTTTATTGATAGTTTGAAAGATGATGAGTTTTATAATTTATATTCCAGACGTAAAATGTATTTAAGTAAATAGTCTAAAATTATATTCGATAAACGGTAAGCCGTATTTAACCTAAAATTAGTACATTAGCCTATTATTACTCAAATCTATGATGTTTAATCTGAAAAAAGTTAGTTTTTACTTTTTCCTTATGGTGTCTTTCCTATGCTATAGTCAAAAGAATATTTTTGATGTGGCTCGTTCAGGTACAATTGAAGATGTTAAGAAATTAATGGCAATTAATCCCGATACAATCAATTCTATTAGTACTAACGGATATCCACCATTAACTTTGGCATGTTATAGAGGGAACAACGATGTCGCTATTTTTTTAGCATCGCATGTTAAGAATATTGATGGAACAAGCGAGTATGGAACTCCTTTAATGGCGGCCGTTTATAAAAACAAACCTCAAATAGTTAAACATTTGCTTAAGTTAAATGCTAATGTTAATTTTGCTGATGCGAATGGTACTACACCTTTGCATTATGCCATTATCTTAAGAAGTGAGGAAATAATAAAATTGTTGTTGGATGCCAAAGCAGATGTTACTTTTAAGGACAATAGAGGTAATAATGCAATAGATTATGCGTCTATGACGAAAAATGAGACAATAATTGACCTTGTCAATAAAAAATAAGATTATTATGAAAAAAATTACTTTTGCCTTAATTGGTTTACTTTATTTTAATAGTGCATTTAGCCAGACTTATACTACTGGTTTGATGCAACTATCTAATACTGCTGGATTAGAATATTCTGCTCAGATTGATGTGAACCCAACTACAGTCACCTTAACACTTATAGGACCTGATGATAGATGGTTAGGCTTAGGTTTTGGAGTCCAAAGCATGACTTCTAGTGGCGATGTTGTTATTTATCGTGAATATGACGATCCAGAAAATCCTGGTACAACTATTTCGGAGCTTACAGATAGATCTTTTGGTTTTCCAGGACAAGAACCTGGTCAAGATGCTATTGGTATAACTCCAACTGAGGATGCTGAAGGAGAACGTGATTGGACAATAACTTCAAATGTTGTGAATTCGGGAGTACGAACTCTTGTGGCAACTAGAGCAATTAATACTGGAAATGAAAAAGATTATGTGTTTTCTGCATCTGCCACATCTATAGAGTTAGTTTGGGCTAGATACGGTTTCCCAGGATTTGATTTAGAATGGCATGGTGTTGGAAATAAAGGAATAACTATGCAAGGATTAACATTAAGTCGTGATGATTTTGATGTTAGTGATTTTAATATTTCACCAAACCCTTCAAAAACATATTTCACAATTAATTTGCCTGCATTTTCTGAAAATGCTTCCATAAGTGTATATGATGTATTAGGCAAAAAAGTTTATGAAAGTAATTTTAATTCTTTATCAGCAAGGGTTAACGTTTCGCAATGGAACAGTGGAATTTATTTAGTTAGGGTCTCAACTGAAAACGCTACACATACTAAGAGACTAGTGAAAGAATAGGTTAAATACTAATAATAGAATATGAAAGCCGTTCAAATTAATTTGGACGGTTTTCATGTTAATAGCTATTAATTTTGAATAAAAAATGTATTATATTTGATATATTATTTAAAAGAATGCGATGAAAACAAAACTACTTATATATTCTTTATTTTTAATCTCTTCAGTGTCTTTCGCTCAAATTGTAGCCAATCAGGTAGATGATTTTGAAAGCTCTTTAAATAACTGGACACTTGGTAATCCTGCTGTAGCAGCAGCTCAAATTAGTAATCCTGCAGATGGAGGTCCTGATGGAGCTGGTGATGCCTTTTTTAGTTATGTTACTACAGGATCTAGTAATGGTCCAGGAAGTAAGATGTTAATTTTTACGAGAAATGCACAATGGTCTGGTGATTTTGCTGGACAAGGTGTTGTGGCTATTAAAATGGATGTTAGAGCCACTACTGGAGATCTTAATTTAAGAATAGGATTGAGCGACCAAGATTCAAACACATTTCCTTCTACACAAATGGTGACTACAAATACAGTGGTTGTAACTGCAGGTTCAGGATGGCAGACGGTTACTATTCCTATTCAACCTTCAGATTTTTCAGTATTAGCTGGAGGATCTGGTTTAACACCTGCACAAGTACTTGGCAGTGTAGTTGAAATGCGAATTTTTAGTAATACTAGTGTATCTTGGCTTGGTCAATCTGGAGCAAGAACTATGGATTTAAACGATATTACTGCATCTACTACTTTAAGTACAACAGAAGTTTTATCGAATAATGAATTTTCAATATCACCAAATCCTGCAACATCAAGATTAAATGTGTATTTACCTCAAAATTCTATTAATGCAACGATTGCAGTATATGATGTTTTAGGAAAGCGTGTGTATTCAAATCAATTAGATGCTTTAACGTCAACTATAGATGTTTCTAAATGGAATACTGGTGTTTATCTAGTTAGAATTTCTACTGATAATTCTACGCAGACTAAACGTTTTGTGAAGCAATAAAATGTATTACATATTTATTAAATAAAACCATCACCTACAAGTGATGGTTTTATTTTTTAAGTAGTTCAAATTGAAACGTGACGCTTATATCATCAGTAATTTTGTTCCTCACTATTTTAGGAATATCAATATCAAAATCTGATGCCTTGGTCAAAAAACTACCTTGGAGCAAGATCTTATCTCCAAGTATTGAAACTGAGATGCTAATATTATCTATTGTTTTTGTTTTGCCATGAAATGACAACTCACCTGTAAGATTATAGGTGGTTTCAAGTTTTTCAAAATCAAACCCTTCAATTTTTCCCTTAAACCTAGCTTTTGGAAAGGTATCAGATTCGGCATAGTTTTCATTAAAATGCTCTTCCATTAATGCATTTTTAAACCGAAAACCCTTCACTAAAGCTAAAGCGGCAATGTCTCCATTTTCAGTATTAAGAATTGCTGTTACTGAATTGTTCTCTGCTTTAACTTCTTCAAATGAAGGCACAGAGGCCTCAAAATTAATAGAACCTGTTTTTGTGATGTATTTGTTTTGAGATAACACAGTTGAACAAATAAGTAGAGCTAAAATTGGAATATATTTCATGTTGAAAGGTTTTAATTAATTCAATTAGTTTTCTAATAACCCATCTGCTTCCCATTCAATTATGGTGTCAATTAAATTTTGTGGCAATCTTGGACCTCCAAATGGCATTAAAAACCCTAAATCGTTTGATGATATGCGAGTGATTAATCCATTGTTATCGATGGCATTTTTAACATCGTTGAATGTAGTCAAGGATATTGGAGCTCCATTTATTGGAGGATTATTGTGGCAAACAATACAATTATTGTCTATAATAGGTTTAACGTGCTCTGTATAGGTTATAGTTTCTATAATTGGAGTAGCATCAATTAAATCTGCTTCGCTCACATAAGAACAACTGTAGCTTAATAGTAATACGATAACGTAAAGTGAATACTTGATTTTCATAGTCTTTCAATTTTAAAATATGCGACTTAAATTAAACCCAAAATAGATGTTACCATCGCTCCAATCTCCTGTAGCTTGACCTAAAAACCCATTGGTATTCATAGCCTGAGCATTAGAAAAATGCATTTGAAATACATGACCTCCAGTTTCTAAATCCATACCTATTGATAAAGGGTTTTTAAAAGGAGAATTATCTGCTCTGTTTAAATGCCAACCATAATCAGTATTAAGTGACCATCGTTTTGTCAATTTATAACGGAAACCAGTTCCTATAGCAAATTGTGAGTTATGTTGATTATTTTGTTGCACGTAATTGTCATGAAAAAATGTTGGTGCTAGTTCTATAGAAAGGTTTGTGCTTACTTTTCTAGAAATTAAAAGTTGAGCAGTATATCCTAACCGATCTTTGAATTCTAACTTTGGTAAATTAACTTCATCTAAGGCCGTGTTTAAAAGAATAGAATTGAATCCGACAATTGTAAATGGAAACCCGTTGTCTTGCTGTCTTGCGAGTCGGTATTTTGCAGAGGCTTCATAAATTTTTTGAAAAGAACTTCTAGAAACACCAAAGTTAATCCCATCAGTAACACCATAAACAAAGTTTAAACGCGTTACCGCATCATCAAGACCAAAAAAATTTTCAAATCCGTTTTTTATGCTACCAAATCTATGTGAAACAATAAACATTAGCTCTTTTTTTGCTACAAGTTTTGTGGATTCAAAATTGACAATCTTTAACCCTTTAAAAGCGGCATAAACATATTGGTTTTCAGTGGGTTCGATATCAATTTCGTCTAATAAATCACCTTGAGCGAATGCTAACAATGGCGCACAAAGACACATGAAAAGAAATGTTTTCATAATTACGAGTGTTAAAAAAGCCAAATACTAATGTGATTACTATTTGGCTTTATGAATGTTACGTTTAGTTCTTAATGAAACGTTTTGTTTCAGATTTGTCTCCTGTAGAAATTTTGATCATGTATAACCCATGTTCTATATTAGAAACGTCAATTTGAGAAAGGCTTTCAGAGTTTAGACTTCCTTTTAAAACTTGTTTGCCCAAGATGTCTAGCACTTGAAAAGTAAGCTTATCTCCATTATTTTTCATTTCAATATTTAGTAATGAACGCGTTGGATTTGGATAAAGATTGATACCAAAAGTAGTATTGAAATCATTAATACTTAATGACGTATCCCAAAACTGAAAACCATTTTGAGCTCCATTACCTGTGTACTCATAAGGAGGAGCTGCACTTACAAAAGATCCAGCAGTCCAAATTCCTTTAGAAACTGCAACACTTTCTCTTCCGTTTCCACCACTACCATATTGCATAAAATCTTCCATTGCTGCTGGTGAACCAAAGCTACCTGAAGGTAGATAAAGTCCGAGGTCTGAAGCTGTATTATTTAAAAAACCTGGTGAAGACACGGTAACTTCAGCATCTGGAGCTAAATTTAGCAAACCTGATACAACAGTTGTTTGTGAAGATAAGGTACGATAACCAAACAATGCGCATAGTCTGTATGCACCAATATCCTGTGTAGTCGCTCCATAATTTTTAATGGTAACTGTATCGGCTGAAGGATCAACTTCTACTATTCTAAATTGTGCATAAGCATCTTGAAGTGAAAAGGCTATTAGTCCTAGACATAAAATGATTTTAAATGTGTAATGTTTTTTCATAATAATATAAATTTACGTAGTTAATAATTCAGTTTTTATTGATTGTGCATTGATCTAATTTTACTTGTTCAAGTAAGTCATCATAGCCAATAACACGACCTTTTATTTTTATTTGCGAATGTTCATCAATTTCGTTTTCTATTGGATTCGTAAACTGACAGAAGACTTTATCGTCTAATGTTATTGAGTTTGAGTTTAGTTCAGTAACATGTCCAGTTAACTCTACAGTTAAGTTGATATATTTTGCTTCAGCTTCACTTGTATTAGCAGTAAAGCTTGACGCTATTTCCTTAGAGTTCATTTCAAATATTGCAGGTTCATTTTCAATATCTCTATGACTTTGATTTAGATAAGTATAGCCAATTATTAATATAATTATTGAAACCACTAGAACACCAATTCGCTTTCGCATGATTATTATTTTTAGTTTGGGTTTAAACTGCTTTGATTTTTTAAGACCAAAGCAGTTTAATTTTAACAATTTTAAATCCCTAATATGTAATGACTAACCCAATTTTTCTTTTTCATGTTATGGTTTACTAATTACAACTATTTCTGTAGCGTAATCTGTCATCTAAATCAAGTTTAAAATCAACTTTTGTTAACCCAGAATTTGTATTTATCTCCTGTAATTCCCATGTGTTGTTGCACAGTGGCAACGCAGGAATATCTATGGTTACAATAATGTCATTTGCTGTGCCTTCTGAGGTCCAGTTACCATAAACAGTCGTTGAATTCCAGTACACAGAAAGCGTTCCATCTGTAAAAAAATTGAAGTCATAACCTTCATAAATAGAATTATGGTCAATTGCTTCTCTCTTTAATTTATCTACATACCAATCTTGACATCCAGTTAGAAATTCAGCAACTAATTCTTGAGTACAGTGATTACAATCGTCATCATCATAATCAAAATTGTCATCCTCATTGCAGTCATTTTGATGATTTTCAATACTAGTTTGTAATTCAGACATTGAATTAATTTGAAGTTCAGAATTATCATAAAGTTTTACTGAAATTGGAAAATGTATAGTTACAATGTCTTCAGAAGAAATATCATCAATAAAATGATACATTTCTTTATCTGATGAAAATACTTCAGTGGATAAGAATTCATTATTTGTATTAAATACTGAAGCGGAAATAGGATATATAAAATCGATACACTCAATATCATTATCCATAGTATTTTCACCATTACATGTCGAAGCAAAATTGTTAAGTTCGCTGCTATTATATACCAAAGTTTCTGAATAATCAGTACCAATAATAGTAATAGGATATGATATGTCTAGAACATTTATATCATCATATTCTTCATCAAAAATAGTTTCTACTTTATCGTAATCACTTTCAGTATTTAGAGCGACTTCAATAGAATTAGCAGCAACAATAACAGGTAATTTTATATTAAAGCAATTAGCAAAATCTAAAATATTATCATCAGAACCATCATTAGTAACAGTGCGAAGCATTAAATTTGCAATTGAAGAATTCGGACCTAAAATATCATCAGGTGCAGTTTCAATAAATTCAGTTTCTTCTTTTCTGCATGACGTCAATACAAACGCAACAGAGAAGAATACAATTGAAATATATTTAAATGATAGTCTCATGGTAAAGCCGTAGTTTGTGATGCTTTAATATATAACAACTTAAGTTTAAAAACTCCTGAAAAGAATAATAAAATATTTATTTACCTTTAAAAAAATAAAATTAAAACCTTGCCAAAAGACCTAAAAGATAATATCTGTGAAGCCAAAGTTTTTGAGCATGTGTATGAGACGTACTCAAAAGATGTACATGATTTTTTATATTATAAATATGGCGCACAGTTTAATCCTAAAGATAAGACTCAAGATACGTTTATTAAACTATGGGATAATTGTAAGAGTGTCACATTAAGTAAGGCGAAGTCTTTTTTATTCACCGTAGCTAATAATATGGTGTTGAATGATATAAAACATCAAAAAGTAGTTCTTAATTATCAAAAATTAAAACCCAAATCCCATACTAATGAGTCGCCAGAATTTATTCTAGAACAAGACGAGTTCCATGAACGCTATAAAAAAGTGCTCGCTAGTTTAAACGAAGACCAACGTGTTGCATTTTTATTAAATAAGGTAGAAGGTAAGAAACACAGTGAGATAGCAGAGTTTTTAGGTGTGACTCAAAAGGTAGTGGAATATAGAATTTATAGTGCGTTTAATATTCTTAAAAAAGAATTAGAAGGATTTAAAATAAAATAATCAGGAGAAATGCAATTGAAGTTGTTATATACATAGTAAATCGATTTATGAATACAGAAGACCTCATCCAGAAATGGTTAAATGATGAATTAACTCCTGCCGAAAAACAAACGTTCGAGCAAGGAGAGGATTTTGAATTGCATCAAGCTATCATAGATGGTGCACAGCAATTCAAAGCTTCTAATTATTCAAAACCTGGAACTTTTGAAGATTTGCAGTCTAACCACAAATCAAAAACATCAAAAGTAAAACAGATAGATTGGTTTAAACCTTTGTTAAGAATAGCCAGTGTGATTGTGATTACTTTAGGAATTTACTTTACATTTTTCTTCAATAATATCACTGTAATTGAAACTTTGGCAAGTCAGCAAACTACTATTGAACTTCCAGACCATTCTGAAGTCGTTCTAAATGCTGGTTCTGAGATTTCATTTAAGAAAGCAGACTGGAATGACCACAGAAGTTTAAACCTAAATGGTGAAGCTTATTTTAAAGTCGCAAAAGGTAAAACCTTTGATGTGGTGACCTCACAAGGTGTTGTTACCGTTGTCGGAACAGAATTTAATGTAAACCAACGCAAAGATTATTTTGAAGTACAATGTTTTGAAGGTGTAGTCAAAGTTTCATCTGGAGCAATTTCTAAAACACTATTAGCTGGTGATACCTATAGATTACTAAACAATAACTACAGTCAGGATAGGATTGAAGACCTAACTCCTCAATGGTTGCAAAGTCAAAGTGTGTTTAAAGCAATCCCTTTTAAGGCTGTTATTGCCGAAATGGAACGTCAATATGATATTAATATTATAGTAGAAAATGTAAATACAGAGCGTTTATTTACTGGTGGATTTAAACATAGTAATATTACAAACGCTTTGCTTGCTATTACAAAACCTATGGAATTAAGTTATAAGTCTAATGCATCAAATGACGTTATAATTTATGGCAATAAAAAGTAAACTATTTTTTTTAGTTGTTCTTTTTTTATTCTTTTCTTTTGACAATGATGCTCAAGAGACACCTACAAAAGTGCCGTTAATTAACCTGTTTGAAATACTTCAGCAACAATTTAGTATTAAATTTAATTTTGCTGAAGATTTGCTTGAAGGCATTACAATTGTTCCACCCTCTAAAGATTTACCCTTAGAAGATGTGCTTTTGTATCTTGAGGTCAATACCAAATTTTCATTTGAAAATCAAGATGGTAACTTTATTCTTGTCCGTCTTAAAGATAAAACCTTTGAACTTCAGTATTTATCTGAAGTTATTGTATCTAAATACATCGTTAAAGGTATAAATAAGCTCAATACTGGTTCTTTTGAGGTAGATTTTGGACAATTCGATATTCTTCCTGGCCTTATAGATACTGATGTGTTGCAAGCTGTTCAGGCATTTCCTGGAATTCAAAGTATTAACGAAACGGTTTCAGATATTAATATTAGAGCTGGAACACATGATCAAAATTTAATCCTTTGGGATGGTATAAAAATGTATCAGTCAGGACATTTTTTTGGATTGATTTCGATGTTTAATCCACAAATCACACAACATGTAAATGTGCTTAAAAACGGAACAGATACATCACTTACTGATGGTGTTTCGGGTACAATTTCTATGGAGACAAGTTCTGAAATCAATGATAAATTTAAAGGGAGCTTGGGTGTTAATTTTATTGATGCCAATGGGTTTGCAGATGTTCCTATTAGTAAAAAATCATCATTGCAAGTTGCTGCTCGGAAATCGATAAGTGATATTACTGAAACACCAACATACTCCAATTATTTTGATCGTATTTCGCAAGACACTGAAGTTGCGATGAATGCAAATGATATAATTAACACTAATCAAGAGTTTGACTTTTATGACACGTCATTGCGATGGATGTATCACATTTCAGATAAAGATCAACTTCAAGTAAATTTTTTAAATACCTATAATGCACTCCGATTTAATGAAAACACCATAATTAATGCTACAGAAACATCGCGTCAAAGTAGTTTGAGTCAGCATAGTATAGCAGGAGCAATTCATTATAACCGGATTTGGAATGACAAATGGCAATCTGCTTTTGAGGTTTATGAAACTGATTATAAGCTAAAAGCAAACAATGCAAATATTCTAGATCAGCAACGTTTCCAACAAGAGAATATCGTATCAGAAACAAGTTTGAAGTTTCGTACTAATTATAAAGTTAATGATAGAATACAACTTTTAAATGGCTATCATTTTGTGGAAACGGAAATCACAAACCTTGACGATGTCGACACACCGCGTTTTAAGTCCTTAGTTTCTGAAGTGTTAACAACACATGGTTTGTTTTCTCAAATGAATTATAAATCAACGGACAAGAAAACCTTCTTAAATTTTGGTTTGAGATATAACTTTATCGGTAAGTTTAGTAAGCATATATTGGAGCCTAGATTGGCTTTTACCCATCAATTTTTGAATAATTTTTCAATTGAGGTTCTAGGTGAATTTAAACACCAAAACACCTCTCAGATTATTAATTTTCAGAATGATTTCTTGGGTATTGAGAAGAGACGATGGCAATTATCAAATGATACTGATATTCCAATTATTAGAAGCAAACAGATGTCGTTTGGTGTCAGTTATAACAAAAATGGATGGTTATTGAGCATTGATAATTATTATAAACGCGTTAATGGAATTACAACACAAAGTCAAGGGTTTCAAAACCAATTTGAATTTGTGAAAAGCAAAGGTAATTATGATGCTTTAGGATTGGATTTTATTTTACGTAAGGAAATTCGAGATTTTAATACCTGGTTAAGCTATTCTTATATGAAAAGTAATTACGAATTTAACGAATTATCTGAACAATCATTTCCCAGTAATTTTGACATAAGACATACTATAACGTACGGTTTAGCTTATACTTTAGAACATTTGAAAGTATCTGCTGGACTTAATTGGCATTCGGGAAAGGCAACTACGCAACCCATTAATGGCAATGAGATCGTTGATGAAGTTATTAATTTTGAAACCACAAATTCTAGTCGATTAGAAGATTATTTTCGAGTAGATGTTTCTGCACTCTATGATTTTAAACTAGGAAAAAAGGCAAAAGCAGATTTAGGAATTTCCATTTGGAATGTTTTAAATAAATCAAATGAGATTAATAACTTTTATCGCATAAGTAATGGTGCAATTAATGAGACGTTGCAAAACTCATTAGGAATAACACCGAATGCTGTTTTGCGCGTACATTTTTAATAGTTTTCAGGAAGTTCAATCTTAACTTTATACGATTTTAAATCTTCTAGGTAATCAGTATGTGTGAAATCTGATTTACTGAATTCAAGTTGTCTTGATGCTTTAGTTTCTTTGCGTTTTAATGCTTTCAGAAATCGTTTTATTTCAGTTTTGTCATTAATGATTAAACCAGGAACTTCAACAGATTTACCAAGGTCATTTTTAGCTACCATTGTAAAATAAGAGGAATTGCAATGTTTCATTTCACCAGTTCTAATGTTTTCAGATTCTACACGTATACCAACAACCATAGAGGTGTGACCAACATAATTAATAGAAGCTTTCATTGTTACTAAATGACCAATTTCAATCGGATTTAAAAAATCTACAGTATCTACCGAAGCCGTGACGCAATAGGTTTCTGAATGTTTTGAAGCACATGCAAATGCAATTTGATCCATTAAGTTTAAAATGTAACCACCATGAATTTTGCCATTAAAATTTGAATTTGAAGGCTGCATTAATTGGGTCATGCTGATTCTTGTCGAATCTATAGTTTTATAAGTCATAGGTATTTTTATTCTTCATCATCATGAGCACGTTTAATAATGGCTTCCGGTAAAGATTTTTTTGCTTTCGCTCCTAATTTTTTAATTTTCTCTACGCTTGTGATTAGGTTTCCTTTTCCTTCAACTAATTTATTCATGGCCGAAGAATAATCTTTTTTGGCATCATCAATCTTTTTGCCAACTCCAGTTAAGTCTTTTACTAAACCTTCAAATTTGTCGTAAAGCGCTCCAGCTTGTCTAGCAATTTCTATTGCATTGCGCTGCTGCTTTTCGTTATTCCACATGGTATCAATCGTACGCAGTGTAGCTAATAGAGTAGAAGGTGTTACAATAACAATATTTTGCTCAAATGCTTTGTTGTACAATGAATTGTCTTCATTTATGGCAACAGCAAAAGCAGGTTCAATGGGTATAAATAGCAAGACAAAGTCAGGTGATTCTATATCATATAAGTCTTGATAGTTTTTTTCTGAAAGTTGATCAACATGTTTTCTAATAGAATTGATATGCGCTTTTAAATAGATGTGACGTTCATTATCCTCTGCATTCACGTATCGTTCGTAATCTGTCAATGATACTTTACTGTCAATAATCATTTTTTTACGATCTGGAAGATGCAAAACGACATCTGGAAGTACTCGACTACCGTCAGGAAGATTAAAACTCTGCTGAACATAATATTCTCTATCTTTCTCTAATCCTGACTTTTCAAGAACACGTTCTAAGACCAATTCGCCCCAATTTCCTTGCATTTTACTATCGCCTTTTAAGGCTTTGGTTAGGTTGGTAGCTTCTTTAGTCATTTGCTGATTAAGATCTTTTAAACCTAGGAGCTGCTCTTTTAAAGCAGAATGCATACTAATGCTTTCCTTTTGTGTATCGTCAACCTTTTTTTCGAAAATTTGAATTTTTTCTTGAAGTGGATTTAAGATATTCTTGATGTTTTCTTTATTCTGAAGGGTGAATTTTTCGGATTTTTCATCTAATATTTTAGTAGCAAGTAGTTCGAAGTCTTTTCTGAGCTGTTCTTGCCGCTCTTCTAATTCTTCATCACGCTTTAAATTTTGTTGCTGAAGATTTTCGTATTCAGTATTCTTTCTTGTTAATTCGGTATTTAAAAACTCTTTCTCTCGTCTTATGTCTTCACGATCTGTTTCGAGTTTTGAAAGGTTCTGTTTTAAACCTTCAATCGTTAAAGACATCTGATTTTGACGTTCTTCTAGCGTGCTTTGTTCGCTTTTACTTTTCAGTTTAATAAAAAGCATGCCTAAGTAGGCACCAATTGCTGCAGAAATAAGAATGGTTAAAATGAGAATAAGACTGTCGTTCATAAAATGAATTGAAATTTACTCAAAGATAAATGAATTGTCGAAAAATTAAGGTTTGTAATTAAAAGATATATTCTAGTTTTTTAAAATATGTATATCTTCAATAATTCGTTTAATGTCCTCATCATTTGTCCCATCATAAATACCACGAATTTGTTTCTTTTTGTCTATTAAGATGAAGTTGGGCGTGTGTATGAAATCTTGTTGTTCATCACCTTGTTTTACAACTGCAAAATAACTTTGACGAGCAAGTTTATAAATATGGTTTTTGTCACCAGTAGTTATATTCCATTTTTTGTCAATTACACCTTTTGCTTTTGCATATTCTTTTAAAATAGTGACATTATCTGTTTCTGGAAGAACAGAAAGTGATAAAAACATGATTTCATCATCATCTATAAACTCTTCTTGAATTTTTCCCATGTTATCAGTCATTATTGGACAAATAGTACCACAGGTTGTGAAAAAGAAATCAGTTACATATATTTTATCCTTGTAATTCTCCTGAGTAATTACTTGACCATTTTGATTGGTAAGGTTAAAATCTGCGACTGTATGATTTTCGGTTTTTCCTCTAAGCTTCTTGTCTACTAATTCTGATTTGAAGTCTGCAGGATTATAGATAGGTAATATTTTTTTCTCCTTAGTGTTACAGGATAATAACCCAATACACAACAAAGCTAAATTAAGTACGAATACGAGCTTTTTATTCACAGTCATAATGAATGCAATTAAAGGATAGATTTTTCAATATAATTTGAAGCTTCTACAAGTTCATTTCGATTGCTATTGGAATCCTTAGCAAGTTCAATAAGTTGTTTGAAATACAAGGTTGCCTTATCCGTGTTTCCTGATTTTTTTGCTGCTATTGCTGCTCCATAAATTCCATTGAATCTATTTGGATGTCCTTTTAAATTGATTTCATAAGCTATTAAGGCCTCTTCTGGTTTATTTAAAAGTAGTAGCATATCACCAAGAAGTTCGTCAGCAGGTAATACTTCTCCTGGTGTTACAGGGTGTTTAGAGGTTTCGCTTTCAAGCTTTGCGGCAGTTCTCATTAAAGCGAGCGCTTCCTCATTGTTCCCTTTTGCTAAATTAATCCAAGCTTCTGTAGTCTTAATTTCAATGTAAACTTGTCCAGCTTTATATTTGGCTTGAGCACTCTTTAATTCAAGTAGTTCCTCATGGAAAGATTGAATGATTGCCAGTTCTTTTTCAGCAGCAACAATATCACCAGAACGAGCAGATCCTAAAGCTCTAGCAAAATGCAAAATTGATTTTTCCCAAGGAAAATTATCCCAATTAAGATCTAAAGTGGGTAATTTTAATTGAGCTGCCTTTTCCCATTGCCTGTTTTCTAAGGCAATTCTTGCCGGAATTGCATTTGCAGTATAAGCAACAGCAAAGTGATTTAATGGGAATATCTTTTTCATTGATTTGAGATATTCATTTTGGTCGTTTACCTCTTTGTCTTTTCCTTGTTGCAAATAGGCATAGACTAGATAATCCATGGCATGAATTTCTTGAGCCCAATTGGCATCTGGATTAACACTTTCTGCATAACAAACTGCCGATGATGCTGAATTTATATTGGTGTCAATAGATTCTTGCCATAGACCTAGACGTGTAAAGATATGAGAAGGCATATGTTGTGCGTGTGCAGAAGCTGGAGCAATTTCAGCATAACGTCTCGCCGTATTTAGAGCTGTTTCTGCAATTTCTGGATAATCATAAGTGTGAATCACATAATGGGCAATACCTGGATGATTAGGTTGTTCTTTAAAAAGCTTTTGTAGAATAGCACCAGCTTTTTTCTGATTAGAATACGTTTTATCATTTGGATCTGCAGCAGAAGTTATGGCTAAGGAATAAAATATAGCAGCTTCAATGTCATCAGTTTGACTCTTATAAATTTGCTCCATTTTCTTTTCATATAAGAGCTCTCTAGTTTTATGATCTTTGTTTTCCCAATCATTATAAAATACGTTTATAGCATCTAGGTACAATTCTGCTCGTTTTGTTTTTGGTAAAGATTCTGCTATTTCAAGAAGTGCTAATCCTTTTTTTAATTCTTTAGGACCAGGTGGAGCCCATAACTCATGATATATACTCATTGCAACTCCCCAATATGCCATAGCACATTCTGGATCTGCATCAATAACTTTTACAAATGCTTTCTCAGCTTCGTCATATTCAAAAGAGTGGAGTAGTGAAATGGCTAAATCAAAAGTTTCCCGAACATTATATTCACATTCTAGAGCAAAACTTACATCACCAAATTCTGGAGTACCACAAAGTAAAATGTCACCTCGTTTTAAATCGATTGAAGCTAATGCAGGATTGGGTTTTGGAGTTTTGTCTTTACAAGAAAAAATAAGTAAGACTAATACAAGGCTTGATACTTTTAGTAATTTCATCTTTTAATTGATTTAGTAGTATTTGTTAAGATGAAAAGCGGTTTATAAAAAAGAGGGGATTGAAGTTTTTTAAAAATCTGATTTTCAATAATCTAAAATTAACGTAAAATAGTTAGAAAAGAAAATGATTTGAGCTTATTCAAGTTAGGTAATAAAAAAAGCACTCTAACTAGAGTGCTTTTTTTATTATAATTGACTTAAAAATTAATACCAACCTCTCACATTGTACATCACTGTACTTGGTTGATTTTGTGCGTTAGCCATACTAACTTCAAAAGCAGAATCATAATAGGATTTAGTTGCATCTAAAACTTTAAGTTTATAATTCCAGTCTCTGTCTTGTAAGTCTTTGGCTCTAGCTTCAATTTTACTAAACAAGGCCTTTACTTTACTAAAGCAATCTGCTTCTGGCTGAACCGAAGATAAGATTCTAGCTGCTTCATTAGCTGCTTCAATATCTTGATTAGCACTCCAGATGGCTTGTGCTTCATTAAGTCTTAATTTACAATCTCTATTCGCAGCTTTTATAAAAAGTGCCTTTGTTTTGCTCTTTGATTTATCAAAGCAAGAACTAGAAGAAGGAATGCTAAGCATGATTCCTAAGGCTTGTTCTGGTTGTCCTGAGTTTTCTAGAGCTTCAGCATCTTTTTGTATTTGCGAGCAGTTTGTATTGTAGTAATCAATAATTTTGTCTTTTCCTCTAGACAGAAAACTTTGCATGTTTTCATTTTTAGGCTTAAGACGTTTTAAAGCTTGCATGTAGGCTTTAGTTTCTGTTGTTCCTACACCTTTTAAATTAAAAGTTTCACTAGCGTATAAGGTTCCTGCAATTCCGTCACCAATATATAAAGTAACGTCTAAAACTAGAACTACTTTTACTGGTGAAGTTGGCATTACTTCTTTTGTAGCCACGACAATATTTGGTGTGATAATAAATCTTGAATTGTAAGCATTATCACTAATACCGTTTGCGGTAACAATTTGGCCAAGTTTATTGATAAGCATCTTTTTTGCTGATGCTGGTACATTTTCTATTTGATCAGGAACATAAGCACCTAAATTAATTGCATAATCTTTGTTTTGCCCAATTGCTACAATTGAAGCTAAACAAAATAGTATTGCTAAAGCGTTTTTCATTTTGTTGTTTTTTATATTATTTACTGCCTAGTATTATCGTAGCTCTTCCAAGTCCTTTCATTACTAATTTATTAGGAATTGAAAATGGTGCATTATTTAAATACTTACTTAATTCTCTAACAAATCGTCGTGCATCAATAGCTCGTCCTTTGTCATTGTAAAGTGGAATTCTAACTTGTTCAAAAAGCGCCATGCTTTCCGTCATATCTGTTGTACTAAATCTACCTTTTACAGTATTATCAGCTAACCAGTCTTCAATAACGAATCCTAATTCATCTTCTCCTCCAAATTCAGTTTCAAGATCACCATCCCAATCATCCCACTTTTGGATTCTCACAATGATTTCTCGTCCATTTTCAAACATATCATCAAAATGTTCCTGCAAAGACAACGTGAAATTGTCCATATGAGATAATACGGCTTCAGAAAGTAAAACTGGTGTTTCTGCAGAAAATGAAGGTGCTCCAGTTCCTGTGGCAGTTGCTACTTGTTTATCTGTGTAAGCATCTAAACCTTGAAGGTTGAAATTTATAGATTTTTTTGGCCCAGTTTTATTAACTGTCCAAGTTAATTGAATAATGATATCTGCTTTGGCAGCTTTTTTAATAGCATCAATTGGACTTTCATCTACAGAAGCTCCAGAGTCTTTAGAACTTCTAAGATTATCTTCTACTGCATTAGACTCCATAGTTTTAATAGCAGACTCCATGTTTTTAAGAGGAAAACCTCTTTCTGCCATCATGCCATTAATTTGGCTAATTACTTGCAGAACTTCAGTGTTTTCTTGAAAAGCTCTTTTGTAATCAGGAATTCTTGTTATTGAACCTTGATTGTCAAACTCTAAAGAGTATCCGTTTTGTATGCACCAAGCATCACTAGGAACAACCATAAGTGTTGGTTTTTTTGCTTGACCAAAACTTAATAAACAAAATAGTGTAAATGTAATGAGGGTAAATGATTTATGTAATTTCATTGTATATATTTTTTTAATTAGAAACCAGAATCTAAAGACTTAGCGATACCTTTTGATTCTAATAATTTTCTTAATTGATCAGTAAGGACATTCACAACAATTCCAATTTTGTATTCACGTTTACTAACTTTTAATCGATCACCAGGCGCAATATTGCCATCAGTTGCTGAACTTACATATTTTAAATATGCTCCACCATCTGCAAAGAAACTATCAAAAAATTCTTTGTGTTTTTCTTCCATTGAAGGATCAGATACTAAGGCTCTAAATTGAGTACAGCCTTGACCACCACCAGCAAAACCTTTGAAAATAATCCCGTGAACAGCATTTTTCATTCCTCTTGAAATGGCATGTTTAGGATTTTTAGAATAGGACCATACCTTAACTAGTTTTGATCCTTGCTTAGCAATACCTTCACATTCTAAGTCGTATCTCCAAATTTTTGTGTCTTCATTTGCTTTGTTTTTTTTCCATTGTGCGTTCACACTAGTACAAAAACCTATAAAAAGTACTGATAACATTACGTGTTTTAATTTCATAACTCTATATTTTAATTTATTTGACGTATTAACATTCCTGGGTAAAACTTATTTTTTTTCCCGGTAAAAACTGTGTATTCTAGAGTCTCATCTGTGTTTTCTTCATCAGCACCAAATCGGTTATCCCAAATTTGATCTTTATCAACTTTTATAACTCCAACTCGTTTGTATTCAGTCTTACCTTCTTTATTAATAACTTGTTCTAGAACCTCATATTTGTCACCTTTTGCAAGTCCTTCTTTCATTCCTATTTTTGCTGATAAAGGTTCAGTGCTCATCAACGGTGTTTTTGTTCTAAACACTTCATACTCTCTTTGCAATTTTGCAGTTACAGCATCTGAAGCTTTTACTGTCGCAATTGTAATTAATTCTTCGTCTGTTTTTTTCGTAAATGACGTGCTTTGTAAATCGGCCCATGCCATTTGTGTTCCAATATATTCCAATTCAAAAACATCAGATTCATCAAAAGCTTTAACTTTTTCTTCGTCAATCTGACCATCTTCAGTCCAATAGTCATTATAAAAAATACCAGCAACTTCATCATTCCATTTAAGTCTGAATAAAAGAGCATCGGTTTTTATGACATAACCTTTTCCTAAGACGCCAACACCTTCTCCGACGGCATCACTAACTAAGGCTACATCTCCTGCTCCAGCAAGTGAAGCTACGCTAGAGATACCAGATAGTAAGCCTTTTGCTTTTTTTGCAACTTCTTCCTTGTCTGTATATTTAAAATTGTTGACAATGACAAACGTATTCTTTATAAGCTCTTCGCCAGCATCAGCTAACATAGCTGTTCCTCTTTCACTGTTTTTTGCAATTTTAACGTCTAAATCAGTAGCACTATAAAATCCTCTTTCAGAAATCAAGTCCATATTGAAACCACCTTGTTCGCTTCTGTTGAACCATTTAGCAACCATTGATTTTGCAATGTCGTGTGTGGATAGATAATCTGTAATCGCAACTTTTTGTGCTTCCTTTAAATCGGCTTTAGATAACGTGTCATTGTATAATTTTGGAATACTTCGTTCACTTACAACATGATTATTGAATTTTTCAGGAATTTTAGAATTAACAAATGTTTCTTGAATAAGTTGACTGAAATTTCTTGAAGAATCGGCAACCATTAAGGTATATAAAGAACTTCTTCTGTATTCAGCGGTTTTATTATCGGTTTGAGAATATCCTGAGAATATAAAACATAAACAGAATATAAGGATGAGTGGTTTAGTTAGTCTTGTCATTTTTGAGTTTGGTTAGTATACTGCAAATTATAACTTTTAATTTGTTTTTAAACTGCCTTTTATGCAGTATGTCGAAATTTGACTATGCAAAATTTTATTTTTTTGATGTTATAAAATTATTGAAAATGAGT
This sequence comes from Psychroserpens sp., assembly GCF_034670085.1. Lineage (GTDB taxonomy): Bacteria > Bacteroidota > Bacteroidia > Flavobacteriales > Flavobacteriaceae > Psychroserpens. The sequence goes on along the minus strand of NZ_JAXMOD010000002.1, from coordinate 312,684 downwards.
TACTTAACTCTGAAACTACCTGTTTTTTTATCAAAGTTTATCAAGTCTTTAGGAAAGAGGGTTTCAAAGACGGCTTTCTTGATAAGATTACTTGGAGAATCTGATTCCACTTGATTAATTGTCATTACAATCATCGTGTCACATAATTGAATGGCTAAATCAATTTCATGAGAAGAAAATAATATGGTTTTATTCATGTCTTTTGCGAGTTTCTGAAGTAGCTTCAATATATATGCCTTATGATACATATCTAGATGTGTTGTAGGTTCATCAAGTATAATAAGATCTGTGTCTTGAGCTAAGGCACGTGCAATCATCACTTTTTGTAACTGACCATCACTTAATTCAAAACACTTGCGATCTTTTAGGTCGGAGAGGTTGGTTTGTTCTATTGCCTTATTGATGATTAAACGATCTGCTTCAGAAAGTTTACCAACCCAATTTGTGTAAGGCTGTCGACCAAGTGCTATTAGTTCAAAAACAGATAGGTTTTTTGACATGAGTTGTTCAGTTAATACTAAACTCATGGTTTTCGCTAAATCAATTGCAGAGTAATTTAAAAGAGGTTTATCATTTAATAGAATGTTACCATCTAAAGGTTGTTGAATAGAGGTTAATGTTCTCAATAATGTAGATTTACCAATACCATTCGCACCAACTAGCCCAATAAGTTCGCCTTGATTGAGTTCAATATTGATACTATTAGCAATTACACTTGTGCCTTTTTTTGATGTATAACCAATGGCAAGATTTTCAGTTTTTAGGATGATATGTTTGTTCTTTGTATTCAAGTTTAAAATACCATTTTACGTTGTCTAACTAATAACCAAACCACAACAGGAGCTCCAATTAAAGAGGTAATGGCATTAATTGGTAAGGTGTAATCACTTGTAGGTAACTGTGCTATACTATCGCAAATTAGCATTACTATTGCTCCAAATAGAAATACTGCTGGCAGTAATATTTTATGATTGGATGTATTAAATAATTGTCTTGTCATATGTGGAATTGCGAGTCCTATAAAAGCAATTGGTCCTGCAAATGCTGTAATTGTACCAGCGAGCAAACTAGTTGCCAAAATGATGATTAAACGACTTTTCTTAATATTTAAACCTAAGCTTTTTGCATAGTTTTCTCCCAATAAAAAGGTGTTTAATGCTTTAATGGATTGTATCGTTAAGGCTATTCCAAAGATATAAATGGAGAAAAAGATTAACAGTTCATTCCAAGTTAGGTTTCCTAAGCTTCCAAATCCCCAAAATATATATTGTTGTAATTGTTCCGCAGAACTAAAATAGGAGAGCACGCTAACTATAGCAGCAGTTATACTTCCAAACATTAAACCAATAATTAAAATGGCCATTGTGTCTCTCACTTTGGAAGACACTAATAATACAGCTAATAAAATTAGAAAACTTCCTAAACTTGCAGCTATAACGATACTCCATTTTGAAATCAATACAGTTGCCAATACACCTCCAAATAGCCCTGAACCTAAAATCACTAAGGCAACACCAAGGCTTGCACCAGAGCTTATTCCTAAAACAAATGGTCCTGCTAACGGATTCCTGAATAATGTTTGCATTAGAAGCCCAGAAATACCTAAGCCTGATCCAACTAAGATTGCTGTGAAAGCTTTTGGTAACCTGTAATTTTGAATAATATATTGCCAAGATTCATGTTCCGAAGTCCCAAAAACACTAAGAAAAACTTCTTTTATCGGAATACTAACCGATCCTAAACTGATGTTCGCCAAAAAACATAACAATAGAAGTACAGTTAAAAAAACGAATCGATATGTAAATTTAGTTTTCAACTAGTTTAGGGGTTTGAAAAACGTTGTTTTGTAATCTTTTAATAATTCAGGATGGCATATTTTTATCATATCTTTTAAGACCAAATCTGGTCTGGAGATTCCGAGTTCATAATATAAAACACCTCCTGTTCTTCCTGTAGTATTTGAAAACGTATAAATCGTTTTGTTCTGAAAAGCTGCAAATTGAGAATAATGGTTATTTGATTTTTCTAAATCGTCATAGCTAGTGTAGTATGATGGACTTAACCATAATTCTGCATTTTTACCTTTTTCGTATACAGCTTCGAAGCTTAAGGCAATACTTCCAGTTTCTTTTGTGCTGCTCCATAAATAATTGGTATTTGCATCGTTTAAAAATTGTGCTTCAGGACTTGTTCCGTTAGGCAAATACCAAATATCCTTGTGCATTGCTCCACATAAAACAGTTGGTTTAGAAGTCGCTTCAGAAGCTATTTTTTTTGCGTCGATATAGTCGGATTCAATTTGTTTAAATATGGCTTCAGCTTCCTTTTCTTTAATGTACAATGCTCCGAAAAATTTAATCCATTCCGCTTTTGCTAACGGTGTTTTTTCAACCCAATCACCATTGTAAATGACAGGAATACCTGCTTTTTCAATTATTTCCATGCTTTTATTAGTCCCATCAACTCCAAAAGCAACCACCACATCAGGACGTATTTCTAGTAAAACCTCAGTGTTGATGCCTTCGTTATTACCAAGCTCTCTAATTTGTCCTTGATCAATACGTTTTCTCGTTTTTTCAGATGAAATATAGTCCGTTCCTGGAAAACCAACTAAGGTTTGCTCAACACCTAAAAGCTCAAGTGCAGGAATATGAGTTGTAGATGTAACGACTACTTTTTGAACAGGAGTTATAATTAATCCATTAAACTCCTCTTTGTTTAGAGTTAGTTTTGACGCCTTCTCTTTTGGGATTAATGCATAATTGTAACTATTTTCAGCTTTTGGCCATGGGTTAGAAACCGTTAAAATTTTATGAGTTTCTTTGTCTTCAATTTTAAAACCTTGAGCATAATTATTTTTTAGCTCTAAGACTGACGTCGTTGTTGTTTGATCAACACGTTTTTCCTCTTTACAACCTACTATTATTAATAGACTAATAAGACTAATAAATTGAATCTTTTTATGTAACATTTGTAACTGTTCGTATGAGATACAATCTCTAAATTTGATTAAAATTACTGTTATGCATGATAATTCAAATTTAACAATATATATAGCAGGAGGAATAATATTACTTCATTTTTTAATTGGTTTTATTTATCTGATCTATAAGATGAATAAGAAAAAGTAAGTTTATTTAGTTTACATTCAAAAATCCATCTACTTTTACATCGAATTTAGGTTTCGTTCGGTTTTCCGAATGAATTAAAAGGGAATCTGGTGAGAAATAATTATTTCAAGTCCAGAACTGTTCCCGCAACTGTAAGTTTATACCGAACTCGTTTCGGTACCTCGTTTTTGAGTTATTATTTTCTTCAATACCACTGGTCGAATAACTGGGAAGGTGAAATAATAAATAAATAAGTCAGGAGACCTGCCAAATTCAAACATATAAGTCAAACTTTCGGGATAAAAGTTTTAGTATGGAAATTCATGCTATTCCGAGTAATTATTAAATTACAATGAACACAAAAACAATGATTTTTGGTATGCTAGCGATTGGTATATCAACATTAAGCCTTGCGCAACAGCAAGTCGATTCGTTAACAGTTGAACAATTAGATGAGGTTGTGATTACTGATTCTAAATTCAAACTAAAACGAGAAAACTCAGGTAAAGTCATTACCAAAATCACTCAAAAAGACCTTGAAAATCTACAAGGAAAATCTATTGCAGAAATCATTAACAACACGGCTGGTATTGAAATTAATGGTTCTCGAAGCAATGCAGGGCAAAACTTAAATTACTTTGTTCGTGGTGGAAGAAATCGTCAAGTTCTTATTTTAATTGATGGGATTGCCGTTACTGATGCATCGCAAATTGCTAATGATTATGATTTACGTTTACTCAATGCAGATCAAGTAGAAAGTATTGAAATTCTAAAAGGGGCTTCAAGTACACTTTATGGCACAGGAGCAGCATCTGCTGTTATTAATATTAAACTTAAGAACGCTTCTAAAGATGCTTTTGGACTTAATTTAAGGAGTACATTAGGAACTAATCAATCTCAAGATGATACCGATAATGCGATTGAGAATATTTCAAATAGTGTTTCTCTTAATGGAACACTAAACAAGTTGGACTACTTAGCCAGTTTTAGCCATCAATATACGGATGGTTTGTCTGCAGTTTCAGCAGGAGAGGATGAAGATGTATTCAATTCGCATAATGGGTATTTGAAATTAGGTTACCAATTTTCTGAGTCTTTTAAATTGAATACCTATACAAGTTTCGATAAGTTTAAGGCAGATTTTGATGACGGCTTTACGTTTACAGATGCAGATAATACATCTACAACAAGCCAATATAGAATTGGAATCTCTCCAGAGTACAGTTACAAAAATGGAAGTATTATATTAAATGCAGTTTATAATAATATAGAAAGAGATATTAAATCAAGTTTTCCAACCCAGTTTAAAGCAGAAAGTTTTGTTGGTGATTTTTATAACAGATATAATTTTAACGACAAATTCTATACAGTTTTAGGTGTAAATGCTCAGAAAAATGAGATTGAAACATTTTCAATTCCTTTTGGAGGAACTGCCTTTGCTCAAGACATTAATCCTGATGATGCTAGTTTTACAATTGTTGATCCTTATGCAAACGTGGTTTATGTGTCTGATTTTGGATTGAATCTAAATGCAGGTTTGCGTTTGAATAATCATAGTGAATATGGTAATCATTTGGTATATAGTTTGAATCCGTCCTTTAAAAAGGAATTTGAATTTGGTTATCTAAAAGGTTTGGCCAGTTATAGTACCGCGTTTATTGCACCATCATTGTATCAATTGTTTGAGCCAACCTATGGAAATATCAATTTAAAGCCAGAAGAAAATAGAACAATTGAAGTAGGAGCAGAAGTGAATGTTAAAGATAAAGCCACAGTAAGTGTCGTTTATTTCAATCGCTTTGAAGAAAATTTTGTTGATTTTGTTGATTTGGGAAGTTTTGTGTTTCAGTATGCAAACACAGATGAGGACTTTACAGCCAGCGGATTTGAGATTGTTGCTGATGTTGCTTTAACTAAGAACCTAAAATTTTTAGTGAATGGAACCTACACAAAAGTAGAAGAGGATTTAAACCTTAGAATTCCTGAAATTAAAGTAAACGCAGCTTTTAATTATCAGGTGAATGACAAAACCTTTATGAGTTTAAACTATCAATATAATGATGATCGTGAAGATGCATTTTTTAATAGCACATCATTTATGAGTGAGGCGGTTAATTTGAAATCATTCAGCTTAATTGATTTTTATATCAGTCACAAAGTAGTTCATAATCGTATGACGATTTTTGCGAACTTGAATAATATTTTGAATGAAGACTATGAAGAATTATTTGGTTATACTACCAGAGGACGAAACGTCAATATTGGGTTTAATTTGAATCTATAATCGAAAAAGCCACTTTTTAAGTGGCTTTTTTTTCTTTAATTAGAAATTAATCAAATTGTAATTTATGAATTGATAAATCCTCAATATCTAAATACATTCCGTCTTCAAACGGTTTTAAATTGATATCTTTTTTAATCGGTCTAATTTCAGTTTGCGTTTGCTCATATCGTCCTAAACCTTGAATATCTAATATAGCAGCTGCTAATAATCGCTCGTTAACGTCACCAAGAACGCCATAGTCACGAGCTATTTCAATTAAAGGAATATCTGGAATTAATCCAGTTGCAGGTACTGCTTCGTTATTCAAATTAATAGAATTCGCAACTAAAGGTTGTAACGCGTAAGTGTGATTAGGATTAATATCATTAGATCCAAAATTAGCAGAATCAAATAAGGTGACTGAAGCTTGAGTTTTTCCTCTCGTATTATCTCCAATTTGAATAACTTCAATATAGTCTTCTACACCTAGACTATTAATTACCAATTCGCTAGCAGAAGCAGAAGCTTTTGTTGTTAAGATATAAACTTTATCTAGGTTTAAACTATTTATGGTATTGCCATCAAAGCTATCGACAAAATTAAAATCGGTGTTGTTTTGTTGTAAATCTTCATTATATACAAGTTTAGAATAGACTTGACCTGTAAATTGACCAGTAATCATACTCCCTAAAATTGCAGCTGTAGAAATAAAACCACCTGGATTATAACGTAAATCTAAAACCAAGTGTTGGATGTTATTAGATTGAAACTGTCCGAAGGCCGCATTAAGTTCGTTTTCAAAATCACTATTAAATCTGTTATACATTAAATACCCAACATTTTCTCCATCGACATCTATTATGTTTGTTTGGAATACTGGATTTTCTGTGTAAACTTGTTTAGTTAAGGTAACACTATCTGAAGTAGGCTCAATAACATCATCCTCGACTTGAGAAGTCCCATTATCATTATAAATAGCAAAATTAAGGGTGTATGAGTTTTGACTTAAAAAGTTGCTGAAATTAGTTTCTGTTAATGGGATACCATCGACAGCGTCAAAAAGTTGTCCACGTTGTAATCCTAGTTGATCACCCACACTATTAGGTAGCACTAATCTTATAACACCAATTATTAATGTTGGGTCTTGCGGATTACGATGAAAATTAAACTCTACTCCAGTTGAAAGCGAAATGCCTTCTTGACTTTGAAGAAATTCAATATAATTTGGTATAATAAAACTAAAAGGGTCTAAAGGGTCATACACTAAATCATCAAAAAGACTTTCAGGTGTAGAATATCCACTTAAATACGTAGTGTATTCGCTATCAGAAGAAAAGCGCGTATTTGCTAAATCATCAACATTCGCTTTATAGAGATAGGTCGCATTCATTGCTTTCCAAACAAAGTCATTTATGTCACTACTAGCAATGGCATTATCATCATTATCTTCGAAGCAATTGGTAAATGTAAGCGCTACCACAAGTAGTAGGCACAGTTTTATAAGTCTCATATCTTTTTCAATTTCAATTTTTATTGTAAACTAACTATACTATAGTCTACTAAACTATAAATTTACTTACATTATTGTAAATTAAAAAATTTAAGAGTGATGTTCTTTTTTGCCAGCTTGAATGGCTGGTATAGATTGGGTTTTTCTAAATCTAGAGTTTAATAGTTAAGGGCTTTTAGTAGAATCTATATTTATTTTTTTTAGTTAATTGTAACAAATGATTTACATACTCGTCGTAACAATAAGAAGCAGAATAATCACCTGTTTTGAACTAACAACCAAACAATGACACAGACTGATTTTGTAAAATTAGTAATGCCTTTTAAGGATAAGGTCTTTCGCTTAGCAAAAAGACTTCTGGTTTCTAATGAAGAAGCAGAAGATGCAACGCAAGAGATTTTAATGAAACTGTGGCGAAACAAACAGAAAATTAGCGAATACAAGAATGTTGAAGCGTTTTCGATGACAATGACAAAGAATTTTTGCTTAGACCGATTAAAATCGAAACAAGCGCAGAATTTAAAAATAGTTCATAGTAATTACCAAGACAACAATACGTCTTTACAAAAAGAAGTAGAAAATAGAGATAGTGTTGATTGGGTTTCAAAAATAATTGAAGAGTTACCAGAACAACAAAAAATAATATTACAGCTCAGAGATATTGAAGAATATGATTTTGATGAAATTGCAAAAGTGGTAGAAATGAATCCAACAGCAATAAGAGTAGCATTATCAAGAGCGAGAAAAACAATAAGAGAAAAATTAACTAATACGCACAGTTATGGTGTTAAATAGCATAGAGAAACTTTTAGAAAAGTACGATAATGGCGAAACATCGCTAAAAGAAGAGCAGAAGTTGAGAGATTACTTCGCACAAGAAAATGTGGCTCCTCATTTAGAATCGTATAGAATGATGTTTCAATATTTTAATACAACAAAACAAGAACTATATACTAAAGACGTTCCATTAAAACCTAAGAAAAACTTCGTATATCAATGGATTTCTGTCGCAGCAGTAGCAGTTCTAATGTTAGGAATTTTTATTCCTAATGTATTAGGAGGAAGCGAAACTTTAACGCTTGCAGATTTATCTGCCGAAGAACGTAAAGTGTATTTCCAAACTAAAGAAGCGCTGGCAATGCTATCTTCAAATTTTGATAAAGGGACTTCGAGTTTAAGTACATTATCAGAGAATTTTAACCAAGGCGCAACAAGTTTTAATGCTTTAAGCCTGGCATCAGAAAGTTTTAATGTAGGTGCCGAAAAAGCGAGTTATGTAAATAAATTAGGAAACACAACAAACAAATTTTTAAAGAAAACTAAAAACAAGTAAACAATTAAAAAACAAGTAAACATGAAAAATTTAATAGTAATAGTAGTAATAATGTTATCCTCATTCGCAGCAACTGCACAAAGTGTATTTGATAAGTTTGAAGATCAAGAAGAAGTAACATCAGTAATCGTAAACCAGAAAATGTTTAAAATGTTAGCGATGATGGGTGTCGATGTAGATGATCCAGAAATGCAAGGCTATGTTGATATGGCAAAAAGTATCACAAGCTTTAAAGTTTTTACAACTGGAGATGAGAGAATTTCGGCTGATATGAATTCTACAGTAGCTAAATATTTAAAGAATTCTAGCATGGAAGAGTTAATGCGTGTTAAGGATGGAGAACAAACCGTAAACTTTTATGTAAGAGAAGGTAAAGATGAAAACCATGTAAAAGAACTACTAATGTTCATAAATGGGATCAAGGAAATGACTCAAGGTCAGGATATCACTATCAATGGAAAGAAAAGAGAAATTGAAACTGTATTATTGACCTTAACAGGAGATATCGATTTAAGACAAATCTCTAAGTTAACAAATCAAATGAATATGCCAGGAGGCGAACAGTTGAAAAAAGCTGGAAAAGATAAAAACTAATAGCACTATGAATTCATCAATCAAAACCATAATCATGATGTTGTTCTTGGTTGTAACCTTACAAAGTTGCAACCAAGATCCAACATTGCAAAGTTTCTACGTAGATAGTGAACTTGCACCTGGATTTACATCATTAGATGTGCCAATTAGCTTACTGAAAATAGACGAAACCTTATTAGATGAGGAGCAACAAGAAGCTTACGATTCAGTAGAGAAATTAAGTCTCATTGCGTTTGTTGCTGAAGAGGGCAATGCAGAACAAATGAATATTGAATATGCCAAGGTTCAAACAATTTTAAAGAATCCTAAATATGAAGAATTGATGCGTGGCGGAAATTCTACAGATGGAAAATTCATTGTGAAATGTATTGGAGATGGTGATAATGTAGATGAATTTATACTTTTAGGAAATTCAAATGATAAAGGTTTTGCAGTGGTGAGAGTTCTTGGTGATGATATGAATTTTACTAAGATAATGAAATTAGCTACTGTTTTAGATTCAGGAAATATAGAGGAAACTCAATTAAAAGAAATCACTAAATTTTTTCAATAACTGATTCGTATTGAAAATGTTAATGTTAATCACCTTGAGTTTTACTTGAGGTGATTTTTTATTTGGTATTTGGGTCTTTGACAGCAATCCATACCAAAATAAAAGCGAGTAATGCAAATCCAGTAAACAGCAATAACTTTACGATGATGTAATCTAATACATCAAATAATCCCGAAATAAAAAATCCGAAGAATAGAATTCCTGTGTAGATTAATGCTAAGGTGTTTTTACTAAAGGCCATGTTTATATTCCAGTATAATTACTTGGGTTTATAGCTTTCAATTCTGCTTTAATAGCTTCTGAAACATCTAAAGTATCAATAAAATTAGAAATAGAGCGCTCATTAATCGTTTCGTTGGTCCTTGTTAAGCCTTTTAAGGCTTCATAGGGATTAGGGTAAGCTTCACGTCGTAATATGGTTTGTATAGCTTCAGCAACCACTGCCCAATTGTTTTCTAAGTCTTGTGCAAACTTAGGTTCGTTTAATAATAATTTGTGTAACCCTTTTAAAGTTGATTTAAAACCAATCAATGTGTGTCCAAAAGGCACTCCAATATTACGTAAAACTGTACTGTCTGTGAGGTCTCTTTGCAATCTTGAAATCGGGAGCTTTGCAGATAAGTGCTCGAAAATTGCATTAGCTATTCCTAAATTGCCTTCAGAATTTTCAAAATCTATCGGATTTACTTTATGTGGCATTGCGCTACTTCCAACTTCACCTTTTTTGATTTTTTGCTTAAAGTATTCCATTGACACGTAAGTCCAAATATCACGATCTAAATCTATAATGATTGTGTTGATGCGTTTTAATGTGTCAAATAAAGCAGCCATGTGATCGTAATGCTCAATCTGTGTGGTAGGAAACGAATGTTGCAAACCTAATTTTTCTTGAACGAATTTTGTTCCGAAAGCTTTCCAATCTATATCTGGATAGGCCACTTTGTGCGCATTGAAATTCCCAGTTGCTCCACCAAATTTAGCTGCACTTGGCACATCATTCAGCAAATTAAACTGTTCTTCTAAACGCACTACAAATACGTCAATCTCTTTTCCTAACCTCGTAGGAGAAGCTGGTTGACCATGGGTTCTTGCTAACATTGGAATGTCTTTCCATTCCGTTGCCATCTCTTTTAATTTTTTTAGAACCTCAAAGTATTCTGGCACATAAACATCATTCATGGCGTCTTTAAGGCTTAAAGGAATTGCCGTGTTATTAATGTCTTGAGAGGTTAATCCAAAATGGATAAACTCCTTATATTCAGTAAGATTTAACATATCAAACTGTTCCTTTATAAAATACTCAACAGCCTTTACATCATGATTAGTAATCGCTTCAATATCTTTAATAGCTTGAGCATTTTCTGAAGTAAAATTTTTATAAATTGCTCTTAGGTCTTCAAAAACTGACGAGTTAATGTCAGAAAGTTGAGGTAATTTTAATTCACAAAGCGCAATAAAATATTCGACTTCTACTAAAACACGATATTTAATAAGTGCTTCTTCAGAAAAATAAGGAGCGAGATTTTCAATTTTATTTCTGTAACGACCATCTATTGGAGAAATGGCATTTAATGATGATATTGACATTGGTTGTGTTGTTTTTTGGACTAAAACTATAAGTTGGCAAAGATAATTGTTTTCGGTGGAAGCAAGGCATAACTCATTGTAAGTTTTTATACTTTTCTTAAATTTGTAGGTATAAGTTTTCTACTTTTACCAGTATCCAAATTAATTTGGGATCTATTTAAAAACAATATCAAATATCTTGCATGTCTAAAGCAATTGAAGATAAATTAGAAAAAATTCCTGTAGTAAATCTGCTGGTAAAGTTCTTCAAGAGTATTAAACTTAAAGTTTTAGAAGGCTTGTCGCTTTACGATTTGTTAGAGCTTTATACTATTGGAATAGTAAAAGGCGCCTTGAGTACAAGAGCAAGTGCTATTGCTTATAGTTTCTTTATGGCCTTATTTCCGTTTCTGTTATTTGTCATTATTGTTATTCCTTATATTCCAATTGAAGGATTTGAGACTGAGTTTTTGAATTTTCTACAATCCTTTTTGCCGCCTACAACAACAGAATTTTTTTATGAAAGCATTTTTGAAAACATTAAAGGAGGTGGACTTATTTCATCTGTATTTTTGGTTTCTATGTTGTTGATGGCGAATGGTGTAAATGCAGTGTTTTCTTGCTTTGAAAGTTCATATCACGACCAATTAACCCGAAATGTTTTTAAGCAATACATGTTCGCGTTTGGTGTTGCATTGATACTTGCATTTTTATTAATTCTAACAGTTGCTGTTCTTGGGTTTTTTAATATTTATGTTGTTGAGAATATTGTTGAATTGGCTCATGTTGAAAATGAAAATAGTGGATTCCTATTAGTGTTGTCGCAATATTTGTTTTTTATTATCATGGTGTATTTGGCAACCGCAACACTTTATTATTTCGGAACTAAAGAAGGGAAGCAATTTAAGTTTTTCTCAATTGGAGCTTTGTTTACAACGCTATTAATTATATTAACCTCGTATTTGTTTGGGATCTATATTGAAAGTTTTGGACAATACAATAAACTATATGGTTCTATTGGAGCGTTATTAATACTCATGTTCTATTTATGGCTCAACGCTAATATTTTATTATTAGGCTTCGAGTTAAACGTTTCATTAACCACATTAAGAAAACACAGGTAATATGCGCAATTTATTTTTTCTAGTTATATGCTTCGGAACTGTTCTTTCTCTTGCTGCACAAGATATTCTTGGACAGTGGAAAACAATAGATGATGAAACTGGAATTGAAAAATCAATTGTAGAAATTTATAAGAAAGATGGAAAGGTCTACGGAAAGATTGTTGAAATCTTTGATAAGTCTAAACGTGATTTGCCTTGTAAATTTTGTGAAGGTGACGATTTTAATAAGCCTGTTTTAGGATTAATTATTATAAAAGAAATGGAAGACAGAGGTGATACGTATAAAAACGGTACTATTACCAATCCAGAAGATGGTAAAGTGTATACCTGTCGACTAAAACTTGATGATGATAATCCAAATCGACTTCAAGTTAGAGGGTATATTGCGTTCTTCTACAAAACGCAATATTGGGTGAGAATAGAGGGTTAATTTCTCTATCGAATTCTCATAATACGATTGCTATTCAACTTGTTTAGACTGATAATATTACTGTTTGTCGTGATTAATTGCTAAACTTATAGGCTTTTTGTTCCTTTAAGTAGACAGAATATTTATACCTAATATTGGGTATTTATTAATGTAATACTTTGATATACATTTGTCTAGCTATTAGTCGTTTCTTCTCTCTTCGGAATTTAGATTTTTAATTTTAGCGCTAATAAATTTTTTAAATATGAATGATATAGATTAACCAATTAAATTAAACCAACCATGAAAAAAACAATTTTAGTATTAGTTATGATCGCACTAGTGTTTTCTTGTAGTAGTGATGATGGCAATGTGCAAGGCGCTGCCGATGAATTTGATGGCTCCTTAGAGTCTGTAGAGGACTTCTTTAGTCCGGAACTAGTAGAAGCCTTATTAGATCTAGGATTTATTATTAACACAGGAGATAATCCGCCAAATTTAGAAGGTGTTTATTTTTCAAGTCCTGTCGTATTAGAAGCTTCTTCTGTTCCTTCAGATGTAATAGGAACAACTTTTTTAGATTACACGTCCGAATTTTCAAATCAAGATAATTCAACCTTAACCTTAGATTTTGTTGGATCACAACAAAGTGTGCAGAGTGATGAAGGTTTTGGAACATTTGTGTCAGGAGATGGAGATTTGTTTTCTGTGTATTTAAAAACAACAACGACTATTGGTAGTTTTGACGCGGAATCTGCCTTAGCAATTTCTGGCAGAATGACTCAGGATGGGATTGAAGATTTTAAAATTGCATTTTTTATGCTAAATGATAATGGTGATCCTGAGGAGGTTTATATTGAAAATAACACAGGACGTTTACTTTATGATTCTGATGAATTTTCTCCAAGACAGTAAAACTTAAGGATACTTTAAAAACCATCTCACATCGAGATGGTTTTTTTATGCAAACATAGTACCTTTGGCATGTGAATTTCTTCATTAATGTCATATTGCCAATTCCTCTAGAAAAAAGCTTTACTTATGCGATTACGCAGGCTGAGGCTGAATTTCTAAAACCAGGTATGCGTGTATCTGTGCCTTTCGGTAAAAGTAAGATCTATACAGGACTCGTTGAAAACGTCCATCAGGAAGCGCCTCAGGTTTATGAAGCTAAACAAATTCATCAAATTCTAGATGACACACCTTTGGTGACTTCTATACAGCTTAAGCATTGGCAATGGATCTCCAAATATTACATGTGTACAGTTGGCGAAGTTATGCGAGCAGCTTTGCCAAGCGCTTTTATTTTGGAAAGTGAAACCGTTATCTACAAAAATGCTGAGGTTCAAATTAATGATGAAGATCTTAAAGATGACGAATTTATTGTGTATGAAGCGTTGCATCATCAATCGTCTTTAAAGATTCAAGATTTGATGTCAATTTTGGACAAAAAAAATGTGTTGCCTGTAATTAAACGACTTTTAGAAAAGGAAGTGATTAATGTTCAGGAGGAGATTTATGAAAAGTATAAGCCTAAGTTAGTTAGATATGTCAAATTAAATTCTGTCTATACATCACAAAAGGCATTACAAGAATTAATGGAAACTTTGAGTCGAGCTCCAAAACAACGTGATGTGGTGATGACATTGTTTTCTGTTTCTGCTCAAACTAAAAAACCCGTAAAAGTTTCAGATTTAATTACTGAAAGTGATACGTCTTCAACAATTGTAAAGACCTTAATTACTAAAGGTATTTTGGAAGAATATCATATTCAAATGGATAGAGTTCAGTACGAAGGTGATGACAATCAGGCTTCTAAACACTTGAACGAATATCAAGAATTAACTTTAAGCGAGGTGATTCAATCATTTGAAAAACAAAATATTACATTATTACATGGAGTTACATCTTCTGGTAAGACTGAGATTTATGTAAAGCTGATTGAAGAGCAATTGGCAAAAGGAAAACAGGTGTTATATCTGTTGCCCGAAATTGCATTAACCACACAATTGGTTGAGCGGCTACAGAATTACTTTGGAGAAAAGGTGGCTGTATTTCATAGTAAATATTCATCTCATGAACGCGTTGAAGTATGGAATAATGTATTGCATAATTCTTCAACAGCACAAATTATTTTAGGTGCACGTTCTTCGGTATTATTACCATTTCAAAATTTAGGATTGGTGATTGTCGATGAAGAACACGAATCGTCCTACAAACAGTTTGATCCAGCTCCAAGATATCATGCTCGTGATACAGCTATTGTTTTAGCAGGATTATTTGAAGCAAAAACGCTTTTAGGTTCTGCTACGCCTAGTTTAGAAAGTTATTATAATGCAAAACAAGGCAAATACGGTTTAGTAGAACTTAAACAGAGGTATAACAATGTGTTGATGCCAGATATTGAACTTATCGATATCAAGGATAAGCACAAGCGTAAACGCATGACAGGTCATTTTAGTGATCGTTTGATTCTTGAAATGCAAGAGACTTTAACCGATGGTCATCAAATAATTTTATTCCAAAATAGACGCGGATTTTCACCAATTATAGAGTGTAATACGTGTGGGAATTCACCGCAGTGTCCTAATTGTGACGTAAGTCTAACCTTTCATCAGTATAGAAACCAATTGCGATGTCATTATTGTGGTTATAATTCTGTCATGCATAAAAACTGCGAGGCGTGTAGAAGCGTTGAGCTTGATTCTAAAGGCTTCGGGACCGAACAAGTAGAGGAAGAAGCTAAGTTGCTGTTTCCAGATCATAATGTGGCTCGTATGGACTTAGATACGACGCGTGGCAAATATGGTTATGAGAAAATAATTACGGCCTTAGAGCAGCAGGAAATCGATATTTTGGTTGGAACACAAATGCTAACCAAGGGATTAGATTTTAGAAATGTAAAGTTGGTTGGAATAATGAATGCTGATAATATGCTTAATTTTCCAGATTTTAGAGCTCATGAGCGCAGTTATCAATTAATGGTTCAGGTTTCGGGAAGAGCTGGTCGAACTAAAGAACGCGGTAAGGTGTTGATTCAAACATACAATCCGTTTCATCGCATTTTGCAGCAAGTGTCAACAAATAACTTCGAACAGATGTTTGATGAGCAAATGGATGATAGGCACACCTTCAAATATCCTCCAATTTACAGAATGATAAAAATCACTCTAAAGCATAAGGACTATCAAAAAGTAAATATAGGAGCAGAGTGGTATGCGAAATCTTTGCGTACAGTATTTGATAAGCACGTTTTGGGACCTGAATTTCCTCCAGTTGCTAGGATTCGAAATCAGTATTTAAAACATATACTGGTTAAAATTCCTCAGAAACAGTCGTTATTAAAAACGAAAGAAGCTATTATTAAAATAAATAACAGCTTCTTAAGTGTAAAAGATTTTAGGGCAGTAAGAGTAATTTTAAATGTCGATAATTATTAAAGTTTAGTTAACGTTATATCTTCAAACTAAATAGTCTTAAATGCCTTATTTAGATATTGTTTAAAGCGTCTACAAGTTGGGTTTTCTTGTTTCTACTTAACGGAATCTCATAAGCGCCAACTTCAACGTTTTTGCTATTAAATCGGTCGACCTTATCCAGATTGACAATATACGATTTGTGGATTCTTAAGAATTTACCTTCCGGTAGTTCGTGTTCAAAAGCTTTCATTGTAGATAAAACGACTAAGCTATTTTCTTCAGTAACTAATTTCACATAGTCACCAAGCGCTTCAATCCATTTAATATCTTTAATGTAAACTTTTCGTTTCTTCAGGTTACTTTTCACAAAAATGTGTTCACCATCGGTTTCATTAAAATCAAGCTTAAGCTTATGTTGCTCTAAGGCTTTTTCTACAGAGGTATTAAAACGTTCCCTAGTAATAGGTTTCTGTAGATAATCCGTTGCATCATAATTAAAAGCTTTAAATGCGTATTCAGTTTTACCTGTAACGAAAATAATTTGGGGTTTGTTGTTGAGTACGTCGAGCAGTTCGAAACCGTTGAGAACAGGCATTTCAATATCTAGGAAGATTAAATCTACCTTATGAGTATTGAGTCCGTTCTTGGTCTCTAATGCGCTACTGTATTCTGCAATAAGGTTAAGTGAGGAATGATTCTCAATTAACTTTACAATCGATAATCGTTGAATCGCAGAATCATCAACTACTACACAGTTTAAAGTCATAACATTATAATATTTTAGGTTAAGATATCGACAATGTTACAAAAAATTCGGATAAAAACCAAAAAACATCGGTAAAGTGTGAATTTTAACATTTCTTTAACACAGTCAATTTCTTCAAAATTTTATATACAAAAACGTTGCCAGAAACAGAAATATTAGTTATTTTTGCACTCATTTTTAACACAATAAAAAGTATTTTTATGAATCATTATGAAACTGTTTTCATCTTAAATCCCGTTTTATCTGATGACCAGATAAAGGAAACAGTACAGAAATATGAAGATTTTCTTGTTTCTAGAGGAGCGAAGATGGTAGCCAAAGAAGATTGGGGCTTAAAGAAATTAGCTTATGCAATCCAAAACAAAAAAAGTGGTTTTTACCACTTATTTGAGTACACTGTTGATGGAGAACACATTAATCCATTAGAAGTAGAGTTTAGACGTGATGAGCGTTTTATGCGTTACTTAACAGTAAAATTAGACAAGCATGCGATTGCTTGGGCAGAAAGAAGAAGAAACAGAGATAAACAAAAAGCGTAATTATGTCTTCAATTGAACAACAAGCAAAAGGAAAAAAAGATGGAGAGATCAGATATCTTACTCCATTAAATATCGATACAAGCAAAAACAAAAAGTATTGCCGTTTCAAGAAATCTGGAATCAAATATGTTGATTACAAAGATGCTGATTGGTTACTTGGTTTTGTAAACGAACAAGGTAAATTGTTACCGAGACGTTTAACAGGAACGTCTTTAAAATACCAAAGAAAAGTATCTGTTGCTGTAAAAAGAGCTCGTCATTTGGCATTAATGCCATACGTAGCTGATTTATTAAAATAAAATACCAATAACTATGGAACTTATATTAAAACAAGACGTTGATAATTTAGGATTTAAAGACGATATTGTAACAGTAAAGAACGGTTATGGTAGAAATTTTTTAATTCCTCAAGGTCAAGCTGTAATGGCTACGCCTTCTGCTAAAAAAGTATTAGCAGAAACTTTAAAGCAAAGAGCTTATAAAGAAAAAACTATTGTTGATGAAGCAAACAAAACTTCTGAAGCGCTGAAAACATTAGAGATTAAGATTGCTTCTAAAGTTGGAACTGGAGACAAATTATTTGGATCTGTTAACAATATTGATTTAGCAAACGCTTTACAAAAAGCTGGTCATGAGATTGACAAAAAGTTCATCTCAATAGCTGGTGGATCTGTAAAACGTTTAGGAAAGTACGATGCTGTGATTAGATTACACAGAGAAGTATCAGTAGATTTACCATTTGAAGTTGTAGCAGAAGCTTAAGACTCAAATACAGTATAGTAAAAGCCTCAACTTTAAGTTGAGGCTTTTTCAATTTTATGTTTTAAACAGTATACAAATGAAGTATTCAAGACTTACTAAAGAGCAATTTGAAGAATTACATCAAGAATTTATTAATTTTTTAGCTACACAATCCATTACTGGAGAAGAATGGACAGAGATTAAAACTAACAAGCCTGAAGTTGCCGAACAGGAATTAGATGTGTTTAGTGATTTAATATGGGAAGGTGTATTGTCTAAAGTTGAGTATTTAGAGCATATTTCGCCGCAACAAATGCATTTATTTCATTGTACTGAAAACCATATGCGATTAATTGCACTAAAAATTAAAGCTTCTGATATTGATATCACCACAAAAGATGGTTATGATTGGTTTAGAGATAATTTAATGTCTGACGACATTGAATTCTTTACAGCTAAAAAAGACTATTCAGATCATAAAAATCAAGATAAATTTTCACTTATAAAGGAAGGTGCCAATATAACAAAAGGGCAACTTTACCAATATTTCGAAAACTTAGTAAGTCAATAGAGCTGAGAGTATTAGCGCTTATTCATGACGTAATGACTCGATTGGATCTAGTTTAGCAGCTTTGTTTGCAGGATACGAACCTGAAATAACTGCCACTACAAATGTAATAATGGTTGCAGCCATCATTGCCGACCATGGAATCACAAATTTGAAGTCGACTATAGCGGCAAATCCGAAACCTAGGAGTATGCCAAGAATGATTCCTAAAAGTCCGCCTAGCTGACCAATAATTATGGTTTCAATAAAAAATTGAAACGCAATTGTACGTCGTTTAGCACCTAAAGCTTTCCTTACACCAATCTCTCTAGTGCGTTCAGTAACAGATACTAACATCATATTTAACAAGGCGATAGTAGAACCGAAAATAGTAATGATACTAATAATCCAAGCTGCCGTTTCTAAAACGCCAGTTATAGAACCAATTCGATTTATAAGATCATCACTGCGTTCTAAACCAAAGTTGTTTTCTTCAACAGGATTTAATCCTCTCACATTTCTGAAGAGCAAGATAGCTTCATCTTGAGCGCCTTCTAGCATGTCTTTTTTATCCGTTTTTACACTTAAGCTGTAATTTATATTTGCATTAGTGAAAATAGTTCGTGCTTTTTGCAATGGTAAGAATACTCTCAAATCTTGATTATTTCCAAATGTGGCACCTTTTTCTTTTAAAACACCAATGACTTTAAATTTTGCACCTCTAATACTAATGGTTTTACCTATAGGATTTACCTCTTCTAATAATGCTTTTTTAAGATCGCTACCAATGACACAAACATTATTGCTATTTTGTACATCAAAGTAGTTGATGTCTCTTCCTAAGTTCACTTCTAAGCCAGAATTAGTAATATAATTTTCATTTATTCCTAAAACTTGAACTTCAGGATCTGTTTTTTCATTTTCATGTTTAACTTCGGCACTAAATGTGCCAACGAAAGAGATTGAGGTTTTAGTAAATGGAAACGCATAATTCTCTTCAAATTCTTTGACATCTCTATAGCTAATAACAGGATTTATTTTTTGTTTTTCACTTCGACGTTGCGTGTTAAATTCATAACGCTGAATGTTGAACGTGTTCGCTCCCATAGATGAAAAATCACTTGAAATGGTGTTTTCCAGAGCAGAAACCGCACTTAAAATTCCAACCAAAGCTGTAATACCAATGGCTATGATTAAAATGGTTAGTATAGTACGCAGTAGTTGACTTTTGATAGAATCGAAAGCAATACGGATATTTTCTCTAACTAATGAAAACATAAATACACGTTAAAAGTTGGTTGTGTTTTAATGTAAGACTACAAAACATGTATAAAGTTACTATAAAAATGAAATAACTTTCGAAAGCCTGTGAAATTTATAATATTTTTGTGATTGATAAGAGATGAATTAACAAAGTATAGGTTCTTTTTTCTTCGGAAAATTGAAAACTATATTAAAAGAGATTCCTGCTTTTGTAGGAAGTAAACATGGCACAAAAACCAAGCATACCAAAGGGAACGAGAGATTTTAATCCTGAAGAAGTTTCAAAACGAAATTATATTTTTAATACAATTAAGGCTCAGTTTGAAGTATTTGGATTTCAGCCTATTGAAACGCCAAGTTTTGAAAACTCGGATACCTTAATGGGAAAGTATGGAGAAGAAGGTGACCGTTTGATTTTTAAGATATTGAATAGTGGTGATTATTTGAGTAAAGTTGAAAATGATTTATATGCGTCTAAAGATTCTAATAAAATAACATCTAAAATCTCAGAAAAAGCCCTTCGTTACGATTTAACAGTTCCGTTTGCGAGATATGTGGTGCAGCACCAAAATGAAATTGACTTTCCGTTTAAACGCTATCAAATTCAACCTGTTTGGAGAGCAGATCGACCACAAAAAGGACGATTTAGAGAGTTTTTTCAGTGTGATGCAGATGTGGTTGGGAGTGATTCTTTATGGCAAGAAGTAGAATTTGTTCAGTTGTATGATGCTGTGTTTTCGGCATTAGGCTTGAAAGGTGTGACTATAAAAATCAATAATCGCAAAATCCTTTCAGGAATTGCTGAAGTTATTGGTGCTCAAGATAAGCTTATCGATTTCACGGTGGCTTTAGATAAACTTGATAAAATAGGAGAGGAGAAGGTTAAAGCTGAAATGTTAGAGAAAGGAATTCCGCAGTCAGGCATTAATAAATTACAACCCTTATTTAGTTTACAAGGTGATTTTGGTAGCCAAGTTTCAGAGTTGAAATCTATTTTGAATACTTCCGAAGAAGGGAAAAAAGGCATAGAAGAATTAGAATTTATTAATAAAGGTATAGAAACACTCGGATTAAAAACAGCGAACCTTCAACTTGATGTGACGCTTGCTCGTGGATTAAACTACTATACAGGAGCTATTTTTGAAGTTGCTGCTCCAGAAGGTGTCAACATGGGATCGATTGGAGGAGGAGGTCGCTATGACGATTTAACTGGTATTTTCGGACTGAAAGATGTGAGTGGTGTTGGAATTAGCTTTGGTTTAGATAGAATTGCTTTAGTGCTTGAGGACTTAGATTTATTTCCCGAAACTGTATGGAATACTGTAAATGTTTTATTCATCAATTTTGGAGATGCTGAAGCCATGGCAAGTATGAAAGCTATAAAACAATTACGTGATAACGGCATTAGTGCAGAATTATTTCCAGATAATAAGAAAACCATCAAGCAATTTAATTATGCAAATAAGCGTAATATTCCTTTTGTTGTATTGTTAGGTGAATCTGAAATGAATTCGAATACCTTCACATTAAAAAACATGAAAACAGGTGACCAAGACTCACTTTCTTTTGATGAAATGTTAAAAAGATTACAATAAAAAAAGCCTCAAATTTCTTTGAGGCTCCTAACATAAGTTAAGTTTAAGGTAGATTTGGGTCTATTATTTTACTAGAACTTTCTTAGATACTGAACCGCTTGCAGTATTTATTTTTACAATGTAAGTTCCAGTACTTAAATTCTTAACTTCATATTCAGAATAGTCCAGTTCTGAAATATCTTTTATAGTGTGAATCGATTGTCCAACAATATTGAATAATTCGATAGACTTCACTTTTTTATAATTTGGGTTTAATAACACTAAGCTTTCAGTATCATTTGAATAGTAAACGTCTAATGCGCTTAGTTCATTGTCATCAATACTTAATGAATCTTCACCTTCTCTAAAGGTCATTTCAAATCTATCTAAATGCTCTCCTGCAGTAAGATAAATGTCATAATCACTTTCTCTTAAGTTGTGATACGTATCATTATCAATGTCATGAATAAAAATATCCATACTATCAGGTACATTTTGAAGACCGTTAATACTTATTGTATTTGTGCCATCAGAATCAGTAATTAAACCAAGTGGATATGTTGTGTCAATTTCGGCATCATCACTACCTTGAATGATGTATTTGTCACCATCTATCATCCAGAACATATCATCCATTTGAGTTTCATTTAAAACACCATCATAACCAAGATCTACAGCTGTAGTCGCATTCGGGTCAATAGTTAATAATAATTGACGTTGAATGGTATTCACTGTGTAAATTCCAATTCTAAATTTCATTCTAGGATCTCCAGTAGTTTCTGTTTCATCTGCAGCACTTGCAGTGTTACTAGATCTTAAGAATACTGAATCACCATTAAGCGTTCCATCTTCTTTTTGGAAAATACGTTGGTCATTTTCAAATACGATAGATCCACCAGCATCTGCATTCACAAAGAATCCTTGACTCACTGGAATATATCGACCAGGCACTTTTCGTGCAGTACCTATATTGCTAACGCCAGCTACTGGTTGTCCTAATGTTACTGCAGGCGTACCTCCAGATAGATTCATTAGTGCATAACCACCTTGATAATCTCCTAAGACGTGATTTCCTCCGCCCCAATGTTCCCAGAAATATAAAGTACCAGTTGTGACACCTAAATTGTCATTTATAAATTCTACTGCATCAATTGCAGAAGGGTAAGGGTTACCAACTAAATAGTTGTTTCCTACGTTTATGGTTAAATCAATATGGCCATTATTAGGTTTTCCATTGAATACATAATTTTGATCATCGGTTAATGGACCAGAACCAGGACCTTTCATTGTGAATCCTTCACCAGCCAATATATTTCCAGTACTTTTTATTTGTTGCCATGCAGAATAGTCACCATCAGCTAGATTCGCAAATTTCCATACCCAGTAATCTGCAATTCGTAATGGAGAGGCTGTACCATTATAACCTGAAGTCATGTAGCCAAGACCTTGCATAACATTTGTTAAGTTATATCTAAATTCATTAGTTTCCATATCAGTTTGACCAACAGGAGAAGACCAATAGTTATAGGTATAGGTATCAGCAGTACCTTGTTGATCACGTTCTAATCGTCCAGTACCTCCAACTATTAAGTCACTATCTTCAGATTGAATCAATTGCGACTCTCCTTCAAGATCAATAGTACCATCGAGAGTTAAATAATGAGATACAGTAAGTCCGTAACCTGTATTAGTAGTAGCATCAGTAATACCACTTATCTCAAGCTCATTACTATCTACCATTAATCCTAATACTTTTCTATTTCCATTTTTACCAGCCGGTAAATCAGAATCATCATCAATAGTTACATTATGGTTTGTTCTAATAATATTCCAATCTACAGTCATCGCATTATTAACGATTGATGTTGTTCCAGGAATGGTTTGAACATTACCATTTGCCCAAGTACTTTGGGTATCCCAATTACCATTTTGAGTTGACTCGTATGGTAATGGAGCAGTTTGTCTATCAACAGTGTTTAAGTTTCTTAAAGCACCTTGATTTCCTTTACCAGAGGCATCTTCTGTGTTTGTGTACGTGTACACAGACATTGGATAATATCCAGCTAATTTGTTCCAAGGAATAGTACTAACATCATTCTTAGTAATAGAAGTAGGTAGTACTTTACCTGAAGTAAAAGTTGCATTCTCAGCAATTTCTTGATTCATGATAAATCTTAATTGATCAGGAGTAAGGCTTGAATCCCAAACTCTTACTTCATCTATATTTCCTCTGAAGTGCTGAACAGGAGTTCCTTTACCAGCAGCGGCAATATAGAAAGATTCATTAGTATCAACAGGAGCAGCTTTAGGTCCAGAATCATCTTCGACACCGTCTATGAATAATTTTCCAGTTGTTCCATCGAAAGTCACAGCGATATGATGCCATTCATCATCAGGAATAACTATGGACGACGTAAGTGTTTGATTTGCTGGGCTTTTCCATCTCATTTGTACTTGATTGTTATCAAACATTCTTAAGTCATAACCTGAAGTAAATGCTGAAGGTCTTTTAGATAATATCGATTTTATTCCAGTATCAGCCGCATCTCTTTTTACCCAAGCAGACACCGTAAATTCAGTAGGGTTTAAATCAAGAGCATCCTCCATATCAATATAGTCAACAGCACCATCAAAATAGATTGAACGTTCAACAATAACTTGAGGAGCATATCCGAAAGTGATGTATTTTGTATTATCAAAATCATATTCAGTTTCAAGGTTACCATTACCATCATCAGTCATAATTCTATAATCTGCAGTAGGATCAAATACACCAGTATTAGAAATAAACATATAGTAACTTCCAGGAGGTGTAATGTTTCTAATTGCATCTTGAGGAATTCTAACTTTAGCGGTTGGAATATCTCCACCGTTTTCAACCACTTTCCATACACGCTGCATAGCAGTAAAGGTTACATTAGTTGTAAGGGCAGGTGTAATTCCTGCACTCATATTAACAGAAACCGTAGTTGAAGCTAAATTAAGGTTAGCACCATTATTACCCCAAACTAAGTATTCTTTATCATTTAGTGTGGTAGCATTATCAGACTGATTTAAGTTGTTAGTGTCGTAAATATCGGTTAAACCAATAGTTAAAATACCTTCAGTACGACCAGTTCCATCGGAAGCATTATTAACACTTCTTGATTGTTTTTGATTTAATTCTGAAGCATCATCTCTTCCAATTCCGGCAATATCATAGTTGTAACCAGAATTTGCAGATTGATCCCAGATTACAGTACCATCACTATTCACATAGTCTTGTGTTGTTCCATTTACACCTAGTGTAATACCATATTTAATTCCTAAATACGATTGAATTCTATTACGTTCTTGAGTTAAATCAGTATCTACTTTTCTAGACGAGTAGGTGATAACTTCAGCAACTCTTGCATTTAAAGATGCTTCCCATCCTTCACTACGTCCAATCCACCATCTAGAATCGTTTGCATTCATATATTCAGCAATATCATTTTGAGTAGACTCAATATCATTTGCATTATAATATAATTCTTGTTGCGTATTAGCTGTATTATTTCTTGTATTGATAATACCAACATTAGTATAACTAGCAGAACCAGTTTGAGCTACGCCATATCCATCACCAGGTGTATTGTCATAAGAATCATAAGCATAACAAATAACCTCGTTACTTATTCTACCAGTATAATCTCCAAAACCAAGTCCAGTTGCATCAGTAGCAGCAGTTCCTAGGCTTGAATCACTACAGAATACATCCATAAAACCAAATGTTCGGTTAACAGGTGTATCATCTGGTATTACAACAATGAAGACTTCTTGGGTATAAAAACCGTAGTCTCCAGATAAAAATTCTGAACTCGTGTCGTCATGAGAATAATCACTGTCCACATTTGGTGAGCCATACGAATTATCAAATTCGATTACTGGATTAAAGTTTACATTTTTAGTTGTGTTATCAAAGTATGTAGGTGCTTGTGAAGCATTATTTATTCTTGCGTCACTACCTCGACCTTGATCAACCCATGACGACACATTTTGACCTGAAGAATAACTTAAACCATCATCTGCTTTTAGCCAAAGTGCTAAATCTGTTGTTACTCCACCAGGAGCTTGGGTAGGTGTTGCTTTTTCTGTTAAAGTAACTAGGTCTATTGCCACGTCACTTCTAGAATCACTTCCGATATCACCTCTAAGTCTAATTCTAACAGTTTGTCCCACATAGCTACTTAAGTCTACACTAACAGGAATGAAAGATGAATTAGTAAATGTTTGAGTATATCCAGATTGTGTGAATAAAATCGCACTATAACTAAGTCCGTTATCTGTACTTATTTCAACGTTTAAATCTCCCATGTAATTTGTAGTAGTACCACCACTTGTTACACTACCATGCATATGATAGAAGAAGGTGAATCTTGGATTGGTTGCTCCAGTTAAATCAAAACAAGGGCTAACTAATTGAGCCGTATCATTAAGATTTCCTGAGGCTTCTGTGAATATATAATAACTTCCATCGTGAGCAGCACTTGGTCCTGTTCCAGATGAAGGTGTTGTTGTATTGGTTCTAGACCAATCAAAATCATCATTTACTCCATTAATATCTTGAGACCATAATCCGAATCCAGATTCAAAACTTTCAGAATAAGGATAAGAAGCTACAGTTACACCACAAACTCCCGGAGTAATACCATAACCTTGAATGTTAAAATAATACGTGCTTTCGTCACTATCATTATTAACAATTGTAATATTTGCTGTTCTAAGACCAATAGCACTTGGATCAAATGTGATATCAAATGATGTTGAGCCAGCAGGAGCAACAGAAGAAGAAGGACTTGCAGTTACAGAGAAATCTCCAGCATGCACTCCAGCAATTGTAATTGCTCCAACAGTTAAATTAGCTGCACCTGTATTTTCTATTGTAAACGTATTTGTATGGGTAGATCCTGTTACAGCTACCGCCGGAAATTCAGTATCATCTGTAGTTGAAGGGAATAAATCACCATCAGTAATTGTATTACCATTACCAGTTACATTTATCTCAGGCGTTGCAGTAAAACCAGTACCTTGAATATTAAAATTATATGGGTTTTCATCACTATCATCATTAGCAATACTAATTGTTGCCGTCCTCAAGCCAGTAGCACTAGGATTGAATGTTATGTCATATGTTGTATTTCCAGACGATGAAATAGGAGTTGAAGGGTTTGAGGTTACAGAAAAATCTGCAGCATGAGCACCAGTAATTGAAATGTATGTTGGCCCTGTTCCGGTTAGATTTAAGTCAGAACAACCAATATTATTAATTGTAAATGTATTGACATTAGTTCCAGAGGCTACATCAACACTACCAAAGTCTGTGTCATCAGCAACAGCTGGAGTAGTATCACCATCATTAATAGTAGTACCATTACCTGTAATTTCAATTTCATTTCCACCTCCACCTGACACATTAAAAAATACATCTACACCAACACCAGCTGAAGTAGTTGTACTACCATCATTTGTTAGCACAGTTACACCGCCTGAGGTTACTGTTACATTAGCTGCACCATTCCATCCATCACCATAATTATCATACATTGTAATGTAATAATTATTTAAATCTTCAAGACACCCAATAGGAACAGTAGTAGAGTAAACCCTATTACCTCCGTCATAGCCGTCGTCAATTGTACTTAACAAAGTACCACTTGGATTGTAGACTTCAACACGATTTTCACCTGACCAACTTGGCCAATCTACAGATACTACGACACTAGAATATGTTGTAGTTGTGCCAGTTCCTTGTAGGTTAAAGTTATATGGATTTTCATCACCATCATTATTAACAATACTAAAAGTAGCAGTTCTAAGTCCATTTGCACTTGGGTTAAAGGTAATGTCAAAAGTTGTATTACCTGATGCGGCAACCAAAGAAGCTGGACTGGCAGTTACAGTAAAGTCCGAGGCATGAGCTCCAGCAATTGTAATTGCTCCAACAGTTAAAGCTGCTGTTCCGGTATTTTGGATGGTAAATGTATTCACATTGGTTCCGGCAGCTGTGTTTACATTTCCAAAATCAGTATCATCAGCAACCGAAGGTGTTGTATCACCATCATTAATTGTATTACTATTTCCTGTAATATTTATTTCTGGACCTGGTGTGAAACCAGTTCCTTGTATGTTAAAGTTATATGGATTTTCATCACTATCGTTATTAGCAATACTAAAACTAGCAGTTCTTAGTCCATTTGCACTTGGGTTAAAAGTAATATCAAAAGTTGTATTTCCAGAAGCAGCAACCAAAGAAGCTGGACTGGCAGTTACAGTAAAGTCCGAGGCATGAGTTCCAGAAATTGTAATTGCACCAACAGTTAAAGCTGCTGTTCCCGTATTTTGGATAGTAAATGTGTTCGCATTGGTTCCACCGCTTACATTTATACTACCAAAATCTGTATCATCAGTAAGGCTAGGAGTAGTATCACCATCTATAATATTTTGACCTAAGCCAGTAATGTTTATTTCTGGAGTAGGTGTACCACCTGTAATAATTATTGTATAATCCTCAACTTCTCCATCGAAACCAGTAGAACAAGTACCTGGATCAGTGTTATATCTAGTAGACACTCTCATTCTTGTTGTGCCTAAAGTTGAAGTTAATGGTATTGTTATTGGCGTTATTGCTGGTGTAATCACACCATCTGTATTTGTGCTTCCAAAATCATAAGCCTCGCCAATATCGTCGAAATCTAAATCTTGATTCCAATCAATCCATGCGAATGTGTGAACAGTATAACCTCCATCAGTATCCACACTAACATTAATTGGGTAGGTAGAACCTTGAGTAACTGTAGTTGAAATTGTTGATGTAAAATCTTCATATCCATTATCCTTTGGTGAGCCATCAGAATTATTAATCGTATTAAAAGATACATTTGTAATACCTGTATCATATGATGTGTTTCCTGAAGATGAACAGTAACCTGGAGTTGTGATAAGTACATCATCAATCATGCTGTATTCATTATTAGCACTAGCTATACTTGAGAATCTAATTTGTGAGGTTGCAGCCAGTGTATATGAAGCACTATCTATATTAAATGAGAACGTATAGCTAGAACCTGTACCAGTTGTTGTAAAATCAACATTTCTAATATAAGTTTTTAAAGTTTGCCAGCTACTTCCGTCATAATATTCGAGGCTTAAACCTTCACCGTTGTCAACATTTGCAAATTTCACACAGAATGAAACATCAACACTGCTATATGCTGATAAATCATAGACTGGTGATGTCATTAGATTGTTTGCTGGATTGTTTTCTCTGGTATATATACAATATGATCCGCTACATGACCATGCAGCGTTACCAAACCAATTTGCATTAGATCCACCATCTGTCCAGCCATCTAGACCAGTTTCAAAACCATGAGAGGCAACTGTTGTTTGCGAAAATGACAATGTTGTCGTAAATAATATGCTAAGCATTAGAGCATACCTTACCTGAAGTAATGTAGAAATTTTCATAAGCGGTTAAATTTTAGTTTGGGACTAATTAATTTATAGTACAAATAAACACACAAACTCCATGAAATGCAAATAAATTCGATGAAATACACAAATTATTTTTAACTTATTGATTTATAGATAAATAAAAAAGACTGAAAATGTTTTATTTTCAGTCTTTTTTATTACTTCAACTTAGTTTTATTGTTTAATTAATTGTTTTGTGATCGTCTTATTTGTTTCATTATCAGTTATTTTCAAAAAATAAGAACCTTTAGATATATTTTGAGTATTTTTTAGTTTAAACTGTCCATTATTGAAATTAATATTAGACATATTTAGTATTGAACGTCCGCTAATATCGAACAATTCAAGATTAATACTAGCGTTTATTGATTGTTGAGGTAATTTTATAGTAATTGAGTTACTAAAAGGGTTTGGGAAAATACTAACCTCATCAAGAGCGTTTTCTTCAACGTTCAGTGTGTCTTCAACTGTCACAACAACTTCTTTTCTCGCACTTTTGATATCTTCAATGTTCCAATTATAGAAGAAATAGTAATAATCTAAATTATTAATATTATTTCCTTTTATAGTAATTGAACCATTGGTATACGGGTAACTTGTACCTGCTCCAGTATTGTTTCTATAAAGGGTAAATCCGGAAGACATTTCAGTACTCGCTAATCTTAAATTATTTCCAATAGGTATAATAAAATTTAATTCAATTTGTTGTAAGCCTGTAGATTCTATTACTATAATTCTTGAATCTAACATATTACCAGAACTATCTTGTAATTGAACTTCCATTTCTCCAGTTTGTCCAGCATTTACTGTAACTTCCTTTAACATAACAGATTCTGTAGCGTCAAAAATTAAGTAACGATCACCAGTTCCTCCTGCAAATTGACCTCCATTTGCTGAGTGATTTGTTGATCCTACATTTCCTTTTGTAATTACATCTTCAACGAAATAGGATGTTGTTGTAGTTAAATTTGGAGTATTATAACTTGTGCCAGACGCTAATGCTGTGGAATCATCAATATTTTGATACCAATTAATTGTTCCTGATCCCGTAGCGGTTAATGAAGCACTTTCGTTTGTGTTAATTGTAACATCATTAGCAATTGGTAATGGCGTCGAAGCTACCATTGTTACATTTTGTACGGTTTTTGTGTTATCTGTTACACTAACGCTAATAGTTTGTGTCGCATAACCTGGAGCTTTATAAGTAACATTATAACTGCCTCCTTTTATTAATCTATAATAATCTCCATGATCTTCATTTGAAAAGACATATGAATTAAGGGCATCGTGTCCAGCAATAGAAATTTCAGCAACAACAGGATTTCCAGATTCATCGGAAACGATTCCTTGAAAACCATAATTTGCCTGTTTGATATAATCTAAAAAGGCCTGCTTGTTAAAATTCCATAAATCTGGAAGTTCAGAACCATTTACAAATTTCACAAATGATAATTCAATAGTAATTTCTTTGGTGTGTCTGTAAAAATTCATATAATCTTGACGTCCACCATAAACTTGATACCATATTGATCCTTGAGTTACTCCTGGACTTGAAGGGTTTTCTGGAGAATCATATTCTACTGTCATATAATTTGGATGATTGCTACCGCCAGCTATTCTTCCAGATACGCCATTATAGTAATTATTTGGACTATCATTTTGACAATTTACTGCGTATTCGTTTGAAATGTGCTCATAAAAATCGTGATCAGCATGTTTTGAAGTCGTATTATCATAAGGATAATTTGTTACTTCAGTACCGCCATGAAAATTTGCAGATAATACGATGTCTCTTGAAGCTTCAAAAGCCATAAATGCTTTCGTTTCAGGTTGATAAATAGCACCATTGTCATGTAAACCGGCAGCATTATCTGGATAGTTTCTATTTAAATCTTGACCTGCACTATTTGCTCTAATAGGACTGGTAATAGGTGTGTCATTGCTGAAAGTTCTATAAGTGCCGTCGGGATTGGCTAATGGATTTATGAAAATTTCAGTAGAATTAACGAGGTTGTCTACTTCAGTATCACTCCCGTAATTTGTAAGTAAGTAATCTATTAACCTAATCATTAATGGATATCCAGTTAATTCATCACCATGCATTGTTGAGGTATACATAAATTCTGGTTCTGCTTCATCTATTGAAACATTGTCAGATATTTTTAATACAAAAAGTTCTCTTCCTCCTGCAGTTGTTCCTATAGATTGTAGACTACAAATAGAAGGATAGGTTGCAGCGAAGTAAGACATTTTATTTGCATATTGGTTATACGTTGGAAATTCATTCCAAGACGTATCCCATGCTAAAACGTCATAGGTATCATTATTACTAATTTCATTGTCACTTTGATTGACTATGAAAGGCAAGCCGTAACTTAAAAACTGTTGGAATGATTCGGCATTTGCATAGGCTTCAATCTCTAATGTTTCCCTGTTGACCTTATGTCCAACAGAAAGGAATTGGGATATTTCTTCAACTTGCGCTTCAGTATTAGCTTTAAATACTAGGCAAACTTCTCCTTTAGTCTCAATGTAATTTTGAGCTTTTTGAAGATCTGTTGTTTGAGAATGTACACTTATAAACATAAGTAAAACTAGTACATGTAGGAATGTAATTTTTTGCATTAGGTTTGAGGTTTAGGTAAATTTGGGTTAATTATAAGTGGCTAATATATTGTTTATTTCGAATAAACATCTATAAAATGCATAAAAAACCGTTGAAATGCATAAAATTTTATGAATTTGACTTCAATTTGGTTGAAAACGGTATAGAAAGAATGAGGTGTTTTGTCGTAAAATGGAATACTAAAACCTATTTTTTAAGGTCCTAAGAGAGAATGAAGAAACTACTTTTTATGTTTAGTTTCCGAGAAAGATAAATGTGTTTACGCTCAAACTTCGCGGTGTAATATCGAATCCAGTACCACTTCCGCCACTTGAAACATTTACGGAATGAGAATGATCTCCACCATCATCAATAGTTAAGGTGCCAGTATTATTAAAAATGTTTGGTTCAAATCCACTGCCAGGTTGATCAAAAAATTCACCTGTTACAGATTGACCTGTAATACTTAGTCTTAATAGAGTGAAGTTTCCTGGTGTATTAGTCACATTGTTAGTATGTGAATGTAATCCATCACTACTGGTTGTACCTGCAGGTAAATTATAATTAGGAAGATTGGCTTGAGTTATTGTTTTAGTATTACTACTTGAAACACTTCCTAATCCTGTGCCATTTTGCACTAAAAACGCATTGGTTGCGTCGGGCAGATTTGTCCCAAAACCTAATGAAATTGCTCGTGTTATTTGAGATGCGGTTAATGAGGTTACTGCTCTACCGTCTAATAAAACCCAACCATTATGGTCAGAAGTTTGAAATCCTTGTTTTATATCTCCATAGTCTTTATCAAAAGTCATGCTATTCCAAACCGTTCCGTCAAAATAGTAATAACCTATTTTTGTGATATTATTGGTTTGAGCGTTATTTACTCCACTTAAGTTGGTTACATAAATTATTGTTCCTTCTTGGTCTGCACCATAACCTGTTTTATTAATAAGAGCAGAGCGAGAAATTCTAGGAGGTATTATGCCATCCGTTTGTGTTGTTACAGTAGGATTCCCTTCTATGTCTAATGTAGCCTTAGGGTCTGTTGTGCCAACTCCAACTTGTGCAAACAGAGTTGTAAAGGATAAAATTAGACAGAGTAGGATAATGTTTTTCATTTAGCTATGTTTTTTGTAATCGAAGACGTACTAGATAAAACTATAAAGACAATAGTTGATCGTATTCTTGAGTACAATTTTTTCATAAGTTTAAATCCATCAACTAGAACTTCAAAAGTAAATTGAAATATTATGATTAATTTAATTTTTAGAAAGTCTACGAAATTACTAGATAAAATTTTTTTAAGCGAAAATAGTCGTCTAAATGCAATTTTTTACTATGTATGAATGGTTAAAGGTAATGATTACTATCTTATTGGATTAAAGAAAGTTTAAGAGGGAAAATTGAAATATGAATTAGACTACATTTTGATTTAAAATAAGCTGCCAAATTAGTTTCATTTATTCTGTATCGGTGAAAGTAATTATTTTACTTAAATCAAATCTATAAACTAAAAAGTCCTGCACTTTCGCACAAGACTTTCATTGTTGTAGCGAGAACGAGATTTGAACTCGTGACCTCTGGGTTATGAATTTTAAACAAGTAGCTTTTTTAAATCGTAATCAATTGATTTTGAGTCGCTTAAAAATTCACTGTATTCTTAATCGTGTTCCAAAACGTGTTCGGTTTTGTGTTCACTTGTTATTAGTAATTAATCTTAACCAAATTTATGATAAAAATTTGATTTTTCAATTTAAATGGATGGAGATTATTAGCATAATCTAATCACAAATATATTTGTCAATCATATATTGTGTAATTGGTTTAAGTGTTTTTCCTGTTTCTGGGTGTAATCCTAATGTTGTAAAATATTCTAATTTCTTATTCTTATTTTTTCCATACCAAACATTAACACTACCATCCTCATTAAAGAATTTAGTTTTGCTGCATATAACTGATACTTTTTTGAAAGTATTTATCCTTTCTTCTTTATACAATTTCAATTGATTAAGATCATATTTCTCTGCATCAAATTTTACTTCTTTATAGTGATCTTTTTCCCAGATCATCCAGCGTTGTCTTGTAACTGAGTTATAAACAATAAATCCAATTATTAAAATAGACATTGCGATAATGACAGCTTTATTTTTCTTTACTAAAATTCTAATTTTATCTTGTCTAGATTTTTCTTTTTCCTTATCGATACTTTCAGCAAATTTTTGATAATTATCAAATTCTAAGTATTTGCAAAGACCATTTATAACTGTTAATTGTTTAATGCTAATATCATTGCTTTTTCCTATTAATTTATTAGCATCATTGTAATAATCTCTAAAACTTCGTTCACCAAGTTTAAAACCTTCGGTTTCATCAATAAAATTTGATAATTCTTCTGCAAGATCTGTCAGTGAAGGTTTTTTTATTCCTTTTTCTTGCTTTTTTTTTCTTGCTTTTTCAAAGGCTTTTAGTATTAATAGTTTGTTCATAGTGCTGATCTATAGTTCTTTAAATATGTTTATTGAAACTGGAAGTTTTTAGGAAAATCTTTTCCTAAACCTTTCCAAACCAATTCCAATAGCTCTTAAGTTTTCTTCATTCATTTGTTTCAGAATCAATAAAGTTATAATTAGTTAACATAGCTAATGTACAATATTGTTTCATACGGAAAACCGTAAAGTAATATTCTAATTGTTGAAAATGGGAAGCAATTTTTGGTTATTACAATACACTTTTCCTCTTCCCAAAATAACAGAAGTATAATCTGAAAGGATGCCTTTTAACAAATTCTGAGAACTCTCGGACAGCCATCTTTTTGCAAAATTTTAAAAATCATGAGAAAATTAGCGTATTTATTTGCTTTACTATTTATAGGAGTAAATTACACATCTTGCACACCAGAGAACATTGTTGATAAAGTGGAGTCACAAGCATGTTGTGATGAAGGGGAACATATTCCACCACCTCCACCACCACCAGATCCTAATACAGGAGGATAGTAGATTACTGAAAAATAATTATATTTTTGAGGAATGAATACAACAAAGGATTCATTCCTCTTTTTTTATTTTATTATTTGTGCTTTCATATTGATTCCTTTTTGTGGCTCAAATGCACAAGCGGTTAAGTCAATTGATAGTTTAAGTTATTATAGTCAATTAGCAATACGATCTAAAACTAGTAATGACCTTACAAATACTTATGCATTTTTCAAACAGCGGAGTATACAGAGTTTAAAAAAGAATGATACTTTAAATGTAATTCATGATTTAAGATATATAGCAATAATTCAGTATGAATTGGGGCTAATACATGAGAGTGAATCTACAGCAGTGTTAGCACTTAATTTTATAGATAATTTTAAAATAAATGATTCTATCACAAATGAATCTAGAGTTGGGGTAAATAATCATTTGGGACGAGTTTATACTGAATTAAGAGATTATTCAAGTGCTTTGAAATATTGTAATAGAGCACTTCAATTACAGGAAGACCCAAAAAGACTTAATTCTATTTTAAATAATATTGGATTTATATACTATAAGCAAGCTAATTATCAAAAAGCTTTAGAAGTATTCACTAGAGTACATCAAACCAATTTGGCTATTAATAATACAATTAAGGTTTCAAGGTCATTGAATAATATTGGAATGACTATGTCGAAAATGAAACTGTCTTCTGGTTTAGATAGCCTTTTAAAGGCACTGGTATTAAGAAAATCAGTTGATTATAAGAAGGGCATATTTGATAGTCATTTAAAGTTTGTTGAGTATTACCAAGATAGAGGAGATTTAATAAACGCAAATCGTTATGCGGAAAGTGCTTATGAATTGGCACGATTGCATGGTAACACTACGTTAGAAATAGAAGCGCTAACTGTATTGATGCAGCTTAATCCAAGTAATAATGTGCAGCGCTATACAAAGCTAGTAGATAGTATTCAAGAAGCAAACTTAAATGTTCAAAACAATTATGCAGCTAAAAAATATGCTTTAGAAAAACAAGAACGTCTTGTAAAAGAAAATGAACTTAAAATAAAAACAATTGAGTTAGATAATGAAAAACAGAAACGACTAAAAGCGTCCTATTTGTTTTTCGGGATATTAGTTTTATTATCTGCCATTTTCATTGTTTTCTATATGAGGACAAAACATAAAAAAGAAAGGCTTCATGAAGTCTATAATACTGAATCTAGAATTTCAAAAAAAATTCATGATGAAGTTGCAAATGATGTATATCAATTAATGACAAAATTAGAACATGAAAATCAAATTGATACGGAAATTATTAACGAATTGAGTAGCTTATATTCTAGAACAAGAGATATTTCTAAAGAACACGGAACTGTAAACAGTGATTATCCTTTTAAGGAATATTTGGGTGAGTTAATAGAAAATTTTCAAGACTGTGATACTAATATTATTGTAAAAGGATTAACTAATATCTCTTGGGATTTACTTCCTGAAATTCATAGAATAACAATTTATAAAGTGTTGCAAGAGTTATTAATTAATATGAAAAAACATAGTCAAGCTTCAATTGTGCTTCTTGTTTTCCAAAAAGAAAAGAAGAAACTCAACATTAGCTACAATGATAATGGTATCGGTAGTGCTTTAAGGAAAGGTAATGGTCTTCAAAATACGGAAAACCGTATTAAATCTATTAATGGAACAATTATTTTTGAAACGGAACCAAGTAAAGGGTTTAAAACTAAAATCAGTATTTAGGAATGTTTCAGAAAGTTTTAATTAATGATGATCACGATGCTATTTTATCTAGTATTGCTCAAATTTTATCAAAATCAAATGTTGAATCTGTTGAACGATCTCAATATTGTGATGAAGCCTATTTGAAAATTAAAAGAGCTGAATTGGATGAGATAAGATATGATTTGCTTATTACAGATTTATCGTTTAAAAGGGATCATCGTAATGTGGATCTTGATTCAGGAGAAGATCTAATTGAAAAATTAAGGCTAGAGTTTCCTTTGATGCCCATTATTGTTTATTCGATGAAAGATCAACTTCAAAAAGTACGACAACTTGTTAAAAATTATAACATTAATGCTTATGTCTGTAAAGACCGCAGAGGTTCAAGAGAATTGGAAGAAGCTATAGAAACTGTATCTAAAGGACAGCTTTATTTGTCACCACAGGTTTCTGGTGCTTTAAGTCCTAGAGTTGATTTGGAGATTGAAGATTATGACATTCAATTGCTTAAGTTGTTATCTAAAGGCTTGTCTCAAGATGAAATTAGTAAAGAGTTGAAAAAAAGTAAAATAACGCCTTGTAGTTTAAGCTCTATTGAAAAGCGCTTAAATAAACTTCGCATACAATTTAAAGCTAATAACGTTATACACTTGGTGGCTACTGCAAAAGATTTAGGGCTCATTTAATCTAACATATATCCAACACGTTACGGGAAACAGTAAAAAAGTTACTACTGTAACAAGTATTTTTGACTAGTCATTGCGCTTATAGGGATAAGTACCTTGTTTTAATACGTATTAATGTATATTTTATTGAGGCAGTCTTAGCAGAGTGCCTCTGTTTTATTTAAGTTCACAGTTTCAGAAAAGTAAAAAGGTTAGATTCATTTAGGTGAGTAAAAAAAACAAACTATTTTGACTAAACAAGATAAATCCTTAGTGATCATTAAGTTAGCTTTTTTATGGCTGTTATTGCCAAGTTTAGCTTTAATGACTTATATGGGTATGTTTAACTAATGTCATAATTGGTGAGTTTAAGACTCAACCTAAGTAATGATTAATTAATATTTCAAAATAATCGAAAAATGAAAAAATTTAAAGATGATCCGACACAAGATGATTTAGACAATCACTCAAATCAATTGAATCCAAACAATGATGAATATCATCATTCAAGAGAGGGAAATTGAGCCAAGTGTAAAACTTGACTAACATTAAAACAGAATTAAATTGTTTTCAGAAAGCCCTCGCATAAAAAAAGATTATATAAAGGTCGCTAACAATTTATGGCAAACAATGCCATGCATTTAGTGATAATTACAAAATATTTTGGATTAACATAGGGTTTTTAGGGTGGTAAAATACCCAGCACTAGGTATTTTACAGATTTGTTTTTTGTATTAGCTTTCCAACTTTATATAGGTTAACTGCTTTGTCGATTTAAATTTGATTTTGTCTAAAATGCTTACAGTTAATTGTTTAATTAACATATAAATGCATAAATTGTTTTTTGAAATTAGCAAACAATTAATTATGGGGAATAAAAAATACGCCTACTTTAGAGTATTCTTTTTTATTATAGTCAGCACTGCTCTTGCTTTTAACGTTGTGTCTGAAAATGAATCTACTTTGTTTGCTCCACCAACAGTAAATTTCACTTTTAATACTAATGCATGTTCTGGAGAAACTGTGTCTTTTGTTTCTACAGTAACTGGTGATGGGCCTTTTGATTATGCTTGGAATTTTGGAGATGGTTCAACATCTACACAACAAAACCCAAATCATGTGTTTCAGGCATTGGGATGTGGAACGCAAAATTTTAATGTATCATTAGTTGTTTCGGATGACAATGGATTGTCAACTACTGAAACACAAACCATAACCATAAAAGAAAAACCAAATATTAGTTTTGAAGATCTTGATTCTGGATTTGGTGTGCCTTTTGAGAATTGTAATGCTGTAGAGGTTGCATATACTATTTCGGTTGGAAATACATCAATTTCAGATAGCTGTGTGACGTCATATGCTATTAATTGGGGCGATGGAAATTCAGAAAGTAATGTATCGTTTCCTATCTCTCATACTTATGTAAGTCTAGGATCATTTAATATGGTAATTAGTGCTGTAGGTACCAATGGTTGTCAATCACAAATTTCGTATACAATAAAAAATTCTAGTAATCCAACAGGAGGTATAGTAACACCTGGTTCTACAGTAGATTTGTGCGCGCCTATAGTTCCACTGGAGTTTGCCGTAAGTAATTGGGGTTTAAATCCTCCTGATACAATTTATGATATAGATTTTGGAGATGGAACAACTTTCGTTTTAACCCAAAGTGAATTAGAAGGGTCTACATATTATAACAGTGCTGATCCGGCAGCTTCTACAGATTATCCAATACCACACGCTTACACCGAATCTAATTGTCCAAACTCAAGTTATACGGTGCTTTTAGATATTATAACATCATGTGGCACTTCTAATTTAACGGCAGGTCCAATTACCATTCTGGAAAAGCCAGAAGTGAGTTTTGATGCTGGAAATTCCGCTTGTGTCAATGAAAATATTCTAATAGATAATACGTCTAGTACTGGTTATAATCCAGGTTGTAGTACAGACGTAGATTGGTTTTGGGATATGGGTGATGGAACAACGTATTCTGATTTTGAGCCAGTTCATACGTATACAGCATCAGGGACATATACAATTTCATTATATGCTGAAAATTATTGTGGAGTAACAGACCCTATTACTCAAGTGGTCTGTATTGAACCACCTTTAAACCCAACATTTACGTCAACCAATAATGAAGATTGCGCACCATTTAGTACTGTATTAAATAACACAACAATCTTAACAGATCAATGCGATGTGCCAACTTATGATTGGGTAATTAATTATACCGCAAGTTTTTGTGGAACAACAAGTGGAGCTAATTTTATCAATGGTACCGATTCTAATTCTGAAAACCCAAACATAGAATTTATAAATCCAGGAACTTATGAATTGGTTCTGCAAACGACAAATTCTTGTGGGACATCATCTAGTGCGCCACAGGAAATAATTGTAAAAGCACCACCAGTAGTCTCAATAAACGATATTGACGATTTTTGTGAAACATCTTCAATTATTACGCCATCAGCTACAGTTGATAATTGTGGACCTAGTGTTACTTATAATTGGAGTATAGATATTGGATCGTCGCCTATTGATTGGGAATTTGTTAATGGTACTAATGTGAATTCAGAATTACCTGAAATTGAATTTTATACAGCTGATACTTACATATTGAGTCTAGAAGTTACCAATAGTTGCGGCACCACTATAGATGATGAAGACTTTATATTATCTCCAGTTCCTTCAATAACGAATACGATGTTTGAACAAACCATATGTTCAGGTGCTGATGCGGTTGCCATTGATTTAATGTCTGATATTACTGCTACAACATATACTTGGTCGTCTAATAGTCCTGCAGGATTAACGGGTTATTTGCCTTCTGGATCAACCGATCAAATACCAGTACAAACTTTAATAAATACAACAAATGCTTCAATTTCACTTATTTATTCCGTAACACCTCAAATTGGAAATTGTATTGGAGCTCCTGTCGATTTTGAAATCATTGTAGAACCAGCTCCTATAATAACGGTACAACCTATACCAGATGAGGTTTGCCTTAATGGAACTACACCTGATTTAACAGTGTCTTATCAAGGTTCTGGAACTCCAATTTATCAGTGGTATGAAAACACGGTTGACAATACATCTACGGGTACAGCTATAGCTGGTGCTACTATGCAAACATTTTCTCCTCCAACAGATATGGTAGGTGATACGTATTATTATATTATCATTACATTTTCAACTGGAGGTTGTAATGAAATTATATCTGATTCAGCATTAATTGAAGTAAAAGAAGTATCTCAAATAGATACTCAACCTATTAATACGCAATCCTTTTGTGTTGGTGGTCTCGCTGAAGAATTATCTGTATTGGTTTCTGGAGGAGCAGGTGTTCCAACTTATCAATGGTATAGTAATACAACAAATAGCAATTCTGGCGGAACACTAATTCCAGGGGCGACAAACGCTACGTTTACGCCACCAATTTTTATGGTATCTGGAACCTATTATTTTTATGTTGAAGTTAATTATGGAGCGAGTGGTTGTTCAAACTTAATAAGTGATATTGCTCAAGTTATAGTTGTAGATGACCCAATAGTAACCACACAACCAGAAGCATTTCAAAGTTTATGTCAAAACACAATCCCTAATAATTTAGAAGTAACAATTTCAAATGGATTGGGTAATATATCATATCAATGGTATGTAAACACAACCAATACTAACGCTGGAGGAACATTGATCGCAGGTGCAACATCTAATGTCTTTACGCCTTCAACAACTGCGGTTGGAACTTTGTTTTATTATTGTATCATTACTCAAGATGTATCTGGTTGTGAAGTCACAAGTTTATTAGGTGAAGTTGAGGTTACCGCAGCAGCACAATTTTCGAGTCAACCATTATCAGATGAATTATGTTTAGGAGAAACTACGGCTGATTTAGTTGTGTCTTACACAAATGGTACTGGTACACCAACTTATCAATGGTTCGAGAACACTATTAACGATGTTACTTCGGGAACTCCAATTACAGGAGAGACTTCTTCGTCTTATAGTCCAATGGTGAATACCGTCGGAACAATGTATTACTATTGTATAATTACACTAAGTTCGGGAGGTTGTTCAGAAATTATTTCTGAAGTTTCAGAAATCATCATCAATGAAACACCAAGCATTAGTAATGCTAACTTTTTAATTTGTAGTGATAATACATTCGAATACATTCCTGACGCTTCAAATGGAGATATTGTACCTGTAAATACAACATATACATGGACAACACCAATAGTAAATCCAGCTGGAAGTATTTCAGGCGCAATGGAACAATTAATTAATACGACATCTATTTCTCAGCTGTTAATTAATACAACTACAAATCCTGCAACTGCAACTTATACTATAACACCAACATCAGGTGATTGTGTAGGAGCCGATTTTGAAGTGGTTGTAACGGTTAATCCATCTATTTCAGTAACTGCAATATCTACACACAACGATTGTTATGAATCCAACAATGCATCTATTGACATTACCATAGTTGGTGGTGTACCATTCACTAATGGTAATGCTTATAATATAACTTGGACAGGTCCAAATGGTTTCTCGAGTACAGATGAAGATATCTTTAATCTTGAGGCTGGTAATTATACTTTAAATATAGAAGATGATGGAGGTTGTCCATATTCAGAATTATTCACCATTATCGAACCTGAAGAATTAGTGTTTGGCGCCATAGATTTTGATCCAGAGACTATTTCCTGTTTTAATGCTAATGATGGATCAATAGGCGTTTCTGTTGAAGGTGGTACTTTGCCATATACCTATAGTTGGACTTTAAACGGACTTCCATTTTCTTCAGATGAAGATGTAACGAATCTTGGTCCTGGTACTTACGAAATTTCGGCA
Organism: Psychroserpens sp.; assembly: GCF_034670085.1. Classification (GTDB taxonomy): domain Bacteria; phylum Bacteroidota; class Bacteroidia; order Flavobacteriales; family Flavobacteriaceae; genus Psychroserpens. The sequence continues at coordinate 271,037 of NZ_JAXMOD010000002.1, read as the reverse complement.
ACAGATTTTAATAATTGCGGACCAATAACACAAAGCTTTATAATTGTAGAGCCTCCTCTTTTAGAGGTTGCCTTAGATACTCAAACAAATGTACTTTGTTTTGGTGAATCCACTGGAAATATAACAGTCAATACAATCGGTGGACGCCCAGGTTATAGCTTTAGTTGGACAGGACCAAATGGGTTTACAAGCTCAAACCAAAATATCGATAATATATCAGCAGGAACCTATCAGATTGAAGTAACTGATGCGTCTAATTGTACAGATACTTTAGAAGTTGTTATCATACAAAATGATGAAATTACAATAGATGTAACCGCAACAGAAATTGAATGTTATGGCGATAATGATGCATCTATAACAATCAACAACATAGCTGGAGGCGTATCTCCTTATTCCATTGCTTGGAGTAATTTCGGAACAGGGTACAGTCAAACTAATTTATCTGGAGGAATCTATACAATAACAATTACTGATGCCGAAGATTGTTCTAGGTCATTTCCTATTGTTATTGATGAACCTCCTCTATTTTTAATAGATCCAATAGTAACTCAAATGTCTTGTTCTGGAGAAAACGATGCCAGTATTGTGCTAAACTTTCAAGGCGGAATAGATCCCGTTACTGTTGTGTGGGATGATGATCCCTCAGCAGGAGTAGAGCGCAATAATTTGGCTCCAGGCTCTTATTCTGTAACAATAACAGATGGCAAGCCATGTACTATTCAAGATAGTTTTACCATATTTAATATATTACCACTTGAAGTGTCTGCAAATGTAACTAATGCTCTCGATTGTGATGAGGCTAATAGTGGTGCGATTAATTTATTAATAGAAGGAGGAACGCCTCCTTTCAGTGTAACTTGGTCTAATGGTGCTACAACAGAAAATTTAGATAACATTCCTCCTAATAATTATACGGTTATCGTGACCGATGCTAATGGTTGTGAAATTGAAGGAAATTGGGATGTAGATAGATTTGAACCTCTGGTACTTGAGGTTGATACGCAATCTGAGGTAGATTGTGAAGCAAAAACAGTTAACCAAACATTTGTTGCTTTAGCAAGTGGAGGAGTGCCTCCTTTTATGTTTAATTGGTCGAGCGGAACTGTAAGTGGCTTAAATAATGAATTGATGACTACTGATGAAAACGGACTAGTCATCTTAGAAGTTACAGATAGTATGGGCTGTACTACAAATTTCAGTTTTAATGTAGAAACACCAGTTTTGGGAGATCCAGATTTTGATGTCGACTCATTTGGTTCTGTCAATTATGGGATTTTTGCAATTCAAGATCCTATTCAATTTACAAATACAGCTACAGGTGATTACGTTAGTGTGTTATGGGATTTTGGAGATGGTAGTTTCTCAGGTGAAGAAAACCCAATACATACCTATTTGCAAGTTGGAAATTATGTAGTAACTCAAACTGTAACTTATCCATTTGGATGTGTTTATACTAACATAGTTACACTCATTGTTGAAAAAGGTTATAAACTCATTATGCCTGATGCTTTTACCCCAAATGAAGATGGTCTTAATGATTATTTTGGTCCAGAATACATTGGACTTAATCAATTAGAAATTAATATATACGATACTTGGGGAAGTTTAGTTTATTCAGAATCTGGAGATGATATCAGAGGTTGGGATGGCAAGATTAATGATGAGGAGGCAGAGAATGGAAATTATTATTACACGTTTAAAGCAAGTACGTTTTATGAAGACTTAATTGAAAAACAAGGCGCTTTTGTATTTATTAAATAACCTACTATGAAATTAAGAATTATACTATTTATAATACTCTTCGTAATCGTATATAAAGCAAAAGCGCAAGACCCCATATTTTCCCAGTCTAATTATGTGCAAGAAACGTTGAATCCAGGGTTTTCTGGTTTCGAGGATAACGAAAGAATTTATGCAGGTGTTTTAAGTCGATTACAATGGCCAAGTTTAGACTTAAATTTAACAACACAATATGCATTTGTAAATAAATCTTTTGATTATGGACCTAGTCTTGGCTTTGGAGTAGGCGTAAATGCTGTCTGGCAGTATGAATCATTCAGCAACTATAATTACCTTCAGATAAATGCTAATTATGCTCATCGAGTTAATCTAGATGGTGGTTGGTTTTTTAGACCAGGAATTGAAGTAGGAGTTGGAAATAAAAGTAACCGCTTTCGAAATCTTACTTTAGCTGATCAAATAAATATTAATACAGGTGTCATTAATCCAGTTTCTGTTGATCCATTAAGTAATAATACAGCTAGTCGCTACTTCCTCGATTTCTCTACTGGTTTTGTTATTGAAAAAGAAGAAATTAATGGTCGTACATTTTGGTTTGGAGCCTCTGTAAAACACTTGAATAAACCTAATATTTCTTTTGTTGAAGGAGAAAAGGCGCCTTTAAATATATTTTACTCTTTACATGGTAATTATCGTTTTCCTTTTTTGAATGAGTATAGTATAATGATGACAGCCAATTATATGCAACAAGGTCAGTACAATCGTTTAGATATTGGCTCACTATTTCAAGTTAATCAATTTCTTATTGGTCTTACAGCCGCTACTAATCCAGCACGAAATGACGATAATAGTCATTTGCTAACCTCAATAAATGCGTTTATGGGTTTAGAATATACAGAGTTTCGATTCGGAGTATCATATGATATGAACCTCTCTAAAATTGGAAATACAAGAGGCGTATATGAATTTTCACTAACCTATCTTTCAAGATGTCGCAGATGTAATACAGATCGTGGTAGGAAACGATAAATTGATGCAATCTAATCCGTAATGACTTTAAAAAAGATAAGAATATTATAGCATATTATATTTTCATCGATTTTACACACATCTAAACAATGCCTTACGGAATACCGTAAGGCATTGTTTTTTAATAGTTTTAAGTTTGATGTATGAATATAAAAATAATGAGATATGGCAGTAAGACACACACCAACGAGAATTGTTCATAAAGGACAGAAAGGTACAAATACTGGATGCGGAACTGATACAAAAGATAATTCACATCATTGGGTGAATACTTATGAAAGAATTACGTGTAATAAAAACGGATGTAAAAATTAATATAAAAATGAATAAACATTATTTATTATCAAAAATGAAATCATCTGGAACTGCATATCTATGTTGGTTCTTTTTAGGCTGTCACTATGCATATTTGGGAAAATGGGGATTGCAATTTTTGTATTGGTTTACTGCTGGAGGAATCGGTATTTGGGCTATTATTGATTTGTTCCATATTCCAACCAAAATCAGTAATCACAATATGCTTATTAGCAGTCAAATTGCCGAAATTGAAAAAAACGAAAAAGAAGACATGCATTCTAGGAATATGGCAATGATTGCTGCGTCAAAAAACGATTAGCATAAAATTATAATTAATTCAGTTTTACTATGATTACAACCGAACTAAAAAGCCATTTTCTAAGACTTTATCAAATGGCTTTTTCTGATGACAATTTTGATATTCTCGAATTAAAGATGTTATACAGATTTGCTGAAGAACGAGGTTTGTCGGAAGCTCAGCTTAATGAAATATTACTGCATCCATCACATGAAACTACAATTCCTGAATCATTAGAAATGCGTGTAGAATATTTATATGATTTAGCAGTAATGATTTGGGCAGACAATAAAGTGACTGAAGATGAATACATAACCTTAAAAAAGTATTGTAAAAAATTCGAGTTTTTGGATGAAAATATTTCTGATTTAGCTGATTATTTACTTGAATGTGCTAAAAAAAATGTTAATAAAGAAGAAATTATTAAAACCATAAATTCTTAGAATAATGGGAGCTATCAAAAACTTATTTAAATTGAAAAGTAAATCTGAAAGTAAACCCTCCGTTGAAGTTATTGATACTGAAGATGCAAGGGAGCAGTTGAGAATTACTTATTATCAAAGTGGTTATGGAGCCTCTACTAAAGCATCTGGTGATCCAATTACTTTAGGAGTGAGCTTGTTAAATCTATACAATAGTTTTGAAAACCTTTGTAGAAAACAACTAAATGAACAAAAAATACTAAAACAACCTTATAAAGAAGAACAAGAAAGGGAGAAAACTGAGCTAAAAAAACGTGAAACAGCATTATCTATTTATGATGATCAAATCTTAACTATAGAATCTAATATTGAAAGTTTTAAATTTCAAATGGTTGATGTTAAATCTAATCCTGAAAAGTACGGTGTTGACGCAGACAAAAAGCCGAAAGCTCAATTTCTTATTGGATTAATACTACTTGTTCCAATTACAATATATCTATTCGTATTCTACATTTCCGCTTCTTATTCGGCTTTTTTCAAGGATTTCGAAACAGGTAGTTTAACTGCGGCTATATTTGATGCCAATGCTTTAAATAAAGCAATTTCAGATGGCTGGCTGGAAGCTGTTTTTGTGGGAACCATTCCTTTTGTATTTATGGGCTTAGGTTATTTAGTACATATGTTCCAAAATAGTAAAAACTTAATGTCCTACTTCAAATTAGGAGCATTGTTTATACTAACTTTTATGTTCGATGTCATTCTTGCGTATTTAATTGAAAAGAAAATTTTTGAATTTGACAGGATTTTAGGTCAAGAGTTTTCACCAACGATAGCTATTAAAAGTGTTAATTTTTGGGGAATTATTTTTGCTGGATTTGTTGTTTATGTGATTTGGGGATTAGTATTTGATTTTGTAATGAAGGAACATGAAAATGTAGATAAAATTAAAGCATTCATTAGGGGAAAAAAAGAAGAAATAAAAAACGCTAAATCAAAAAAGACTGATTTGGTTTCAAAAGTGGATGGGCTTAAGCATGAAACTACTTCAATAAATGGTAAAATATCAGAACTTCAATCCAAAATTGATGGCTTTGTTTTTCCAGTTAAAGAATATCTACATTACCATTATCAATTTAAAGAAGGATGGTATCAATCAATTAATGTTTTAGCAATGCCTACAAAGGAAAAGGATGAATTAAAAAATCGATGTGAGGAAACGGCACTGAATCATTTGAAGGAATTAGATTTAAATGAAATAGATTTTCAAAATGTAATATTTTCAAAAACATAAAAATGATAAAATATTTATTCAAATGCGTAATAAGCGTACTATTAATTAGCTTGTTTTCTTGTGTAAATGATTCGAACAAGAATAAAATTGAGGAACTTAATAATGAAAGTAGTACTATCGAAGAAAGGAATAACTCGAACCAAAATCTAAATATTAGTTTTCTACTTGATTTATCAGATAGAATTGATCCGAAAAAGTATCCTAACCCGACTATGGAATATTATTTAAGAGACGTTGAATATATAAAATCCGTATCTGAAGCATTCTACTCACATTTACAAAGAAAAAAAGTGAGACAAATGAATGATAAAATGCAAGTTTTTTTTGATCCTGAACCTCGAAATCAAAACATAAACAAAATATCAGAAAATTTAAGATTTAATGTTTCAAGAAACAATGCCTCTTTAGAACTTCTAGACTTGATAAAGGAATCTTATGCCACTGAACCACAAAAAATCTACGAATTAGCAATTAAAGACAATAAATATGTTGGGTCAGATACTTGGCGGTTTGTCAAGACAAAAGTTAAAGATTTCTGTATAGAAGATAATTACCGAAATATTTTAGTAATTCTGACTGATGGATATATTTATCATAAAGATAATCATATAGAACAGAATAATCAGACCACCTATTTAACACCTCAAGATATTCGTAAATTTAAATTGAATTCCAATAAATGGGATGAAAGAATGTCATCGGAAAATTATGGATTTATACCTGCTGTTGATAATTTAGAGAAATTAGAAATTCTTGTATTAGGAATTAATCCAGACAAAAAGAATGATTTTGAAGAAGATGTGATAAGGAGGTATTGGAGTGATTGGTTTAATAATATGAAAGTTGGACGATATGAAATTAAAACAGCAAGCTTGCCCTCAAATATGGATAAAATAATTAAAGATTTTATAAAAAATCAATAATGCTATACAAATTATGGGTTTGTTAAACCTAATATTAGGCAGTTAAAATGAGTTTTAATCTGAACACTTAACGACAAAATAAAGTAGGCTTTAATCGAAAAATTGAGGATATTGTATTAGGTTTTTTTGCTTTTTATAGATGTTTATGATATTCAGAAATATTTAGCATCAAAAGTCATGTAAAATTTCAAACTTGATGACCCAAATAAATTATTTATCTCTTGGTTTATAAAACTTGAGGATTTATGTTTGTTAAACATTTAATTAAAAAATGCACCTGCCCTATGAATTCAAGACTACTTATCTTTTTAATTGCTTTTTTCTTCCAATCTCTCTTGTTTGCACAAGAACTTGTTAAAGTTACAGAGTCTACAATTGTCTTAGATATGGATCAAACCAAGGAACTATTTTATAGTTTCGCGCAGGGAGATGAGGTTGTATTTGATATGGAGATGGAAAAAGGCAAAAATATTAAGCTAGTTGAAATAGTAGAAATGCCATCTAACACTTTAATTACTGAATATAAAGCTTCTAATATAAAGGACAAACGAATACAAATTAGAAATAAAGGCATCTATAAGTTTAAGTTTTATAGTTCATCAATAACAAGGCGAGTATGTAAGATAAAGATTCATAGAATACCTTCAGTTTCAAGTACAATTGATTTTAACACCAATTGGAGATGGGAAACTGTTAGAGATACTACTTATATAGCATATCAAGAAGATAGTTTAATAGGATATCAAACCATTAACTATAAAGAAATAATGCGTGAATTAAAAGATACTCAAATAGAGGAAATTATGCTTTTTGAAAAATCAGAAAAGGTTCATTCTTTCTACAATGAAAATAAAAGCAAGACCTATTTGAAGGTGGATCTTCCTACGCTTAAAAACGACGAATATAGAGAAGAAAATTTAGTAGCTTGGTCTTATTGGATAGGCGTAGATCAAGAAGGTCAAGATGCATATAAAAAAAATTTAAAATCTATATCTAACTTGGTAGGGAAAACAGCTGATGTTTATTATCAAACACCACTTGCTGGTATTGCTGTAGGAGCAGTCACTGAATTAATTATTCCCCAAACCGGAGAGGATGTTCAGTATTATTTTATTAGTGATTTCCAAAACGTTCAATTATTTTATAGTAACCAACAATTTTTGCAATTTGACATGGGTAAGGGTAGAGTTGCTTATGGAAGAAATGACAAGATAAAGCAAGGTGTTTTTTATATTGGTCTTTCTAATGATAATGAAATCATGGGAATTGATGTAGAAGTTAAAGTTTTGGCTGTCAAAGAAATTAAGATTTTTGAAAATGTTACTTTCGACAGGGAAAAGGAAGAGCCACAATATGTAACTTTAGACAAAACTAGGATGAACATAAATGAAACAAAGGTTCGTGTACCTGTTGAATAGTAATTTATGAAAAAAATCGCACTCATCTTTTTATTTCTAATTCTAGGGTCATTTTTTGATGATTCTAATTCTATTCAGAAAGAAATTATTAATGGCAAAGTAGTAGCGATTACAGATGGTGATACATTTAAACTCTTAAAGAAAGATTCTACTCTCATTAAGGTTCGAGTAGCTAATATAGATTGTCCAGAACGTAAACAACCGTTCTCAAAACGAGCAAAACAATTCACCTCAGATGCTATTTTTAATAGATCAGTTCAGGTTGAAGTACTTAAAAAGGATCGTTATGGAAGATTCATTGCTAATGTATACTATGATGATAAAAAAAATCTAAGTAAAGAATTAGTAAAAGCTGGTTTTGCTTGGCATTTTGTTAAATACTCAACAGATATTTCTTTGCAAGTTATTGAAGATAAAGCTAGACGAAATAAAAGGGGACTTTGGCAAGACCCAAACGCTATAGCGCCTTGGGAATGGAGAAGCAATAAAAAGAATAACAAAAAACAATGAAACAGCTAAGACTTCTAGTATTTATATTTTCTATTGTGTTTTCATCTAATGTTTTAGCGCAAACTGTTTACACGACTAAAACTGGTGAAAAATACCATAAAAGTGCATGTAGATACCTCAAATTCTCGAAAATAGAACTACCTATTGCCAAAGCCATAACACTAGGCTATTCTGCTTGTAGTGTGTGTAAGCCAACTAAAGAAAATACTAAAACTAGTTCTAGTGCTAGTTCTAATGCAATAACACCAAAAGCAAAAAGAAAAGTACCTGCCAAAAAGACTGTAGCAAGCCAATGCACGGGTAAAACACAAGCTGGTAAGCGCTGTAAGCGCAAGACAAAAAATGCTAATGGTAGGTGTTATCAACATTAATTTTTTCTTCATTACGGATTTCCGCAATGTAACTATTGCTAAAAGTAATAGTTTCGTTAATTGATCCTATTTATTAATTCTAAACGTGACTTTTGTCATACAATAAGAATTGTATTAAGAATACATTTGAAAATGTATCTAGAAATAAAAAAGTCATCTAATCAGATAATTTAATAGATATAAGGATATTTTATTTATTAATAACTAGTTGTACCTGAATTCATAAAAAACTAAACTAAAAATAATTCAATGAAAAAAACACTTATTTTATGTATTATAATCAGCTATTTATTGCCTCAAAATTTAAAAGCACAAAGTGATGGAGTAGCAGTTGCAACTGGTGCACTTGTGGCCATCGGAGCTGGAATTGCAGCTGTCAAACAAATGGAAGAAAGGGCTGAATTAACTGCAACCCAATGGATATTGTCTAATAATCCAGAGATAACTAGTTTTTCTTTAAAAACGCTATCTTTTAATGGTAAAAAGTTGAAAGATATGTCTTCAACTTCGGTCATAACTTATAAGATACAGGAGTTTACACCTTCAGATAAACCTGAGCTTGATGGACGCAAACAAGTTTTATTTGGGTTTACAAGTCAAGGGTGGATTAATGAATATGGTATTGATTTTAGTAGAATAAAATGGTTTTTAATAGATGATGTTGAATGGATGAATATGATGGTTTCTTATGTAAAAGTTTCTTCAAGTGAAAATAATACTAATAAAGTAAAGGAGACATTATCAGAAGGCAAAGTAGTAAATAAAGGTGTGAAAGTGCGCAATAAGTTGGTAATCCCTTTTTACAAATTAACGGGTGATATGTATGTGGTGACTGATTATTCTACCAAATTAAAACTAATTTACAACGAAAGATCTTTAGGAATGTTTTTAAAAGAAACTGGAGATCTTGTTCAAATTGGAAGAGGAGATATTATTGAAATACATGAATTCTTTTTTGACGAAGAATAAGTCATTATTCACATCTAAATTGAATAGGATATGAAAACTCAATTATTGTAAGTTTCTTTTTTGCTAACTTAGTACTTACCAACTTAACTAGCCATATATTAAAACGTTAAGGGTAAGGCTAAGATTGGATACAAAAAAACTGCTAGATATCGCAATGATTTTTCAGAAAAACTATCCTATTAATGATTGACAAAAACAAAATAGCACTAATAGGAAAAGCCATTAGAGAAGGTAAATTCCTTAACATTACCTATAAAAACAAGAATGGAGAAATCACTCCATTTTGGATAGCTATATTGGATATCAACGCAAACGATGAACTTAAAGTTAATATATTCAATGTCACCAAAGACAAGCCACTTTTAAATAAGAAAATCTTTATATCAAGCATTCAGACAGCTGAAATCTTGAAATTTTCGCATTATGATGTATCTGATGAATTGATAAAAAAAATTGACGAAGATGAGAGCTTGCAAAAATATGACTTCGACAGATATGACCACAATGTGTTGAATTATTATTTAGAATGTTACAAAGCTAATAATGATCCATTCTTGCACAAGATGCATTTAATTCCAAATTTGGATTCAAAAGAATTAATTAATCAAAACCCTTATCAGCTAACGGATAAACAACAAAAGCACATCATAAAAGAAATTTATAATAATGATTACAAGACATTTTATGAATATGAACTTGCTCTATGTGAATTTTCAATTGATTTAGAATCAAGAGGGAAATTTGTCGTTTCATATAGAATGTTAACGTATGACCCTGTTGAGCAAGAACTTCAAATAGGAACCAAAATACATTTCAATTCTAATTTTTACATTAACAACGTTAAGTATTCATTGTCATATTATACAGATTTGAGTCCGACTGATTTTGAAGCTTTATACCTTAAAGACAAAAATGCCACTATAAAACTATTAGCGTGTAATTTTAGATCTGGAGAGTTGCCGAACACCAGACCAGAAATTGTTGTTTTAGGGTATGCGCAAATTGATATATCACACATTTATGAGGATGTAAATTCAGAACACTTCAACAAGGAAATACAAATTCCGTTAAAAGCGTTCTTCCAAAACTTATCCTTATTAGACAGAAAGAATAGAAAAGAACCTCATATCGTTCTTTACGATAATAATGTCAATATAGATCAACTACGAACGATTTATAATTCTTTAAAGTATCCAATAACCTACGTACAAGGACCTCCAGGAACTGGCAAAACGCAAACCATTTTGAATATTGTTGTGAACTGTTTAACGAACAACAAAACCTTGTTAATTTCTTCAAATAATAATATTCCAATTGACGGCATAAAAGATAAATTGGTTTTAGGAGAATATCGAAGTAAAGAGATTCTATTTCCATTTATCAGATTAGGAAATAACAAATGCACTGCAGAAGCATTAAAAAAGATAAAGGAGCTTTATGAGTTTGAAACAAAAGATACACCTAAAAAGGATTTATTGCTCAGGTTGAAAGAAAAGTCAAAAGAAAATAATAGAAAATTACTTAAGAAATTAGAAAATTATGAGCTTAGGATAGATATAGAGCAAAATTTAGAATTCATTAATGGTTTAATAATAAAAGGTGAAGGAACATATTGGTTACTTGAAGAAGAAAAAAAGAAACTGCAAGAGCGATTAAATCAAATTCCGATAACATCGGACGATAATGTAAAAGGAATTTTTGAGATTATTAAAGGTAATTTTCAGTTACAACAGTTTTTTTATTTTGAGTCTTTGAGATACATAAAACGCTTAAAAACGAAGAAATATAGTGACCTTATTGAAATACTAAATTTAGAAGATGAAAAAGAACAAGTTCGGCAATTTAATAGATGGATTGCTAACGATGAGAATATAAAAAAGCTTACTAGAGTTTTTCCAATTATTTTAACAACTAATCTTTCCAGTCGTAAATTGGGTAGAAAATTCAAATTTGATTTGCTTACAATGGATGAAGCTGGTCAATGTGACATTGCTACGAGTTTAATTCCTATTTCAAAGTGCTCAAACATGGTTTTGATTGGTGACACAAATCAATTAAAACCTATTGTAGTTTTTGAGGAAACCAGAAATGAACAATTAATGAAGCAATTTGAAATTAATGACGTTTATGATTATTTCAATAATTCCATACTTTCTGTTTACAAAAAAATAGATAATATCTCAAGAGACATTTTATTAAGCTATCACTATCGCTGTGGAAAAAAGATTATCAATTATTCCAACATGCGGTTTTATGAAAGTCGATTAAATCTAACAGCAATCGATACTATAGGTAAAGTAAAACTATTAGATGTCAACAACGTAAATCATAAAAATAAAAACTCACAAATTGAAGAAGCTAGAGAAATTGTAAATTATATTAAAGACAATAATCTATCAGACGTTTTTATCATTACACCTTTTAGAAATCAAGAAGAAGTTATAAATCATTATTTAAAAGAAGCTAAAGAAAAGGGAGAAATAGATTCTTCCGTAAGCTGCGGTACCATTCATAAAGTACAAGGGCAAGAAAACAAAACGATAATAATTTCTACAGCAATTTCAAAAGAAACGACCTCTAGAACATACGATTGGATTAAAGATAATAGTCAGTTAATAAATGTTGGTGTAACTCGAGCTAAAGAAAATCTAATCGTTGTAACCGATAAAAAAGCAATTGATATCTTGTCAAATAAAGATGATGACTTATATGCTTTGATTGATTACGTAGAAAAAAATGGAACAACACAAATATCTAAGAGCATTGTGAATAAATTTACAATTGGATTCTCTAATAATTCGAAATTTGAAGACGAATTTTATACAACAATGAGACATTATTGTTCAATACGTGGTAGTAAATTCAAGAGAAATGTAAAAATTATCGATGTATTTCCTGAAGAAATTAATAATACTCTAGTCAATAAAAAAGAATTTGACGGGGTGCTTTATCAAGGGAATAAACCTAAAGTAGTATTTGAATTAAATGGTAGAGAACATTACACTAAGAAAAATCGGATCAAGTCTGATAAAATTAAAATGGACTTATTAAACACCAAAAACATTAGATTACTCTTTATTCCAAATCAATATGTAAAGCATTACGAATTTATTCGAGAATTAATCAATAAGTTCAATGGAGATATTTATCAAAAAACATTGTTTGATGACTATGATACCACAAGTTGATAACTGCAAATTAAGTGAAAAACAAAATCCTAATGTTTTTAGCTGTTATCAATTTTAAGTAGCTCAATACTTCTAATTTTTTAAGAGTTTAGCTTTATTTGTTCGTTACGGAAACCCGTAGTAAAATGTTTTTTATTAAGATTAATTTAGTATTTAATTTAAGTGAAAGGAATGTTATTAGTAATGAGCCTTTTTTTTTGAACATAAAAAATATTTTAACTAAAATATATGTAATGCACAAAATGATACAGAAGCAGTTGAAGTTGTTGGAAGTGGACTTCTAGTAATTGATGAAGATGTTGCTGTTATAGAATAAATGAAAAACAATTGAAATTTGCTGAAACAGAATTGTTTTTAACTCACCATCCAGAACGCAACAAGTTTCAAAATATTTAACGTAAGTTAATGACTAGAGGTATGAAGGCTTTTATATCTAATGTAAAGATAAAGTAACCAATGATTATTTATAAGTTCAATTAAAATAGAATAAGTAGAGTTATCCAGAAAAACAAAGTGGATAACTACTAATTTTTTAAGTATATAACACGTTGTAAACAAGCTAAACGAAAATCGTAACTAAATAATTTATGGCAGATACATATAGAATTGGAAAAGATGGAGTAAAGGTGACTTTTCCATCAAGCGGATATACATATCGAGAAGGGAAGGACGGACGTGTAGTTGCGTTTCCTTCTAATGGTTATACTTATCGTGAAGGAAAAAATGGAAGAGTTGTAGCATTCCCATCAAGCGGATATACTTATCGTGAAGGGAAAGACGGAAAAGTTGTTGCATTACCTTCTAGTGGTTATACTTATCGTGAAGGAAAGGACGGACGAGTTATAGCATTTCCATCTAGTGGACATACATATAGAGAAGGGAAAGATGGTAGAGTTGTAGCATTTCCGTCAAGTGGTTACACTTATCGTGAAGGAAAGGACGGACGAGTAGTTGCGTTTCCATCATCAGGCTACACATATCGTGAAAATAAAAGTGGGCGTATAGTCCCAAGAAAAATTTAAAACTATGGATTATAACGAATTGATTTCAAACGGTCAGGTAGTCTTAAACTCTAAAATTGACGGAGACTTTGAAGGCTTTGATGATGGCAAGCTTTTTCCGCTTTACAATGGTCAATATTGGTTGCAGACTAAATATAAATATTGGTATCACTACTCATATATGGCTAAAATAATGATTTATAAATACCAAAACAGATATTATTTAACGAAAGACGGTAAGGATAAATTTGTTGAAGTCAAATTAATAAATGACGTAATCAAAGCTACGATTGTAAATGATTTTAACGGATGGTCAGGCGATACCCTTTTCGAATTAAATAACGGTCAGACTTGGAAGCAGGATGAGTATGATTACGATTATAATTATTCATACAGACCAGATGCCATAATTTATTATGACGGATACAATCACCGAATATTAGTAGAAGGGAAATCTGTACAAGTGAGACAACTGAAATAGCCAGTTTACAACATTGTATAAAAATAATAGCGGTTTAATCGCTAAAACGAAATGAAATTTATAAATCAAACGACAGTAACAAACCGAAACTTAAGTGCGTAAAATCCGCTAATATTCTTATACGTTACCGTTGGCAGTAATTTAAAAATGAATAAACCATGAAAATAACTAAACAACGAATTAGAAACCTTGGTAACTACCTAGCGGGATTGAATAATAATGATGATTTTTATATTGCACTTACCGATTTATCGGATACAAACAGACTACAACAGGTAGGTTTTAGCCCTCAAATAAATGTTGGCGAACAAATTTTACCTTCAATTTTAGGTTCTAAAAGTAGGTTCAATGCAAATGGAGGTTTTATAATTCATCGAGACCAACCGAAGCAAACTGTTTATAGACAAGCTGACATCAAAGATTGGCACGGAAATTACCATACAGTTGATATACCTTATAAAAGGTATCCAAGAACATCTATTCCAGCACCAGAACTTGAATTAACTGTAGTAAATGGGGGGAATAATCAAAAAATTATCCGTTCTCCTCAATTTACCAAAGGGGTAACTTCAGATGATGAGATAATTCAAGCAATTAACTTGTTTCTTGAGTTGTTTAGCGAATGTGACACTTTACATGCAAACTTAGTACCTGTTTTCAACGTGCCAGTAACTATACTAAATTGGGATATGTTACCTCCAGGTAGTTACCCATGGAATATTTTACAAAATAATGTTCAAAGAGCCATAGGAAATGTTCAACCTAACCGCAGAAGAATAATCGAAAGAAGGTTGGAAACTATATCAAATCATAATCCAAACTTTGTTGCAGTTGGCAATGCAGGATTTAGAGGATATATTGTTTTTGGATTTCCAAATAAAAACTTCTTTATTCTCGAAAGCATTCATCAAGGCAATGCCACATATGTGTTTGGTCAAAATTGGCAACAATTGTCACAATTAACTAAAGAACAAATCCTAAATCAAAGTTTACAGCAACAAAGAATCATCCACAGACAAGGTTGGATAAATCAGATTAACAACTTGTTTTAAAAATGAAAAACTACTACCAACATTAGGTATAAAAATATAGGGCGGTCAATGTTTTTCGCAAGTTTTCAACACTTAGCAAGCTCAGCTCCATGCTGACATTAAAGTGCTTCGAAAGTCCCTACGTTTCATACCCGAGACCGCTACCAATTTGAGAAACGCAATCTTAACTGAAAAAAGTAATTGAAAATATGACAAATAAAACGCTTGAGACATTCGAATCAAATTCTGACTTTTCATATTTCATAAATAGTCGATTTAAAAAAGATATCGGAAATATGCGATTTCCCGAAAAATACGAACAAAAAAGACCACCGAAAACTGTAATTGCTGATAAATCAAATCCTGAAGTTAAAAATATAGTTGACAGAGAATTGATACGTGATAATATATTTGTTCTACATAAATTCGATATTTACGAATATCCTATTGTCGTGTTTTACGAAAACAAATCAAAGGAAATTCTAAAGCCTTTTAAGTTGCCGAAAGACGCTGAAAAATTTAGTATTAGTCTTTTGGATAAAGGATATTACTCTTTACTGATTAACATAATGAATCACGAAATTGATTGTAAACTTTATAAATAATCGTAAATAAAAACTGGGTACAACACGTATAAATTTATTTCTAGTTTTATCCTATTTACAAAAGCCTCATTGGTTTTCTATTCGGCTTGTATTTACTGAGATAACAACTAGGTAAAATTGTAAAATATTTGAAGACTAACTACATCATAAAAATTGGACTTTTTGGATTTCTACCAATATTTATTGGTGGATTTATCTATATAATTAATCGAACTGAAACAATTTTGTTTTTTAATTGGATAAAAGCAGTCCAAATGGAAAATGGAATAAAATACATACGTGATTTGTTTGGAAATTATCATTTATCGGAATGGATCAAATTCAATTTGCCTGACTTACTTTGGGTTTTTGGTTTTACGTCGGTTATGTTAATAATCTGGAAAGAAATTCAATCACAAGTTAAAATGTTATACATTATTTTACCTTTAGTTATTGCAGAAACTTCAGAAATTGTACAATATTTTATTCCAACATTCGGAACCTTTGATTTTAAAGATATTATCTTTTATTCAATAGGTTGGATATTAAGCATATTAATTTTGAAAACTATAAATCAACTAAAA
This sequence comes from Psychroserpens sp., assembly GCF_034670085.1. Lineage (GTDB taxonomy): Bacteria > Bacteroidota > Bacteroidia > Flavobacteriales > Flavobacteriaceae > Psychroserpens. Next base: position 254,897 of record NZ_JAXMOD010000002.1, on the reverse strand, counting down.
AATGAAAAACAAATTACAACATCTATTTAGTCTATTTGCAATTATAACTTTTATTTTCCTTGCTTTTGGTTCGGGAGATAGTAATGATTCATCTTCGGTTGAACCAAACAAAATGTTAGCATATAATTATGCAGAAGATTTTATAAAACAGAGATTAAAATCACCTTCAACTGCTGAATTTCCAGGTCTTTTTGAAAAAGATGAACATATTACAAATTTAGGCGGTGGCGAATATCAAATACGCTCTTGGGTTGATAGCCAAAATGGATTTGGAGCAATGATAAGAAGTCAATGGTCTTGTAAAATTAAGTTTGTTGATGATAAAGTTCAAGCTGAAAATATAATTATTGAGTAAAATGTTTTGCATTAAGGATTATGCTTAATTCTTTATGAGCCCGGAAAATCCTGTAATTATAATATTCGGATAGTAATTGTTAAATTGGCGTTGAATCTTAAAACTAAACTTGACAAGTGAAGTGGTTCGGGAATATTAAACTACCTTAATAAAAATTAAAGTACATGAAATTAGAAAAGATATTAGACAAACTAGGTTCAATAGAAAAGAATTCATTTATTAAAATAATTGATAATATCATTTCGAAAAACCCTAAGAATGGGAAAGAAATTGAGAAGATATTAAGCTCATCCGATAAAGGTTTAAAGTCAGTTGATAATTTAAATATCGCAAATATTTTTGCTTTAACTTCAGATGAATTTCAGGAACATATAAAGTGTGAGTTTCAAGAAATCTCATCACAATTAGACATATTAATCGACATTATTATTCGAGATGGGAATTGTATAATGAAACAAGATTGGTTTTCTAGATTGTACGAGACAGAAATAAAGAACTTAAAGAGTCGTATTAAAGCACTCAATGCAGATTTTGACAATGATAAATCTGAATTAAGTGATACAAGAAAAAGAGATTACAAAATATACAAATCTTGTTTGTATACTGCATATAATAATGATATCGCAAATAATCGAGATGCGAGAATAACATCCGATGAGTTATCTATTATACTAACACTTTCAAAACAATTGGGGCTTTCACAAGAAGAAGTGAAATTGATTAATTACTCAATTTTACCAATTAAAAAACTTGATATACAAGATGTAATAAAAGGATTGAAAAACATTGGTGTTATATTTTACTCTAATAAAGAAAATACCATTTATGTTGCAGACGAAATGGTTAGTATGTTACGCAGAGTTAGAGAAAAAGAAGTAGCAGAAAAATTTTACCGTAGAACCCTTAAACTTTTAAGAGAACCTATCATCAATCAAATAGCAAGAGAACATAATATTGACAGAAAGTTATCTAATGCTCAAAAAATTGAAGAAATTATAAAGGAAGGTGTGTCTTTTACAAATTTACTTTTAGATGATATTTACAAAACAGGAAGCACCTTGACTGAAAGAAAAAGAACGTTAAATGAGCTTTGTGAGAAAGGCTTAAATATTAGTAACCTTAAAGGAAGTACTTTAGAAGAGAAAATAAGAAGTTTAATTCAGCATTTTGAAACCGTTGAGCGTGATGAAAAAGTTGGTATTTCATTAGATGGATTTGATAAACTTCTTTCCGAATTGAATCAATCTTTGCCAAAACTAAACAAACAAATTAGAGATCAATTTGAGTTGCAAGATGAGTTTGTACTTGTAGCTGATTTTTTATTAGATTATAATATTAAACCTAGAGATATTTTAGACCTAATTGTAAAGCAAGACTTAACAAAATTTATAAAAGACAATGGAATTAAGCAACGAGGAGATGATATTCTAAATGTCTTAGAGCATTATAAGGATGTTGAGAATCTGTATTTAGAAAACTATGAAAATGTTGCATTCCGGAATCTAAATTTACTCAAGGAAAATGGAATAACAGTAAAAGAAAGTGAGCTCGGTTTGAAGTTTGAAGATTTAACAAAAGTTATTTTTAAAGGTTTAGGCTTTAATGTTGATGATGCTTTTAAAAATAATTTAAACACCAAAAAGGATATGATTGATATCCTTTTAAACTTGGGAAACAATGAAATTATTATCGTCGAATGTAAAACGAGTAAAGAAAGAGGTTACAATAAATTTAGCTCTGTTTCAAGACAGCTAAAGTCGTATCAAAATTTGGCTCTTAAAAATGAATTGCGCATAGTTAAAATATTACTTGTAGCACCAGAATTCAGCGATGATTTTGTAACAGACTGCGAAATGGATACAGAAATGAATTTGTCTCTTATTACAGCGTCTACACTTTCGAATATTTTTGAGGCATTCAAGACATCAAAATATACCGAGTTTCCTTATGTATTGTTTAGAGATATCGTCATAAATGAGGAGCGAATATTAAAAGCACTAAGCAAGTAAGGGTTGAATAAGTAAATAAAAACTAGCCTATAATAAGTACCTTTATTTAATGTCTCAAAATGGATATCCACATGGTTTTGGTACTTTATCCACTTATGATGTGTTTTATGCAGGTAATGAATTATTATATAATGGTAATAATTCTCAAAATAGATTAAAATCTTACTTAGCTGATGATTATTCTAAAGGTTATGAAGATATTCATAAGCCAATTAATCACAAATGTAAAATGGAGTTTGTTGAGGTTATGTAAGGAAATTAATGAAACTAAGTATTAGGTTTATAAATATTAACTCTAATTTGAATTGTAATTTAAGTTATTTCAGAATAGGTTTTAAATACACAATATTCCCTGTTTCCATATCAAAATAGGGAAGCGCTCCATCCTGCCTTGCAGAGTGATTGTTAATTCTATGATAACGATTAATTAATTTATCGGAAAGTACTTTTAAATCCCCTTTTGTAGCTGCTTTGTTTGATTCGGTTGTGAGGAAACTTTTTAGTGCATCAGCAGCTAAAGTCCCAACAGCGGCATTTCCAATTCCTGTAGCCGACATTTTTTCTTTTGAAGGAGAAAGGGTATTTTTTGTTAATGATTCTTCTTTTGATTTTACAACCAGAGCTTGCGATTTTTTTTTCCTTGCATGATAAGCCTTAGACCGACAAGAGTTACAGCAATATATTTGCGCACCACGTCTTTTTGGTTCATATGCATTGAAACAATATGGACAAGTATAAAATTTTGTATCTGACATTTAGCGTAAAATAAACGTTTGTTTGACGTTAAATTAAGATTTTTTATTGAATTCAACAAAAAATCAACACAAAATTAGATGCTAAAACTACAATTCAACATTAAAAACAGTTTGTAATAAAAATGATCAATGTCTTGATCACTAATAATGGGCTTCTGCTTTTTAGAAGACGTTGTATTCGCTTCTGACTTAGAATTAGGGTTAAGCTTAAACACATTATTCTTTAAATCATTCTCAGAAAATATGGTTTCCAAATTTTTAACAACATCATCATCGTTTAATTTGAGATCTTGATTTTGTATTTGAAAATGATGCTCTATTTGAGAACAATGCTCTTTAAAGTTTTCGCTTTGAAATTTAAATGCGTTAATTATAACGTCTTCAATAGTTGGGATACTAATTGTTAGGTTATTGTACATCCATAAATTCATCTGTAAATGGCAATCGATGTGTTTTTTATAGTCTTTTAAAACAATTTCAAAAGCTGCTGAATTTAATGCTGTTTTTGCTTCTAATAACATTACCAAATTGTTTTCTAAAATATCTTTTTTATTAAGAATATCAAGAAGAATGATTTGGTCTAAATTAGTTGTCCTAATATTTAATTGGTCTTCATAATAGATAATCTTGTCATAATCCTCCCTAGGAATTATGCCTTTAAATTCAGAGTTTTCAACCATTACATACATCGAACTAGGTATATAAAATATAAAGTTCTTAGTAAGGTTCCCGATTAGGTTTGCCGAAATTTTAGTCATGGTCAAAATGTTTAGAATAATCCTTAGGCAGAGAAGCATCAATTCCTCTTAAATACTTTTCTAGGGCATCCATTGAATTATGTCCAGTAATATTCATTAATTCACTTTTAGCAGCGTGTGGTGATGATCCTTTTAGTAATGATTTGTATAATATCGTTATAAATGTATGTCTAAAACTGTATAAGGTTTGATCCTTATCTAAATTAAAATGTTCTTTTACAACCGTTCTATAGCGTTTAGAAAAGTAGGTGCTTTTATTAGTATCAGTAGTGTTCCATTCGCCACCAATTTTTATAGGTGTGAATAAATAAAATTCAGGATCTAATTTTGATAAATCAGGAAGTTCATCAATTATTTTCTTCGGAATTAACTTTGTTTTTAAAGGACTGTTTTTGGCTTTAAACTGCAATGTTTTGTCTTCAAGATTGATATCTTTTATTTTTAATCGACAGACTTCAACAGGTCTTAAAAAATTATAGCTAACAAACTTTATATATAGTAGGAGTAAAGGATCTTCTTTTTTTAGATATTCAAAAATCTTTGTATGCTCTTTTGTTGAATACGACTTGTTCCGTTTTGGAATACTTCTTAAGGCATTAATTTTTTTGATTGGGTTGGATAGAATAAGTTCATTATCCTCCAATACCTGAAATAAACTACTTAAATTTAGTCTATAGTTATTTCTATTTCGAGCACTTGATCTGAGTAGTACTGCATTTAAAAAATCTAAAGCCGCTTTTTTATCAAATTGATTAATCGATTTTAGTTTAGGGCGATTTTCATGAATCCATTTCACCAATGCATTGGTTGTGTATTTATAATCTATGTGCGATCTAGAGCTAATTTCCTTTTCTTTAATCTTTAAACTGAAGTCTAAAGCCTCTCGAAGCGTCATACCAGAATCACTAGCAGCAATGTCTTCTGTGGTTTTAGTTGTGCTAATAGTTTTAATGGTGTCAACACTTGTTTTAGGATATTTAATTTGTGGTGATGGTTCTTTTTTTGGACTATCATGAGAGCCTTTAGCTGTGCCTTTCTTAATTAATTTAGACTTGTAGAGTTCCGTATTATTTAAAGATGGATTATAACCTTCCTGAAGCAGTTTTAAAAGCCTTCTTCGATAGCGAGATAACAGTGCTAAACGATCTTCTTTATTTTTAAAAGAATTAGCATTTCCGTAAATGTTTTTTTGACGTTTTAGCTTTTTTGTTTCAGGGTCTCTAAATGAGAAATATACGTACCAACGCTTAGATAAATCGCCGTTGGCAGTATAAATTTTTGGAGCCGAAAAATCTTTTTTGTGTGACAAATCGTGTTCTGAATCGTGTTCTAAATCATATTCAAATGTAATGACTTTATTTAATGTAAGCATAAAAAAACGGTTTAGAGTGAACTAAACCGTTAATTGTCACATTATTAAGATGTTGTAGCGAGAACGAGATTTGAACTCGTGACCTCTGGGTTATGAATCCAACGCTCTAACCAACTGAGCTACCTCGCCATAATTTCGGCTGCAAATATAAAAACAAAATCTATGGCAACAAACATTAAATGCTTAAAATATTTTTTTGCAGATTAGTTTTATACTCATCAATTAATTGTATATATTGAGCCTCACAATTAAAATACAAATGGAAGACAAAGTCAAGTTCGAAATGGAGTTTCCAATACATGCTTCTCCTCAGCTTTTATACCAATATATTTCTACACCTTCAGGCTTATCTGAGTGGTTTTCTGATAATGTAAACTCAAGAGGTGAGATGTTCACTTTTATTTGGGATGACTCTGAAGAAACTGCAAAGTTATTAAGTAAAAAAAGTGGTGAACGAATCAAATTTAGATGGATGACGGATGAAGATGAAGGTGATAATTATTTCTTTGAAATTAGAATTCAGGTCGATGAAATTACTAAAGATGTATCAATTATTGTAACTGACTTCACGGAAGAAGATGAATTAGAGGAAGCTAAAATGCTATGGGATAATCAAATTTCAGATTTAAAGCAAGTTTTAGGTTCAGCTTAAGATTTCTAAATCATATAAGTTTTATATTTGTCTCGATTTTTAATCGAGACTTTTTTTATGACAAATCTCAATGGTGAATTAATAGAGGATTCAAGTTTTATTACTAGTGAAAATAGAGGTTATAAGTATGGTGATGCTGTATTTGAAACTTTAAAAGCAGTTCATGGTAAGCTTTTATTTTGGGAAGACCATTATTTTAGGCTTATGGCTTCAATGCGAATTATGCGCATGGAAATTCCAATGCACTTTACAATGGAATTCTTAGAAAATGAAGTATTAAAAACATTAGAAGCCAATTCACTTTTAAAATCTTCAGCAAGAATTCGTTTAAATGTCGATAGAGGAGATGGCGGGAAATATCTTCCGAATGATAACAATATCAGTTATAATATTTCTGTAGAAGCCTTAGCTACCGATTTTTATTCGGTTTCCAAGCAAGAACGATATACAGTTGATTTATATAAAGATTTTTTTGTTGCTCCAGGATTATTATCTACACTAAAAACAAATAATAAGGCTATTAATGTTTTAGGAAGTATCTATGCAGCAGAAAATGGTTGGGATAATTGTTTGCTTTTAAATACCAATAAGAATGTTGTTGAAGCATTAAACGGGAATCTTTTTGTCGTTTCTGGTGAAACCATTAAAACACCACCTTTAGATGATGGCTGTTTAAAAGGAATTATGAGAAAACAACTTATAGAAGTAATTGTAAATTCTGGAGATTATGTCATTGAAGAAACATCTATTTCTCCTTTTGAGCTTCAAAAAGCAGATGAATTATTTATAAGTAATGTGATTACAGGAATTCAGCCTATATTAAAATATCGCAAAAAAGAATTTACCACTACTATTGCTGAAGATATTATAAGACGATTGAATATTAAATTAAGAGTATCTTAATTATAACTTGGATTTTCAGGAGCATTAGACCATAATTGATAATTACCTCCTAGTTCTAGCATTTTTTCTTTCCAGAAAGACTCACAACATTTTTCAATAAGTTCCTCTTTATAAATATTCTTTGTAATAATCCATGAATTAGAAAGCAATTCGTTTTCTAACTGTTGAGAATCCCAACCTGAATACCCAAGAAAGAAACGTATATCTGAATTTGATAGTCTATTGTCTTCAAGTAATTGCAACACCGCATCAAAGTTTCCTCCCCAAAAAACACCTAATGAAATCTCAATACTATCTGGTATCAACTCAGGAACTTGATGAATGAAATATAAATTGTCTTGTTCAACGGGTCCACCATTAAAGACTTTAAAGTCTGCTTGAGTTTCAGGTATTAAATCCTGAAGTGTATATTCTAAAGGTTTATTTAAAATAAAACCAATAGAACCTTGGCTGTTATAATCAGCAAGTAGAATAACGGATCTATTAAATGATAAATCACCAATTATGGATGGCTCTGCTATTAATAAATCACCTTTTTTGGGCTTTATGGTAATCATTGTGTATGATTTATGTATTAAATCTAAAACATATTTCTCTAAAAAGCAATAAATTCTATAACTAAACCAATTACTTAGTTCTTAAAGTGATTATTAAAGTTAAGCGTGTAGAAAAGAAAAGCCCACTTTTAAAAAAAAGTGGGCTTTTAATCTATTTTAGAAATATGCTTAGTTTACAGCTTTTCCTAAATCAGAACCAGCTTTAAACTTTACTACGTTTTTAGCTTTGATTTGTATAGTCTTACCAGTTTGAGGGTTTCTTCCTTCTCTTGCAGATCTTCTAGAAACTGACCAAGAACCAAATCCTACTAAAGAAACTCTGTTTCCTTTTTGTAAAGATCCTTCGATGTCGATTAATAATGAATCTAATGCTTTCTTAGCAGCTGCTTTTGTAATTCCAGCATTTTCTGCCATTCCATTGATTAAATCTGTTTTGTTCATAAAAATTAAATTTTAAATTATTAATAAATAGTTGGGTTAAACATTTTGTTAAATCCTTCTACAAATTTATATGTAAAATCCATCTACGCAAGTAATAGCAAGGGAAATCCGGTTATTTGTTGATAACTTAGCGGATTTGTTAATAAAGGAAGTGCATTTTATCGGATTTTTTATAATATCAATGGAGATAAGGGTTTAGAGCAGTTTTGCGTTTTCTTCAAAATGGTATCCATTTAATAAAGATTTTACGTCCATTTTTCGTTTACCAGGAAGTTGAATTACCTTAATATTTATAAACCCATCATTTACAGCGACTTTTAATTCATTTTTGTCACTACTAAGTTTTCCGACATCAAAATGATGCTTTTCTACTTCTTTTTCAACTTTAAAAATCTTTACGGTTACTTTTTCATCACCATTATATAAGTAGCACCAAGCAGAAGGAAAAGGATTTAAACCTCTTATTTTATTGTAGATATTATTAATAGGTAAGGACCAATCAATTTTACAATTGTCTTTATGTAGCTTATATGCGGTTTTTAAGTCGTCCGTTTTAGGTTGTATTGTTGTTTCAACAGCATCTTCTTCAATTAGCTTTACCGTTTTTAATACCAATTCGCTGCCAATAGTCATTAGTTTATCGTGAAGCGTTCCAACAGTTTCATCAGCTTCAATTTCAATTTCATCTTGAAGGATCATGGCACCTGTATCAATTTTTTCATCTATAAAAAAAGTAGTCACACCAGTCTTCGTTTCACCATTGATTATGGCCCAATGTATTGGTGCTGCTCCTCTATAATTTGGTAATAATGAAGCGTGGAGGTTAAAAGTGCCGTGTTTTGGCATGCTCCAAACAACTTCTGGTAACATTCTAAATGCAACAATGATTTGTAAATTGGCTTCTAAAGCTTTTAATTCTTCTAAAAATGATTCTGCCTTTAAATTGGTTGGTTGTAATATATTCAGCCCTTTAGATTGAGCATATGTTTTTACTGCAGATTCATTTAGTTTTCTACCACGTCCAGCTGGTTTATCTGGTGCTGTAATAACACCAACGATATTATAGTTAGCATCAACTAAGGATTTTAGAGTGGCAACAGCAAAATCTGGTGTGCCCATAAATACGATTCTTAAAGTGTCTTTGCTCATAGTTATTTTAATTTATAGGTATTTGAAGACGTTGTTACTATCAATTGATGTTCTAATAATAACTTTAAAACCTCAAATATTTCAGTGTCTTTATATGGCAATTCTTCAGCTAGTTGCCGTGAATTTAAATTCTGATGTGTTAATAAGGTAACGATCTGTTTCTGAATGGTCATTAAATCTGTAGAATTTGATCCATCCAAATTTGTTAAGCAAACAGTACACTTTCCGCAAGTTTCTACAGAGGCTTCTCCAAAATAATTCAGCAATTGTAATTGTTTACAAACAGAATCATTTTCGATATAATCCAAAACTGCATTAACCTGAAGTCTTTTTAAGTCGTGTTGTTGCTCTACAATAGTAACTATTCTATTAATCGTCTTGTCATCTTCTCTTGGTTGCAAGAATACAATTTCAGAATCTGTATTAGAAAAATTAAAATCCACCACCTCATCTTTATGCAATTGTTGTAAAATCGCAATAATTTGTTTCTCAGTAGTTGATGTTTTATCTGCAATTAGCGACAAATTAATGGCTAATGAATGTTCGAAAATTCCACCATAGGTTCTAAGAATAGATTTAACAATCAATTCAACATGTTTATGGCGTTCTAAATAAGTAAATAAAGACGTGCTAGTAATTATGAATTGTAATGTTGTTTTATAGTTGAACTGTTGTGAAAGTTTAATGATGCTATTTCGATCTAGAATCTGGAGCGCATTAAAGGTTTGTGTGGATTTGAAATCGTAAGTTTTACAAAAGGTGTTAAAATTAAATTGATGTGATGAAAATTCGCCTTCGCCATATGAGATTTGAAAATAGTTACAAAGTTTTCTGTAGACTAGTTTTATAAGATCTATAGAAGGTAAGGTGTTTATAAACTGACTTTTAAGACGTTGTTCATCAGATTTATTTGTTAATATAATGGCATAAGCATTATCACCATTTCTGCCAGCGCGACCAGCTTCTTGATAATAGCTTTCTAGACTTTCGGGTAAATTAATATGAACTACAGTTTTTACATCAGGTTTATCAATTCCCATACCAAAAGCAGTTGTAGCAACCATTATTTCTTTTTGGTTGTTCATCCATTGATCTAATCGTTCTTGTTTATCTTTTGTTGGAATGCCACCATGGAAAAATGTAGAACTAAACCCTAACTTCTCTAACTGCTCATGAATTTCGACCGATAACTTTCTGCTTCTTACATATATAATTGAAGCACCTTTGTAAGCGTTTAAAAAACGTTCAAGGTCGTATAACTTATCTTCGCTATATACTACATTGTAGGCTATGTTTGGTCTACTAAAGGAAGCTCTAAATATTTTAGGAGCTATAAAATCTAATTCAGCTATGGTTTCATCAATAACTTTTGGTTTGGCAGTAGCCGTTAAAGCAATAACATTAACACTTGGTTGTAACTCTCTTAATACAGTAATATTTTTATATGCAGGTCTGAAATCATTTCCCCATTGACTAATGCAATGTGCTTCATCAACAGCAATGAGGTTGACATTCATTTGTTGTATTCGATGTTGAACGATATCTTGTTGTAAACGTTCTGGAGATAAATATAAAAACTTGTAGTTCCCATAAATACAATTGTCTAATAAGGTGTCAAGTTCATTATAGCTAATTCCGCTAGTAATGGCCATAGCTTTAATGCCTTTGTCTTTAAGGTTTTTAACTTGATCTTTCATTAAAGCAACAAGTGGAGACACTACAATACAAATACCATCTTTAATTAATGCAGGAATTTGAAAACAAATCGATTTTCCGCCTCCAGTTGGGAGTAAAACAAACGTATCCTCATTATCCAAAACAGCATTGATAATCTCTTCTTGTAGTGGTCTAAATGCTGTATGATTCCAATAGCGTTCAAGTATGTTTATAGGATGTGACATCGCTACAAATTTAAAGCATCTATAATGAAATCTGCACGCTTTTCAATACTATCAAAAGGGACGTCAACAAGTTTATAACCAAAGCGTTCATAAGTATGTAATAAGGCATCATGAATTTCTACAGCTTGATCAAAGTTTTCATAACGTTCGCTATCACTCACAAAAATTTCTTGCCAAGGTGCTAATACAAATACCTTATCATAAATATGGTTTTGGCAAGTTTCTATAAAGTGCTCAGGATAGTCACTCATGGCATAATCCATATAAGCAACTACATCAGGCAAGCCTCTGTCCAAAAAGATAAGATTTTTATCAAGAGTTTCAGCATCAATAAATTGTTTAATTCTTGCTTCTAAAAGTAATTCACTAAAGAGCAAAGGTTTCGTCAAAAAAAGTTGATCTATACCATCTTTCCTAGCGTCAAGGGTTACCTGTCTTGATATTTCTTCAAAACAAGTGTAATCACGTTTTTCAAGTTCATTTATAATAGATGATTTACCTGTTCCTGGACCTCCAGTAATTACGATTTTGCGTGTATTCAATTTGGCAAGGTTTTGGTTGTAAAATTAACAATTAATTATGCAAAGCAAAATGTAAGTAAAACGTATATTTGCTCACGAAGAAGAATTACTATGAGTTCAGAGAAAAAAACAGAGGAGTTTTATAACAAATTAAGAAGTCAACTATACGAAACTACAAGTTGGCCTTCAGAATACTTGTATAAATTTATTGTGCCTACAGAGCAAAGTAAAATAAGTCAAATTGAAGATTTATTTAATAATCTTGGCGCAGTTATTACTACGAAGGAATCAAATAAAGGGACCTATACGAGTGTTTCTGTAAATGTAGATATGAAAGATCCTGATGCTGTAATAACTAAATACAAGGAAGTCGCAGAAAAAGTAGAAGGTGTTATTTCTTTGTAAAAGAGAACTTAAAACAACTATTTTTTTGTATTTTGCGAGCACATGCTGAAGTACTTCGTGCATGATTTACAAATACTACACAAACTTATATTTTGATAGACGATATAGAATACAACACAGAGCGTGAACATTTGATTATTCCTGAATATGGAAGACATCTTCAAAAAATGGTCAATTACGCGAAACAATTACCAACAAAAGAAGAGCGTAATAAAGTAGCACAATCCATCATAAATGTCATGGGAAATTTGCAACCACATTTACGTGATGTACCAGATTTTCAGCATAAGCTTTGGGATCAGCTTTTTATTATAGCAGATTTTGAATTAGATGTAGATTCTCCATATCCAACAACGACTAAAGAGGAGTTAAGTGAAAAGCCAGAGCCTTTAAAATATCCTCAAAACTTTCCAAAATATCGTTTCTACGGAAATAATATTAAAACAATGATTGATGTTGCAAATACATGGGAAGAAGGCGAATTAAAAGAAGCTTTAGTGTATACGATTGCCAACCATATGAAAAAATGTTTTCTTAATTGGAACAAAGATACTGTCGAGGATTATGTGATTTTCAAACATTTATATGAATTGTCTGGTGGTAAAATTGATTTAAAAGAAAGTGATGAAGATCTTTCAGATGCTACGAGTTTGCTGAAAAATAAAAAGAAATACGCGCATAGCAGTTCAAGTAGTAAGAAATCGCATCACAAAAAAAATTCTAACCGAAGTAGAAAACGTTACTAATAGGTATTCATGTCAACATTTATTATTGAAGGAGGTCACCAGTTGAAAGGGAAAATTCAACCTCAAGGTGCAAAAAACGAAGCATTACAAATTTTATGTGCAGTACTATTAACTGCCGAAGAAGTTAAAATTGATAATATTCCAGATATTATTGATGTTAATAAATTGATTGCTTTATTAAAAAAATTAGGAGTTAAAATCAAAAAACTTGGTAGTGGATCGTATTCTTTTAAAGCAGATGACGTAAACCTAAAGTATCTTGAGTCGGCTGAATTTAAGGAAGACGGAAAAGGCTTAAGAGGTTCAATCATGATTGTTGGCCCCTTATTAGGACGTTTTGGTAAAGGATATATTCCAAAACCAGGAGGAGACAAGATTGGTCGTCGACGTTTAGATACCCACTTCGAAGGTTTCATTAATCTAGGAGCAAAATTTAGATACAACAAAGAAGATTTATTTTATGGTGTTGAGGCCAAAAAGCTAAAAGGCGCTTATATGCTTCTTGATGAAGCCTCAGTTACTGGAACGGCAAACATTGTGATGGCTGCGGTTTTAGCTGAAGGAACAACCACCATTTATAATGCTGCTTGTGAACCCTATTTACAACAACTTTGTAAAATGCTCAACAGAATGGGAGCTAAGATAAGTGGAGTTGGTTCTAATATGTTAATTATTGAAGGTGTTGATAAATTGGGAGGAACTGAACACAGAATGCTTCCAGATATGATTGAAATTGGTAGTTGGATAGGTTTAGCTGCTATGACCAAAAGTGAGTTAACAATTACAAATGTCAGTTGGGATGATTTAGGTCAAATTCCAAGTGTTTTTAGAAAAATTGGAATCAATATCGAACGTCAAGGTGATGATATTCATATTCCTGCGCATATTAATGGATACGAAGTGCAAAATTATATCGATGGTTCTATACTTACCGTTTCAGATGCACCATGGCCTGGATTTACACCAGATTTATTGAGCATTATTCTTACCGTTTTAACTCAGGCTAGAGGAGCAGCAGTTGTACATCAAAAGATGTTTGAAAGTCGATTATTCTTTGTAGATAAATTGATAGATATGGGAGCCAAAATCATTCTTTGTGATCCACATAGAGCTACCGTTATTGGCCACGATTTTAAATCGACATTAAAAGCGACGACAATGACGTCACCAGATATTAGAGCAGGAGTTTCATTACTTATTGCGGCATTATCGGCAAAAGGAACGTCGACTATTCATAATATCGAACAAATTGATCGAGGTTATGAAAATATTGATGAACGTTTAAGAGCTATTGGAGCTAAAATTACTCGAGTTAAAGGTAATTAATCGGTTCTTTATAAATACTAAAAAAAAGCCTCGTTGATTCGAGGCTTTTTTTAGTTTAGATTATTCCATGTTATAGAAAAATTGCTCACTAGAAATTTTTCCGTCCTTAACACCAAATACAGCAACTTCTTCCATTTGTTGTCTGCCTCGATCTTTAAAGGTGACATCAAAAGTCATTTTACTAGTAAAGTGATTGTCAGCTACTGTTGGTTCTCCAATTTCTCCACCATGCCATTCAGCTACATTATCTAACCATTCTTTGTTTTTATTCCAAACATTTTGCTTGCCTGTGACTAATTCTCCAGGCATTCCAGGCATTTCTCTACTCACAACGTTTTCTGCATAAAGTTCATTTACACAGTCTAGGTTTTTTCCTTCTCTACACATTTGGGCCCATTTTTGAGCAACATCTTTTGTATTCATTTTAATTGATTTTTAGATTGATCTTAAATTTAAATAAAAATGAAGTATTAATTTTTAAAAGAATGTTAATCTTATGTGTTGAGCGCTTCTTTATACGTTTTTAAGCAACGTTCTCTCGCTATTTTATGATCAACTATGGGTTGAGGATAGGTAAGTTCTTGATACTCAGGAACCCATTTTTTAATATAGTCATGGTTTTTGTCAAATTTCTGAATCTGAGTTGTAGGATTAAAAATTCTAAAATAAGGCGCAGCGTCAACACCAGAACCAGCAACCCATTGCCAGTTACCAATATTGCTTGCCATATCGTAATCGTGCAGCTTTTCGGCAAAATAGCTTTCGCCCCAACGCCAATCAATTAGTAAGTGCTTGCATAAAAAACTTCCAACTAACATACGAACACGATTATGCATAAAACCAGTTTTATTAAGTTCACGCATACCAGCATCAACTAAGGGATAACCTGTATTTCCTTCACACCATTTTTTGAATTCTTGTTCATTGTTACGCCATTCTATTCTATCGTATTTAGATTTAAAAGAGTCTTTGGCTGTATGTGGAAAATGCCATAATATTTGCATAAAAAATTCTCTCCAAATCAATTCTTGCCAAAAGATTTCATTGTCTTCAGCAATTGCTTTTTGTACCATTTGGCGAATGCTCACGGTTCCAAATCTAAGATGTGGTCCTAATCGTGACGTAGAATCTTTAGCAGGAAAATTCCTTGTCTCTTCGTAGTCTTGAATAAGGGAAGGCGTAACTGTATATTCAGCGATGTTTTGATTTGATTTTGTAAACCCAATATCTGAAAGACTCAAGTTTGGTAATTCTGAATTTTTTATAAGATTACTGCATTTAGATTTGGTATCATAAACTTCTAAACTTTGAGATTTAAATTGTGATTTCCATACGTTCATATATGGCGTATATACCATATAAGGATTGCCATCTTTTTTCACCACTTCATCTTTCTCAAAAATCACTTGATCTTTAAACGTTTTGAATTCAATATTGTGATTAGATAACACGTCTTTTATCTCAGAATCTCGTTCTTTAGCATAAGGTTCATAGTCATGATTAGTAAATACTGAATCAATATTAAAATCAGTAATTAATCGCTTAAAAATGTCGATAGGTTTACCATGAAACATTGCAAGACTGCTTTTATAATTATTTTGAAGTGTCGTACGCATAGCTTGCAGTGTCTCATGAATGAAAGTCACTCTTGAATCATTTTCTGGAAGTTCATCTAATATTTCGGTATCAAAAATAAAAATTGGTAATACAGGATTATCACTTGTTAGAGCTTTAAACAAGCCCACATTGTCATCTAGGCGTAAATCACGTCTAAACCAAAAAATTGATAGTGGTTGTTTCATATTAATACTGAAATTTATTTGCTGTACTTTCCGTATAATTCTTCTAATTTCTTAGTACGATAATTGAAAATTTCTTCTAATTTAGGTTTTACTAGAAATGGATGTACCAATTGACCTAAAATCCCGAATGGTACTTTGTAATCTATAATATCTTCCATTTCAACTCCTCCATCAATTTCTTTGATAAAATGTTTGTGATGCCATAAGGCATATGGTCCAAAACGTTGTTCATCAACAAAATATTTTTTATCTACACTATGTGTAATTTCGGTTACCCATTTGGTTTTTATCCCTAATACTGGAGTTACAATATATTGAATGATTTGTCCTGCAAACATTGGTCGATCTGCTCCAGAAAGAATATGAAAACCCATATAATCTGGCGTAATGGTTTTAAGATTTTTGGGATTTGACAAAAATTCCCAGGCTATATCAATTGTGATTGGCAAGTTTTGCTTTTTATGTAATCTGTAAATTTTCATTTGCTTTTATTAATTATATAATGCTATGTATAAATTAAGAGAAGTTGCTATGCATAGCCATATCACGTAAGGCATGATTAATATTGATTTTGCTTTTAGACTTTTAAAATAGGTTATAAGCAATGCTATTACAATAATGGTGAGTAAAGTGATATTTAACAAGGCTAAATCAATAAGTTTCTGATTGAAAAACAACAAATTCCAACTAACATTTAGGATGAATTGAATGATAAATAGAATTTGTACTTTCCTGGTAAATCCCTTTACGTATAGGAACTTCATATAGACAGAAAAGCAAATCATTATCGTGGTCCAAGCAACTCCAAATACCCAACCATCAGGTGTCCAAGGTGCTTTTTCTAATTGTAAATACCAATCATTTTGCGGACCTTCAGCCATTAACCAAGTGCCTATACCTAATGCTCCGAAATTAATAATTAAGAATACAATTAATGATTTTAAAAGTTTCATTACAATTAGAGTTGTATTTGTTCTATTTTTTCAATTATCTGCTGGGCTTCAGCAAATTTCTTATCACTTTCAGATCTGTTTGTAGTTGATAATTCATGCCATTCCTTCATTAATTTTTCATATTTTTTTTGAAGTTTATCAATTTCAGATGTTTTTTTAAATAGTCCGAACATAGCTTTTTTATTTTATGTGTTTAGTGATTTTTGAACTTGTTGGTGCAGTTATTGAAAAATAATAATCAATTAAGTTACCTTGAGGGTCCACTAAATATTTTTGAAAATTCCATTTGACTTTAGAATTGGATGTTCCGTTCAATTGCTTTTGAGTTAACCAGGCAAATAACGGATGTTGGTTGGTGCCTTTTACATCTATTTTTTCTGTAATTGGAAATGTAACACCATAATTAATTTCACAGAATGATTCAATTTCTTCAGCATTTCCAGGTTCTTGTTTTCCAAATTGATTGCAAGGCACACCTATAATAACAAGTTTATCGTTATATCTGTCATACAGTTTCTGCAAGTCTTTGTATTGAGAGGTAAAACCGCATTTGGAAGCAACATTTACAATTAGAATATGCTTTCCTTTGAAATCTGAAAGCTGCAACGGTGTCCCATTAAGTCTATTAATTTTGATGTCGTAAATTGAAGTTTTTTCCATTTGATCAGATGATTTTGAAAATAAGGTAGCCATAAATATTTTAAATGGTTTCATATTATATTTTGAAAGTTACTATTCCGCAATCCATTTCAAAAATTTGTCCTGATATAGAACTGGATTTCTCAGATAATAAAAATTCAGCCATACCAGCAACATCTTGAGGTTGCAAGAATTTTTTCATTGGATGACGCTCAGTAATATTATCAATCATTTTATCATTTCGTAATAGTTTTGATGCTAAATCTGTATTTGTTACCGTAGGAGCAATGGCATTAATTCTCAAAGTGGTAGCAAATTCGGCACCTAAAGACTTCACTAAACCTTCAACACCTGATTTGGCAGCAGCAACGCTTGCGTGAAAAGGCATCCCTAGTTTGGCTGCTACTGTACTAAATAAAACAATTGCAGGCTGACTGCCATTTTTTAGTACATTCAAATACTTTTGAATAGCTTTCACAGCACCAATCACATTAATTTCATAATCTTCCCTGAACTCGTCTAAACTCAAACGGCCTATTGGTTTTAAATTAATACTACCTGGACAATACACTAAACCATCTGCAGTTTCTATTTCGGGTAAATCATCAGTACGTATATCACAATCGAAATGTGATAAATTTTCGTGCGATAGTTCAGGTTTCGTTCTGCTAATGTTAACAACCTTATTATTTTCAAGCAAAGTTTGGACTATAGCATTTCCAATACCTCGACTTCCACCAATGATTATGTATGTTTTCATTTCAATTTTTATATGAAACGAGCGCAGCAGAATTAAATAAAAATGTTTCTATTACGCTCGTTAAGAGTATGGTTAAGTTTATGCAGTTAATGGAGCACCCTTTAATCGTTTTTCAACTTTTCTTTTAATAGCTGTTAAACGTTTCATGATATCCATGATTTTTTGGTCTTTACGCTCTTTGTAGATTTGATTTAAATCTAATATTAACGCTTTTGCTTCACGAGAAATTTTTACACGATCGCTTGTAGACAATGATCTCATTTTTCTCTGCTCAAATTCTAAGGCTCTGTTTATTACTTCCATGATTTTAATTATTTATATAGTTGTGTAATTCTGAAATTTTTTCAGGTCTATTAAACTGTCCACCATAAAATGAGGTGACAGTTGCTGATGTATCATCTTTAATTCCTCTAGACGACACGCATAAGTGCTTAGCATCAATAATGACTGCTACATCATCGGTTTCTAATATTGCTTTTAATTCTTCAGCAATTTGATTTGTTAAACGTTCTTGAACTTGCGGACGTTTGGCAAAGTATTGAACGATTCTATTCAGTTTTGATAACCCAATAACTTTACCTGATGAAATATATGCCACATGGGCTTTTCCTATAATAGGAACAAAATGATGTTCACAGTTCGAATAAAAAGTGATATTTTTTTCAACCAACATTTGATTGTATTGGTATTTATTATCAAACAATGCAACCTTTGGCTTATTTGCTGGATTTAAACCAGAAAATATTTCATCAATATACATTTTTGCAACACGCTTAGGAGTACCTTGAAGAGAATCGTCAGTGAGGTCCAATCCCATAACGTCCATGATTTCTTCAAATAAAATGGCAATGCGTTCCTTCTTTTCGATATCACTCAATTTAAAGGCATCAGTCTTCATTGGCGTTTCTAGGCCTGTGTAAAGGTGGTCATCACCAATTTCTGATGTTGAAAATCCATTTAATTTATGACCGTTTCTTTTGAGATTTAATGTGTTTGTACTCATTTATTATCTTTTTAGTGTGCTGTCCTAAAGAACTCATCTCCTTAGTCAAAGCACGTTATCGTTTTGAAATCGAGTTTTGGGTTATTTGTTTTTGTCTTGAACATTTAAATCTACCCTCTGAAAATGTCCTTAATTTTTCATGTTTTGTTTTTCGACCTTGAACGCGCTTCCTCCACATTTTGAAACTTTTTGGTTTCATCTCTTTTCGCATAAGTTCAATAACCTCTTGTTCTTTTAAACCAAACTGAATTTTTATTGCTTCAAATGTGGTTCGGTCCTCCCAAGCCATTTCTATGATTCTATCTGTCGCAATTGTATCTAATTCCATACTAAAATTGAAAATTAAATCGTTCGTCATAATTAACTTTTGCATTCAATAGCTTGTTAAAGAAAGATTTATTTTCTTTAAAAGTCATGTTATTTTTAAAATGAATATACTTGCCTTGAGCATGTATGCTTGTGCCATTGGTTTTGTAAATTACTAATTGGTAATAAGGAATGATCCAAGTAAAATTTTTAAGACCTTTATTAATGTAAACTACAATACCATCTGTACGCATTTCAATATTTGCATAATTTATGTCCGAAACTTGATTGAGGTATTGTTTCATATTCGGACTAGCTTCTTCAATAATCATTCGTTTTGATCCAACTCCTCCCATTTTGATAGCCTCAATGAAAGAGAATGACTTTCCTATCAAATCATTGATAATTTGTTTGTGCTCTTTATTTGGATGTGTAGAATCTAAAATCAACTTTTTATAAATCTTATTTCTTCAAATTTACAAAATGTTTAATCTTTTTACATCATGCTTAAACAAAATATTAACATAATGCTAGAGATTTTGCTAGTAATAGTCGTAAGTTGTTTGTTTTCAGCAATTTAATCTGTATGCTTCGGGCATCTTAAGGTATGTTTCCTAAGGATCCTTCGGCTTTCTTCTTTAACATTTTTGTTTTTCCGTAGATTCCATAATATGTCAGTCGCTTTTTTACGCGTTTTGTTCATATCTACTATTGGATAAGGATAATCTTTCCCTAAATGAAAATTATAGAATTGTTGCTCCATCTCTGTCATCAAATAGGGTTCATGCGCAAAAGGCGTATCAAGATCTCTTAGTTCTGGAACCCACTTTTTTATAAAGGAGGCATCAGGATCGTGTTCTAAGCTATTTTTTATAGGATTATAAATTCTCAACATATTCGTACCGGTTTCACCTGCTTGCATTTGTAACTGTGGAAAATGGATACCAGGTTCAAAATCTAAAAACATTTGTGATAAATGTTGAGAGGCAGCTTGCCATGGTTGCCATAAGTTGTGGGTGAAAAAAGAAACTACAAGAGCACGCATTCTGAAATTTAAATATCCTGTTTCGTTTAAACATCGCATACAAGCATCAATCAAAGGGTAACCTGTAACTCCTGATTTCCAGGCATTTTGATAATGTTTTGATATTTCTTTTTTTAATTTCTGAAACCCTTTATTGATACTTTCTTTCTCCATGGTATGTTCCATTTCAAACTTCTGAATGAAATGCGCTTGCCATCTTAAGCGTGACATAAATGCTTCTAATGGCTTTTTATTATCAATAGTCTTCTTCAGAAAAAAAGCTTTTCTATATACTTCCCGAATAGAAAGGTTTCCCCAAGCAATGTATGGTGAAATTCTACTACAACCTGTTCTGGCTAACTCTGGTTTTGAAATATGATACATGTAATTTACATAACGTTTGTCTAGAAATGAATCTAAATATTTCATACCCATTGTTCGTCCACCTTTTTGAAATAAAGAGTCTTCCGGAGTTTCTAAGGATGGAATGGCAAGCAATTCTTCTATAGCTTTAATATTAGCAATGCTTAAAAGTTGATTCTCCGAAGGAGAGAATGAAAGTGGTTCTGTGTCAAAATAAGTATTACAATGTTCTGTCCATTTCTCACGATCTTTCAAACCGCGTTGTACACCATTGTGAATGGTCTCATGCCAAGTAATTAAATTGTTTTTACAAAAGCGTTTAAATGATTTGTCTCTATTGTAAGTAATTAGTATTCCTGTTTCTTGATGCGAATAAATATCTCTAACGGTGTACAATTCCATTAGCTGATTTATAGAAGCAATAATATCTGCTTCAACTGTTAATATCTTAGAATTGTAAGGTTCTAAACGTTGATTTAAATCTCTAATAGACTCTTTAACGAAATTCCAATGACGTTCACTGTAATGGTTATCTTCCATGAGCATTGTTTCGAAAGCATAGAGAAGGAGTGTTCGTTCTCCAGTCGCCAAAGCATTAAATATAGCCTCATTATCTTCTAATCTAAGGTCACGTTTTAGCCAAACGACATTTATTTTTGGAGCATTAGTAGTCATCTTGATGTGCTATTATATGTTGAGCTTTTTCTTTTATGTTTTGAAGATCTTGTTTGTCCATTTTATCCAGAAGGCTATACATCATTCCCATTCTAAAATTGTTACCTAGTTGTTCTCTTTTTTCGTCCAAGAAATTCCAATACAGGCTGTTAAACGGACAAGCATTATCGCCAATCTTTTTATTTTTATTATAATGGCAATCACCACAGTAATTGCTCATTTTATTGATATATGAGCCGGAGGATACATAAGGTTTGGTAGCAATTTCCCCACCATCGGCAAACTGACTCATGCCTCTTGTATTTGTGAGTTGTACCCATTCGATGGCATCCACGTAAACACCTAAATACCAATCATCAACTTCATCTGGATGAGTTTGAGTTAACAAGGCATAATTTCCTGTAATCATTAAGCGTTGGATATGATGTGCATATCCATTATCTAGCGAGTTATTTATGGCGTGTTTTAGGCAATTCATTTTGGTATCACCTGTCCAAAAGAAATCTGGAAGCTTATTGTGATTATCCAATTCGTTTTTAGTTTTATAGTCTGGCATAAATGCCCAATACATACCTCTCATGTATTCACGCCAACCTATAATCTGCCTTATAAACCCTTCTACTTGAGAAATCTCAATGTCATCATCATGCTTTCGGTAATAGTTTATGACTGTTTTAACGACATCTTTAGGTGAAATCAATTTCAAGTTCATTGCAAATGATAATCTTGAATGAAATAGATAATCTTGCTCAGTATGCATGGCATCTTGATAGTCACCAAAATGAATTAAAAGGGCTTCACAAAAATATTTGAGTTGTTCTAGGGATTGGCCTTTTGTTAATGGATAGGAAAACGTTTTGGTTCCAAATCGACCAATCGTTTTAATCTGAGCATTCTCAATATCTTGTAGAACTTCAGAAATATCATTTTTGAATAATTTGTAGTTTGGGATTTCAACATCACCTTTCCATTTGTTTCTGTTGCTTTTATCGTAATTCCATTTGCCACCTTCAGGCTGGTCGGCAATCATTAAAATATCGTGTTTTTTACGCATATCTCTATAAAAGTTTTCCATGAGATATTGTTTTTTCCCTTTAAAAAAAGTTGCTAAATCATTACGATTTGTATAAAAGTGTTCGGCTGTTACTGCTTTAGTGGTAATATTTAAATGGTTTGAGAAATCGCTTAATTGCGTGTCTAATCGATATTCATCCGGAAAGATATATTCAAAGTGTTCGATGCTATTCGAATTTATTAGTTCTGAAAGGTTATCGGTTAAATTTTGCTTATTATGGTCATCATTTATTTTGAAATAGATAACACGATGACCTTTAGAATTTAAGTCCTCAGCAAACTGACGCATAGCAGCAAAAAAGCCAATCACTTTTTGGATGTGGTGTTTGACATAGTCTGTTTCTTGTCGCATTTCAAATAAGCAATAGATTACGTCTTCATGAGTTTCTTTAAACCATGAATGTTTACCATTGAGTTGATCACCTAATATGAGTCTGAGTGTTTTCATTTAAAATAAGGTTTCTTGTAACCATAACTTTTGAAACTTGCCATTGGCGTCATAACGTTCAGCTTGTAAGTCTACATTAAACGTTCTATCTCTTGGATCATTACCAACTCCTGCAACATACATCCAGTTTCCATAATTACTATGCACATCATAGTCGATAAGCATGGCTTCAAAATAGGCTGCTCCAATTCTCCAATCTAATAACATGTCTTTTGCAAAAAAAGAAGCTACATTTTGGCGACCTCTATTACTCATCCATCCTGTTTTTTTTAGCTCAATCATATTGGCATTTACAAATGGTGATCTAGTTTTTCCATCAATCCATTTTAGGACTTGATGTTCATCAGATTTCCAATCGTAGACTTTCTTTAAAATACCACCAACTTTAAAAATGTTATTTTGATGTTTTACCGAGATATACTTGAAATAATCTCTCCAAATCAATTCAAATATGAGCCAATAGGTGGAATCATTTTTAAAGTGTTCTTTTTCAAATTGCTTAACTTTCCAATAGATTGTTCTTGCAGAAATACTTCCATTGGCCAGCCATGGCGAGAACTTTGAGCTAAAATCTGTTCCAACTAATCCATTTCGTGTTTTCTTGTAAAATCCTAATTTCTTGGTGTGGAAAAAGTAATGGAAAAGTCTATTTATTGCATGAGATTCGCCACCTTTAAAAGGAAATGCTGAATTGGGATGACTCGCAAAATTTTCAAATCCTAACTCCTCAAGGGTAGGTATTTGGGTAGGATTGATAATATTATCAATTTTTTCTGGGGAATGATTTTCGATTACAGATTTTATCTGACTATATTTTTCAGCCTTTTTTCTGAAATTGGTAAACACATGGGGAATTTCTGAAAATGAGATATTTAGATCATCTGGATGATAAAGAAATTGATCAAAATAGTCCGTGATGACAATTTCAATCGGTAATGACGCTCTAACCGTTTTTAAAGTTTCTATTTCTTCACTAGTCCATTCTTTTTGAAGGTAGATGGATGTAATATTGAAGGAATCGACTAATTGTTTTATATAAGATGTTGGAGATTCAATAGAGACAAATAATTCAATATTTAAAGCTTTAAGATTAGTTTTTAAATCTTCTATGGTTTCAATTAGGAATTTTGTCCTAAATTTTTCAGTCTTTCTAAAACCGAAACGCGATAATTCGAAATGCTTTGGATCAAAACAATAACAAGCAATAACAGATTTATGATTGCGAATAGCATTGTTCAAAATGGTATTATCCTGAACTCTCAAATCATTCCTAAACCATACTAATGCTATGTCGTTTTGTTTTTTCTGCATTTTTCACTACAATATTTTACATGGTCCCAGTTCTTTTCCCATTTTTTTCGCCAATCAAATGGTAAACCACAAGTTTGACAGGTTTTAGCTGGTAAGTTTATCTTTTTATGATTAGACATCAACAAGTTTGTTAATCATGCCTTTGAATATAAATCCGTGAAAAGGCAAAACACTATACCAATATAATCTTCCCCAAAGTCCACGAGGTCTAAAGGTTGCCGTTTGTTTAAGCAAGCCATCTTCAATTTTAAATTCTAACCAAGCTTCACCAGGAAGTCGCATTTCGGCATAGAGGAGTAGTTTTTTTTGTTCTTTATCTGCGAAAATTACGCGCCAAAAATCTAAAGCATCACCAACATCTAAGTCGGTTGGACTAGTTCTTCCTCGACGTAATCCGATACCTCCAAAAAGTTTATCAATATAGCCTCTAATTTTCCAAAGAAATGTTCCGTAATACCAACCGTTGGTTCCACCTATACTCCAAATTTTATTGATTGTTTTTTCGGCATTTATAACCTTTCGTTCTTTGTAATCTGTAAAGCATCCATATTTAGGAACATTAATATATTTATGAAGATTGTTTCGAAGTCTACCACTACTAATCATGGAGTCTTTCCAACTGGAAACAATACTATTTTGTTCTATTTTTTCAAAGGCCAATTGAACAGCTTGTTTGTAAGTAAGAGGTTTGACATTTAGAATTTCGTTAATATCACTTGATTTTCCTATGATTTGAACACCCATACTATCTACTAAAGATGACGCCAATTTATAGGATGTTGATGTTACAAAATATAACCAATACGACGATAGTTTTGGAGTCATAACTGGAACAGTCAAAATGTATCGTTTCAATCCTCTAACTTCTGCAAATTGCAACAGCATTTGCTTGTATGTTAAAACTTCAGGACCGAATACATCAAAGGATTTGTTGTATAAATCTTCTCGTCCTGCACTTCGATATAAAAAGGCTAAAACATCCCTTACAGATAAAGGTTGTGTTTTGGTATTGAGCCACTTTGGAGCTATCATAAAAGGAAGTTTTTCAACTAAATCTCTTATGATTTCGAAGGAAGAACTTCCAGAGCCTACAATAATTCCAGCTTTAAAAATTGTTAGACCATATTGATCAGATTCTAAACATTCTTCAACATTTTTTCGAGATTGAAGATGCTTGGATAGATTGTCTTCATTTGTAATTCCACTGAGGTAAATGACTTGTTTGGCATTCGTGGTTTCAATGTAAGTTTTGAAATTGATTGCACATCGTTCTTCAAGGGATTCAAAATCTTTTGAAGAATTTGACATAGAATGAATTAAGTAATAAGCAATATCAATGTCTTTAGGAATGTTGTGAAGCGTTTCAGGCTTTAGGAAATCGGCTTCAACGACATCAATTAAATCCTCTTCAGCGTAGTTCTTATCAGCACGAAGTTTATCTCGAATCGCACATACAACGTGATGCTCATCATTGACTAATAACGGAATTAAGCGTTTTCCAATGTAACCAGTTGCACCTGTTACGAGAATTTTCATATGTTAAATTATTTAGGTCTTTGATAGCCAAAACGGTTATTTTCTTGAGGAACCGCATAGCCATCTAAACCGTTAATTGCAGCGACGTTGGCTTTAGATAAATTTATAAACCCATCGTCTTCAAGTATGTCTTCATTGACATGTAAGCCAACTATTTTTCCTATTACTAAAAGCGTATTGTTTGCTTTGATTTCATATTCTTCAACATATTCCATGGCTAATTGTAAAGGTACGTCTTTTACAAAAGGCGCTTCAAAGTCATTTTTGTATTCTGAAATTAAATTTGTTTTATCAAATTCTGAGATTTCGGAATCGTACTTAGCTGAAGTATGATGCGCATCTTCTAGAATAGGTTGATGTATATGATTGATGGTGTAAAACCCTGAAGCTTTTATATTCTCATAAGTATTTCTAAATACAGTGGTTGGTCTTAAGAAAAAACCTAACATTGGAGGATTGGAACCAATATGAGTAACAGAGCTAAAAACGGCAACATTTTCGACTCCAACTTTAGATTTAGTGCCTAATAAATTAGCAGATTTGTAACCAGAACAACTATTAATTAGGTTTATTCGGTATACATGGTGAAAGTTGTCAATATCTTCATTACTTAAGTGAATCATTATAAGGTTCGAAAATTATTGATATTGATGTCTTTTGCTTTCAAATCAAACATTAAGTTGTATAAACCAAAGAACGTTCTGTTCATATAAATGAAGTGCTTCGAGCCTCTGTTTCCATTCATTTTACGCAATTCTGTGTTTTTAGAATACTTTTCACCAAGAGCAGCAATTTTTCCAAAGAAAGAGGCATCTGAAAAATCAAAAATCTCAGCATGTAATGGCTGTGTGAACAGGCTTAACATGTCATGAAACATCTCCGTGAAAAAAGCTATTTCTTGTTTGGAATCGTCTACACGTAAAATTTCAAGTTCATAAAGTTTCGTTTCAAACTTTACTTTATTCGTGATATTTTCTTTTTCAGCAAGTTCAAAATAAGGTGTATAAAATTCTTCAGGAATAGTTTTCATGCATCCAAAATCTAAGGCAATGAGCTCTGCTTTTTCAGAAATTAGAAAATTTCCAGGATGTGGATCTGCATGCACTTTTTTTAGATTATGAATTTGAAACATATAAAAATCCCAAAGTGCTTGGCCCAATTTGTTTGCTTTTTCCTGATGGGTATTATGAGCTACAAATTCTGAAAGGTGCTCACCAACCATATAATCCATTGTGATTATTCTTTCATTAGAAAGCTCTTCATAATACCTTGGGAATTTTAAGTTTTGAATATGAGAGCAAGCTTCAACAATTTCTTTACTTTGTTTCACTTCAAGAATGTAATCAGTTTCTTCAACCAGTTTGTTTTCTACTTCTTTAAAGTACTTATCAGATCCTTTTCCTTTTATGTTAAACATACTCATGGCAATTGGTTTGACCATTGCTAGATCTGATGCGATACTTTCTGCAACGCCTGGATATTGGATTTTCACAGCAAGTTTTTTCCCATCCTTTGTTGCCATATGGACTTGTCCAATACTGGCAGCATTTACAGACGTTGCGTTAAAAGTATCATATAATTCATTTGGAAGTTTTCCAAAGTATTTTTTAAATGTTTTCATCACCAATGGAGGTGAAAGTGGTGGCACTGAAAATTGTGCCAACGAGAATTTTTCAACATAAGCCTGTGGCATGATGCTTTTTTCCATGCTAAGCATTTGAGCAACTTTCAAAGCGCTGCCTTTCAATTGTTTTAAACCATCATAGATATCAGAAGCATTATTCTCATTTAGTCGTTCTTTAGCTTCTAGTTCTGTTTTGGTTATTTTGTCACCATAATATTTAAGATAATTAACACCAACTTTAGCACCAGTTGAAACTAGTTTCGTGGCACGTTGTATTTTAGAAGTTGGAATGTTGTCAATGGTTTTCATTTAGGAAAATTTAATTCATGTGTATTTTTTCTTTGAAAATAAATTTCCCAAAGTCAATAAGGCTTCGAATAGGAGCGACGTCTAAAACATCAAAACTAGTATTTACTGATTTTTCAATAAATATATCTGTTTTTTCAAAGCTAGGAGACGAATCGTCTATCCAGAATTTCATAGTTAATAATAACTGTAACCATGCAGATTCTTTAAGTCCACGACGTTGAATTCTATCGATTTGCTCTTGCTTTATGTCTATTAATTCAATGTCTAAATGATCGATATAATTCGTGAATGAATGTTTTAATTCTGAAAGTGTTTTTAAGCCTTTTAAACTGTTTTTGTGTTGCTCTAATACATATATAACATAACTTCTGTTAGCTGTTAAATTTTCAAAAAATGTAAAGTAAAAACTCAATAATTTGTTTCGAGCATCAAATGAAATATAATCTTCATTTTGCTCTAAGGCATTGAGAGTATTATCAAAAAAGGCTTTAAAAATATGATTTTCTAAGGTTTCAAAAGAACCAAAAAAATCATAAAACTTCCGTTCTTCAAAATTATTAGCTTTTGCAAACGCAAAAACAGTTTTAGGTTTATGATTATGTTGTAGGACATAATCTGTATACCAAATTAGGATGTCGTTGACAGTTATATTTTTCTTTTTTGCCATGATTAATTAATATGAGGTAAAGATACATAATGTTTAACTATTTTTTAAATAAGTTAAACAAAATTTAACAAGATATTATCAATTGGCTTTATTGTAGAAAATTAACAGCAGTTTTCATCTTTAATAAAGGTACAGCTTATTACTGCTAAGAATGCACCTATAAAAGGAGCAGTTAGATACAACCAAAGATGCTGAAGATTTCCAGATACTAAAGCTGGTGCAAGTGATCTAATAGGATTCATAGATGCTTTTGTCATTGGACCAGCAAACATGGCTTCAAGTAAAATTACACCACCAACTGCAATGGCTGCCATGGTACCAAGTTCTTTGCTGCCAGTAGATACATTAATAATAACGACCATTAAGAAAAATGTGAGTAATAATTCAAATACAAAAGCTTTATATGGTTCAAAACCATCTGCTGGGAAGGTACTACCTAAAGTTTGGCTTTCAGGAAATAAAAACCATAAAACAAAACAGGCTAAAAAAGCACCTATGGCTTGTGATAGCATGTATTTTGGAACTTCATTCCAAGGGAATTTTTTGGCATATGCAAAACCGAAAGTAACCGCAGGATTAAAATGGGCTCCGGAAATTTCTCCAAAAGCATAAATCATACACATGACGACTAATCCCCAAGTAACAGCAACTCCAACATGTGATATACTACCGTTAGTAATTTCATTCACAGTCATTGCTCCACAACCACAAAAAATCATGGTGAATGTACCTATTACTTCAGCTATATACTTTTTCATTGTGTTTTTGCAGATTTTAATTTATAGTTTTCTTAACAAATAAAGAATCGTCTTGTTCGTAAATTTACAAGAATTTAAAACTAATCATTAAATCTAATACAATGAAAAAATTATTACTAGTATTTGCAGTATTTGCAATGGCTTTCAATGTAAATGCTCAAATTGAGACACCACAACCTAGTCCATTTTCAAAAGTGGAACAAAAAGTAGGGTTGACAGATATTACCATTGAATATTCTCGTCCAGGCGTAAAAGGAAGAACTATATTTGGAGGTTTAGAACCATGGGGAACAGTTTGGAGAACTGGTGCTAATAAAAATACAATTATCACTTTTGGTGATGATGTTACAATAGCAGGACAGGATGTTAAAGCAGGCTCATATGCAATGTTTACTAAATTAAATTCAGCAACGCAATGGGATGTTATGTTCTATAGTGATACTGAAAATTGGGGAACACCTAGAGAATGGGATGATACTAAAGTAGTTGCTACTGCTAAATTAGAGGTAATGGAAGTTCCTTTTAGTATTGAGACTTTTACAATTGATATCAATAACATCACCAATGACGGTGGAACAATTGATATGATTTGGGAAAAATCTTATGTTGGAATTCCTTTTACTGTTCCTACTGGTGATAAAGTTATGGCTAGCATTTCTGCAACCATGAATGGACCTTCTGCAGATGATTATTATGCAGCAGCTGTTTATCACCTAGAATCTGGAAATGATATTGGTAAAGCTGTTACTTGGATTGACAAAGCAATTGATATGACAAAGGATAAGCCTAAATTTTGGTTTATTCACCAACAAGCATTAATTCATGCTAAAGCAGGTAACAAAGATAAAGCAATTGCGGCAGCTAAATCATCTTTAGCATTAGCAAAAGAAGCTAAATATGATGCTTATATCAAGAAAAACGAAGATGTATTAAAGGAATGGGGAGCAATGTAATATATTAGATATTTAGAGTGCTTCGCTCTTAGATTGCTAGACAAATAAAAAAACCTTCTGAATTTTCAGAAGGTTTTTTATTATGGGTTAGGTAGGTTTATTACTTAAGCTCTTGAATAGGTGTTGTTTCTGCTTATACTTTGAATTAAGCACGCTATACTAATAACAATCACACAACCAACAAAGTTCAACCATAAGAAAGGTAGGTTAATGTATTCATATTCATTTAGTAAGAATAAACCAATGACAAGAACTTGAGTGATTAAAGCTGCTGTAAATACGGCATTACCTTTTACAAACTTAAAGAAGAAACCAAGTAAGAATATACCTAGTACATTACCGTAGAATATAGACCCTATAATATTGACTAGTTGTATTAAATTCTCTGCGAGATTTGCAACACATGCAACTCCAATAGCAACAATTCCCCATCCTAATGTGAACCATCTAGATGCTTTTACCATTTCAGTGTCAGACTTTTCAGATGTATTTCTTTTGTACAAATCCATTGTGGTAGTACTGGCCAATGCATTTAATTCACTTGAAGTACTAGACATTGCTGCACTTAAAATTACGGCTAGAAGTAAGCCAATTAGCCCTCTTGGTAAGTTGTTTAAGATAAAGTGGATAAATACATAATCTTTATCGTTGCTTTCAACTTTAATATTTTGAGCATCTCCAGCTTTTTCTATCAAAGCTCTTGCATCTGCTCTAAGATCATCATTTAAACTATTTAAAGCTGCAATTTCTGCAGAAACATTTTGATCGTTTGAATTTACAAACGAGTTAATAAGCGCTTGTTTATCTTCAAAAATGAGTGCTTGCTTATCTTGAATTGTTTTGTATTCATCAGCAAATTGAGAGTTTAAAACAATATCTGTTGCAGTAGGATTAAAGTTTACTGGAGCTTGGTTAAATTGATAAAAAACAAATACCATAACACCTACTAATAAGATAAAGAACTGCATAGGAATTTTTAAAAGTCCGTTGAAAATTAATCCCAATTGCATTTCCTTTAAAGATTTTCCAGATAGATAACGCTGAACTTGACTTTGGTCTGTACCAAAGTAAGATAACATTAAGAATGTTCCACCAATGAGGCCACTCCAAACGGTATATCGATTATTAAGATTAAAAGAAAAATCTAGAACTTCCATTTTGCCACTTGCACCAGCTATATTTAATGCTTTTGTAAACGTAATATCTGCTGGGAGTTTGCTTATGATTAAAACAAATGCAATAATCATTCCTGTGAAAATCACAATCATTTGATGTTTTTGCGTCACATTTACGGCTTTTGTTCCTCCAGAAACTGTATAAATGATGACTAAAACACCAATAATAATATTAAGTAGAAGTAGATTCCAGCCTAAAACGGCTGAGAGAATAATAGCTGGAGCAAAAATGGTAATTCCTGCAGCTAAACCACGTTGAATTAAAAATAAAATAGCTGTTAACGTTCTGGTTTTTAGATCGAATCTATTTTCTAAAAATTCATAAGCTGTATAGACTTTTAGACGATGGTATAATGGAATAAATACCATACAAATTACTACCATAGCAATTGGTAAACCGAAATAGAATTGCACAAACCCCATCCCATCATTAAATGCTTGTCCTGGTGTTGAAAGAAATGTGATAGCGCTCGCTTGGGTAGCCATAACAGATAGACCTATGGTCCACCATTTTGAAGTATTACCACCTTTTAAATAATCTTTTACATTTTTACTACCTCGAGATTGATACGTTCCGTAAACAACAATAAGTAATAATGTACTAATAAGTACAATCCAATCTAATGTTTGCATCTTAAAAGGCTTTAGTTATAAAATAAAATGCAATGACGTAGATGATGTTAGCAACCAATACAAGAGTGTACATACGATTCCATTTATGCTTTTCCATAGTTAGTAATGTATTTAATTGATGTCATTTTTTCCTAAAGACAGCATATTTGCAAAAAGTCTGTAAGCTCCAGAAACTCCAGCAGGAAATTCTCTAAAGAAACTTAAACCTGTATAGATATAATGTCCTTTCCCATGTTTTGCGACTAACAAGCTTCCAGATTTTGGTGATTCATCTTTATCATTCATTGAAAGGATAGGAGTGAATTCATTTGACCATTCATTCGGGAAGTATAAACCACGTTCTTGCGTCCATCCTTCAAAGTCTTTCGAGGTAATTTTATTTGGATAATTTAAAATTTCATGATTTTCTGCAAGCAAAGTAACTTCAGCATTTTCATCGGTTACTCTATCACGAGATAATTTTAAATCATAAGGGGCAATTGCATCAACTTTTACCCTATGACTTGTATTGTATTGAACAATCATGTTTCCGCCTTGAGCGACATAATCAAAAAGTATTTGCTGTTTGAATTTCAACTCTTCAACTGTGTTATAAGCTCTAATTCCGATGACTACTGCATCAAAGCGATTTAGGTTTTCTGCTGAAATATCTTCTGGTTTAATAGTCGTTACATTATATCCAATTTGTCTCAAACTTTCAGGAACAACATCACCAGCACCTTCTATGTAACCAATATTTTCTCCACGTTTTTGAATATCTAATCGTACAATTTTACTTTCACTTGGTAATAATACGGTTTGAAAAGGAATATGGTCATAATCAATTTCAATCAATTCTCGAGTATATATTTGTTCTCCAATATGGACCATTGGTGTTAAAAGGCCTTCACTTTGTTCTTTAGGAGGAATAACTGTAAAGGTTAGTCTTTGTTCTTGGCCTCGATTTGCGATATTAACTTTTTGCTTTTCAGGATAAACGCTCCAATCATTTGGATGCGCTATTTGTACGAAGCCATCAAGATTGTCTCGTCCAGATTTTACTATGACTTCAATTTCGCGCTGCACATCAGAATCTAAAATAATGACACCTTCTGAAATTTTTGCTGAAGCTTCAGGTATGATTTCAAATGGTTTGTATAATTCGCCTTTGTCAGGTTTAGAATATCGATAAACCACTGGTTTTGTAAAGGTTATTGGAACTTGGTTAATCACCAGGTTAAAATCAACATTAAAAACACGAGGCGTTTCTGGAAGTCCAATAAATTTAGGATCTGCTTTATACATTCCTAAAGTTCCTTTTTCAGCTAGCCAATATGGTGTCGTTGGTTTTTGGTTATTTGGAATGGTAATCGGTTCTTTAAAATCAAACTTGGTATTTTCTTTTAGATTTATCTCTTTGGAAATTTGTAATTCATTTGACGTATTAATGCTTCTAAGTAACATAGATTGTTGACTTCTATTAAGGACTTCAATATTAAGATTAATAGTTTCATTTGGAGTCGCCCAATTGGTTTCAGCTGAAACTTCCAAATACAATCCAGCGCAAGACTCAATAATTGATTTTAATTCTTTGGTTTTTATGGACTTCCAATGTTCATTTTCAACTTTTGTTAAAAGTTGATATGCTTGTAATAATTTTGGAAGATGTTCTGAAGGGTTTCTAAAATTGAAATTAGTTTCAACCTCATTTAATAGGTTACCAATTGCGTTTCCGCCTTTAATACGATTCCAGGAGGTATCAACACCTTCAAAAATATTAGTGCTTCCATTTGGAGATTCACCCTTCAAAAATTCTATGTATTCTTCTTGTGATCCTCGGTAAGTTAATCGTCCGAATCCTTGACATAAATGCTGATTGCTGGCAATTGAAGCTAATTCATTATTTGAAAGTCCTTTTAAAGGATAGTAAATGCCAATATCAAACATCATCATATTACTTTTATCGACTTTATCAAACTCCTCTCTACTGCCATATCGCCACCAAGAGGTATTATAAAACAATCGTTTAGGTTGCCATAATTCTGTTGTAGACAATTGTTCTGGATAGGATAAAGGATTATTTACAAGGTCAAAAGCTTCCATGCTTAATAAGGCTGAACTTGTATGATGACCATGGGTTCTGCCTGCTCGTCTGTGATCAAATCTATTGATAATGACATCAGGTTTAAATTTTCTAATGGCAAGCACTACATCACTTAGTACTTTGTCTTTATCCCAAATAGATAAAGTTTCGTCGGGATGTTTTGAATAGCCAAAATCATTTGCACGTGTGAATAATTGTTCACCGCCATCAACACGTCTTGCAGCTAATAATTCTTGTGTTCGCATGACACCTAGTAACTCTCTAATTTCAGGACCAATAAGGTTTTGACCACCATCACCTCTGGTTAATGAAAGGTAAGCAGTTCTTGCTTTAACCTTATTAGACATATAAGAAATAAGTCGAGTGTTTTCATCATCAGGATGTGCTGCTACATACAATACTGAACCTAAAAAGTTTAATTTTTGTATGGATTCAAAAATTTCAGAAGATGAGGGTTTATTTGGTTGTTGTGCTAAGGCAAGTGATGAAGTAAATAGTAAAATTACTATAAAATGTAATTGTTTTCGCATAATAGATTAGTTAGCTAAAAATCAAATATAGCAAAGTAATCTAGGGTAGTGGTTTGTTTTAATGTTTCTTTAACTTAAAAGAAATTAGTCTTTGTGAATTACGAAAATAGCTGGTCGTTTATGTAAATCTACTTTTACATGTTTCCATTCACCAACAGTTAAAGTTTTTATGTATTCTGTTGGTAAGGTGATGTCGCAAGCGATACAAACTCGCGTTTGAGGGTGTAAAGCGCTACAAATGTCTTCGATAATTTTATTGTTGCGGTAAGGTGTTTCAATAAAAAGTTGGGTTTGATTTTGCTCGTATGACATGCGCTCCATTTTTTTTAGAGTTGCTTTTCGTTCGCTTTTATCAATAGGAATATAGCCATTAAAGGCAAAGCTTTGTCCATTCATACCAGAACTCATTAATGCCAATACAATTGAAGAAGGTCCAACGAGTGGAACAACTTGTATATTGTTTTCATGAGCTAACTTTACAACATCTGCTCCAGGATCTGCTATTCCTGGGCAACCTGCTTCAGATAATAAACCCATAGATTTCCCGTGTTTGCATGCATCAAGAAAACTTCGTATTTCTTCAGGTTGCGTATACTTATTTAAAATCTCAAATTTTAGGAAAGATTGTTGTTTTCTTGAATCGATTTTTTTTATAAATCGTCTAGCCGTTTTTTCATTTTCAACGATATAGTCATCAACTAATTCAATTATTTTTTTTACTGAAATAGGTAATACTTCTAATGGAGGATTATCTCCAAGACGCGTTGGAATGAGGTAAAGTTTTCCGAAATCTGTGTTCATTTCTAGTTCACTACAAGTTTACGTGTATCCTTATTTCCATTTATATCAGAAATTTCAACAAGGTAAATGCCATTAGCCATATTCTTTGTAGATATCGATATGCTTTGGTCTGTAAATCCAGTAACAGTTTTAATAGTTTTACCTAAGATATTGTAAAATGTGATTGTGTTGATTTGAATAGACGTACCTGTTGCATCAAAATTTAGAACTGAATCTGAAGGATTTGGATACATTTTTACTGATTTGAAACTTTCGTCATCAATACTTAGGTTGGCATCTGTAATTCTCGAAATCGTCCCAGAAACTAAGCCAACAACATATAATTCACCATTTATATCTTCAGCAAAAGCAGAAAATCCACCATTAAATTGATCTTCAAACGTCAATTGAAAGACATCTGGAGATGTTTCTCTCACGACACCAATTTGATCACTACAATAATCTGCAAAGAAGTAAAGTCCGTCTAAACTACTTTGTTGAGTTCCTCTATATCTATAACCTCCAGTAATTGAACACTTAAATGGACTTCCGCCATAGGCATATTCTGCAACTGGGAATGTAAGGGTGTTCATTGGAGGACAACCAGCAGTATCAAATACAGAATTACCTTCATAGCATTTCCAACCATAGTTTTCGCCACCTGAGCTTGATGCTAATACCCTGTCTATTTCTTCTCTATTGCTTTGTCCAACATCTGCAATCCACATGTCACCATTATTGCGATCGAAAGAAAATTTCCACGGATTTCTCAAACCATAAGCCCAAATTTCATCAAGAGCAGCAGTATTACTTACAAAAGGATTATCTACTGGAATACCATAATTTCCATTACTGGTTCCATCAACATCAATTCTAAGCATTTTTCCTAATAACACGCCTAGATTTTGAGCTCTATTTCCCGGGTCACCTCCTGATCCACCATCACCAGTTGAAATATATAAATAACCATCATTTGGTCCGAAATGCATATCGCCTCCATTGTGATTACCAAAAGGTTGAGAAATTGTCATTAAAATAAGTTCAGAGCCTGAATCGGCTGTATCTGCAGTACTTCTTGTAAACCTTGAAATTACGGTGTCTCCAGAATTATTGATATAATTCACATAAAAGAAGCCATTTGAAGCATAATTTGGATGAAAAGCCATAGCTAATAATCCTTGTTCGCCACCATTATTGATTACAAGTGGATCGATGTTTAAAAATGCTGTTGAGTTTGTAGAACCGTTAGCATTCAATATTTTAATGATACCAGCACGTTCAACAACAAATAATCTGTCATCTCCAGCGTGTTTGACATTTACTGGACTTGAAAATCCAGTAGCAAAAGTTTCTAATTCAATATCTTGAGAAAAACTAAATGCGTATATCATACACATAAAGTATAGGGTAATTTTTTTCATAGCTATGTAATTTTTAGGACTCTTTTTGCTAAAAATACAAAAAAACTAATAATTGATTAAAGAAAATTCCTATATATCAATGTTTTGCAGTTTTTTTGATAGAAGAATACATGCTTTATCTAAGAGTTGAAAAACGTGTTCAAACCCTAAATCATCGCCATAATAAGGATCTGGAACCTGTTTATTTTCAATAGAATAGTCAACGTCAAGAATGCATTTTACTTTAGCTATATCATTTGTGTTTCTAGCTAATGCTAGCACATTTTGGTAGTTTGAGTCGTCCATAGTAAATATGAAATCAAAGGTGTCAAAATCTGATACTTTGAATTGTCTGCCTCGTTGATTTGAAATATCAATACCATGAGATTTCGCGACTTTAATAGAGCGATGGTCAGGAGCATCACCAATATGATAGTTGGCTGTACCTGCAGAATCTACATAAAATTGGTTTGAGGGTAATTTAGATTCTAAAATACCATGTGCTAATGGAGATCGACAAATATTGCCTAAACAAACCATTAAGATACTAGTCATGATATTGCTTATAAGGATAGTTTCTTAGAAAGGTCTTCAACGTACTTTCTAAATTGCTTATCTGTAGAAGATAAGTTATCTACAGTTTTACAAGCATGAAGAACCGTAGCATGATCTCGCTTACCTATTTGTGAGCCTATACTTGCTAAGGAAGCTTTAGTGTATTTTTTAGCAAAGAACATGGCTAATTGTCTAGCTTGAACAATATGACGTTTTCTTGTTTTTGATTGAAGTGTACTAACATCCATTTGGAAATAATCTGAAACGACTTTTTGAATGTAGTCTATTGATACTTCACGTTTCGTGTTTTTGACGAATTTCTCAACAATTTCTTTAGCTAAATTAACTGTAATTTCTTTTTTATTGAATGATGATTGTGCAATTAAAGAAATAATAGCACCTTCAAGTTCACGTACATTAGTTTTGATATGTTTTGCAACATATTCAATAATATCATCTGGCATTTCAACACCATCACGATATAACTTGTTCTTTAAAATTGAAACTCTAGTTTCAAAGTCTGGGCTTTGAAGTTCTGCAGAAAGTCCCCATTTAAAACGAGATAATAAGCGTTGCTCAATGTCTTGCATATCAACAGGTGCTTTGTCACTTGTTAAGATAACCTGCTTTCCGTTTTGATGTAAATGATTAAAAATATGGAAGAATACATCTTGAGTTCCAGATTTTCCAGATAAGAACTGTACATCATCAATTATTAAAACATCTATAATTTGATAGAAGTGAATGAAATCATTTCTATTATTTTTCTTTACGGCATCAATATATTGCTGAGTGAATTTTTCGGCAGAAATATATAGAACAGTTTTTTCAGGATATTTATCTTTTATATCAACACCAATAGCATGAGCTAAATGCGTTTTTCCTAAGCCAACACCACCAAAAATCAATAAAGGATTAAATGATGTACCTCCAGGTTTATTCGCGACTGCTAATCCTGCATTTCTAGCCAACCTATTAGAATCACCTTCTAAGAAATTTTCGAAACTATAATTTGGATTGAGTTGTGATTCAATTTTAACATTTCTAATTCCTGGAATCACAAACGGATTCTTTAATTCAGGATTTTTGTTTTTAAGAGGAACATCTACATCTTGAGATTTCATTGCGCCTCTATTTGAACTTGGAATTTTTTCAGTAAATGGTTGCTTGTTACCATAGGTGTTTTCCATTTTGATAACATAAACCAGTTTTGCTGTTTCACCTAATTGTTTGGTTAAAGCGACCTTTAGGATTTTTACATAATGTTCTTCTAACCACTCATAGAAAAATTTACTTGGTACTTGAATGCTTAATGCATTATCTGAAAGTTTAACTGCGATTATGGGCTCAAACCAAGTTTTATAGGCTTGAGGTTGAATATTGTCTTTTATAAAAGACAGACAGTTAGTCCAAACCGATTGCGCAGTTACATCCATTCTCTAAGTGTAATTTTTATGTTGTTAGTTAGTTAGCAAAAAAAAGAGAAATCCTAATTTCTCTGGGTTGATTTTTACATGACAAATATGTGAACAAATTATTTAATAAAAAAATCAAAAGGTGTTGATTTTCTAGAATTTTTTCCTCATGTTTAAATCGAGTCGAAATTACAAAAAAAATATCAAAAACGATGACGAATCTGACTAAACCTGATGAAATACAATTTAGAGTGCGATATGGAGAAACAGACCAAATGGGAGTTGTATATCACGGTAATTATGCTCAATATTTTGAAATAGGACGAACTGAGTGGCTACGAAAAATGGGTTTTTCTTATAGACAAATGGAAGAAGAGGGAATTATGTTACCCGTAATTACTTTATCTATAAATTACAAAAAGTCAGCGTGTTATGACGACCTCATTAAAGTAAAAACTAAACTTGTAAAAAAACCGACGGCTAAAATTGAATTTGATTATGAAATTTTAAATGAAAATAATGAAATTTTGACAACTGGAAATTCTGTTTTGGTATTTATGGATATTCATAAGAATCGACCTACAAGATGTCCAGAATATATTTTAGATAAACTGCAAATTTAATCGTTCAATGTTCGTATTTCAATTTCATATAGACGGTCAAATATTTCAAAAATAGAATCCGCTTCATTTAACCTTACCGAAATATTAAGTTCACAATTTAATTCTAAAGTTTGTTTTATCACATTTAGATTTTTTTCTTTTACAATGCGCATTACCTTATTCATATTTTTATAGTCGAACGTGATACTATATTCAATATTTATTGTTTTGGATACAATTTTTGAAGCTTCTAAAGCCATTTGAGCTCCAGTTCTATAAGCATTAATAAGTCCGCTTACACCTAATTTTACGCCTCCAAAATATCGAACTACTACAATAAGGATATTTGT
This sequence comes from Psychroserpens sp., assembly GCF_034670085.1. Lineage (GTDB taxonomy): Bacteria > Bacteroidota > Bacteroidia > Flavobacteriales > Flavobacteriaceae > Psychroserpens. The sequence goes on along the minus strand of NZ_JAXMOD010000002.1, from coordinate 215,319 downwards.
TACATCAAACGATTGTATTTGTCCGTAAATTGGCATTCCTGCACTATTATTGGGTTCACCATCGTCATTAGCTCTAAAACTATAGTCATTTTCAGACTTGCCTAACTGATACGCATAACACCAATGCCTTGCTTGGTGATGTTGTTTTTTTAAATCTTCAAGATGTGATTTTACATCTTCTTCAGTGTTTACAGGAAATGCATAACCGAAAAACTTACTGTTCTTATCTTTAAAAAGCACTTCAGGAGATGCTTTGGTTATTGTGTTATACGTGTCTTTTTCAGTCATTAAGACAAAGTTACTAATACAATTGAAACTATAGCCAACAAGATGCCAAACCAATTCGTTTTTGAGATTGATTCTTTAAAAGCTAAAAGTCCTAAAAGTGTTGATATCATGACAATTGCCACATTATTTACCGTAAATAAAGTAGAACTTTCTAGACTTTCATGATTTAGAGCTTTTAATAAATAACACATAGAATAGTAGTTAACTATACCTAATGCGCTACCTGCTATTATTGTTTTAAATGGAATGTTACGTGACTTCTTAAATGACCTATAAATAAGAATACTTGAGCCTATAATAAACGCAAACGCAAAGATGGTTGCAGAAAATATAGGAATTCCATTTTCTGAAATGTATGTTGTTTCAATATATTTTATAGACGTGTCTATAATTCCTGAACCAAAAAATAATAGAATAGGAAACAACAGACCTTTAGCCAAATTACTTGTCGTTTTTGGTCGTACTGAGGTCAAGTATACTGCAATAAGTGCGAGAATAATTCCTATAATTTTTTGAGCTCCAACACCTTCGTTGTATGCATAAATACCAAAAACTACTGGAATAATAACACTCATTTTAGAAGCTACCGAAACAACTGAAATCCCATTACGTTGGGCCGTAATTGCCATTACATTAAAAACAGCTATAAATAAGAATGCGAGTACAATAGCTCCAAGTAACCATTTTGATTCTAAAATTTCGCCGACATTTAAAGGTTTGTCATAACTCAAAACACCAAATAAACAGGCTGTGAAATAATTCACAACAATCGCTTGAAGTGTATTGATTTTGAATTTATCAAGAAGTTTGAAAATGATAAAAATGAGCGTTGAAGCTGTTATGCTTAATAGTAAATATATCAAAACAAGTCTTCTTTAATAGAGAATAAATCGATGACGTTCTCTTTAGTTTCATCAATATTCCAAATATGAATGCCTAATTTAGATGCCGTATCTGTGTTGTCTTTAGTATCGTCTATAAACAAACATTCTTCAGCTTTTAAATTATTTTGTTTTAACACAAATTGGTAAATATCTTCATTTGGCTTTCTTAAATTGATCTCATGTGATAGATAAAACTGATCAAAACAGGATTTAAACTCTTCATAAAATGACACTTTTTCTTTAACCCAATTAATATGAATTTCGTTGGTGTTGCTAAGCAATATGAGTTTATACTTGTTTTCCTGTTTTAAATTCTGAAGGAATTCTAAGCGATTCTTCGGAAAATCTTTTAAGATGAAATTCCAAGCATCAATAATATTGTTTTTTGATAGCTTCTGAAAATTATCAGTATAGAATTCAATAAATTCTTCAGAAGAGATTAGTCCTTGTTCATAGAGCGTATTGATGGCAATGAGATCTTCAGGTAATTCATCTAATTCAAATATATCGAGTGCATTTTTCATGGCACCTTCTTTGTCTAAATTGATGAATACATCACCAAAATCGAATATGATTGTTTTAATTGTTGACATATATTTTTAGGTAATCTTCTACAATAGTTTGTTCTGAAATTAGTTTTCCTGAAATTTTAGGCGCTTGTGTGCCTGTTTTAAATTCTGATCTTCCAGTAAAAATGCGAGCTTCATCCCAAAGGTTTTCATCTATAAAGGTTTGTAGCGTTCGCAATCCACCTTCAATAATAACTGAATTAATGTCTTTTGAATGAAGATAACTACAAATTTCTTGAGCTAAAGGGTTTTTAAAATCAACTTCGTTTTCGGAAATACAAATAGTTTCAGATTCAGAATTAAATACAGCATGCTTTTTAGATAATTTATGGTTGCGGTCAATCACAAATCTAATGGGATTTTGTCCTGTCCAATCTCTAACCGTTAAACTCGGATTGTCTTCTAAAACCGTATTGGTTCCAACTAAAATAGCTTGTTCTTCAGCTCGCCATTTATGGACTAATTGTCTTGAATATATATTAGTAATCCAAACGGGTTCAGTCTTGTCTTTAGTTTGAGGAGCAATGAAACCATCACTAGTTTCTGCCCATTTCAATATAATGTATGGTCGTTTCTTATTATGAAACGTAAAAAAACGTTGGTGATGCGCTTTGCATTGGTCTTCTAAAACACCAACCGAAACGTCACATCCAGCCGCTTTTAGTTTTGCAATGCCTTTTCCAGCAACTTCAGGATTGTCATCAATACAACCAATTACGACCTTCGGAATTTGATGTTTAATGATGACATCTGAACAAGGTGGTGTTTTTCCAAAATGTGAGCAAGGTTCGAGCGTGACATAAAGTGTGGCTTCATTTAATAAGTCTTTGTTTTTAACCGAATTGATAGCGTTCACTTCTGCATGATGTCCTCCATAAGCACTAGTGTAGCCTTCACCAATGATTTTATTATTATGAACAATAAGAGCACCAACCATGGGATTTGGAGCAGTGCTACCTAATCCGTTTTTGGCAATGTCTATGCAGCGTTGTATGTGTATTTCGTGATTAGCCAATTAGAATTTAATTTTAACATCTTTGGTTTCATCAACAGCATAAGTATGTGAAAAACCAAAAACTTTATATTTAATCTCACCTTTATATTGCACCTTTATTTTTTTACTGAATAAACTTCCTAATAAGCCACTTAAACTTTTATCACTAAACAAACTATCTGTTGGAACATCAGCTCTTAATGGAATAGAAAATTCTATCTTGGCTGGAACTTCAAACGATTCAGTTGAAACTGAAGCCATTTCATTACCATTTACAATAACTTTTATACCATCTGTTTTTAATGCACCTCCAATATCATTCGGATTCATAAATAATGCATCAGCTGTAAGCGTTATTGTTTTACTTGTGGATTCTAAAACTTTAATATTTTCAACACGTAAAAATTCTGGTTTTTCTTTTACAGAACAGGATATAAAAGTGATGACAAGTGTTGATAAGATTATAAGCTTCTTCATATGAGTATTTTCAGATTTGTACTATCTTCACAGAGCAAAAATAGACTATTACAGTGAGCAAAGATACTATTGTTATTCGAGAAATACGTCCTGAAGACAATCCGCAAATTGAAGCAATTATTAAAGGGTGTTTCCCGGAATTTAAAATTCCATTAAAAGGCACAGCCTATGAAGATGCTGAAACGCCATTTATGTTCGAATCTTATCAAGGCGAACGCGAAGTTTATTATGTAATTGCAAATGAAAATGAAGTTTTAGGTGGTGGAGGAATAAAACCACTTCAAGATTTTGATGCTAATGTATGTGAACTTCAAAAGATGTATTTTTCACCAAAGGTTAGAGGTAAAGGCTTTGGTAAACTCATGTTTAAAAGGTGTTTACAAGCGGCTAAAGATTTCGGATTTGAAATCTGCTATCTCGAATCTGCTTCACAATTAAAAGCTGCTATTCATATTTATGAGGATTTTGGATTTGAGCATAGAACAGAACCTTTAGGAAACACAGGACATTATTCATGTGGTGTTTGGATGACGAAGACATTATGAGGTTAAAAACTATTCTTGATAGGTTCCATTCGTCATTAGATGATGACTATGGCAAAGATGAAGTCAATTCATTCTTCGATTTATTATTGGAACATTACTTAAGTATAAAACGAATTCAATTGGTTTTAAACCCTGAATATGTAATCACTAAAGAACAAGAACTTTTGTTTTTAGGTGCTTTAGAAGTGTTAAAAAGTAATACACCAATACAATATGTTATAGGCGAAACTGAATTTTACGGTTTGCCATTTAAAGTAAATGAACACACTTTAATTCCGAGGCCAGAAACTGAAGAGTTGGTAAGCTTGATAATTGAAGGGGTCACTTCGAGCACAGTCGAGAAGTCTTTAAACCTCCTTGATATTGGAACTGGATCAGGATGTATTTCAATTTCTTTAGCAAAAAATCTTCCAGCAGCAAAGGTTCATGCTTTAGATATTTCGGAAGCTGCGTTAACTATTGCAAAGCAAAATGCGGAATTGAATGGTGTAGAAGTAGTTTTCATTCATGATGATATTTTGAATCCAGATATGTCTACATCTACTGGTTATGATATTATTGTTTCTAATCCACCTTATGTTAGAAACCTAGAAAAAGCTGAAATTAAACCCAATGTACTTGACAATGAACCACATTTGGCTTTATTTGTTGATGATGAAAACCCACTACAGTTTTACAAAGCGATTTGTGAGTTTGCGAAAGCCAAGCTTAAAGTAGGAGGTGTTTTGTATTTTGAAATCAACGAATATTTAGGTCAGGACATGATTCAGCTTTTAGAAGACTTTGGTTTTAAATCTATTGTGTTGAAACAGGATTTATTTGGTAAAGATCGCATGATTAAATGTACGAAGTAGTTAATTCACTAATTGGTTCAAACTTTTAATTTTTAAATCTTCAAGGCTTGAAGCTTCCGTTTCAAATGTAAGTGTTACTGCTTTATTCGGCAACAAATCAAAATAGTTGTCGCTAAAATGTCCTTTATTTATTGTGTAAAGAAACACATTCTTCTGAAGTGTTGTACTTTGCAATTGAATTTTAAATCCGCTTTCAGTTTTAGTAATAGTTTGTTTTATTGGAGCTATTTGGAGTTTCAAATCCTTTGGTTTAGATAGATAGAAATGTGTAGTTTTATTACTTAGCGTTGTAGTCACGACAATTTCATTTGTATTCAAATTAAGTGTGCTTAAATCTAATTGATATTTGATAGCACTTGAATTTCCTTTAATATCCACTGTTTCATAAATGTCATGAAGAACTTTTCCATTAAAGTCTAAAATTTGAATCCATAACATATCTTGAAAGGATTCTAATTTATCATTTATGATATACGTTTTCAAAGTGTCATTTTCAACACTAGTTGATGCGATTACATTCTCAAAACTCTTTTTCGCATGATAATGCAAGGCTTTCCAATTCCCAAAGTAATCAATACTCGACCATGACACAGCTGGCCAACAATCGTTAAGTTGCCAAAAGAGCGTTCCCATATTATAAGGTTTTGCTCTGCGATGCGCTTCAATACCTTTGGTAATGCCATAGGCTTGTAGCAACTGACTTACATACACATAATCTTCTGGATGATTTGGAACAGGAAAATCACGTCGCATATAGTCATCGATTAATTCGAAACCGCGAACATGTTTTTGGTGATTTTTAAACCCGTCTGAAGTAATTTCTATAGAATCATTCTGATTAATGTATCGAATGGCTTCATAACTAGGAAATGACTGAAATCCAAACTCACTCATAAATCGTGGCACATTCGCTTCTAAATGTTCAAAAGGATACGCATCATGCCAAATCCACCAATCATGCGCATCACCTTCAGTTTTGTATTTTGGATTTCCACGACCATATTTTGGAGATGATTCCCAGTAACTGGTATTTGAATACTGATCTACAGCTTGAGGAAGAATACGGTCAAAGACTTTTAGATAGTTATTCCAAATCTCATCCTTTTCTTTTTCACTTCTATTGGCTTGCCAACCCCAACGATGCCAACCTTCAGAGTTTTCATTATTGCCGCACCATAACGCTAGTGAAGCATGATTTCGCAGACGTTTTATATGTTGAATGGCTTCCTTTTGAACATTCTTAAGAAAATCTTGATCGCCAGGATACATGGCACATGCAAACATGAAATCCTGCCAAATTAAAATCCCTTTTTCATCACATAAATCATAAAAAACATCTTGTTCATAAATGCCTCCTCCCCAAACTCTGAGCATATTCATATTGGCATCTACTACATCATTTAAAAGCTTCTCATAATGCGAATCTGTTACTTTGTTTTGCAGGCTATTTTGCGGAATGTAATTCGCACCTTTCATATATACAGGAACATCATTGACCTTAAAATAGAAGGATTCTCCAATGCTGTCTTTTTCGGTTACCAACTCAATTGTTCTTAATCCCTTTTTAACAGATATGCTGTCGAGAATTCTTTTGTCATCACGAACAACAACCTTAATATCATACAAATATGGTTCACCAAGATTATGTGGCCACCAGAGTTTTGGGTTTTTGATAGTAATTATTGGCAATACCTCAGGTGTATACTCAAGCAATTTGCCATTAGCATGTAAAGAGTCATTAAGGAAAACCTCATAATTTAAGTCATTACTTTTAGTTTTTTTTAAGTCTATAAATGGAGCAAGGATAGCAATTGAATCATTTAATTCTACTTGTTTAAATTCAATGTCTTTAATTTTTAAATCATTCCAAGCTTTTAATTCTATAGGTTTCCAAATTCCAGAAGTATTCAGTTTTGGTCCCCAATCCCAACCATATTGAAACTGTGCTTTTCTAGTAAAAATGCGATGGCCTTCAGGTAGTTGATAGGATACTTTTGCTTTTTCTTTTTCTTGGGAAATTGAGGTGTGTTCTAACACGATACGCAAATCATTTTCAAGTTTTAGAATAGATTTAACATCCACTGTAAATTCTCGAAAGGCATTATTGGTATCTAGAATTAAGCTATCATTTAAAAATACGGAAGCATAGGTGTCTAAACCTTCAAAATTGAGTTCGATATGCTTTTTTTGAAGTGTTTGTGCTTCAATTGAAAAGTTTGTTTTGTATTCCCAATTGGTTTCTGAAATCCATTGTAAACTATCCTCATTACTACCAATAAAAGGATCTTCAATACGTTTATGATCAAATAAATCGGAATGTACATTTCCAGGAATAGTAGCAGACTTCCAAATGGAATCAGTTACTGCCTTAAATTGCCAATTGTTGTGCAAATCAATAGTTATAGGAACATCGTGTTTTGGTTCGCAACTAAAAAGCACCATAAAAATGGAAACGTAGAAAAGTAGTTTTTTCATCTTAATTGTCATAAACGATATAAGCAGATACCATCCAATAGTTGTTTTCATTGTCTTTTGCTTCTTGGGCTTCAGGAATTGCAATTTTCAAAACGTGTTCGCCTTGCTGTAAATCTCCTAAATCCATAATTTCTGGTTTTACGTCACTTCCGGGACACCAGTTAGAACGCGATAAATCTGACGATGCAATACGATCATCTGAAAGTTCCTCTTCCATGAAATCCTTGGCTAGCCAAGTTCCAGACGTAGGATTGAAGCGCCTAAAACTAGCACAATCATCTCTCCAAGGAATCCATGATTTAATAGTTTTACCATCAAAATCAATACGATGCTCTTTCTTCACAAACTCATCACCTTCTGCATGACCTCCATGACCAGTTGTTATAAAGTATAGTTTTGCATTTTTGTATATAGAAGCAGTAGTAAAGTTTACTTCAATTGGCTGTTTTGAGAAATCATCATAAAGTCGTTGCTCTGAAGCATATTTACTAGTGTTTACTAAAGGAATAACCGATTGTGATGTCTTAATATGATTAGGAATAGCACTTTCTGTAAAGTTTAAATCGACAGAAATAGTGTAACCTTCTTTTGTCCAGGTGTCAATCATAACACCAATATAAACTTCACCTTCTAATAATGGAATAAGGTGTGTGATGTCTTGAGACCATTTTACTTGTTCTTCCCAATGAGGAATATAAGGCGGTTTTCTGTTTTTTACACGTTCATCATTTGTGAAATGACCAACGCCAAAAGGTGTCATAAATCGTAACAATTCAACATTAGGTATGTATTTTAAACTGTCTTTTTGAAATGGAATAGTCGCAGGATATTTTTCGTTGAGTTGCTTCAAATCAAATTGTCCAGTTTCAAAATCTACAAGATTGAGATTTGTGAGATTTGGTATGACAAACAAAGAACCCGATTTATCCCAAGGATCTCCATTTGAGGTTAATGTTACATTAACAGTAGCATTGGGTTGTTTTTCGTATACAGGAATTTTTACTTTTTTCACAAGCACACGTCCTGCATCTAATCTTAAAATACTATCATCTCGTTTTATAGAATCTGATTTAAATGCCATATCGAAATACAAGTTTGTGTTATCAAATACCGAAATATTTGAATCTCCAATCGATTTAGGAGGTTGAGGTTGGCATGAACTGATTAGAATAACCAGTAATAAGAGACTTTTAAATTTCATGAGTTGATTTGTTTTAGAATCGCTTTAATTTCAGTAACATTTGAAATAGTTTGAGGTGTGCTTCCAAAATAGACTGAAGTTGCTGTTGATATAATTTCCGAAGCGGAAGCATGAATTTCGTTAAAACCTGCATCTTTAAATCTTTTAGCATTTTTAGAAGAAATTCCACTGCCAACCAAAATTGTAATACGGTCGTTTGCTTGAGATTTTAAAGTTTCTAAAGTTTCAATTCCATCTATGGCTTTTGGTTGTTGTCCCGAAGTTAAAACTCTATGAACTCCTAAATCAATGAGTTGTTCTAATGCTATTACAGGGTTTGGTACCACATCAAAAGCACGATGGAAGGTAAACGACAAAGGTTTTGATAGTTCAATTAGTTCTTGGGTTCGTTCTATATCAATCGTATTGTCGAGATTTAAAACACCTGAAACAATACCATGGCAACCCAAGTCTTTACAGATTTTAATGTCCTGTTTCATGATCTCAAAATCAGCTTTGGAATATTGAAAGTTTCCACTTCGAGGTCTGATTAATACCAATGTTTCGATATCTAATTCTGAAACGACTTGTTTAATCAAACCGTAACTTGGAGTGATTCCTCCAACGGATAATTCACAGCATAATTCGATACGAGGTGCTCCAGCATCTTGAGCATTTTTGGCGGATAGGAATGAATTGGCACAAATTTCTAACAACATATTAATTAATTATGATTTCGTCTATGAATGTCCAAGCTTTATTGCCAGCGCCTTGTTTGCCTTCTTTAATGATTCCATAGTTTGGAATGCTAAAATTAATGGTTCGTGTATTAACTGGTTTCGTAATTTTAATAGGAATTAATAATTCTGTAGAATTTGAAATATCTATTACAAAAGGTGATTTGTTGTCAAAACTAACAGCAATTTCTTTAGGAGCATAAATCCATTGTCCGTTGCCATTATGGAATCTTGTTTCAATAGAATTAATTTCTGTTTCTTCTCCTAAATCAATAGTTATTTCTAAATCTTCTCCCCAAAATCCTAACCATTCTTTGTCACCATAACGCGAATCACTTCCTGAAATTCCATTAATCAAACCTTGAGTACCACTTCCAGAGTACACAGGACTTGGTTCTTTATTGATAGTAATGGTTTTGCCAAGCCCTTTATGGTAATTGATGGATTCAGAAAAGATGTTACCTAATCTTTGTTCTGAATCAAAAACAGCAGCTTTAATTGTCTTGCTATTTTCAATTGGAATGGCTTGGGTGTAGATTTTAGAAGATAATTTGGGTCCACTACCATCTAAAGTATAGCGAATGGTTTTGTCATCTAAAACCGTTGAAAGTGCATATTCTGTTTTGTTGTTATCTGAAATGAGTTCGCCTGAAATCTCATATAAATGATTCGCATAATTAACATCTAGAGCATCTAATCGTTTGTTGAAATGTTCAACACGTTTGGCAAAATCTAAATAGTTTTTGTCTTCAGTTTTTGACCAAACAACTTCGCTCATGGCTAGTATTCTTGGGAATGCCATATATTCAACTTGATCTTCAGTTGGCATGTATTCCGTCCATATATTCCCTTGAGCACCTAGAATATATTTAGCTTCCTCTTTATTTAATTCTGAAGGGATTGGATTAAAACTATATACTTTTTCTAATGGTAAATAGCCTCCAATAGCTAAAGGTTCGTCTGGATTTGTAGACTGATAATAATCAAAGTAGCAATGTGATGTTGGCGTCATTACAACATTGTGTTTTTGCTTTGCTGCTTCAACTGCACCTCTTGTTCCTCGCCAAGACATGACCGTTGCATTTGGCGCCAAACCACCTTCTAGAATTTCATCCCAACCAATAATTTGTTTGCCTTTAGAGTTGAGATATTTTTCAATACGAGTAATGAAATAGTTTTGTAATTCATGTTCATCTTTTAAACCTTTGGATTTAATTCGGTTCTGACATTGGTTACAAAATTTCCATTTGGTTTTTGGCGCTTCATCACCTCCTATATGAATGAACTCACTTGGAAATAATGCAATGACTTCGTCTAAAACATCTTCAAGGAATTGGAAGGTTTCGTCTTTAGAACAATAAATATGTTCAAAAACACCCCATTTTTCAGCCACATCAACCTGTTCACCTGTGCAGCCTAAATTAGGATAAGCACTAATAGCAGCTTGTGCATGTCCTGGTAATTCAATTTCCGGAATTATTGTCACATGACGCGATTGCGCATAAGCGACTACATCTTTAATCTGTTCCTGTGTGTAAAATCCGCCATAACGTTTGCCATCAAACTGATGAGGTTGGTCGCTAAAATGTCCAATTAATGTTTCATGTCTAAAAGCTGCAACTTCTTGGAGTTTTGGGTATTTTTTAATTTCGATTCTCCAACCTTGATCTTCAGTTAAATGCCAATGGAAGGTATTCATTTTCAGCATCGCAAGTGCATCAATGTAGCGTTTAATAAAATCTACCGAGAACATGTGTCGACCAACATCTAAGTGCATGCCACGATATTGAAATTGTGGTGCATCTTTAATTGTTGCACAAGGAATTGCAATCTCTTTTTTGGTATAAGTACCATTTTCAAATTCGGGAGGCAAAAGTTGACGTAAACTTTGAACGGCATAAAAAGCGCCTTGATCTGTTTTTGCTTTAATTTCTATTTTGTTAGGTAAAATTACTAAGGAATAGCCTTCATTAGTCATAGATTCGTCTATATTTAATGAAATCTTGGAATTACTTTCAAGCTTAATGTTACTTACTTTTTCGATATAAGATTTTAGAAATTCAGCAGCAATTTTGAATCTATTATTATGTTGAATTCCGGTTGAATTGTCTAAAACAAAGGCTCCCTTATTGATGTAATGTGATGAAGGGACAGGAATAATTTGAGTTTTAATATGTGGAATTTCAATATCTTGACAACTGAATAAAAAGCTGATAAAAAGACAGAAAAGCACAATTGTCTTGACATTCATTTTAGTATATTAGATGCTTTAAATATAAGGTAAAAAGTTAACTTTTCACGACGATTTTTAATGAGTATAGAAGCTGAAATCCAATCACTACGCAACGAATTACGCGAACATAATTATAACTACTATGTTTTAGACAATCCAACTATTGCTGACTTTGAGTTTGATATGAAACTTAAACAGTTGCAAGATTTAGAAGCTAAATATCCTGAGTTTTATGATCCTAATTCTCCAACATTACGTGTAGGAGGAGAAATTACTAAGAATTTCGAAACCGTTGCACATCAACATCGTATGTATTCTTTGGATAATTCGTATTCAAAAGATGATTTATTAGACTGGGAAAAACGGATTGAAAAAATTATAGATGGAACAGTTGAATTTGTATGTGAGTTAAAATATGATGGCGCTTCTATAAGCTTAACGTATGAAAAAGGTAGTCTAGTTAGAGCCGTTACAAGAGGCGATGGAACACAAGGTGATGATGTGACAGCTAATGTCAAAACCATAAAATCTGTGCCATTACAATTGAAAGGTGATTACCCTGAAAAGTTTGATATAAGAGGTGAAATCGTGTTGCCATTTGAAGGCTTTCATAAAATGAATGAAGAACGACTTGAGGCAGGAGAGGAGCCTTACCGTAATCCAAGAAATACAGCATCAGGAAGTTTAAAATTACAAGACAGCGCTGAAGTTGCTAAACGACCATTAGATTGCTTGTTATATAGTATTATTGGCAGAAATTTGGGGTTTTCAACGCAATTTGAAAGCTTGGATAAGGCTAGACAAATGGGTTTCAAAGTGCCAGAAGCAGCAAAGCTTGCTAGGTCTGTTGATGAGGTTTTAGAGTTTGTAGACTATTGGGATGTACATCGACATAATTTACCTTATGAAACGGATGGAGTTGTTATTAAAGTGAATAGTTTGCAACAACAAGAAGAATTAGGTTACACTGCAAAAGCGCCTCGTTGGGCAATGGCTTACAAGTTTAAAGCTGAACAAGTCTCGACACGATTAAATGAAATAACCTATCAAGTTGGTCGAACTGGAGCGATTACACCAGTAGCTAATTTAGAACCAGTAGAATTAGCTGGTACAACTGTAAAACGTGCATCCTTGCATAATGCAGATCAAATTGAAAAGTTAGATATTAGAAAAGGTGATGAAGTCTATGTTGAAAAAGGAGGTGAGATCATTCCGAAGATTATTGCAGTGGATTTAAGTCAGCGACCAGAAAATTCAAAACCAACACAATACATAACACATTGTCCGGAATGTCAGACCGAATTAGTCCGACAAGAAGGAGATGCAAAACATTATTGTCCGAATTACAATGGTTGTAATCCGCAAATTATTGGTAGAATTCAGCATTATATTTCAAGAAAAGCAATGGATATCGAAGGTTTAGGTGGAGAAACGGTTGCCTTGTTAGTTAATGAAGGCTTGATTTCTAATTATTCAGACTTGTACGCTTTGACTAAAGAAGATGTATTGCCTTTAGAACGAATGGCTGAAAAAAGTGCTGAAAACCTTATTAATGGAATTGAAGCATCAAAGCAAGTACCATTTGAACGTGTGTTGTTTGCACTAGGAATTCGATATGTAGGTGAAACTGTAGCGAAGAAGCTGGCTAGGCATTATAAAAGTATAGATGCTATTGCTCAAGCTTCAAATGGCGATTTAGTTGCTGTAGATGAAATAGGAGAACGCATTGCACAGAGTGTTATCGAGTTCTTTTCTTCTGAAGAGAATATGAATTTCATTAATAAATTAAAAGCAAATGGACTTCAACTAGAATTATCTGCAGAAAAGTTAGCCAATCAAACAGACAAACTAAAAGGCTTATCAATAGTCGTCTCTGGAGTATTTGAAACGGTGTCAAGAACTGAACTAAAAAAACTAATTGAAGACAATGGCGGAAAAGTGTCATCTTCAATTTCCTCTAAAACTAATTATTTGGTTGCAGGTGATAAAATGGGACCAAGTAAACGTACAAAGGCTGAATCACTTCATATTCCTATTGTATCAGAAAGTGAGTTTTTATTATTAATTAAGTAAATTCCTACTTTTAAATGTATTTCATCGATTAAATAAGATTTTAAACGTTTAATCGGATGATATTTTTATATTTGCTTATTAATAATTAGATAATAATATGCAGATAGGAAAGTTTTTAGGAGCACTCATTTTAGCTCTTAGTATATTTTTTCTTGGACTCCAGTTCAAAGGCCTCGAAATTGAGGCTGCAGGAGTAAGGGCTTTAGCAGTCGTCTTACTAACGTTTCTGTATGTTATAAGGAAAAAAAATAAGCATCCTTTGTTCTTATTATTTTTGGTGTTCTTCGCTATATCTGAAATTCTAAATTATATCACGTGGACCATAAACTTTGATATTACGCCAGATATAGACTATTTTTATTATATAGGTAATTCACTTTATATTATATCATATCTATTTTTAATAGCTCGAATTGCTGTTTCAATGAACATCAAAAAGGTATTTTTGAAATTTCCATTTCAGATATGTTTACTCTTTATTTTAGGTTTATTTTTTGTGTATTTCGTTTCGGATACTACAAAAAAAGATTTTTCGTATAATGAATATTACCTAGAGTTGCTTTATAATTCGGTAGTGATGCTTTTAATGGCCATGGCACTTATAAATTATATGTATAGAGATGATAAGAAATCAATGAATTTATTAATTGGTGCTATTTGTATCATGTTTTCAGAAATCATACAACTCGCATATTTTTACATAGCAGACTTTAATTTGCTTAATGTTTTATGTTCTATGTTTTTAGTTTTTGCTTTTATTTTCTTTTACTTACAGTCATGTTTGCAACATAGAGAAATTGTTGATTACAACCAGCAGGATATTCATGTTGAAGGCTGAAATCGTTTTCCAATTATAGGAAGATCTTTCCTATATATATAAAGTATAATTCCAGAAAGTATAAACGTTACTACAGCTGTTATAAATAGAACACCTCCATCACCATTTATTTCGACACCTAATTGGGTGAGATGCATCATAATTGCGCCTCCTATAATTCCTAAGGTTAATACTGCTCCAGCCCATGCCGTCTTCCTAAAAAGTAATAAAAGGCCAGCAATAAGTTCTGCAATTCCTATGCCTATTCTTCCAAAAGGTTCTAATCCAACTTGCGTGAAAATATAAACACTATCGGGATGTGCAGTAAACTTGAATCTTAAAGTTTGAATCAAAATTATAGCGACAATAATTCTTAGTACTAATGGAAAATATTTTTTCATGTCAAAAGTGGTTTTATGTTTAGACGTAATATTCCTTGAAAACTTCTAATTCAGGCTGAAATCATTAAAAAAATCGATAAAAAGTATAAATTTATCGTTTAAGTGTAATATTTTTTATATATTTGCCTACCTACTTATTGGAAATATTATGAAAAAAGCCCACAAATTTTCGCCAAATTTGATTATGGTCATCGTACTTACGGTCATCGTTTTGTGCTCTGCAGTAGCAACTTATTTTGATTCTATAATGGTACCAAAAACGGTTAAACTTATAACAGTTACCATTTTAATGACCTTCTATTTTTGCCAATTAAACAAAATGGCAAATGTATTTCTAACTACGTTCCTTGTATTCTTTATTGGTGATGCTTTTGCTGTATTTAGTTTTGGTGAAATCATGCTAAAACTTTCTAAGAGTATGTATATTGGTGGTTACTTACTGCTGATTTTTATTTTATTGGGTAAGCTCAAGAAAATTAAATTTGATAGTTTAGTATCTGTATATCTAATACTTGTCCTTTTATTAAATTCTTATTTTTTATATGTACTATTCGAAGTTGCCAAAGAGAATTTTGTAGACGAAGTGAATTTAGTACTTTATGTATGTCACGGAATAACTTTAATTGCGTTAATGTATTTCTCTTTTGCGGTTTATCTCAGCAAAGAAACTGGACAATCCATTACATTTTTATTAATGGTTTTCTGCTTTGTATTTTCTGATGTTTTACATTATATAAACAACCTATATATTTATTTTTGGTTATTTGAAGTCTTTGAAAGAACATTACACATTAGTGCTTTGTTTTTACTTTACAAGTATGTTTATGACTTTCATACGTTAAAAAATAATGAGAAGAAAATGAATCTAAGTGATTATTTTGTGACAACTACTCAGCAATTAAGAGATATGAGTGTAGAATAATGTTATACAATAATAGATGTTCCGTTGGCAGATTTGTTTTTGTTTGAATCAAAATAAAAGTCGATTTTACCTAAATTAATTCCAAAGCAACCTACTTGATTAACTAAGGTGTTTTTACCTACTATATTTTTCACTATAGTTGGCTTATCTAAAAATGTATGCGTATGACCTCCAATAATCAAATCGATGTCTTTTGTAGCTTCAGCAAGTCTTAAATCACCTATTTTTCCTGGAATATTACTGTAATCATAACCTAAATGTG
This sequence comes from Psychroserpens sp., assembly GCF_034670085.1. Classification (GTDB taxonomy): domain Bacteria; phylum Bacteroidota; class Bacteroidia; order Flavobacteriales; family Flavobacteriaceae; genus Psychroserpens. Next base: position 199,608 of record NZ_JAXMOD010000002.1, on the reverse strand, counting down.
ACAAACAAATAATAAGATCACAGTGTTCGTCTTCTTTCAAAATTCGACTCATATCTTGAGCAGATTCGATAGGATTATTATATACTGTTTCTTTGTACAAATTTTCACTTACCAATCCTTGTAGTTCAACACCAAGACCGAAAATTCCAATTTTAATCCCGTCTTTTACTATTATTTTATACGGTTTCACATGCGTATCCATAACCGTATTCGAAAAATCATAATTCGCAGATACAAAGTCAAAATCAGCATGAGGTAATTGTGCGTACAAGCCGTCAATGCCATTATCAAAATCATGATTACCAATAGTGGCCACATCATACTTAAGCATGCTCATTAATTTAAACTCTAATTCTCCGCCATAATAATTAAAATAAGGTGTGCCTTGAAAAATGTCTCCAGCATCTAATAATAAGGTGTTGGGATTGTCTTCTCGTATTGAAGTAATTAAACTAGCACGTCTAGCCACACCTCCTTTATTTGGATTTCGACCATCATCTGGACCAAAAGGATCAATATGACTGTGTACATCGTTGGTATGTAGAATTGTTATTTTCTTTACAGAAGAAGCAAAAGATGATAAGCCAAATCCTCCAAGTCCAATTAAAGCGGAAGCTGCCGTTGTTTTCTGAATAAAATCTCTTCTTTTCATTTGGCTTATTGTTTTATTTGAATAAATCGATCATCTATAACAGGAGCAATGGTATCTTTTTTAGTAAAATAATCGATAAGCACATTTCTAATTTTATAATTAAGATCATGTAGTTTTTCATTCGGTTTAAAAAAGGTCATCCGATCACCTCCATTATATAAATAATCATTTGTTGCTACATGATACGTTTTACTTGGATCTATATTTTCGCCACCAATTGTTGCCGATTTTAATTCTAAATTTTGATCTAGAATAATTTGTAGGCCATGAATGGGATGTGCACGTTGCTCCTTAACTAAGTAATTTACTAATTCTTGTACTTTATCTCCTTTCATATCTACAACTACAACAGAATTTTCAAAAGGCATCACACTATAAGCCGTTCGTGTTGAAATAGCTCCTTTAGAAATAATAGAACGAATACCACCATGATTAAGTAATACAAAATCAATATCATGTCCTGTTCTTGATTTGAAAACTGGATTAGATTGTTCGTAAACAGCATCTGCCATCATATTTCCTATTGCAGTATTTAAGTGACCATCTCGTTTTGAATAGGTGTCTTTGGCGTAAGAAATTACACTATCAAGACTTGTGTTAATCTGAATCCTGTATGGTTCTATATAATCTTCAATAGATTGATCTGCCTTTAAACTATCTGTAATTGCTATTTGTCGTCCTTCAATTTTATAAAGATGATTTGACTTGCAAGACGAAAACAGAATTAGGGATAAGCATGTTAAAAAAAAGATGTTTTTCATAAGGGATTTATGCAATCGTTAACAAAACATGCAGTTACTTTTTTACTACATTTGTACAAAGCATAAATATAAATGATTTTAAAGGCATTTAAGGCAAATTCCAATCAAAAATATATTAACAAATTACTAAATGCACGTCAAGTTGCTGTTAGTAATATGAAGATGAAATCTGTTGGTGTTATTTTGAATATGAATGAGTTTTCAGATTTTGATGCTTTTAGAAATTATTTTAATCAACTTGGAATTTCTCAATCTAAAATTAAAATAATAGCGTTTGTTGAAGATGCTAAAGATGCTAATCCGCTTTGGGACACTTACTTTAATCCAAAAGATTTTGGATGGAAAGGCAAAATTAAAAATGTTGATTTACAATCTTTTATCGATACTAAATTTGATGTGCTAATTAGTTATTACACCAATGATAGTTTAGAATTAAAGCTAATAACTGCAGCTTCAAATGCAAATTTTAAAGTAGGATTATCACAAGAAGATAAACGAATGTACGATTTAATGATAAATGTCAAAACAAAACAAATTGAACTTTTTATTAGTGAATTGACCAAATATTTACACGTATTAAACAAAATATAATGACAAAATTTCAAGGCACAGGAATCGCTATAATAACACCATTTAATGATGATCTATCTGTAGATTATTCTGCATTAACTCATTTAGTAAATTATAATATTGAAAATGGTACAGATTATATAGTTATTTCGGGCACTACAGGTGAAAGTGTTACCATAACTAAAGATGAAAAGAAAGAGATTACAGCGACAATTATTAAAGCAAATAATGGACGAGTTCCTTTAGTTTTAGGTATTGGAGGGAATAATACGGCTGAGGTAATAAATGAAATTAATTCAACCGATTTAAGTGAGATAGACGCAATATTATCGGTATCTCCATATTATAGTAAACCTACTCAGGAAGGCATTTATCAACATTTTAAAGTTATTTCTCAAGCTTGTCCTGTTGATATAATTATGTATAATGTGCCTGGCAGAACATCTTCAAACATGTCTCCTGAAACAACGTTGCGTTTAGCTTCTGATTTCAATAATATTATTGCTGTAAAAGAAGCTGGAAATAATGTGCATCAGTATTTAAAACTATTGAGAGATAAACCGGATAATTTCTTAATCATTTCTGGAGATGATGATTTGGTACTAGGTGTTGTATTAGCTGGTGGTGCTGGAGTAATTTCAGTCATTGGTCAAGCTTTACCTAAACAATTTTCTAAAATGATTCGTTTGGGGTTAGAAGGACAGGCGAAAGAAGCGTATGCGATTCACTTTAAATTAATGGAGATTACTAGTTTAATTTTTTCAGAAAATAATCCAGCAGGAATTAAAGCTGTATTAGACGTTCTTGATTTGGCTAAACCGAATGTAAGATTGCCATTAGTTCAGGCTACAGAAACATTGAAAAAAGCTATTAAAAAAGAACTTCAAGGACTCAATTGATTCTTAAAAAGTTAAAATATACTTAAACATACTTACGGTCTGTTTTCAACGTTTACTTTAGCAACAAATATTAGTTTTTATTATACGTTAGAAATACGTACTTTTGCAACCTGTTTTTTATTTATGAAGAAATTTGTTTACATCCTTTTATTAGCCATCACACTATCATCATGTAGTGAGTACCAAAAAGCCTTGAAATCTGAAGATTTAAAGACCAAAGTAGATATGGCTACAAAACTATTTGAAGCTGGTAAATTTTCGAAAGCTGAAAAACTGTTTAAACAAGTCATACCTAAATACAGAGGTAAGCCTCAAGCAGAACGATTAATGTTTATGAGTGCGATGTCGTCTTACCAAATGGAGGATTATCATATTTCTGGATACCATTTTGAACGATTTACAGATGGTTATCCAAAAAGTGATAAAGCAGAAGAAGCTGCATTTTTGTCTGCCAAGAGTTATTATATGTTATCTCCTGTATATTCAAAAGAGCAAGGAGAAACTATTGAAGCACTTGAAAAATTACAATTATTTATTAATAGATATCCAGATTCTGAATATTTAGCTGAAACAAATAAGCTAATAAATGAATTAGATTTTAAATTAGAAAAGAAAGCTTTTGAAATCGCAAAGCAGTATAATAAAATTGCTTATTTTGAATCATCAGATTATGAAGCTGCTATTAAGGCTTTTGATAATTTTTTAATTGAATTTCCTGGAACTAGCTTTAGAGAAGAAGCCATGTTTTATCGCTTGGATTCTTCATTTAAATTAGCCATTAATAGTATTAGAAACAAAAAAGAACAAAGACTAGCAATAGCTATGGGCTATTATAATACGTTTATAAAATATTATCCTAATTCTGAAAGAACTGATGAAGTAGCTAAAATGAATGAGGAAATGCAAACCCAATTACAACAATTCAATACCAAAAGTTAATCATAATATTATGACAGATTTAAAGAAAACGAATGCTCCTGTATCAACGTTAACGTATGATAGAAATATTATCGATGCGACAACAGATAATATCTATGAAGCAATTTCAGTAATTTCTAAAAGAGCTGAACAAATTAATACTGATATCAGAAGAGAATTAGTAGATAAGCTAGAAGAATTTGCGACTTATAATGATAGTCTTGAAGAAATCTTTGAAAATAAAGAGCAAATTGAAGTGTCTAAATTCTACGAAAAATTACCAAAACCACATGCGTTAGCAGTACAAGAATGGTTAGATGATAAAATCTACTATAGAAATACTGATGACGACATTCAGGAATAATTAGGATGTCTATATTAAGCGGCAAAAATATACTTTTAGGCATTACTGCTGGTATTGCTGCTTACAAAACAGCCAGCCTAGTTAGGTTATTTATAAAAGCAGGTGCTAACGTAAAGGTCGTTATGACACCTGCTTCTAAAGACTTCATTACACCTTTAACACTTTCAACTTTATCTAAAAATCCAGTGCATTCTTCGTTTACTAATGACGATGATGACAATGACATGTGGAATAATCATGTCGAACTAGGTCTTTGGGCAGATCTGTTTGTTATTGCTCCAGCAACAGCAAATACAATGTCTAAGATGGCAAATGGTACTTGTGATAATTTATTGCTTGCAACATATCTTTCAGCTAAATGTCCAGTATATTTTGCACCAGCAATGGATTTAGACATGTATAAGCATCCATCGACTTTAGCGTCTTTTGAAAAATTAAAATCTTTTGGGAATGTTATGATTCCAGCCACTTCTGGTGAATTAGCTAGTGGTTTAGTAGGAGAAGGTCGAATGGCTGAACCTGAAGATATAATTTCGTTTATTGAAAATGATGTTTTAGAGCAACTTCCGTTACGTGGTAAAAAGATATTAATTACTGCTGGACCAACTTACGAAGCAATTGATCCAGTTCGTTTTATTGGTAATCATTCTAGTGGTAAAATGGGATTTGAAATTGCGAAAGCAGCATCAAATTTAGGAGCAGAGGTGATTCTTATTTCTGGACCTACACAGCAAAAAGTATCACATAGCTTAATAGATGTGACGCATGTTACAAGCGCTTCTGAAATGTATGACGCTGCACATTTACATTTTAATTCGGTAGATATTGCTATTCTCTCAGCAGCTGTAGCAGATTATAGGCCAAAAAATGTTTCAGATAAAAAAATAAAAAAGGCTGTTTCAACGTTTAGTATTGAGTTGGAGAAAACAAAAGACATTTTAAAGTCGTTAGGTGCGATTAAAAACAATCAATTTTTAGTTGGATTTGCACTAGAAACTAACAATGAACTTGATAATGCAAAAGGGAAGTTGAAAGCTAAAAATTTAAACCTTATTGTATTAAATTCTCTAAACGATAAAGGAGCTGGTTTTGGTGGTTCAACAAATAAAGTTACTTTTATAACAGATACCGAAGAGGTCATAGAACACGAGCTCAAATCTAAAACAGAAGTTGCTCAGGATTTAATGCAACAAATTATTAAACAACAGCATGCGTAAATTTATTTATTTTTTACTATTTACATTTTCATTTCAATCATATTCACAAGAACTTAATTGTGAAGTCATAGTAAATGCTCAACTGACTGGAAATGAAAACGTTCAGGTTTTTAAAACTCTTGAACGACAACTAAAAGAATTTATAAATAATACAACTTGGACTAATAAAACGTTTAAGCCACAAGAGCGTATCAATTGTAGTATGGTCATTAATGTAAATGATTATACAAATGATATTTTTAACGGGTCTATACAAGTGCAATCTGTAAGACCAGTTTATGGCTCATCATACAGCACTCCAGTTTATAACTATAATGATAAGGATTTTGATTTTCAGTATTTAGAATTTCAAAACATGGTGTATAATGAGAATCAGTTTGAGTCTAATTTAATTTCAGTTTTAGCATTTCACGTCTATATGATTTTAGGAATGGATGCAGATACCTTTTCTCCTAAAGGAGGCGCAGAATACTATACACAAGCTCAAGTGATTTCAAATTATTCTCAACAAGGAAATTTTAGTGGTTGGAAACTTGAAGATGGCAATCAATCCCGCTTTATTCTTATCGATAACGTATTATCTGATACTTATAAAGAATTTAGAGATGTTCTTTATGAATATCATAGAAGTGGTCTAGATCAAATGAGTAAAGACACAAAAGAAGGAAAGTTGGCCATTGCAAAAAGTATAGGAGCTTTAAAGCAAATGAATAGCAGACGACCAAATTCGTATTTGCTACGTGTATTTTTTGATGCAAAAGCAGAAGAAATTGAAGATGTTTTCAGTGGTGGACCAACAGTCAATATCTCAGATTTGGTTTCTACATTAACTAAAATTGCTCCAATGCATGCTTCAAAATGGCGTAATATTAATTTCTAGAGTTTACGTTTTTATCCTTATTTTTAACTTTAATAATTGCACTTCAAAACTAAGATGCAAAAAGTAGTTTATTAGATGCCATTTAACTTGTAATATGCTCACGAATTTAGCCATAAAAAATTACGCTCTTATCGACGAATTAAATGTAAGTTTTAACACTGGACTTACAATTATTACTGGAGAAACTGGAGCAGGTAAATCAATTCTTTTAGGAGGATTGTCACTTATTTTAGGGAAACGAGCAGACTTAAGTAATGTAAAGGATAAGTCGAAAAAATGCATCATTGAAGCTACTTTTGATATAGCTAAGTATAATTTAAAGTCCATTTTTAAATCAGAAGATTTAGACTACGAAACTCAAACAATAATTAGAAGAGAGATTTTACCATCTGGTAAATCTAGAGCCTTCATTAATGATACTCCAGTTAACTTAAACAGTTTACAGGTATTAGGAGAGCGTTTGCTAGATATACATTCTCAGCATCAAACCTTGCAACTTACAAATGATAATTTCCAATTTCAGGTTATCGATGCGCTAGCAAATAATGAAAAGATCTTAATAAATTATAGTGTTGTATTAAAAGAATTTAAACGTTTAAAAGGCGAACTTCTAGAACTTCAGGATAAAAAAAGTGTAGCAATAAAAGAGTTAGATTATAATTCGTTTTTGTTGAATGAACTCGAAGGTGCTAAATTGATTTCTGGTGAATTAGAAACGTTGGAAACTGAATATGACACGCTTAATAATGTAGAAGAAATAAAGGAAAAATTGTCTTTGTCTAATGATTTAATGAGCAATGAAGATATTGGAATTATTTCTAACCTAACTGAACTAAAACATCAATTTTCTAAGCTTTCAGGTTATTCAAATCAATACCATTCTATTTTTAGTCGAATACAAAGCAGTTTAATAGAATTAGATGATGTGTTTTCAGAAATCGAAAATCTTCAAGAGCAATTGGAAGCAGATCCTAATCGATTAGAACAGGTAAATGCTAAGCTTCAAATAATTAATAATTTGTTGCAAAAGCATACTGTATCTAGTATTGAAGAATTACTTGAAATAAAAGAAGAGTTAAATTCCAAGGTTTTTGAAACTGAAAACCTAGATGCTTTTATATCAAAAAAAGAGGATGAGATTAATGCTCTTGAATTAAAATTAATTTCAGAAGCAGAATCCATTCATAGCAATAGAACTGCCATTATTCCTAAATTAGTATCTCAGTTAGAATCCATTTTAGCCACGCTTGGAATGGCGAATGCTAAGTTTAATATCCAATTAGTTCCTACAAATTCATTTTTGAATAACGGAAGGGATGAACTTCAATTCTTGTTTTCAGCCAATAAAGGAGGACAATTTAATGAACTTAAAAAATCGGCTTCAGGTGGAGAATTATCTAGAATTATGTTGGCTATAAAGTCAATTCTATCAAAATATATGCACTTACCAACCATAATGTTTGATGAGATTGACACTGGTGTTTCTGGTGAAATTTCAAATAAAATGGCGACAATAATGCAACAAATGAGTAAGTCTATGCAAGTATTTACAATTACACATTTACCACAGATTGCAGCTAAAGGTGATACCCATTTTAAAGTGTTCAAAGAAGATGTAAATAATGTGACACAGACACAACTCAAACAATTAAGTCCTAATGATCGAATTGTTGAGATTGCTCAAATGTTAGGTGGAGTAGACGTATCAACCTCTGCAATTGCGCATGCAAAAGAATTACTGAATTAAAAAAACAAAGTATAAAGTATAAAGATTAAAGTTTTCTTAACTTTGAAACATGTATTAAAATTCATTTGATTAATAAAAGCAAACGCTTAATAGCTTTACAACTAACGACTAAATAATAGTAATATGTCATACAATTTATTAAAGGGAAAAAAAGGAATCATTTTTGGAGCATTAGATGAAAATTCTATCGCTTGGAAAACTGCTGAACGTGTTCATGAAGAAGGAGGAACATTTGTATTAACAAATGCTCCAATAGCTATGCGAATGGGACAAATAAATGAATTAGCTGAAAAAACAGGTTCTCAAATTATTCCTGCTGATGCGACCTCTGAAGAAGATTTGCAAAACCTTGTAGAACAATCAATGGAAATCCTTGGCGGAAAAATTGATTTTGTATTGCATTCAATTGGGATGTCAGTTAATGTTAGAAAAGGAAGACCTTATACAGATCAAAAATACGATTGGACCCAAAAAGGAACAGATGTATCTGCAATGTCCTTTCATAAGGTAATGCAAACACTTTATAAAGCCGATGCCATGAATGAATGGGGAAGTATTGTTGCATTAACATATATGGCAGCGCAACGTGTGTTTCCAGATTATAATGATATGGCAGATAATAAAGCCTATTTAGAAAGCATAGCACGTAGTTTTGGTTATTTCTTTGGAAGAGATAAAAAAGTACGAGTGAATACCATTTCACAATCGCCAACTCCAACAACAGCTGGACAAGGTGTAAAAGGTTTTGATGGTTTTATTTCTTATGCCGAAAAAATGTCGCCATTAGGTAATGCTACTGCAATGGATTGTGCTAATTATACCATTACATTATTTAGTGATTTGACAAAACGAGTAACACTTCAAAACTTGTTTAATGATGGAGGTTTCAGTAATATGGGAGTAAGTGATGCTGTTATGGATAAATTTGTTGAATAGATAAAAAATTCACATTTAATAAAAGCCACTTAAGACTAAATTAAGTGGCTTTTTTATTTGAAAAAATGTAGTGTAAATATGTATTTTGTCTGTGTTTTTGACATTTAATCGATTTGCTAAAGAAGGGTTCTACATTCATTTTTAATATGATTAATTTAATGCAATTAATAACTAAAACTAACTCAAATATGAAAAAAATTACTTTAGGTTTATGTTTTGCGTTAACACTTTTGATAGGTTCAAATTTAAGTGCGCAAGTCCTAAACGAATCAGCGAATTGGCCAAGTGTTGATTGGCTATTAACAGGTACTTATAGCGTAGCTGCAGGAGCTTTAGAAGCAGACCCTACCGTAGATGCTAATTTTGCTTATGATGACGATGATGCTGGAAATGGTAGTGATGACAGTATTGCTGCAGAATCTCCAGTAATTGATTTAACAGCTGCTTTTGGAGCAGGTGAAACCTTGTTAACCGTAAATGTAGATTATGTGTATAGAAAGTTTTCTGTCGAGGAATTTCTGAGATTTCAGTATTTTGATGCAGATGCAGTTGCTTGGGTAAATTGGGAACCAGAGTCAATGCCTGGTAATGATTTTACTCTAACCGATGATTTTTGTGCAGGAACTCCGGTTTCATATACAACCGTGGAATTAGATATTGCTAGCTTTACGGCTTTACAACAATCTGGATTTCAATATAGAATACTATTTGATGATGATCCAAATGGCGCTGCTTGGGAATATGGATTTTGTTTAAATTCACCAACAATTACTTCAGCAGCTCCTCTTACTTGTGCTCAAGCTGTAGTTAATGGGACTGCAATTGTTAATGATTGTGGGAATGGGCAATTTCAATTAGATGTAGATGTCGATAGTGTTGGTGATGCAACTTTTATCAATGATGGCACAACGACATTTGCTATTGCAGCTGGAAGTAACATAGTTGGACCTTATGCTAGTGGAACTAATGTTTCCTTAACCATTGAACATAGTGATACCGCTTGTGATTTCACACTTGCTGATACTACTTTTACTTGTCCTACAATACCAGGAGTAGATGCAATTTTAACTATAAATGGCTGTTTAGACGTAGATTCTTTTAATGATGGGTTATATGATGCAAGTGTTAAAGATATTTATTGGGCTCAGCTAGATTATGATGGAGGTTGTTTTGAACTTACCGTAGATACTGAAGGAGGTGATTTTGACACTGAAATAGGCCTTTATGACTCTAATGGATTTTTAATAGAAAATGATGATGATGATGGAACTGATGCCTTGAGTACTATAACTATAGATGCACTTCCAGCAGGAACATACTATATTGCAGCTGGAGCTTTTAATATGGCTTTTGGAGCCGATAATTTTAATGTCACTTCAACACAAACAGCTACAACAGGTTCTCTTTTTATTAATGCAAGTACGCCATCAGACAACACAGTAGATTTCTGTAATTTACAATTTCCATTTGAAGGTAATATAGAGACTGGACAAAACTTTGATGTTTTTACACAAGTCTTTGAGTCTGGAGTTACAGAACCACAAGGTGCTCAAGGAGCTGGTATTGTAGCTTGGATTGGTGTTAGTGAAACAGATGCTACAACCACAGCAGATTTTACTTCAGGTGATTGGACATGGATTTTAGCTGAATATAATGTTAGTGGTCCAGCTACCAACAACGATGAATATTTTGCAGAAATTGGTTCTGGAAGAACAGAAGGAGTGTACTATTACGTTAGTCGTTATTCAATTGATGGTGGACCGTTTACATATGGAGGTATAAATCCTGGTGGTTCAGATGGGAATTTTTGGGATGGAACAAACTTCGTGTCTGGAGAATTAACCGTTACTAATCCACCACCACCAAGTAATGATTTATGTGAAAATGCAACTCCTATTGCTTGTGATGATGTATTAACTGGTCAAACCACAATTCAAGCAACTGGAGGAAGTGCGACGTCTTGTAATGGAACAATTGGAGATGATGTATGGTATCAAATTTCTGGAAATGATACTGAAATTACGATTACCGTTGATGCTTCTGTTCAAGAAGGGCAAATAGGTGTTTATGAAAGTACTGATGGCACTTGTGGTGGTTTCACACTTGGAACTTGTGTAGCTTCAGTTGATGATCTTGGAGGAAATCCAACTTCAGTAGCCTTCCTAGCGAATTCAGGAACTGAATATTTTATTCAAATAGGAAATTGGATTAATGGAGATCCTGGATTGGTATTCCAAATTAGTGCAACATGTACTACATGTCCTGCACCTTCAAATTTAGATGCTAATAATTTTACAGAAACTACGGCTGATTTAAGTTGGGACGAAAATGGAACTTCAACGGAATGGAATATTGAATATGGAGTTCCTGGCTTCATGCAAGGTTCTGGAACTACCTTAGCTCCAGTTAGTACAAATCCTTATGCACTTACCGGACTTACAACTGAAACAGATTATGAATATTATGTGCAAGCAGATTGTGGAGGAGAAACTAGTGATTGGGTTGGCCCATTTGCATTTTCAACATTGCCACCAGCTCCATCAAACGATGATTGCAGTGGAGCTATTCCACTAACACCAGGAGTTGACTTCGCTGCAAATCCAGTGGATGGATCTGTTATAGGAGCTACACTGGCTTCTGAAACTAATAATTGTGGAGTAAATGGTCCTGGAGTGTGGTACTCAGTTGTAGTGCCTGCAGATGGGAATATTACAATTGAGACAGGTCCTGATTCAGCTACTGGAGATACAGCATTTGATTCAGTGATTGAAGCATATTCAGGAGTATGTGGATCTTTAAATTTAATTGAATGCGATGATGATGATGCAGCAACTTTTAACTTCTCGATACTAGATTTAACTGGATTAAATTCTGGAGAAACAATTTATATTAGAGTTTGGGAGTATGGTGGAGATGAAAACGAGCCTTTTGCTATTTCTGCTTACAATGCGACTTTATCTCTTGATTCATTTGAAAACGAAAACGCGTTTGCATATTTCCCTAATCCTGTAAAGAATTTATTAACATTAAAGTCGAGAAATGTGATTCAAAATGTATCAGTAATCAATATGTTAGGACAAGAGGTTCTTAGAGCAACTCCTAATACTATAGAGAGTAATTTAGATATGAATACCTTAAACCAAGGTGCATATTTTGTTAAAGTTACAATTAATGATTCTACTGAAACGATTAGAATTATTAAACAATAGATTATTTTTTTAGTAATGGTAAAAGCCACCTTTCAGGTGGCTTTTTTTTGCTCTAATGTGATTTAGAAAAAATTAAACATGAAGTGTACCTAATCTTTTTTAATTAAATTTACTTTCAATAGAAATTAAATCATGAATAAAAAATACTTAACTGTTAGTTGCTTATTATTGCTTTCAAGTGTTATTCAATCCCAAATAAGCTTTGATGAAACATCAAATGTACATGGCTTAAACGCTTCTTATGGTATTGGCTTTGTTGGTGGTGGAATTTCGTTTTGTGATTTTGATAATGATGGTTGGGATGATGTTACTTTAGCAACAGGAGCAGGAAGTCCTATTAGATTTTTTAAAAATAATATGGGTTCTTTTACAGAATTCTTTCCAAGTATTACCGACTTTAATTACGAGTATAAGCAAGTGATTTGGATAGATTACGATAATGATGGTGATAAAGATCTTTATGTTTCATCATATATTGCTCCAAGTAAGCTTTATAATAATGATGGTAATTTTAATTTTACAGATGTTACATTATCATCAGGAATTTTTACAAGTAATGAAAAGAACTTTGGTGCTTCTTGGGGAGATTATAATAATGATGGGTTTTTAGATGTTTTTCTCACTTACCGTTCGGGAATTGAAAGCAATAGACTCTATCAAAATAATGGTAATGGGACGTTTACAAATGTTAGCAATACAGCAGGTATTTCTAATGTTGGACATCTTTCGTTCTGTGCCAGTTTCTTTGATTATAATAATGATGGTTGGCAAGATATTTATATCGCGAATGATAGAATTGTTACTACAAACATTCTGTATCATAATAATGGAGATGGCACTTTTACTGATGTAAGTGTTCAAACTGGAGCAGATGCACTAATGGAAGCAATGTCAACCACAATAGGCGATTATAATAATGATGGTTGGTTAGATATATATATTACCAATACAAATTATGAATTCCCTGAGATTCCTGAAGCAGAAATTGGAAACGTGTTTTTAAGAAATAATGCAGACGGGACTTTCACCAATGTCGCTATATCAAATGGAACAGATTTTAATAGTATTGCTTGGGGAGCCGTTTTTTTGGATGCCGATAACGACATGAATTTAGATCTTTATGTCAGCGGAATGCTCGATGATTCCTTGTATTTGCCTTCCGCCTTTTACGAAAATGATGGCACTAATAATTATGTAATTCCTAGTAATGCTGGATTTATAAGTGATGTAGAAGAAAGTTATTCCAATGCTATTGGAGATATTAATAATGATGGCTATCCAGATATTATTGTGAATAACGAAGCTGCAAATATGTTTTTATGGGAAAATAATTGTAGTGTTAATAGTAATAATAATTGGCTCAAGGTAAAACTAGAAGGAACAGTGTCGAATAAAGATGGTATAGGTTCTTTTATAGAAATATCAATAAACGGGAATAAACAGTATAGATATACTGTCGCAGGTGAAGGTTATCTATCTCAAAATTCTAATACTGAGTTTTTCGGTTTAGCAGATAATTCAGTTATTGATTATGTAAAAGTGAAATGGCTAAGCGGAATTGAAGATGTATATGTAAACGTTAATGCAAATCAAATTCTAGATGTAATGGAAGGAGGAACCTTAGCAACTGAAACCTATTCATCTTTAGAGGCTAAAATATATCCTAACCCTGTTTCAGATAATGTATTCATTGAACATTCGAAACCTATTAAGCATTTGAAGCTGATAAATACTATTGGGCAAACTGTTTTATCTAAATCTTTTTTAAATCATGTGACTTCAACAAAAATTAATGTTTCCAATTTGGAATTGGGGCATTATATTTTGGTAATTCAAACAGGTAACGGCATAAATTATCAAAAATTAATAAAAAACTAAACTTAACGCTTTGTCGATTATTTTTGCTGTTAACCGATTATTTTTATATTTTTGATGATTAGGGACTTTCTGTATTACTTATTTAACAGATAATCAATACATTTAACGACAAATTTACTTTATTAACTAATACTTATTTTAATATGAAAAAAATTACTTTATTAATGATTTTTGCTTTAGTATGTTCATTTAATTCAAATGCACAATACGTAGATGAAGATTTTGAAAGTGGAACATTTCCTCCAACAGGATGGATTGATGCAGTAGGTACTGCGCTTGCAGATAATGGAGACGCATGGGCTGAAGATGCAACTCGTGCTAATTCACCAACAAGAGCTGCATTTTTTGATGATTTTAATAATGGTGAAGACCACGACAGATGGTTAATTTCGCCTGCATTTGATTTATCTACAGCGGCTAGTCCAGAATTACTTTATTTTGACAATGTTAATTTTGCTGGTTTTGCAGCGACTCAAGAAGTTTTGTGGTCAGATGATTATACAGGTTCTGGAGATCCTGCTTTAGCAACATGGAATTCACTAAATGCTACTATTGGAACTGAAGATGTTTGGGTTCAAAACGGACCATATGCTATTCCATCAACTGGAACTCAGGTTTATGTAGCTTTTCATTACTTAGGAACTTTTGCTGCTGAGTGGTGGATTGATGATGTTTTAGTAAGAGATGCATTAACATGTACTCCTGCTATAGGAACAGCTACTTTAGTTGAAGATTGCCCTAGTTTTGAATTTAGCATTGATGTTGAAGTTACAGACTTAGGAGATTCTACAACAGTGACGGTTACAAATGATGGTGGAGAACCAGATGTAGATGTAACGAGCGTACCAACTACAGTAACATTGGGTCCTTTCCCAGCTGGAACAGCGGTTAATGTATCATTATTACATGATTCTGACAGTGCTTGTGATGTTAATTTAGGAAGCACAGTAGATGCTTGTCCTCCACCAGTACCTGCAAATGACGATTTTGCTAATGCAATTGCTATAGATTGTACTACTACAGGTTTAACAGGAAGTACAGCTTCTGCAACTTTAGATGAAGATGATGCTCCTGATGGTTTTGGTGCTGATATGGATGCGCAAAATGTATGGTTTAGTTATGATAGTGCTACTGAAGGTGCAGCTGATGTTACCGTTAGTTTATGTGGTTCTACTTATGATACATCTTTATTAATTTATACAGGAACTACTGGTAATTTAACTCTAGTTGCTGGTAATGATGATAATGATGCTGCTTGTGGTGCTTTTAGTGTACAAAGTGAATTAACGTTTACTGCTAATGGTACAGATACGTATTATATTGCTGTAGAAGGATTTAATTTTAATAGTGTTGGTGACTTCACTATGACTATTACATGCGCAGCTTCTTGTTCTCCTGCTCAAGCAAATCAAGATTGTGCTAGTGCAACAGGATTAACAGTTGACGGATCTCCAACGACACAGGACAATACGTGTGCAGTTGTTAATGCTACTCAACCTAGTTGTGATTTATTCCAAAGTATTGCAGATTTATGGTTTACGTTTGTAGCACCTGCAAGTGGAGAAGTTGATATTGTGACTTCTTTAGGTACTGCTACAGCTTCTCATTTAGCTGTATATGAAGGTACTTGTGGAGCTTTAACGGAGTTAAGTTGTAGTACTGTTGCTACAGCTGGTGCAAGTTTAACTGGCTTAACAGGTGGAAACACATATTATATTCAATTATGGAATAATGGTTCAGAAGAAGGTACAATTGATATTACGCTTTCTGATGCTTCATTATCTCTTAATTCTTTTGAGAATGAAAATGCATTTTCTTACTTCCCTAATCCAGTGAAGAATGAGTTGTCATTAAGAGCTCAAAATACGATTCAAAATGTATCAGTATTTAATATGTTAGGTCAAGAAGTTCTTAGAGCTACACCTAATACTTTAAATAGTAACTTAGATATGAATGGATTAAGCCAAGGTGCTTACTTCGTTCAAGTAACTATCAATAATGTTACTGAAACAGTAAGGATTTTAAAGCAATAAGCTTTATAAATATTATTTCAAAAGCCACCTTTAAGGTGGCTTTTGTGTTTTGTTTATTTACCTTTGTGTTGTATGGATGCACTACATTATTCATTTATTGTCCCTGTCTTTAATAGGCCGGAAGAGATTAAAGAGCTATTGCAAAGCTTTGTGGAAATTGAAGGCAATATCTCATTTGAAATTGTGATTATTGAAGATGGCTCTACAATAGATTCTAAAGCAGTTGTAAAGAATTTTGACTCTCAGTTGAATATGTCATACTACAGCAAACCTAATTCTGGACCTGGTGATTCTAGAAACTTTGGGATGAAAAAAGCAAAAGGTAATTACTTCATTATTTTAGATTCTGATTGTTTATTGCCTCCTCAGTATTTAAATGTTGTAAATAATGAACTTGAAAAGGAGTATGTAGATTGTTTTGGAGGTCCAGATGCTGCTGACGAATCCTTTACAAATTTGCAAAAAGCAATTAATTTTGCAATGACGTCTTTTATAACTACTGGTGGCATTAGAGGTTCAAAAACAAAGAATAAAAAATTCCAACCAAGAAGTTTTAATATGGGCATTTCTAAAGCGGCTTTTGAAGCGTCTAAAGGATTTAGGAGTATTCATCCAGGTGAAGATCCAGATTTATCAATTAGATTATCTACCTTAGGTTATAAAACTAAACTTTTCAGTAATGCTTTTGTTTATCATAAACGACGTATCTCTTGGTCTAAATTTTATAAGCAAGTACACAAGTTTGGATTAGTAAGACCAATACTTAATTTGTGGCATCCATCAAGTGAGCGCTTTATTTTCTGGTTACCGACCATATTTTGTTTAGGGCTTGTGTTTGCCATTATTTTGGCTGTTTTTGGTAATTATTTTTTATTAATTATATATAGTTCGTATGTTATACTTGCATTTGTAATGGCTTTGTTTCATACCAAAAATTTCATTATTGCAGTGCAAGCAATTTTTGCAATATTTGTTCAGTTTTTTGGTTATGGTTTCGGATTTTTAAAGTCTACTTTTGCAATTAAGTTATTGAAAAAGGAACCAAAGAATTACTATCCTAATCTATTTTTTAAAAATGCTAACTAAATTAAGATCCTTTTTGATTAGATCCATTAAGAATAAAAAGCTTAATGTTTTTGGCTTGTTTTTTTTATTAGCATTTGTAATATTGGTACTAAGTAAGTTATCAAAACAGTATACTGAAACCCTAACGGTTGGTGTTAATATCACTAACCTTCCTGAGGACAAAATTTTGACTAGCAAAGATGAAACAGTATTAAAAGTCAGGGTAACTACTTATGGTTTTAACCTTTTTGGCTCGTATTTTTATGATAAAACGGTTCCTATTGATTTGAAAAATGATGCTTATGTTTATAATGACACCTATGTTTGGTTAGCTAATCGTGCCATGTCAAAGGTAGAAAGTCAATTTGGTAATAGTTTTGAAATTGAGTCAATTCAACCTGACACTTTATTTTTTCCATTTGGCACATTGTCAGTTAGAAAAGTACCAATTAAACTTAATTCCAGTATCGCTTTTGCTTCAGGATATGATACCTTAAAGGGTATGGTGTTGGTACCAGATTCAATTAAAATTATTGGCTCAGATACAGAAATCAAAGCGATAAATTATGTTGAAACTTCAGAATTAAGCTTATTAAACATTAAAGAAAACATCAATACAACCATAAGTCTCGAACTGCCAGAAGAAGTTTCTACATTAAAATTATCTCAAAACGATATTGTCGTTACAGCAGAAGTTCAAAAATTTACAGAAGGCACCCTCGAAATTCCAGTTGTAATTAATAACCTTCCAACAGATATTCAAATCAATTACTTTCCGAAAACAATTAAAGTATCTTATGAAGTAAGTTTAAATGATTATAAATCTATTAAACCGTCCGATTTTAAAATTGAATGTGATTATTTAGAAATTGAGGATGCAAATAAATCGTATTTTACACCTATGTTTAAAAAAGTGCCAACTAATGTAAAGCGCGTAAAGATGAAACAAAATAAAATTGAATACATCATAACAGAATGACCATAGTTGGACTTACAGGAGGTATTGGTAGTGGTAAAACTACAGTTGCTAAGCTATTTGAAAGTTTAGGTATCCCAATTTACATTGCAGATATCGAAGCTAAGCTTTTGATGAATTCCTCCAGCGAAATCAAACGAGACCTTATTGAACTCTTCGGAGAAGAAGCTTATCTTAACAATGAACTTAACAAACCTTTTATAGCGGATAAAATATTTAATAATAAAACGTATTTGAATAAAATGAATGCTATTGTGCACCCAAAAGTTGGTGATCATTTTAGCAGTTGGTTAAAAGTACAACGTTCTCCTTATGTAATAAAAGAAGTCGCTATTATTTTTGAACAGCAATTACAATCACAATACGATCTAATTATTTCCGTTATTGCCAATAAAGACAAACGTTTGCAACGTGTAATTAGCCGAGATCAAAGTACTCCAGATAAAGTTTTAGCGATTATGAAAAATCAAATGAGTGATATCGATAAGGCTAAATTATCTGACTTTGTTATAGTTAACAATGACAAAAGTACACTCATTAATCAGGTTCAGAAAATACACCAATCTATCCTGAAACACATAGATAATTCTACAATTTAACTTTTGTGTTAATGTAAGGTTAAAGGAGCGCACATGTAAATGTTAAAATGTTAAATTTGAGCGATGGGCAAGAAGCTATTCATTTTATTGGTGGTTTTAATGAGTTTATCACTCATAGGCATCATTTTTGTACAGGCATTTTTTATTAATAATACTTTAGAAAATGAGGAAATCAACTTTACTTTAAATGTAAAGCGATCCTTAAGTTCTGTATCAAAAGCCATTGAAGAAAAAGAATTTGAAGTGTATTCAAAAAGACTTCAGAATCTTATTGAAAGCGGTGTAGATCCAGATTCAACAGCGTTGCGACAAATTTTAATTTTAGAACAAGATGATTTGTCCAATGAAACTAGAATTTATGGTAATGCCATTTCAGAAGAAAGCTTTAAAGTGCCATCATTGTTCTTTGACATTGGTTTAGATAGTTTCAATTTAAGTCGCGTAAGAAATACAAGAATAACTGAAACTTACGACAATAATAGAATTGATGGAGGATCCATAAGCTTGCAAAAATCTATAAGAAACATAAGTAATCTTACATATTTAGAAAAAGCTCAATTCGAGTCTATAACGAGAGATCAGTTTAAAAATATTCCTATTTACAAACGTGTTTCTGTTGATGATGTATCGTATCTTTTAGAAAAGCAACTTGAGAATAATGGCATTGATACAGGGTTTGAGTTTGCTATTTATGATAGAGATTTGTCCACAAAAGTGCAGTCTGAAAATTTTGATTTAAATCCAGACTCAACAATTGGAGTACCAGTTTTTCTTGATAACAATAAGGAAAGTGATTATATGCTTTATGTTGATTTTCCGCAAAGGCGGAAGTTTTTGTTGTCGTCTATTTTAGGAATGATAGTATTGTCAATACTTTTTACATCTGTAATCGTAATTGCATATTCCAGCGCCATTTATCAATTGATAAAACAACGCCAAATCTCGCAAATTAAAACAGATTTTATCAATAATATGACACATGAGTTTAAAACACCAATAGCAACTATAAACTTGGCATTAGACTCTATTAAAAATCCTAAAATAATAGGAGATCAGGAGAAAGTAATGCGTTATCTTAAAATGATTAAAGATGAAAACAAACGCATGAATGCTCAAGTAGAAAATGTATTAAGAATTTCTAAGTTAGAAAAAAATGAGCTTAATATAAGTAAGGATAGGGTCAAATTGCACGACATAATAGAAGATGCAGTTAGTCATATTGAATTGATAGTTGAAGATAGAAAAGGGTATGTGAAAACACATTTAAATGCTGAAAAATCATCAGTTCTGGCAAATGATACTCACTTTATAAATGTTATAGTTAATATTCTTGATAATGCAGTAAAGTATAGTGATGATGCTCCAAAAATTGATGTCTATACAGAAAATGTTGGAACGAATATATTATTAAAAATTGCCGATCAAGGTAATGGAATGTCTAAACAAGTACAGAAAAAAGTGTTTGAAAAATTTTATAGAGAACATACAGGAAATGTACACAATGTAAAAGGTCACGGATTAGGGTTGGCTTATGTTAAACGAATAGTAGATGATCATCAAGGTCATATATCAGTAGAAAGTGAAAAAGGAAAAGGCAGTGTATTTACAATTAAACTGCCACTAATATCATAAATTATGGAAGAACAAAACAAAAAAATACTTTTAGTCGAAGATGATCCAAATTTTGGAACGGTTTTAAAAGACTACTTAAATATGAATGATTATGATGTTGTTCATGCAAAAAATGGAATGGAAGGTTTCGAGAAATTCAAAAAAGATGATTTTGATCTTTGCATTCTTGATGTCATGATGCCTTATAAAGATGGATTTACGCTTGCAAAAGAAATCCGCGAAAAAAATACCGATGTCCCAATCATCTTTTTAACGGCAAAAGCCATGAAAGAAGATGTCCTGAAAGGTTATAAAGTAGGTGCAGATGATTATTTGAATAAGCCATTCGATAGCGAAGTTCTTTTAATGAAAATAAAAGCCATTATTCAACGTAAGGCTACAGATTCGATTACAGATAGTAAACAATTTGAATTTAAGATTGGTAGGTTCGATTTAAACTCTAAACTGCGTTTCTTGAAATTTGATGGAAAAGATCCAATAAAATTATCTCCTAAAGAAAACGAATTGTTACGACTTTTAGCACTTCATGAAAATGATTTAATGCCAAGAGAATTAGCACTGACAAAAATATGGAGAGATGATAATTATTTTACATCTAGAAGTATGGATGTGTATATTGCTAAACTTAGAAAGTATTTGAAACTTGATGAGAAAGTAGAGATTTTGAATATTCATGGGGAAGGATTTAGATTAGTTGTAAATCAAGACGCATAGAAATTATCTTCTATAAAATATGAATCCAGCTATTAAGCTGGATTTTTTTTGCCATAAAAAAAGCCTATCATTTAATGATAGGCTTGAATTTTAAAAAACTAATTAAATATTAGATAACTTTTACGTTAATCGCGTTTAATCCTTTTTTTCCTTCTGTTAAGTCGAATTCTACTTCATCACCTTCTCTAATCTCATCGATTAAACCAGAAATGTGTACAAAATGTTCTTTGTTGTTGTCTTCTTCAGTGATGAATCCAAATCCTTTAGAATCGTTGAAGAATTTTACGGTACCTTTACTCATAATAAATTTATTTATTTAAGCTGCAAAAGTAGTTTTTATTAATGGAATAATGGTGGCTTATTTGTTTTTATTTCAATAACTATCCTAAATTGATTTATTTGCTATTAGTTATTGCTGAAATAATAACTTCAGTTTTGGTGGTATAATCAAACCAAAAGGTATCCGTGTTTTTTTTGAACCAAGTCAGTTGACGTTTTGCAAAACGTCTCGTATTCTTCTTAATTTCTGATATTGCAAAATCTAAAGTCCATTGTTGATCTAAAAATTTGAATAGTTCTTTATAACCAACGGTATTTAAGGCATTCAAGTGTTGTTTAGATTGTAAACCTTTAACTTCGCTAAGTAAGCCTTCTGCCATCATTTGATCGACACGCTTATTAATTCTGTCATATATGATCTCACGTTCTGCAGTCAAACCAATTGTAATGGTTTTAAAAGGTCTTGTTTTACGGGTTGAGGTCAAAAAGGAGGAATAAGGTTGCTTACTTCCAATACAAACTTCTAAGGCTCTAATTAATCGGTGTGGATTGTCAATTGCAATAGACTCGTATGATTTAGGATCTAAAGTTTTCAGTTGTTCTTGCAAAGATTCTATTCCTTTAGATTTTAGTTCTTCATTTAAAGACACTCTAATATTGGGATCAATATTTGGAAACTCATCCAATCCTTTAGTAACGGCATCTGCATACAGTCCAGAACCTCCAACCATGATTACAATATCATTGGTTTTAAAAAGTGTTTCTAATGTTTTTAGCGCTTCTTTTTCAAAATCACCAACACTATAGATGTCTTCAATAGTTTTATGATGAATAAAATGATGCTGAGCTGAAGCCAATTCGGATGGAGTAGGAGCTGCAGTTCCAATTTGCATTTCTTTATAAAATTGTCTTGAATCTGCTGAAATAATTTCAGTATCAAAATGTTGTGCCAATTTTATGCTTAGCGCAGTTTTGCCGATAGCAGTTGGACCAACAATTGAAATAAGAACTTTAGTCATAATGTAATTTACAACCACATTTGTGGCAGAATTCTGCACCATCTTGATGCGATTGGGAGAGACAATTCACACAACATTGGGTATTAAGTTGAAAATCTTTTAGGTGTTTTTGTTCTTCGTCTGAGATTCTCTTTTTATCGTTGCTACCTGTGGCTTTAGTATACTCTGCAGACACAATGCCAGTTGGAACTGCAATTATTCCATAACCTAAAATCATGATTATTGAAGCAATGAGTTGACCTAAAGGTGTTTGTGGTGCGATATCTCCAAAACCAACTGTTGTAAGGGTTACAATACACCAATAGACACTTTTTGGAATATTTGTAAATCCGTTCTCTTCACCTTCAACCAAATACATAATAGTACCAAAAATTATGGCAGCAATAAGTACTGCGAATAAAAACACTGAAATCTTAGCTCTACTAGCTTTTATGGCATTTGCAAGTTGGTTTGATGCGCCAAGATATCTTGCTAATTTCAAAATTCTAAAGACACGTAACAATCTTAAAGCTCTAAGCGCTACTAAAGCATGAGTGCCTGCCAACATGAGCGATAAGTACTTAGGAATGGTCGACAATAAATCAATAATACCATAGAAACTCAAAATATATTTTAGTGGTTTCTTAACCGTTACAATTCTTGCAATGTATTCGATACTAAATAAAATGGTAATAATCCATTCAGAGATGTTTAAAAAGGTATGGTATTTTTCATCAAAACTGTTGATACTTTCTAGCATTACAAGAATTATACTTGCTAGAATAGTTATAAGCAGAATAACATCAAACAATTTTCCAGCAGGTGTATCGGCTTCATATATAATTTCATGAAGTTTCTGTCTCCAGTTCGTATTTGAATTTTGTTCGCTCATTGTATCAAAAGTACTAAAAACATTATTCTTTCTTCTCTAATACAATCAAAGAGTTACTTTGAATGTCAACAACTTTAGTCATTATCGTTTTTAGACCATCATAGAATACCGAATCATAAATAGGCTCGTTAAATGATAGTTTAAAATACATGGTTACTGAATTTTCGTTTTGTTGTGCAGAAAACAAAAAGGACCCTTTATTTCCCGGAAGTTTTAAGTTTGTTGGCTCTGGTATTTCAGTAATTGTATAGCTGTCATCTACATTTATTTTAAACTTATAAATAAAGGCATCTTTGTATCCAAAATCAATAGGATAACTTCTTTGTTGAAGTTTAAATGGGTTATCCTCAAAAAATTTAAATAAAAACGGGTTTAAATACACGGTTTCACCAACAACATCAGGCGAAGCTTCAATAGTGAAACTAGCATTAAAATCATCTCCTGTTTGTTCTGTATCAAAAACTTTAAAATCTGAAATATTTAATGAACTGTGCTCATTTTTGTAATCGTCAATGAAACTCTCACTATTACTGAAATAGGCTTTACGAGTGCCTAGAGAATGATATCCAGTAGACATATAGTCTACTTTTCCATGTAATACCTGATTAGAATCTAAATTTAATTCAGAGCTATAAACAATGAGACTTGGGTCTTTTATTTCAATAGGATACCATGAACTTCCATTTTTAAAATCAAGGAGTCTACCATACTGATTTAAACATCTAAATGGAATTTGTCCAAACGTAAAATAATCTTCTGTACCATCGAGAAGATAGGTTTGTCCATCGATATCTGCTTTTACTATTAAATAATTGAAATCGGAAAGTACTGGGTAAATTTTTGTGACAAGTCCATTATTTCTAGTTGAAAGTATGAGTGGTTTAACTTCAATGTCATGCTCCTTGAGAAGTAAATATAATAAGGTGTTGATATCTCCAACCGAACCCGTTTTGTTCTTGATTAGGTCTTTTATAGAAACGTGTTGGAAGAGGTTAAATGTTTCATTCCATATGTAATTGTTTTGAACATAATTTAAAATAGATTTTGCTTTTTCAATTGGGTTATCTATTGAGGAAATGGCATCAGGTAACAGGTCTTTTACCTTATTTTGTTGATTTAACTGCCTACCTAAATCGGTGTCCTTTTTAATTTCGTTGTCCGTGTTTTTCCAACTTTTAGTATAATTATTTACGTCTCCTGTAAAATTTCGAAATGTTTTTAATTCATATTCAATTCTTGCTAGATAATTAGTTCTAGTAGTCATGTAATCTTCATCAATAAAGGCAGGAATATCTACCATGACATATTTGCTAATACTACAATCTGCATTAGCATTTCCTGCTTCGAGGCATCTTTTTTTAATTTTTATCTCATTGGTTGTTAGTTTTTTACCACCAACTAGTTTAATGTTGTACTCCCAGTTTCCGGGAATACTTGTATTGTATTCACTATATAATTTAGGAATTTCGTCTTGAAAATTCCAACTCTTATATTTATACATAAAAGGAGATTCTAAGGTATAGCTATAATTGATGACTGAGCCTTCCTTAATATTAGGAAAAGCAAACTTCATTAATGTATAATTGTCGTTATATTTCTCTTCAAAAATATCAATTTTTTTGAGTGCCGTTTTAACTATTTTTCCGTTATCAACATTATAAACAGTCGCATTTATATCTTTAACTTTTTCTTTATCTCCATCTTTATTATCGTAAAGTAAAATTGATATTTCGGCATGTTCAAAACCATTTCGATTAAAGACTTTTAATTTACGTTTGATTTCGGTATTTAACTTGAAGCTATTTGGATCAACAAAACTATTTCCCATTTCATAAATCAGTAAAGCATTAGCAGTAGAGTCTTTTGCAAATGAGTTAAGTTCAATATCTGGTCGAGTGACTTCATATGAAATCGAAAACGTATTGGTTTGAGCACTTATATTTAAGAACACTAGGCATAGAATAAAACAAAAATTTTTCATAAGGCTATAATGGAATTGTCTTAATACGTTTATTACGTCTTAAGTAACTTTGAATAATATGTTGTGTATCTCTATTGTTTTCCATAGGTGTAATAATAGTTTGAAGGACTTCAATATTTGTGATTTGATAATTCAAATCAAAGAAACCTAAGCCTTTAAAAACACCATTCTGGATATATATCACACTTCGCTCATCAATATCTCTGCCTTTGTCAACAATAATCATGTCTTTATTGTCGTAACTGTATTTTTCAATAAGTTGATTAACACGTGTATTATAAGATTCTGCAGGCTCTTGTTCAACACAAGCACCATTACATTCCTTAATTGTATAATTAAAGCAGCTACTTTTGGTCTTATATAATCCAGTGAGTTTTTGACATAAATTAAAGTCTTCAACAACCCTAAACATAAAACTTTTAGCACTCTGCCGATTCGTAAATGTGGTTATTGGTTTTTTACTACCATCAGCTACATCAATATGAAGAATATTATAATCATTATGATCTTGATAACTATACAATGCATGTGTAAAGATATTTCGTCTTAAAGCTCTATTATGAATTGGTTTATTACGTTTAATTTCTTCACTTTCTTTTAATAATGCCACAAGTTCACTCCCTGTTTTCTCGTAGGTCACCGAAGCCACTTGCAGTTGTATTTTTTTAGATTTTGTGCTTTTATCAGTTAAATGCTGATTAATACGGTGTTTTATATTATTGCTTTTTCCTATGTAGATAATTTTCCCATCAGCATCATGAATATAGTAAATTCCTGTAACTGCTGGTAAGGCTTCAATAATAGCTTTGTGATTTGGATGTAATCGTTTTTCAGTAACTGCTTTTTTGATATTATTTTCAACAATTGACTTGTCTGAATCTTTTG
Organism: Psychroserpens sp.; assembly: GCF_034670085.1. Taxonomy (GTDB): domain Bacteria; phylum Bacteroidota; class Bacteroidia; order Flavobacteriales; family Flavobacteriaceae; genus Psychroserpens. Next base: position 173,523 of record NZ_JAXMOD010000002.1, on the reverse strand, counting down.
CGAGTAACATTTTGAAAAGCTTTACTGTAGCCATGGCATCACCATTGGCACGATGTCTGTCGCTAACTGGAATTCCCAAGGACCTCGTTAGTTTCCCTAAGCTGTATGAAGGTTGATCCGGAATTAATTGTTTTGAAAGTTCAACAGTACAAAGTGTTTCACGTTTAAATCCGAAACCTAAGCGCTTAAATTCTGTTCTAAGAATGCGATAATCAAATGATGAATTGTGTGCAACAATAATGCAGTCTTCGGTAATTTCGACTATGCGTTTGGCTACTTCATAAAATTTAGGAGCAGTTTTAAGCATATTACTGTTAATACCTGTAAGATTAACTACAAAGGGTTGAATATCTCGTTCTGGATTAACAAGACTAATAAATTTATCTACGACTTTATGACCATCAAATTTATAGATGGCAATTTCAGTTATCCCTTCCTCGTTGTACTTTCCGCCTGTAGTTTCTATGTCTAGTATCGCGTAGATAAATATATATTTTTAAATTGAATAATTACGACTTCCAAATATACTACTTCCAACTCTAATCATAGTGCTTCCGCAGTCAATTGCTAATTTAAAATCACCACTCATTCCCATTGAAAGGGTATTAAAATTTGGATGCTCTAATTTGAATTCATCATAACACGATTTCAAGTATTTAAATTCTTTTTCAATAATCGATTGATCATCAGTAAATGTAGCCATTCCCATTAGACCAACAATGGAAACATTGTTACATTCTGCATAGGCTTTTGATTCTAGAATTTTTAAAGCATCGTTCTTAGTTAAGCCAAATTTGCTATCTTCTTTTGCAATTTTTATTTGTAATAAACAGTGTATTTGTTTGTCATGTTTCATTGCCTGCTTATTGATTTCCTCAAGTAGTCTAAGGCTATCTACAGCGTGAATATAGCTCACAAACTTAGCCATGTATTTCACTTTGTTACGCTGTACATGTCCAATCATATGCCATACGATGTCTTTAGGCAATTGTTCATATTTCTCAGCCATTTCTTGGATTTTATTTTCTCCAAAATTACGCTGACCAGCATCATAAGCTGCCATCAAATCCGAAACTGGTTTGGTCTTTGACACAGCAACCAAAGTCACATGTTCTGGTATTTGTGATTTTATATCATTGAGGTTTTTTGCTATGCTCATTTATAATTTTCTTTCAGTAAGAATCTAAAACTAGGTTAATATGACGTGTTTTTAAAACTCATATATGGTAATACCACTTCTCAATTTAGGTAAGATATATGTGCTTTTAGGTGGCATTTTTAAGCCCTCATCTGCAATTTGTTTCATTTGCTCAACTGTTGTAGGACACATTCCGAAACCGACTTTAAATTCTCCACTATCAACACTACTTTTTATGGTGATCATTTCATGTTGACCATTGACATATTCGATGCGGTTATCGTTTCGTAAATCATCAATTCCTAAAACTGGTTGTAAAATGGTTTTATACAACAATTGTGCATCTAATTTATCTAAAGCTGTACCGAATTCATAACTTGTTTTTCTTAAGTATAATGAATAAAACTCACCATCTAAATACATGCTAAAGTGATGTGGTTTAGAAGGATTATAAGGCATTGCACCTCTATTTTCAATGCGATATTGAGCATCTAGTTGGATTAAAAATTCTTCTTTACTTAAACCATTTAAGTCTTTTATTAATCTATTAAATTCATGTATTACTAGCTCTGATTCCGGAATGAGATACGACATAAAAAAGTTGTAAGATTCTGAACCATCATGATTAGGATTGCTTGCCTTTTCCTCAGAATACAGCAAATATGATGAAGCCGATCGATGATGACCATCTGCAATATAAATAGTATTCATTTTCTCAAACTCCTTCTGAATTATTGCAATAGTATCTTCATTATCTAATTTCCATAAAAAATGGGTGTCTCTATAAGTCATGGTGAATTCAAATTCAGCATAGCCCTTTTGAGCCTTTTTAATGATTTCTGAAATGATATCATTGTCAGGATAAGTCAGCAAAACGGGTTCAGCATTAAAACCTACAGTTTTTAAATAGCTTTTAAAAGTTTCTTCACGTTTGGCTAATGTATCTTCATGTTTTTTGATAATGTCACTTTCATAATCTTCAGCACTTGTTGCGGCAATAATCCCGTTGAATTCTTGTCCGTGTCTATTCACAATTTTATAAACATAAAATGAAGGCTTCGTATCTTGAACAAATACGCCATCTTCTTTAAATTCTAAATAGCGATTTTTAACCAATTTGTAACGATCTTCACCAGTAATGACCTGATCGTATTTGTAGCCAGGATTTACGATATGAAGAAAACTAAACGGATTGTAATCCATTCGAGATTCGCGCTCATCAACTGTATAACTCTGATAAGGACGTGCAGCAACCAAGCCAACAATAGCTCTTGTTGGACGAACTGCTTTAAATGGAATTACTTTTGCCATGTTATGACTATTGAAACTGTTTTGATACATGTTCGGCTTTCCTACTTTCAGAATAATCGTAAAAGCCTTCACCAGATTTCACACCTAATTTACCAGCCCTAACCATATTTACTAATAATGGACAAGGTGCGTATTTAGGATTTTTAAATCCGTCATACATAACATTCAAAATAGATAAACAAACATCAAGACCAATAAAATCTGCTAATTGCAATGGCCCCATTGGATGTGCCATGCCTAATTTCATAACAGTGTCAATTTCTTCAACGCCAGCAACACCATTGTATAAAGTTTCAACAGATTCGTTAATCATTGGCATTAAAATTCTGTTGGCAACAAAACCAGGATAATCATTAACTTCAGTAGGAATTTTACCTAAAGTTTTTGATAACTCCATAATGGTATTGGTCACTTCGTCACTTGTATTGTAACCACGAATAATTTCAACCAATTTCATAATTGGGACAGGATTCATAAAGTGCATGCCAATCACCATTTCTGGACGAGAGGTTACAGCAGCAATCTGAGTAATAGAAATAGAAGAAGTATTCGTTGCTAAAATGGTGTCATCAGGACAAGCTTCGTCGAGTTGTTTGAAGATATTTAGCTTTAAGTCGATATTCTCAGTAGCAGCTTCAACAACTAATCCAGCATACTCAACACCTTCTGTAACGCTAGTAAATGTGGTAATATTAGCTAAAGTTACTTGTTTGTCAGTTTCGGTAATTCGTTCTTTGGCCACCATACGATCTAAGTTTTTCGCAATGGTATCCATACCTCGCTTTAAAGAGGCTTCACTAATATCGATTAATTGAACTTTAAATCCAGATTGAGCAAAGGTATGGGCAATGCCGTTTCCCATAGTTCCTGCTCCAATAACTGCAACATTTTTCATTTTGTAATATTTAATGGTTTCCATTTTATGGAAACTAAGGTTATGTATTGTTTAAAATTGATCTATTATCATTGTAGCAACACGCAATGCTTCGGTACCGTCATGAAGGGTTACAATAGGAGTTGTATTGTTGTTGATTGCATCTGCAAACGTTTCTAATTCGTCTAAAATAGCGTTGTTATTGGCTACATCAGGATTGTCGAAATAGATTTGTTTTTTGATGCCTTCAGCATTTTGAAGTATCATATCAAAATCTCCAGGTTGTTCTGGAGCATCTTTCATTTTAACAACTTCACATTTCTTCTCTAGGAAATCCACAGATATATACGCATCTTTCTGAAAAAACCGTGTTTTACGCATATTTTTTAATGAAATACGACTCGCTGTTAAATTAGCCACACAACCGTTTTCAAATTCGATACGAGCATTAGCAATATCAGGCGTGTCACTAATTACTGAAACACCACTTGCAGACACATTTTTCACCTTAGATTTTACAACACTAAGGATAATATCGATATCATGAATCATTAAATCTAATACCACTGGAACATCTGTACCACGAGGATTAAATTCAGCTAAGCGATGTGTTTCAATAAACATTGGATTGTTGATTTGATCTCTTACAGCAATAAATGCTGGATTAAATCGCTCTACATGTCCTACTTGTCCTCGAATATCATGTTCTGCTAAAAGTTCTCTTATGTGTTCTGCTTCTTCAACGGTATTTGTAATTGGTTTTTCAATAAAAATATGTTTTCCTTTGGCGATTGCTTTTTTTGCACAATCATAATGTGATAATGTAGGAGTAACAATATCAACCATGTCAACAGCATCGATAAGACCTTCGATGGTATCAAAGTATGTATAACCAAACTCTTCAACTACCTTTTTTGCGTTGGTAGCATCTGCATCATAAAATCCTACAAGGTCATATTTTTTAGATTGGTTAAGAAGTCTTAAATGAATCTTACCTAGGTGACCAGCACCAAGAACACCAGCTTTTAGCATTGTTTTACGTTTTCAACAAAAATAAGATTTTTCACAGTTTATTTATGGGAATTTCGCAATAAATAATGTCTGTTTTTGTGTCGTTGATAATTCTATGAGATTTAACTTTCAGTATAAAAATGTTTCAATTATTTTTACCTAGTAAACTTAACTACTTTGAAAGACACATTTAAACATCAAGGCCTACGACAACAACTTGTTGATACGTTAGTAGCAAAAGGTATAAAAGATGAAAACGTATTAAATGCGATTGGAAAAATACCAAGACATTTATTTATGGATTCTAGTTTTTTAGATCATGCGTATCAAGACAAAGCGTTTCCAATTGCTGCAGATCAAACCATTTCACAACCTTACACAGTGGCTTTTCAAAGTGAATTGTTACAAGTAACTCCTGGAGATAAAATTTTGGAAATAGGTACAGGAAGCGGTTATCAAACTGCAGTGTTGTGTTTGTTAGGCGCTAAAGTGTTTAGTATTGAACGTCAGCATGAATTGTATAAAAAAACTAGTAAGTTTCTGCCTAAATTAGGTTACAGAGCAAAGAAACTCATTTTTGGAGATGGTTATATTGGTTTAGAAGATGAAGCTCCTTTTGATGGTATTATTGTTACGGCTGGAGCACCCTTTGTTCCTAAGCCATTGTTAAGCCAGTTGAAAACTGGAGGTCGTTTAGTGATTCCTGTTGGTGATGATGTTCAAATTATGACGTTATTTATTAGAAAAGGACCTAAAGAATTTGAACAACATGAATTTGGCGAGTTTAGATTTGTACCTTTATTAGAAGATAAGAATTAAATAATGAAAAAAATTACATTCCTTTTCGCATTAATAACACAAATTTTACTTGCTCAGGATTATACCGAATATGCTACTGGTAGTTCCACAGATATTAATACCAACCATGAATTTGGTGTGTGTATGATGGGAGGAGCCAGCGAAAATGACGATGCTATGATTTGGTTTTTAAATAAGGCCAATGGTGGTGATGTTGTCGTATTAAGAGCTTCGGGAAGTGATGGTTATAACGATTATTTTTATACAGATTTAGGAGTTTCGATTAACTCAGTTACGACCTTTGTTATAGCCAATGAAGCTGGTGCAACAGATCCTTATGTACTTGAAAAAGTAGCTAACGCTGAAGCGATTTGGTTTGCTGGAGGTGATCAATTTGATTATGTGAGTTATTTTAAAGATAACGAGATGGAAGATGCACTGAACAGTTTTGTAAATACGAAACAAGGTGTGATTGGTGGAACAAGTGCAGGAATGGCGATTTTAGGAGGTGCTTATTTTTCTGCGGAAAACGGAACAGTAACCAATGCTCAGGCTTTATCCAATCCATATCACAATCGAATGACTTTAGGTTATAACGACTTTCTTAATATTCCATTTTTAGACCATGTAATTACAGATACGCATTATGATGATCCAGATCGACGTGCGAGACATGCTACGTTTTTAGCGCGTTATGCAACAGATAATAATACGCGTGCTTTTGGTATTGCTTGCAATGAATATACTGCTGTATGTATTGACCATTTAGGTAGAGCTTATGTTTATGGTGAATATCCAGATTATCCGGAGTTTGCATACTTTTTGCAGGCCAATTGTGTTGGTGATTCTATGCCAGAAACATGTATTGATGGTCAACCTTTGACTTGGAATCAAGGGGGAGAAGCAATTAAGGTTGCTAAAATAGCAGGACTTTATAGTGCTGAAAATTATATTGATCTAACCGATTGGTCTAATGAGCAAGGTGCTATTTGGGAAGATTGGTCAGTAACGAATGGCTCGTTTTCTACATCTTCTACTATTAATCCTCAATGTGATTTGTTAAGTGTAATAGAAAACCAACTTGCAGTTATTTCAGTAAGTCCAAACCCATTTCACGATGTGATAACTATTACATCTGAGTTAATCGAATTTGATGTGAAGCTTTATGATAGCCTCGGAAAGCAAATCGCACAGTATACAAATGAATCTCAGATTGAAACGTCAAACTTTGCATCAGGATTGTACTTTTTATCTGTGACTTCTGAAGGATTACGTGAAACATTTAAATTGGTAAAAGATTAGTGTTTAAAAGAATTTCAATCCAAACAGTACAGCGTCACTAACAAATCCGCTTTGGTACGAACGCACATAATCTACACGTAAAAAACGCCATTTTCCCCAACCAATATTATCTACACCTATAGTATATTCCTGATAAGGTTTATGGTTTGGAGTTGATATTGCATGAGCACCAACAACCAAATTAAAATTCAGTTTTTCTAATAGAGGAATTCGGCTTAAAATAAATCCGTTAAAATCATGTTCAGCATGCAATTCTACATACGAATCATTTGTACTTAGGTCGTAATAGCCCAAATTGTTAAAGACATCTGTATAATTTCCTTTCTGACTCACATGAGTTTGGTTGCCATTAAAATGTTTGAAATCGACAAAAGAAATATCATCGGCATTAAAGAACTTTCCAGCTCTAATGTTATAGCTAAATCGACCCTTATTACTAATATTAAACGATTGATAAATCCTTGCTTTTACCTGATCAAAATTATAATCATCAATGGTTGCACCTAATCCTTTCTCGTAGCCAACTAAAAGTGTCGGATATTTATCTTTTGTAATATTGAATTTACTATCTGGATAACTCAAATATTCTTGTCCGAAATTAATTCGTGCATACACATCTAATTTTACAATATTGTGAGTTTCAAAAGGCGCAATGCCATAAGCTGATTCATCCAACGGATTGTTACTCGTATACACATCATCACCTTCAGGAAAAAAGACCTGTTCTGTTGTATTGAATAAAGCCTTTCGCCTTTCATAGCTTAAAAAAGAATACAATCTAAAGCCATTAAATATCTCTTCAGTAAAGCTTACTTGTGCAAAACTACGATCATAAAGTTTCATATAGTTATCTTCAAAAAACAATGTAGAAACTGTGTTTTCAAGTCGTGAAATTGGATCGGTAGCATTAAATTGTGTGGCTTGAATTCCGCCAGATATGGTTAAAAACGGTCGACTAGTATTATTGAATTTGTAGGTTGTAGATAAGGTGCCTCGCAAACGATCGTCGCTAAATCCATAATTTATAGATCCGTTTACGGAAAGAAAACGTTTAAAGTCATCAAAATTTTTGGTGTAAAAACCACCTACGTTTCCATTCCATCCTTGAACAGTATTAAAACTTATAGCTTCAATAGGAGATGTAATTCCTGCACTCCAATTTTCGTAAGTATTGTTAAAGGTATAACCACCAATAATATTTCCGATTTTAAATTTGTTATTGACTTGATCAACAGAATCTTTATAGACTTTAGAATCTCTTACAATTTGAATACTGTCTTTTTTGATGTAGTCGGTAATCTCTTCATCTGTTAATGGAACTGGTCGTAAAGAGGTCCAAAACATAGAGTCTTTTTTATTAGCTTCATCAGCAAAGGACACAATTTCTCTACTGAAATCTTTACGAGTTAAACCTACATTTATACTGTAATTACTGTAAACAGCAGTAAATCGACCATCACCTTTTATTCCGAATAGTCCATATTTAAAATCGATATTTTGAGACATTTTTGTCCAGAGATTACCTTGTTCAGAAAACGCATAATTTTGAGTGATAGTTACTTTATCGACTGCTGGAATACGAGCTTGAGTACCTGTGATATCTAATTCGGCTGCATAAATTGTCCATTGATCTTCAACAATATAAATAAATCCTTCAAAAACAGGATCGTTTTTACGTCGAGGTGTCGCTTTAATTTTATTGATTAAATGCCCTCTATCATCATAGAAAACACCCTCTAAGGCATAACGATAATAACCAAATGCATTATTTGCAATAGGAGAGATGATTTGGTTGCCAAGCTCTATGGTATTGGAATATAAATCAAACTCAACATCAATCGCATTATTGAAGCTAAACCCTTTGTCATCACCACTTACTTTTGATGCTATGATTTTTTCTTTGAGTTTATTTGGGCGTAAAAATTCAAGTTTTGAAATGGTTTCAGATAAATAAATTACTCCACTTCTTGTTGAATCTAAACCACCACCAAGATCTCCTATTTCTTGACCCAGCAATTTTTCAGGTGCATCCTTAATACGAATTAATCCACGAGAATAGAAATCGGCTTTATAACTCTGAATTTTTTCAAGGTTTACCTTTCGTTTAGCAATCGCTTGCCTAATGATTGCATTGGCAGGATTTTCTCCAGCAGTTACAACGACTTCGTTTAATGAAATTTCTTCATCTGCTAATTCTGCATCAAGATTGAAAGGAAAGGTTTCAATTGTTACTATTTTTTTGACCGTTTTGTATCCTAAAAACTGAAAAACTATAGTATAGGTATTTGGTTCTGAAATATTGAGTTCATAAATACCATCTTCATTACTAGTTGTGCCTTTATATGTGTTTTCGATAAAAATATTCACAAAAGGTAAAGGGTTGCTTTTTGAATTTGTAACCGTTCCTTTTATTTGTGAAAATGAAGTGATTGCATAAAATAATACAAGTGTAGAGAGTAGTAGTTTTTTCATAAAGTTGAATGATGGTCTTTATTACAAAGACGTACTTTTTATTTAAAAGGTTGCCTAGCGAGTGTAAACATATACATTTATTAAGCGTCTATTGTTAAACAATCCTAAATATAACGCATGGATTTGTTAAATTTACTACCGCTACTTTTGTACCCAAAGAAGTCTTTTATTTGTAAATTTTCTTAATGCGATCTAAATCTCTTTTATTGTCACGATCTTTTATAGTATCTCGTTTGTCGAACAATTTTTTACCTTTTCCTAAGGCAATATCGAGTTTAGCCAGTCCTTTTTCGTTTACAAATAAGCGTAACGGAATAATAGCATTACCTTTTACATTAACTTCCTTTTCAAGCTTTTTGAGTTCACGCTTGTTAAGTAGTAATTTGCGTTCGGCTTTTGGTTTATGATTGTAATAATTGCCATATACATATTCTTGTATAGTCATATTAATTACAAATAATTCACCACGATCATTAAACTCACAAAAGCTTTCTGAAATAGAGGCTTTGCTGTCTCTAATAGATTTAATTTCTGTTCCAGTTAACACAATTCCAGCAGTGTAAGTATCGAGGATTTCGTACTCAAACTTCGCTTTTTTGTTCTTTATGTTTACAGGTTTTTGCATGGAGAACAAAGGTAATTATTTTTAACTGTTATTAAAGGATTAGTTTTACGACTTAAGTAGCAAATATTCGATAATGAAATATATAATATTAGGTGTGTTGTCATTTTTTCTTGTGAATTGTAAGCATGTAGGAACCGAAAAACTTTCAGCAGAATTTATTATTAATAAATCAATTGAAGTGTCTGGTGCTCATCTTGTCGAAAATTCGAAGATCAGTTTTGATTTTAGAGATAGACATTATTATGCCAATAGAAATAATGGGAGTTTTTCATTAGTACGATTAAATGTTGAAGCTAATAATGATTCAATTTTTGATGTGTTATCTAACGATGGTTTTGAGCGACATATAAATGAAAATGAATCTGTTTTTGTTGAAGATTCTATGCAAGTGAAATATGCAGCATCTGTTAATTCTGTGCATTATTTTTCAGTTTTGCCTTATGGTTTAAATGATACAGCAGTTAACAAATCTTTATTGAAAGATGTTAGTATTTCTGGAGAAAACTATCATACAATTAAAGTGACATTTAATGAAAATGGAGGAGGAGAAGATTATGAAGATGTATTTTTATACTGGATTAATAGTAAGACCTTTAAGATAGATTATCTGGCGTACTCATATAACGAAGAAGATGGTAAAGGGCTTCGGTTTAGAGAAGCGTTTAATGAACGATATGTTCAGGACATTCGTTTTGTTGATTATAATAATTATAAACCGAAAGATACTTCAGTTGCACTTTCAGATTTGCCAATATTATTCGAAGCAGGACAATTAAAATTACTTTCAAAAATAGAATTAGAAAGCGTAACCGTTAATTGATTTTTAGTACTTGATCAATTGTATGGCCTTCAGAAATGGTTACGATATAGAGACTACCATTATCATGATCATCCATATCTTCATATTTCTGTTCTCCCAAAATGGCATTTACAAAAACTGGTGTGGTGTTACTGTGGCCTACGATTAAAACGGTTTTGCCCAAAGTAGCTTTTGCAAATTCTTCGGAATATAAGTTTCTTGGATCGTAAAACTTAATTTCTAATTCTTGCATTTCGGCTGTAGGTGCAGCAGTTTCCATCGTCCGATTATATTGCGTAGAGTACACAGCATCAAAATCTATATGTTGAAATACTTTACTCCAATTGTCGGCTCGTTCTAAACCTTCGTCTTTTAAATTAGGATCATGATTAGTGTCATCAGTTCTATCTTTTTCAGCATGACGAATAAGGTAATACGTTGTTGTTAAAGATTCTGTTTTCTCTTGAGCATTTACCGATGTTATAAAGCCTATTGCAAAGGCTATGATTAGAACATATTTCATTTTAATTTTGTTTTTAAGTCTTTGGATAAAACCTCTGTTATTTACCCTAAAATTGTTGTTTAATTTTTAGTTATGCCAATTCTAAAGCTATATCAATCATGCTTTTAAATGTTGTTTCTCGTTCGATACTTGTGGTATGTTCTCCAGTAACTAACGAATCAGAAATGGTAAGAATAGTTAAGGCTCTAACATTGTGCTTTGCAGCAATTGTATACAATCCTGCAGCTTCCATTTCTACGCATAAGACGCCAAATTTTGACCACTTTTTATAAGATTCACTATCATCTTCATAAAATCCGTCAGATGACAAGATATTTCCCGCTTTAATGGGAATGTTTTTTTGTTTTGCAACCTCTACAGCTTTCATTAATAAATCAAAATCTGCAGTAGGCGCATAATAAGCACCATCAAATCTTGAATTATTTATTCCAGAATTTGAAGATGCAGCCATCGCAAATACAATGTCTCGTACGCTGACATTTTTTTGATACGAACCAGCACTTCCAACACGAATTAAGTTTTTTACACCATATTCTGTAATAAGCTCATGTGCATAGATTGAAATACTAGGAACTCCCATACCAGTTCCCATTACTGAAATTGGCTTGCCATTGTGAGTGCCAGTATAACCAAGCATTCCTCTAATGTTATTAAAACATTTTGGGTTGTCAAAAAATGTTTCAGCTATCCATTTAGCTCGTAATGGATCTCCAGGAAGTAAAATAGTTTCTGCTATTTCGCCTTTTTTGGCTTCGATGTGTACGCTCATGCGTTAAAGATAAAAAAAATGATGAGACTACTTAGGCTTCAGACATTTGTTCTGTAACTATGGCGATACCCTTAGAAGTACCAATTCTATTCACACCAATATCAATATATTTTTGAGCGGTATCTAAATCGCCAATGCCACCAGAAGCTTTTATTTTCAAGCGGTTTTTAACAATTTTTTTCATGATTTTTACTGCTGTAAGAGTCGCTCCACTTTTTGAAAAACCAGTAGACGTTTTTACAAAATCAGCTTTTGCATCTAAACAAATTTCACAGGCTTTAACGATATCGTTTTTAGATAATTCACTAATTTCAAGAATGACTTTTAGTGTCGTTTTACCTATGGCTCTTTTAACATCACTAATATCCTTAAAGACTTCAACATAATTTTTGCTCTTTAAAAAACCAATGTTTATGACCATATCGATTTCATGAGCACCAGCTTCAATAGCTTGTTTAGCTTCAAAAACTTTGGTATCTGTTGCTGTTGCTCCTAAAGGAAATCCAACTACAGTACAAATTTTGACTGAAGTTCCTTTTAGTAATTGTTTGGCAAGTGGAATATAACAACTGTTAATGCACACAGAGAAAAACTTGTGCTTTTTCGCTTCATTACAAAGGTCTATAATATCTCGTTCTGTAGCAGTAGCCTTTAATAGGGTATGGTCAATATATTTATTTAATTCCATGTTATTCTTTAGTAGGTATTTGAAAAATGACTTAATAATTCTCTGCAAGTAGAGGGATTTACTTGAACAAAATTAATTAAAGTCTTAAGTTGTTTTTGGAATCAATAGCAATCCAAAGTTAATGTTTATATACGAATACTAATGTTAAAAGTTTGTTTTTATTGTGCAGTTCGTCGAATATATTATTTTTAAAAACATAACCAATTAGTAAAAAGGGAGTTGTATTATTTAAAATAATACAAATTATCAGGTAGGAAGAAAAGAAAATTGATTGCTTAGATATGTTATAGCATTTAGCGTTTTGTGCTACTGAATCTCAACTGATCAACTCTGTTATCAAATTGCGATTCTTCAATTGGATTTAAGATGGTTTGGAATAAAGACATAAATGCTTTAGTATGAAGTTCTTTTTGTTGCTTGAGTAGATTAAAATGCGTAAATCCACACCAGATAATAGCTTTAAGATGCGTTTTCTCTTTATTATACATTCTCATTTCTACTTTTAAATTACTGGTATCGAAAGCTATTAATTGCGATTCAATATGAACTTCTTCCATCAAGAAAACAGGTTTTATATAGGCAATTTGATTGCTGTTCGACACCCAACTTTTCCCTAATTTTCTTGCCATATCATAGATATCTATTCCATAAGCTTTGATGAGCTGATCTTCACGATGGTTCATGAAGTAATTAATATAACTAGCATTATTTAAATGGTTGAAGGGATCACAATCTTGAAATCTAATTGTTGCTGTACTTGATACGGTTTTTAATAATTCCATTAGTATTTTGTTTTATAATATACCAAATGGTATATTTTTGATTAAAATTTTTTAAGCTTTCATATCGTTTAAAATCATATGATCAATTTGATCCATAGTATCTTTCATATAAAATTCATCATTCATAGTATAGGTCATAAACACTGCTCCTTGTATTAAGGTATCTATACGTTTGGCATATTGCATAGCATTAATTTCTGAGGATAGTTCTCCAATTTCGATACCATTTTCGATAATAGAAGCCACTTGATCCTGAATTTTTTCTACTACAATTCTAACATTCTCAAGCAAAAGTGTACTTTGATTGTTAGCATCTACACCAATATTTAAAACAGGACAACCACCAAGTTGCTTGCTAAATTCATAGTAGTTTCTATAAAAGTCAGAAATTAAATATAGTTTTTGAATGGGTGAGTCGCTTAATGATAAATGTTCTGAAATTTTAGACATCATTAATTTCACATTGTATTTAAATGCTGAAATAGATAAGGCCTCTTTATTTTTAAAATGTCCGTAAATTGCACCTTTCGTTAATTTAGTGGCATTTGTAATATCACTTAGGCTAGTGGCTGCGTAACCATTTTTATTAAAAATGGGAGCAACGGTCTGTAGAATATGAAGTTTTGTATGTTCTGATTTAGTTAACACGATGTAAATATACAAAATATACCAATTAGTATATTTTAAAATTAAATATTTTTCGGCTTTAGTTAATTATAAAATGGAGTAAAATGATAATTGTCGAAATAAAATTTTTGCATTAACTATTAAATCACATATATTTATTAAATATTAATCCATACATATTATGAAAAAAATTATTTTTAGTACAATTTTAGCTTGCCTATTCTTCTTTAATGCACAAGCTCAAGAAGAAGAAACAACAGATGATGATTATAGTAAATGGCAAGTTCGTGCTAGAGCTGTGGCTGTTTCTCCTGCTCCATATTTTTATGATGCCATTAGTGGATTTGACGTTGAAATCTCTACTACTTTTGCGCCAGAATTAGATATTACTTATTTTTTAAGTAAGAATATAGCTTTTGAATTGATGGTGACATCATCTAAACATGATGTAGAGCTTAATGATGGTACTCGATTAGGATCAGTGTCGCTAATTCCACCTACCCTAAGTTTACAATATCATGCCTATCTCAATGACTTTAAACCTTATATAGGAGCTGGAATGAGTTATGTAATATTTAACGGAACAGCTGCAGGTGATTTAGATTCAATTGACTATGAAAATGCGGTAGGTTATACACTTCAAATTGGTATTGATTATAATTTAAGTGAAAAATGGTTTTTGAATTTAGATTTCAAAAAGATGTTCTTAAATACAGACGTTACCGCTAATAATGACTCTACCAACACGGCCGAAGTTAATATTGACCCCTTGTTTTTAGGTTTTGGTGTTGGAATGAAGTTCTAATAAACAATAAACATAGTATATAAAAGCGAGTCTATTTAGACTCGCTTTTTTTTTACCCATTAGGTTATAAAAAAAAAGCAACGCTTATTTTATTTCTAAAATTCACGTTGCTTTTCAACTAACCAACCAATTTAAAGACTGTTATTTGATCGTTTTGTTACAGAAGAATTTAAATTTCTTCGGCTATAAAACTTGCTTCATTTCTAAATACTAAATTGTCGTCAAAAGCATCGAGTAAAATGATACTGTCTGTTGTTATTTTTCCAGATAGAATTTCTTTACTTAAGGCATTTAACACGTCTTTTTGTATTACTCTTTTTACAGGTCTTGCTCCATATTCTGGATTGTAACCTTTTTCAGCTAGATAAGCAATGGCTTCTGGTGTTGCATCAAATGTAATGCCTTGTTTGGCTATCATTTTCTGAACCCCTTTTAATTGTAATCCAACAATGGCCTTAATATCATTTCGACTTAAGGGCGTAAACATAATAGTGTCATCAATTCGGTTTAAAAACTCCGGACGAACACTTTGTTTCAATAAGGCTAACACATCAACTTTGGCGGCTTCCATCGCTGAGTCTATGTCTTTTGTAGCTTGAAAACGCTCTTGTATGATATGGCTTCCCATATTTGAGGTCATAATGATTATCGTGTTTTTAAAATCGGCAACACGACCTTTATTATCTGTTAATCGACCTTCGTCTAACACTTGTAATAAAATATTAAAAGTATCAGGATGTGCTTTTTCAATTTCATCAAGAAGAACAACAGAATATGGTTTGCGCCTAACAGCTTCGGTTAATTGTCCGCCTTCATCATAACCAACATATCCAGGAGGAGCACCAACTAATCGGCTTACACTATGGCTTTCTTGAAATTCGCTCATATCAATTCTAGTCATGGCATTCTCATCATCAAATAAATACTCTGCCAAGGCTTTAGCTAGTTCGGTTTTACCAACACCTGTGGTCCCTAAGAATAGGAATGTTCCGACTGGCTTTTGAGGATTTTGCAATCCTGCTCTTGAGCGTCTAACAGCATCACTAACAGCAATTATAGCTTCTTCTTGTCCGACAACACGTTTGTGTAATTCATCTTCCAATTTTAAAAGTTTATCACGTTCACTTTGTAACATTTTTGTAACAGGAATACCTGTCCATTTCGCTACAACTTCAGCAATGTCATCATAAGTTACTTCCTCTTTGATTAAAGCGTTTTCTTTTTGGCTAGATAGTAACGCTTGTTGAGTTTCAAGTGTTTCTTGAGCTTCTTTGATTTTTCCGTATCGAATTTCAGCTACCTTACCATAATCACCTTCACGTTCAGCACGTTCGGCTTCTAGTTTGTAGTCTTCTATATTAGATTTTGTCGTTTGTATATTATCAACGACTTCTTTTTCGCTTTTCCATTTAGCATTTAACTCATTGCGTTCTTCTTTTAGATTAGCTAAATCTGCACGTAATGATTTTAGTTTCACTTCATCTTTTTCACGTTTAATCGCTTCAATCTCGATTTCAAGTTGCATTACCTTTCTGTCTAAAACATCTAATTCTTCAGGTTTTGAATTGATTTCCATTCGTAATTTTGAAGCCGCTTCATCCATTAAGTCAATGGCTTTATCAGGAAGAAATCGATTTGTGATATAGCGTTCAGAAAGTTCTACAGCGCCAATAATCGCCTCATCTTTAATACGAACTTTGTGATGAGTTTCGTACTTTTCTTTAATTCCTCTTAATATGGAAATTGCGCTTTCAGTATCTGGTTCATCAACCATTACCTTTTGAAAACGGCGTTCTAATGCTTTATCTTTTTCAAAATATTTTTGATATTCATCCAGCGTTGTTGCTCCAATAGCACGAAGTTCACCACGAGCTAATGCAGGTTTTAAAATATTGGCTGCATCCATGGCTCCTTGTCCACCACCAGCTCCTACAAGCGTATGGATTTCGTCTATAAATAATACAATATCGCCTTCACTAGTTGTTACTTCTTTGATGACTGCTTTTAGTCGTTCTTCAAATTCGCCTTTAAACTTTGCTCCGGCAATTAATGCTCCCATATCTAGAGCATAGATTTGTTTGTCTATTAAATTTTCAGGAATATCTCCATCAATAATTCGATGTGCTAAGCCTTCAGCAATCGCTGTTTTACCTGTTCCTGGTTCTCCAACAAGAATTGGATTATTCTTAGTTCTACGTGATAAAATTTGGAGAATTCGTCGTATTTCTTCATCTCGACCAATAACAGGATCTAGTTTACCATCTTTTGCAAGTTGGTTTAAATTCTTAGCGTATTTATTAAGCGCGTTATAGGTTTCTTCTTGACTTTGCGAGGTTACTCTGTCACCTTTTCGTAATTCTTCAATTGCTGAAGTAAGTCCTTTTTCGGTAACACCTTGGTCTTTTAGCATTTGAGAGATTTTACTTTTCGATTTAAAAACCGCTAGTATTAAATGCTCTATTGACACATAATCATCTTTCATTTTTTTTGCAATGATTGATGCTTCGTTAAGAGCTTTACTCGCATCTCTTGACAGCATAATATCTGCTCCAGAAACTTTTGAGAAACTTTCTAATTGCTTGTCTAAAGCTAATTTTAAAATGTCGACATTGACGTTTAATTTCTTCAATATAAATGGCAATACGTTTTCATCAACATCAAAAATGGCTTTTATAATGTGTTCATTTTCGATTTGCTGATGTCCCAAGCTTTGAGCAAGTTGTTGTGCTTGCTGGATTGCCTCTTGAGATTTTATGGTATAATTATTAAAGTTCATATATCTAAAATGTTATTTTATTAGTATTTTTCAATAGCCTTAAGTCAATAACCTTACCAATCGCAAATCGTCAATAAGAAACGACAAAATGACCGATTTAGTGTGTGATAGCGTGACTTTTAGTCAGTTTGTAAGGTATAAAGAAAGATCCGACTTATAAAATTATAACGGACTCTTAATGACGTTTGAAAAAAAAGTAAACTATGGGATTTTTAAAACATATATTCGGTTCAACTGAACCAAAGGAAGAAAAGTTACTGCCTTGGCAACCTTTAACAGATGTGGCACAGTTAAAAGACATTGAAAAACGCTCAGAAACAAAAACTCAAGTTGTTTTTAAGCATTCAACGCGTTGCGGCATAAGTACTATGGTTATGAATCAATTTGTGTCTTTGTATGATGTAGATGCTAATTTAGATTTGTATTATTTAGATTTGTTAAGTCATCGAAATGTATCTAACGAAGTAGGTTACAAGTTTCAAGTCATGCATGAATCACCACAATTATTGATTATTAAAAACGGGATGACTGTGGCGCATGCATCTCATGGCGCGATTAATGAGATTGATTTAAACACGTATATTTAAATTGGAATATGTAATATAAAAACTCCCAAAACCATGTTTTGGGAGTTTTTCGTTTGTAAATACAATCTTTAACTTCTTCTTATATTATAAGAACTGATGATATCTTTTAATCTTAATTTTATGTCTTCACCAGTATCGTAAACCATTTGTGAATCTGTTGGAAAGTACAATGGTCTAATTCTAATTAAATCAAGCTCTCTTTTATTTAAAGCTCTTTTATCTCCTCTAAATGTGGCATAGACATGTTCAAAAATGAATTCACTGTCAATTGGAAACACATCTAATAACTGATTTGCTTTCAAATCTGTATACACTACATCTGCTAAAACGTGTGTAGATTTAAACTGATTGATTTCAAAGTATCTTGCTCTAACCGTAATAATCTTATCTATTTTTATCTTGTTTCCAAGACTATCTGTTACAAAATTACCTTCTCTGTCTTTTTTAAATTCCCAACCATCAACAATCTTCTTTTGCTTCAGTTCTTGACGTCTATTGACTTGTTCTGGCGAAATATTAATTTGTTTTAACTGTAATTGCATAGAATAATCATAGTTGATATCTTGAGCAGCATCTGTATGGTATGCGGTCCAAAATTTATCTAATCCATACGTATTAAAGTTTAGTAAATCTGATTCTAACTGCTCTGGAATGATTTGATAAGTCTGGTTCTCAATAGATACCATTACATAATCTATTCCTTTTTGATGCGCTTCTGTCATTAAACGTCGAGTGTCCTCAAAGTTTGGATTGATACGTTCGATGTAACTAAAAAGGGTATAAGCCATTCTAGCTTTATACTTTTCGTCAGAATCTAATAAGGCAATACCTTCGTCTATTAAATAATCTGAAGTTTTATATCGATAAGCTACAATTTCAGATGTATAGTCATTGAATTTTAGTTGCAATGTTTTTCCATTTATTTGTAATGGCAATACGCGTTTTATAGCATTTTGTCTTGCTTCTAAATCTAAATAAATCTCGTATATGGTTTTAAATTGCTCTGGGTTTCCATCCTTTTTTAGATGTTCGAGGTCTCGTAAGTCTTCCTCTAAAACTTTATAATAGGCATCTTCAAGCATCACGATATAATCGTGCTTTCGCTTTTTGTCTTTATTATTTTCGAGTTTTCGTAACGCGTCATTGATTGCTAAGTCATAGTTGCCATGACTAATTGCTTTTTCAATTTGTTTTCTTCCGCTACATGATGTTAGTACCAGAAGAAGTACTGCTGTAAAGAGTAATAGTTTCTTCATAATTCTGGATTTTAATGATTATTAATGTATCAATTCCAAATATGATGCCAAACAAAAAAGCATCCTGTTTAGGATGCTTTTCAACTCTAAAAATAATTTAACTAACTAACAGCCAAAAAAGGAATGCTGAGCCTGAGTAGAAGAAAATTAAGAATAATTCTAGTTTATGTTTTTCTATTTTTTCTATCATCATTATTGTTTTAATAATTTCTTAGTAGTTCCCCCTTTAGAACTTTTTATTCTAACAAAGTATAAACCTGAATTTAAGTCTGAAATAGAATAGGTTACTAATCCATTTGAGAACGATTTTACAGTTTTCCCTTGAACATCGAATATGGAAACTGAGTTGATGACATCATTACTTTTTATTGTAAAACTATCAGTTGTTGGGTTTGGGAACAAAGCGAATTCATGATTGTCAAATTCATTTAAAGTAAGTGTTGGGTCTTGATATTTCCAAAGTTCAATGCCTGTTGTACCATCATTTGCAGCAAAAAACAATCTATTGTTTGCAACAGTTAGGCCTTGAGGATTACTATCTCCTGTAGGATTAATATCATCAACTAAAACAGTTCCTAAATCTGCTCCATTAGTTTTCCAAAGTTCAATTCCGTTAACACCATCGTCAGCTGCGAAGTATAATTCACCAAAATATTCAGTAAAGCCGATTGGATTGCTATCAGGTGAAGAAGGTGATGTGTTAATATCTTTTAATATTACTGTATTTAATGCTCGATCAATTATTGCTCCATTATAGGTCACCCATGGTTCAATGCCATTAAGTCCATCATCAGCGCTATAATAGAGCCTGTTATTATAAATTGTTAAGTTTGAAGGGTTACTACTGTTAGCACCTATATTAATATCAAATACTTGAGTAATGGTCTCATTAGTATCCATTTTATAAAGTTCTACTCCTGAAATGCCATCATCAGCAGTAAAATAAAGCTCGTTATCAAATAGTATTAAGTTTGTAGGATTGCTTGAAGCTGATCCAGTGTTCAAATCATCTACCATCACTGTTCCAGAATTTGTTCCGTCTGTAACCCAAAGTTCTCTTCCGTTTAAATTTGTATTGGCTGAAAAATAAATTTTGTTATTGTATAATATTAATTCATCTGGAAAACTACCAGGAAAACCAGGGTTTATATCCTTGACAATAAATGATCCCGACTCAGTTCCATCTGATGATATAAGTTCGTTTTGACTATTAAAAGTATTAATAAGACCTGAAAATAATAAGTTGTCATTTAAAGTTGCAAAGCTTGAAGGAGCTAATATAGAATTTCCAACAATTACAGTTCCACTTGTTGAACCATCAGTTTTTGCTAAGGTTAATGAACTACCTCCTTGAAAATATACTTCATTATTAAATTCATAAAAGTTATCAATAAAAGTAAATGTATTTGAAAGCTTTTCAGTTCCAGTTTCAGTACCATCTGTAATCCAGACGCTTGTTCCTCCAGGATTTGATGGATAAGATTTGAATAATACCAAATTTAATTGGCTAGAATAATAAAAATCACCAGGTTTTTGAAACGGATTTCCTAAATCTTTTATAGAAACGGTTCCAGAATCTGTACCATCACTTAACCAAAGTGTAAAATTGTTTTGATCTGGACCTGCAGAAAATAATAAGTTGCCATTATATGCAATTAATTGTTTTGGATCTGTTCCAGGAAAGTTTGTTGTACCTATATCCTTCACTAGGCTCACTTGAGCATTTAGAAAAGGTATTGTAAGTAAAATTGTAAAAAGTAAAAGTGGAATTTTTTTACTCACGAGACATGCATTAATTAAGTGTTCGTGAAAACATGTAATGTTTTTCATAATAAATAGGTTTTAAGTTATGATGTAAAAATAGGAGTGAGGCGATAACGGTATACTACCCAAAAAGGTGGTTTTTAGATAATATTCACTTAATTTTAAATGCAAAATGCCGCAATTGCGGCATTTTGAGTTCCCTGAATTAATAACCTAAATTTAATCCTCTTCTAAATCCAGAATAATGAAATCTTCATAATCTAAGGTAAAGAAGTAGCTTTCTGATTCTCCTTCAAAGCTAGTAACTGAATACTGAACTTCTAATCTGGATCCATCATAATTTCCACAAAGTCCATGACCTCCCTCATTTAATAAGGACAATCTGCCGGTTTCTGAATCTACATCTAATATATCGCAAGGTTCTTGAGAATCAATTTGAAAATGAACGGGTTCCTCATAACTAGATGTAAGGTAAGCTCCAGGCATTCTACCATGTCCAGATTCTATAACAATTATTAGGATACCTCCACCAAGTTTACCTTGGCCTTGCTCCCAAACAACATCTAATATTCCTGTTCTGTTGCTCTTTTCTTGAGTAATATTTTCTTCTGCAATGTTTTCTTTTTCACAAGAATTAAAAACTAAAAACGCAAGACATAATAAGATTGAAATTTTTCTCATAATTTTGAAATTTAATGATTAGTAGAGAACAAATCTATTATGAATTATAGGAAGTAAAATCACCCAAAGGGGTAGTTTTTAAAGTAAGTTTTCCTTATTGGCTTTTTGTACAGCTTCAATATTAGAATTTACTTGAAGTTTAATATAAATGTTTTTTAAATGGAATTTGATGGTGTTTTTGCTAATAAATAAATGCTCTGCAATACTATCATAACTATTGCCCTCAGACAATTGCAATAGGACATCTTTTTCTCTATTGGAAAGTTCTATTTTACTCGGTTTTTTCTGAAATGAACTCACTACCATTTTAGCAATTTTTATGCTCATTGGCGCGCCTCCAGAAGTACATTCCTCGAGAGCATCAATCAGTTCATTTGGTTGAAGGTTTTTAGTTAAATAACCGGAAGCTCCTGCGCAAAGTGCCTCAAAAACCACATTTGAGTTTTCGTAGACTGTTACCATAATGATATTTGCTTTCGGAAACACTTTTTTAATTTCTTTTGTGCCTTCAACTCCATTCATTCCAGGAAGTTCAATATCCATCAGGAATAGTTTTGCACAATCCTTTCGTAAATTTTTAATGGCATCTTCACAGTTATCATAGATGGCTACTACTTCAAAGTTTGGAGACGCATCAATAACTTCGGCAAAGGCCTCACTTAAAGGGATGTTATCTTCTATTATGACGACTTTATATTTCATTTATATTTCCAATAAAAGTGATTGTTGTTCCTATTCCTAGTTCAGAATCTACCCGTAATAATCCACCTATTTTTTTAGCTCTATTTTTCATATTTGAAAGCCCGTTTGAAGAATCTATGTCTAAATTAGAAATACCAAGCCCATTGTCAATACAGCTTACGGTTAATGTATTGTTTTTAAATATAAACGAAAGAGTTACTTGATCACATTTTGAATGCTTTAGGGTATTTGTAAGTGCTTCTTTAAAAATAAAGACTAATTGTTTATTCCAATAATGTGGTAATTTATCATTTGTAGAAATAGCTTTTTTAACTACAAATTTTACTTTGGTTTTTTCAAAAAAGTCTTCCCCAAAGTCTGATAGGTAAGTCGCAATTTCTTCAATATAATCGCTGTTAGATTTTAGAGAAAACACAAAATCTCGTGTGCCTTTATATAGTCCATTCGCATCTTCAGTTATTTGTCTGATTTTCGATTTTACTTTTGGATCATCAATAGATACTTCACCACTAATAAGATTCGATAATAAAGAGATTCGAGCTAGTTTATTGCCAAGGTCATCATGAAAGTCTTGAGCTATTTCATCTCTAACGTCAGACAATTCTTTTTCAAGTTTAATTTGTTTATCGAACGCAAGTCGTAAAGCATCGTTTTGTTTACGAGATTGTCTTAATCGAATTAAAGTAGTTATAAATAGAAGACTTACAATTCCTAGAGAAGTTAAAATAAGCCATATCGATAGTCGTTTTATTTGAGCATCTTTTATTTCGGTCTGGTATTTTGTTTCTAATTCATTTACAATCTTACTCCGTTGCTTAGACATTATACTGTCTTTTAATTGAGTATATATTTTTAAACTTGATAATGCCTTATTTGAAGTGCCAGAGCTTTCATAAATTTCGGCAGCTTGAGACAATAGCATCATGTGCCCAGCTATATCTGTTTTGTCATCGTAGAATAATGCACTATCTATCCATTTACTTGCATTCTCGTATTGTTTTAAATCAAGATGGTCCCAAGATTTTGATAGGTAGAAGCCACTCATGTTTTTATAACCCTTAATCTTTTTCGCATAAAAAATAGCTGAATCGATATAAACTAGAGCCTCGTTTAATTCACCTTTATGATAGGAGAAAGCTTCAGAAGCTCTATACAACCTGGCAACTTCATGATATAATTTATTATCTATGGCTTGACTTTTTACCTCTTTTATAAAGTTTAGTGCCGAATCAATAAGCGTTTCACGCCCTTTTATGGTGTATTCATTTTCAAACTCATAAACTAACCAGGCGTAATTACTTACTTTATTGTTGATAGAAGTCTTGTGATTTAAAATCAGTTTTTCAGCACGTTGTACGTACTCCCATTTTTTGCTTTTTTCTTTCATTCGTGTAAACAGATGAACAATCTGTTTTATCACTTCTATTTCCTTATCTACATCTTTAAGTTTTTCTGCTTCTTTTAAAGCTTTGAACCCAAATTCTGATAATTTTTCAAAATCACTTATTGAATTATAATATAAAGCTTTATTGAAATAAATATCAAAAACTTGGTTTTTGCATGACATTTTTTTTGATAATTTTTCTTGCTCTTCTAACACAAAATATGCTCTTTCTACTTTCTTTTCTGAACAGTAATAATGAAATTTAAAATTTAAAGCTTCAAAAGAGCATGCAGCATTATTGATTATTTCTAATTTCTCAATCGTATTGAAAATTTCAACGGAATCTGAATATTTTAATACTTCTCTTTCTCCTAACGAAATATTTGAATCACAATTACAACTATTTTGCGCTGGTGCAAACGATGCTAAAAGCGTAAAAAACAGTAACAATAAAAGTCTAGTGGAAGACATCAATAAAATAAATTAATAAAAAATAAAAGTACAAAAACCTATATAAGCAAAAACCTACCCGTTAAGGTAGGTTTTGAAATGTAGATTAATCTTAGTTGCTTTTCAATACTAAAATTAATTTAGGCAATTAATAACCATAAAAAGAATGCAGTAGAGTAGAAGATTATAAGAAATAGCTCTAGTTTATATTTTTCTAACTTAGTAATGATTATCATTTTTTAATGAGTTTAATCGTTTGGGTTTTATTTTTACTATTGAATTTTATGAAATATATGCCATTACGTAAATCTGAAATATTATAAAACTCCCGAACGTTTGTGAAGGCTTTCACTTTTTTGCCTAGAATATCGAAGACTTCAAGGTTTTTAATTTCCATATTAGAACAAATGCTGAAATAGGATGATGTTGGATTAGGATAAAGTTTGAAACTTTGTGTTTCAACAAATTCATCATTTGACAATGTTGGGTCTAAATATTTATATAAATTTCCAGCTCCAAAAAACAATTCATCATCGAAAACTGTCATTTTATATACATTGATAATATTTGAATACGTTCCTGAAACTTCATTAGTGCCAGAAGTGCTTCCATCTGAAACCCACAACCGATTATTAGGACCAACAAAGTAAACTTTATTATTGTAGTTTGTCAATTTTTGAGGGTTGAGATTGCTACTCGTTATAGCGACTGTATTAACAGCTAAACCATCTGATTTCCATAACTCTGTATTTGAAGAACTCGTTGCCTTAAAGAAAAGTGTAGCATTAGAAATTTCAAAATCCTGAGGAGATGAATTTCCAGAACCTGAATTAATGTCTTTAAAGAGTTGCGTGCCAAAAACCGTTCCGTTTGTACGCCATAATTCGCGACCATTAACACCATCGTCAGCAGAAAAATAAAGTCTACCATTAAACACTTTAAACCCAATTGGATCACTATTTCCTGAAGTATTTATATTCTTCAATACACCTCCATTGCCCACTACACCAGTAGATTTATATAGCTCACCAGCTGCTCTAAAGTAAAGATCTCCATTATAAACTGTTGTATATTGAGGATTACTACTTGAAGCTCCTACTACCAAATCTTTAACCATTACAGTGCCTGAGCTAGTACCATCTGTCTTCCATAATTCCCTTCCATTAGTTCCATTGTCTGCTGTAAAGAATATCTCACCATCAAGATGAACAAAATTTGAAGGACTTGAGCTTGCTGTACCTGGATTAATATCTTTTAGAAGAACTGTTCCTGCAGTTGTTCCATCTGAAATCCACAACTCAGTGCCATTGTTACTGCCAGATAATCCATTACTAGCAGAGAAAACAATACTATTATTTAATACTGTTATATAATTAGGATTACTACTACTAGATGTTGAAGCATTTATTTCTTTAACTAGAGTTGTTCCAACAGTTGTGCCATCTGTTCTCCACAACTCGACATTATTACTTGCACTGCCGGCTGCAAAATAAACATATCCATTTAATTCTATAAATTGCGTATCATCAGTAGGAGATACGCTTGAAGCGTTTGTAACAACATTGTTTGCATTTATCTCATTTAATTTAAATGTACCTGTTTCAGAACCATCACTAAAATATGGTTCCATATTTAGTATTGAAGGATTATCATCTGCACAAAAGACTAGGCCAAAATTGGTAGCAGCTAAACTATTTGTTTTTGCATTAGAAGAAATGAATTTCACTAGCTCAACCTGAGCATTAACAGTAAAAGAAAGTAAGACTACTAGATTTAAAAAGTAATGTTTTCTCATAATAAATAGGATTTAAGTGTGATTTGGACTCAAATATATCTATCTATTATTTTGAATTAATGGACGAGTTTGTAGTTGATGATAATTGGTTTATAGATGTATGCTTTTAAGAAATAGACGTTGCTCTATGTTTAAAAATATTAACCTAAAGAAGCTAAAAATGAAGAAATTGTTTTAGTTTTTCTTGAAGATACAGGGATTTTATCCCCATTTTTCATGGTTATTCCTGATTGCAAATGACGATTAAATTCCTGAATATAATTGACATTAATCAAATGTGCATTGTGTACTCTTAAAAAGTTTGATGACTCTAATAAGCCTTCAAAATGTTTTAGGTTTTTTGAAGCCATATAATGATTGTCAAAGGTGGTGATTTTGGTATAAGAGCCATCAGCTTCACAACGAATAATATCCTTAATATCAATTAAAATAGTTGTGTCTTGATTTTTTATAGCAATTTTATCGACGGGATTATTTGATTGTAATTTTGACTTTTTTTCTGAAACCAATTCATTTATGATTTTTATTAAATCGAACGGATTGAAAGGTTTTAATAAATAAGCGTAAGGCCTGTGTTTTATTGCTTTTAACGCATAATCTTTATGGGCAGTAATGAAGATGAGTTTAAAATTGATTTCCGAGAAAAGATGTATTAAATCTAAACCTGTGCCATCACCCATTTCCATATCTAATAGTACAATATCTGGTTGAAATTCTGTAATTAAATGATGTCCAGATGACACATTATTGGCTTCTTTAAGTTCAAAATTACTTTTAAAATTATGCTCTATAATGTTTTTAATTGCTTCCCGTGCTGCTTTATTATCGTCTATGATTGCTATTTTTTTCATGCCATTATAGGAAGTTTAATAGTCACTTGATAAGCGTTATTTTTCATACCGAAAGTTAAAAAATCTTTTGAGAGTGTTTTTTTTGAATAGGTATTTATTAAACGTTGTTCTACAATAGTTGTAGAACGTGATTGATGCATACCATCATTTTTTGATGACGTTTCACCATTGTCAATGATTTCAATTTGCAATTCTGAATCTTGTTTAGCAATATTTAGTGTAATAATAGCTGGTTCTGTTTTGTTATTAAAACCATGTACAAAACAATTTTCAATAAAAGTTTGGGTTATTAATGAAGGTATTACTAGCGTATTTAAATTACTATCGCAAGAGATTTCGAGCTTTAGTGGAATGTCCATTTTTAGCCTTTGAATAGTACAATACTGTTCTATAAATTGAACTTCTTCTTTGATGGTCCAACTAGTTTCAAATGTTGAATCTAAAATATTTCTAATCATTTGTGATAAGTCAGATAAATAAGCTGCAGCCTTGTTTGGATCGGATTTGTCGTACAAAAAAGGATAAATAGCATTAATACTGTTTGAAATAAAATGTGGATTTATTTGTGATCGATGAAGAGCAGCTTTAGTATTTGCTAAATTTAATTCTGTGTTTAGTACTTTGTTCTTTTTAGTAAAATACATATATCCTACAATTCCAATACACAATAATGAAATCAAGCTTATAAGTGAATAGTTGGTAATAGCCTTTCTTTTTAAGGTCTCGTTCTCTAATTTCTGGCTTGCAATTTGGATATCTTTTCTTTGAGCTTCATATTTAATTTCAAGTTCATTTATAGCCCTTATTTGGTTTCCCTCTTTGACTTTATCGAAATACTCGACCATCTTTTCTTGGTATTCTAAAGCTAAATCAAAAATTTCAGCATGTTTACATATGTAATATGCAGATCTGTAACGTTCTGCTATTCTGTAATCACTAGGTTCTTTTGAAATGCCTTGTAGTATTGAATCTTTATAAAGTAACCCTTGTTTGATGTTTTTTTCTTTTATGTATGCATGTCCTAGTTTATTATAAAGATTATTTAGAGTAGATTCACCAATATCATCTCTATAGTTTAAAGCTTGAAAATAGTTATATTTTGCTTGAGTGATATTATCTTCATTGTAAAATAATTTACCTCTAATCCCTAAAAGGTAGGCTAATAAATCAGGTCGATTAACAGACTTGCTGTATAAAATACCTTTGTCTAAATAGAAATTTAAAGAGTCTTTAACTTGCAGGCTGTTTGGGTCATCAAATCTTTTATTTTCAAAATAATTGACCATGGCTCCATAAATATCACTTTTTAGGCTAATTGAAGCTTCAATCATTTCATTTTCTATTATTTTATAGGCCTTATCTAAATAGTACTTAAATTTTAGACGATCATCATGAAAAGCAAAAGTATTAGCTAATTTATAATAAGCCTCAGCCATTAAACTTTTGTTATTTTCTTTTTCCGCTAGTTTTACTGCGTCAAGACCATATTCAATGGCTTTGATAAGGTCATTTTTTTTAAGATAAAAGTTATTTAATCGAATTAGAGCAGGAACTAAAAGCTGCGAATCACCTAGTTGTTTCGCATAGTTGTATGATTTGAGATTATAATAAAAAGAAGAGTCTAATTTGTTTTTGAGTAGGAAAGCATGTCCTAAATTACCGTACGATTTGGATAGGACTTTTTTATCTTTATAATTTTCTGATAATTTAACAGCTCTTTTTGCTGTAGAAACCATGGCGTCTAAATCAGTTTCTTGCAGATGGTAATAGTTAGATAGATCTAACAGCAAATTTATTTTTGCACTATCATTTTTTGCCGATAGAATTTGCGCTTTTAAGACATCTAATTCTTTATTTTGGGCATAACTACTTGAAGCATTAATAAATACAGCAAAAAAGACCAAGAATTTTATAATAGTCGTCTTCAATCTGATGAAAGTTAATTAACAGATTACTAAGAGAATTGAATGTATAGGAACTGAAAAACTAATTTTCAATACTGCTACTTCTTTTTCTTTGGATTATATATTGGAAGCAGTTCTGTAGACACTTCACCAAAACCAATTCTAGTATCATCTTTTTCACAATAACCACGCATAATCACTTTATCATAATCATTGATGAATTTGCGTTCAGAACCATCTTTCATTTTTATAGGCTTTTCACCTCTCCATGTGATTTCTAACATCGAACCAAAGGAATCAGGTGTTGGACCAGAAATTGTTCCGCTTCCCATCATATCACCAGAGTTTACCGGACAACCATTGACGGTATGATGTGCCAATTGCTGAGCCATATTCCAATACATATATTTGAAATTTGATTTACTAACTGTAGTTTCTTTTGCACCTTTGGGCTTAATAGCGACTTCAAGATTGATATCAATGCCCTTCTTTCCTTTAGATTGCAAATAAGGTAGTTGTGGTTTTAATGGTTTCGGACTTTCAACTCTAAATGGCTCAAGAGCATCTAAAGTGACAATCCAAGGTGACATACTAGAGGCAAAATTCTTAGCTAAAAACGGACCTAAAGGTACGTATTCCCATTTTTGAATATCTCTAGCCGACCAGTCATTAAATAGAACTAAACCAAAAATATACTCTTCAGCTTCTTCAATAGGGATAGGTTCGCCCAAATCATTAGCATCAGTCGTAATAAAAGCCATTTCTAATTCAAAATCGACTAATTTTGAAGGTCCAAAAACGGGTTGGTCACTTCCTGCAGGAATTGTTTGTCCTTGTGGTCTATGTATTGGAATTCCTGAAGGAATGATAGAACTACTTCTTCCATGATAACCAACAGGAATATGAAGCCAATTTGGTAATAACGCATTATCTGGATCTCTAAACATCGTCCCTACATTGGTTGCATGCTCAATACTTGAATAGAAATCGGTATAATCACCAACTTGAATAGGTAATTGCATTTCAATTTCATCTAATCGAAACAAAACAATCTCCTTATGCTTTGTGTTATTTTTTAAAGTAGTGTTGTTACTATCAAATATTTCAGCAATACGATTACGGACTAAACGCCATGTTTTTCTTCCATCGGCAATAAAATCATTGAGCGTATCTTGAAGAAAAATATCATCTGTTAAGGGAATACCTTGAAAATATCCTAATTGATGCAATGCACCAAGGTCAATTGCAGTATCTCCAATTCGTGTACCAATAGTAATGATGTCATCACGAGTTAAAAAAACACCGAAAGGAATATTTTGGATAGGAAAATCAGAATTTTTTCCAACATGTAACCATGAGCTACGATCAGGATTATTTGCAGATAAAGGCATAGTCTTTAGTATTGTTTTGTTATTGTTTTCTATTCAAACCTACATATTTTTTTTTGTTTTAATTGCATAAATCGATAAAAATAGATTAAAAAACAATGTTAATAACCTGCTCATAAAACATGACGTTAAACTAACGTTTTTAAAACCTTTTCATAAGATGATTTCTTATTTTTGATAAATTTTAATTCAAATATTACTTATGCAACGCGATCAACAAATCTTCGAACTTATAGAAGCTGAAAAACAACGACAAATTAATGGTTTAGAACTTATAGCTTCAGAGAATTTCGTTAGCGACCAGGTTATGGAAGCTGCAGGTTCTGTTTTAACAAACAAATATGCCGAAGGTTATCCTGGTAAGCGTTATTATGGAGGATGTGAAGTTGTTGATGAAGTTGAACAAATTGCAATCGATAGAGTTAAAACACTATTTGGTGCAGTTTGGGCAAACGTTCAACCACATTCTGGAAGTCAAGCCAATACTGCAGTATATGCAGCTTGTTTAAAACCTGGAGATAAAATCTTAGGTTTTGATTTGTCTCATGGTGGTCATTTAACGCATGGCTCTCCAGTTAATTTTTCTGGTAAATTATACAACCCTGTATTTTATGGCGTAGATGAAGACACAGGAGTTTTGAATTATGATAAAATTCAAGAGATTGCAACTCGTGAGAAGCCACAATTAATTATTGCTGGTGCATCTGCATATTCGCGTGACATCGATTTTAATCGTTTTCGTGTCATTGCAGATAGTGTAAATGCATTGTTATTAGCAGATATTTCTCATCCATCTGGTTTGATTGCCAAAGGCATTTTGAACGATCCGCTTCCGCATTGTCATATTGTAACAACTACAACACATAAAACTTTGCGTGGACCACGAGGTGGCTTGATAATGATGGGAAAAGATTTCGATAATCCATTTGGACTAAAACTAAAAAATGGCAATCTGAAAAAAATGTCATCCCTTTTAGATTCTGCAGTATTTCCTGGAAATCAAGGTGGACCTTTAGAGCATATTATTGCTGCCAAAGCAATTGCTTTTGGTGAAGCTCTTTCTGATGATTTTATGCACTATATGTTGCAGGTAAAGCAAAATGCTGCTGCAATGGCAAGCGCTTTTGTGAGTAGAGGATATCATATTATCTCTGGTGGCACTGATAACCACATGATGCTAATCGATCTACGAAATAAAAATATTACTGGAAAAGCTGCCGAAGAAGCGCTTGGAAAAGCAGATATAACAGTGAATAAAAACATGGTGCCTTTTGATGATAAAAGTCCGTTTGTGACATCAGGTATTCGTGTAGGAACTGCAGCTATAACTACTCGAGGTTTAAAAGAATCTGATATGGAAACCATTGTAGGATTTATTGATGATGTTATAAAAAATCATGATAATGAGAAACAACTTGAAACTATTGCAGATAAAGTGAATGCAATGATGAGTGATAAACCATTGTTTTCATAATAAAGAAACACCTAGTAAAAAAGCCTTTGAAATTTTATTCAGAGGCTTTTTTTAATGTCGTATATTATTGAAATTTATTATGGTTTAATCTTCAGAAGGTACATATTGATAAGCTCCTAAATCTATATCAGGAGTTCTTGGATTATTTAAAATATCAAAAGGGACTGAAAACATTGGATTACCAATTCCTCTTGCTTCAGAACCCTCATTCAATCGTAAATCATTTTCAAAGGGCAATTTAAAATCAGGGTTATCGTTCAATGAAATGTTTTCAAAATTTATACCATCGTCAAAGTCAAATGGATTTTGACTTACTTCAAAACGAATCAAACAATCTGTAAATTTATATTCTAATTCGGCATCTGAAACTCCAGCAATATCAATTTCAGCATTATCATTTCCGTAGATGATACAATTATTAAAATTGGCTTCTTCAAGATCATTTGGTGTTATAGAATTATCTGGATTGATGTTGAAGTTATTAAGTAATACAGAAGGAAATTGTCTAAAGCTTGTGTTCCAATAATTCACTAATGTACAATGTGTGAAATTGTATTTTCCGCCTACAGTTCCAGCAAAAGAGGATTGACCAGAATTATTTATAACTAGGTTTTCTGCTAGGACAGATGACGCTCTTGCCAAAATTCCAAAATTACTAGAGTTGTAAATTTTCGAATTTCTAATTGTCAATTTATCTGTCGGAGCATCTTGATTACCTTCAGTTAACACACCAACAGTTCCATTTTTAATCGTTGCAAAATTAATTTCATTATCAATGCTTCCATTAAACAAATAAATCGTTTGCCATTGTCCTGGAATATCCTCATAAAGTGGTTCTAAACGATCACCTTCAAAAATCACTTCATTTTCTAATAATTCTTGATCGCTACTAAATGCACCATTAACTTTTAAAGACGCATTATTGGTTACTAATAGACCAGAATTGGCATGAAAATGCACGCGTGCTCCAGCTTCAATTGTGAGTACGTCACCTTCATCAACAGCTGCAAAACCATAAATTACATAAGGTTTTTCATTGGTAAACGTAAGTTCGTCATCTTCTAGAAAACGACCTTGTAATGTCGTTTCATCAAGAGTTCCGTCTCCATCAGCATCAAATGTGAGTGTTTCAATAATTCCAGTAGTATTATCTCTATCTGGAAATATAAAAACCGCATCTTTAACTAAGGTAACCAATTCTACTTTTTGGAAATTATTACCGCTATCAAATTCAATGGCATCCGTGTATAAAAACTGATTATCTGCAGCTACAACAGATTGTATGTCAAAAGTGGTTTCTATAAAAATAAAAAGACTATCCTTGGCTAAAAGCTCTACATTTTCAAAAACTTTTCCTGGCATTCCATCTACATTTAACCTGTAGTTAGAACTTTCACCTTCCGCTAATCGTACACTTGGTATAGAGATATCAGAATCACTTCTGTTATAAACTTTTAAATTATAAGTGCTCGAACCAATATTGGTAAAAACAGTATCTAAATAAATCGTATCTTTTGAAAACGAAAGATTTCCATTGCTGGGAGCAAAATCGAAGTCTTTTCGGCAAGAACTCCAAAGCATTATGAATGTTATTGTTAAGAGAAAGTAGAGTAGTCGTTTCATTAGTTGTATATATTCTTCATTTCAATAGTCACATTACAGCCATTACTAAATAACTAAACGTGCCTTTAGGCACTAAAAATATAACTTTTGGAGTCAAATTGTAGTATAAAAACTAAAATTTAGTGCAATTCGTATAATTTAATTGTCTTTTTTTGAATCCTCAATAATCTTTTGAAATTCTTGGCTACAAATTACCAGTTCTTCGAGTAAATAGACTTGTTTGTTTTTACCCAATAATTTAGAATCAATGCCTTTAGCATCGCAATAGTCAAAGAATAATGCTTGGTATTCTTTTGGAATGTTTAAATCGAAGGCAAGTAAAGCGTCGTTAAAAAAGCGATCTTTTTCGAAAAGTGATTTATAGTCCTTATAGGTAATAGGAACAATTGGTTGCTCTTTAGTCTTTTTACTTTTGAAAAGGCGACCAATCATACCAGCAATGGCAATAAAATCGATATTTCCACTTGATGGTGGCGCATATTTAAAAGCATTCCGCTTTATATCTTCTTTAAGTTGTTTATTGACTTGTGTAGCCATTTTAATCGAATCAAATTTCCGTTCACGTTGATCCCTTAATAGCACTGCGTCAAGTTCATTTATTGTTTTTTTGACCTCTATGACAACCACATGATTAAAATCTTCGGCTTTAATTTCTACAAATGTTTTGGTATGAAAGAGAGAACTGACATAGAGCGTGTCTTTTACCTTAGCTTCAATTTTAAAATCACCTTCATCATCGGTATAGGTCATGATATTTTGAGTAACATTAACAACTAATGCACCTTTGACAGTTGTTTCGGCATCGTACACTTTACCATTAATATTTTGAGATAAAACATGAATTGGTAAGAGTAATAAAATGAGAAGGACGCGTTTGTTCACGAAAGAATATAAATTGGTTTGATATTCAAATTAAGAAAAATTGAACGACACTAAAAACAAGATTAGGATACTTTAACACCATTTTTAGCTGAAATCATTGAAATAAATCAATAATGTCTTGTGAAATACGAGCCGGTTTATGTGTTTCATGTGACATTAAACACCATACAGTTTCGGAAGAACTCAGTAGTTTAGTGGTTTTTTGATTGTAAATTTCAACCATTCGAGTCGATCTAAATCCTTCAGCTTTGGTGACATAAGTTTTTAGTTGTAACTGGTCACCTAAAATGGCTTCAGCTTTATAATGAATATGGTGACTCAGCATCACCCAATAATAATGGTCTCTTATTTTGGTGGACGTTGCATCAATCCAATTTTCTTCAGCAATATCTTGAACCCATTGTACATATCGTACGTTATTCACATGATTACGAGCATCTAAATCTTCTAATGTTACTGTGATGTTCTTTTCAAATATTTGCATACTATTTTTCAAAAACTTCAACTTCAAATAATTTGTCCCAACGTTTACCTGTGACAAAAATGGTTTGGGTTTCAGGGTTATATGCAATACCATTTAAGACATCTAACCCTTGATGTTGTGTGACTAACTTGCGCAAGGGTGAAAAATCTACAACACCTTCAACAGCTCCATTTTTTGGGTTAATAATAGCAACACCATTTTTCTGATAGCGATTTGCATAGATTTTTCCGTTAATCCATTCCATTTCGTTAATCCCAATAATTTTACCTTTATTAGTATATACTTGAAGTTTAGAATCTTCTGTGAGTGTTTTAGAATTTAGAAGCCAGATTTGTTCTGTACCATCAGATTTGTAAAGTGTTGTTCCGTCATTGCAAATTCCCCATCCTTCTTTACTTTGTCCATATTTAAAACTACTCGTTTTTTCAAAAGTATCGATGTCATAAACAAAACCTGTGTTTTCTCTCCAAGTTAATTGATAAATATTATTGTTTAAAATAGTTAATCCTTCTCCAAAATAGTGTTGCGTTAAATCCACATTCTTTAAGACTGCACCAGTTTTATAATCTACTTTTCTAAGTTTTGATTCTCCATATTGACCAGTGCTTTCATATAATTCGCCATTATGAAATTCTAAACCTTGAGTATATGATGTAATATCGTGAGGATACTCATTAATTACTTTAAAGCCATATAGTTTAGGAAGTTGATTGTTAAGAATTGTGAGTTTAGTAGTTATGTCTTCTTTCGAATCATTATAGGATATAGTTGCTGTTAGTGTCTGGATTCCTAATTTTTCATTACTTAAATCAAAGGTTTCATTTACGGCTATTCCATTTAATGAATAGGTAATGGCAGTAATGTCCAACTGATTCGGATTATGAATTGAAAGCTTGATCGTTTCTCCCAATTGTACAACATTATCTTTTGCATTTGTTGCAATTGAAAAGTTATTTGTTTTAGTAGCTGAATCTCCACAATTAATTAATATAAGAGATAATGCTATGAGAATGAAAGATTTAAATGACGACATTATTTATCAAATTTTGATGCAAGTTATTTAATAAAATTCGGTTTAAAAAATCATTGTTAAATCCAAATTATGTTTTAGAACGACGTAGCGATGTGAAAAATCACAATAAACCATGATTTTTATAAGTTTTAGCATAGTATTGCTATGTTTAGACTTAAAAAAATAGTAAAACGAAATGTTTTGCAGTAGTTTTTTGCAGTAGTAGTTTTTCTGAAATATATTTTGGGTTATAGTATTAAAAGATTGTATCTTTGCAGTCGGCAAGTCCTACACAACCAGCTCCTGCTTAATCCTCCAGGTCGGGAACGAAGCAAAGGTACGCGGTCGTAGCGGTGTGATGTAGGTAGCTTGCCTTTTTTTGTACCCGAAATTTAAATTTTTTTAGCGAAGCACATAAAAATATTTTATTTTGGAATCCCAATGTAGATAGGGATCTTCTCAATTGAATTTCTAATTTTCCTTTTCCTAATTATATTGTATTTTTAACTCCAATTAGTTTATTTAATTTATGTCTAAAGTTGTATTAATAACTGGAGGTTCTTCTGGTATAGGAAAATCTATAGGAGAGTTTCTAACTTCCAAAGGTTTCGAAGTTTTTGGCACAAGTAGAAATCCAGATCGCTACACAGAATCTAAATTTAAACTTGTGGCACTAGATGTTGCCGATACAAGGTCTATAGAAAAGGCAATTAAGACTGTTATAGAAACTTCAGGTAAATTAGATGTGCTAATCAATAATGCAGGTGCTGGAATCACTGGACCTATTGAAGAAATTCCAGATGCGGAAATCAAACGTAATTTTGAAACAAATTTCTTCGGTCCAATTAATGTGATTAAAGCAGTTTTACCTCAAATGCGTGTGCAAAATTCTGGATTGATAATTAATATAACATCAATTGCAGGTTATATGGGATTGCCATATCGCGGAATTTACAGTGCAAGTAAAGGTGCATTAGAATTGATTACTGAAGCGTTTAGAATGGAAATTAAAGACTTTAATATCCATATGACCAATGTTGCTCCAGGAGATTTTGCAACAAATATTGCAGCTGGTCGTTATACTGCTCCTATTGTAAAAAGTTCACCATATGAAAGGGTGTATAAAACAACTCTTGATTTAATGAATGAGCATGTAGATCATGGTGAAAATCCAGATATTATGGCCAAAGTAGTCTACAAAGTTATTAATACTCCAAATCCAAAAATTCATTATAAAGTTGGTGCGTTTATGCAAAAGTTTTCTATCGTTTTAAAACGAATTCTTCCAGACAAGGTTTATGAAAAAATGTTGATGAATCATTATAAGCTTTAGCATTGGTATGTTTTTTGATGATACGTTACAAATCTCATCATTATGAAAATACGAATACCTCTGCTGTTTGTTTTGTCTTTATTCATGCTCACAAGTTGCGATAATATTTTAGAATGCGCCTTTAATAAGCGGCCAGAAATTCATGATAAAACATTTAAAGATGGGATAATTGGAGTGTATTACTATGAAGAAGTGACTACCGAAATCAACAATGAACCAAGAGATAATGATTATGGTTATAATTATGATTTTTATGGTGAACTACCTAATGGTTTGCAAATGGTCACAAATTATAGAACGGTCTCTTTTGAAGGGACTCCAGAAGTAGCTGGCACTTTTAATTTTACTTTATATTTGTATGTTGATCCTCCTTTGAGTTATGACTATGATTCAGAACAATACGAAGATAGTTTGTGTTCTGAATCGACTTCAAAAGATTTTACAATAACAATTTATTAATTTATAATAATGTATAATTTGTTGATATGTTTTGAAAAAAAGATATCATTTAAGCTCTGTTAAAGTTGTAATTTCGTGACTAGAAATAATCAACATGGTTTCTTCTTTTCTGTAACGGAATCAGTATTATCAGAGGAAACAAAAACACAATTTATATGAAATTTTTTATTGATACAGCTAATCTTGCTCAAATTAAAGAAGCTCAAGATATGGGTATTTTAGATGGAGTGACCACAAATCCATCACTTATGGCTAAAGAAGGCATAACTGGTCATGACAATATTATGAAGCATTATGTTAATATCTGCAATATAGTAGAAGGAGATGTTTCTGCTGAAGTAATAGCAACAGATTTTGAAGGTATGGTTAGAGAAGGAGAAGCTCTAGCAGAACTTCATGACCAAATTGTTGTCAAATTACCAATGATAAAAGATGGTATTAAAGCTTGTAAGTATTTTAGTGACAAAGGCATCAAAACTAATGTGACTTTGGTGTTTTCACCAGGACAGGCTTTATTAGCTGCAAAAGCTGGAGCAACTTATGTGTCTCCATTTATTGGTCGTTTAGATGATATATCAACTGATGGCTTAAATCTTATTGCAGAAATAAGAATGATCTATGATAATTATGGTTTTGAAACTGAAATTTTAGCTGCTTCTGTTCGTCATACAATGCATGTTATAGATTGTGCTAAACTTGGAGCAGATGTAATGACTGGACCTTTGAGTTCAATTGTTGGATTATTGAAACATCCATTAACTGATATAGGTTTAGAAAAGTTTTTAGCAGATTATAATAAAGGAAACTAAACGTTACTTTTTACACAATAAGACACTCTTAAATAGTAATTATTTAGGAGTGTATTTATTTAAGGGCAGTTGATTTAGATGGAGATGATAACTTTTCTAAGCATTCTATCATATCATCATTAAAGAGTTCAATGTTCGAATTTACGATTTTCATTTGCTCATCAACTACAAATATTTTATGAGAAAAAGTCAGAATATATTGTTCTAATGCTTCAGATGGATTAGAAAATTTGAATTCGTTTTTAGCTGGATAGTTTAGTGATCTCACAGACTTTTTCCAATAGTGTAAATCATTATCATTAAAGTTTATAGCTATAAAATTTACCTCAGGAAATTTGCGTTGTAATTCATTAATTTTATAATGACTATTTCTTGAATGCAATTTAAAATTTGAAGACCAACAATAAACAACAGTTGGTTTATTTATAAGTGAACTTAATTCTATTGTATTGCCATTATAATCAATTAAACTAGAATTAGGAAGTATACGTCCTGGTTTTAAGTTGTTTAAAGATTCTACAAGTGCTTTTAAATAGATTTTATCTTCTGAATTAGAACTTCTATCCAGATAATAAGTAATCATTTCATTTGTGGCATTGTAATTATTGGTGTTAAGAACAAAATCTCTAACCGTATGTTTTAGCAAATAATTTTTGATTTTCTCACTAGTTATACTGCTATCAATTAGTCTTAATTTTTCTATATTGTAGCCTATAGCCATTCGGTCAAAAGCTTCATGATTTCCTTCAATATAATAGTGTTTTAATGCAATACTATTAAAATGCCAAAACAAGAATCTGTTGTACGCATGTAGTTGGCTTAAATTTTCATTATTTAAGTCTACGACAGTTCTGTAGGCATAAAAGTTTTCAGGTAAATCCTTGAAATGAATCAACTTATTATTACCATAATAACCAAACGGAAACATTTCATGATAAGCGTAGTGATTATAATCTATACTCGATCTTACAATAGTCTTGAATAAATCTGAAGACGGTTTATTCGATATAAATTCTTCAAAATGTGCAAGTTTTTGTTTTCGGAGTTTGTTCATATGCTCAACAAAAACTTCAGGTTCCAAATGACTGGTTTTCATGAACTGTTTGTTTTCCAATTCATCATTTAGAAATGATCTTATCAGGTAGTTGTTCTTTTTTGAACCTTTACCAGTATAAACCAAAGACTCATCAAAATCATTTGTGTTTAATCTAAATAGTAAACTGTCAGTTGGTTCTATTAATATAGTTTGGTACTCTCCGCCATGTGTAAATGAATAGATGCCTGGTTTTAAGTTTTCAATTTTATGAAGAAATCTGTTCCTTTTATCTAGGTAAATTGTGTCTTTTCCTCCAGATGTATCACTAAGTGTAATGTAATTGTTATTTGGATTTATGATTTCACCACCAAAATAAGCATAGTCTCCTTGTGTTGAACTGGAGTTTTTACAACTAAAAATAAGTAAAATGCTTAGAAATGAATACAGATAAAATTTCATAAATATTATGTAGGTCGTTCAATAACGTAACAAAAATAGAGTTTGTCAGTAATAACTCTTGTTAATACGTTGTTAAATCTTGTATAGACAATGTTTTCAGACATTTTGCTTTGAAAAATAAATTAGGACTAGTTGTTTCTTACAATGGATTGAATTTTCTACTTTTGCAAAAAATTAAAACACATTTTATGTTATCAGTTTCTAATCTTTCAGTTCAATTTGGCAAACGCATTCTTTTTGACGAAGTAAATACAACGTTTAATAATGGAAATTGCTATGGAATCATTGGTGCCAATGGTGCAGGTAAATCTACCTTTTTGAAGATTATAGCCGGAAAACAAGATCCTACCTCTGGTCATGTTCATTTAGAACCTGGTAAACGTATGTCTGTGTTGGAGCAAAATCATAATTTATATGATGAGCATACGGTTTTAGAAACCATTATAATGGGAAATAAACCCTTGTTTAAACTCAAATCTGAAATAGATGCTTTGTATGCCGATTATACCGATGAGAATGCGGAAAAAATAGGAGAACTTCAAGTAGAATTTGAAGAAATGAATGGCTGGAATGCAGATAGTGATGCAGCAGCCATGCTATCAAACTTAGGTATAAAAGAAGAGTTCCATTATACATTAATGAAAGATCTTGATGGTAAGCAAAAAGTACGTGTTCTTTTAGCTCAAGCACTTTTTGGGAATCCAGATTTGTTAATTATGGATGAGCCTACCAATGATTTAGATTATGAAACTATTTCTTGGTTGGAGAATTTTTTAGCCAATTATGATAACTGTGTCATTGTAGTATCTCACGATAGACACTTTCTAGATTCAGTATGTACACATATTTCTGATATTGACTTCGGAAAAATTAATCATTTCTCTGGGAACTATACATTCTGGTATGAGTCATCTCAGTTAGCAGCAAGACAACATGCGCAACAAAACAAAAAAGCAGAAGAAAAGAAAAAGGAATTAGAAGAATTTATTAGACGATTCTCTGCCAACGTGGCCAAATCAAAGCAAGCCACAAGTAGAAAGAAAATGATTGAAAAGTTAAATATTGCAGATATTAAACGTTCTAGTCGTCGTTATCCAGCCATTATTTTTGAACGTGATCGTGAAGCTGGAGATCAAATTTTAAATATTGAAGGTTTAGCAGCTTCTATTGAAGGTGAGACTTTATTCAGAAATATAGATATTAACCTAAACAAGGGTGATAAGGTGGTTGTGTTTTCTAAAGACTCTAGAGCAACAACAGCTTTTTATCAAATTATTAATGGAAAAGAAACTGCTGATGCAGGTAAATATTCTTGGGGAATAACAACATCTCAATCCTATTTACCATTAGATAATAGTGAATATTTTGATAATAACTTAACGCTTGTAGATTGGTTGCGTCAATGGGCAACAACAGAAGAAGAACGTGAAGAAGTTTACATTCGTGGATTTTTAGGAAAAATGATTTTTAGTGGCGAAGAAGCCCTAAAAACATCAAATGTACTTTCTGGAGGAGAAAAAGTGCGTTGTATGTTAAGTCGTATGATGATGGTAAGAGCAAATGTACTAATGCTCGATGAACCAACAAACCATTTAGACTTAGAGAGTATTACTGCGTTTAATAATTCACTCAAGAATTTTAAAGGAACTGTCATGTTTACATCGCATGACCACGAATTTTCACAAACTGTTGCAAATAGAGTGATAGAATTAACTCCAAACGGAATTATAGATCGTTATATGACTTTTGATGATTACATGAGTGATAAAAAAATAAAAGAGCTACGTGAAAAAATGTATGCTGTTACAGTGTAAAAAAAGTCCTGAAGAAATTCAGGACTTTTTTATGCCTTAAGCTCTTCGTCTACTTCTTTTAAAATAGCACTGGCTTTTACTTTTTCTTCGTTACTAACATATAACTCTTGGAACCCTTGTATGGAAGCTCCAAAACCTGCTAAACGGCCAGATTCAGATTCATCTTTTATAATAGGAGTTATTCCATTGCTTTCAAGTCGATCTCTCAACATTTGTACTACGATAAAATTTCCTGAAAAGATTTTTGTATAGTGAGTATCTGTCATAATTTACTGTTTTTGTATTTAACAGTAATTTACAAAAAATATGCCATTTATTAAATTAATACTGTTCAAATTAAAATGTTAAATATTTAATAATTAGTATTTTTTTTGTTTAATGTTTTTGTATATTTGTTGAACAATAATTATAATTATCGCTAGATAATATTTTGATTGATTTAGTTAGGTTGTTGAAAAGCCATGTCCCCAAGACATGGCTTTTTTAGTTTACATAACTTGTCTTGTATGGCTATCCATTTAAATCTTGATTTGTCCATTTATATAAAAATACTATGTTAAAATAGTTATACATAAGTTTTATCAATTGATATATAACATATAAAAATAAGCTATCGCTATGTCTTAGACTCTAATTTTTTTAACTTTGAATGAAAACAAATTAAAACTAATAATATGGATAATAAAGGGAACTATAATATTAATAGTGACGCAAGTCAATGCCCATTTTTAAGTGGTACTCAAAAAAAGAGTGCAGGTGGCGGAACAAGTAATCGAGATTGGTGGCCAAATGAATTAAAATTAAATATTTTACGTCAAAACGCACCAAAAAACGATCCCTTAGGTGATGATTTTGATTATGCTAAAGCATTCAATAGTATAAATTATGACGAGCTTAAGAAAGATCTAATCAATTTGATGACAGATTCTCAAGATTGGTGGCCTGCAGATTACGGTCATTATGGAGGATTTATGATTCGAATGGCATGGCATAGTGCAGGAACCTATCGTGTAGGAGATGGAAGAGGAGGAGCAGGAACAGGAACACATCGTTTTGCACCTTTAAATAGCTGGCCTGACAATGGAAATTTAGATAAAGCACGTTTACTATTGTGGCCAATAAAAAAGAAATATGGAAATAAAATTTCATGGGCAGATTTAATGATTTTGGCAGGAAACTGTGCTCTTGAATCAATGGGCTTCCCAACATTTGGTTTTGCTGGAGGTCGAGAGGATGTTTGGGAACCTGAACAAGATATTTATTGGGGAAGTGAAACAGGATGGTTAAATAATGATGAGCGCTATGATACTAGTGATGGTGACTTAGAAGGTCATTTAGGAGCCGTGCACATGGGATTAATTTATGTAAACCCAGAAGGTCCTAATGGAGAACCTGACCCTCTAAAATCGGCACATGATATTAGAATTACTTTTGGTCGTATGGCAATGAATGATGAAGAAACTGTAGCGTTAGTTGCTGGTGGACATACGTTCGGGAAAGCTCATGGTGCAGCAGATCCAAGTAAATATGTAGGTACTGAGCCTCATGGAGCTTCCATTGAGGAAATGAGTACAGGCTGGAAAAACAGCTTTGGAACAGGTGTGTTAGATGACACCATTACAAGTGGTTTAGAAGGTCCATGGACACCTAATCCAACGCGATGGGATGACGAATATTTTGATGTATTATTAAATTACGATTGGGAATTAACTAAAAGTCCGGCTGGA
Source organism: Psychroserpens sp. (assembly GCF_034670085.1). Taxonomy (GTDB): domain Bacteria; phylum Bacteroidota; class Bacteroidia; order Flavobacteriales; family Flavobacteriaceae; genus Psychroserpens. Next base: position 130,349 of record NZ_JAXMOD010000002.1, on the reverse strand, counting down.
GCGCATCAATGGACTCCAACGGCTGCATCTAATGCTAAAATGGCTCCTAAAGCTGGTGACCCTAATGGAAAACAGGCATTAATGATGTCTACTGCAGATATGGCCTTGAAAATGGATCCAGGTTTCTTAGAAATATCTAAGCGTTTTAATCAAGATCATAAAGCTTTTGAAGATGCTTTTGCTCGAGCTTGGTACAAATTAACACATCGTGATATGGGACCAATATCTCGTTATTTGGGTCCTGAAGTTCCGAATGAAGAATTAATCTGGCAAGATCCCATTCCTGCTGTCAATTATACATTGAGTGATTCAGATATTACTGCTTTAAAGAAAATGGTATTGGCTTCTGGTCTAACAATTTCACAACTAGTAAAAACAGCTTGGGCTGCAGCGTCAACCTTTAGAGGTTCTGATATGCGTGGTGGAGCTAACGGTGGACGTTTACGTTTAGAACCACAACGTAGTTGGGAAGTAAATAATCCAGAAGAATTAAATAAAGTATTAAAAGTTTTAGAAGGTATACAAAATGAATTTAATGGAACAGTTTCTATGGCTGATTTAATTGTCCTTGCTGGATCAGCAGCTGTTGAGGAAGCTGCCAGAAATGCTGGGTATTCTGTGAATGTATCTTTTACACAAGGAAGAGGTGATGCTTCGCAAGAACAAACAGATTTAGAATCGTTTGGATATCTTGAGCCGATTGCTGATGGATTTAGAAACTATATGAATTCAAAATTAGAGGTTGCAGCTGAAGATTTATTAGTGGATCGCGCTAATTTATTAATGCTTTCTATTCCAGAAATGACTGCGTTAGTCGGTGGATTAAGAGTTTTAGGAGCAAACTATGATGATTCTAAAAATGGTGTACTTACCGATAAGATTGGAAGTTTAACTAATGACTTTTTTACTAATATTCTTGATTTTTCATTAACATGGAAGGCAGCAACTACTGATGAAAAAGAGTTTATTGCACGTGATCGTAAAACAGGAGCTATGAAGTTTTCAGGAACTAGAGCTGATTTAATATTTGGATCTAATACAGAATTAAGAGCAGTATGTGAAGTATATGGCGCAAATGATGGAGAAGAACGCTTTGTGAATGATTTTGTAGCAGCTTGGACCAAAGTGATGAATTTAGATCGTTTTGATTTAAAATAAGTTGAGGATTGACATATAAAAAAAAGCCTACTCATTGAGTAGGCTTTTTATCTTTTAATACTTGTATTAGTTGTCTTTTAACATTTTAATTTTTATTCTAAAAGCTGCAAAGAGTAAAGTAGTAAATGGACTTAACCAATTAAAAATTGCGTAAAGAAAGTATTCACCAACACCAACTCCTAAAACACCACTTTGATAAGCACCACAAGTATTCCAAGGTACCAATACTGAAGTTACTGTTCCAGAATCTTCCAAGGTTCTGCTTAAATTTTCTGGTGCTAGTCCTTTATCTTCAAAAGCTTTTTTGAACATTTTTCCAGGAATAACTATCGCTAGATATTGATCTGAAGCAATAGTATTTAACCCTAAACAACTAAAGACAGTACTGGCAAATAACCCAAAAATTGAAGTGGCTACAGATAATAACGCTTTTGTTATTCTTGCCAATGCTCCAATGGCATCCATGATACCTCCAAACACCATAGCACAAATTACTAAGTAAATGGTCCAAAGCATACCTTGTATTCCTCCTGAAGCAAATAAATCATTTAGTTTTTCATTATCTGTTGCGATAGCAGTATCTGTAAAAATTGCCTTTGAAATTGCTGAAAATTTAGAATTTGAAATACCGTTTAAAACGTCAGGTTGAAAAATAAAGGCAAAAGTAATCGCTAAAATAATACCTGAAGCTAAAGCTACTAAAGGCTTTGTTTTCAATAATATTAATGCAATAACGGCTCCTGGAACTAAAAACAACCAAGGTGAAATATGAAACGATTTATTAATTGAAGTCAATAAATTACTAATATCTGCACTTCCTGTAGGTTCAATAGTAGTGCTAATAATTCCAAAAACAATTAAAGTTACAATTATAGTTGGTACAGTTGTAATACTCATATATCTAATATGTGTAAATAAATCTGTTCCAGCCATAGCAGGAGCAAGGTTTGTTGTATCACTCAAAGGTGACATTTTATCTCCAAAATAAGCGCCAGAGATTACAGCTCCTGCAATCATTCCAGGATTAATACCTAAAGCTGTTCCAATACCAATAAGAGCAATACCAACAGTTGCTGAGGTTGTCCAAGAACTTCCAGTTGCTATTGAAATTACTGCAGCTATTACTACTGATGCAGGTAAAAATATTTCAGGACTTAATACTTGTAAACCGTAATAGACCATAGCAGGAATTACACCACTTACTAGCCAGGTACCAGCAAGGGCACCAACTAAAAACAAAATCATAATTGGAATGAATACACTTTTTAAATTTTCCCAAACTTCGATAATCATAATCCTTAGCGGAACTTTATTCATAAAACCACCAATCATAGCCACAAAACCACCCATTAATAAAATTAATTGATTGGTATACGTACCAAACCATTCTTGATCGTCAACAAAAAAAATATTGAAAGCTAATAATCCCATTAAAATAACAACAGGAACAAGAGCTTCAAATATATTGAGTTCTTTATTATTTATGATTTTTTTATTATCAACTTTTATTTCAGATAAGTCGTCGTCTTGCATTTGTAAGGCTTTTAGTTTTGTAATGTTACGATTTTGTAATGCGAATTGCAAATGAGATCATGCTGTATGGATGTATTTCAAACTTTAAGATTTTATTTTTGTTCGTGTAGTAGATGATTGTTTTTTAATGCTGATTTGATTAGAATTAGTTAGTTTTCAGGTGTTTGTTGAAATTTCCTAAAACAACCAACCACATAAAATGTTAAAAACACCTATACATTAACTCACATTTAAAGTTGTATTCGAAAAAATCTTTGCATGACCATGTTCCTTTTGCCAGTCAGAGTCATTGTTATTTCTGTTATACCTCTATTTAAAGTTTTGTATGGTTTTTATGATGGGTAGTTTTTAATTGGCAATAGATTCTTCACTATCTTATAATTTAATTCAAAAGCCAAATTCGTATGAAATCAATTTTGTATTCCCTCATCTTATTTGTAATATCAATTTCGATGAATGCTCAAGTTGGTATTGGTACAACCACGCCAAATGGAGCTCTAGAGATTAGTTCTTCTAACAATGGTTTATTGATTCCAAGAGTCGCTTTAGTTTCAACAACAGACTTAACTACAGTTGTTACTGGCACAGAATCAGAGCTAATTTATAACACAACACCAGCTTCAGGTTTGACAGATGTTAGACCAGGTTTTTACTACTTAAGTTCTCCAACAGGACCTTGGGTTAGACTAGGAACTTCAGGTGGTCCACCGCCACCACCACCAGTTACTTCGGGTTGGTCAATTACTGGAAATGATAATATTGTAGAAGGCACAAACTTTTTAGGAACCATTACTAATGTAGATGTGGTTTTTAGACGAGATGACGATGAATCTGGTAGACTAAGTAATAATCTAACCTCTTTTGGGATTAATGCAGGCTTAGGTAACGGAGCAGGAGGACTGGAAAATACAGCATTAGGTGTAAACGCTTTAAGAATTAATTCATCTGGAGATCGAAATACCGCTGTGGGAAATGGTGCACTTTTTAATACAACAGTAGGTAATAATACAGCGGTAGGCTATAATGCTGGATTTCCTTGTACTTCTGGCTCTGGTAATACAGCAATAGGATCGCAAGCTTTAGTTGTTCTTTCACAAGGAGATAATAATACAGCAGTTGGTTTTGGAGCAGGAAATACTGCTACAGGTGATAATAATATCGCAATAGGTTATCAAGCTTCGGTGGCCAATGGAGTATTGAACAATCAAGTACGAATAGGAAATACAGCGATTACTTTCGCGTCAATCCAAGTAGCATGGACAAACCCTTCCGATAGAAGATGGAAAGAGTCAATTAAAGATTCTGCTTTAGGGTTAGATTTTTTAAAGACCTTAAGGCCAGTTTCTTACATTAGAAAGAACGACGATAAAAAAAGAACAGAATATGGTTTTATTGCTCAAGAATTAGATGAAGCCTTAAATAATACTGGAGATACTAATAATGCGATAATATCAATAGATGATAATGGTATGTATGGTGTTCGATATAATGATTTTATCTCTATAACTGTGAAAGCAGTACAAGAGCAACAAGAGCTCATTGATGAACTTCAAAAAGATAATGAGGAACTAAAAGCAGTTAATTCAGCAATAATGAAGCGATTAGAAGCTCTAGAAAAGAATAACTAATCCATGATTTTAATTCTTAAAACTGAATAGATTATTTTATAATCACTTTTTGTATTTTAGATTGGTTACCACATTCTACTTTTGTAACATAAAGGCCATTGCTTAAACTAGAGATATTTAGGGTGTTTGAATTATTTAATGGATCTAATTCTTTGGTCAACACTAACTTTCCCTGTAAATCGTATAATTTTGCAATTGCGTTGTCTGGCAATAAACCTTTTATTATTAATTCCTTTGAAAATTCCGAATTGTAAATTTGTATGGTATTTGCAAATTCAAGTTCATTGGTACTCAAAGTGTCATTGCTAGTATGTAAATAGAAGCGTCCTGTTCCATTCAAATCAATTGTTGGTGTAAATGTTAAATCAGAGTTAGAGTTCAATAATGTGAATGTATTAAATAACCTATCCTCAAGATATATATCAATTCCTAACGGAAGATTAGTAGAGTTAGCTGAAATCGTAATTTCAGTTCCAGAAGAGGCTGTAATACCTACAGGAATTACTAAATTATCATAGTCGTCATTTGGTAGTGACTGGACACCTAAATCCATCCCAAAATTGTTTGTGATCAAATGGGTATAGATCGAAAAATTATTATAAAAAGCACGAAATGACGGACCGTCATAACCATTGTCAAAACCAGTAGTAGTACCTTCTATAAAATACATTTTACATTCTTTAATGTTAGTGCCGTCAGAAAGTGTAAGATAAACCTCTGTTCTATCAATAGATCTTAAAAAAGAGTCAGTCCCTTGATGACTTTGAAAAGCTTCATTAATGTCAACATTTCCAGTTACTCCATTTGATTGAACAAAGAATCCCTGTCCTGGGGCAATTTGAAAATTATCAACTGTTACTTTAACTTCATATGTGTCTGTAGATTGATCCCAAACCCATATGGTTTCTGATAATAAAGACGCTGAGCTTCCAGTTAGCATTGCACTACTATCAATATATGAAGGGTAAGGATTTCCTAATAAATTATATCCTTCATCAGTAGTTGAAAGCGGTATTGATACATCATTTACATTCATGGTTCCTGTAAATGTGAGATCTCCGGAAACACCATCTAAATTAACAATATATCCTTGACCTGGATTAAGAACATCTGCATTAGCAGTACCATTTTGATAAAAATCCCAATAATTAGCAGTTGTATCGAAAGTACAAAAAAGGACATCATTTGCTTCTGCAGTTTCTATACCTGAAGCTGCAACAAAATTGTCAACATCTTGACCAATTACTGGACTCGAAATAGAATACCAATTGGTCGAACTCAAATTTCTTTCATACTCAATTGATCCAGAAACGGAAGTTTTGGCAATAAAAGAAGCTCCTGAAGATACAGTGATGACTCCAGAATTAGTAACGGCACCATTTACGGTTACGGCAGCACCTGGTTCTATTTCCATTCCAAATACCGCAACGGCTCCAGTTGCAATAGGATCGTTTGTGAGATTGGGTATAATGGCTTCAAGACTCGCTGTGGGTACTCCATTCGTCCAATTTGCAGCCGTATTCCAATTAGTATTGGTATCTCCATTGCCTGTCCAAGTGGTGTTAGGTGATGAGCCAAAACTAATTTCATCTATGTATGTTGAGAAAACTGGGGCAGGATTAACAGGGTAACATCCAACTGTGCATGTACCACCTGAATTTCCCCATGCCGGAAAAAATATTATTCTTTGATAAATACCATTTGCCTGAGCTGTGCCATCTCTGTTATTTGCAAAATCAAAAGTTAACTGTTCCCAACCTGTACCATTATGGGTGGCATCTGTTGCAGAAACGGGTCCTCCATTGGTTACTTTAACCAAAATATCATTAGGTGTGTTTGAGTAGACCCAAATATCAGCTTTCCGGTCATCAGGACCACCTGAATTAGTTAAATCGAGAAAAGCACCTTGAAGAATAAGGCCTGCGCCTTGCCATGGTGCGCTCGCACTTGTAGTAAGTCTTAAAACATTTCCTCTAGTTACTTCTGGATCTGTTACTTGTTGCATGGCTACAGTACCATCGCCATTATCTTGAAAAAATGCCGTTCCTGGTAAAACTGGATCAAAATCTTCTATAATAGTTTGTGAGAAACCCAACGATGTAACTAATAGACATAATATCATTGTAATTTTCTTCATAACTTTTTGGTCTAATCCTGTATAATTTACAAGAAACAATTATTATGTAAGCAAACTGAATTTATTACCTATACAAAAACCATACGACTAGTAAGTTATATGTGTAGTAGATTGCAAAAAGTAAATAACTTTACTTTAGCGTCCAAATTTAAAAATGCTAAGTTTTAGGATTACATTATGTCTTTTGAAAACCATGATGTAAATTCGTACCCAATATGGATTCATTAACTCAAATTGTTTTAGGTGCTGCTTGCGGAGAAGCTATTTTAGGCCGAAAAATTGGTAACAAAGCGTTATTATTTGGAGCAATTGGTGGTACAATTCCTGATCTAGATGTTTTTGTTGGAGGCTTATTGTACAACAATGAAATTGATGCAATGCTCTTTCATAGAGGTTTTATGCACTCCATTTTTTTTGCTGTTTTTGCAGCATTTCTTTTCGGATGGTTAGTACATAAGCTGTACAATTCGGGTAAACGAATAGATTCGACAACTCAAAAAGATTGGATTTCATTATTCTTTTGGTCATTATTAACGCATCCAATTTTAGATTGTTTTACACCTTACGGAACTCAATTGTTTTCACCCATAAGTGACTATCGCGTAGCTTTGAATAATATTGCTGTTGCAGATCCAATATATACAGTCCCTTTTTTATTGAGTATGATTATTTTGATGTTTTTCAAACGACAAACTAATACACGCCGAATTTGGTTAAAAATAGGAATTGGCATAAGTTCTGCATATTTGATCTTTACGCTTGGTAATAAACTGTATATAGATAGTGTATTTAAATCATCTATGGCTGCCGAAAATATTTCATTCTATCGTTTTAGTACTCAGCCTTCCATTTTAAATAATATTTTGTGGTACGGAATTGCTGAAACAGATTCACACTATCACGTGGCTTTTTACTCCTTAATGGATACTTCAAATAAATTCTCAGAATGGAAAAAACTACCTAAGACTAGAGATTTAAAGAAAGATGACTATTCAGACATAAAAGATTTGGCTTGGTTTAGTAACGATTATTATAGTGTTGATAAATTAGAAGATGGAGACTACCTTTATAAAGATTTGAGGTATCCTTTGGTTAAAACTAGAAAGGGCTATAGAGCGGTTTTCAATTTGAAACTTTTCAAAACAGAAAATAGATTAGATATGAAACCTTTTGCTCCAGAAATGGATGATTTCAGTTATACAATAAATGCACTTTGGGTACGAATTAATGGCATATAAAAGCCTTTTGAAACTACATTCAAAAGGCTATAGATTGATTTAAAAATTATTTTAGGCTAATTCAGCGTTCTCCTTCTTATTTAAAATGTTAAGTTTTTCCATGCACTCACGCATCATTTGGTAGGTACGTTCAATGTCGGCATCTAATCCTATTGAAAAACGAATTAAACCATCACTTAAGCCCATTGCTACTTGTTCGTCTTCAGGAATTTCAGAAGAAGTAGAGCTTCCAGGAGCAGAAAATAAGGTTTTATAAAACCCTAAACTTACCGCTAAATAACCTAAGTTTTTCTCTTGCATCATTTCCATTAACTCATTGGCTTTATCTAAGGTACCAACATCAATAGTAAGCATGCCTCCAAATCCGTATTTTTCATTCATCATTGATTTAAATAATTCGTGGGAAGGATGAGACTCTAATCCAGGATACACCGTTTTTAATCCGTCTTTTTCAAACCTATTAGCTAAATATGTTGCATTCAAACTATGTTGTTGCATGCGAATATGAAGTGTTCTTAAGTTTTTCAAGACAGAAGCTGATCTTAAGCTGTCCATCGTGGAGCCTAAAAGCATTGAAGCACCACTATTTACATTTCTTAAATCGTTAATAAATTCTTGAGTACCACAAACCACACCACCAACAGTATCACTTGAACCATTTATGAATTTAGTTAAACTATGTATAACAATATCTGCTCCCAATTTTGCTGGAGAAATAGAAAGCGGAGAGAACGTATTATCAACAACTAATTTGAGGTTATGACGTTTAGCAATATCAGCTAAACCCTTAATATTTGCAACTTCTAGTAACGGATTACTAACTGATTCACAAAAAATTACTTTAGTGTTTTTGGTAATTGATGCTTCAACTACGTCCAGCTTTGTAATGTCTACAAAAGACGTTTCGATATTAAATCTTGGTGTGAAATTTTTCAAAAAAGCATATGTTCCACCATAAATAGTTCTACTAGATACGACGTGATCACCAGCGCCACAAAGTTGCATCAGAACTGGAGTAATTGCTCCCATTCCAGATGCCGATACATTTGCGGTTTCTGTGCCTTCCATTGCTGCAAGTGCTTCACCTAAATATAAATTTGAAGGAGACGAGTGACGGGAATATAAGTAGCAACCATCTGCATTACCTTCAAAGGTGTCAAACATAGTTTTTGCCGATAGAAACGTATAAGTTGATGAATCAGAAATTGATGGGTTTACACCTCCAAATTCTCCAAAATATTGTAAGTCTTGAATGTTGTTAGCTGGTTTAAAAGCCATTAGTGTTGAGTTTTTGTGGCTGAACATAGTTTGAGCCTAGTTTATAATATGTCAAATATAGATGTTTATAGATTATATATCAATGTTTATTATTATATTTAGAAAATAAAACTACCAAAAGTTAATATGGTAGATTATTTGGTATGTTAAGTCTAATTTCAATTTATGAAACTGAAAATTTTTCAAAATGATACAACTAGATGAAATCGATAAACAATTGCTAGATTTTCTTCAAGAAGATAGTAAGCAAACCAATAAAGAACTGTCTAATAAACTAAATCTTTCGGTTACAGCAGTTTATGAGCGAATTAAGAAATTAGAACGTGAAGGCATTGTTTCTAAATACGTTACGTTAATAAATAAAAAAAGTGTTGATAAAGCCTTTGTTACTTTTTGTAGTATCAAATTAGTACAGCATAGTAAAGATTATGTGATGCAATTTGAACGTGAAGTAACAAAATTAAATGAAGTTTTGGAGTGTTATCACATTAGTGGTGATTATGATTATTTACTTAAAGTAATCGTTGCCGATATGGATGAATTTAGAGAGTTTATGGTTAAAAAATTGACCACCATTAGTCATATTGGTAGCACACACAGTGCATTTATGATTAATGAAGTTAAACATACAACGGCAATAAAAGTTTAAGACAAAATCCTATCTTTATAAAATGCAATCAACAAGCTATAAACTCACAGAATTCTTCATTATTTTCATATTAATCCCTGTAAGTTTTGCTGTTCAATATCCTATATGGATTAAGATGTGTATTGGAGTATTCGGATTTTTATATGTATTATTTGTTTTGTTACGTATTGAAAAAAATAAATTCAAAGTTGCACCAAATTTGAGTTGGAAATCATTCTTCAAGCGTACAGCAATTCAATTAACAGGAATTGCAATTCTTACAATGGTCTATATGTGGTTTGTAGATCGACCGAATCTCTTTGTAGTTATCTTGAACAAACCTCTTTTGTGGCTAGTAATTTTGTTTGTTTACAGTGTGTTCTCAGTTTATCCTCAAGAATTAATTTATAGAACTTTCTTCTTTCAACGGTATAGAAATTTGTTTAAAAACGAAGCCTTATTTATAATTGTAAATGCGGCATTATTTTCATTAGCGCATATATTTTTTAGAAATGGATTAGTGATGATTTTGACATTTGTTGGCGGAATCTTGTTCGCATTAACTTTCAAAAAAACAAACTCTACACTTTTAGTATCCATTGAACATGCCATTTATGGTTGTTGGTTATTTACGGTTGGAATGGGAGAAATGCTTGGTTTTCCTTCTTAGCTTAATAATTAACATAAAGTGATGTTAAACAGGGAATTGAACTTACTCAATTTAATTACCTTCAATCCAATTAACCAATAACTTTAGTATTGTGAAAAGGAGTCAATTTATAAAAACAGCTGGAATTGGAGCATTATTAATACCTTCAACAGCCTTGGCCTTTAATCTAAATGTAATACAAGAAGAAGAACCTCAATTAGATAAAGCACTGGTTCAGAAATTTGTTGGTGCTTCCCATGGTAAAATAGATGTAGTAAAAGAGTTGTTAGCAGAGCATCCAACGCTTCTTAATGCTGCTCATGATTGGAGAGCAGGAGATTTTGAAACAGGTTTAGGTGCAGCTAGTCATGTTGGCTATAAAGAACTAGTTCGCTATTTTTTAGAACAAGGAGCTCAAGCCAATATTTTTACTTTCGCATTATTTGGTAAAACTGACATTCTCAAATCTTTGATTGCATTTTCTCCAAATCTTATTAATGCAAAAGGACCTCACGGATATACCTTATTGCATCATGCAGAAAAAGGAGGAGAAGATGCAGTTGAAACTAAAGAATATCTGATGTCTTTAGGTTTGAAGGATACCATAATTCCGTTATATTAGACCTTATTTTTTTATTGCCTTCCCGTAAAACATTCGTATTTTTGTGTTCGATTTTAACAAACTTCAAAATAATTTTTTATGAAATCATACGATGTAGCAATAATAGGTTCTGGACCTGGTGGTTATGTAGCAGCAATTCGTTGTGCACAACTTGGAATGAAAACGGCACTAATCGAAAAGTATTCTACACTTGGAGGTACTTGTTTAAATGTAGGTTGTATTCCTAGTAAAGCGCTTTTGTCGTCTTCTCATCATTATGAAGAAGCAACGAAGCATTTTGAAGAACACGGCATTGAAATCCCTGGAGACATCAAGGTGAATTTAGAAAAAATGATTGGTCGTAAACAAGCAGTTGTTGACCAAACTACTGGTGGAATCGATTTCTTAATGAAGAAAAACAATATTGATGTTTTTGAAGGTTTAGGAAGTTTTAAGGACACAACTCATATAAAAATTGATGGAAAAGATGCTCAAGAGATTGAAGCTAAAAACATCATCATTGCTACGGGTTCTAAACCGTCTAACTTGCCATTTATAACCTTAGATAAAGAACGTATAATTACATCTACTGAAGCTTTAAAACTAAAAGAGATTCCTAAGCACATGATCATCATTGGTGGAGGAGTAATTGGATTGGAACTCGGTCAAGTGTACAGACGTTTAGGAGCTGAGGTAACTGTGATTGAGTATATGGACAGAATTCTTCCAACTATGGATGCTGGGTTGTCTAAAGAATTAAATAAAGTCTTTAAAAAGGCGAAATGCAGTATGATGCTATCTCACAAAGTTCAATCGGTTGAGCGAAAAGGTGATGACGTTATTGTAAAAGCTGAAAACAAAAAAGGTGAAATCGTGGAGTTTAAAGGCGATTATTGCTTGGTTTCTGTTGGGCGTCGTCCTTATACAGATGGCTTAAATGCTGAAGCTGCAGGAGTGAAGCTAACAGATAGAGGTCAAGTTGAAGTCAATGAGCATTTACAAACCAACGTATCTAATATTTATGCCATTGGTGATGTGATTAAAGGTGCAATGTTAGCTCATAAAGCTGAAGAAGAAGGTGTTTTTGTTGCTGAAACTTTAGCAGGTCAAAAGCCACATATTGATTACAATTTAATTCCAGGTGTAGTTTATACTTGGCCTGAAGTTGCTGCTGTTGGAAAGACGGAAGAAGAATTAAAAGATGCAGGAGTTGAATATAAAGTTGGACAATTTCCATTTAGAGCTTTAGGAAGAGCAAGAGCTAGTGGAGATCTTGACGGTTTTGTAAAAATATTAGCAGATAAAAAAACCGATGAGGTTTTAGGTATTCATATGATTGGAGCACGTTGTGCCGATTTAATTGCTGAAGCTGTTGTCGCGATGGAATACAGAGCATCTGCCGAAGATATTTCTCGTATGTCTCATGCACATCCAACATTTGCTGAAGCGGTTAAAGAAGCAGCTTTAGCGGCTACTGAAGATAGAGCATTACATGTTTAATCTGAGCTTGTTTCAGATTCTTTTTAAAGTATAAAAGAATTGTCATTCCGCACTTGATGCGGAATCCATAATAAAAAAAAGCGAACTCATTGAGTTCGCTTTTTTTATGTTTTAGTTTGTAATTTATAACATTTAGGTATCTTTAAAAAGTTATAATTTATCAGCCTCAACTACTACCTTCAATTTAATTTGCTTTCTAACCAAAGTGAATGATTAAATTTTTTAGACGAATTCGTCAAAATCTGCTCTCAGAAGGCAAAGCATCTAAATACTTCAAATATGCTATTGGTGAGATTATACTCGTCGTTATTGGGATTTTGATTGCGCTTCAGATTAATAATTGGAATGAACACAGGAAGTTAAAAGTCAAGGCAGATATATATGTAAATAAAATAATAAATGACCTTAAGGTAGATACCTTAAATATTAATAAGTTAATTGAAAAAACAGAAGAATATAGTCAAAATATTGATAACTATTATGAGTACTTCAACTCTAAAGATTCCTTAAATATTTCTATAGAAAAATTAATTGATAGTATAAATAAACTTGACATTAGATTTTTAAAATACTTTCCAGTAAATAAGACTTTTAAAGATATGGAGTCTTCAGGAAGTAGTGACTTATTATTAGATACGCAAAGAGATTTTTTGATAAAATTAGCTTCAAATCAATTAGAATTCGAGATTATTAATGAATCTTACTTAGACATAGCAGTTGCAGAAAATCAGAAAAGTCAGCAACATTTAGGAGATACATCTTCCTTTTACAAAAAATTAAAAATTGAGAATTCAAAAGAACGACAAATTCAGGGATTGTTACACAGACATCTTTATTTAAATGCATTAAAAGACCTTTATTTTTATGTAAAAGTAAAAGGAGAAAATATAAACAAATTATCTCTAGAAGCTACAGAATTACTTTTAAATAATAATTAATAAAACCTTCATGTTGTTATTATTTGGAATCTCATTGTGCTAGACATAAATTGGAATTTAAATGACTTTAGTAAACGATTAGAAAACACCTTTAAACAATGAAACTAATTAGAAGTATTAAGCAGCAATAGATAAACTAAAGTTCTTTAATCAAATCATAAATTCGTAATCGTTTACTGTAATCATGTTCGTTGATATCTCTTACAAAGCAGTATGGACTTATAATATCAGATTTTACTTTTTCAGAAAGTTCTTCAACTGTAAATGGTCCAAATTCTTTTGACTTTTCGATATAGTAAAATTCATGGTCATAAATCAAATTAGATACCTTTTGCTTGTATTTTTCTTTTAAAAACGACTGCACATCTTCAATCGTATTCAAGTCTTCAGAATAGTTAGTTGTATTAATAAAAAGTGCAAATTCCTTCTTGTTTTGATGATTCAATACCAGAACATCATCATCTTTAAAATAGGCTTTAACTGTTATTAAACCATCTTCAGTTTCTATGGAGAAAATATTAGAAATGCTTAATGTCCATGAGGTTTTTATCACTGAAGCCTTTCTTGATATTTCAAGAATATGATCTTCTTTAAAGTTGTAAACCGATTTTTTCTTTGAAATTCCATTTACCAAGACCCAATCTTGATTAATAAAATGTGATTTGAAATGACGATTGTAATCAAATGGTTTTAAATTAGGAATTGTGTTGCGTAAGTAATCTTCCATTAAGCGGTTTTCTACAAAAATAATAATTATTAGTCCAACGTAATTTTATGAGATTTATTGAACTGATTAAATTATTTCTATAAAAAGGCATCTCAATTTTTGTGTATGTAATTCATTAACTTATGTTAATTTTGATAAATTTTCAATTCTTTAGCATTTTGATGTGACTTAATAGAGAACCCTGTGTCTTAATGTTAACCTTTTATAATCAATCCAATAATTTTTGGAACCCTTAAAGAAAATTAATAAGCAATCTGACGAAGAGCTAGTGAGTAATATTGTGAAAAACAATGATACTTTGCTATTCGAAGTATTGTACGATCGTTTTGCACATTTAGTGTACAATAAATGCTATGGTTTTGCCAAGGATGAAGATGAAGCTAAAGATTTAACACAAGACGTCTTTCTGAAACTATTTGTTAAGCTCGCAAGTTTCAAAGGGAAATCTAAGTTTTCAACCTGGTTGTATGCATTTACATACAACCATTGTGTTAATTATGTAACGCGAAATACTGCTAAAAAATTTGAAAAGCAATCTGTAGATTATGCAGATATTGAAAATATTTCAGAAGAGCCAAGTGATGAAAGTTTTAATGATATGAGATTAGACAAGCTCAAACAAGCATTAGAACTCGTTTCGCCTGATGAAAAAATGATACTATTGCTAAAATATCAGGATAATCTTTCTATTAGAGAGATTGAAAGTGTTTTAGATATTGGAGAAAGCGCTGTAAAGATGCGAATCAAACGTGCTAAGGATAAATTGTTAACTGTATATAATGATAATCTTGTGTAATGGAAAATCCTTTTAAAGACATAGATAAGCCATTGAGATCGGTTCCACCAGAACTGAAGTCCAAGGTGATGCATGATATTGCTATTGCAAAATTATTGATGGAGTTAGCTGAATTGTTTTCTTACAATCTAGGCGACGTAATAGAAACAGTAATGAATAAAAGAAATAAATAATAATTAGCTATTAAATAAATAATCATTAAAAATGGAAAAAGTAACAGAATATAAAGACATAGCCATGGAGTCGCTCACTGCGATGTGGCTTGAAATAACAAAGATATTCCCAAGCATCGTAGGTGCATTAGTGGTTTTAATTATAGGTTGGTTAGTAACAAAAATTGTGGTTAGACTAATCAAAAAAGCATTAAAACTTGCTAAAGCAAATAAGTTAGATGATAAGCTAAATGAAATTGAAATTGTTGAAGGGAAACAACTCAATTTTGATACAGTAAAAATTGTATCAACATTTGTAAAATGGGTCATTTATATCATGTTACTTATCATTGTTTCTGATATTTTAAACTTGAAAATCATCTCTGAGCAAATCAGTAATTTCCTAGGGTATTTGCCGCAATTATTTGTTGCTCTCATAATTTTCACGTTAGGCTTATTGTTTGCAAATTTTGTAAAAAATGGACTAAAATCCTTTTTTGAGTCTATGGATTTGTCAGGTGGAAAAATGATTAGTCAGATCGTATTTTTCTTATTAATCATATTCATTTCAATAACAGCCTTAAATCAAGCAGGAGTTGATACAGAAATTATAACAAGTAACCTCACGATGATTCTTGCAGCATTCTTATTGTCATTTGCATTGGCATTTGGTTTGGGAGCAAGAGAAGTGGTTGCCGATTTATTAAGAACGTTTTATACAAGAAAGACCTACGAAGTTGGTAAGAAAATCGAATTTGAGAGTAAAATTTATGAAGTAGATTCAATTAGTAATATATCTGTGGTTTTAAAAAATTCAGATGGCAAACTTATAGTGCCTATTAAAGATATAGTGGAAAATCAGATAAAGGTTATTGACTAAATAATTTAGGGTTAAAGGTTAGTATTAGATTATAGGTCTTTAACGATTTGAAGATATTTCGCTTCCCTTTTCATTAATTTGGAAAGGGATTTTTTTATTTACGTTTGTTTCGCTTGTTATAGTTTTTGTCTCCTCTTGTTTTAGGCTTCTTATATTTTGCCGCGATTTTAAACTTATAAGAACCTCCTAAATTTTCCTTTTTGTTTTTGTCTTTCTTTTCGTGAAACGCTGGTCCTGGAGCATCTTCATCTGTGTGCTTTGTAGGATTGTTCCGTTCTCTAATTTGCGGACGCTCTTCTTCTATTAATACTTTAGAAATTTCAACGTTTTCTGGAAAATCTAATAATGGAATAGTCATATCCATATAGTCTTGAATAGTTTCAATCGCTTCCTGTTCGTTTTTAGTAGAGAAAGTGAGTGCACGTCCTTGTTGCTCTGCTCGTCCTGTTCTACCAATGCGATGCATGTAATTTTCAGGAAATTTTGGTGTGTCAAAATTGATGACATGACTTATGTTTTCAATATCTAATCCACGAGCCATTACATCTGTAGCAATTAATACGCGATTGTCTCCTGCTCTAAATTGTTCTATACTTCTAAGTCTGTAGTTTTGTGTTTTATTAGAATGAATCACACACGATTGTCCTGGAAAACGTTCTTCTATTTCATCAAATAATAAATCTGCTAATCTCTTAAATGCAACGAAAACAAGAACTTTATTGTACGTATCAGAATCCTGTAGCAAATGCTCTAACAGATTTGTCTTCGTATGAAAATTTGCAACATCATAGCGTTGCTGGTCTATATTATGTAAAGGTGTTCCCGAAATTGCTATGGTCACACGCTCTGGTTTGGTGAAGAAATCGGTAATCAATTCATCAACATCTTCTGTCATGGTTGCCGAAAACATAATGTTTTGACGACGATCTGGTAAAATGTCAAAAATATTAAGCAATTGATGTCTAAATCCTAAATCTAGCATAACATCAACTTCATCAATGACTAATTTTTGTATACTTTTTAAATGCAAAACATGACTTACTGCTAAATCAAATAAACGTCCAGGAGTAGCAACGATAATGTCTTGCCCTTGAGCTACAGCTTGCTTTTGTGTGTTTATATTTGTGCCACCATAAACTCCTAAAACCCTAACGTTAATATACGATGCTAACTTTTCAATTTCATCTACAACCTGAACCACCAGCTCCCGAGTTGGTACCAAGACCAATACTCTAGGATTATCTTGCGTAGAATATTTTAAATGACGCAAAATAGGTAACATATAAGCAAAAGTCTTACCAGTACCAGTTTGTGCAATACCAACCACATCCTTTCCTGAAGCAACCATATTAAAGGCTTCGGCTTGAATTGGAGTCGGTTTTACAAAGCCCAAATCGTTTAGAGCATTGTATAAAGGCGTATTTAAATTTAAATCTTCAAAAGAGATCGCATCGTTTTCCATGCTGCAAAGATAATTTTTTACTTTGGAAAAACAGACTTGTTATTCATGGCTTTAATTCAGTATTTTTGTGACTCATATAAATGGCCTTGAGACATCACAAATCTGTACATATTTCTAATCCGGAAACTTTTAAAAATCAACTACTGCTTTGGAGTGAGAAATTTGATGAAATTGTTTGGTTAGATTCTAATAATCACAAACAGAAATATGCTAATTACGATGCAGTTTTGGCTGTTGAAGCCTTTACAAGTATTCAAACAGATTATTATAATGCTTTTGAGCAATTAAAAGAATATCAATCTAT
The DNA here is from genome assembly GCF_034670085.1 of Psychroserpens sp. Classification (GTDB taxonomy): domain Bacteria; phylum Bacteroidota; class Bacteroidia; order Flavobacteriales; family Flavobacteriaceae; genus Psychroserpens. The sequence goes on along the minus strand of NZ_JAXMOD010000002.1, from coordinate 112,740 downwards.
TACTAAGGATTGGCTCTTTGGTTATTTGTCGTACGATTTAAAAAATGATGTTGAAGAACTGTCTTCTAATAATTTTGACGGATTATATTTTCCAGAGTTATGCTTCTTTCAGCCTAAAAAACTATTTTTTTTAAAAGGAAATACACTTGAGGCGCTCTATCTAAATTTTGTGTCTGATGAATTAGAAGACGATTTAAAACAGATTGAATCTACTGTTACTTCGAGTGCAGTTGAGAAGTCTTTTAATGACAAAGACATCAAAATAAAACTCAGAATTCACAAGGATGAGTACTTCGAAAAAGTCAATGCGGTTTTAAATCATATTCATAGAGGTGATATTTACGAAGCTAATTTTTGTCAGGAATTTTATGCTGAAAACACAACAATCAATCCGATTGACATTTATAATAATCTTAATCAAATTTCAAAACCGCCTTTTGCTAGTTTTATTAAACTATATGATAAATATCTACTATCAGCTTCACCAGAACGCTATATTAAAAAGGATGGAACTAAAATTACATCGCAACCTATTAAAGGCACAGCAAAGCGATCTTTGAATCAAAAAGAAGATAATCAATTAAAGAAAGAGCTTTCCGAAGATATCAAAGAACGCAGTGAAAACGTTATGATTGTTGATTTAGTTCGAAACGATTTGTCTAAAACGGCAACAAAAGGTAGTGTCAAAGTTGAAGAACTTTGTAAAGTGTATTCGTTTGATCAAGTGCATCAAATGATGTCGACTATAACTTCAGAAGTAGATAAAACAACACACCCTGTTGATGTTTTAAGAACTACCTTCCCAATGGGAAGTATGACTGGTGCACCAAAAATTTCAGCAATGAAAATTATTGAAGAACTTGAAGAAACCAAACGTGGTTTGTATTCTGGTGCTGTTGGGTATTTTACTCCAGACAATGATTTTGATTTCAATGTTGTGATTAGAAGTATTCTTTATAATGCCTCTGAAAAGTACGTCTCATATTCAGTTGGTGGCGCCATTACAGCAAAGAGTAATCCTTTAAAAGAGTACGAAGAATGCTTACTGAAAGCGAAAGCAATGCGCGAAGTTCTAGAAAATTAAGTAAAGTTAATCGCAAAAACTCATACCTTTGATTTGTGATAGATCAATTTCAAAAACATATCAATAATGACATGTCTTTCTTAAAAGAGAGCAGACTGCTTATTGCGCTTTCAGGTGGATTGGATAGTGTTGTATTGACGCACTTGTGTCATGCTTTAAAACTTGATATTACCTTAGCGCATTGCAATTTTAAATTACGTGGAAATGAAAGTGATGAAGATGAAGCTTTTGTTTTAGAATTGGGAAATAAACTAGATTTAGAGGTTTTTATTGAGTCTTTTGATACGGAAACTTATGCTAAAACTGAAAAATCATCTATACAAATGGCTGCTCGAGCATTGCGATACAATTGGTTTTTCGATTTAGCTGATAGTTTGAATTTTGATTACATCTTAACTGCGCATCATGCAGATGATAATTTAGAAACATTCCTAATCAATTTAACTAGAGGAACAGGTCTTAGTGGATTGACTGGTATTCCTGAAGTTAATGAAAACATTGTCCGACCATTGTTACCATTTACAAGAGATCAGTTAAAGACGTATGCATTTCAAAATAATATAAAATGGAGAGAAGATAGCAGCAATGCTTCAGATAAGTACCTTCGGAATAAATTACGTCATGATGTAATTCCTATTTTGAAGGATCTAAACCCTCAATTGCTTCAAAATTTTAAAAACACACAACACAATTTGCAAGATGTTAAGCATATTATTGAAGATACGATAGTTAAAGTTCAGAAAAAAGTTGTGACTGTTGAAGATGATGTTTTGAAACTTAATATTAAGAAACTGAAGAAATTATCAAATCCTAAAGCTTATGTCTATCAGTTATTAAAAGATTTTAATTTTACCGAATGGAATGATGTTATTGATTTATTAAATGCACAATCGGGTAAACACGTGATGTCAAGCACACATCGATTGATAAAAGACAGAAAACATTTGATTTTGGCAGACAGAAACGATTTTGTCATTCCGAGCGATAGCGAAGAATCTTTTACTATAACAGAAATTGATGAAAAAGTTCAAACACCTTTTGGAATCCTATTTTTCGAGGAAGCTGATACAGTTTCTAAATCTTCAAAAGAAACCATTTTTGTAGATAAAGACTCAATTGTTTATCCTTTAAAACTTCGCCAATGGAAAGAAGGAGATGTTTTTTATCCTCTTGGAATGAAAGGTAAAAAGAAACTTAGTAAATATTTTAAAGACGAGAAATTGTCTATTATCGATAAAGAAAATGTGTGGCTGCTTACGTCTGAGGATAAGGTGGTTTGGGTAATAGGAATGCGAGCGGATAATCGGTTTAAAATCGCTAAAAACACAAAACATATTCTAAAAGTTACACTTCAATAGATATTCAAATGCAAAAACTACAAGGTCAAATAGTTGATATCAAAAACAAACGCATTTTTAAAGGTGAAATCACTATTGAAAATGGTAAAATAAAATCTATTGAAAAAAAAGATCATAGTGTAAATCATTATATTCTGCCTGGCTTTGTTGATGCACATATCCATATTGAGAGCTCAATGCTAGTGCCAAGTGAATTTGCTAGAATCGCAGTAAATCACGGAACGGTTTCTACTGTTTCAGATCCTCACGAAATTGCAAATGTACTTGGTGTTGCTGGTGTGAATTTTATGATAGACAATGGAAAGCAAACCCCTTTTAAATTCAATTTTGGAGCACCTTCTTGTGTGCCTGCAACTTCTTTTGAGTCGGCAGGAGCTATTATAGATTCAGAAGATATTAAAACCTTAATGGCTAGTGCAGATATCAAGTATTTAGCTGAGATGATGAATTATCCTGGTGTTTTATTTGATGATGAAGAAGTGCTTAAAAAAATAGCTTGGGCGAAACACTTTGGAAAACCTATTGATGGTCATGCGCCAGGATTGCGAGGAGACGATTTAACAACATACATCTCTGCCGGAATTTCCACCGATCACGAGTGTTTTACATTTGAAGAAGGCTTAGAAAAACTTCAGAAAGGAATGAACGTCATTATCAGAGAAGGTAGTGCTGCTAAGAATTTTGAAGCTTTAATCGATTTATTGCCTGAATATTATGAGAATATGATGTTCTGTAGCGATGATAAGCATCCAGATGATTTATTACTAGGTCATATTAATCAACTCTGTGCAAGAGCTGTGGCTAAAGGGATAGACGTGTTTAAAGTCTTGCAAGCAGCTTGTATTAATCCCGTTGAACATTACAATCTTGATGTTGGCGTATTGCAGGTAGGAGATGATGCAGATTGTATTGTTGTTGAAGATTTAAGAGATTTTAGAACGCTACAAACCTATATAAATGGTGAATTGGTATTTGATAATGGCATTTCAAAATTAGAGTCTGTCGAATTTGAAAATTTAAACAATTTCAACACGGATAGAAAACAGGTTTCAGATTTTAGATTTGAATCTAATGCAGAGCAAATTAGAGTGATTGAGTGTTTAGATGGTGAGTTAGTAACTAATGAAATTATTGAAAGCGCAACAATTCAAAATGGTAATCTAGTCTCTAATACGGAAACAGATGTCTTGAAAATGGTCGTCGTAAATCGCTATAAAAATGATAAGCCAGCAATTGCTTTTATAAAAAATTTCGGATTAAAGGAAGGTGCAATTGCATCTTCGGTTGGTCACGACTCTCATAATATTATTGCAGTTGGTGTTTCTGATGAAGCCATTTGTAATGCGGTCAACCTTCTTATTGATAATGAAGGCGGAATCTGCGCTATTAGTAATGCCAAAGAGAAAGTAGTAGCGCTTCCTGTTGCTGGCATTATGAGTGATCAGAATGCAGAAACTATTGGGAAACAGTATTCTGAATTAGATAAAATGGCTAAACAATTAGGAAGTAAACTTCATGCGCCTTATATGAGTTTATCGTTTATGGCATTATTAGTAATTCCTTCACTAAAGTTAAGTGATAAAGGATTGTTTAATGGCTCAGATTTTAAGTTTACGTCATTAGAAATTTAAACCCTAAATAAGAATCGTTCAATATTGAGTTTAATTAATTATTGACATCTCAATAATAGCTTCATATTAATATATATTTCATATATTTGGATAGAGTGTGATTAGAAATCCTCAATTCTACGAATAGATTTCTAAAGCATTCTTATTTTTTGTTCAAATATTAATAAAATTAATCTGATAAGCTGATGATGAATGTTAGTGATACACTTTCCGAAGTAAAAAATTATATAAACGGTAAATTTGAGAGAAATGGCCAAAATTCAATGGATGTATTAAGTCCATTAGATGGTTCAAAAATTTCTTCAATTCCCTTATCTACAACACAAGATGTAGATGCTGCAGTGCAAGCTGCCAGTAAAGCATTTCCTGAATGGTCTGGTATGACCTTCAAAGAACGCGTACAAATATTTTTTAGATATAGAAATCTATTAGAACAGCACATGGATGAGCTCACAAAATTGGTGCAACTAGAAAATGGCAAAACCTATGGAGAAGCCAAAGCTGAAGTTGAAAAAAGTATGGAGCTTTGTGAGTTTGCCGTATCAATGCCACAAATAGTGGTTAATGAAGTCCAGGAAGTGAGTAAAGGAGTTGAATGTCGTATTGAGCGCAAACCACTTGGTGTTGTCGCATCGATCACGCCATTTAATTTTCCGAATATGGTACCACATTGGACCTTACCAAATGCCTTAGTATTAGGAAACACAATGGTTATGAAACCTTCAGAACTTGTGCCATTGAGTACAGTACGTATGGCAGAATTATTAAAAGAAGCTGGTCTTCCAGATGGTGTTTTTAATATTGTTAATGGAGGCAAAGAAGTGGTAGAGGCTATTTGTGATCATCCAAAAATTGAAGCAGTGTCCTTTGTTGGCTCAACTAAAGTTGCTAAAATCGTTTATAAAAGAGCAACATCAAATCTTAAACGTTGTGTCGCTCTTGGTGGAGCAAAAAATCATTTGATAGTCTTACCTGATGCCAATCTTGAAATGACAGCGTCTAATGTAATTGCTTCCATGGCTGGTTGTGCTGGTCAGCGTTGTATGGCTGCTTCCGTTATGGTTGGTGTTGATAAAGTTCAACATATAATTGATCGTATGGTCGAAGAAGCAAAAGCTATTGTTCCTGGAGATAATTTAGGTTCAGTTATTACTAAAGAAGCTAAAGAACGTATCGAAGGTTATATTGCTGAAGCTGAAAAAAATGGCGCTAAGATTTTATTAGATGGCCGTAACGCGACTGTTTCTGGCAAAGAAGGTGGTTATTATGTTGGTCCAACAATTATAGATCATGTTACTGCAGATATGTCTGTAGCCAGAGAAGAAATATTCGGACCAGTGATTTCTATTATAAGAGCTAAAGATCTAGATGAAGCCATTGAAATTGAAAATGGTTCTAACTATGGAAATGCTGCCGCTGTATTTACCCAAAGTGGTGGTTTAGCAAAACAAGTTATGGAACGCGCAAGTGCAGGAATGATTGGTGTTAATATTGGAGTTCCTGTGCCTCGTGAGCCTTTTTCTTTTGGTGGATGGAATGAATCAAAATTTGGTGTTGGTGATATTACTGGACGCAGTTCTATTGAGTTCTGGACACAGAATAAAAAGACGACTACAAAGTGGAATCCTGAAGCACAAACCAATTGGATGAGTTAATTTATAGGTTTAATTAAATTGATTTAACTCATTAAAAAACAATATTTTATATAAATGAATAACCAACAAATTATAAAAGATAATTTAGACTATACTTTATTTTCTTGGGCCAAACAAGGCGGACTTAATCCTATAAATGCATCACATGCTAAAGGTTCTTATATTTATGATAGAGATGGTAAAAAATATTTAGATTTTTCGTCTCAACTTATGAATGTTAATATTGGTCATGGTGATCAACGAATTACTGAAGCTGTTGCAAAACAAATGCAAGAAGTGAGTTATGTGTATCCAGGAATGGCAACTGATGTTCGTGGGAAATTGGGAAAAAAGATCGCAGAAATTACACCAGGAAATCTAACTAAATCATTTTTCACCTTAGGTGGAGCTGAAGCTATTGAAAATGCCATTAAGCTGGCGAGAATGTATACTGGCCGTCATAAAATTATTACACATTATAGAGCTTATCATGGGGCAACTTATGGTGCTATGACTGCTGGAGGAGATCCTCGACGTTTTCCTGTAGATAGTCAAGCTATGCCAAATGTGGTGCATGTTGAAAATCCCTATGCATATCGTTGTCCGTGGAATTCTGATTCGATAAAACAATGTGGAGAACGTGCTTTATCGCATTTAGAACGTGTGGTTCAATTTGAAAATCCAGATAGTGTTGCTGCGATATTATTTGAAGGCGAATCGGGATCTTCAGGTTGTTTGAAATATCCTCCAATGTATTTAAAACGAGTGAGAGAACTTTGTGATAAATACGGAATTATGATGATTGATGATGAGGTCATGAGTGGATTTGGACGAACTGGAAAGATGTTCGGTATAGATCATCATGAGGTAACACCAGATATTATGTGTCTGGCAAAAGGCTTGACTTCTGGGTATTTACCACTTGGTGGTGTTGTTGTAACTAATAAAATAGCAGCATATTTTAATGACAATCCAATGATTATCGGGTTAACCTATTCAGCTCATCCAACGTTGTGTGCAGCGGCTTTAGAAAACATCCGAATTCTTCAAGAGGAGAACATGGTTGAGCGAGCAGCAGAAATGGGCGTATATATCGAAGCTGAAGTTGAAAAATTAAAAGCAAAGCATCCTTCAATTGGAGATTTTAGAAATACAGGTTTGCTCGGCTGTATCGAATTAGTTAAGAATAGAACTACTAAAGAACCAACAGTGCCATGGAACGCAAAACCTCATGAAATGGAAGCTACGGGGAGAATGGCGGCCAAAATTAGAGAATTAGGCATGTTCACCTTTGTAAGGTGGAATTGGATTTTTATTGCGCCTCCTCTAAATGTAACAAAAGAAGAAGTAGATGAAGGCTTACAAATAGTGTCGCAAGCGATTGCTATTGCAGATGAATACTGTTATTAATATATGAGTAAAGATATTGTAGAATTAAACGAAGATGTTTCAGATTCGCCTCTGTATAGCGAAGATTTAGCACCTGTACCAGTAAGTCAAAGAACTTGGACGAAGTGGCATTTGGCTGCTATTTGGGTTGGAATGGCTGTTTGTATCCCTACGTATCTTTTGGCTTCATATATGATTAAAACAGGATTAAACTGGTATGAGGCGCTAATTATTATTGGACTTGCTAATTTGATCATTACCATTCCAATGGTGCTTAATGGTCATGCTGGTGTTAAATATGGTGTGCCTTTTCCAGTTATTGGGCGATCATCATTTGGTGTTAAAGGGATTCATATTCCTTCAGTTATAAGAGGATTAGTAGCTTGTGGTTGGTTTGGTGTGAATACTTGGTTAGGCGGAATGGCGTTGTATTCCATTTTTATAGCTATTTCTGGAATTGATGCTGCAATAGGATTGTCTGTCGGACAATTCGTTTGCTTCGGAATATTTTGGATTATTAATATGTATTTCATTTGGAAAGGCACTGAAAGTATAAAGTGGCTTGAAGAATATGCTGCACCAATTTTGATAGTCATGGGCTTGATATTAATTGGTTGGGGTTACAGTAATGCTGGTGGTTTCGGAATTGTCCTAGAGCAAGGTAAACAATTAGAAATCCCTGTTGCTGAAATATATCAGAGTGATGATAATAAGAGTTTTATTCATCTTAATCCTATTAAAGATAAGCAAGGAGTTGCTAAAGCTAGTGATTATCAGCTAATTTTAAATGGAACGGAATTAGGTTGGAACACTTTGACTATTGATGATATCGCTATCTCTAATTTAAATGAGAACGATATTTATCAAGTCCAATTAAAAAATGAAAAAACGATTTCATCAATTGCAAGTGTGACAACTAGATCGGAAAAAGACTCATTTGGAGATAAAATCTGGAAATATCTTATCTGGCTTACTGCTATGCTTGGTTTTTGGGCAACAATGTCCTTAAGTATTGCTGATATCACTAGATATTCATCATCTCAAAAGGCGCAAGTGCAAGGACAGTTTATTGGACTGCCAGGAACCATGATGTTGTATTCCTTTGTTGGCATATTTGTAACCTGTGCAGCAATTGTAAATTTTGATGATATACTTATAGCAAATGATGCGCCTTGGGATCCAATTGCGTTACTGGCAAAATTTGATAGTGTTTGGGTGGTAGTTATCGCTCAGATTTTTATGATAATAGCGACCTTGAGTACCAATATAGCGGCAAATGTTATTGCGCCTGCAAATGCATTTTCTAATCTTCTGCCAAAAAAGATTAGCTTTAGAGGTGGAGGATTCATAACTGGAATTATTGGAATTTTAATATTTCCATGGTTATTGCTAAATGAAATACAAGGTTTATTAATTGATGTCAGTGCGGTTTTAGGTCCAGTTCTAGCAATTTTAGTCTGTGACTATTACCTAATTAACAAAAAACAAATTCAGTTGGCTGATTTATATAAAGAAAATGGATTGTATGCATTTGGCGGAAGCGGGATCAATAAAGCTGCAATAATAGCTTTACTCATTGGTGCTTTTATTGCCATTGGTGGAAAATGGATTCCTGCGATGAGTTCGCTTTATGCCATTTCATGGTTCTCAGGATTCATAGTTTCGTTTGTTTTGTATTATGTATTAATGAAGAAAACGAAAAAAGTATAATTTAAAAAAACAAATCAACATTGAGTGATTACTTTATTGAGTTAATTATTCAGTGGTCATTCATATTTAAAAGATGTCTATATTAATAAAAAATGGTCGTGTAGTTACGGCTTCCGAAAGTTATATCGCTGATGTGTATACTGAAGGCGAAAAGATTGTTGCAATTGGAAAAGACCTAAGTTATAAGGCTGATAAAATAATTGATGCGACAAATAAATTAGTATTTCCTGGAGGAATTGATCCTCATGTGCATTTAGATATGCCGTTTATGGGAACCTATTCTAGTGACGATTATGAAACAGGAACTCGAGCTGCCTTGCATGGTGGAACAACAATGGTTATCGATTTTATTTTGCAAACACAAGGTGATACATTGCATAATGCTTTAAAGACTTGGCAAGAGAAATCGCAAAAAGCGATTGGTGATTATTCGTATCACATGGCTGTGACCGATTTTAATGATGATGTGGCAAAAGAAGTGGTTCAGATGATAGAGGACGAAGGTATTTCATCTTTTAAAACATTTATGGCTTATAAAGGTGCTTTGATGATAGATGATGGCCAAATGGTGCAACTCATGAAAGTGGTGAAAAATCATGGTGGTTTAGTTACAGTACATGCTACGAATGGAGATATGATAGATTCTTTGATTGCGAAAAATAGAGCGCTTGGAAATATGTCGCCTTTGTATCACTATTTATCTCAACCTGAAGTCACTGAGGCGGAAGCTTCTGCGCGATTTGCCGATATGCTTCATTATACAGATTGTCCTGGATATATTGTTCATATGACTTGTGAAGGTGCCTTAAATGCAGTAAGGAAAGCAACGCAAAGGAATCAAAAAGTTTTCGTTGAAACGTGTACGCAATATTTAGTATTAGATGCTTCATTGTATGAAAACGATTTTGAAGGTGCAAAATGGGTGATGAGTCCACCACTCAGAGAAAAGAAAGATCAAGTTGCATTATGGTCTGGTATTAATCAAGGACTTGTTCAGGTAGTAGGAACAGATCATTGTCCGTTTATGTGGGAACAAAAGAAAATGGGTAAAGATGATTTTTCAAAAATCCCAAATGGACATCCAGCAATTGAACATCGAATGGAATTATTGTTTTCAGAAGGTGTAAACAAAGGAAAAATCTCATTAACTAAATATGTAGAAGTCAGCTCAACGAATGCAGCTAAAATCTTTGGAATGTATCCAAGAAAAGGAACAATTGCCATAGGATGCGATGCAGATATTGTGGTATTCGATCCCAATAAACAACATACCATTTCTGTTGAAACACATCATATGAATTGTGATTATTCAGGATACGAAGGTATGAAGGTGACAGGAAAAACAGAAACTGTAATTTTGAGAGGTCAAGTAGCTATTGAAAATGAAAATTGTCTTTTAAGATCAGGTCACGGAGAATTTATTAAAAGAGGAAAAACCTCTAAAACAGTAATTTAGAAAAATAAAACCTCTCGGCTGCGCTCGAGGAGAGAAAAGGAAATAAATGTCAGGTCGAGCGCAGTCGAGACCTATTTAAAATTTATAATTATGCCAAGAAAAGTAAAATCAGGATTGATTCAAATGAGTCTTCCAATGACGGAAGGAGAAGGAACCATTCAGGAAATAATGGATGCGATGTATGACAAGCATATTCCGTATATAGAGGAAGCTGGGCGACAAGGTGTTCAAATTCTATGTTTGCAAGAAATATTCAATACACCATATTTCTGTCCAGGACAGGATAAGAAATGGTATGAGTCAGCCGAACCAGTTCCAGGACCAACGACTGAAAAAATGCAAGTGTTGGCAAAGAAACATAATATGGTAATCATTGTTCCAATCTATGAAAAAGAGTCACCAGGTGTGTTGTACAATACGGCTGCGGTTATTGATGCAGATGGAACGTATTTAGGGAAATATAGAAAAAACCATATACCACATACAACCGGATTCTGGGAGAAATTTTTCTTTAAGCCTGGAAATATGGGTTATCCAGTCTTTCAAACCAAATATGCTAAAGTAGGTGTTTACATTTGTTATGACAGACATTTTCCGGATGGAGCAAGAGTTTTAGGTTTAAATGGCGCCGAAATTGTTTACAATCCTTCAGCAACCGTTGCTGGATTAAGTGAGTATTTATGGAAGCTAGAGCAACCGGCTCATGCTGCTGCAAATGGGTACTTTATGGGTTGTATAAATCGTGTAGGTGAAGAGAAACCATGGAATTTAGGTAAGTTCTACGGACAATCGTATTTTGTAGATCCACGCGGACAAATATTTGCTGAAGCGTCTCGTGATGATGATGAACTATTAGTAGCTGAATTTGATTTAGATCTAATTGAGGAAGTGCGCTCTACATGGCAATTTTACAGAGATAGACGACCAGAAACGTATGGCAGATTAACAGATTTATAAATTATGGCAGAATATAAACGACCGAAAACAAAAGCTGAATTCGATAAGAATTTCAAGCAGAAAAAACCATTAATGAACGATACTGAAGCTTTTTGCGAAGCGTCGCGTTGTTTGTTCTGTTATGATGCGCCTTGTATCCAAGCATGTCCTACAGGTATTGATATTCCATTGTTTATCAAGCAGATTCATACCGATAATATAACAGGAGCCTCCAAAACGATTTTCGATTCTAACTGGTTAGGAAATGCTTGTGGTGTTGTTTGTCCAACAGGTGTTTTATGTGAAGGTGCTTGCGTGTATAATCATCAAGATGTGCCGCCAATTCAAATAGGTAGACTTCAAAACTATGCGACCAATAAAACCATTGACGCTGACAAAGTGATTTTTAAAGTTGGTGAGTCTAACGGAAAAAAGATAGCAATCATTGGCGCTGGACCTGCAGGATTAGCTTGTGCTTGTGAAGCGCGAACTCTAGGTTATGAGGTTGATATATATGAAGCAAAAGAAAAGCCTTCAGGATTAACGGTTTACGGTATTGCGCCTTACAAAATTACAAACGAAGAAGTGTTGAAAGAAGTGGAATATCTTCAAAAACAACTTAGTTTCAATATTAAATATAACAATGCTATTAATTCAAAACAGGAGTTAGCAGCTTTAGAAACCAATTACGACGCTATATTTATAGGAGTTGGTCTTGGTGCAACTAGGTATTTAGGTATGGATGGTGAAGATAAAGAAGGTGTTGTTGGTGCTGTTGAGTTTATTGAAGAACTCCGCATGAAACAACATGAAGTAAAGGTTCCGGCTAAAGTAGTAGTTCTCGGTGGAGGAAATACAGCCATGGATGCAGCTTCTGAAGCGGCGAGAATGGGAGCACGAAAAACTGTTTTAGCTTATAGGAATTCTAAAGAAAGAATGGGAGCTTACGGATTTGAATATGATTTAGCTATCAGTGCTGGAGTTGATAGTTTATTTAATGTAACTCCAATTGCGATCACAGGAAACGGAAAAGTTGAAGGTGTTAAATTTGCTAAAACTGAAATGGTTGAAGGAAAATTGAAAACCAATATGAATACTACTTTTATTGTGAGATGTGATATGGTAATAAAAGCCACTGGTCAAGCTAAACAAGGTCATTTGTATGACATGATTGATGACTTAGATATAGATAGTAAAACAAGAATTAAAATCAATGACGAATTTCAAACGTCCAATCCAAAATATTTTGCAGGAGGTGATGCTGTAAATGGAGGTGCTGAAGTGGTTAATGCTGCTTACGATGGAAAAATGGCTGCTCAAGGAATTAATAACTGGTTGAAAAATAATTAAATGTTTGTCCTCCTGAACTTGATTCAGGATCTCATCATTATCGTAACAAAATACATTCCTCATTAAGTACGGAATGACATAATAAAACAAAAAACATGATAGATTTATCAATAAATTTCGGAGGAATTAAAGCACCAAATCCATTTTGGTTAGCATCAGCACCACCAACAAATTCGGGTTATCAAATAATGAAAGCTTTTGAGGCAGGTTGGGGAGGAGCAGTATGGAAAACGCTTGGAGTTCCTGTTGTTAATGTCTCAAGTCGTTATGGTTCGGTGAATTATAGAAATACCAAAATGATGGGTTTCAATAATATCGAATTAATTACAGACAGACCTTTAGCTGATAATCTAAGAGAGATTGAAGAGGTGAAAAAATATTTTCCTGACCATGCCGTAATTGCTTCGCTAATGGTAGAAAGCAGAGCGGAATGGGAACAAATCATAAAAGATGTTCAAAATGCTGGAGCCGATGGCATAGAGCTTAATTTCGGTTGTCCACACGGCATGTGTGAACGAGGAATGGGTTCAGCTGTTGGGCAAGAGCCTGAGGTTTTAAAAACCATTGTTGGTTGGGTGAAAGAAGCTGCTAATATTCCAGTGATTACAAAATTGTCACCTAATATTTCTCATATTACTGATCCTGGATTAGCTGCAGTTCAAGGAGGTACAGATTCAATTTCATTAATTAATACCATTAAAAGCATTGTTGGAATCGATTTAGATTCTTATGCGCCTTATCCAATTGTAGATGGTAAAGGAACTAATGGTGGTTATTGCGGACCTGCAGTGAAGCCCATTGCAATGCATATGCTTAAAGATTTAGCGCAACATCCTGAAATAGGAAAAGTGCCATTATCAGGTATTGGAGGCATTGAAACTTGGCGTGATGTTGTAGAATTTATTTTGCTAGGAGCAACTTCTGTTCAAGTGTGTACAGCTGTAATGCACTATGGTTTTGGGATTGTTCGTGAAATGGAAGCTGGATTGCGTCAATTTATGGAAGAGAAAAATTACAACACCATTTACGATTTTGCTGGAAAAGCACTACCTAATGTAACAGAATGGAAACATTTGAATTTGAAACATAAGGTTGTTGCAGAAATTAATGAAGACAAATGTATAGGTTGTGATTTGTGTTATATAGCTTGTGACGATGGTGCACATCAAGCGATTGCTTTGCCAATTGATTTAACAAATAGAATTCCTAGTATAATTGAAGCTAATTGTGTGGGTTGTAATTTATGCTCATTAGTATGTCCAGTTGAAGACTGTATTACGATGGTTAAAAGAGATGATGGAACCGAAAGTTTAACATGGCATGAACGCACGTTAAACGATGATATTCCAGTAACTTTTGATGATGATAAAGCAGGAGGTAAAGGGCATTTTGTACCAACACCTGCAGACGCATTGAAACATAAACGTTAATGCCAATAATCGAATCCACCTACAAGCCTCCATTTCAATTTAAAAATGGGTTCATTGCTACAGTATATTCTGGATTAATTAGAAAAGTTGATCTATTCCAAGAGCGTGAGCGTATAGAAACTCGCGATCAAGATTTTTTAGATTTAGATTGGAGTTATGCGCAAAAGAAGTCAGATTCTGTAATCATTTTGCTACATGGATTAGAAGGTCATGCACAACGTCCTTATGTCACAGGATCGGCGAAACTATTCAATCAAAATGGTGTAGATGCCGTTGGTGTGAATTTTAGAGGGTGCAGTGGAGAGGATAACCGATTTTATAATAGTTACCATTCTGGAGCAACCAATGATTTAGATGATGTTGTAAAGCATTGTATTGAAAAAAAGGGCTATTCAAAAGTATTTATCAAAGGGATAAGTTTAGGAGGTAATATCACCTTGAAATATTTGGGTGAGGATCGAGACATCCCAAAACAAATAAAGTCCGCAATTGCGATTTCTGTGCCTGTTCATTTGAATGGATCTGCTAGAGAATTGCATAAACCAAAAAATAAAGCTTTTGCTATTCGATTTAAAAAGCATTTAGTCGATAAGCTAAAGGTTAAAATATTACAATTTCCTGATAGAATTAGTGTTGCAGAGATTAATTCAATTAAAACTTTAAGAGATTTTGATGAGGTTTATACATCCAAAGCGCATGGTTTTTTTGATGCTTTAGACTATTATGAAAAGGCAAGTAGCTTACAATTCTTGAATGATATTAGAGTGCCAACGCTCGTCATGAATGCCTTAAACGATTCGTTTTTATCTTCAGAATGTTATCCGGTAAAGGAAGCTAAAAACAATCCAAACTTACATTTAGAGATGCCAAAATATGGAGGTCATGTTGGTTTTATTCAAAAGAATAAGGTCTACTACAATGAACAACGCGCTTTGGAGTTTGTAAAGGATTTAATTCATTAAACCGTTAGGAAACCCTTAATCAACAATAACCTAAGATTAGAGCAGTTCGAAATAATCAAAGTTTGTTGAGATTATTATTGTTTTAGTTTTAAAATTGAAGTCTTATTTTTTCATAACTTTAAATCATATAAAATTTCAATGCCTAATTCTACTGTATCATGATACTTAAAACCAGCATTACATGGAGTAAAATTTTACGTAAATCACTTTTCGTAATGGCTTTCGTTTTGACATTATCTTCGTGTCAAAGCCTCAAGACAGCAATTTTCGACCAATATTCTTATCAGCAAGCTATTTCTATTAAAGTAGAAAGTTTAAACCTTATGGATGATGCAACTCAGTCGTATGATTCATTTGAAACAGAAGTAGAAGGTCTAATGCTCGAGCTTCAGAAAATGGTAGAATATGAAAAAAACAAACCTGATAACCAAGTTAGTTATGCTATGTGGAATGTGCTTGCCAATGCAGACAAAAATTTATTGGCAGGTTTTTTTAAACGGTGGAAAGAGGATGGACAGCTTTCAAAAGTATTTAAGGATGAAGCAAAACTTCAAATTTCAGAGGCTTTAGATTTAATTATTAAATATGAAGCTCAAAAAAACAAAACCAATGAGACGAATATTCTCAACTTTTTAGGAACTAATTAAAATAGATCTTATGGATATTGAAGCACTATTAAAGCTATTAAAAGAAGAGTTACTCAAGGTTTTGGGTGAAAGTTATGGCGATTTTAAAACTGAAACTAAGAAGGACGTAGAAGCGTTTTTAACCCTTTCTAAAGTGAAACTTGAGCGATGGACTGGCTTATTGCAATCTGGAGATTTAACGCCTGAAGATTACGAATGGCTATTAAAAAGTCAGAAGGATTTATTGGTGTTGAACGCCTTATATCAGGCTGGTGTTTCCAAATTGAAATTAGGACATTTAAAAAATAAAATCATAAAGACGATTATGAACACAGTAATAGCTTCTATTGTGTAATTGCTTATGGATCATCAAATAGAATCTACAGAAGGTAAGATAAATGAAACGCCTAAACATTATACGGTCTACAATTGCCATACGCATACCTTTACTATTGATCATGTGCCGAATAAATTCGGCAAGAAAGTCATGCCTTTGTTATATCAGTTGATTACGATGAAAGTAGTCAAGTGGTATTATTTAAACTTAACCATACTAAGGAGTAATAACTTTAAGCGCTTTGTTCACAGATGCAGAAAAGTAAAGTATTTTTTTATTGATTTTTTTAAGTTCACTCGAGTTTTATATTGGATTTATACTTTGGTGTTGTTTTTATGTTATTGGGTGTTTAAAATGCTCATAAATATGTTGGCCTTAGATAATTTATTTAGCAAGCAAACGAAGGCTGCTTTTAAACGTTATAAAACCATTGGCCGTTATGCGACTTACAGTGTTTCTGGTCAAAAGAAGGTGTTTGATTTATTAGAAAAAACTTATGATGTAGACACTAAATTTGTGGTCTTACCTATGGATATGGATTATATGGATGCAGGAAAACCAATAGCTAATTATATGCAGCAATTGGAGGAACTTTTAAAAGTAAAATCGAATAACAAAGGTCAATTATTGCCATTTGTGTTTGCAGATCCTAGGCGTATTATTGATCATAAAATAAATATTAACGGATTTTCGTATCAAAATTATATACAAGAAAACCTATCGAATCAAAAGTTTAATGGGATTAAATTATATCCAGCTTTAGGTTATTATCCGTTTGATAAAAACCTGATTGAAACTTATAAGTTTGCTCAAGAGCATCAGATTCCAATTACAACACATTGCATTGAAGGAACTGTGTTTTTTAGAGGAAAAAAGAAGAAGGAGTGGAATCATCATCCTATTTTAAAGTATACAAAAAAGAAGGAGCAAGGGCCAATTCCAATTCCGTTACCGCAAACCAAGAATTACGATTTCACCACTAATTTTACACATCCCTTAAACTATTTGTGTTTATTAGATAAGAAGTTGCTGAGTTCTTACATGGGAGAGGAAACCGATTTGAGCAAGCTGAAAATTTGTTTGGCGCATTTTGGAGGAACTAAAGAATGGTCTCGATATACTGAGGATAATTGGAATAATTACAACAATAATATTTCACATAATTCAAGAACATCTTATTTGAGTCAGAAAATTAAGAACACATTGAATCATGGCGATAGAAGACTTATTTGGTGGAACGCAAGCTGGTTATCTGTTATTTACGATTTAATGATTAAATACGAAGGGGTTTATACAGATATAAGCTTTATTATTTTTAATGAAGACTTATTTCCGCTTTTAAATTATTTACTTCAAGATGACAAGGTAAAACATAAAATTCTATTTGGCACAGACTATTACGTCGTCGCCCAGAAAAACACCGAGAAAGCCTTATTTCAAAATCTTCGAAGCTATATTGGTGAAGACTTATTCTATATGATTAGTCATACAAATGCCAAACGGTTTTTGAGTACAAGTTTTAAAATGTATTGATTTTATAGAATATTATCTATATTTGAGTAAATATTCTATAAATGCTCAAAAAAGTTTATGCTAGTGCTGTATTTGGTGTCGAAGCTTCAACTATTACTGTCGAGGTTAATGTCGATTCTGGTATTGGTTACCATTTGGTAGGATTACCAGATAATGCGATTAAAGAAAGTAATTTCAGAATTGCAGCTGCACTTCAAAATAACGGATATAAGATTCCAGGAAAGAAAATCATTATTAATATGTCACCTGCAGATTTGCGAAAGGAAGGTTCTGCCTACGATTTAACCTTAGCTATTGGGATTTTAGTTGCTACCAAGCAAATAAAAGCTAATCATTTAGAAGACTATCTTATCATGGGAGAATTGTCTTTAGATGGAAATTTGCAACCCATAAAAGGCGCATTGCCAATTGCTGTAAAAGCGAAAGAAGAAGGATTTAAAGGGTTCATTCTTCCGAAACAAAACGCTAAGGAAGCTGCGATTGTTGATGGTTTAGAGGTTTTTGGTGTTGAAAATATAAAAGAAGTCATTGATCATTTTGATAAGGACGTTTGTATTAAACAAACCATCATCAACACCAAAGAAGAGTTTTATAAAAACTTAGATTTTCCTGAGTTTGATTTCAGTGATGTTAAAGGACAAGAAAGTATCAAGCGTTGTATGGAAATCGCAGCAGCTGGTGGTCATAATATAATCTTGATTGGTCCTCCAGGAGCAGGAAAAACGATGCTTGCCAAACGATTACCAAGTATTTTACCGCCAATGACATTATCTGAAGCACTTGAAACTACTAAGATACATTCGGTTGTTGGTCGTGTGAAAGCACATGCAGGAATTATGGCGCAACGACCTTTTAGAAGTCCACATCATACCATTTATGGTTCGTTGCCCATTTGTAATGTGCACATTACTACTGAAAAGCCTGAATATAGACCATTCCCTAAAGAATCAGATAACAGTTTAGGAGCTTGCTTAAAAAGGAAACGTTTGGAACAAGAATGGACACAACAACAAGTATCTGACTTTATTGGAGTTGGTAAAGATTGTTACCAAAATTATGAATGGAATCTCTTTATTCCTCATGTTAGATTCAGAGGAAAAGTAAATGAGTTCTTAGGATACAATTATTGGGATGACGGAAGTGGTTCTTTAGCAAATCGTGTTTTGATGTATAGAATTGAAAACAAGCTTACCATGTCGGAACTGGCAATTAAATTAGACATTAGTTGTCATTCGATTGAACGTATTGAAAAAAAAGAAAAGCATGTTTCAGTTAGTATGAGTAATAAAGTAAATCACTTTATTAAAGTTCGATAAAAAGAATGGAATTAATATAGCACTACATTAACTCACGAACCTCGACACCAAGACCTTTAGCAACTTTAAATAAGGTTTTCACTGTTGGGCTAGTACGACCCGTTTCTAATCTTTGAATTGCGTTCTCTTCAATATCAGACTTTATTCCAAGGTCCAATTGAGTCATCTTTTGCTCTTTTCTAAATGCACGAATACGTTTACCAATACCTAGTACAAATCCTTGTAATTCTTTGTCTTTCACAATGTATATAATTCAGTATGAAAATTAGATGTATTGCATGAAAAATAAGCCAACAATTTTGTTGGTTTTTAATAAATATAATTTATATTTAAAGCCAAATAAATTTAATACAAAACTGACATTAACTATTCAAAACCAAGTTACTATGAAAACTAACAACCTATTTTTACTAGCTTTTATTTATTTAGTTATGAGTATGGGTAACAATCTTTACGCTCAAAACTTCACAGAGAACATTATAACTAAATCAAATCGTTGGATTGCTCCTAAATATATTGACTATGATGGTGATGGCGATATGGATGTTATTGCTGTTAGTTCAAGTGGAGAAATAGCGTGGTGGGAAAATGACAGCGACCTTGGTTTTACAAAACATGAACTTATAAATACTTCATATACCTTTAGACACTTTGATGTTGCTGATATAGACGCTGATGGTGACTTAGATATTATTGCCCTAGAGATTTTTTTTATAAGACTCTACTACAATGATGGTAATGACATTTTCACTGAGGTATACAACGGAATTAATAATATGTCTTCCAATATCATTGCTGGAAATTTTGATTCAGATTCAGATTTGGAATTTATAACCTCCGAAGGAAATAACACAGGGAGGATACGAATATGGAATCCTCAAGGCAATGGCACATTCGATGATACTTTGATTGATAATCTAAGAGTTTTATCCACGGGCAGTATGCTAGCTGAGGATTTGGATTCAGATGGAGATTTGGATATCGTTGCTTCTTTGAGGATTGTACCAAGTGGCAGTAACTCACTTTTTTATTATTTAAACGATGGTACGGGAACGTTCACCAAACAATCAATTAGCTACACAAATGGCAATTCCCTCAATCAAGTAATCGACTATAATAACGATGGACACAAGGACATTATCATAAAAAACACCTTTAATTGTTGTGTTACGGTTTTTGAAAACGACGGTAATTTAAATTTCACTGAGATAGAGTTAATTTCAGGAGCATCGGCTTTGGAAACCTCATTTATGAGTGATAGTGATAATGATGGAGACGTAGATATCATAACCGTACATAATGACCCTTTTGACTCAAATCCCGAACGGTATGTAGGTGTGTATGAAAATGACGGAAGTAGTAATTTTTCATTTCAAGTTATTGCTCCAATACAGAAAGGTAATTTCGTAACTGCTTTAGATATTAGCAATGACGGTTTACCAGAACTTTTAGTTGGTGCTGAAGCTTCAAATCATCCTGTTGTACTTGAAAACATGGGTTCTCATGCGTATGCGCCAATAGAGTTAGATGATACCTTTGTTCCTATTTTGTTTGATATTGAAGATATGAATAACGATGGATTAAATGAAATTATTTCAGTTTCACATACTAAAAATGAATTATTGCTATGGAAAAATAATGGCTTATACTCTTTCAATAAACAAATTATTGAACTAAATGAATTGCACATAAACTCAGCGCAAATTGTTGACGTCGATGGGGACCAAATTAAAGACATTTTAGTTACTACCCATCAAAGTGGAGAGCAGAAAATTATACTTTATCAAAATGATGGAAACTATGGCTTCACAAAACATTTATTAAGAACGAGTTCTAATTTGTTAGGAGCACCAGAATTATTTGTCAGAGATAGAGATGCCGACACTGACCCAGATATACTATTTAATTCTTCACCATCTGATGGCGTTCTTTGCCTTCAAAATGATGGTAACAATAACTATACAGAGATATCAATCTCTGATGAAGAATTTAGGCTACTCACATTTCAAGTATCAGACGTTAATAGTGACGGTTTTGATGATTTAATTTCTGAGCTTGACGTTTATTATCTCAATGATGGACTAGGTGGATATACCACAGCTAATTTCCCAGTTGATGGGACTATTGGTGATCTAGATAGTGATGGAGACGTCGATATTGTTCATGTTGAAATTTCCACTAATGGGCAATATATTTCATGGTTCGAAAATAATAATGGTACATTTATCGAACACATTATTTCTGACCCATATCGAGGTGGGAATACCTTAGTTCGAGATTTTGATGGAGATGGAGATATCGATATCGTTTCGGCTCCAACTAACGATTTTAATTCAGAGGGTCTTGTGTTTTGGGAAAATGATGGAAGTGAAATGTTTATTAAGAATGTTATTGAAGATACCTACTACATAGATAGTAGTATCCTCTATCATGCGGATTTAGATGGTGACGGTGATATAGAGGTACTGAGCTCAAACCCAAAATTTCCTTTTACCATTTGGAATAACGAGAGTAATATACCTTTGAATGTTAATTCTTTTGAAAGTTTACATAGTTCATTAATATATCCAACAATCGTGGATGAAAACCTCACAATAAAAACTCAAAAGAATATACTTGATATATCCGTTTATGACTTACAAGGTAAATCCATTGAAGTAAACCAACATAGCAACAAGGTACATGTTAGTGGTCTATCACAAGGGATATACATATTACACATAACATTTGAGTCAAAAGAAACGCAAATATTTAAGTTCATAAAAAACTAAAAGTCACTGTATCGTGACTTTTAGTTGCCTCGTATTTTAATTTAGACGTGTAAGTTATACACTAGAGACCCTTTGTTCTATCTATAAAGTAATACGCCTCATTTAATGACACCGAGGTGAATATCGCTTCATAGTTATGCTCTCGACCTGGGTATTTTATAGGTTCAAAAAAGAATGGTTTTAGACCTTCAATATTTTTAACTAACACTTGAGCAATGTCATATTTGGTATAAGCCATCCATCTAGAGAAAACCTCTCTCACGTCATCGCGAGAATAGGTTTTAACTACAATTCCTCGTTTCTTAGCCCACGAATAAACTTTATTATTAATCATCTTTGAACGCTTTCCTTTGCGATTACTTTTACTTGAATGATCTTCCAAAATGAGTGTGACATCTCCAAAAGAAGTAATTACTTTTTTGATCTTCTTTAAAAGTTTAGTTCCATTAAACTTTTTAGGAGATATAAGGTTAGTTTCGATTAAGGTAAGCGCATTATCCATAACAGCATAGCTAAATCCTCTTGTACAAATGTAAATTGAAAGAGTCCTTGCAGGTTCAATATTAGTCATCATAGCCTGTGTTTAACCTATTGACTAAATTTGAAATCGCTTGTATCATTCTCTTGCTCTTTAAGGGTTCTGTGCTTTTAAGCTCAGTAATGATGTTTTTACTCCGTTCTGTAAAATCTGCATGCACATCTGCACACAGGTCTGCAAATAGTATTGCATAGGGTGCTTTAAAGAGCAGGTGATACACAGCAACGACTCTTAAGGATGGTCTTTGTTTACCAGATTCCATTTCTCTAAGGGTTGTTTGATTTAGCCTCAACATGAGTGCTAAATGTTCTAAACTGACCTCTGCATCGGCTCTAACTGTTGCGAGGGAGTTTGTATAAGATTGTTTCATAACGTAAAAGACATCGGGGGGTTATAACCGATGTCTTTTGCATTATAGAAATTAGAGAAAATGAGGATACTACCGCAGTTGTGAGTTATTTGTGGAAAACATACATAACTCAAAGTTGAGTTGAATGCTGATGCATTCAACTTTTTAATATATATCATTCAACCTCACCACCCTTTAATGTTGTTACTGTATATGAATGAGGTCCTTGACTTTATTACAATTAATTTCCTGCTTTAAACTTACTAAACTAAGATATAGTGCTGCCGTTCAAAGAACTCACGGCGGTGCTATATCTGGTTTCGAAGATTACATATTATTGGCTCATGCAACAACATAAGCACAAAATTTCATATGTAACCAAAGAGAATCAGCTTGAAAATTTATTAGATATTTATCTGTCAGAATGTCTATTTGTAAGAGGACTTAGTCCAAGAACAATTAAAGGATATAGAGAGGTTTTTAAAACATTTCAAAAAATCGTTCCTGAAGTTTCTGCCATTGAGCATCTCAATCCAAACATCATAATTCAATTTTTTACTAAGCTCGGAACACGAAAACGTTTTGAGGGTAAACATTTAAAAGTTGGAGTTAAAGCTTCAACGGTAAGGACATACTATAATAAGCTTATGGCGTTTTTTAATTGGTTAGAAGTAAATGGATATTTAGAATTTGGTTATATCTCAAAAAAAATAAAACGACCACCAGAACCAAAGTATACAGATAAGCGAGCATTAAGTAATTCAGATGTCTCGAAGATAATCACAGCTATAGTGACCAACACTACCAATGATGAGTTCCTACGTGTTCGTGATTTAACTATTGTGTATTCTTTATTGTATTTAGGAGTAAGACGTAGTGAACTACTTGGTTTGAGAGTACAAGACATTGATTTCATTAAGCGTAATGTATTAGTTAATTATGAGACATCTAAGTCGACCGAGAACCGATACATCCCATTACACACAACTCTTGAAGATCATTTACGAGAATTATTGCGGTTGCGAAAAGAAAGAGTAATAACAACTTCATATCTTATTAACTCAAGTAAAGAAGATAAGGTCTTGAGTGTTCATGGATTAAAACATTGGGTTGAGAAGTATAAAAGGCTATCAGGTGTTCGGTTTCACTTGCATCGTTTTCGCCATACTTTCACATGTGAATTAGCTAAAAAGGGTGCAGATATGAGAACTATTATGAAACTTTTAGGTCATACTTCAAGTAAAATGACTGAAGCATATTTAAGGTCACTAAGTTCAGAAAAAGCTCAGCAATTTATAGATGAATTAGGCTTTTAGAATATGCTTAAAATTATTATACAATTATCTCTAAGGCTTTTAACTTTTGTATGTGTATAATTAGTTATGAAGTAGGCTTATTAGGATAAATCTTGCAATAACCCATTAATTTTTCACAGCCTTATGGGAAACCGTTTTTAATACGATAAAGACTAACTTAATTTTAGAAAATATACGTAGAACTACGTATTTACAAGTGTAAAGATATTTGTAACTTTAAAGTCATAAAATAGATTTATCCCGAATATTTAGAATAGTATATTTAATTATTAAATAACGAGTTGTGTGCAATTTGAGGACTGACATTCGAAAACAATAAAATATTAAGTTATGAGTAAACCAATTATAGAAGGATTAATTACTTGGCCAAGGAATTTGAGTACATTAAGTGGTGGAGGTCTTTCAACATTACGTGGCGGAGGGATGTCTACTTTAAGAGATGGAGGAATGTCTACATTAAGAAAAGGAGGATTATCTACTCTTCGTGGTGGTGGAATGTCTACATTAAGATATGGCGGATTATCAACATTACGTTATGGAGGGTTATCGACATTAAGATATGGTGGACTTTCAACTTTAAGATACGGAGGTTTGTCAACATTGCAAGGTGGAGGATTATCTACTTTATCCGGAGGTGGAATGTCAACTTTGTCGACTAATATTTATAGAAGCAATATTCCGCCTTGGCCACATTTTTTGAAAGAATTAGATGCTCGAGGTTATAAAAGGGAAGCTGAAATGATTAGATATCATTTGCCTAAAAATTTATGGCCAGAAAATTTTTTTAACTAATTAACTGAATGAATAATAGAGGAAGAATACAAGCGCAAGATGATAATTTAGAAGAATCAGAGTCTTGGGCAACTAATGATGAAATAACTAAACAAGAGGGTCTGAATAAGTCTAATGATTTAAAAGAAAAATTATCAAATCAAGAATTGGCTGAAAGAATAAATGCGTTCAATAAGTTAGAACGTGTAATACAACAAGCACCTTCACAAGGTTATTATGCTCAATTAATAAAGAGTTTTCACCATAATCCACAAAACAGAAGAATAAGAGTAGATTTAGAAATTAGAGCAGGAATAGCATTTATAGACCAAAACACGAATTAAAATGGCTAACGAAAACAAAATATTATACAACTCATTCTTGAAAGAAAAGAATATATACAATTTGAATAGTGGCTATTGGAAAAGAAAACTATTAAAGAATTTAGATTTAAAATTTTCTTTGGAGAATCAATATATTTCAAACAAAAAAAGAGATGGCAAAAATTTCTACGATGGAAATCCTATTTTCTCTTACATAGAGAATAATAAAGCCTTCAGAATAATTCAAGAAAACCCTGAAGACTTATCTAATTTTAGTGAGGTAAGACTAATTGACGCTTGGATAGATAAATTATATAAATCGGAAAATCTTGATATTCCTGAATTAGTAATTTCTTTATATCTGACAAAAGAAACTGTAGACAAAACTATTGAATTGATTAAAGAGTTTAGATTTGAGAATTTAAATAAAGAAAATATAAGTCAATATTTATAAAAAACTGCACACAACATCTTATACAAACATGTTATGTGCCATTGAAAATGAAGATTAAACTAATTTATAAAATCCATAAATGAAGCTAAGTTTTCCCGAATTTGTTAGATTTTATCCACTACGTGCAAAACGTATTTCTTGGCTATTTGGTGCAGGAACATCTGTATCCGCAGGATTACCTTCAGCATACGATCTTATTTGGGATTTCAAGAGGAGAATTTATTGCTCTGAGCAAGGAATAGCACTTAATCGTTTTTCAAATCTTTCTGATCGTGGACTAAGAACTCAAATACAAAATTATTTTGACAAAAATGATAATTGCCCATCAAAAGATACTCCTCAGGAGTATTCATATTATTTTGAAAGAGCATTTCCAAAAGCAATTGACAGAAAAGAATATCTAGATAACCTTCTTTCTGGCATGCAATTATCTTATGGGCACAAAGTTATAGGTCTGCTAATGAAAAAAGGCCATATCAATAATATTTTTACTACAAACTTTGATAAAGCATTTGAAAATACAGCAGTACAGGTCTTTCGAAATACTGAGGATTGGTATAAAACAGATTTAGATTCAGCTGATAATGGACTCAAATTATTCCAAGCATCTAAAGTTCCATTAATTATAAAAATGCACGGAGATTATTTATCTGAAAAACTAAAAAATACAACAGAAGAACTACAGTCTCAAGACAATAAGTTGAGACACATACTAACAACTACAAGTTATACTAATGGTATTGGTATAATGGGATATAGTGGCAGAGATGAATCAGTAATGGAAGCTCTGCACAGTGCATTGGAGCAAGATAATTGTTTCCCAAATGGAATATTTTGGTTTACTAGAATTGGCGGTGAAGTTTTACCATCAGTAAGTAATTTCATCGATATAGCAAAAACAAAGGGAATCGAAGCATTCATCGTTGAAATTGAAACGTTTGACAGTGCATGGGGTGAACTAATAAAAGGGTTTACTGATATTAAAGCAGTAGAATTAGAAACTTTAGGCGAAAGCTATCACCGTAGAAAAAATTCTAGTATACCACCTAAAGGAAAACGGTCTCCAATGATTAGATTGAATGCAATTCCAATAACCAAATTCCCTGTAAATGCTAGATTATTTAAGTGTGATGCTGGGAATACCAAAGAAATAAAAGAGCAAATTAAAAATACTGAAGCTAATATAATAGCAATTCGCAAACAGCAAGGAATAGTTGGATTTGGAGCTGACAACGAGTTTGAAAGAGCTTTTAACCTTTATGGTGATTACAAGTTTGACACTATTGCACTTCATGAAAAACATCTCGCATATGATGATTCTACAATAAAAGGTTTACTTACAGAGACTATTGGTCGAGCTCTCATTTTGAATAGCGAACTTCAATACGTTAAAAGAAGATCTAAACACTTTATTGTTCCTAAGTTTAAAGATAGAAATAATCCAATTTTTGAAGATTTAAAAAAAGAACTTGGAGGACTAATTCATGGAAAAGTACCTGGTACAACCATTACCTGGATGCCATGTCTTGAAATTAGCTTGCAACACAAAGGAGGTTTAGCATATTTACTGGCAATACCAAGTGTATTAGCAACAAAATCAGAGAACACAGATGAAAGAAAACTAATCGCTCCATTTATCAAAGAGCTAATGGCGAGATGGTATAATGATAAGTTCGATAGAATTCTTAGTGCTTGGCTGTCAATCTTCTTTGGTAATCAAAATGAAATATTGATTAATGCATTTGAACTTAATAGTAAAGGTATAAACGCATCTTTCGAATTGAAACGAAGGACGGCATTCAGTAAATCAGAATAATAATGGAACTTTCACAATTATCAATTATTTCAGAGCCTCAACTCGAGTTCAATATTTCAAAGACCTCTCCTTTAAATATTCATCCACTTGAAGGTCTAAAAAAATTCGGTCCATATAGTGCTGATTTATTTCCGATTGACCAAATAAGAATTGCGACTATTCATTTAAAAGGAACTGAGCATCTGTTGAGAAAGTTGTTCGCTGAATTTGAAAAATCTCATATCCCTAAGGAAAGAAAAAAATATTTACCAATTTATGAGGGGTTTAAAAAAATATTCAACGCTGAGATTGTTTATCAGGAATCAGTGTCATTAGAACTTGAGGGTGATAAAGTTTTCAATCCTTCATTAGAAGATCATATTTCTCTAAGCGATACTTTAGGAAATGCTATTCGTTCAATGTCACAAAGAACACAGGATTATGATTTACTTGTAATATACTTACCAGATATTTGGAGTAAAGGATTTGAGGATATTGAAAGTAATTTTGACTTGCATGATTTCCTAAAAGCTGCTACAGCTATTCGAAATATACCAACCCAAATAGTAACAGAAAACGGTGCCTTGGGGTATAAATGTCGCTGCAGTGTGATGTGGAGACTGTCCATAGCTTTTTATGTAAAAGCTGGTGGGACTCCTTGGAAACTGGCAAGTATAGATAATGAGTCTGCATTTATTGGCTTGAGTTATTCTGCCCGCAAGAATCCTGTTACTAAAAAATTTGACTTCACAACTTGTTGTAGCCAAGTTTTTGATTCCGATGGCACAGGTTTAGAGTTTTTAGCATATGATACAAGTGGCATAGAATCAACACAAGGTTCAAATCCATTCTTAACTCGAGATGAAATGAGAAAAGTAATGTCTAAAAGTCTGGCATTATATCAAAGAAGACATTCCGGTCGATTACCAAAAAGATTGATTGTACATAAGACAACTCATTTCACAAAGAACGAAATGGATGGTGCATTCGATGCAATACCGGCAAATGTAGACCTTGAACTACTCCAAATTATTCAAGACACACCATGGCGCGGAATTAAGTATAATAATTACGGGAAATGGAAAAATGACACTTATCCAATCAATAGGGGTTCATATCTAGTTTTAAACTCTCGGGAAATTCTTTTCTGGACTCAAGGTATTGTCAAGGTCAATGGGAAATCATTTTATAAAGAAGGAAAAGGAATTCCATCTCCTCTGCTTATACGCAGACATGCAGGAAGTGGTGGATGGGACCAAAATTGTCAAGCAATATTGGGGTTAACGAAAATGAACTGGAATCATGACGGTTTATATGATCGCCTTCCTGTCACTCTGGGTTTTGCATCTGTATTGGCTAGAACAATTAAAAGGATGCACGAAGTAAAAGACAAACCATATGAGTTTAAATATTTTATGTAATATAAAAAACAGCAAACTATAATTTGTATAGTGCATATGCCTCTTTGGGATACAAACGCACCATACAAGAGACGTTAGCCAACTCAACTAGCCATAACATGAATACGTTACTATTAATATTAAAGAAACATTATGCCTAAATACACGCCAAACGAAGAAAATATTACAAGTGAAAACTCAATCAAAACAGTTTACTCATATTGCGATGATAAGGGGAAGCCTGTCCACAAAGCCAAAGAGCTTTTCAAAAAAGAAGATAAATATATTTATTATCCATATTCAGTCAATCCGACCGATGGAAGTGTGAAATCGAAAAAAATTCACACAATTGAATTAAGAGGTTGGGCTAAAGAATCAGATATACCTAAAGATTTTAAGGTAGTAAGTCGTTATGGTTTACGTACTCAAAGAATTAGACAGTTTACTCAAGTACTCTATTCAAAATTTAAAGAAGTAGAAAAACTAACAATAGGAATAAACATCAACAATAGATTTTCTACTAAAACCATTTCAATAAATTGGTCCGATTTACTTCCAATTCTAAAGAAAATTGGTAATGAAAAAAGATGGTATGATAGAACACGAAAATTGATGATTAATAATGCAATCGCTGGAATTACAACTAAATTAGCCAAACAAAAAACATTTCTTAATGCTGGACAATTAGATGCCTTCTTGAAAAAATTTGATTCTTTTGAGAAAGTTAGTAAAGCTGATATAGAGTCCCTATCAACTGTAATGGAAACAGCTCCACCTAGCAAAATTTCAGTTACTACGAATTTTATAAAAACACGTGATAAAATAAACAAAGTATTCATTGAGGACATAATCAAAAACTTTGAGAGACTTATGTCTGCCAAAAATGATAATGAAAAGCAATGGCAAACTTTTTTCGGAAAAAACTCATGGATTTTAAACCATTTATTTCCATTCGAGGTAATCTTAAGAAAGCAAGAAGCTTATGTTGGAGGGAAAACTTTAGAGAATGAAGATGGACGAGTTGTTGACTTTCTTTTCGCAAATGGTTTTCAAGACAACTTTGCTTTGCTAGAAATTAAAACACATAAAAAAACTTTGCTAAAAAAGTCAGCTTACAGAAAACCTGACGTGTTTGCCTATTCAGATGATTTATCTGGTGGAATCAGTCAATGTCTTGATCAGAAAGATGTATTCTTAAGAGATTTTGGAAGTAAAGAAAGAATTATTGACCCAAAAGCAATTTTAGTAATAGGATTGAAAAGTAATTTAACTGACCATCAGAATAAATGTTTTGAACTTCTTCGTTCAAATCAAAAGAATGTTGACATATTAACTTTTGATGAGTTACTAGCAAAATTAAAAGGATTGCTTGAAGTAATTGCAGAATAAATAATAATGGCTAAAACATGTATCGTAAAATGCTTTTACCGTAGAGGAATTCGTAAATAGTTAAGTACATTCTATAGAGTTCAAAATTTTGACACAATTTACAATTTTGGTAAGCTAATAGTGTCGACAATTATCAAAAATTATCACTGATAGTTGTAGCATTTTTCATCAAGAAAATAGCACAGAGGTACCCGATGTAACTTTTCAGAAAATAGAATATAAAAACTTCTAAAAGCCTTATAAAATAAGCAGATAGAAGCTTTTTCTGAATTTATTTCTATGGGTACGAACCTTGCACTGAGGAGGTGGCAGGTTCGAGTCCTGTCAGGTCCACACATACCCAGAAATAAGCTTATGTAGTAAAGCGATTCAGAGATAGTTATTTATCTCATGAAAACCCTACGGCGTCCCTCCTAAACAGAGGTGCCCCTACTGAGGCGGTTATCAACTCATTATTTTGATAGAAAATGTTGCACTATTGGTCACATTAAATATGACCCTTTTACAATTACTAGAAACATTTTGCACTGAATCAATTCACCTTCGTGGCGTAACGTCACAAACTACGAAACGATATAAAGAGAATATTGGCTTTTTCTGTAAGCATACGAACATCATTTATCCACAAGACATTAAGCGTGACATCGTTCTTTCTTTCTTTTTGCATGGACGATGCGAGCGCAACTGGACGGCATCAACCTTTCACACCTACTATATGTCGTTGAGAGTGTTTTTTACATGGCTCAAAAACATGAACTTCCTACAAGAGAATATTACCGATGGCATGAAGCTTCCGCGTATTCCTCGTTCATTACCCAAATCCTTATCACAAGAGGAAACTCAACTCCTACTCACCCAAACTTATAACTACCCTTGGAAATCATCCTTTGTCCAACTGCGTAACTACGCCATGATATCAACTTACATTTTTACGGGAGTACGACGAAGTGAATTACTCAATCTTTGTGAACATGATATTAACTTCGAGCAAGGTTTATTGAGGGTCAACAAAGGGAAAGGGAACAAAGACCGTGTTATCCCCATAAACACTACCCTTATGAACACGCTCAATAGATGTATAGAAATAAAACACCAACGTAAGTACACAAGCCCCAATCTATTTTGTACAGACAAACGAGATGACGCCTTATCACACGGTGGATTGAAAAAGACTATGGAGAAGCTTAGAGAAATTACAGGATTGAAAATTGGTAATCATATCCTACGTCACACCTTTGCTATACTGATGCTTCAAGGTGGTTGTGATATTGTGAGTTTGTCAAAAATGCTTGGACACAGTGATGTAAAAACAACCATGAGGTATCTGTTGATTGATGATGAACACCTCAAGACTCAGATGGCAAAACATCCTCTAGATGGCTCTCAGATCAATGGTTTTCATGGCGGTGCTATCAATCATCATTTCAATCAGCAATACTCGTCTCATGGCTTTCAGAGACCCCAAGAACATCATGTACTTCGCAATGACCAATTGGCGCAACAGCAACATTCCGTTTGGAATAAGAACGCCACAGGACATTCAGTACCACGTTATGGTGGCAGGTAGTACAGGTTCAGGAAAATCAAACATACTAAAATCACTTATGCTTAATTCAGTTCTACATCACAAGGCAGATGATGAAGATAAGCGTGGTTTTGCACTCATAGACCCACACCAAACATTATGTGACTATGTTTATAACAATATCCCAAAGGAGCGGCTCAAAGATGTTATCTATATTGACTTGTCTGACCCGAATTTAAAGCATGGTTATAATTTGTTGAAAAAGACCTCTGATTCAAAAAAACCACTTGTGGCAAGTGCCGTTCTTGAAGCACTTGAAAAGTTTGGAGGAAGTAAGGATTGGGGAGGGAAATTAAGTTATATCATTTTGAATTGTTTGCGAGCTCTTCAAGATTTTTCTGAGTCTACGAACTTATCAGACGTGTTACGAATACTTAAAGACAAATCTTATCGTGAAGATGCCGTGAAACACATAAAAAATGAAGAAGTAAAAAACTTCTTTACACACCAATTTAAAGATTTTAACCCCAAATATGATTTTATTCCTGTGTATAACAAGTTTAGATTCCTCATTCATGATTCATTAAGAAAACTCTTTGTTGAAAATGAAGACAATATTTATTTGGGGGATGTCATTAATTCCTCAAAAATATTACTGATTAATACTGCCAAGTCCCATATTGGTGCTGATGCTTCGCGGTTGGTAGGTAGTATTTTTATATCACAACTTGCATCCGCAGGGTTTAGCCGAAAGAAAAACTCAAACAATGGTTCTTACAAACCCTTCACTATTTACATTGACGAAGCTCAAACTTTTGCCTCAAATGGTTCATCAAGTGTTACAACTATCCTTGAGGAGTTAAGAAAAAAAAGTATTTCAGTAGTATTATCATTTCAAGGTATTACCTCTTTGAGTGCTGAAGTTCGTGAGAGTATTTTCACGAATGTCGGAAACCTTTTAATTTTAAGGTCTTCAGCGGACAACGCAATGCTGTATGCTAAAGAGATGGTTAAAGATGTTCATCCTTTCACCTACAAAGAGTTTGTAACGCTTCCTAAATATCACATGATGATTAGGATTATGAATAACGGTCAGGTATGTAAACCTTTCACTGCTGCCTCAATTGTTTATGAAGATTTCCACAAAGGCGGTATTATATCGTAATTGCTTCTTGGAAGATACTGTTGAAAAACAATATCATGAAAACTCAAACAAAATTATTTACGGGAAATGAAATATGTGAAATAAAAGTAACATATGAACGGCCACCATTATCTTCCATGCCTGCAATCAGTTGTTCTTTAGATGCCATCGATGTAGTTCGACAAATATGCGAGGGAGTAAGTCTTGATTACCAAGAACATTTTTGGTGTATATTTTTAAATAACAGTAATCATGTTCTAGGCTATCGGGAAATTGGAAGAGGTGACCAAACGGGAGCTATTGTTCATGTGTCACAAATTTTTGCAATCTCAATTAAAGTTTCAGCTAAAGCTATAATATTAGCCCACAATCATCCAAGCGGTAAATTAAAACCGAGTAAAGCGGATAAACAATTGGTTGGTAGAATTGAGGAAATTGGGAAATTATTTAATATCTCAATACTGGATAGTATAATCATCACCAGTGAATCTTCATTATCATTTGCTGATGAAGGATTAATGAATAAGGCTAACAAAAATGATATACCATTTTAACCTCGCGACTGTGGGGTTTTTCTTTTAAGAAATTTCCAAAATAAAAGCACTATAACCGAATGAAAACGTTAAACAACTGATTTTACATGATTTAAGCCAAATAAATAAAAAAAAATCATATATTTAATTTCTGAAAATTAAATTGAACTTTCTCAATATTTAACACCAAAAATTTACATCAAATAGTTTTTTATGATTGAGCTTATTACATATTTTAATCTGATTTCTATCCAAAACAAACTAGAAGATTTTGTAAAGTATCAAGACATATTTATTTATTTCTTCATTCCTGGATTCATTATGTATAGGGTGATTACTTCTATGATTCCTATAAAAACTTACGAAATATCTAAATCCATCATCGAAATTATAACCTATGGAGCTTTTAATTACTTATTGTTCTTGGTGGTGAATAATTATTGGTCAATTAAAGGGGCTTTTTGGTGGGAAGTTGCTTTTTTTGGGTTTATCCCAATTTTTATTTCATTGATATTCGGAATAATTCTAAAAAGCAGCATATTTAGAAAAAATATTTATGATATTGGAGCTACTCCCTGGGATTCATTTTTTCTTGATGAAAAAGACCATTATATTATTATTGTAATGAAGAGTGGAAAGATGATAGGAGGATATTTCGGTCCTAATTCGTATGCCTCTTGGTACCCCAAAGAAAAAGAACTCTTTTTGGAACAAGAATGGGAGGTTGATGAAAGTTTAGAAAAATTAATTAATAAAGTTCCAAATACTGATGGTATTTGGATAAACTTTAGTGAAGTACAATCAATGAAATTATATAAAAATTAATTATGGCAAAAAACACCAGCCCAGACGATAA
This sequence comes from Psychroserpens sp., assembly GCF_034670085.1. GTDB lineage: Bacteria > Bacteroidota > Bacteroidia > Flavobacteriales > Flavobacteriaceae > Psychroserpens. The sequence continues at coordinate 78,824 of NZ_JAXMOD010000002.1, read as the reverse complement.
AGTATTTGGTTCGCCAAATTTTAGAGCTCGTAAAAAACATGTAAATAAAAATAAACCTCCAAATCAAGGAAAATTGAATCAACAGAATGAATTAAATGATAAATCTAAGGGGACAGAAAATAGTAACTCTAAAGATTTGACAAGTGATAAAAATAGTAGAACAGAAGAGCAAAAAGTAAATAAAGGAACATCGGACGAATCAATAGAGGACAGCCAATCTAAAAAAGATGATTCGGATGCCAAATGATTTCTCTAAAGAAAATAATAGACCATACGCCGTAGTAGATTATAACGATGATAATTTATTAGAAGTTCTACATTTTGGTTCATTTTCAAAAAATGATATTAGTCGTTCTTATATATACAAATATCTTTGTAATTTTTTAAAATATAAAAACCGTTTTGGACATAAGGTAAAGTCTATTGTTGTTGAAAAAAAGTATCTAAGCGAATCTTATTTAAAAGATTACAAGCATTATTATGCAGAGTCCTTTAATGAGTATTCAAAATTCACGAGGCGTTTACATTTTTTTACTGAGAAAATACCTAATGATGATTATTTTCAAAATATTATTATTAATAATTCTGATGAAAGTGAAGAATTGAGAGCGAGTTTAATTTATAATTACATTGGTTACATTGTAGTTAAACCTATTTCTAGTGCAATATTGGGAGCTACTTTTTTAGAACCATACCCTGCTTTAGCTGGTATCAGAAGTTATAGTAGTATTAGAAAATATCCGATTAACCTTTTTGGTCATAAGGTTAAAAGAGAAGCCTGTGTTTTCCAGGAGCAGGATCAAGTTGTCAGCGCATGTGCAACCGCATCATTATGGAGTGCTTTATTCATTACTAATAAAATTTTTAATAACCCTATATTCTCACCATCTCAGATTACAAAATCGGCAGGACTTTCTAGTACTGGAAATAGATCTTTTCCAAGTAAAGGTTTGCAAAATAGGCAAATAGCTTTAGCACTTAAAAAGGCAGGGTTAGTCACTGAGTTGCGTTACATAACAACGGGTGCTACAATAGTGGAAAATCAAAACCTCAAAAGAATTATTTATGCCTATAACAAAATTGGAATTCCAATTTTACTAGGTTATGAATTTGAAACTTTAACAAATGAAAATTCGTTATGCCAAGATGTTGTGAATCAAGATATTGGTAATTTAGATTTGGATAAAAATAATAATGAAGACAAAACGATTAAACAAGATCATTTAGTTACAGTTATTGGATATAAAGTCAATATTAATGAATCGGTTTCAGTTGAAAAACAACTTTCAGAAAATAGAGACTTTATTGAACCACATAACGATGGACTAAAGTTGTGTGCGGATAAAATTTACAAATTATATTCTCATAATGACCAAATTGGTCCTTATGTAAGAATAAAAATAAAATCAAACACAACTAATGAAATTGTTGCATGGGAAATTGGTAATGAATCACAAGACGGAAATGTAACCTGTCTCATAATTCCATTAATTAAGATTATTAGAGTAAAATATGAGGATGTTATTTCAAGTGTTAGGGAAATATCTTTTGTAGTAGATCCTACTATAGAGGATATGGTAGATTCTGAAATTTTAGACAATAATAAATTTGAATGGGACGTTTACTTGTATAAGTCCAATCAGTACAAAAAAGATATCCTTAATGATCAGACTATTAGATCGAAAAAGATTAAATCAAAAGTAGCCTTTACATCATACCCAAAATATATATGGTTAGCCAGATGTTTTAGAAAAGATGGGAAAGGAAAAATTCAACGACTTTTTGATATTATTTATGATTCATCAGATGCCCCTAAAGGTTTCTGCTGTTTTCAGTCAAATTTTTTCCATCAAAAATTTGCTACAAGGTATCTAATTGCTTTGGATATAAGCTTCAATAAAAGTAGTAAAATACAAATAGAAAAGGGAGGATTCCAAATCTTAAATGAAAACCATAAAGCTTTTTTTAAGGCAGCACATAAAAATAAAGAATTAGAATTTCTAAAAAAGTTAAGACAAAATTAATAAGTTATCTTGACAAAGTTTAACAAGAAAGTAGTACATTTGAAGCTACTTATTCAATTTAAGTAAAAAATGAAAAGGTCAAAAACAGAAAATGCAGCGCAATTAAGAAAAGCTCTTGAAAAGAAGATTACTGTAAAATCTCTAAAAGAAAACGGCATGAAATCTAGAAAAGAAATTATGGGTTTTAGAAGGGGTTATAAAATCACACAAGAAGCTTTAAACCATAGTTATGACGCTAGAATAGGTAACAAATTATAATTCATACTGGTATCCTATTCTGATTTTATCGCAACCATAGTGTTGCGATTTTTATTTTACTAAATAACAATCTTACATTTCTTGAAACATTGAGTAACCATTTAATTCCTGATATTAGTGTCTTTTACTAGATTATTTTATATATTTAAAGTTCTCCCTATATAGTGTACATAGCTAGCGAATAATGTTTTTAGCTTTTCCTTTAGTTTCAATTTTTATAATAACTAACTACTAAAACGTATGCTTTTAATTCAATACCGCAAAAGAGAATGGTACGAAGACTACTTACATGCTTTGGAACAAGTACCGTGGATATTTATACTTATCGGAATAGTCATATTATTCATAGTTCTTAGACGTACTAAAAAAGAATTCCATTCGCATTGGAATACGCTCATTCCAAATTTCACTTATCTTTCAAAAGATTTTTATGCTCAATTTAAAAAAGAGCTTCTCTCTCATGGAATTGAAGGAGTGACAACATCATTTGTGAGTCTCAAGGAAGGTGGTATTACATCTTCTAAGCGATTGTATTTACGAATTTTATGGAAAAACTATCAATATGATGTGTGTTGTGCTCCTTTCGGTGATGGACTATTTTTAAGTTCTTGGCTTATGTACCGTACAAGTGTTTGGCAAATAATTATCAGTCATATTCCTTTTATCGGTGGCTGGCTTATTCGTAAGTTTTACAAAATCACTTATTACAAGGTTGATACCGCCAGTATGTTTATGACCTATTGTCACCAAACAGTACTAAAAATCACTGATGAGATTACCAAAGAATCGGGTATTCGTATTAGTGACGCTGATAGGAAACCAATCCTTAAAGACATCTTTAAACGATGAGCAAGCTCACCGAGAAAGCAACCATAAATTTCTATACATGGGAGTCACGAGGAAGAGGATATTATCATTTTGAAAACCCCGTAGAAATTGAACCGCCATATATTCCTTTTGTTCACATAGACACAAGTTATATTGAACATATAGATGATGGTAAGGTTACTTTCTTAGGTGGATTAAAGAACCTCATAAACCCTCCACAAGACAAACCTAATCAGATTCTTGATGTTCCTGAAATACTTCCATACACCGTAGATTCTGAACCTAAACTTGAATGTATTGAGATTAAATTTCCTCAAGGGACTGAAATATCCTTGGCATTAATGCAAGAATTATTTAATCTTTTAAGTTTTTCAGAGAGTTCTTTTTCTTTTGAAATATTATCGCAAAACGATGCCATTTCAATTCAATTTACCTGCTCTCAAAATGATTATTCACGATTAACATCGCACCTTAAAGCTTTTTTTCCATACATAATACTGAAACCTAAGGAGGCTCTAAATATCAATTTTGATATGGATGTTCCTGTAGCCATTGCTGATTTTGGATTAGACAATGAGTTCATGTTACCTATTGCTCAAACTGATTCCTTAAAGATAGATCCTTTAACCTCAATCATTGCTACCCTAGGAACATTAGATAAGGACGAGACAGCTATTTTTCAAGTCATTTTCAAAGGAGTTACTGCTCCATGGTCAAAAGACATGATGTACTCTGTGAGTGACGGATATGGAGGGAGTTTTTTTGAAGCTCATCCTGAATTTATTACGGCAACCACAGAAAAAATAAGTAATTCTCTTTTTTCTGCCGTTGTACGAATTGCAGTTCAAGGAAAACAGGAAGAACATAGTAGGTATCTTGCTAGTGAGCTATCAAAAAGTATCAGTAGTATTTCTTGTTCAACATACAATATGCTTATCCCTTTATCTAATGAAGGATATGAATATGATGACCATTTACGCAATGTCTTTTTTCGTAGAAGTAATCGATTAGGTTTTATTCTTAATGTCAAAGAACTTACTCACTTTGTTCATTACCCAAACAAGACCGTCGTAAACAAAAAGCTTGGTGTTGGAGAGGATAAAACTAAGAAGCATAATAATCCTGAAAATAACGGAATCTATCTCGGGGAGAATATTCATTTAGGAGAAACATATCCCGTGAACCTCGATACCGAAATACGCTTATCACATAATCATATAATTGGTGCAACTGGGGTTGGAAAATCAACACTGATTGCGAATATGATGTTAGCTGATATTAAACAAGGTCGTGGGTGTGCAATTTTTGACCCTCACGGCGACATATGTGAAGATATTTTAAAGCGGATACCATTGGACAGAAAAGAAGATGTTATTATTATTGACCCTTCTGACAGTGAATTTCCTGTTGGTTTTAATCTTCTTGAAGCAAATACCGAAGCTGAAAAAATAGTACTAAGTTCTGACTTAGTATCAGCCTTTAAAAGGCACGCAACGGCATGGGGAGATAATATGACGGCTGTACTTCAAAACGTGGTAAACACTATTTTAGAGAGCACAAGAGGTGGCACTCTTATTGAATTAAAACGCTTTCTTATTGAAGAAAACTTCAGAAAGGAATATTTAACGTCAGTTGATGACCCCTCACTTCATTACTACTGGCAAAACGAATACCCCTTGGTCCGAAAAGGTATTACTCCTTTGTTAACGAGAATAGATACTTTTTTAAGACCTAAGCTCGTTCGATATATGCTTGTCCAAAAACAAGGAGTAGATATTGCAAAATGCCTCAGCGAAAATAAAATTGTATTGCTGAAGCTTTCACAAGGTCTAATTGGGGAACAAAATAGTTACTTGTTGGGGTCGTTATTCCTGGCGAAATTTAACCAAGCAGCACTTTCAAGGCAGTCACAAAGCAAAGATGAACGCTCTCCATATATGCTGTATTTAGATGAATTTCAAAATTTTATAACACCAAGCATTGAGAGGATTTTAAGTGGTGCTCGAAAGTATGGTCTAGGAATAACCATAGCACACCAAGAACTAGGGCAAATTCAAGAATCTTCACTTCTAAATTCAGTACTTTCTAATCCAAAAACTCGTATTTGTTTTAGGTTAGGCGATAGTGATGCTAAACGTTTAGAATCAGGTTTTTCATATTTTGAACAGTTGGATTTGCAAAATTTAGAGAGAGGACAGGCAATTATGCGGGTAGGTTCAAGTAGTAATGACTTTAATATCACTACTAGTTTATTAGAGGAAGTCACAACAGATTATTCTCAAGATTTTATTTCACATGTACGTAAGGAATATGCCATGCCACGATTGAAAGTTGAGCAATTACTTGTTTCTCTACTCCCAAACATTTCTAAACAAAAAATAAATATCTCAAAACAAGAAGTTGATGTTGTTCATGAAGAAGCAATATCAATTCCTGAACCATCAAAAAACATAGCAAATGAAGATAAAAATTTAATTCCAAGTACACATCTTCAAGAACAAAAAGAGTCGTATTTACAAGAAGTAGAAAAAGAAGAGTTAGAAAGAACACACCGAAGTATCCAAAATTATGTCCTCACTTTAGGTCAACAAAGAGGTTTTATTACCGAACTTGAAACACAAACCAGTGCTGGCGGTAGGATTGATGTATCACTTAAAAAAGATGATATACACATTGCAGTAGAAGTTTCTGTTACTAATACCATAGAATATGAAACACAAAATATTCAAAAATGTATTAAAGAAAACTATCTTCTTGTATATATGATATCAGAGTCAAAAGTGCATTTAAAAAATATCAAAAGGCGCACTGAAGAGGTGCTATCAGATGATGACTATAAAAAAGTAAAATTTGGTTCTCCATCTCAATTCCTGTCCTTCCTTAATACATTTACAAAAAAGCCCAAAGTAAAAAACAAGAAAGTTTGTGGTTATAGAGTTAAAACCAATCATGTGGATGTGAATGATATCGAAGCTCAATCAAAAAACTCTAAGATTCAAGACATTATTTTGAAATCAGGATCTAAGAATAAAAACAACTAATTACTAAGATGTAATTTGGGTGTTTTAAATTTGTAAGCTTGAGATAAAAAATCTTGAGAGCTCAATAGGAATTTATATAAATTATTTTTATTTAAATGGTAAAAAACTAATACTTAAATAGATTTAACCAAAACTCTTTAATAAAATATTTGCTTGTAAATACTGCTTACCTGTTTTATGATTTTTCTTTTTTTCAAATTGTAAATTTACTACCTCACCAAACTTCGTCATTTGCTCTAATTGATGGATAAGTTGATTAATGTTATTGAAATCTCCTTCAAGAATAAACTCATATGTTTTTATAATTAAATCTTCTTTAAAAATTATATGTGGTTTTAAAAAACTAACCACTTTTATATTATTTGTTGTGGCAAATACATTAATAGTTTTTAAAAGATTATTCTCTACTGATGAACCATCTAATTGGTATTTATTTAATATAGAATCATAGTATACTTCTTTCTTTTTAAGTAATGAAAGTTTTTGTGGTGCGTTTTTAAATAAAACCTGCTGTTTTTTTAAGACATCATACTCTTGCTTTTGAATAATAGTTTTAGAAATTGCTAATTGATAGCAAATAAATAATGTAAAAACAAAGCCTGCAACTAGCAATATGTTTTTATTTTTTTTAATCATTACTTAGAGTTATTTTGATTTCAAAATCAGGGAGGTGATTTGATGATAATCCGTAACTTATAATATCCACTTTCTTTACCCAATCAATTTGTTCTAACCTGGCAATCCAAGTTGAAAATAATTCGCTATCACTCGATCTTCCAGATACCATTATTGCTTTGGTGTCTAAAACTATTGGTTTATCTGGCTTTACTCGTTTAAGTAAGGGCTGATAGTCATACTCGGAAAGTAATATAGTTTCAGGTAAACTATTCATAATTGTATTTACATAAAACGAACTTTTAGAACCATTACTTCTTAATAAATCATCTGCTAATTTCTGTTTTTTTGAAACTGACTCATCAAGAATTAATATTTTTTGTTTAGTAGATTTATTAACTGCCGTGATCTGTTGCAAATGATTAACCTCATTGAAATAGTGATTAAAAAGCAAAAAATTAACTAGTAGCATCCCAAGAATAAAAAGTCCTGTAAATTTTAAATACTGACTAAAGAAACGTGTTTGTTTAAATTCATTTAGTAAAACACTATGCTTTATTTCAAAATTTGTGGTTGTGGCATTATTTTTTAGAATTGATTGTATTGAAGCTGAAAATGAAAGAATTTCAGTATTTGAAACTCTTAAACCATTTATTTCGTAATACTTATTTTCTACAATAGTTTTATTTATAGTTATTATTTGACCTTCTTTCAACTTTATAAGCGCATTTGATGTAAATACATTTTGTTCTTTGATAAATGATTTTATTGTTGAGAATATATTATTGCCTAATGAAATACTGGTAATAAAGGTATTATGCTCCAAATACTTTTGAATAAGAGTATTTACATAATCTTTTCTACAAATGGATATGAAATGATTGTTGTTTTCTGATAATACTTCAAAATAGAAGTCCTCTATATTGATATTCGGAAATGACTTATATACTAATTTCTGAGCTTCATTTTGATTACTTTGGAGTGACTTAGATATTACTTTCTCATTATTAATTATTAAATGTGCATGTTGATTTTTTTTAAATTTCTCTGATACATCTTTGATAGATTGTAATTCAAAATTAAATTCTTGATTTAATTCCTTTTTAGATTGCTTGATGACTGAAACAAAAATAAATTCACCTTCGCCACTTGAAGTATGTTCTATACCACAAAAATGATTTCCATATAGAAGATATGTGCTAAATCTATTTAACATTAATATATGATTGTAGGTTTTATAAGTACTGTGAGTTTTGCTTTTTTAGCTTCTCGTTTACGCTTGCTAAACAGCCATTTGATAATTGGAATCCTTGCTAAAAATGGAACTCCAGATCCTGAATTGTTTTTCATTTGCTCTTCTAAACCACCTAAAACAACTATGTCTTGATCTTTTACTCTTATAATTGAGCTAAATTCTCTTGAACTAATATCAGGTGGCGCATCTTCAGTAATACGAGCTCCAAAACTTGATTGGACTACAAATATGTCTAAAGTAACTTGACCATCTCCAGATACGAGTGGTTTTATGGTAAGTCCTAATTCTGCATCAATTGGCACATAATTTATTGCTGTTTGCGTAACAGGGTTGTCTGAACCTATTACTGCTTGCTGAGTAACTGCATAATAAGATGTTTGTCCGTTAGAAAATGTCGCACGATGACCATTTAAAGTGGATAATTTCGGAGTAGAACGCACTTTTAAATTACCATTACTTTCCATAGCTTTTATAGTAGCAAAGAAATTAGGAACCACTTTACCAAGATTAAACGATCCAAATCCATCAAAACCACCTATTACTTTGTTTATAGTATTTGCTCCTAGAGTCAGATCCGTTTCTGGAAATATCGCACCATTTGTTGTTACAGGTTCATTACCAATTCCCCAACTTACTCCAGTTTCAACGACTGAGGTATTATTTACCTCAATAAGCATTACTTCAATTAATATCACAGGAACAGGTTTATCTATACGCCCAATAAAATCTCTAAAGCGCTCTACATTTCCACTAGGGCCATTAACATAAAAACTATTGAGTTCATAATCAACTTTGATGTCTAAATCTTGTTTTATTTCATCGGGAAGAATATTAATCAAAGCCTCAACCTTAGAGTTGAAATTGTTGAAATTTTGATTATTGTTGGTATTGATAGGTTCTCGATTTCTGTTTGGTGAAAAAGAATTTGATTGATTGTTAAATCCGTTTAAATTATTTCCACTATTGAAATTACGTCCTGCGCTTCTACTGCTTGTTAGACCTCCTGTTGGGTCAGACAATAACTCAACCGAACGATGTTGCATTTGTACAATAGCTACCTTACGGACACTTAATTGTTTTTCAGAACCAAAAAAATAGATATTACCTTCTTTTTTAAATGTAAATCGTTCAACACTTTTAATATTAGTTGTATTTGAATTCATATTTGTATTTTGAGAGATTGTAGAAAGGGCTTGAGACTCAAATATGTTTATAAGTAAATCATCAAAACTAATGCTCTTAGCTTTGAATGTTACAGTTCCAGCATTTTCTAGTGGTGTTGCCGTGAAGACATCGATATTTAATTCATTTCCTATGTCATTAATCACATCACTTATTGGAGTATTAATTAAATCTACTTCTAAAAGTTGCTCTTGAGGGTCTTTAATTGCGAAGATAAAATCGGAACTACGGCTTCTTGCTATACTCTGTTTTATTTGAGGAGTGGAATTATTATCATAGCTTTGAATATTGTCTTCAAATACGAAAAAGCCATCTTTAGATTCTTCGACATAGAGATTGTTTGCGAATGCTAATTTATCCATCGCTACCTCAAAAGGTGTTTGCTGAATATAAGCTGTCAGCACCTTGCTTTCAAGACCTGGCGAGAACACCAAGTTCTTTCCAGTTTCATCCATGATTCGTTTAAAGACATCATAAAGTTTATCGCCTTTTAGATCTATGGAGATTTTATTATCAGATGGACTATAGTTTATAGGAACTATTCGGGTTTCTGGCACTGTAATTTCTTTTCGATATGGTTTGATGGAGAGAATATTACCCGTAAAATCTATGGTTAGTTTATATTCCTTACATAAAAAAATAAGCAAATCACTAACAGTTACATTTGAAAAGTTGTTAGCAATGTTTATAATATTTAGCTCTGATGAGACATTAATATTTATCTTATGAAGATCTGAAATCGCTAATAAAAAATTTGATAACGTAATATTATTAACACTAATTTCAGTTTTTACAGTTTCAGTTAGACCAGCATTATCAGATGACAAAATTGTAAGTTGATTTCTTAAATTTTCAATACGTTGTATTTCGTCATTATCCTGTGCTTGTCCATTAAAAAACAAAAAGCTAATTAGGATTAGTAAACATGTTTTTTTTATCATCATTTGATTCTTAAATCTTTTTATAAATATCCTTTATACTTTTAGTCTGATAAAAGCGCATACACTTCCTGAATAGAAGTTGCTCCTTCATTTATAAGTTGAACAGCATTGCTTTTTAAAGTTTCAACACCATTTTCAAACAAATAATCATCAATTTGTAAATCATTATTTCTAATATTTTCTACCAAAGTTTTAGAAATTGGAATAATCTCGTAAATCGCTTTTCTACCACTATAACCAGTATGATGACAATTATTGCAGCCAATAGCTTTAAAATGCTTTTTGAGATGCTTGGGAATTTCAAAAGTTAAAGGCAATATATCTTTTGAAATAGATTGTTCTTGTTTGCAGTGATTACAAAGCTTTCTAACTAGACGTTGAGCAACACTAACATTAAGTGTACTTGCTATAAGAAATGATGGTATTCCCATATCTATGAGTCGTGAAATTGTAGACCAAGCAGAATTCGTATGAATTGTTGATAGAACTAAATGCCCAGTCATTGCAGCTCGAATAGCCATATTAGCTGTTTCTGCATCACGTATTTCACCAACCATTATAATGTCTGGATCTTGACGCAGGAAAGTTCTGAGTGTACTAGAAAAATCTAACCCGATATTCTCCTTTAATTGTACTTGATTCACTCCTTCAAGCGTATATTCTATTGGATCTTCTATGGTGAGTATATTGGTTTCGTCGCTATTTAATAATTTCAAAGTTGCGTATAGCGTAGTAGTCTTTCCAGATCCTGTAGGCCCAGAAATAAGAATGATGCCATTAGGTTTTTTTATTGTTTCAGTGTAGGTTAGAAATTCTTTCTTTGTAAACCCCAATGATTCTAACTCAATATGATTAGCATCCTTACTTAAAATACGGAGTACCATTTTCTCGCCATGAAGCGTAGGCAGGGAAGACACACGAATATCAAACTCATCAGAAGCTGTTTTGATTGAAATACGTCCATCTTGAGGTAAACGCTTTTCTGATATATCTAAACCAGCTCTTATTTTTAGTTTATTGATTATTGTTGGGTAATCACTTAAAGCAACTACAAAATATTCTTTTAGTTTCCCGTCTAAACGAAAACGAACTCGACATTTATGCTCATAAGGTTCAAAATGAATGTCACTGCTTCCAATATCTTTTGCTGTAAATAATAATTTTTCCAAAAAATCATTGCTGTACTGCAAATCTTCAGTTTGTTTCCTAGTTTGTTTTCTAAAATTTGTGCTTAAATATTGTTCTATATTCTCTGAGGATTCTTGCATTAGCCTGACGTCCTTATTCAAAACAATTTGAAGCTCTTGCTTTAAATCTTTTGATACCTGATCAGATATAAATGTAATTACTCCATTTTCTAATTCGATTGGAATAATTCTATAATGATAAGCTTGCTCAGCATTAATAAGCTGAAATAATGAAGTATCTATATCATAGGTGGTTTTGTTCATATTCAGATGCGATATAAAGAATCAACCACTCCTGACCAAAACGCCAAATATGTTATTGAATAAAAGATACTCATATAACCTGCTAGCGGAACAGTTTTGTTTTTGAAATTATTTTTTAGAAGTAAATGTGTTATATACGAAAAGATAATTGCTGAGATAAAGGTTACAATAAATGACACTGAAGAAAACGTAAAAATCAAAAAGAAAAACATTAGAATATCTCCCACCCCAATAACATCTCTAAAACTTTTTTTGAGAACAAAAAAAGAATGTAAAACGATAACCAGATAAAAAAAACAAACTATTATAAGATTGATTAAGACTGAAGCTAAAAATAATTCAGAAAGTGTTTGGGTATAAAACAAAACTCCAACAATTAATCCCAATAATGGAAATAAAAACCAATATACAAGACGTTCCTTAATATCCTGGTAGGCTATGAAAACTAAAGTGATAATGAGTAAGAGCTTTGTAATGATCATACTTTTTAATCTTTAGTAATTTGTTTAGGTGTGCCATTTTCATTGATTTCCCAAACGTTAAAAATGCCATCTCCATCAAAATCTGTGATAGCAGTTGCTCTAACAATAAAGTTAGAATTGCCGGCTTCAAGGATGTCATAGACATAATTACTTGTTCCATCCTGTTTAACGGTTTTGGGAGCTTCAAAATCTAGTTCTACTAAATCATTAGAATATTTTGAATACATAAACCGATGAGTCGTCTGCAAATTGTAAATGTATTTCAATTGGGTTTGGGCTTCAATTGCCTTTGCCTTACTAATAAGTGGCATTAGATTGGGTAGTGCTAATAACAGAAGTATACCTATAATCAGTAGTACCGTAAGCACCTCTTGGAGGTTATATGCTTTTAATTTTTTTATGTTTTTCATACTAAAATCAAAGTAACAAAGTTTTAAAATCAATAACTTTTCATTGTCCTTACAAAAAGTAAGGGGCGTCCTTACAAAAAGTAAGGATAGTCCTTACTTTTTTAAATAAACCCTTTTTCTTTAGCAGCAGTTATAAGTGCAGAATCTTCACTTATATCAATGTTAAAGAGTTCTTTTAAGTACCTTTTTCTCTTTTCAACAGCGCCAACTGACATGTGCAGCATATCGCTTAATTCTTTTATCGTGGTGCCTTTTTCTATTTCATACAATAGTATTTTCTCTGTTTTGCTTAATCTGATTTCACTAGAGAGTTTTTTTCTGATGAGTTGTAAAATGGAAGAACTGTAAAATGGAATATTTTGCAAGATGCTAATCAGTGATTTTGAACACATATCTAAATTTACATCTCCTTTATATAAAAGCGCGTCAGGGCTTAAAAATTCAAGAAGTCTACTCATTACAAATGAATCCCTATAACCAGTAATTACAATAATCTTAGTATTTGAGAATTTTTTTTTAATAAAAATTCCTAAATCTTCTCCTGATTTAAATTTTTGGTCTTTAGAATTAGGTAAGCTGATATCTAAAAAAACCACATCATAAGAGAATTCATTTAAAAATAATAATGCAGAATCACAACAAACAGCCGTATCTATATGAAAAATATAGCCTTCATTATTATCAGCGAAGTTTAAAATAGATTTACGATAGGCTTCTGTGATCATTGGATGATCATCAATCATCAATATTCGTGAATTAGTCATTTATGTTTAGTTAGGGTTTACTTCATTGGCAATGTTATTTAAATTATTAGGGATTATAAGGTTTTATTAAATCGTTATATAGTCGAATATATTTTATTTTTTATTCAAATTAAAAGGGTCGCCCTTATAATAAGTAAGGATGACCCTTACAAAAAATAAGGACTAGCCTTACTTATTATAAGGACTTATTGTTTTTTCGTCTGCAAAGCTTGGATATATTTGAGGTTAAGCCTTTTGACTTTTGTTAAATATTACTCACGTTATTACGATTTAAAAATGAATTCTAATCTATATCGAAAAATTACAATAGTCTCATTCTTTGGGTTTGTATCATTTCTTAATGTCAGTTGTAAAACAATTTCCATAGAGAGCAAACAACATTTTGAAACTTCTAAAAATATCACTTTAGGTAGTATTGGTAGTGATGAGAATTTCATTATAGAAAAGACTTATACAAGTATTGGAATCCCTAAATATTTTAAACCTATTAAAATAAATATAACACCTATAAGTTTTAATAGTGGCACATATTCCGCATTTAGTAAATCTAGTTTATCTCAAAGTGAGCAAATAAAAATCAATTATCACGATTCTATTCAACACAAACCTCATTTTTTGAGTATTAATATCTCAGATAGAATAACACTAATACATCTATTAAATCATAAAGAAAATATTGGAGTTAAAGATTTTTTATTACATGATAATAATTCGCATATAGTAACAAGTCTATCGATAGTATTTAACAAAGAGAAAACGGAAGCTCTTAAACAGGCTGAGGAAGTGTTTCTAGAACAATCAGGCATTAATAATATTGCTCTTAAATTATATAACGAGTCTAAATTAGTAAGCACAATCAATTTTAGGGAAGGTGTTGTTTTTTCTTATAGAACTGCCTCCGTTTGTTGGAAGGAAAACAGTAAGTATCAACTGGAAATTGTAGATCTTGTTGAAGGTGATAATGGATGTCCGAATCAAACCTATAAATCTTCAAAACGAGCAAAAAAAGACATTAATTATTATAAGTTTTAATATGAAGAAAATGATTGTTTTAATGCTAATATTTGGTCTAACACTTAATTGTGATGATATTATCGAAATAGAAGATATAACGAATAAGCAAGTAGAAATATTAGCACCAAGTGACAATTCAGTTTTAGTTCCAAGCAATATTACATTTTCATGGACGGCTCTTGAACAAGTAGATAGTTATCACCTGCAAATTGCAACTCCTAATTTTGAAAATGCTACTCAAATAATCATAGACACATTGGTTGTAGCCACCAATCTATCAAATGAATTATCATTAGGTGATTATCAGTGGCGAGTAAGAGCTCAGAACTCTCAATATCAAACACAATATACTACTCAAAACTTTTCCATTGAAGAGTAAAACCAAAACATACCTGCTTTTAATTGGTGTACTCCTTATATGGGGAATTATAGCTTATAAGATCATTATTGGAATTAATCCAGATGAGCCTGTATTAATACAACAGAATTCAAATGTTGCATTTAACCCAATCGCAAGCCAAGAAATTGATACCTTTTCAATCCAAAATGTAAATAGAGATCCTTTTCTCGGAACACTTTCTAGTAGAAAAAAACACAATAACCAAATTACCAAAAGTGTTCACAAAAATTCTACTGAAAATCAGTTAGAAATTATTTATAAAGGCTTAATTCAAAAGCAGAACACTTCAGATCAGGTATTTGTGATACATATTGAAAACACAGAGCATTTACTTAAAACTGGACAGACCATAGATAAGATAAAATTGGTTTCTGGTAATCAAAAGTCTATTAAGATCTTTTATAACAATACATATCAAACTATAGAACGACAATAATGTATCGATTAAAACTTAAAGCTGGAGCATTACAACTCACGTTATGTATTGTTGTGGTTATTGCTTTTCTGCTCATGGCTTTTATGTTATTTATTCATACCCATAATCGTTTTAGCACTCAAAATGATTTTATAATTGAAGGGATTAAAAACTCAAACAAAGGTATTGATTATGCGCTTTTAAATGATCTGAAACTAAACGATACTATAAGAATTGAACTAAAAAATGATGAATTCAAATCGCTAAAAGTAAATAGGGAGTTTTGGGGGCTATATGAAAGAGTCACTTCTGTTTCAAAAATTAAAAATAATGTTATTAAAAAAACAGGAATTATTGGAGGAGTACAAAAAGAAACTAATAGAATAGCGCTTTACCTCCAAGATAATAATCAACCACTAGTTGTTGTTGGTGACACTGAGATAAAAGGTTTGTCTTATTTGCCTAAAAAAGGTGTGAAATCAGGAAGTGTTTCTGGACATAATTACTATGGAAACCAGCTTATTTATGGCGATATCAAAACATCAAGCTACTTACCTAGTCTGCATTCTAATGTAACAAATCAAATCAGAAATCTAAGTAGTCAATATTTAAGTGGAAACCTTGAACAGTTCTTGGATATCTTAAGTGGAAATACGTATCAGAACTCTTTTTTTGAACCTGTTCAATTTGTGTTTTCTAATAATGAGATTAAACTATCTTCAATACATCTTATTGGAAATATAATTATTCAATCAAAAACTAAAATAATTATTCAGAATTCATCTGCATTAAAGGATGTAATACTAATAGCACCAGAGATTGAAATCCAAGATGGTACATCTGGTCATTTTCAAGCTTTTGCCTCTCAAAATATAGTGGTAGGAACCGATGTAATATTAGATTATCCGACTACTTTAGTTTTAAACGAAAAGGATTCTCCAATTCATCAGACAAACGATTCTGGTATAAAGAAATCTAAAGTGTTACTCAAGTCTGGAAGTAGAATTAAGGGCTCTATAATTTACCTAGGTGAGCCAAGATCTAATAACTACGAATCTCAAATTGAAATAGAACAAAACGCAACTGTTTTTGGTGAAGTGTATTGCAATCAAAATATTGATTTAAAAGGAACTGTTATAGGAAGCGTTTATACTAACAATTTTATATCCAAACAATCAGGTTCTATATTTCAAAATCACATCTATAATGGAACCATTAGTATTAATGAGCTACCAAAAGAATTTGTTGGAATACAATTGTTGAATTCTAAAAAAGGAATTGCAAAATGGTTATACTAAAAAAAATAAGAGGATCAACCTTAATGGAGACTTTAGTAGCTACAGTTCTTATTGTAATTATATTTCTAATATCTAGTATGATCTTAAATAATGTGTTTTCGAACTCTATTAAAAGTAATACTCAATTAATAGAAAGTCATTTAAATGAACTGCAATATTTATACGTAAATGAAAAACTTAATACCCCTTATTATGAAACACATGGAGTTTGGGAAATTACTGTTGTTAGGTTTCTAGATGGGAATGATTATATGATTGAAATTGAAGCCGTAAACCAAACGTCGAGTAAATCTATTAGCCAAACTAATTATGAAATTAAATAAAAAAATAAAGGCATATACATTAAGCGAAATGATTATTGTTTTAATTCTTACTAGTATAGTTGTTGGATTGGCATTTTCAGTTCTAGGACTAGTACAAAAGCATATGACTGCAATTCAAAGTAATTATGGTAGAAATTTAGAATTAAATCGCCTTGAATCCATACTATGGATGGACTTTAATAGATACCCGAACATTACTTACAATAGCATTCAAAATGAATTAAAGTTCGCTTCTGAAATAGATTCAATACGCTATAAGTTTACTGATAAGCACATTATAAGAAAGCAAGATACATTTGATTTGTTTTTTCAAAACAAACAGTTCTATTTTAATGGAGAGCTGATTCAAGAGCAGAATATTGATGCCATTAAATTAGAAGCTTCTGAAAAGTTTCAATATCAATCCTTATTCATTTTTAAATCCAATGACGCTAATACCTTTATGAATTAATGGGTTTTAAATTGGACAACATATCAAAAACTGAAACGACTAAACCTAAGTCTACAGAGAGCGTTTCTTTTTTAAAAAAAGAAATACATTTGTTTGGGAGCCCGTTTTCAAATAAAATCAAAGAAGATTTTTATACGGAATTGAGTGTTTTATTAAAAGCTGGAATAAATCTTAAAGATGGTTTAGAACTTATTCAAAATGCATTTAAAAAGAAATTTCACAAAGAGAAAATTCAAAAGCTTTCTGAGGGTATTATTTCTGGAAGTTCATTATCTGAAATTCTTAAAACAGAAAAGGAGTTTAGCGATTATGAATATTACTCTATTAAAATAGGTGAAGAAACAGGAACTCTTCCCAAGGTTACTGAGCAATTAGGAGTGTTCTTCGGAAAGAAGAATGAGCAGCGAAGACAACTGATGAGTGCATTAACCTATCCTATTATCATATTAAGTACTGCTGTTATAGTTGTTGTCTTTATGTTGCAATTTGTAGTGCCTATGTTTCAAGATATTTTCAGACAGCAAAATGTTGAGTTGCCAGGAATCACAAAATTTATAATATCTGTTTCAGAGTTTACAAAAACCTACGGATTAATAATTTTGATTAGTTGCTTGGGATTATTCTTATCCCGTTCATTATTTAATAAAAAAGAGTTTTATAAAAAAACTAAGGACAAGCTTACTTTAAAAATACCAATTCTAGGAAAATTTATAAAAATACTTTATCTGTCACAGTTTACTCAAGCTGTATCATTACTTACGTCATCAAAAGTTCCTGTAGTTCATAGTATACAACTTGTAAAACAAATGATAGATTTTTATCCGTTGAAGAAGGCTCTTATTGAAGTTGAAAAATCCATTATTAATGGAAAATCTTTAAGTGAGAGTTTAAAATCTCATACTCTTTTTGATGATAAAATGATTGCACTTGTAAAAGTCGCAGAAGAAACTAATCAAAATGAATTCATATTTGAACGGCTTAATATGCAATATACCTCTCAGGTTGAGCAGCGTTCTAAATTGCTCTCTACGTTATTGGAGCCTTTTATTATTATGATTGTTGGCATTTTAGTAGGTGTTATTCTTGTTGCTATGTACTTACCTATGTTTAGACTCAGTAGTGTACTAGGATAAACTTTAATTAATGTTTAACCAAATTTCTCTTATTACCAATGCAATTGAGACCTTTTAAAATAAGGGTTTCATCAATAATCAAAACTGAAATAATAATAAAACATAAGGAGTGACCTTACTTTTTTTAAGGGTCAACCCTACAAAATATAAGGAATGTCCTTACTTATTGTAAGGACTATTATTTTCTACTCGGTTTATATAAAATTAGTTTTAGTGTAAATATTGTTGCTAGCAACAAATTAATAAATCCATTAACTATTAAACTCTTTTTTGATGAAAAAATCTGCAATATCGATTCCGACTATTTTTATAGTTTTGATGACCATAATTTCCCATGGTCAAGAACTGCCCCAAGTCATTCCGCCATCACCAACTGTAGCTAATTTAATGCAGTTTGAAGAAGTTCCTGTAAGTTATTACACAGGACAGCCCAATATTTCAATACCACTTTACAGTAAGGCTCTTAATACTGAACTAGGCATTAATCTGGCTTTAAGCTATAACACTCAAGGTATAAAAATAAATAATAGATCAGGTTGGGTAGGCACAGGTTGGAGCCTGCAAGCTGGGGGGGTTATTTCTAGAACAGTAAGAGGAATTCCTGATGAAAGCACGTTAAATTCAGCAAAAGGCGTCATGCACTTAGATGATTATTGGGATTATGAGACTATTAGTGTTGAAGACCAATTAAGATACAATTGGCGAGTCGTAGGGAGTAGTACTAATAGAAATGATTCTGAAGTTGACTTATATCAGTTCAATTTTTTAAATTATTCTGGACGGTTTGTTATCATAAAAGAAGGAACCACATTTGTACCAAAACTAATTTCTAAAAGCCATAATTTTAAAATTGAGTTCATCCATACTACAAATTATGTGATCAGTAGTTTTATTGTCACAGATGCTTTTGGATATAAGTTTACTTTTGATATAGTTGAAACTACAACATCTAGTCCTTTCACTGGATCTATTCCTCAAGGTGGTGAAGGTAGTATTTCTTCTTCTGGAGCGGGCTTTGACTACACTGTTAATTCTGCATGGCATTTATCATCTATTAAAACAAGTAACGATTTAACACTTGCTACGTTCAATTATACTACCTCTCAAGAAGATTATGTGGCTTCGGTAAATAGAACTTATAATGAAATAATAGATATAGATAATGCAACTTTAGAACAAGTTTTATCTAACTCATATAATATAGGTCAGCTAAATCCAAAAGCAACCATAAGTAAATTTCATACCAGTGCTCCAACACAAAAACTCTCATCTATAGTTTTTAGAGATTCAACGAAAGTTGTTTTTGACCTCTCCATCAATTCGCATCCCGAAACTGGAGGCGCAGTTTTGGATAAAATTAGAATTGTTGATGCTAGAGATCCAAATAACATTATAGAGAATAAGCATTTCAAGTTTGACTATATAGATTTACCAAATCCAAATCCTGATCGTTTGTGGCTCACAAAAATAACCGAAACAGCAAATGGAATCAACCATGATTACAAATTCACATATAAAAAGAAACATCTCTTACCCGGTTTTGACTCTGTCGAAACTGATGACTGGGGTTATTTTAGTGGAATTGGTTCCTCTACGATTGCATGTGGTAACTCAGAAACTTTCAGTGATCTGAAGATTACCAATGGTTTGTTGACTTCTATTGAATATCCTACAGGTGGTATAAAAGAATTTGTTTTTGAGCATAACTCATATTCCTTCATAGGAAATCAATCTATTACTTATAATGACTATATGGAAAACCCGAGAAATTTAAGTACCCAGTCTGTGAATGACTCTTTTAGTCATCAAAATTTGAATTCCACAATTCCTCGTTCAATTAGCACAGTTATATTAGACTTTGAACAGGATATTTATATCACATCCCACATAACAAATACTACTGGTTCGGCAAGTCAAATTTCAAATTACAGAATTGAACTCATTAAAAATGGGGAAAGTTATAGTGGACTTATGGAGTTAGGTGAAGCCTGTCATATTGTTCGTGATGTACCTGCTGGAAGCTATAACTTAATACTTAGACTTGGAGGAGCAGGAAGCAATATTCTTAACGAAAGCTTCATAATAGAGGGTACTACTGGCATTGATTATGTAGATGCAAATTCAAATATAGATCAAGAAATGATAGGTGGAGGCGTTAGGATTAAAGACATTATTTTTAAAGAAAGTATATCATCTAACGACCATCTGAAAAAAGTTACTTACCAATATGTAAATGATCAAGTTATTGGTGGATTAAATGGTAATGAATCTTCATCGGGTACTATTGATGCCAAGCAAGATCGTTTAGGTAGAAATTATACACATAGTGTAAAAAAACACTTATTTAGTACTGTCGGAAACAGCCCCGGGAGTTTTCTTCCAAGAATAGTTGAATATAGTGTTAGACAGGAAGGTGTTAATGTCGAATTATCACAAGGTTCTTATGTTGGTTACAGAAGTGTAAAAGTATCTGAGGAGAATAATGGTCATACTATGTATGCATTTACCTCTCCATTTGATTATCCAAGTGAATCCAGTACTTTTTCACTTCCACATTCATACCCTCGTGAGAATTTAGATTATAAAAGAGGGTTACTTTCTGAGCAAAAGGTTTATGACAATAGTACACCAGCAAGAATTTTAAAAAAGGTAAGCAATTCATATAATATTGAAGACCCAAATTATGATAATGTTGATTTTATTTTTAAATCTAGATATTCACACAAACCGGATTTATGTGAATACATACAATTTTTTGATACTTATGAAAGCTTTCGTGATGAGATTCCTTCTCAAGGATATATGCCGCTGTGCAATAATTATGCCTGTATCATTGATACATCTATTTATAATTGTGGAGGAGCGATTCCACAATTAGCAACTGATTTTAAATCAGGTTGGGCTCAAATGTTAGGTACTACAACAACCGAATATTTCTATGACGAACAATCCAACCAAACTTCAAGTGTTTCACGCCAGGAATTTGAGTATAATACAGATAACTTCCAGATATCTAAGCAATATTCTTATTTCGATGAAAAAGGTACTGAACAAGAATATCTAACACAATTTTATTACCCCATTGATAATACTTACCCTGGAGGTGGAAATTCTGGTTCAATTAGACAGCAGCTTATAGATATCAACAAAATAAATGTCGTTCTAGAGACAAAAAACAAAAAAAACAACACTTGGTTATCACAGACTTTTAATATATATAATGATTTTGATCAAGATCCTAATAAAAAATTATTACTTCCAGAAAAGATTAAAGTAGGTAAAGGGGCAGTAACACCTGAAGAACGTATTAAGTTCTATGACTATGATGATTATGGAAATCCATTGGAAGTATCAAAAACATTAGGCGCTCATATTACATATATTTGGGGTTACAATGACATGTACCCCATTGCAAAGATAGAGAACGCAACCTATGCTGATGTTAGTAATTATGTTGTAAATCTAAAAGCACTTTCAAATGCAGATGACGATACCACTATAGGCTTTGTTGGGAATGAAGGTAGTCTAAGACAGGCACTCGACAATTTGAGAAATGACCTACTAGATAGTCAGGTCACGACATTTACCTATGATCCAATTATTGGCGTTACCAGTGTCACTGATCCTAGAGGTAACACCTCATACTATGTCTATGATGATTTTAATAGATTGAAAATGATAAAAGACAAGGATGGTAACATCCTTAGCGAAAACGAATATGTCTACAGAACACAAAACTAAACTAACTATGAAAAATTCAATATACATCCTTATAAGTATTCTGTTGCCATATACAATTTTAGCACAGACCACAACCGAGAACCATGTCCAAACAACTACCTACCAAGTTGAAACAACAGATGGTATAAATAAAGCAGGGACAACTATGCCTTTAATTCAAGACGATAAGATTGAAAGCATTACCTATTTCGATGGACTCGGAAGACCAATACAAAGTATTTCTAAACATTCAGGAAGCAATAAACAGGATATCATTGTTCCTTTTGAGTACGACGCTATTGGAAGACAGGTCTTTGATTATCTTCCTTATGCTGACGAAGATCAAGTATTAGGAACAGGAAATCTTAATTACCGTAACCATAACCAATTACTTCTAGATTTGGAAGGTCATTATGCTATTAAATACACTGAGGATATTATCAGTTCTGGTGAGATAAATGCCTATTCAGAAAAAAGATTCGAAGCCTCTCCGCTTAATCGCATTTTGGAGCAGGCAGCTCCTGGAAAAGATTGGAGTATGAATGAAAATCACACCATCAAATTGGATTATCTTGTTAACAAAACAAGTGAAAATATAAGACATTTTATAGTCAATCATCCTGGTGGTAATATGGATGAAGCTAATCTGGCTTATAATGGCATTTATAAAGATGGTGAACTATATAAAGCAATTACAAAAGATGAAAACTGGGAAACATTAGATGCTGAAAATCACACAACAGAAGAGTTTAAAAATAAACAAGGGCAAATTGTTTTAAAAAGAACTTATGAAACTACTGATATTTATGATACTTATTATGTATATGACAATTTTGGAAACTTAACTTTCGTTATTTCTCCTGAAGGATCTGAGAATATTTTAGATTCAAATGACAATGTAATTCAATCAGCATTAGATGATTTATGTTACCAATATCATTATGATTCTAGAAATAGGCTTATAGAAAAGAAAATACCTCAAAAAGGTTGGGAATATATTGTTTATGACATGGCAGATCATCCTATACTTACCCAAGATGCCAATTTGAGAACTAATAACGATTGGTTATTTACCAAATATGACAAATTTGATAGAGTCATTTATACTGGAAAGCATCATTTTGTGCCCAATGGAGGGAACGATAATTCTGGACGGATCGAACTTCAAAACGATGTAAATACAGAAGGTAATTATAGCGAACCAAGATTACTTAATTATATTACTGTAAATGGAACTGATATTTACTATGATAACAAGATTATTCCAAAAGTGGATATTGATATATACACCATAAATTATTACGATGACTATCAGTGGGACACCCAGGATTCTTTTGAGGCTTCATACGAACTAGAAATAGATGCTAATGATGGTTTAGTTGAAACTGGAAATGTGGTTGAGAAGCCTGATGGAGCAGTTGGTGGTTGGAATGCCGGTTTCGAAACTACAGCAACAATAGGAAGTGATGGATATATTCAATGGACTGCTTCTCAAACTGATAAAGGTGTAATGGTTGGTCTCTCAAAGACTAGCTCAGCACCAGATAATAATTACACATCTATAGATTATGCTGTTTTTCTTAGGAAAAATTTCGGATACTTTGATGTATATGAAGAAGGTGTAGTTAAGTACAGTTCGACTTCTACAAGTAGTGTATATTCCGTTGGAGATGTATTCAAGGTTGAACGATATGGTAATCAAATTACTTATTATAGAAATAATATAGCATTTTATACATCTTCTGACTCAAGTACTAGTGCGCTTATAGGTGATAGTTCGTTCTTTGATTCAGGTACTAAAATTGAAAATGTATTTATAGGATATACATTATTAAATCAGCCATTTGCATTAAACACAAAAGGTCTTAGCACAGGTGGGAAAGTGCGAATTCTAGACACGAATAAGTGGACAGTAAGTACCTCATCTTATGATACAAAAGGAAGGCCTATTCATTCTGTTTCAAGAAATGATTACTTAACATCATTAGATGCTTTAAGTAGCTACCTTGATTTTAGTGGAAAAGTTATAAGGTCAATCAATTCTCATGCAACTAAATTTAGTCCATTGACAATAGTTGTTAATGATGAGTTTAGATATGACCATACTGGAAGACTAATCAGACACGAACAAGCTATAAATAATTCACCTTTTGAGCTCATAGCAAAAAACAACTATGATGAACTTGGTCAGCTAACAAAAAAGTATGTTGGTGGAGAACTACACCCTAGTCCTTCGTCTTCATACGCTAACGAAGTAGGAGTTTCCACTTCAACAGATATAATAAACTCGACAGCAAGTGGTTGGGGTAATTCAGGTCTTTCAACTACAAATTCTATTTCGGGAGATGGTTATATAACATTTGAAACTACTGATTTAAATAAACTCTATATAGCTGGTCTTTCATATACAGATACTAACCAACATTGGAATACAATTGATTACGGCATAAGAATATTTTGGAATGGAGTTGTTTCTATTAGAGAAGGTGGTGTAAGTATTAATAATGTAGAAACCACCCATTTTCCTGGAGATAAATTTTCTGTAGAAAGACGTGGTACAACAGTTTATTATCTTAAAAACGGAGAACCATTTTACGTCTCTGGAGTTCAAACTACAAATGCACCTATGATTGGTGA
This sequence comes from Psychroserpens sp., assembly GCF_034670085.1. Lineage (GTDB taxonomy): Bacteria > Bacteroidota > Bacteroidia > Flavobacteriales > Flavobacteriaceae > Psychroserpens. The sequence continues at coordinate 54,182 of NZ_JAXMOD010000002.1, read as the reverse complement.
TTTATCAATATATAGTTTAGACACTAATATTAAAGATTTTAATATTATAGATTTAGAAAGTGGATTACAAGAAGTAGATTACACCTATAATATTAGAGGTTGGTTAAAAACTATTAATGACGTTAATGACCTTAGAGTAAATAGTGCTATTGAAGATATGTTTGCTTTTAAAATCAATTATAATACAAATGAATTAGATGGCACTCCTTTATATAATGGAAATATAAGTGAAACCTTATGGAAAACTACAAGTGTAGATCCTAATAATCAAGAATATGCAAATAAACGAGGTTATGACTATACCTATGACGCACTCAACAGAATTAAATCTGCTGACTATCATAAGCTTTTAGGAGTAAATCAAAATGATTATTACAATCTTAACAGTATAACTTATGATAAAAATGGAAATATTCTTACTTTAGCTAGAGAAGGTCATACAGATGATAACAATCCTTCTACATTTGCTACAATGGATAATTTAAATTATTATTATAATGGTAATCAATTGCACTCTGTTACCGATAATACAATTTATACAACTGGGTTTAATGATGGTAATATATCAGATAGTATATATAATAACAGTGATGATGATTACCTATATGATGTCAATGGTAATATGATAACAGATAACAACAAAGATATCACCATAACTTATAATCATTTAAATCTTCCTGTAAGTGTTACACAAACTGGTGGTGACATTGTAACTTATAAATATGATGCAACTGGTGTAAAGTTGTCTAAAGCTGTTACGGTAGGCAGTAGTACGAGTAGTACTCAATACATAAATAATTTTATTTATAAAGACAGTAGTTTAGAGTTCTTTTCGCATCCAGAAGGATACGTTGAACTTAATGGAAGTGGTGGCTTTGATTATGTTTATCAATACAAAGACCATTTAGGAAATATTAGACTAGCATATTCTGATATTGATAATAATGGTTCTATCGAAGTATCCAAAAGTGAAATCCTTGAAGAAAATAACTACTATCCCTTTGGCTTAAAACATAAAGGGTATAATAACGTTATTAATGGTACTGACCATAAATGGGGTTTCCTGAACCAAGAAGAAAATGATGAACTTGGACTTGGTTGGCTTACATTTAGATATAGAAACTATATGCCTGAGATTGGAAGGTTTTTTGGAATTGACCCTATAAGTGAAGATTTTTATACAATAACTAATTATCAATTTGCTCATAATAACCCTGTCTGGAAAGTTGAACTAGAAGGTCTAGAAGGAGCTATTACAACACCAAATGCTATAGATGTTGTCAATCAAGAATTTGTTCCGCCACCAGTTTCTAGTGATTTGGGAGGTGCAAATGGAACACCAGCTGATACTAGTAATCCTAATTATTTATCTCCAATTAATAATTATGACTCATCAACTAATGATGTATTCACTTGGGCAGATAGTGATTTGACTGGTAATAACACTTTTGGTGCACCTAGAAATACTAATTGTGCAAATTTAGCTTGTGCTCAAGCTAATGAACTTGGGACTGACCTTGCTGGTCAAGGGAGCACAGGTGAAGTAACCATTGCAAATAGAATTGAAGTATATAATGCTGGTACAGATGAATTACTAAATAGTGATGATGCCATTAATTATATTAACTCGGAATTAGAAAACGGAAATGCTGTTGTTGTAGGTGTTGATTATTCAGGAGGTAGTAATACAGACAATTTAGGAACTGACCATTACGTTACAGTAGTAGGTAGAGATACAGAAAATGGACAAGGATTCTTTTTCTTTATAGAAAATGCAGTTGGTTCAGAAGCAAATGCAACGAATTTTACTGTTAATAGACTTACCCCTAATACTGGAAATTCTAATTTGTCTGGGACAACTACTTATCACGGTAATAGTTATGAAACAACTAGAGTACAAAGAAATGAACAAGAAAACCCATAAATTTGAATTATTATGAATATTTATCGATTATTAATTTTTGCATTATGCTTCACTTTTTACGCATGTGCGCATACTTCTAAGGGAGAAGATGCTAGTGCCAAAACTGAACAACCAAATGAGCTAAACTTATATGCTGAGAACTCGAAAGGAGGGTTTTTACAAATTAAGACTGATGATTCTGGCAATGCTTATTTGAAAATGAGAGGCTCAAATTATTCAAATCACTATTTTGGAACTTTGACAAGTAGAAATGATACAATTCGATTTATTCCAAATAATGCAATATCATTACAAAAATGTAAAAGTGGTAAGTATGGAGATAATACACTTGGAATAGCTTTTGGTAAAGACCAAGAAGCACTAGATTTTATGAAAGACTACAATGTTTCGTTTAAATCTGATTTGATGTCTGAAGTTAAAATACTAGAACTTAAAGGTCTTGAAAACTATATTGATTTACCTAATGAAGAGAATATTTCAATAACTATTGAAACGAATAAAAATAAATTTTTCAAATTTGAGTCTGTGGAGTTTGACCCTAAGACCACAATGCTATGTATCGATTCTAGAAAAAGGTCTACTGAATTTATATTTATTATCAAGGACGATAAAATTACGGCTTCAAATTATTTTGGTAGAGCTCAGATTTACACTCAAAAAGAGTCGCCGTATTAAACTTAATGTCTAACATTAATTTATAAAACCGCGATAAAAGTGTTCCAAAGTTGGAACATGACCAAAATACAATAAGATTAGAGTTAAGGCAGTTTTAAAAGACTGTCTTTCTCTTTTTAAAGTAAATTTTAATGACACCAGAAGAAATCAAACATATCATCCATACAGGAAAGCTTAGTGGCCTGCTCTTCCCAAGATCATTTTAAAATAGACTGTCCCATTTATGGGAATTGGTTATAAATGAGTGATTTAAAATACAAAATCAAATAAAGTTGATTTTTATGGGTTTAACTTAAAAAGAGAAGTAATGTTTTTTACTTCTCTTTTTAGTTTTCCAATATTGAAGGAGTTTTATAAACATGTATTACAAATGTTTTGCTTGTTTTTAATAATTCTAAGTGCTTTTTGTATTTTAAAGCTATTAGAGTATGTTCCAAATTGAATTGGAGAACCATCAAAAATTTCGTTAGGTGTATTACCCCCTAATCTTAATTGTGGTCTTTCATTATTATAAATTGGTATGACTTCTGTCATTACTTTTTCAAGTGAAGTTCTATTACTAATCACTCTTGGATACAGGAACTGATGTTTTAAAACTTTATTAAAGGCTTCTATCATTGAGTTAGAGAATATCACATCTCGCTGAGCGATTCTATGTATGATAGTATCGTTGTATGATTTTAATAGTGAAGCGACATTTCTGTTGACGTTTTCTGATCCACCATCCGTCAGAAACATCGTATTTATAGGTTTGTATTTTTTATAAGCAACTTGTAATAAAGATCTGATGGCTTTTCCAGAGCAACTATTTTCAATACGATAATCAATAATTTTCTTAGAGTAATGATCCATTAAAATATGAATGTAATGTTTTATATAATCTTCTGTTCTGAAAATAGTGACATCAGCACACCAAACCCCATTTGGTCTTGATGTTTTGTGAGGATTATACCTCTTAGATTTTAGATAATTTTTTAGATTAGAAAAACCTAGTAACCTACAATATTTATAAAAGGTAGATAACCCACAGAATAATGAATTATCTCTTATAGCTCTTAAGTAGATACATGACTTTGACCAATCTCTATAACGCTCATCTTCCATATACTCTTTAATCATTTCTACTTCTTTTGGTAAGAGTTGATTAGAAAAACGCCTATTACACCATTTAAAATATGAAGCTTCACATTTATGAATAACAATGGTTTTATAGTTTTGATAAGTGGTTCTTGAAATGTTAAATAGTTTTAGTGCATTATCAATTGGTATGATATTTTTTAAAGAATTAATAGTATTTACTAAAAGCTCTTTTTGATTTTTGAGTAAAGTTTTTACTCCCTTAATGTTTGAAATCACAAAATGAAAAGTATCAGCGAGTTTAAAATAAGCTTCATTAATTTTTTTAATCCTTGAAGTTTGATTTATTCGTTTTATAAGCTCAATATCTTTTTTGATGATTTGATTTATCTCTGAATATAGGTACTTATCATCTGATTCATTTTTCCAACGTGATAAATTTGAACTAGGAATATTAGAAACTTGCTGAGAAGTTAATATATCTTTTAGTAATCCATGTCTAGCAAGATGCTTTATTGATGTGTCCCAAGAAATTCTCATGATATTATGTTATATCAAACTAAATTAGAACCTCTACTAAATCTGTTAATTAATTTTGACTTATAATTTATAAGTCTAAACCTTTAAAATTTTATGGTTTTATCATTATATAATTAATGATAATTATTATTCTTTAATCTTAATTTAACTTATTAGATGAATCCATGTTCGCGAGCTTTCTCAAATAAAAAACTGTCTTGTTGCCTTTCGGCATTAAACAATTGTTTTAATTTTCGCTTTCTACTTTCGATAGCACTATGAGATAAAAACACCATTTTAGACATATCTTTCATTCGTACACCTTTTGATAAATAATACAGTATTAATTGATCACTTTTATCTAAGGAAATATTACATGACATACGAATGCGTAAATGTTTTAGAATGGTAGTACTATAAAAAGGAATATTTTGAATTACTCTATCTATCGCAGTTGTTAAGTCTTTAAATTTCATGTCTCGCTTTAACAAAATACTTTCAGGGTTTAGAGTTTTAAAAAGATTGTGTATTAAGAAATTATCACACTCATGAATTAGGATCATAAGCTGTATGTTTTTAAGACTCTTTTCTAATAAACTAAAAACTTGATTCGTTAAACTTGATTGCTTATTAAATGAATTATCTGAATCAATGCTCAAGAAAACAAGGTTATAATGTTTTGAAGAATTTAACTCGTTTAAAGCGGACTTATAATCATAAACAGATGTCATATTACAAAACAGATCATTTTGTACCGATATGTTTCTTAGAGCTTCTTCAATAGAGTAAGAGATCAACGGTTCTTGTTCAATAATGAGAACATTGGTTAGCTTATTCATGGTTAGTGAGTTTATTCAAAACTAGTATTTAAGATCTCTATAAACATCCAATAATGAGTGAACAGTAATTATGATTTAGTTAAATGAAAATTACTTCTTACAGAAAATGCTTGTATTATTTAACGCTATTAGTAGAGTAATTATTCTATACGTTACATGTTTTCTATAAAAAAATACGTAGAACTACGTATTGATACATGTTTATATTTGATTTATATTGGTTTAATCAAAACACCAATTCCGATGGCACTAAATATTAGTAAGGCTTACTTCATCAAAGAAAGAGATGTTGTTCTCAGACTCGAACCAAAACAAAGCACAAGTAAAAATGCAGCAAACCATCTTATTCTAGGTGACTATGCTCGATACTTAGGAGAAACAAACGGAGATTGGGTCAAGATGAAATGTCGCGGGAATGAGGGATGGTTAAAAGAAGAATGGGTTACTGACAAGCGTATGCTAGAAATTAACTTTGTTGACATAGGTCAAGGCGATGGCTGTCATTTGGTTACTCCTGATGATGAAATTATCTTAATAGATGCTGGTGAAGGAGTTGGATTTGATGGTTCTGGAGGAGATAACATGTCGCGATTTTTAAACTGGAGATATAACTTACGATATAGAAAAGTTACAGGTGTTGATGATGTAACAGATGCAACTGTTGGTGTTAAAAAACCAAAGGATATTGATTATGCCATTATATCTCATCCTGATTTAGATCATTACTATGGCTTTCATAATATTTTTAAGAATAAAAAACTAAAAATCAAAAAGATTTGCCATAATGGAATTGTTGAACGATCCACGCAAGGTATCGATAAAAATACATGGATGTATGACTTAGGCAGAAAAGTACCACCAATACCGGATCAAGACATTTATCATCTATGGGATACTGTCCTTACGGATAAAGAAATGCAGGATTTGATAGCCAAGAACCTGAAATCTGGAAAGTACTATCTAAAGACATTAGTGTCAGCAAAAGAGAATAATCCTGATATTAAGTTTGACTTTCTCGATATTTCAAAAGAGCACCTTGATCATTATAGAGGAAATAATCCTTTGAAATTAGAAATATTAGCTCCAATAACTGAGACGATAGAATTCGAAGGTGAAAAAAGAGAATGCCTTAAGAAACTAGGAAATGAAGGAGAAACAAAAAACGGACATTCTATAGTCTTCAAATTACATTATGGAAAATTAAAAGTGCTTTTAGGAGGAGATTTAAATACAAAGTCTCAAGATTATATTGCTCAGTATTATTCTAAGGATGATAATCTGATGAGTGACCTTGAAAAAGAAATTTATAAATTAAGACAGAAGCTAGTTAGTGATAACTCTCTTTCTGTTGAAAAAAGAAGAAAGCTAAATCAAGATTTAGAAGTACTCAGCATTCAATTAGATTTAATAGTCTCCAAGACAAGAGGGAGGTTTCAATGTGATATAGCAAAAGCATGTCATCATGGAGCAAGTGATGTATTGGACTCATTTTTAAGCGCAATCAATCCTATTGCTACCATTATTTCAAGTGGAGATAATGAATCCCATTCCCATCCACGCCCTGATGCATTGGGTTCTTTTGGAAAAAATAGTCGAGGCAAACGTCCACTTATTTTCAGTACTGAATTAGCTCGAAGTACCAATGAATTTTCATATCCAATAAAATTCTATGCACTACTGAAGAAAATAGAAGAACGCATGAATGCGGCTACAACAAAAAAGGAGAGGGAACATTATGAGTTTAGGATGAATAGACTAAGAGATAGTAATGTAGCAAAGTATGGAATGATAACAGTCAGAACAGATGGAACACAAGTGATTATTGCTCAAAAGCTTGAAAAAAAACGCTCAGATGGTCAGAAATGGGATATTTATGAATTAACATGGAACAATAAGCTTGAGGAATATGAGTATCATGCTAATAGCAATCATTGATTACTATATTCATAATTTAAATTTCATCAAAAAAACTCATAAACTTAGTTATGAGTTTTAAACCCTATTCAATTCTCTTTTTTCATAACTTTTTTTGATTGTTAAGTTTTTGATTAGAATTAGGAGTCTATTTGTTGTTTGCCTGTGGCAATTCGCCACACCATTTACAGTCATATATGAAATGATGAGCATTACTGATATATTCTTTAATGGCTATTCTGGTTTAATATTTTTATAACAAATCAACATACCCTTTGAATTAAAGTATGTTTTTCGTATATTCATGCCTATATATCAGGAAGTTATGAGTATAAAGAATATTGGCATTTGGATTCGTGTAAGTAGTACGATGCAGGTTGAAAGCGAGAGCCATTTGCACCATGAAATGAGAGCAAAATCTTTTGTAAAATCTCGTGATTGGAAAATCGCAAAAACATATCGTCTTGAAGCACTTAGTGGTAAATCGGTTATGGGATATGATGAAACTCAACGGATGTTAGCTGATATTAAGTCAGGAAAAATAACGGGTTTGGTTTTCTCTAAAATTGCAAGATTAGCACGAAACACTAAGGAGCTAATTGAGATTTCAGAAATATTCAGGGAGTATGATGCCGATTTAATATCTATGGATATGTCGATTGATACGTCTACTCCAATTGGTCGTCATTTCTTTCGCTCAATGAGTTCAATGGCTGAATGGGAAAGGGAGATGATTGCTGACCGTGTAGCTGGCTCAGTGTTAACCAGAGCAGAACTTGGCAAGCATATCGGCGGACAAGCTCCATATGGCTTTAAGTATGAGAATAAGAAACTTGTAATTGACCCTGATGAAGCACCGATAAGGAAATTGATGTTTGAATTGTTCTTAGAACACAAAAGAAAGAAAACTGTTGCCCGTCTCTTAAACGATAAAGGACATAGAACTAGTAGAGGAAATAAATTCACTGACTCTACGGTCAAGAGGTTACTCACTGACCCTGTTGCAAAAGGTTTGCATATTATGAACAGAAGATATAGTTCTGCATCCAAACCAAATAAATTCAAACCTAAAGAAGAATGGTTTTTTCATGTAGTAGAACCCATCGTATCAGAGGAGGTTTGGGATAGTGTGAACAATATCATTAACGCACAGAAGAAAAATCATAAACAAGTTTTGAATACCAGAGTCCATCTTTTTACTGGATTTGTATTTTGTCATTGCGGCTCTCGAATGTACACACGATACAATAGTGAAAACTATGTGTGTCATTCATCATGTGGAAATAGAATACGCAAAGATGACTTAGAAGAAATTTTCAGAAGTGAATTGCACGCCTATACGGTATCTGAAAACAAAGTTGATGATTATTTCAAACGACTAAAAATTGTTCTTAAAGACAGAGAGAAAGAGCTACTCAAACTTCGTAAAGAGAAAGAAAAATTGGACAAGCATATTGAAAGCATTCTATTGCTTCATACGGAAGGTAAAATTACTACCGAATCCTTTCATTCATACCATCAAAAACCATATGAACAAATTTCACAAATTGATATTCGTATTCAAGAATTAGAAAATGATATTTCTCTTGATATTAATTCAAAAAAATCGACGAATGAGGTTCTTAAATTAGCCAAAGGTCTTTTTGAAAAATGGACTTCATTATCTCATGCTGAAAAACGAGAAGTGATAGAAACCATAACAGAAAAGATAATCGTGGGTAAAGATGAAATCAATATTCATCTTTATAAAATTCTACCCAATAGCCAACCACACCAAATTTTTGAATCAGGAACAAATGGGCAACATACTCTTTCAAATGTAGCACTTGTTGGAGGTGGAAGCTATCCGCAACCAGGTGAAATTTCATTATCACACAATGGTGTGTTGTTTTTAGATGAATTGCCAGAATTTAAGCGTGAAGTTTTAGAAGTCATGCGTCAGCCTCTTGAAGATCGAGAAGTTACGATTTCAAGAGCAAAGTTTACGGTTACCTATCCAAGTAGTTTTATGTTGGTAGCTAGCATGAATCCAAGTCCTAGCGGTTATTTTAATGATCCAAATGCTCCTGTAACATCGTCTCCTGCTGAAATGCAACGTTATTTAAGTAAGGTTTCTGGACCTTTATTGGACAGAATTGATATTCATATAGAAGTAACGCCTGTGCCTTTTGAAAAGCTGTCAGATGAACGTAAAGGCGAATCTTCTGTAGCCATAAGAAAGCGTGTCACTGCGGCTCGTGAACTACAAACCAAACGTTTTGAAGACTCAGAAAGTGTGCATTATAATGCGCAAATGAACACCAAGCAAATTAGAAAGTATTGCAAGCTAGATGAGGCTTCGATGCAATTGCTTAAAACAGCAATGGAACGGTTAAATTTGTCGGCTAGAGCTTATGATAGGATTTTAAAAGTATCAAGAACAATTTCAGATTTAGAGGCTTCAGAATCCATTAATGGATCTCATATTTCTGAAGCTATACAATACAGAAGTATGGATCGTGAAGGTTGGTTGGGATGATTCGTTACTCCTTCAAAAAGTAATTAGTTTCGCCGTCTAATCGTTCCCATTCCATGTTTTCAGCTTTAAAGCTATAAGGAACAGAAGCAATTTGATTGGTTTTGGTAACTTCAAAAATCATAGTAGTTCCTAGCTTAGAAAAGTGCATGTATTCGTTTTCTGAAATCGCTAATAACTCAACTCTGGGTAGGTCAACGCGGTCATCTTTTCGCTTGTAAAAGAACTTGCCATCTTCTAACCAGAATTTTCTCGGACCATAATTCCCTGAATATCTTTTGTGTTGTCTTAATAATGAGTCTTTGCCTTTTTTGGCAGTATATTTTAAATGAGACAATATGTTTTTTAGATAGGCGTGTTTTGGATTTTCGGTGTAAGCTATTTCGTAAAGACGTTCTGCTTCTGTAAAATTGCCTGCTTCAAAAGCTTCATTTGCTGATGTAATACTTGAATCTAGTTTCCAAAAAATATTAGTAACAGTTCCATTCCAATAATTTGTTGAATTAATAAAACCTATTGGCTTATCATTATCATTTTTAATAAGTTCATAATTCCAAGTCGATTCTCCAACATAGCCACCACCTAAAGAATTGGGTCCCGAAGGAAGTAAGGTTTGCATGCGCTGATGCGAAATGTACTGTATAATGCGGTCGTTTTCAATCCATAATTCTAAGGATTGTTCATTTTCATTTGAAATGTATTCACCAACGAATTGTTCTAAGTCTTCCGTTTTAGGATTATTAGTATTGAAATGAGCTATTATAGAATCGTAGACTTTGATTCGAATTGAGTTTTTTGGGTTTTGAATTTTTAATTCTTCAACAAGCTTTTCGGCACCTTTAATATCTCCACTAAATATTAAGGGTTCTAATTTCATTTGTGCAATATTAGGACTTATAATTTCGTAAGGTTTCAAGGCTTCTAGAAGCTCTTTTTCTTGACCGTTTATAAGGGTCGCTTTTGCTAAATTCGTACCGTTATCACCTTTTGGATCTTGTTCGAAAAGTTGTTCAGATTTTTCTAAATAAGCCTTTACTTGTTTAGTGTTCCCGTATATAGAAAATAACACCTGATTGTAAAATTCATTATTCGGATCAACTTCTAATTGTAATTTTACTTGCTTCTCAGCTTCATCATATTTGTTGTAAGCTAAATTTCGTTGAATAAATACCTCTAATTGTTTTTGTAGTGGCAGTTTGTTTTTTAACGCAAATGCTCTGTCAATAATATCTTGAGTCTCAAGTTTGCCTTTGTTATAAAGGCTATTGCGTTTTGCATTTTCAAGATAGGCTAAGGCGAAGTTTTTGTCTAATTCGTATGCTTTATAGTAATTTCCGTTAACAAATGCTTCTATTGCGGGAAGTGAACTACTCATAAATTCATCAATTGGTAAATCAAGATAATTTACAGCATTGCTCTCAACATAGCCAGCTTGGGATGTAATAAATACGCTAATGTCATCAAGTAGTTTTAAAAAATCAGTTCCTTTAATAATGTGTTCATTTAGCTTTTTTCCATTACTTGCTTTTCTAATAAACGTTTTAATTTCATACTCGTTCCCAACTTTTTTGTAGGAGCCGTCAACGTAAAAATCATAAAATAATGAGGCTTCTCGAATTTTTGTGGTTGTTGTTGTAAAGTGTGCAAAATCAGGACTTAAACTCTTGTTTTGCAATAAATCTTCATAGAGTAATTTGCCAATGCCATAACGCATCCATGTTGTTGTACTGTCCTCGACTTCTTGTTTATAACCATAAATTGGAATTCCAATTCTAAATTCTTCTTTAGTGATTGTCTTGGTTTCTACTTGGCCTTCAGAATTTTCAAAAGATACATTCTTGGTTGTAGCTCCAAGATCACTATTTCCAAATCCGAAATATAAAGTGACTATCAGTAAGATGATATTAAGTGGAATGATAATCTTTTCTCTAAGCTTTAATATGCGCTTGTTAATACGCTCTTGATTGTGGAGATATATCAATAGTGATGGTACTATTCCAATAAAAATCCACAACAAGATATCAACCCAATGTGGTGAAATGCTATAGCGATTTAAAATCCAATCGATAAATTGCAAAAAGGTCCAAGCAGCAACTAAATAGGCTGCTAAAAACTTTAGAGTATTTATCCATTTTTTCTTATTCGTAAACATAAATAGGGTTTAAAAAACTAAAATCGAAGATAATAATAATTAATGAAAACTATTATAAACGGCTGAGCTATCTCTTGAGCAAATGCATTATATTTAAAGTCAATTCTTTAACTAATTAAAAATGTATAGATATAAACTCTTCTTTTGTCTTTGTTTTACTGTGTTATTAGGTTGTGTAGATTCTAAAACTGAAGAAAAACATATGGAGACTTCAGAAATTAAGGCTGTTGAAAAGGTGGCTGTTCCAATATTGAATCTGGAGGAAGCTAATCGATTAGCAAAATTACCACTAGATTGTATTCAAACGGAATATCCAAACAAGCTCAATCAGGTCATTGGTGGTGACGAAGATTTACAATCGCCTCAAGCATTACATCCAGCATTTTATGGCTGCTTTGATTGGCATTCTGCGGTACATGGTCACTGGAGTCTGGTGAGTTTATTGAAGCAATTTCCTGACTTGAATGCTAGAGAAGAAAGTATAGCAATGTTGCTTGAGAATATGTCTGAAGAGCATATGAAAATTGAAGTCTCTTATTTTTTCGGTAAGCACAATTCATCATGGGAGAGGACTTACGGTTGGGCTTGGTTATTGAAATTAGCTGAAGAATTGCATACTTGGGAAAATCCTAACGCGCGAGTACTAGAATCTAATTTACAACCACTAACAGACGTAATAGTTGGGAAGTATTTAGAATTTCTACCGAAACTAAATTATCCAATTCGAGTTGGAGAACATCCAAATACAGCGTTCGGTCTCTCATTTGCTTACGATTATGCTAAAACTGTCGGGAATACAGAGTTAAAAACGCTTATTGAACAACGAGCTAAAGACTTTTATAGTAATGATGCTGGTTGTCCGTTGTCTTGGGAACCTAGTGGATTTGATTTCCTGTCGCCTTGTTTAGAGGAAGCCGCTTTAATGAAGCGTGTTTTGTCTTCCGAAGACTATAAAATATGGCTTGATAAATTTCTTCCCCAATTAAAAAATAAAAATTTCACTGTTGAAACTGGAAAAGTTAGTGATAGAACCGATGGAAAACTAGTGCATCTAGATGGTGTGAACTTTTCTAGAGCCTGGAGTTTAAATGAAATAGCAAAAGATTTACCTGATTATGTGCATTTAAAAAATGTAGCAAATCAACATATAAACTATACCTTACCAAATATTGTTGGTGATAGTTATGAAGGAGGTCATTGGCTTGGAAGTTTTGCCATTTATGCCTTAAATTCTGTGCAGCGTGATTAAGAATTGGTTTAAAAATATTGGGCCAGGACCACTTGTAGCTGCTGCGTTTATTGGGCCAGGAACAGTAACGGTCTGTACACTTGCTGGTGTTAATTTTGGTTTTGCGCTACTATGGGCAATGGTGCTATCCATTTTAGCAACAGTAGTTCTTCAAGAAATGGCAGCTCGATTGGGTATTATTTCTCAGAAAGGATTGTCTGAAGTTATTCGTTCTCAGATTTCAAATCCAGTTTTGCGATCACTCGCTATTATCTTAATCTTGTCCGCAATTGTAGTAGGAAATGCAGCCTATGAAGCTGGAAATATTAGTGGAAGTATTTTAGGTTTAGAAAATTTGTTTGGCACACAAACTGTTCAATTTGGGTCATTACATCTAAATTTGTACAGTATTGTAATTGGAGTTGTTGCTTTTGTGTTGCTCTATATTGGTAATTATAAAGTGTTAGAGAAAACATTGATTTCTTTAGTAATTTTAATGAGTATAGCTTTTTTGATTACAGCTATAATGACAAAACCTGATTTAACTGAAGTCTTGAAAGGGTTGTTTGTTCCGAAATTTTCAAGTGAAAGCGTTTTGACGGTTATTGCACTTGTAGGAACTACGGTTGTGCCATACAATTTGTTTCTTCACGCTTCTCTAGTAAAGGAAAAATGGAAAACAGAAACTGATCTCAAATTTGCTCGTAAAGACACCATTATTGCTGTGGTTTTAGGTGGAATTGTATCTATGTGTATTATGATTTCTGCAGCAGCTATCAAATCTTTTGAAGTTAATAATGCTGCAGATTTAGCTAAAGGACTCGAGCCTCTTTTTGGAAACTTTGCATCTGTTTTTTTATCTGTTGGATTATTTGCTGCTGGAATAACAAGCGCAATTACAGCGCCTTTAGCGGCTGCTTACGTGGCTTCAGGTTGCTTGGGTTGGGACTCTAATATGAAATCTAAACGATTCAGGTTGGTTTGGGTATTTATTTTAGTATTAGGAGTGGTATTCTCGTCTATTGGTTTTAAATCCATTGAGATTATCAAATTCGCTCAAGTAGCAAATGGCTTGCTTTTGCCTGTTATTGCTGGGTTTTTATTGTGGATTATGAATAAATCATCAATCCTTGGGAAGTATAAGAATACGGTTTTCCAGAATATGCTAGGTTTTGTAATTTTAGGGATAGCGATATTTTTAGGAATGAAAAGTATTTTGAAAGTATTTAATTTTATTTAAAATGAAACATATAGATGTCAATTGTGATTTAGGTGAAGGTATTGGTAATGAGGCTTTGGTAATGCCTTATCTGTCTTCGTGTAGTATTGCTTGTGGTGGACATGCAGGAGATATTGAAACAATGACAAGTGTTGCGAAATTAGCTAAAAAGCATAACGTTAAAATTGGAGCACATCCATCCTTTCCGGATAAAGAAAATTTTGGCAGGACAATTGTAGAAATGTCTTCTTCCGATTTGTATAAGTCTTTAGAAGAGCAAATCAATTCTTTAATTGAAGTGTTAGAGCTAGAATGTGTTAAGCTGAATCATGTGAAACCACATGGAGCTTTATATAATTTAGCATCCATTGATAAAAAAACAGCGCAGATTATAGTAAGTGTGATCAAAAGTATTGATAAAAACTTAATTCTTTACGCGCCTTATCAGTCCATGATTTCTAAAATAGCAATTACTGATGGATTGAAAGTAATGTATGAAGGCTTTGCTGATAGGAATTATAATGAAAATCTAACTTTGGTTTCAAGACAAAATTCTGATGCAATAATTTATGATGCTGATCAAATTTTTGACCATGCATTTAGAATGATTTCGGATGAAAAAGTAAAGACAAAAAGTGGAGTAGAAGTAGAGCTAAAAATTGACACAATTTGTGTTCATAGTGATCATGAAAATGTGATTGAAAATTTGAAATTTTTTACAAGTAAATTAAAGCAAAATTCTATAAATATTTTGTAACTTTTGAGGGATTTTAAACTTACATATCATCGCTTTTCTGAACGTTCAATATTGGTACAATGGCCTCATAAAATTGATAAAATCATCCTAAATGACGTGTTGATTTATAAAAATCACCTCTTAAATTCAAATATTAAATCTTTACTTCAGGTAAATATCGCATACAACTCGATATTAGTTATTTACGATGTTACTATTGATAATATCAATGATGCCTTTTTAGCATTAAAAATGTTATATTCGACAAGAGTAAGCATAAAAACACAGGACTTGAAGCACTGGAAAATTCCAGTGTGTTATGATGACAAATTTGGAATTGATTTAGAAGAAATTTCAAAAGCAAAACAACTCTCAAAACTTGAAATTATTAAGATTCATTCTGACGTAATTTACACTGTTTTTTTCATCGGATTCTTACCTGGATTTTTGTACTTAGGTGGACTCGATAAACGACTGTATTTTCCACGTAAAAAAAGCCCGAGATTGGAAGTTGAAAAAGGAGCAGTTGCAATTGGAAATGAACAGACCGGAATTTATCCAAATTCGAGTCCTGCAGGTTGGAATATTATTGGAAATTCACCTTTAGAATTTTTTTCTACCAAATCAAAGCTACCTTGTTTTGCAAAGGCAGGTGATACAATTCAGTTTGTTCCTATTGCAATTGATGCTTATAATGACATGTCAGAAGCAATAAAAAATGGAACCTATAACTTAGAAAGCGAAATTGCTGATGATTGAAGTGCTTAAATCGGGTTTATATGACACAATTCAGGACTTAGGACGTGTTGGAGTTCAAGACTATGGTATTCCTTATGCTGGAGCTATGGATTTGTATTCGGCCAAAGTTGCAAATACTATTTTAGGTAATCCAATATCACATGCTGTTTTAGAAATTACCATTATGGGTCCTAAGCTAAAATTCAATTGTAGTACAGAAATTGCCTTGTCTGGAGCTGATTTAAGTCCAAATTTAAATTCCAAACCTATAAGAATGAATACACGAGTTCGTATTCATAAAAATGATGTCTTGTCATTTGGTACGCTAAACTATGGTTGTAGAAGCTATTTGGCAGTTAATCGAGGCTTCCAAACTGAGTTTATTATGAATAGTTATAGCATGTATAAGGATATAACAAGACATTTCAGATTACAGAAAGGTGATTTTCTTCCTGTTATAGCAGATAATGATAGTCATGATAATGAATTGGGATCATTAAAAATTGATGAAGACCATTTCGATGTTAATGAAATCGAAGTTTTTAAAGGAATGGAATACAATTACTTAACAGAATTAGAACAAGAGACGTTATTTTCAACTCAATTTACGATATCTCAAGATAGTAACAGAATGGCATATCAAGTCAACGAAACTATTGAAAATAAGATGATGCCTATTACGACGTCATTAGTGTTGCCAGGCACAATTCAATTAACACCTTCTGGTAAACTATTAATTTTAATGCGTGATTGTCAAACTACTGGAGGATATCCTAGAATTTTACAAGTTTCAGAACAATCTATAAATCAATTATCACAAAAGATTTTTGGTGAAAAATTTAGGTTGAAATGCATTGATTAGTAAGAAAAAACCTCGAAAATTGGTGATTTTTTGGTTTTATATTGAGAATTTCAATACATTAGACTACAATTAACTTAAACCAACATTTATGAAAAAATTAGTATTACTTATTCTAGGATTTATTTTAGGTGCTTTAGCGATGTATTTTTATTTTCATAATGATAAAAATGAAGAAAGTATGGATGAAACACCAGTTCCAAGTGGCATAATTAAGCCGGCAGAAATTAAAACATTAACAGAAGCTTACGATCCAAGGTATGAGGCAATTAACGACTCGGTATTTAAAGGAGTTGAAGGAGGTGACAACAGGTCGTCTTGGTATTCTCTTGAGGATTTGCAAAATTTCCTTACACTAGCTGAAAAACAAGCCACCGATTTAGGTTATACTATGAATGGTGTAAGAATTTACCCAGGAGCACACCCTCAAATTGATGGTGTTCCAGGATATTCTACATTTCTTCTTGTGCCAACAGGCTATGAAAACCAATCCGAAGGAAGTATGGTTTCAGCATTAGTAGGAGGTAATGGAGATATTATTGGAGGTAATGGTTTAAACCAAGGAGAAGAAGGAGATCCTCCAGGAATTAACTATCCTCAATAAGCTATAAATTTTTGGAAGAGTTTCTACTTAATCATAAAACATCAATTACAAAATCTGTAGAAATTCTTGCAGCCATTTTTGGTTCTTATTATTTAATAAAAACGAAAAACAAAAAGCTGAGTGTATTTGTCTATTATTTATGGCTAACAGTCATAGTAGAATTCATAGCCGAATACACTCATCTTATGCTTAATAATTACGACTACGATTGGTTTGTGAGCCTTAAGAACAGTGGGTTTTGTAGAAATATATGGTTATATAATATTTATTCATTTTTAGGTATTGGATTACTAGGTATTTTTTATTCAGATTTACTAATTAGTAGGACGTTTAAGATTATTGTACGGTTTATTTTTATAGTTTATTGTGGATTTACGTTGGGTTATTATTTATCTTCGGAAGCTTTTTTTACGCCCTCTGATAACTATGATTTTATAGTATCTACAATAATTATTAGTATTTATATCATTTTGTATTTTATAGAGCTTATGAGGAGTGAGTATATCTTGAAGTACTATACCTTACCTTCGTTTTACATTAGTGTAGCTTTATTGTTTTGGAATATCTGTGCAACACCTTTGTTTATATTTAGTAATTATTTTAAAGCGATAAATGAGAATTTTGTTAACTTCAGAAATTTAGTTTTATTAATTATAAATATTTTCGCTTATTCATGTATCATATTTGGTTTTTTATATCCACTTTACAAGAGCAAACAATCCTTAAAGAACATATAACATTAATTGCTTATGTGATTTTTGTTGTCTTGTTATTGGCTGTTATGGTTATCTTGTTTTTTGTGACCTTTCAGAAGCGAAAAAACAAATTGCTTTTAGATCAGATTGAAGCTCAAAAGGCCTTTGATGAGGAAATTTCAAGAACACAATCTGAAATACAAGAGCAAACCTTAAAACATATAAGTTGGGAATTACACGATAATGTTGGACAGCTTTTAGCCTATGCCAGCATGCAACTTAATATGTTAACTTCAAAAGCACCAGATGACTTAAAGAGTAAGGTGAGTGAGACTTCAGATATCGTAAAAGAAAGTCTTAAGGAAGTCCGTTCCTTGTCTAAATCGTTAAATAATGAGGTTATTTTGAATATGGGTTTTGAGGAAACTATTTCAAACGAGTTGAATCGCATAAAACGCATGAAATTCTCTACTGCTGAATTAATTATTAAGGGTACTCAAAAAGCAATCGAAAACAAAAAACATGAAATTGTTTTGTTTAGAATTCTGCAAGAGTTTTTCTCTAATTCAGTTAAATACTCTGAAGCCGAAGCTCTTAGTGTCACCTTAGATTATCGAGATGCTCAGTTAGAAATAACGGTTATTGATGATGGAAAAGGATTTGATATTCCTTCAGCTGAGAAAGGTTCAGGATTAATTAATATGAAAAGTAGAGCCAAATTAATTAATGCCACTTTTGATTTAGTCTCACAACCAAACAATGGTGTGAGCTTAACAATTAATTACCCATTTTAATGGTCACAAGCATTCCAAATAGGATCATTTGGTAAAGGTGCTTTTACATCAATAGGTACTTTAGAAACTGGATGTTCAAATTGCAAACGTCTTGCATGTAAGCTAATACTTGCATCCTTATTACTACGATCAAATCCGTATTTTAAATCCCCTTTTATAGGCGAACCAATACTTGCTAATTGGCATCTGATTTGATGATGTCTACCAGTTTCTAATTCTATTTCTAAAAGAAAATAATTGTCTAAGGCCTTGAGTACCTTATAGTGCAAGACCGCTTTTTTGCTATCCTTAATCTCCTTACTGTAGGCAGTAGATTTATTGTTTTTAGGATTTTTTTTAAGCCAATTGATTAAAGTGTCTTGAGGTTGTTCAGGAGCATTTTTTACAATGGCCCAATACGTTTTATTAGCCTTTTTTTCTGCAAAAAGTTTATTGAGTCGAGGCAAGGCTTTACTAGTTTTAGAAAACATGACAATGCCTGTTGTTGGTCTGTCTAAGCGATGTACGACACCTAAATACACATTCCCAGGTTTATTGTATTTGTCTTTAATATACTCCTTTACAACTTCACTTAAAGGTTGATCTCCAGTTTTATCACCTTGAACAATATCACCAGCACGTTTATTAACAATAATAACGTGATTATCCTCATAAATGACTTGTAAATTAGATTTGGTAGACATGTTAGACTTCTTAGTCATGTTAGATTTTTAGATAGTTAGGCAATTAAAACGTTTAGCTAGTTTGAGCTATTTTAAAGTTGATTTGAATTTCAAATCATTTGCAATTATTAATTGTGTTTCGATTTCATAAGCCGAACCCAAAGTAATTTGAAGAAACCTAGAAAAATCTTTATTAAACTGTCTTGAGGATCCTTCTGCTATGTTTGAAGGCATTGACACAGAAGCTCTTCTTAACTGATTGGTTAGCCCAAATTTTTCAGATTCAAGAAAGGAAGATGTCAGTGTATAAATTTGAGAACAAAACAACCGACTCCTTTTCCATATTTCTAATTCTTTAAATCTATGCATATCTAGTATAGTATAAAATCTAATAGTCAAAGAAGTCTAAATAATCTAACAATCTAAAAAGTCTAGACTAATATTGTTCCTTATCATTAGGGAAATCTGATGACTTAACATCATCAACATATTGACCGATTGCGTTAGTCATTTCTTCATATAAATTCATATAACGACGTAAAAAACGCGGATTGAACTCATGTGTCATTCCAAGCATATCATGTAAAACTAATACTTGTCCGTCAACAGCACCACCTGCACCAATGCCTATAACTGGTATAGACACACTTTCGGCAACTTCTTGAGCTAACTTGGCTGGAATTTTTTCTAAGACAATTCCGAAACAACCTGCTTTTTCAAGCATTAAAGCATCTTCTTTTAATTGTTCTGCTTCTTGCTCTTCTTTAGCACGTACTGTATACGTACCAAATTTATATATAGATTGAGGTGTTAATCCTAAATGTCCCATTACAGGAATTCCAGCATTCAGGATACGTTTAATTGATTCTTTAACTTCCTTACCACCTTCCATTTTAACAGCATGACCGCCTGATTCTTTCATAATTCTTATGGCAGAACGTAGAGCCTCCTTTGGGTCACTTTGGTAGCTTCCGAAAGGTAAATCAACCACAACTAAAGCTCTATCAATAGCTCTTACAACAGAAGATGCGTGATAAATCATTTGATCAAGGGTTATGGGGAGCGTCGTTTCGTGACCAGCCATAACATTACTTGCCGAATCACCAACCAAAATAACATCAATTCCTGCTTCGTCTACAATTTTAGCCATTGTATAATCGTAAGCGGTAAGCATTGATATTTTTTCACCTTTAGACTTCATGTCTACTAAGGTTTTTACGGTAATTCGTTTGTATTCTTTTTTTGCTGTTGACATATGTGCAATGGATTTATAATTGTAAAAATAAAAATATTAAATGATAAAGGTTTGATTTGTGTTTTAAATTGAAAGTCTAACAGTCGCTTAAATGCACACCAACGGCTAAACCACCTTCTGAAGTTTCCTTGTATTTGGTGTTCATGTCCTTTGCTGTTTCCCACATGGTTTGTACGACTTTGTCTAAAGGTACTTTTACATTATTCGGATCTGTATCTAATGCTAACTCACAAGCATTTATTGCTTTTATGGCTCCCATAGCATTGCGTTCTATACATGGAATTTGAACCAAGCCACCAATAGGATCACAGGTCATTCCTAAATGATGCTCCATAGCGATCTCAGCAGCTACTAAAACTTGCTCTGGAGTTCCGCCAGATAATTCACATAAGGCTCCAGCTGCCATTGCTGAAGACACGCCAATTTCTGCTTGGCATCCACCCATTGCAGCACTAATTGTGGCTCCTTTTTTAAAGATGCTTCCAATTTCACTAGCGACTAATAAAAAACGTTTGATGTCTTCAAAATTCCCATCATGATTTTCAATAACCAAATAATACATCAAAACTGCAGGAATAACTCCAGCACTTCCGTTTGTTGGAGCAGTAACCACACGTCCTAATGACGCATTAACTTCATTTACAGAAAGCGCAAAACAACTCACCCATTTCAAAATTTGACGAAATTTAACTTCAGTATTTCTTATTGAGTTTAACCATTCAATAGGCGTTGAATATGGTGTATCGCCTTTTAAATTTTGATGCATATCATAAGCACGACGTCTTACGTTTAAGCCTCCTGGAAGATTGCCTTCTGTGTGACAGCCAACGTACATGCATTCTAACATGGTATCCCAAATGCGTTGTAATTCAGAATTAATTAGGGATTCGTCACGAATAGATTTCTCGTTTTCTAAAACAACACCAGAAATAGGTAATTTTAAATCATTGCAAAACTTTAGCAATTCAGTGCCTGTTGATACTGGGTAAGGAAAGGTGCAATAGAAAATTATTTTATTGGCCTTAGAAATTTTGCGTTCTTCTTGAACAACAAAACCACCACCAATGGAGTAGTAGGTCGAACGTTGACGTCTACCGTTTATATGGGCTGAAAATGTTAAGGCATTTGAATGAAAGGGTAGAAATTTTCTATTGAAAATGATGTCGGTTTTAATATCAAAATCTATAGATTTCTCATTATTAAATAATAAGGTATTTGTAGTCTTTATGGCTGCAATAATCGCATCAATAGACTCTACAGGTACATATTCAGGATCTGCACCACTTAAACCTAATAACAGAGCAAAATCTGTTGCATGTCCTTTCCCAGTTAGAGACAGAGAACCATATAGATCGACAGTTATTTTTTCAACATTGTCAAATTTGTTAGTGTCTTTTAATTCTTTGATCCAACGTTCTGCAGCTCTCCAAGGACCCAAAGTGTGGGAACTTGAAGGACCAACTCCAATCTTAAGCATGTCAAAAACAGAAATACACTCCATTAACTAAGTTGTTTTAGTTGCAGAGCAAATATACGTTTTGTTAAAGAGGTTTGACAAACACGCAGAATTTTTTGTATTACCTTATATTAAAGCTTTCAATATTAGTGGCTTGCATTACTATGTTGAGATCAGACATATCTAATCCATCTATATTATCTGCAGGAACAACAACAACTCTAAAAACTTGATTTTGAGTCCACTCAGATTCTAAAGCATCTAAATCTGTTGAGCCGTCTAAAAAGAAACGTACATCAGCTTGTGTAAAATCGTAGTTATAAACTAAAGTGCCATCATCAAATTCTACAGTTTGAGGTAACAAACGCCAAATATCTTGTCCATTTACCGAATCCCATAAAATGTAAACTAAAGTGACGTCAGAAGGATAGACATCAAATCCGTAGGCTTCAATAAAAGAATAGTCATCGTCTGCATTAAAATCAATTTCAATTTCAAAAGCAGAAGAAACTAACAATCCGCCAGAAGGACCTTGAGGACCTTGAGGACCAGAATCACCTGTACAAGACATCATAAAAAAAGTAGCGAAAGCTAAAACGAAGTAAGAGATATGTTTCATAAGTATAAGATTTTCTTTTTTAGTAGCAAATCATGTACCAAAATGGCGATACAACAAGACAATTTTCAGAAAGTATTCTGACATCATGTCATATTTATTGTAATGGCATAAAGATTGTCATAATCAAATCGTAATTAAAATGAACACAACATTTCCATGAGAAGTGGAAATTAATAAAACAAATATAATATTATGAGTAAGATTATTGGAATCGATTTAGGAACAACAAACTCTTGCGTTTCTGTAATGGAAGGTAACGAACCAGTTGTCATCCCAAACGCTGAAGGTAAAAGAACAACACCTTCGGTTATCGCCTTTGTAGAAGGTGGAGAAATTAAAGTTGGTGATCCAGCAAAAAGACAAGCAGTAACAAACCCAACAAAAACCGTTTATTCTATTAAACGTTTTATGGGTAACAAATATTCTGAATCTAAAAAAGAAGCAGAACGTGTACCATATAAAGTGGTTAAAGGTGACAATGATACACCAAGAGTAGACATTGATGGTCGTTTATATACACCTCAAGAATTATCAGCAATGATTCTTCAGAAAATGAAGAAAACTGCTGAAGACTATTTAGGTCAAGATGTAACTGAAGCAGTAATTACTGTACCAGCTTACTTTAATGATTCGCAACGTCAAGCTACTAAAGAAGCAGGTGAGATTGCAGGTCTAAAAGTTCGTAGAATTATCAACGAACCAACTGCAGCAGCTCTAGCTTATGGTATGGACAAAAAAGGCATTGATCAAAAAATCGTTGTTTTCGATTTTGGTGGAGGAACACATGATGTATCTATCCTAGAATTAGGTGATGGTGTATTTGAAGTGTTATCTACAGATGGAGACACACATTTAGGTGGTGATGATGTTGATGAAAAAATCATCAATTGGTTAGCCGATGAATTTAATGCTGATGAAAGCATTGATTTACGTAAAGATCCAATGGCATTACAACGTTTGAAGGAAGCTTCAGAAAAAGCGAAGATTGAATTATCATCATCTGCCCAAACTGAAATCAACTTACCTTACGTGACTGCTACAGCTTCAGGACCAAAACACTTAGTGCGTACATTAACACGTTCTAAATTTGAACAATTAATTGACGATTTAGTAAAACGTACTATTGAGCCATGTGCTTCAGCTTTAAAAGCAGCAGGTTTATCAAAGTCTGATATTGACGAAGTGATATTAGTAGGTGGATCTACTCGTATTCCAGCAGTACAAGAAGCTGTAGAGAAGTTCTTCGGGAAAACACCAAGTAAAGGTGTAAATCCAGATGAGGTTGTATCTCTAGGAGCAGGAATCCAAGGTGGCGTATTAACAGGAGATGTAAAAGACGTTCTTTTATTAGATGTTACACCATTATCTCTTGGTATTGAAACTATGGGTAATGTCATGACGAAGTTGATTGAAGCGAATACTACGATTCCAACTAAGAAATCACAAGTATTCTCAACAGCAGCAGATAATCAGCCATCGGTAGAAATCCATGTATTACAAGGAGAGCGTCCAATGGCAGCAGATAACAAAACAATTGGTCGTTTCCATTTAGATGGCATTCCACCAGCAAGACGAGGAACTCCTCAAATTGAAGTTACTTTTGATATTGATGCCAATGGTATCATCAAAGTATCTGCAACAGATAAAGCGACAAACAAAACTCAAGATATCAGAATTGAAGCGTCTTCAGGTTTAACAGAAGAAGAAATTGCTAAAATGAAGCAAGAAGCAGAAGCGAATGCCGAAGCAGATGCTAAAGCAAAAGAAACGGCTGATAAATTAAATGCTGCCGATGCTATGATTTTCCAAACCGAAAGTCAGCTTAAAGAATTTGGTGACAAATTATCTGATGATAAGAAAAAACCAATTGAAGAAGCACTTGAAGAATTGAAGAAAGCTTATGAAACTAAAGATGTGGCAGTTATTGAGCCAGCTTTAGAAAAAATAAATGAAGCTTGGAAAGTGGCTTCTGAAGAAATGTACAAAGCACAAGCCGATGCTCAAGGTGGAGCAGAAGCACCAGGACCAGATGCAAGTCAAAATGGCGAAGCAGAAGGAAGTGATGTTGAAGACGTAGATTTTGAAGAAGTAAAGTAAGTAGAGAGCCACTTTTTAAATAGAAAAGTGTGCGAATCACTTATTCCGAACTTGATTCGGGATCTCAACAGAATATCGTTATGCTGAACTGTCACACTGAGCGCAGTCGAAGTGTTATTTCAGCATCTCATAAAAATGTCATTCCGAGGGAAGCTGAGGAATCTCAAATAATTACTTAACATTTGAAAAAACGCAATCTGAAAGGGTTGCGTTTTTTTGTTTATTCACAACTAATCAATAAAATACGATGATTTACAAATGAATTGTGAAATTAATTTTTAAATTTGCCGCTTACAAAAACTCAATTAAATTATGAAAAAATTACACGTTTTATTTATTGCATTAGCTTTAGTATTTACTGCATGTTCAAGTGATGATAACAACACTAATAATGATCCAGGAGATGGAGATGTTAATGGTGAATTATTAGGACTTTGGAATGCTGTTGATGTATTATATACAGGTGACACAGTTGTTGAAGTAGCAGGACAAACAATCGTAACTGATTTTGTTGGTGAATCTTATGATGTTGACTTTACATTAGAGTTTACTGAAAATCCTAATGAATATGTATCTGAAGGTTCATACAGTGTTGAATTAACATCTACAACATTAGGTCAAACACAAGTATTTGATGTGCCAAATCTTGAATTTATTGGTGATGGTACTTGGACAAGAGATGGTAATGAAATAACGACAATGGCTAATGGAGATGAAGGTGTGATGACGATATTAGAATTAACAGCTACAACATTAAGATTAGGATATCAAACTGTAGAAGTTATTAATAATCAAGGAACTTTAAATACAACAACCATTGATTTAGTTACAATCTATTCAAGAATGTAATTTCAAAGCATATAAGTTTACTAAACGCAACTATTTCTAGTTGCGTTTTTTTGTTGAGATATTCTTAGCGTTTTTCTTTTGCTTGAATTATAAAGTGTCTATCTTTAAAATCTTCATAGCAAAGATTTATTTTTTTGAAAACTATTATGAGTGAATTTAAAGAATTAACAGATTTATTAATAAAATTCAGGGATGAAAGAGATTGGCAGCAATTTCATAATTCCAAAGACTTAGCACTAGCAATTTCAATTGAGGCTTCTGAATTAAATGAATTGTTTTTGTGGAAATCTAATGAAGATGTTGATGTTGAAAAGTTAAAAGAAGAACTAGCAGACATTTTTTCGTTTGCATTCCTATTGGCTGAAAAACATAATTTAGATATTTCTTCAATTGTAAAAAGCAAAATAAAGCATAATGCTGAAAAGTATACGGTTGAAAAATCGAAGGGCACTTCAAAAAAATATGACCAATTATGATGGATAATGAAGCTTTCCAGATTGAAAGGCATAATTTTGATATCACTAACATAGAATCTTTAGAAAACCATTATGCTAATAATTTCTGGCCTATTGTATACTTACTAAGTGATGATAATATAAAAGAAGCTTATATAGGAGAAACAACAGATGCAGCTAACAGGTTAAAAACTCATTTAAAGAATAATAAAAAAAACAAGCTAACGACATTTAGATTAATAAGTAGCCTAAGGTTTAATAAATCTGCAACTTTAGACATTGAGTCATTATTAATAAAATATATTTCTGGAGATGGTCAATACAGATTATTAAATGGGAATCTTGGTATAGCTAATCATAATTATTATCAAAAAAAAGATATCTATTGGAATGTTTTTAAAAACATTTGGGATGGCTTAAGGTCGGAAGGATTAGTAAAACATTCACTTCAGTATATTGATAATTCTGATTTATTCAAGTTTTCACCATATAAAAGTTTAACCCAAGAACAAAAGAATGGACTCTACTTAATTATTAGAAATCTTTTAGATGATTCTATTTCTAATACTATAATTGAAGGTGGTGCAGGAACAGGAAAAACAATATTAGCTATTTTCTTATTTAAATTATTAAACTCGGATAATTCCGATTTTAACTATAGAGATTTTGGTGATGACGAAATGGAGTTGAAATTTGAGCTTGATAAATTAAAATTGAAATTTCCTGAACCAAAAATGGCATTGGTCGTGCCAATGTCTTCCTTAAGAAATACCTTAAAAAGAGTATTTAAAAACATAAAAGGTTTAAAAGCAAGTATGGTGATTGGTCCTGCTGAAGTTGCTAAATCAAAATATGATATTATTGTAGTTGATGAATCACATCGTTTAAGAAGAAGAGTAAATTTAGGTGCTTATTTTGGAGCTTTTGATAAAATAAACAAGAAACTTCAATTAGATAAATTTGAAGGAAATGAACTAGCTTGGATGACCATGCAAAGTTTGAAATGTGTTTTTTTTTATGATGAAAACCAATCAATAAAACCTTCAGATGTTTTGAAAGAGGATTTTGATATACTAAAATCTAGCAATAATTCGAAAATAGAATATTTACAATCTCAGTTTAGAGTTAAAGGAGGAAATTCTTATGTGAAGTATATTGATGATTTACTTAACTGTAATATTGAGAAATCTCAAGATTCATACGAGAATAAGAGTTATGAATTTTATTTATTTGAAAATATTGAGTTGTTTATTAGTGAAATTAAGCAAAGGAATAATGAAGTAGGTTTGAGTCGTTTGATTGCAGGTTATTCATGGAAATGGATTTCAAATAAAGATGATAGTTTATTAGATATAGAAATAGAAAATACAAAATTAAGATGGAATTCAACGAATATAGATTGGGTTAATTCAGTTAACGCAATTGATGAAGTCGGTTGTATTCATACAACACAAGGTTACGATTTAAATTATGCTGGTATTATTTTTGGTAATGAAATCTCATATTCAAAAGAAAGAAATGAAATTATAATAAATCAAGATAATTATTATGATATTAATGGTAAACAGTCAATTAATAATCCTAATGATCTCAAAGATTTTATAATAAATATTTATAAGACTATAATGCTAAGAGGAATTAAAGGCACTTATATTTATGCTTGTGATGATAAATTGAGAGCTTATTTAAATTCACATATTAAGTCTTTTCAAAAGGGAAAAATTAAGGAAAATAAAACTCCCACTTTACAAATTAAAGACAATCAATTTATAAATAGTATTCCTTTATATAATCTCGAAGCAGCAGCTGGAGAATTTAGTGATTTACAATCAGTTGATTTAAATAAATGGATTGAATTACCGGAATATGTGAAATACTCAGATGATTATTTTGCTTTTAAGGTTGCTGGTGAGTCAATGAATAAGATAATTCATAATGGTTCCATTTGCCTTTTTAAGAAATATCGTGGAGGATCAAGAAACGGTAAAATTGTACTAGTTCAATCTACTGAAATTCAAGATAATGATTTTGGTTCAGGCTATACCGTTAAAGAATATTCAAGCACTAAATCTTTTGCCAAAGATTCTTGGTCGCATCAATCAATAATTTTAAATCCTCAATCTTTCGATAAGTCTTTTGAATCAATAGTTCTTTCCGAAGAAGGATTGGATGATTTTAAAGTTATTGGAACATTTGAATTGGTATTATATTAAACATTCTATGTCATTTTCAAATCAAATAAAATCCAATCTGCAATCTAAACGCCTAGCTGTAAAACTAACCGCTAAAGGCGAGAACTATGTGCAAGATGGACATCCATGGGTGTTTTCAGATAGTATTGTAAAGATAAATGACAATGCACAAACTGGAGATTTAGCAATTATTTTTGGGAAACGTGCCAATAAAATGATTGGGATTGGTTTGTACGATGCTAATTCGCCAATTCGTATCAAAATGATTTATAGTGATACGGCTTCAGTTAATATTGATGATGCCTTTTTTAAGACTAAGATTCAGGAAGCCTATCAAAAGCGATTACCACTTTTAAAGACCAAAACCAATAGCTACCGTTTACTATTTGGCGAAAATGATGGCTTTCCTTCACTTATTGCAGATGTCTATGCAAACGTATTGGTAGTTAAGCTGTATTCAGAAATATGGTTACCTTTTATAGAAACCATTTTGGAGAGTTTATTGCAAGTTTCAAAATGTAAAACGCTTGTGATGCGATTAAGTCGTGGTTTACAGAATTCTAAGTCACATCAACTCAAAGATGGAGACGTGGTTTTTGGGACCTTAGACAATGAAGTTGTTCAATTTGTAGAGCATAGTGTCAACTTTTCGGCAAACGTCATTAAAGGTCATAAAACAGGCTACTTTTTAGATCATAGAGAGAATCGACGACAAGTCGGACTCCTAAGTAAAAACAAAACCGTTTTAGACGTGTTTTCTTATGCTGGCGGATTTTCAGTTCATGCCTTAGCCAATGGCGCAACAGAAGTCACGAGTTTAGATATTAGCGCCCAAGCTTTAGACATCGCAGTTCAGAATGGGAAACTAAATCCATATTCAGGCATTCATAATACCTTGGCAGGAGATGCGTTTAAAATCTTAGAAGATTTGGTGTCAGAACACATACAATTTGATGTTGTAGTCATCGATCCTCCAAGTTTTGCCAAGCAACAAACAGAAGTCGCTTTAGCAAAGAAAAAGTACGCTCAACTCGCAGAACTAGGAGTGAAGCTTACTGCAAAAGGTGGTATGTTGGTCTTAGCGTCTTGTTCCTCAAGAGTAACAGCAACCGCTTTTTACGACATCAATGCGCAAACCTTACAAAAGCATCAACGTCCATTTTCAATAGAACAGAAAACGCAACACGATATTGATCATCCAGTTGGTTTTCCTGAAGGCGCTTATTTAAAATGTGCCTATTATCGATTTTTAGACTAATTTATTTTCAATATAAATTTACCCAATACTGGGTAATTGTAGATTCCACATTAATGTGTAATTTGCAGTAAACCAAACCAACTATATTATGAAAATCAGAATCGTAACCAGTCTTCTGGTCTGTTTTACAGTATGCAACACTTTTGCACAAGACTATAAAGTAAGAGATATTGTCACTTTTATTGCGAGTGTGCCTGTAATAGAAAATGAGACTATATTGTTGAGTTCTTCAGACTTCCGAAACTCTAAATTGAAAAAATTTCTAGAGCCAAATATTAAATTTTTTGTAGTAGCCATTAATGATTCGACAGTCGAATTAAGAGCTGTAGAATTTAAGTCAACTCCTAAAAAAAGACGTGACGCCTTAGAAGGAGTAGGAATAGAAATTACGGAGGATTATTATTTTGGTAAATCTTATTTTATTAAGCTAAAAGATTTCATAGCATTTGCTGAAAAAGTAGTACCAGATGATAAAATTTCTATTGGCATATTAACCTTACCCTTTAAAGCCAGACCTCAAGAAGAATTTGCTTTTGATACCAAATTCAATTTGAATTCTACATTAAATGTTCGATTGAAAAAATGGAATGGCATCTCTTTTTATAGCCAATTAGGAGCAGGTGTTGGCAGTGTCAATTTAAATACTGGAAATGCAAACGGAATCTCTGATTCTGAAGCACAAGATGTGTCA
Source organism: Psychroserpens sp. (assembly GCF_034670085.1). GTDB lineage: Bacteria > Bacteroidota > Bacteroidia > Flavobacteriales > Flavobacteriaceae > Psychroserpens. Next base: position 24,160 of record NZ_JAXMOD010000002.1, on the reverse strand, counting down.
ATTCTAACATTTTTCTCTGGAGTTATGTTAGAATATAATAAAATGCAAGTCGGATTTTATGTAGGTGTTGATCACATTAATAATCAAAAAAATTATGATTGGCACAGCCACGGAAATTTATGGATTGGCTTCGGACTTGGGTACAATTTATTTAAGTTATCTAGTTCTGAACCCAAAAATGTTCAAGCTGGTAGCTAAAAAAATAGTATTATATTGCTAGTCATAACACCATTCATTAACCACAAACTAGCAATCACATGAAACATTTTTATCTTTTATTAATTTGCCTAATCGGCTTTTCAAGTTATTCTCAAACCGATGATGAGCCATCAGAACTATCCGAAGAAGAATTGAGGGTAGTTTTAGATAGCATCAATAATTCATTTACCTATCAATATGGAGAAATTGATTTAAAAAATGGTCTGGCAACCCTTCATGTGCCTGATGGATTTAAGTTTTTAGATGGCGAACAAAGTGAGTATGTTTTAACTGAGCTATGGGGAAATCCGCCAGGTGATAATCCGATAGGGCTATTATTTCCAGAAGATATGACGCCATTTCATGATGAGTTCACCTATTGCGTTGAAATTACTTATTCTGAAGATGGTTATATAGAAGATGACGATGCAAAAGATTTAGATTATTCAGATTTATTAGAAGACATGCAGGAAGATATTCTGGCTCAAAATCCAGAACGTGAAGCACAAGGTTATGAAGCTATGGAATTAATTGGTTGGGCTTCACCACCTTTTTACGATTCTGAAAACAAAAAACTGCATTGGGCAAAAGAATTAAAATTTGAGGGTTACGAAGCGAATACCTTAAACTATGACATTCGTGTGTTAGGACGAAAAGGGTATTTAAACCTAACAGCCATTGGAGACATCTACATACTTGATGCATTTAATGAAGATCGTGATAATATCCTTGCAAGTGTAGAGTTTAATGATGGCAATCGTTATGCCGATTTTAATCCTGATATCGATGAGGTTGCTGCCTACGGAATAGGTGGTTTAATCGCAGGAAAAATATTAGCTAAAGCTGGTTTTTTCGCACTCATTTTAAAGTTTTGGAAGTTCATTGCAATTGGAGCAGTAGCGATTTTTGGTGGATTTAGAAAAAAGATTTTCGGAGGAGGAAAAAGTGACGATGCCTAAATCTGTAGGTCAACAGACACAAGGCTTATAAACACGGTTAAACATGTCGAAAAAAGGATCAGAAAAAAACACAAGAGCTAAAGCCAAGCACTCAAAACTCATGGCTCAAAAAAAGAACAAGCTCAAGTCAGAAGCTGCGACTCGAAAAGAGCGCCTTAAAGCGATTATAAAAAAAGCCAAAGAGGAGTAATATATGTCCAGTAAAAGTAATTTGGTTGATGCCATTCAACAACTCATTGAAGCGATTCTTAAAAGTCTGGGTTACTCCAATACTAAAAAAAGAACTTGGCACCAACACGTCGTGCCATACGAGGATAATTGGGCAGTAAGACGAGAAGGCAACAAACGCATCACCTCCAAACACCGAAAACAAAGTACAGCCATCCGTAAAGCCAAGACCTTAGCCAAACGTTATAAAGCAGATGTGATTATTCATCGCGAGAGTGGTGGGATTCGGGATCGCATTAGTTATGGTGAAGAATAGCATATTGGTACTTTAATCAATTAACGCCTACGCTTCAACCACAAAAACACACCAAGCGACAACACACCAAAAATAGAAAATCCAATAAAAAGTGGTAACACAGACGTCTTTACAAAACTCCCAATAAAATTTGCGATTGGAACCGCCATAACCGTAGATACAAACCCATTAATAGCAGAACCAATACCAGCAATATGACCTAAAGGTTCCATAGCCAGCGAACGTAAATTTCCGAAGAGAAAACCAATGGCAAAAAACTGAATTAAAAAGAAACTGACCAATACTGCAATACTCGGATTGTCACCAGAATGAAATAATACAACATATAATAATGAAATCACAACATAGGCTATGGTTCCATAATAGGCAATATTAAAAGAACCAAATCGTATCACGAGTCGACTGTTCATAAACGTAGCTAATCCAACGGAAAACGCTGTACTTGCGAAAATATAAGGGAATAATTCAGCCAATTGGTATTGCTCTTGAAAAATCTGTTGAGATGTACTTAAATACACCATAAACGATCCTGTAATAAATCCAGAGACAAAGGTGAAAGCAACAGCTTCTTTATATCTTAAAAACTCTTTGGTGCCTGTGATAAAAATAGCAGGAGAGAATTTAATTCTGTTGTCATCTTTAAGTGTTTCGGGCTGTCGTTTCCAAAACCATAAAACGATGAGTAAGCCAATGACAAGGTTGGCATTAAAAATGGCTTGCCAATTAAAAATATCCAATAACCATTGTCCAAGTGTTGGTGCAACAATAGGAACCAAAATAAAGAACATAACAATAATCGATAAAACCTTGGCCATAAAATCACCACTATAGGTATCACGCGTCATGGCAATAGCGATGGTTCGAGGTGAGGATAAACCAATACCTTGAAGAATACGACCAACGATCATGACTTCAAAACTGTTTGTGGTTACGCAAATAATACTCGCAATTACAAATACAGCAAATCCAAAGTAAACCATGGGTTTTCGTCCGAAACTATCTGATAAGGGGCCGAAAATTAATTGCCCAAATCCTAAACCTAAAAAAATCATGGTAATCAATAACTGATTATCATTTGGGTTGGTCACGTTTAGCGCTTTGCCAATCTCTGGTAATGCTGGTAATAAGGCATCAATCGATAAGGCAACAATAGACATCAAGGATGCCATGAGTGCAATAAATTCGATTTTAAACGTAGGCTTATTTTGCATGCCGCAAAAATACAAGAAAACCAAGAGCAAATAACCTCAAAAAATGAATTAACAAAACATTGACTTTTCAAAAATCAGCGAATCAATTTCAAGTGTATCTTTGTAGTTCAAATTTTAGACATGCAGCATTTAAAAACCATAGATAAAACGACTAAATCCAAACCAAAAGTCACGTTAAAACAAGCCTTTATTACCATTATTTGGCCACGACGAAAGCTTGTGTTTATAGGCTTAATACTCATTGTGATTAGAAGTTTGTCAGGCCTCGTATTGCCTTGGCAAAGTAAAGTATTACTAGATGATGTCGTGCCAAGCGGAAATACATCTGCTTTGTGGACACTCATCGCCATCGTTATTACAGCCATAACGGTTCAGGCAGTAACCTCCTTTTTACTCACTAAAATTTTAAGCGTACAAGCGCAATATTTAATCAGTGAGTTGCGAGCTCAGGTGCAAAAGAAAGTCTTATCCTTACCCATTAGCTTTTTTGACAACACCAAATCGGGTGCTTTGGTGTCACGAATTATGAGCGATGTAGAAGGCGTCCGAAACTTAATTGGTACAGGATTAGTACAATTGGTAGGCGGAAGTTTCACAGCCATCGTCTCCCTAATCATCTTAATCAAACTGAATGCATGGATGACATTATTCGTATTTGTGCCCTTATCAATCTTCGGAATTATTGCCCTGAAAGCTTTCAAATATATTCGTCCTATTTTTAGAACCAGAGGAAAAATTAATGCTGAGGTCACAGGACGTCTCACCGAAACTTTAGCTGGAGTTCGGGTGATAAAAGCTTTTAATGCGGAAGAACAGGAGAACAAAATCTTCGAAAAAGGGGTTGATAGACTCTACCAGAATGTCAAGAAAAGTTTAACAGCTACTGCCTTAATGACGAGTTCATCTACCTTTTTAATAGGAGTTGCCACCACAGGAATTATGGGAATTGGTGGGTATTATATGATTCAAAGTGAAATGACTACAGGTGATTTTCTGTTTTTTACATTGGTTTTAGGTTTTATGATTGCACCAATTGTTCAAATGAGTAATATCGGAAGTCAGTTAACCGAAGCATTAGCAGGTTTAGATCGTACCGAAGAATTAATGAATATGGCTGCGGAAGAAGAGGATACCAATAGGAGCATAGAGCTTCAGACGTTTAAAGGCGAATTAGAATTCAACGATGTCTCTTTTGCTTATGAAGAAGGAAAACCTGTGTTGCATGATATTAATTTTAAAGCCGAATCTGGTTCTGTAATTGCACTTGTGGGAAGTTCAGGTTCAGGGAAATCGACCATTGCGGGATTGTCGGCTACATTTTTGAATCCGAAATCTGGACAAATCACCATTGATGGCGAAGATCTATCGAAGGTGAAATTGAAAAGTTTCAGACAGCATTTAGGCGTCGTGTTACAAGATGAGTTTTTGTTTGAAGGGACCATTCGTGAGAATATCATGTTTCCAAGACCTAAGGCTTCCGAAGCACAAGTTCAAGCAGCTGTCAAGGCGGCTTATGTGAATGAATTTACAGATCGTTTTGACGACGGATTAGAAACCATGATAGGCGAACGAGGTGTAAAGTTATCTGGCGGACAACGACAACGTATAGCGATTGCCAGAGCTATTTTAGCAGACCCGAAAATTATCATTTTAGATGAAGCAACCTCTAATTTAGATACCGAAAGTGAAGCTCTCATTCAAAAGAGTTTGAGCCAACTGACTAAAAACAGAACGACGATTGTAATTGCGCATCGTTTGAGTACGATTCGCAAAGCAGACCAAATCTTAGTCATCGAAAACGGAAGAATCGCCGAGCGAGGAACGCACGATGAACTAATTGCATCTAAAGGTCGATACTTTGATTTGTATACCTATCAAGCTAAGATTTAATTTAATTTGAATAATTTTATAGAACGTTAAAACTAAAAGGATGAACACAGCATCACTCATAGCATTGTATACTAAAGATTTAAATGCGCTTATTAAAGAAATTCAATTATATAAAGACGAATCCAATCTTTGGTTAGTTCCAGATGGCATTTCAAATTGTGCAGGTAATTTATGTCTGCATCTTATTGGGAACTTAAATCACTTTATTGGCGCAGCACTCGGAAATTCTGGATATGTGAGACAGCGTGAACAAGAATTTTCTTTAAAAGATGTGCCTAGAGAAATACTTGTAAAGCAAGTGGAGGATACCATGGTTGTAGTGACTTCAGTTTTAGAACAATTATCTGAAGCACAGTTGCAAGAAGAATACAAACATCGTGTCATGGAAAAACCAATGACTACTGGTTTTTTTCTTATGTATTTAACCATGCATTTGGCGTATCATCTCGGACAAATTAACTATCACAGACGATTGCTAGATAGTTAGATATTTAGAAGGTTAGATTGGCAGTTTGATAAAAATCAGATTAAATATTACTAAATATGATGACTTTTGACCACTATAGCATTGAGCTTTTACAGGCCAATGAAAGCGAAGCATTTTTCAATTTAATGGACGGTAATCGACCACGTTTAGAAGATTTTTTTGCGGGAACAGTCTCTAAAACGCTAACCTTAAAGGCGACAGAAGAATACTGTGTAGAAATTGAACAACGCATCAAAGATGTAAGTTATTTGCCTTATATGATTACTGATCTCAACACAAATGCTTTTGTAGGTTTGGTAGACGTAAAAAACATAGATATGAATGTGCCAAAGGCCGAATTAGGCTCCTTTATTGATGGTAATTACGAAGGAAAAGGCATTGTTACTCAAGCAACTAAACTGGTCATTGATCATATTGTTGAACATTACAAATTTGTCAAGTTGTTATGTAGAGCTGGTAGCAGAAATAAAGGCAGTATTGCAGTCATTCTCAAAAATGGATTTGAATTGGAAGGTACAATTCGTAAAGATTACAGAACAACAAAAGGGGAAATTGTCGATTTGAATTATTACGGTCGCGTATTCGACTAATTACAACGGAATATTCCCATGCTTTCTACTAGGTTTGTTAACGGCTTTGTTTTCTAGCATTGAAAAGGCTTTAATAAGCTTTCTTCTTGTATTCTTTGGAAGAATAACTTCATCAATAAAACCGCGTTCAGACGCACTGTACGGATTTGCAAATAGTTCGGCATATTCGGCTTCTTTTTCTTTCCATTTAGCCTCTGGGTCTTCAGCAGCAACTATTTCACGTTTAAAAATGATTTCGGCAGCACCTTTTGCTCCCATAACCGCAATTTCAGCATTTGGCCAAGCAAAGTTCATATCTGCCCCTATATGCTTTGAATTCATTACATCATAAGCACCACCATAGGCCTTTCTAGTAATTACAGTAACTCTTGGGACTGTAGCTTCACTAAAAGCATAAAGTAGTTTTGCACCATGAACAATAATACCATTCCATTCTTGATCAGTTCCTGGTAAAAATCCTGGAACATCTTCAAGGACTAGCAACGGAATATTAAAACAGTCGCAAAAACGAACAAAACGTGCCGCTTTTTTAGAACTATTTACGTCTAATACACCTGCCAAAAACATAGGTTGATTAGCAACAATACCAATTGATTTCCCGCCTAAACGCGCAAAGCCAACAATGATATTTTCGGCATGGTCTTTATGAATTTCGTAAAAGGAATCTTCGTCAATAATGCCTTCAATGACATGATGCATATCGTAGGGCTTATTTGCGTTTTCAGGAACGATATCAGATAAACTTTCTCTTACTTCATCTTGAAAATTAAAGTCTAAATCTTTAGGTGTTTCTTTATTACTTTGTGGTAAATAACTCAGCAATTTTTTGACATCTTCTAAACACTCTATATCATTTGCTGAAGTTTTATGGGCAACACCAGACTTGGTAGAATGCACACTAGCTCCACCTAATTCTTCACTAGTAACTTCTTCGTTGGTCACTGTTTTTACAACATTCGGACCAGTAACAAACATATAACTTGTGTCTTGAACCATAATGGTAAAATCTGTCATGGCAGGAGAATATACAGCTCCACCAGCACATGGACCCATAATGGCTGAAATTTGTGGAATTACTCCAGAAGCTTGAACATTTCGGTAAAATATATCAGCATAACCACCTAATGAGCGAACACCTTCTTGGATTCGAGCACCTCCTGAATCATTAAGACCAATAATTGGAGCTCCAACATTTACAGCCATATCCATTATTTTACAAATCTTTTCGGCATGTGTTTCAGATAAAGAACCACCAAAAACGGTGAAATCCTGAGCGAAAACATATATTAACCGTCCGTTAACTGTGCCATAACCTGTAACAACACCATCACCATAAAACTTTTGCTTTTCCATACCGAAGTCTTTTGTTCTATGAGTGACTAAAGCACCAATTTCTTCAAAAGAACCTTCGTCCAAAAGGTATAAGACCCGTTCTCTAGCAGTTAGTTTTTTCTTTTTATGTTGTTTATCTATTCGAGCTTGTCCGCCTCCTAATTTGGAAAGCTCGATTTTGTCATTAAGCGTCTTTATTTTTGAATTCATAGTCGTCTTAGTTTGGTAAGCGTAATAGTTTTTGATCCTCTAAATAGCGTTTTAAAGCAATTTTTCCAGCGATTTCCGCTTCCTTATGGTGTTGTTCTTCCAAAAGGCTAGGTGAGTAGTAGTTTTTTACAAAGTGCGTATCAAAATTTCCACTTTTAAAGGCTTCATGCTCACATACAAAACGTCCGAAAGGTAAGGTCGTTTGCACACCTTTGATATGATAATTGTCAATTGCTTTTATCATTAGTTGTATAGCTTCAGAACGCGTTTTACCGTAGGTAATTAATTTGGAAAGCATTGGATCGTAATAAATAGGAATGTCCATGCCTTCTTCAAAACCATTATCGACACGAATATTTTCGCCAACTGGCAATTGATAGACCTCTAGATTACCGACACTAGGTAAGAAATCGTTCATAGGATCTTCAGCATAAACGCGAAGTTCTAAGGCATGACCATTGATTTTTAAATCCTCTTGTTTGATATCTAAGGCTTCACCACGAGCCACTTTTATTTGAAGCTCAACAAGATCGACACCTGAAATCCATTCAGAAACAGGATGCTCCACTTGTAAACGTGTATTCATTTCTAAGAAATAGAAATTAAGATCAGCATCCATTAAAAACTCAACAGTACCAGCACCTAAATAATCACAAGAACGTGCCACATTAATTGCTGCTTGTCCCATTTTTTCTCGCAGTTCTGGTGTTAAAATTACTGAAGGTGCTTCTTCGACTACTTTTTGATGACGACGTTGCACAGAGCATTCGCGTTCAAAAAAGTGAAGGATATTTCCATGACTATCTGCCATGACTTGAATTTCGATATGACGAGGAGAACTTACATATTTTTCAACAAATACTGAACCATCTCCAAAAGCAGAAGTCGCTTCACTAATAGCACGTTTCATTTGTTCTTCGACATCTTTTTCTTTTTCAACAACACGCATTCCTTTTCCACCACCACCTGCAGCCGCTTTAATTAAAATTGGAAACCCAATATCTTTAGCAATTTGAATGGCTTCTTTTGGATCTGTAATGGCATGATCTACGCCTGGAACCATCGGAATGTTATAATCTTTAACCGCATCTTTTGCGGCCAATTTGTCTCCCATCATTTTAATGGCTTTAGAACGCGGACCAATAAAAATAACATTATTGGCTTCACACAACTTTGCAAAATCTGCATTTTCACTAAGAAATCCGTAACCAGGATGAATACCATCTACATCTAAAGATTTTGCCACGTCTATAATTGTTTCCCCTTTCAAATACGATTGATTTGAAGGTGCAGGACCAATACAAACGGCTTCGTCTGCATATTTTACGTGAGGTGCATTTCTATCTGCTTCAGAAAAAACTGCAACAGTTTTTATACCCATTTTTTTTGCAGTTCGCATGACCCGAATAGCAATTTCTCCACGATTGGCAACTAATATTTTTTTCATAAATAGAGTTTGATTTATTCGAATTCGATTAAAAGAGAATTCTTATCAACAGTTTCGCCTTGTTTCACTTTAACAGATTTGATAATGCCTTCTCTTGGAGATGTAATTACATTTTCCATTTTCATGGCTTCCAAAATTAAAAGAGCATCATCTTCTTTTACCTCCTGACCTTCACTTACGCTGATTTCAAGTATAAGTCCAGGCATTGGAGCCTTAACTTCATTAACTTGTTTGGTTACACCAACTTCAAAGCCTAATGCTTCGATTAATTGATCTAAATCATCATTGATGTCAACTTCATAAATATTGTTATTGACCTTTATCGTATACTGCTTTTTATTGAAATTTGAGTTTAAAACTGAAGCTTTAGTCGAAATGTTATTCTGTAACACATGAAATTGATCTGTGTTGGTTTCAATAGCATCTAGTGTGTCTAAATCTTCTTGTGAAATGTCAAAACTATATGATTTATTGACTTTTATTTTATACATAAAATTGAAGTTTATAAGGTGTTGCAAAGTTTAAAAAAAACAACTTTTAAAAATATGAAAAATATCAGTTTCCATGGCTATTCTTTATAAAGATTTGAATTGAGAATTTTCCTGATGCTTTTTAATTGCTTTTCTTGATAATACAATACCTATGATTAGGGAAATAAAAGCACCAATCCAAATACCTGGTATAAAATCGATAAACAAAAAGAAATCATATGTGCCATGAAACAAAACAGCTAATGCTAGTCCATACAGGTTTAATTTAATTCGACTATTAGAAAACTTAGCTTTCCCCATAAAATAGCCCATTAATATACCGAAAGTTGCATGAGCAGGTACTGCAGTAAAAGCTCTTAAAACAGCAACTTGAGCGCCACCTTCAAGAACGTAGAACACATTTTCTGTAGCTGCAAAACCCATTGAGACCATTACAGCATAAACAATCCCATCAAAAGGTTCGTTAAATGCAAATCTAGGTTGTGCAAAATAACGTACAATGACATACTTGCTAAACTCTTCTATTAGAGCAACAACAAAAAACGCTTTGATAAATTGTTGTAGAACACTTGAGTCGTCTTTTAAGGGTAAAATTATATCAAATCCAAGGTACAGAATGGTTGTGATTATGATACTTACAATAGCTCCAAACACAAAACTTAAGAGCAACAATCCTTTAGGTTCTTTTTCATATTTATCTTTACAATAGATATAGACAATTATAATAAGAATGGGAGCAACTGCTAATAATACGTTATTCATACACGAAAATTAATGAAAATTATGGAGTTAGGTTTGCTTTTATAGCTTCAAAAACAAATTCGTAGTACTTGCGATTGCTAGACACAAAGTGGTTGTTGATTTCACTTGCATTCAAAAGAATTTTGAATTCTGAAAGACTTACAAATTTTAAGGCTTCAACTTCTTCCTTTTGCGGTGTTAAGTCATCAATATTGACATCAACTTTCGCTATAAAAGTATTATGAAGTTCATTATCGATAATGCCGTTAGCATAGGATTGAAAACATTCAAAAACGCCAATTTTTAGGAGTTGATTTTCAGACATATGGATGCCTATTTCTTCTTTAGCCTCTCTAATTGCAGCGTGTTCAACTCGTTCTCCAGCATCAACATGTCCAGCAACCGAAACATCCCAAAGTAAGGGACAAATAGCCTTTGAAGCTGCACGTTGTTGCAGTAAGATATTACCTTCTGAAGTATAAAACCAAACATGGGCTGTGTTGTGCAAATGACCTTTTGTATGAATTTCAGATTTGAGCACACTAACACCAGTTGGCTTTCCATTTTGGTCTACGATGTCAATGTTTTCTTCCAAAATTTAGAGGACAGATTTAATGCAATTTACCAAGGTGTCAAAATCCTGCTTAGTATTATATAAATGACAAGATAATCGGATGAATTTACCTCGAAAAGACACGAAAATATTTTCTTTTTGAAAGGCTGCTTTCAGTTTTTTAATATCAATAGTGTTGGGAAGTTTAGCTCCAAAAAGATGATGAGTACGATAAGATTCGTCTTCAATTTCACAACCAAAATTAGTAAGTTCTTTTGCAGCCTCAAAAGAAATAGATTTGCAATAGTCTTGTATGGCTTTAGGAGTCCAATTAATTACCTGTTTTAAGGCTTCAATTTGCATTTTCACATAAATGAAATTCCCACTTTCGCCCATGGCATATCGATTTGCAAAGGGTTTGTATTCGGATTGGTAATTCGTTAATTCTGCTAAGTTTTCACTATGTAATCGGTTTGACCAATTGTTTTCAATAGGTTCGCCATGGTCAAAATAACTTCCGTAATAAGCATATGCACAACCATAAGGACCAAATAACCATTTGTAGCCAGCGCAAATAAGAGCATCAGGTTGAATGTCTTTTATTGAAAAAGGGAAAGCACCAATTGTTTGGCTTCCATCAACAATTAGTAAAGCATTATGTTCTTTAGTTTTTTTTCTAAGGTCTTTTAAATCGAAAATCGTTCCGTTAGACCAATGAATATTTCCAAGTGCAACCACAGCAGTTTTTGAATTTATAGCATCTAAAAGATCAAGATTCCATTGCTTTGCATTGGATTGTTTTAAATTCGGACTTTTTATGGTTACAATTTTAGCATTATAACGTTCTGCAAGTTTTTTCCAAGAATAAATATTACTTGGAAATTGTTCTTCAATAACTAAAATCTCATCGTTAGGTTGAAGCCTAATATTGTTAGCCACTGTTGCAATGCCATAAGAAACAGATGGAATAGTTACAACACGTTCAGGCTCATCAGCATCAATAAGCTTTGCAAATAATGATTTTAGTTCAGTTACTGGATCAAAAAAATCTGAAATTGGAATAGTAAAAGGCTTACTTTTTTGAAGTACAGCATCTATTCCAGCTTGTTCAACAGCCTTAAAAGAAGGTGAGAGACTTGCTATATTCAAATAGGTAACCTCTTCAGGAATATCGAATAAATGTTTTTGATCCTGCATTATTATTTTTTTAGCCAAACCCAGCTTAGTTGGTTATTCAAAATAAGAGAATGTTTCACCTCCTTTGATGTTTAGTAATGTTTCATAAATCATTTTAATCACATTTTCTACATCATCACGATGTACCATTTCTACAGTGGTGTGCATATAACGCAATGGCAATGAAATTAGAGCAGAAGCAACACCTCCATTACTGTAGGCAAAAGCATCTGTATCTGTTCCTGTTGCTCTTGATAATGCAGAACGTTGAAACGGTATTTTTTTAGCTTCAGCAGTATCTGTAATTAAATCACGTAATTTTTGTTGTACAGCAGGTGCATACGCAACAACTGGACCTTTACCCATTTCTAAATGACCTTCTTTTTTCTTGTCAATCATAGGTGTAGTCGTATCATGAGTCACGTCAGTTACAATGGCTACATTTGGTTTAATAGTTTCGGTAATCATTTGGGCTCCACGTAAACCAATTTCCTCTTGTACTGAATTAGTTACATACAATCCGAAAGGCAGTTTCTTTTTGTTTTCCTTTAGTAATCGAGCAACTTCGGCTATCATAAATCCTCCCATTCTATTATCTAAAGCACGACATACAAATTTGTCCTTATTTAAAATGTGAAATTCATCTGGATAGGTAATTACACAACCAACATGTACACCAAGTTTTTCAACGTCTTCTTTTGTAGCACAACCACAATCGATAAAGATATTATCTGGTTTTGGTGGCTCTTCTTTGGCTTTACTTCTTGTATGAATTGCTGGCCAACCAAATACACCTTTTACAATGCCTTTTTTAGTATGGATATTTACAATTTTACTAGGTGCAATTTGATGGTCACTTCCACCATTTCTAATCACATATATTAATCCGTTATCTGAAATATAATTCACATACCATGAGATTTCATCAGCATGTCCTTCAATTACGACCTTGTATTTAGCTTTTGGATTGATCACTCCAACAGCAGTTCCGTAGGTATCTGTGATGAATTCATCTACATAAGGTTTTAAATAGTCCATCCAGATTTTTTGTCCGTCCCATTCATATCCTGTTGGTGCAGCATTGTTTAAATATTTTTCTAGGAAATCTATTGATTTTTTGTTGAGTATGTGTTTTGTAGCCATTTATAAAAATTTTGTACTAAATTAATAATATTAATAGGATTTTAAGGTTTAACACATTGTAAATATTTAATTTTGACTAAAGTTTAAAATCTGTTTTGGAATGGTTTTAGCTTAACATTCAATAATGAAATTAATAAAGTACATATTCCTTGTGTTTCCTGTCTTTGTTATGGCGCAAATTGAGCCCATACAACAAGACTCAACTGTTGTTGAATTTATTTTAATTGAAGGCGATTCAATTCCAAAAACAGCAATTGACCTGAATGAAGTTTTGCTATTGCAGAATTTGAAATTTGATTCCAAAGATGATCGAATTAAATACTTGATTTTAAAACGGAAAACTATAAAAGTATATCCTTATGCAAAGCTTGCTGCCGAACGACTAACATCTTTAAATGAGCGCCTAGCAACTTTAAAAAGGAAACGTGCAAAGAAGAAATATGCGAAATTGATTCAGAAATATATAGAAGAAGAATTTTCAGCAGAACTCAAAAAATTAACACGAACTGAAGGTCAGATATTAATAAAGCTTATACATCGACAAACTGGTAAAACAACTTTTGATCTCATAAAACAATTAAGGAATGGTTGGCGTGCTTTTTGGTTCAATACCACGGCAAGCATGTTTGATATTTCATTAAAACGTGAGTTTGATCCATTTAATATCAAAGAAGATTTCTTAATAGAAGACATTTTAGAACGTGCTTTTCAAGACGGAAAATTAAAGCGACAAGATCCAGCTTTAGATTTTGATTATTATGATCTTTCTGATAAATGGCTTAAAAATAAAACTCCTGAAACGAAAGAATAATGCGCATACAAACAGCTTTTGAAGAACGACTTAATGCTTGGAGTCATGGTTTAGGAGCTGCTTTAGGTATTGTTGGACTTATACTATTAATCGTTTTTTTAAAGCAAGACACGCCTTATGCTTTATTTAGTGTTATTATTTACGGCGTTTCAATTATTATTTTGTTTTTGGCCTCCACTTTTTATCATGCCGTTAAAAGTGAGCGACGAAAACATTATTTTAGAATCGTAGACCACATTAGTATTTATTTTCTTATCGCAGGAACGTATACACCTGTTTTGCTTATAGTATTACCTGATAGTTTGGGTTGGGAATTGTTTTGGACCGTTTGGGGAATTGCAGCTTTTGGTGTGATTTTAAAACTATTTTTCACAGGTAAATTTGAAACATTCTCAACGCTTTTATATTTAGTTATGGGTTGGTTGATTGTGTTTGATTTTTCAACTCTAGCAGATCGCATGGCAACCAACGGATTACTATTTTTGTTTGCTGGAGGTTTATTTTATACGGTTGGAATAGTATTCTATGCGATTGAAAAAATCCCATTTAATCATGTGATTTGGCACTTTTTTGTTTTGGGAGGAGCCATTTGTCACTTTTTTATGGTGTATTATTACGTTATTTAGCAGCTACCTTTTTAAAGGTTAAAAGTGCATAAAGAGATACTAAAAACCAAGCACCTTCAAGAATAATAAAAGGTAGATAATCTAAAAGTATTGAAGCTAAACAAGCTAAAACGGCTCCAATTAAGTTCAATAATATAAACGAAATATCTTTATGATTTAGTGTACCTCGAACATTCAAAAAATAGGCGAGAAGGATTAGAAAAACACCAATAGAACCTATCCAATCTGCTGAATCCATAATCTTTTTATTTTAGTAGAAACGCTTTCAAATCATCGTAATTTGAAATCTTAGTAGCCACTTTTTCTTTATCCATAACCGCTTTTATTTGTGGCGGCAAGACAACTTTAGTTTTTATAATGTCTTCAACAACATCCAAGAATTTTGTTGGATGTGCAGTTTCTAAAAAGACACAATGCGAATTAGGATGTTTTTTCAAATGTGATTTGCAGCCTAAGTAACCAACAGCTCCATGAGGATCTGCAATGTAATTGTAAGTATTATAAATTTCTTCTAATGCAGTTTTAGTTTGGTCATCAGTAAAACTATAAGAGGATAAATTTTCTTTTAGTTTACTAAAGTTGTTGTTATAAATTTCTTGAATGCGAATAAAATTACTAGGATTTCCAACATCCATGGCATTACTAATGGTTTGCACTGAAGGTTTCGGATTGTAAGTTTCAGTCTTCAAATATTCAGTAACAACATTATTTGCATTGTTTGATGCCACAAAGTGATTAATTGGTAGTCCTAATTGTTGAGCCATCATTCCAGCACAAATATTCCCGAAGTTACCACTAGGAATAGAGAACACAATCTCATTGTGAGTGTTGTGTAATTGCTTATAGGCAAATATGAAGTAGAACATTTGTGGTAACCAACGAGCAACATTAATTGAGTTGGCAGAAGTTAATTGCATTTTGCTTGTCAAATCTTCATCTAAAAATGCCCGTTTTACCATATCTTGGCAATCGTCAAAAACGCCATCAACTTCTAGTGCTTTAATATTTTGACCAAGTGTAGTAAGTTGCTTTTCTTGAATGTCACTTACTTTTCCTGAAGGATATAAGATGACAACATTAACCCCTTTAACACCTAAAAAACCATTGGCAACTGCACCACCTGTATCTCCAGAGGTTGCAACTAAAACGGTAACTTCATTTGTGTTAGTCGCATTAAAATGACCTAGACATCTCGCCATAAATCGAGCACCAACATCTTTAAATGCCATTGTTGGTCCGTGAAATAATTCGAGTGTAGACATGTTTTTACCTAATTCAACAACAGGAAAATCAAAACACAAAGTGTCTTCAATGATATCTTTTAAAACGTCTTCAGGTATATCAGGACTTACAAACTGATTAATTGCTTGAAACGCGATTTCGCTATAGGATAAAGAATCAATATTATTAAAAAATGTAGCTGGTAAAGGATCTACTTGTTCTGGAAAATACAAGCCTTTATCTGGAGCTAACCCTTTTATAACAGCATCTTTAAAAGTTGAATGTGGAGCTTTTTTATTTAGACTAAAATAGATCATGATCGATTACAATATTTTTATGCCTTCGGTGTTAATTTTTGACAAATGAATTTCAAAATCAATTCCTGTTTGAGAATAAACATTCTGAATGGCATCTTTAACTTTTTTAGCAATGACTTCCCCTTTGCATAAACTGAAAACTGAAGGGCCAGAACCTGAAATACCACAACCTAAAGCACCATGTTTTAGTGCAGTTTGTTTCACCTTTTCAAAATGCGGAATTAACTTGCTTCGATGCGGTTCAACGATAACATCTTCTAGGCTTGCACTAAGCAAACTATAATCTTCAGTATGCAATGCATGCACAAGACTACCAACATTTGACCATTGCGTGATTGCATTTTTTAATGGGACTTCTTGAGGTAAAATCGCTCTAGATTCTGAAGTTTTAATTTCTATTTGTGGATGAATAACAACGGCAAACAGTTCGTTTGGAGTTGGTAATTGTAAAACTTTCAAGGGTGCTAAACTTTTCACTAATGTAAAGCCACCAAATAAAGCAGGAGCAAGGTTATCTGCGTGTTCACAGTGACTAGCTAAAGCTTCGCCTTTCATGGCAAAGTTTGTAAGTTGAGTCTTGTTGTATGGTCTTCCCAGTAGTTCATTCATTGCAAAAACACTTCCAGCTGCACTTGCAGAACTACTTCCAATGCCACTTCCTGGTTTAATTTTTTTATAGATTTCTATATCAAAACCAAAGTCTGGATTTGCATCGTTGTATAGAGCAAGAGCCGAAACACCAGCGACATTATTTTCAGTTTCAAAGGGCAATTTATAACCATCAATTTTTGAAATGGTTATTCCTTTTTGAGATGTTTTTTTAATAATCATTTCATCTCCTATGGTATCTAAACAAAAACCAAGAACATCAAAGCCGCAGGACACATTTGCTACAGTTGCAGGAGAGAAAATTTTTATCTGATCCATTTATTTATTTCCTATTTTAATAATGTCAGCAAATAATCCAGATGCAGTTACATCTGCACCAGCACCAGCGCCTTTAACGATCAATGGTTGTTCAGGGTATCGCTCTGAATAGAACATGACAATATTATCTTTTCCTTCTAAATTATAAAACGGATGACCTTCAGGAATTTCCCTTAAACCAACTTTTGCTTTCCCATTTTTGTATTCAGCCACATACTTTAACTGACAGTTTTTCGCTTTTGCAGAAGCATATAGTTTTTGAAAATGAGCTTCGTCAGTTTTAAGAGATTTGTAAAAATCATCTACAGATTTACTGGCAAGATTTGCCTCAGTCAAAAAGGACTGGTTATCGATGTCTTCGATTTCCATTAAGCCTCCATTTTCTCTAGCTAGAATTAATACTTTTCTTGCTACATCAATACCACTCAAGTCTATTCTAGGATCTGGCTCTGTATAGCCTTCAAATTGAGCACGTTTAACGGTGTCATGAAAATTTGTTCGATCACTAAAATTATTAAAAACAAAATTTAAACTTCCAGATAAAACAGCTTGGATGCTTGTTACTTTATCACCCGAAGCTATTAAATTATTAAGTGTATTTATTATTGGCAAACCAGCACCAACATTCGTTTCATATAAAAAAGGAGTATTATAACTTAATGATAATTCTTGAAGCTTTTTATAGTTTTCATAAGTTCCAGAACAGGCTATTTTATTACAAGCTACAACAGCAATACTTTGCTTTAAATAGTCATCATACCAGGTTGAAACACTTTCATTAGCAGTTATATCAACAAAAATACTATTGCGAAGATTCATTTCTACAGTCTTATTAAAAAAACCTTGTAAGCTCGATTTATCTGCATAATGAAATTGCGAGGCCCAATCATTAAGATTTATACCATCTTCATTGAAAATCATCTTTTTAGAGTTCGCCATTCCTATAATACGAACATCAATTTTTAATTTTTTCTTGAGGAAACTATACTGTTGTGTTATTTGGTCTATAAGTTTTTCTCCAACATTTCCAATGCCGATGATAAACACATTGAGTTGTTTCGTTTTAACTTCAAAAAAGCGTTCATGTAATACATTGAGTGCTTTTTTTACGTCATTTTTATCAATAACCGCTGAAATATTTCTTTCCGATGCGCCTTGAGCAATGGCTCTAATATTAATATTGTTTTTACCAAGTGTGCTAAACATTTTTCCACTTATACCTTGAAAACTCTTCATATTGTCACCAATAAGCGCAATAATTGAAAGTCCATCTTCAACAAGTATTGGATCTATTTTGTGTAAAGAGATTTCATTTTCAAAAGCGGAATCAATAGCCGTTTTCGCAGTTTCTGCATCATTAACATCTATTCCGAAACAAATAGAATGTTCAGAAGATGCTTGGGTGATAAAAATGATATTGATTTTTTCTTGAGCAAGTGTTTCGAACAAACGTTTTGAAAACCCAGGAATCCCAACCATACCACTTCCTTGTAATGTAAGTAAGGCAATATCATTAATATTTGTAATGCCTTTAACAGGAGAGATGCTAGGCATTTCAGTATCAGAAGAAATTACAGTCCCATTTTCTTCAGGCTTTAAAGTATTCTTAATATGAATTGGGATATTTAAATCTAACACAGGTTGAACCGTAGGAGGGTATAATACTTTTGCTCCAAAATGAGAAAGCTCCATGGCTTCTTGATATGACAATTGTTTTATTGGATAGGCATGTTTTACAAGTTTAGGATTTGCCGTATACATTCCGCTAACATCTGTCCATATGTCTAACTGTTTCACTTTTAAAGCAGCTGCTACAATTGCAGCAGTAAAATCTGATCCTCCTCGACCTAAAGTTGTAATTTCTCCAAGACTAGATTTTGACACAAATCCTGGAATAATGGTGATGTCTTGATTTACAGAATTAAAATAAGTTTTGATATTCGCATTAGTTTCATTGTAAAGAACGTCGGCTTTAGTGAAATTTGAATTGGTAACAACCAATTCTTGAGAATTTTTACATTCAGCGAACATACCTCGAGACTTCATAGTTTCGGCAATTATAAAAGATGATAGTAATTCGCCAAAACTCACTAATTTATCAGATGTTTTTGGAGATAATTCATTTATTAAAGCCAAGCCATCTAAGAGGTTTTTAAGTTCTTGGAGTTTTGTTTCTACATATTTTACAACCTCTTTGTTTTTCTTAGGAATAAGCGTTTCAATAAGTTTTAAATGACTCCGTTGAATAGCATTAAATGCATCTTTATATTCGTTATTTTTTGCCTGTGCAAGTCGACCAGCATTTAACAATTTATCTGTTATTCCACCAATCGCTGAAACGACACAAATAACCTTACCAGTTTTAGATTGATTTTCTAAAATTGCAATAACCTGGTTGATATTATTTGCAGAGCCAACAGAAGTGCCTCCAAACTTTAAAACTTTCATTATTTTTGATTTACAACTTAATGTATAATGTTTTTATACTAAGTTCCAAAAGTATTACTTTTACTTTTAAATAAAACAGTACACGTGAAAATTTTCTCTAAGGAACAAATATATGAAGGTGATAGGTTAACTGCTGAAAAACAGAATATTACCTCGACAGAATTAATGGAACGCGCAGGAATCCAAATTTTTAATTGGTTGCACATTAGAATGCAAGGAGCTCAAGTTCCCATTCATGTGTTTTGTGGTATTGGTAATAATGGAGGTGATGGTTTAGTAGTCGCTAGACATTTAATTACACATGGTTATAATGTAAAAACTTATATTGTTAATTGTAGTGATAAACGATCAAAAGATTTTTTAGTCAATTATGATCGTATAAAGGAAACTACAAAAGAATGGCCAATAATGTTGACCTGCAAAGAAGAGTTTCCTCAAATTCACAAGGATGATATTATTATAGATGCTGTTTTCGGAATTGGTTTAAATCGTTCAGTAGATGAATGGGTAACTCAATTATTTATGCATTTTAGAACAAGTCAAGCATATACACTATCAATCGATATTCCTTCAGGTGCATTTACAGATAAGGTTGTAGATAATGAAAATAGTGTAGTTTGGTCAAATCACACGTTGAGTTTTCAATCTCCAAAATTGATTTTCTTTTTACCAGATACTGCTAAGTTTTCATTGCAATGGGAAGTTATAGATATAGGGATTGATAGGGAATTTTTATTCAAAACAAAAACAGACGCAATACTCATAGGTAAGCATGAAGTTTTACCAATGTATCAACCTCGAGAAAAATTCTCTCATAAAGGCTCTTATGGTCACGCTTTAATTATTGGTGGTAGTTATGGTAAAATTGGAGCAACACTTTTAGCAAGTAGAGCTGCATTGGCTTCAGGAGCTGGCTTGGTAACTGTATTTGTTCCAAAATGTGGTTATTCTATATTACAAACGGCATTACCAGAAGCGATGGTAATTACTGATAAAGATGACCATATTATTACAGATATTAATTTTGAAATTGAACCAAACGTTATAGGCTTAGGAATTGGACTTGGAACAGATGCCAAAACAATAACTGCATTAGAAAAATTCCTCAAGTCTAATAAAGCACCTTTAGTTATAGATGCTGATGGATTAAATATTTTGTCTAAGAAGAAGTCTTTATTAAAATTGTTGCCTAAGCAAACCGTTTTAACACCGCATCCAAAAGAGTTGGAACGTTTAATTGGTAAATGGAATGATGATTTCGATAAGCTACAAAAAGTGAAAGCCTTATCAAAAAAGTATGACATCATTTTAGTAATTAAAGGCGCAAATACTATCACTGTTTATAATGAAAACTATTACATTAACACTACTGGAAATCCAGGACTTGCAACTGCAGGAACTGGAGATGTATTAACAGGAATTTTAGCAGGAATGATCGCTCAAGGCTATGATGCCTTGCAAGCCACGTTATTTGGTGTTTATCTTCATGGACGCTCGGCAGATATTGCCATTGAAGATTTAGGCTATCAAAGTTTAATGGCTAGCCATGTTATTGAAGCCTTAGGTAAAGCTTATATTGATTTGTTTAAGCAACCTGAGCAACCTCAAGTTGAGCAAGAAGAAGAGAAAAAATAAAAATTTAATTATACAAAAAAAGCCACTTAAGAATGAGTGGCTTTTTTAAGGTAATGCGTTCTAACTATATTAGATACTAAGTTTTTCTTCTAAAATTTCTACTAGTTTTGGATTAGATGGTCTTGGTGCATCTGGACTAACAATGTTTCCGTTTGGATCTATAAGAATAAAACGAGGAATACCATTCACCTTATAATTTTTTACAAAATCAGATTGCCAAGCATTATCAGAAAACAATTGAATACCACCTAGTTGTTTATCTTTAACCATGTTTTTCCATGATTCAAAGGCTTTCTCTTTAGTTCCACTTCGTCTTTCATCATCCACAGAGATGCTTACAAATTCTATATTTTTTCCATGAAATTGTTCTTCTACTTTCTTAAGAGAAGGAATTTCACGTTTGCAAGGTCCACACCAAGTAGCCCAAATATCAACATAAACATATTTGCCTTTTAAATCTGAAAGCGAAGTTGTACCTCCTGCATAATTGATATAATTATCAAAAGTTGGAGAAGGCGATCCTTCAGGAAGAGCACTACGTAGAGCGATTTTTCCAGACAAATAACTTTTTAAGGATTTAATAGTGCCTTCCATATTAGCTTGTCCATTCGCTTTATGCAAAGAATCTAATCCTTTATAATTTGCTTCTAATTTCTGAAATCCAGCCTTATATTCAGTTACAGCTTTTTCTAAACTTGCAGCATTAGGATTTGCAAATAAGTCATCGGTAAAATAAGTATCTGACAACAAATAAGATTGAATCCCATAATTATTAATGTCAGATCCATCTCCTTTATATACTAAGGTTTTATCAAAATCATTATAATCAGTTTCAAAAGACGCTTCAAATCCATTCTTTAAATATATAGATCCAAGTTCATCTCCATGTTTCATTGAATAATCTCCTTCAGCTACTTTTAGAGTGTCGCTAAACGTACCATCATCATTAACGGTAATCACTTTTTCAAACTCTTTGTCTTTATATACTTTTAACGTTTTACTTTCATGAGCGTTTAAAATTTTCCCACTAAGGGTAACATAATCTTTAGGTTCTTCTTGACATGCTACTATTGATAATGCGCATAATACTACAAGTATTCTTTTCATTTGATATGATTTTAGTTTCTTCAAAAATAATAGATTATAAGTGTTTTGTTTACATTTTATAAATTATTAACATTTGTTGCATACTATTTATGTATTGTTGATTTTTGAAAAAACAAATCAATTATAATGAATACTGTGCATAAAATTTCTTCTGAAACATTAGATCTTACTACCCTTAATGATATTGTTTTTCAGCAAAAAAAAATAGAATTATCTACTGATGCCATTAATAAAATATTAAGGTGTAGGGACTATCTAAATGTAAAAATGCAAGAAGAAGACAAGCCTATTTATGGTATTAATACTGGATTTGGGTCGTTGTGTAATGTGAAAATTTCAAAAGATAAATTAACCCAATTACAAGAAAACCTTGTCATGTCTCATGCCTGTGGAATTGGAGATTTAGTTCCGAAGGAGGTCGTTAAATTAATGTTGTTTTTAAAAATACAATCACTTAGCTATGGTCATAGTGGTGTGCAATTAACGACTGTTGAACGTTTAATCTTCTTTTTTAACAACGATATTTTGCCATTAGTTTATACTCAAGGTTCGTTAGGAGCATCTGGCGATTTAGCACCATTAGCTCATTTATCTTTACCTATAATTGGTAAAGGTGAAGTCTATTATAATAATGAAATTTGTAATGCTGAATCTGTTCTGAACGAATTACAACTGCAGCCAATCAAGTTACAATCTAAGGAAGGTTTGGCTTTGTTAAACGGAACACAGTTTATGAGTGCTTATGGAATTCACCTATTATTAAAATCCTATAAGTTGTCTTATATGGCAGATTTAATATCTAGTATTTCTATTGATGCATTCGATGGTAGAATTGAACCGTTTGATGAATTAGTACATTTAGTTAGACCTCATAACGGACAGCTTAAAACTGCTGAGCGCATCAGAGAATTTCTAGAAGGTAGTGAAATGATTCGTCAAGAAAAAACAGAAGTTCAAGACCCCTATTCCTTTAGATGTATTCCTCAGGTTCACGGAGCAACAAAAGACACATTGGCATTTGTAGAACGAACTTTTAAAACTGAAATTAATTCAGTAACCGATAATCCAAATGTATTTGTTGGTGAAGATAAAATCATCTCAGGCGGAAACTTTCATGGACAACCCTTGGCATTAGCATTAGACTATTTAAAAATAGCAATGGCAGAATTAGGAAATATTTCTGAACGAAGGATTTATCAGTTAGTATCTGGTCTAAGAGGTTTACCAACTTTTCTAGTAGATAATCCTGGTTTAAATTCAGGATTTATGATTCCACAGTATACAGCTGCCAGTATTGTTAGCGCAAATAAACAATTAGCTACACCTGCAAGTATAGACAGTATTGTATCTAGTAATGGTCAAGAAGATCATGTAAGTATGGGAGCAAATGCAGCAACACAAGCCTATACATTAGTGCACAATGTAGAACGTGTTTTGGCCATTGAATTATTTAATGCGTCTCAAGCCCTATACTTTCGAAGTCCAAAGTTGTCTTCTCCATTAATCAATTCTTTATTAAGAAGTTACAGGGAAGAAGTCCCATTTGTGAAAGAGGATAGTATTTTTCATGAAAATATTAAAACTTCAATACATTTTATCGAAGATTTTTGCATCGAAAATGAATTACTTTTCGACTAAATGCAAAAAAAAATGTTCAACTGTTTAATCTGAAAAAAAACAACAAATTTATTTGGCAGTCAATATATTATCCTCTACTTTTGAAAGTAAGTTAAGGTGAATTGTATTCATTTTGACGCCACAGAAAATAGTATTATAGCAATTATTTTTTGTGTTCTTACCTTAAAATTGTTTGATAGCACAACAATTGATTATTAGCATTTATTACAGTTAGAGTTTTACTATTCTAACGGAATATTCTGTTTTTTCAGAATGTTTTACTGAGTTTAAGCTTATTCGCAAATTTTGTATTTGCGGTTTTGCTGACAATATTAGTATTGTCAATATAAATGTTAAGATAATTTTAATTTAAAACCAAATGTTATGTTTATGAGCAATTTTACCCGAAGCGGTAGTCGCGCCTCAATCTGGCAGTCTATCACAAATTTATCGTGTTGTAGCATTGATCTTATTACCAAACAAAGTAGCAGTATGAAGGCTTTAGTCTTTATGATGCTTTTTGCGTTTAGTATAGGAAC
>NZ_JAXMOD010000001.1:0-872444 GCF_034670085.1 Psychroserpens sp. | reverse complement strand
ACATCGTCTCATGGTAACTTACCGTTAAACTTGGATCCGAACCCGTTATCTCATTCTCAGTGTCCGTTAACATAAATACTCCAAAACCATCACTGTCTGCATCACAATACTCTAAGGGTAAGGGGGTATTCGCTATTATTAGTTGTCCTCCTATAATTTCCCAACTACATGTGGTTGTATTAAAACTAGCCGTTTCATCACATAAAAGGTCAGTAGGTTCTACAGGTTGAGTTCCTAAAATATCCCATGAACATGTAACGTCATTAAAAGCTGTCGTTTCCCAACATTGTAATCCTGTAGGTGCTGTCGGTTGAGTTCCTGAAACGTTCCAAGAACATGTGATATTATTAAAAGTTGCAGTTTCCCAACATTCTAAAGTAGGTTGCACTGGTTGTGTGCCTAAGATGTCCCAACTACATGTTGTCGTATTAAATGAAGTTGATTCCCAACAGTCTAATCCTGAAGGTTCAATTGGTTGGGTTCCTGTAACCTCCCAACTACAAGTCATCGCATTAAAATTAGCCGTTTCCCAACACTCTAACATTGGTGGTTGTGGCTGAGTACCTAAAACATCCCAGCTACAGGTTGTAGTATTGAAAGCTGTAGTTTCCCAACATTCTAATCCAGTAGGTTCTATAGGTTGAGTTCCTGTGACTACCCAACTACAAGTGGTATTATTTATGGTTGCGGTTTCCCAACACTCTATCATTGGAGGATTAGGAACTTGAGTTACAGATATCGAATATGTTGTTGAAAAGGTTATGCAATCATTGTTACTAAGGTTTGATTGAAACTCTGCAACCTTAGCTCTATAATACGTGGTAGTTGCAACTCCAGTAAGAATTAAATTTTGATTTGTAGCACCAATAATATCTGTCCAAGTCATTTCATCCGGACTTTCTTGCCACTGATAATAATGATCATTAAAAACAGAATTGTCTGGTGTTGCAGTTAAGGTTGTTGAATAGGGTGTCTGACTACTGCATAAAGTAACAGAACTGTTATTTGACGGATCAGTTACAGCAATGAAATCACCACAACTTTTAAAAACAATATCATCAATAGCTAAATCATTACCACAACCACCAGAACCATTATTGATCATTTTTAAAATAATTGATGTTTGACTAGGAGTAGTCTGAAAAGCTAAGGCATACTGCTGCCAATTAGGAGTGTTAGAACTTCCAATATTCCCTGTATTCCCTGAGGCCAATAAATTAGTATCTGTATTATCCCAAATTTCAAATCTAACGTTCACCGGAATTGCTCCAGCACCACAAAATCCTCCAGCAGGTGTTAAATTAACAATCCACGATGAAAATTCGTAAGATGTATTTTCACACAATCCATTAATAGATGTTCTATAAAATTCACCTGCAGTAAAATTAGAATTTACTACCAACATTCTACCATTCACATCACTTGGTGTATGATCCTGAATGTCAAACCAATCAAAATAATTTGTATTACTTGAAACCGTATATAAACCATCAAGTGGATCACCACCGTTTGCATAATTATAAGTTGTTGTTCCAGCTGGCAAAGGTGTGTCAGTAAGACCTGTTCCAAAGTTCTCTATAAAAATTGGATCTCCAGAGTTTCCTTGGCAAAACCCAAGTTGAGCATGTCCTATTTCCGAAGAAAAAAAAATGCTGAAAATTATGATTACATTAAGATTATTTAAGTACTTTTTCACGTATCTATGATAGAAATATTATGCCCAAAACAATGTAATATATAATAATATTACAAAAATCGTCATCAAAAAAACAACTATAACGTTTTCGTATAGCTTATGTATAGGTTAACTCATTTTTTTAAGAAGAATAGGAAGAAATCAATATTGCTTTTGGCAGTCTTATTAGGTTATTTTTTTTGTTTACCAAACGAGTTATTTAAGGATCCAACAGCGACAGTTATTACGTCTAAAAACAATGAATTATTAGGCGCACAAATTGCTGCTGATGGGCAATGGCGATTTCCTCATAATGATAGTATTCCAGAGAAATTCAAAATCTGTATTGTACAGTTTGAAGATGAATACTTTTACAAGCATCCAGGTTTCAATCCTGTTTCAATTTTTAAGGCATTAAAAGATAATATCAGTTCTGGTGAAGTGAAACGAGGAGGTAGTACGCTCACACAACAAGTCATTAGGCTTTCTAGAAAAGGCCAATCAAGAACCTACTTTGAAAAAGTAAAAGAAATTATTTTAGCTTCTCGTTTGGAGTTCCGTGATTCTAAAGACGATATATTAGCCTACTATAGTAGCAATGCTCCTTTTGGTGGAAATGTTGTTGGACTAGATGCTGCAGCTTGGCGATACTTTAATCGAGATGCACATCAATTGTCTTGGGCAGAAAGTGCAACTTTAGCAGTACTTCCAAATGCGCCAAGTTTGATATATCCAGGGAAAAATCAAGAACGCTTATTAAAAAAACGAAATCGATTACTAAAAAAACTTCTTGAGAATGAAATAATTGACCCTCTAACCTATGACTTATCATTAGCAGAAAACTTACCTCAAAAACCTTATGCCATACCTCAAATTGCTCCACATTTACTTCAGAAAGTAGCGCAATCAAATAAAGGAAAACGGATACAAACAACTGTCGATACAAAGCTGCAAGAACGCGTGAATCACATTGTAAAAAATCAATATAATATTCTAAAGCAAAACGAAATTCACAATGCAGCTGTATTAGTTTTAGATGTTCATACAAGAGAAGTGCTCGCTTATATTGGAAATTCGCCGTCAGATCGCGCTCATCAAAAAGATGTTGATATTATTGACAAACCTAGAAGTACAGGTAGTATTCTAAAACCATTTTTATATGCAGCTATGTTAGATGCTGGAGATTTATTACCAAATACGTTGGTTGCAGATATCCCTTCACAATTTGGAAGTTATAATCCTGAGAATTTTAATAAAGAATTTGATGGTGTAGTGCCTGCAAGTAGAGCGTTATCGCGTTCATTAAATGTTCCTGCAGTAAGAATGCTTCAAGATTTTGGATTGGATAGATTTCATCACTATTTAAAACAGTTACAACTTAAGGATTTAAAATATAATGCCAATCATTATGGTTTATCGCTCATTCTTGGAGGAGCCGAAAGTAATCTTTGGGATTTATGTAAAAGTTATGCTGCTTTATCATCAACATTAAATCATTTTTCTGAAACATCAAGTGAATATTATACCAATGAGTTTGCTGAACCAACGTTTATGGTTTCAGAACCTGTAGATTTCGGAAAAACATCAACGAACAAAACACTTTTTGATGCTGCTTCTATTTATTTAACTTATGAAAGTTTAAAAAAGGTAAATCGACCTGAAGGTGATGAAAGTTGGGAGTTTTTCGATGACTCCAAACAAATTGCTTGGAAAACAGGCACAAGTTTCGGATTTAGAGATGCTTGGGCAATTGGTTCCACCAGAGATTATGTTGTTGGCGTTTGGGTAGGTAATGCAGATGGTGAAGGTCGACCTGGATTAGTTGGCGTACAAACTGCTGCTCCTATTCTTTTTGATGTGTTTGACATCTTACCAAATAGCGATTGGTTTGCCAAACCATTTGATGAAATGAAGGAAGTTAGTATATGCTCTAAAAGTGGACATCGAGCGTCTTCAATTTGCGACGATACGGAAGATGCCTTTATTCAGATTAGTGGGTTAAAAACCGAACCTTGTCCGTATCATATTCTTGCTCATGTTGATGCAACAGAAACTTATCAAGTGAACTCTTCTTGTGAAGATTTAAATGCAATTAAGCATAAACCTTGGTTTGTGTTGTCTCCACTAAAGGCTTATTACTACAAAACAAAAAATCCGTTTTATAAAGCTTTACCTAAATTGCGATTGGATTGTATGGGAGAAAATCAAGTAGTTATAGATTTTATATATCCAAAAACAAACAATTCGGTTTTTCTACCAAAGGATTTCGACGGAAAAACGAATGATTTAATTCTAAAAATAGCACATTCAAAACCAGAATCGAGTGTGTATTGGTATGTAGATGAACTTTATATCGGAACGACAAAAGACATTCATGAATTAGCTATTATTCCAAAAGCTGGACAACATTTGATTACTGTTGTTGATGAATTTGGGAATGAAGCTAAGCGCAATATTTCGATCTCAGAATAAAAAAAGGCGCTCGATTGAGCGCCTTAAAATTTCATTTGAATTCATATTATTGTTTGCCAAGCATCAATAACTCATTACAAACAACTTCTGTAATGTATCGCTTTTGACCTTCTTTATCATCATAGCTTCTTGATGTCAATTTGCCTTCAATAGCAATTTCTTTCCCTTTGGTAACATATTTCTCTACAATCTCTGCAGTTTTTCCCCAAGCCACAACATTGTGCCATTGTGTGTCAGTCACTTTTTCGCCTTGTGCATTTTTATAGCTTTCATTAGTTGCTATTGAAAATTTAGCTAATAGTTTTCCTGATTCAAGTTTTACGATTTCTGGATCGTTTCCTAAGTTACCAATTAATTGTACTTTGTTTCTTAACGTATTCATAAGATAAGGTTTTAAATATATTGAATGTCATTAGTTCGATTCAACAGTGCAAATATGAAACAGCTTGCAAATATTAGTCGGTTGTTACCTGTTTAAATTCGTTTGTAAATATTTGTTGTCGTTTGTAAACGGATAATAAATTTTTAGTACATTGCGTTATGCGCAAGTATCTCAGCTATTTATACCCACTTACACGTAAAGTAAAATCTACGTATAGTGACACTTTAGAAATCACTTGGTATAACGGAAAAAAACACCTCAACACCAAAAATGCCAACTATTCTTATGGTTCATTACAAGCCATTTTAAAGTTTGGACTAGAGAAAATTGATCTTAAAAACACGAATTCAATTTTACTTTTAGGCCTTGGTGGTGGAAGTGTTATCGAAACCCTTCGACAAGATTTCAACTATCAAAAACAAATAACAGCAGTAGATATAGATCCTGTAATTATAGACATTGCAAAAACTGAATACCAACTTGAAAACAATTCAAATACCACTATTATTTGTAACGATGCACTCCATTTTATAAAAGCTAATACACACAAATTTGATCTTATCATTATTGATTTATTTATTGATATTAAAGTTCCCAAACAATTTTTAGAACTATCGTTTTGGAACGATGTTGTGAATTCGAAATCTTCAAATGGCGTCATTTTATTTAATGCCTCCTTAGAAGACAAAAAAAGTAATCAATTAAAAGTGGTAATCGAATTTTTAAAAACAAAAGTCTATAAAGTCGATGTATATGATAAGGTAAATAACACCAATACTGTCATCATTTCGCAATCATTATAATTAAAAAACGGATAAATTATGGAAAAAAAATGTCCAGAATGTGGCGATAAAATCGTTGGAAGAATTGATAAAAAATTCTGCAGTGATGCCTGTCGTAATTCTTATAATAATACGATAAATAAAGACAAAAAAAATCTGATAAGAAACACTAATAATTGGTTGCGAAAAAACTATCGTATTCTTGAAGCTTTAAATCCGAATCAGAAAACCAAAGTCTCAAGAGCCAAATTAATTGAAAAAGGGTTTGACTTCAATTACTTTACAAGTATTTACACCACCAAAGCTGGAACCATTTACTATTTTGTTTATGATCAAGGCTATTTACCACTTGAAGGCGATTATTATGCCTTAGTGAAACGCGAGAGTTAATTGTAACTATTTGTGATTATTCCATACTGATATTGTATAAAACCTAATTAAATGAGTGGACCAATTATCGTTATCATATTTTTTTGTGTTGTCGCAATTATTATTTTTTGTACCTATTATTTTAGTGCAAAAAATGTTATCATTAGAACACTTTCAAAGATTCCAAACAAACCAGCTTCAAGTTTAAAAACCAATGAGCTTTCAAAAGTAAGCGGTAAAGCGTTACATGTAAAAGAACCTCTTATTGCTCCATATTCGAAACGTAAATGTGTGTTTTACCAAATTGTTATTCAACAAAAAGTAAGTACAGGTAAAAGTTCACATTGGAAAACGATAATAGATGAGGAACGTTCTCAAGAATTTTTTATTCAAACGAAGCATGATTTTATTATTGTTTCACCAAAAGAGAATCCAAAAAACTACAAATGCCATTTAGTAAAAGATCAAAGTCAAAATTCAGGTACATTCAATGATCCCACCCAAAAGTTTATCGCGCTTTTACAACACTATCATATTGATCATACTACGCTATTTGGTTTTAATAAACGACTAAGATATAAAGAAGGCGTTATTGAAATAGGTGAGGAAGTTACTGTTGCTGGTATTGCCAAATGGAAAACATTAAGCGAACCAATGCCTGACTATCCATATTCAAAAATTGCGACCTTAGAAAGTGTCGATAAACAAAAGATTATTATTACTGATTTGCCCGAAGTAAGGCTGAAACGACCTTAGTCTATTTCCAATTTTGTCCTTTTAATTCTATAGCAGCTTTCAAAACATCTTTCTGACTAATTTGCCCAACTAGTTTACCATTTTCGACAATTGGGAAACGACGTATTTTAGAATCTAAAAACTTATTGGCAGCGTCAAAAATATTCATATTACCATCGATGGTTTCCACGTGTTTTACCATTCTATTTTCAACGGTATGTTGTTCCATTGGCATATTATAGTATCGGCTTTCACTTATTTGTTTTAAACAATCACCTTCCGAAATAACACCAACCAATTCGTTGTTACCATTAACTACTGGACCACCAGAAATCTTATACCTGATAAGCGTTTGAATCACTTCTTCTACCGTTTGCTCTGGTTTAAAAGTGATTAATTCACGAGACATATAATCACTTACTTTTAAAGCTGCAACTTCAGTTGTATTCTGTTGCTGCTTTCTTGCACCTTGAAAACTTTTAATACCCATACCTGATTTTTTAGTGTTGAATTTAAAGTTACTGAAAATAAGTGAATTATGCTAAAGCAATAAAACAGGTCAATTATTTGTAAATTTGGAATCCATTAAAAACAATGAATTGAAACAAAAAATTAGCATTATTGGTTGTGGTTGGTTAGGGTTTTCGCTAGCCATATCTTTAGTTAAAAAAGGGTATCAGGTAAAAGGTTCAACAACAACTTATGAAAAAATAAAAGCTTTACATTCAAATAAGATTGAAGGCTATTTAGTTGAATTATCTTCGGAAGGTATCACTGGTGATATAGAAAAGTGCCTTGCCGATTGCGAAACTTTAGTCCTTAATATTCCACCAGGTTTAAGAAAAAACCCTAAAGCAAATTATGTGAAGCAGATGCAACATATTTTACCTTATGTTGAAGCGTCTTCAATTAAAAATGTATTGTTGGTAAGTTCAACTTCTGTATATGATGATCAAGTAGGTTTTCCTGTAATTTCTGAAACAAGTCTAACATCAACAACATCTCAAAATGCCCAACAACTTATGTCTGTTGAAGAATTATTTCAACATAATATAAATTTTAAAACAACAATAGTTCGCTTTTCTGGATTATTTGGAGACGATAGACATCCTGCAAAATTTCTATCAGGTCGCAACAACATAAAAAATCCTCATGCACCAATAAACTTGATTCATCAAATTGATTGTATAGCCATCATTGAAACAATTATAAAACAAAATGTTTGGAACGACACCTTTAACGCTTCAACGTCTTCTCACCCTGAAAAAAAAACCTACTACACGTCAATTTGTAAAGCTCAAAACTTAGCGTTACCTAATTTTGATAACACTCAAAAAAGTAAGGGTAAAATCATAGATTCAACAAAACTGGCACGTGTTTTGGATTACGAGTTTAAAATTAAACTATAACAATTAGCATCTTTTTAAGATACTATTTTGTTTATTTTTTTAGTTTTGACACACTGAATAATAACGATTATGAAATAAGCCATAACAATTCTTGATACCAATTGAGATATTTTGGTGGCGAATTACATCTGACAGATAAAAACAAATACCTATAAACTGATGAAAAAATTACTTTGCCTAGTTGTTTTAATGACTTCAATGAGCATAACAGCGCAAACAAAAACTGAACTTTTAAAACACTTTGAAGGTTATTATAAACAAATGAAAGACCAAGGAGATGTTCAAGGTGTAATTAATGCCATGACACATCTTAATGTGCTTCAGCCAAGTCAACAACGATTAGACACTTTAGCCTATATCTATGTTTCAGAAGGACGAAATTTAGAAGCTTTAAATACTGTTGGTATTGATAATAATGCAACCGATTCAAATATTAGTACAGAAGTAAAAGCACTTGCTTTAAAAGCATTAAATCAACCTAAACGTGCACTAGTCTTTTACGAAGTTTTGTTTAAAAAAGCTCCTAATGCATATTTAGCTTATGAAATTGCAGATTTAAAAACGCAAACTCAAGATTTAGCTGGTGCAAAAGCTAGTGTCGATTACGGACTAGTTAATGTAAAAGATGATATGAAAAAAGCCTATTATGAAACCCAACAGCCTTATGAAGTTTCAATGAAAGGTGCTTTAACGTATTTAAAGGCTTTAATTCTATTTAACATGAATAAAACTGATAATCTAGATCAAGCTGTTGGTTTATTAGATCAAGCTATTGCCATGGATGCTAACTTTAATTTAGCTCAAATAAGTAAAGATGCTTTACTCGCAATAAAAAATCCTAAGAAGGAATAACAAACTCATATACACATAAAAAAAGCCTTTTGTAAATTACAAAAGGCTTTTTTTTATGAGGCTGAATTTGATTAGAACTTATAGCTCAAACCAAGAGTCCAGTACGTTTGTAAATCATTGTCAACATTATCGAATGTTGGTACTGCAACACTTGGATCTACCATTACTGCTTGAGCCGCAGCATATTGTCCAAGACCATAATTAAGTGCTTCCTGCTTGTTGCTTCTTAAACCGAAATCGAAACCAACACCAATCATTTTCCAAAGGGTATATCCAAAAGAGTTGGTCCATTGCCAGTTTGATAAATCTCCACTTTTATAACTCTGAAAAGCAGATAAATTAGATTTGAAATTTATTGCTCCAATTTGTCTTGTATAATCTGCTACAATTTTAGCACCTAAAGACGATTCAAATACACTATTGTTATCAGCAAAAACGAAGTTATAGTTTAAAGGATGAACTACTACTACTAAATTTTCAATAGGTAACCATGTGAAACCAACACCAACATCTAAATATCCAGGATCATTGAAATTGTCTAATAATGTTGTTCTGTATTCCATTAATGTAGATACAGCAAGTTTTTTAGTCAAATTTCTACCGTAAAGTGATGTAATATTAAATACATCTGTTGTTGGATTAAAATTGTCGTCATCCAACTCTGTGTCTTTATTATCTAATTTTACCCAGTTTAAATTTGCAGTTAGCGAGTTTCTCCAAAAGTGTTTTTCTTCAATTAAATTGGCATAGCCGTTAAATGTAATTCCGATACTTCCTGAAGCGTTATTAGGAGCTCCTTGAGAATACCAATTACTGAAATTAGATAAATTTCCTCCAATAGTACCAAATGCTCCTATTCTCCATCCTGGTAAAGCATCTATCTGAGCTTGTAATGCATCTGCTTCAGCTTGAGCTGCATCTGCTGTAGCTTGTTTCTCTGCTTTTTGAGCTTGCAATTCTTCTTTAGTTTGAGAAAAACCAAATACCAATGATAGCATCAATACAGATGTTAAAAGTAATCTTTTAGTCATTTTTTTTGTTTTAAAATTGATTATTAAATGCAAATATAATTCATTAGTCAATTGAACACCAATAAATTATATAATATAGATTGTTTCTATGTAGCCTTTTGACTCATTTTTTTATTATAAGTCACTAAGTAAGTACATTTATTTTTTCTTTTTGAAAAGAGGAACGGAAGAACAGGCTTCACCATACATTATAGATTTTGCTATAGGTTTTAACTTTTCCGAAAGAAAAACATAAGCATTTTCTGGTACTGGTTTGTTAGAGCAGCCTTTTATAATAATTGGTTTGTCCTGATAACTTCCAAGATCTAACCCATTTATAATATGTTGGTAAATAGACGACTCTAAAGCATTTAAGTCACCTATAATTGTTTTTTTAGAAAACGAGGCTAATTCTATAGTGATTAGCATATAAGCCCAAGCAGGAACAATGGCATCTGTAGAACAAATTAAAGCTACATATTGATTTTGATGTTGTGACCAATCGTACGATTTGACATGTTGTCTAAACTCTTTTTCACGAAGCACAAATCCTTCATAGAGCCAATCTTTAATATCAAATAGCACACGTTTACCTTGCGGATAAAAATCTTCTAAATCAATAACAACTAGTTTGCTTTGTGCAACTCTATTTACGATTTCATCTGCCATTTTATAACGCGCTTAAAGCATTCCTAATTCTAGTTTTGCTTCATCACTCATAAGGTCTTGACTCCAAGGTGGATCGAAAGTGATTTCAACTTCAGCAGTTTTTACATCATTTAAAGATTTCACCTTTTCTTCAACTTCTAAAGGAAGTGTTTCCGCTACTGGACAGTTTGGTGTTGTTAAAGTCATTAAAATTTTAACTTCGTAATCTTCGTTTACAAATACATCGTAAATAAGACCTAATTCGTAAATATCTACTGGAATCTCTGGATCGAAAATCGTTTTTAAAACTCTAACAATTTTTTCTCCTAAAACATTGGTATCTATAGTCGTTTCCATATTAATTTAATTGTGTTTGGTATGCAATGGCATACATCTTTAATTGTTTTATCATACTTACTAAACCATTGGCTCTGGTAGGTGATAAATGTTCTTTTAATCCTATTTGATCAATGAAATCAGTATCTGCTTCAATAATATCTTTTGGACGTTGATTTGAGAATACTCTAATTAGAATAGCTATGATTCCTTTGGTAATAATGGCATCACTATCTGCTGTAAATGCTATTTTATCACCTTTCAGATCAGCATGTACCCATACTTTA
Source organism: Psychroserpens sp. (assembly GCF_034670085.1). Taxonomy (GTDB): domain Bacteria; phylum Bacteroidota; class Bacteroidia; order Flavobacteriales; family Flavobacteriaceae; genus Psychroserpens. The sequence continues at coordinate 861,487 of NZ_JAXMOD010000001.1, read as the reverse complement.
CTTTGACAACCTTTAATGATATTGTCATCTGTTTTATAATGCTCATCAATAAGTGGTAAAGTCTTTCCAAGGTCAATCATATATTGGTAACGCTCTTCCCAATCCTCAAACATGGCGAACTCCTCAATGATATCATTTTTTATCTCTGCAATAGTCATTATTTTTCTTTAATTAAGCTTTCAAAAATTATATTACAAAAATACAACATCTCTACTGTTTAGCTACAGATTCCTTAATAGATAACACTTTATCAACAAATAATGCAATTGGTTTTGGCGGATTACCATGATCGAAACCATTTGATACGTATGTGTTTTCATTTAATTCAATTGTTAGCCTTGCCATTGCTGCTGCATCATACTGAAACGTTTTTGATGGTGGTTCTAAAGAAGGGATGGCTTCAATATCTAAATTGTTATATAAAGACCTCAGTTCTGAAAGTTGATCATCAGTCAACATGTGTCTATTAATCTCATTTAAATCTCTATCATTAGTATATTTAAGCACGTTGCCTTCAATCCATATAGTTTCAAAAAAACCTCTAGTTGAAGCTCTATACGTAATGTTCATGGACTCAGCTTGTCTAGATTTAGACATCATCTTCTCATTAGCTAATATTAGGGTAGCTTCATCGTTTTTAAGACTTAATTTTCCGTTTGATATTTCAAAAGCATTAATCTTCGCTAAGGTTTTAAACATTTTTTGTTCAATGGCATTAGCTTCATCGTCACACATCATTCTTGTAGCTCCCATTTCAGAAAAGGAAATGGCATTTCCATTTGTTGTATAGGTTCCAAAAAAACGATTACAACCTGCAAAACCTGATACTTTGTTTGCCTTAGTGTCAAATTTTAAGGTAAGCTCATCAGTAATATCAGTAGCGTCTAATTGTTCTATAACATAAGTTCCTGAAATTATTTCGTTTGTTGTCATAACAGTAGTATTGGCTGTCGTTGCGATATCTTGTGAACTTCCACAAGACTTTAATATAATCACGCTTATTAAAATTGCTAGATGTTTCATGACTTTAAAGTTTTATAGTTTATATATCATATTACAAAAAGGAAGCCAAACTTTTAGGACAACATCATTTTTGCCTTTCTTACACCTGAAACTAAAGCGTCTATTTCGGCTTTAGTATTGTAAAAAGCAAATGAGGCTCTTATGGTTCCAGGTATCTTGTAAAAATCCATAATTGGTTGTGCACAATGATGTCCTGTTCGGACAGCAATTCCCATTTTATCTAGGATTGTTCCAATATCATAAGGATGAATACCTTCAATATTAAAAGAAATAACAGATGTTTTATGTTCTGAAGTCCCGTAAATTGTTAAACCTTCTATGTCTAGAAGTTGTTGCGTACCATAATCTAAAAGCTCCTTTTCGTAAGCTTCTATATGTTCAAAACCGATAGTGTTCATATAATCTAGAGCAGCTCCAAAAGCTATTCCTCCACAAATATTTGGCGTTCCAGCTTCAAACTTATGAGGTAAATCGGCATAGGTTGTTTTTTCAAATGTAACTTCAGCAATCATTTCTCCACCGCCTTGATAAGGTGGTAATTTGTTTAACCATTTTTCTTTTCCATAAAGCATTCCAACACCTGTCGGACCACAAATTTTATGAGCAGAAGCAACATAAAAATCAACATCTAAGGCTTGTACATCTGGCACTAAATGTGGACAAGATTGTGCGCCATCAATTAAAACTGCAGCTCCAACTTGATGTGCTTTTTTTATAATTATTTCAATTGGGTTAATCGTTCCTAAAGCATTTGAAATATGGTTAACGAAAACCAATTTTGTATGTTCAGAAAGTAGGGTTTCATAATCACTTAAGATTAATTCGCCTTGTTCATTCATAGGAATGACTTTCAATTTCGCTCCTGTACGTTCACATAACATTTGCCAAGGCACAATATTACTGTGATGTTCTAGGGCAGAAACTAATATTTCGTCTCCTTTTTTTAATAGTGAAGAAAACCCATTTGCAACTAAATTAATACTATGTGTTGTTCCCGAAGTCATGATAATTTCATGACTGTGTTTTGCATTAAAGTGCTTTTGAATCTTACTTCGTGATTGTTCATACAAATCAGTAGCTTCCTGGCTCAGTGTATGAACACCTCTGTGAATATTGGCATTGTGATTTGAGTAATAATCTACAATGACATCAATAACTTGTTGTGGTGTTTGAGACGTTGCAGCATTATCAAAATAGACTAAAGGTTTTCCATTTACTTTTCTTTGAAGTATTGGAAAATCTTTCCTTATGGTTTCAACATCAAAATTTGTATGTTTTAAGTCTGTATTCATTACAAATCAAACCCAAGATTAACACCTAGTTTGTTAGCAATAATCTTAGTGATACGTTGTTTTATTTCAGGAATCTTCACAGAATCTAATACATTATTACTAAACGCAAACATGAGTAATGCTTTAGCTTCCTTTTCTGGAATTCCTCTTGATCGCATGTAAAACATAGCGCTTTCATCTAACTGACCAATAGTACAACCATGAGAACATTTCACATCATCTGCAAAAATTTCTAATTGTGGTTTTGTATTAATTGAGGCATTATTACTTAACAAAATATTGTTATTTGATTGAAAAGCATTGGTCTTTTGTGCTTCTTTGTTTACATAGACCTTGCCGTTAAAAACACCAGTAGATTTATCTGCAAAAATCCCTTTATAATCTTGATGACTTTCGCAATTAGGTTCTATGTGATGTACTAGTGTATTGTGATCTACATGTTGTTTGCCTCCAATAATTGTAACACCATTTAAGGTAGAATCGATGCGCTCACCATTTTGAAAGAAATTAAGGTTATTACGTGTTAATTTTCCACCAAATGAAAAGGTATGCACTGAGGCATGACTTTCTCTTTTTTGTTTAACAAATGTATTATCAATAAGCGATGCATTTTGATTGTCATTTTGGATTTTATAATAATCAACTATCGCACGTTTATTTGTAAAAATTTCTGTGACACTATTTGTCAAAACAGGATTATCGGTTAGACTTTGATGGCGTTCAATAATTTGAACGTGTGAATTTTCATCAACCACTATCAAGTTACGCGGTTGAAGCATTAAAGCCGATTCATTTCCCGTAGAAAAATGTAATATTTGAATTGGTTTTTCAACCACTTTATTCTTTGGAATATGAATGTAAGCACCTTCTTGCGAAAATGCAGTATTCAATGATGTAAGACTATCTTTTGTAGCTGCTTTATTAAAATAGTTTTCAATAAGAATTCTATATTTTGGTTTTGATAAGGCCGCAGACATCAAACATACATCAATCCCATCGTGTGTGGTTTGAGATAAGTGCGATGAATATTTTCCATCGATAAATACAATCTTATAACTGTCGATGTCGTGAATGAAATACTTCTTTATATCACTATATTCTAATGCATTTTCGGTCTTTGGAAACACACTATAATCATGTTTTAATATACTATTAAGAGATGTATATTTCCATGCTTCGTCACGCTTTGAAGGAAAGCCCTTGTCCTCAAACGTTTTTATTGCCTCACATCGCACATCATGAACTGGAGCATCTACATCTACTGTATTCTCGAAAGCCATAAATGACGATACTAATTTATCTTTTAAATCCATTTTTTTTAGTCTTCAGTTTGCAAAGTTTAAGTCGTTTGTTACGGTATAAAATATACCTAATTACTTATACTAAGCATTCACTTCTTCTTTTATCCAATCGTAGCCTTTTTCTTCTAGCTGATGCGCTAATTCTTTGGTTCCCGATTTTACAATTCTCCCATTGTGCAATACGTGAACAAAATCTGGAACGATATAATCTAATAAACGCTGGTAGTGCGTAATGACGATTACAGCGTTGTCTTTACTCTTTAATTTATTGACACCATTGGCAACAATTCGCAAAGCATCGATATCTAAACCAGAATCTGTTTCATCTAAAATTGCCAATTTAGGTTCTAACATAGCCATTTGAAAAATCTCATTTCGCTTTTTCTCTCCACCAGAAAAACCTTCATTAAGAGAACGTGATAAAAACTTACGATCTATTTCTAGCATTTCAGCTTTTTCACGAATCATTTTAAGCATTTCATTTGCTGGCATATCTTCTAAACCTTTTGCTTTTCTAGTTTCGTTAATAGCAGTTTTTATAAAGTTGGTTACAGATACACCTGGAATCTCAACTGGATATTGAAATGATAAGAAAATACCTTTGTGAGCACGCTCTTCAGCTGCCAACTCATCAATATTTTCACCATTTAAAAGGATTTCTCCTTGCTCAACTTCATATTCCTCTTTACCAGCAATAACGGAAGCTAATGTGCTTTTTCCAGAACCATTTGGTCCCATAATAGCATGAACCTCACCTGGTTTAACTTCTAAATTAATTCCTTTTAGTATGGCTTTATCGTCAACACTTGCGTGTAAATCATTTATTTTTAACATAGTATAAATTTCAATTATTCTGTCTTACTTTCTCCAAGTTTAATGACATCGTTCTCGTTAGATTCGTATTTTTTTACGTTTTCAATCTCTTTAATATCAATTTTGAATGGCCAACCTTCTTCGCCTTCTGGTTTTGGAATCAGCTTTCCTCTTACCTGAACAGTTACATAGTCTGTTGGTTCATCTTTAAAAGATTCTGCCATTGTATTTAACTCGTGCATTTTTTCATTAATAACAACACCATAGATGTCATTTCGAGTTTGTAAAACCGCTGCGTCTGCGAAATAAATAAACTGTCCGACCATTGTTTTTAACCCATCATTTTGTTTGGCTGATCTTCCGTTTTCATCAACTGGATTGATTTTTTGCGTTTCTGAAACTTTTTCTGTTTTAGTGTCATTTTTACAACCTGTAAATACACTAGCGACTAAAAAGAGTGTAAGTATTTTTTTCATTTTATAATAGTGATTGAATTAATGATTATCCTACTGAACCTTCTAAACTAATTTCTAAAAGTTTTTGTGCTTCAACGGCAAATTCCATTGGTAATTTATTTAAGACTTCTTTACTAAAACCATTGACGATAAGTGCAATTGCTTTTTCCGTAGAAATCCCTCGTTGATTGCAATAAAAAATTTGGTCTTCTCCAATTTTACTCGTTGTTGCCTCATGCTCAATTTGAGCTGATTTATTTTTGGCTTCTATATATGGAAATGTATGCGCACCACATTCATTACCCATTAATAAACTATCACATTGAGAGAAATTACGAGCATTATCTGCTCTAGAGCTAATTTGCACTAATCCTCTATATGAGTTTTGTGATTTTCCTGCGGAAATTCCTTTCGAGATAATCGTTGACTTCGTATTCTTCCCTAAGTGAATCATTTTTGTACCAGTGTCGGCTTGCTGATAATTGTTGGTTACCGCAATAGAATAGAATTCACCTACCGAATTATCTCCTTTTAAAATACAACTTGGATATTTCCATGTCACTGCAGAACCTGTTTCAACTTGAGTCCATGAGATTTTTGCATTCTTCTCACAAAGTCCTCTTTTAGTTACAAAATTGTAAACACCACCTTTGCCTTCGGCATTTCCTGGATACCAGTTTTGAACTGTAGAATACTTTATTTCAGCATCATCCATAGCAATTAACTCTACAACTGCAGCGTGTAATTGATTTTCATCTCTACTTGGCGCTGTACAGCCTTCTAAATAACTAACATAACTTCCTTCATCTGCAATGAGTAATGTTCTTTCAAATTGACCTGTTCCGCCTTGGTTAATTCTAAAATAGGTAGATAATTCCATAGGACATTTCACGCCTTTTGGAATGTAACAGAACGATCCATCACTAAAGACAGCCGAATTTAAAGCTGCATAAAAGTTGTCTTTTGTGGGTACGATTGTACCAATATATTTTTTTACAAGTTCAGGATGCTCTTTAATCGCTTCTGAAATACTCATAAAAATAATACCCTTTTCAGATAATGTCTTTTTAAATGTTGTTGCAACAGACACCGAATCGACAACAATATCCATAGCGATATTATTCATTTTTTTCTGTTCATCTACTGAAATTCCTAGCTTTTTATACATCGCTAAAAGATCAGGATCAACATCGTCTAATGTTTTATTAGGATCAACAGAAACTGGAGCCGAATAATAAGCTATCGATTGAAAATCTGGTTTTTTATAATTCACATTTGCCCATTCTGGTTCAGTCATTTCTTTCCAGACTTTAAAGGCTTCAAGTCTCCATTCTGTCATCCATTCTGGCTCTTCCTTTTTCTTAGAAATTGCTCGAACGATATCTTCGTTTAAACCAATAGGAAATGTTTCAGATTCAATATCTGTGAAAAAACCGTATTCATATTCTTTGGTTTTTAACTCTTCCCTAAGGTCGTCCTCTGTATATTTTGACATAGTTTGTCTTTCCGTTTTTATTATAATGAAAATGATTCTCCACAACCACAAGTTCGGTTGGCATTTGGATTATTAAATACAAATCCTGCTCCATTTAGTCCGCCAGAATATTCCAACGTAGTACCTATGAGATATAAAAAACTCTTTTTGTCAACAATGATTTTCACACCATTATCCTCAAAAACTTTATCCTCTTCTTTTTGTTCTTTATCAAATTTTAAATCATATGATAATCCAGAACATCCTCCACTTTTTACACCTACACGAACAAAATCGGTAGTACTACTAAAACCATCATCATTCATGAGCTCGATGACTTTCTTTTTAGCTGTTTCTGATACTTTAATCATTTCTTATATAGATTTTGTCTAAATAGATTGCAAATATAAGGTATAAGTAGCCTTTAACCATATTTCCTAACATTATATTAGCAAATAAGTGCATAGAATTAGACTATGAAAATGAAAGCAATCTCAGATTTTGAAAGAAAATTGAGCAGTAGTACCTGTTTTTAAGCAGAAAGTTTTTGAGAAGAATACCTGTTTTGAAGAAGAAACAATTGCCTTAAAGTCGTTTTGATATTTTCGTTTTTAAAGGGAAGTGTTTCAAAATTGTCGTTGTTATCTAAAGTGATTTTTGACTTACATGTCTTACAAGAAAGTTCATGAGAATCTTTTGATAAACGCTCAAGATTATGTCCGAAAATTGAGCACGACAAATCGTTGTTAGTAGTAGTTTTCATAAGTAGGTTTTCATTTGGGATTAGAAACTTAGTAAAATTGTTTTGAATTCAGGTTTAAATGCTAATTTTTTCGATGAACTGCGCAAATATTAAAGATTTACGCTTTGAAAAAGCCTTCAAAATGTATAGTCTTCAAAAAAACATCCTATTTTTGCAACATGATTGAAGATAAAAACCCACAACGTACATCATTAGAGAATTTAGGTGAATTTGGACTTATAGACCATCTGACTAAAAACTTTGATATAAAGCAATCTTCTACAATTAAAAGTATTGGAGATGATGCTGCTGTACTAGATTTCAAAAACAAACAAATTGTTGTTACTACAGATTTACTAATTGAAAATGTTCATTTTGATTTAAGTTATGTGCCTCTTAAACATTTAGGTTATAAGGCTGTAATTGTAAATCTATCTGATGTGTATGCTATGAATGCTAATGCTACACAGATAACAGTATCTATTGCTGTATCGAACCGTTTCCCACTTGAAGCGCTAGAAGATTTGTATGCTGGTATTGAAGCAGCATCTAAAATCTATAATGTAGATGTTGTTGGTGGAGATACTACCTCATCAACTACTGGGTTAATTATTTCTGTAACTGCCATTGGAGAAGTTGACGAAAAGGATGTGGTGCTGAGAACAGGAGCAAAAGCTAATGATTTGGTTGTGGTAACTGGAGATATTGGAGCGTCGTATATGGGTTTACAAGTGCTAGAGAGAGAAAAAGAAGTCTTTAAAGTGAACCCTCAAAATCAGCCAGATTTAAGCATGTACACATATATTATAGAGCGACAGCTAAAACCTGAAGCTAGAAAGGATATTGTTGAATTACTGAAAGGTTTAGAAGTTAAACCAACATCTATGATTGATATTAGTGATGGTTTATCATCTGAAATTATACATTTGTGCAAAAATAGTGATGTAGGTGTTGAATTATATGAAAATAAAATTCCACTAGATCCACAGGTAATTTCAACGTGTGAAGAATTTAATATAGATAGCACAACTATTGCCTTAAATGGAGGTGAGGACTACGAATTATTAATGACAATTTCTCAAGAAGATTTTCCAAAAATAAAAGGAAACCCAAACCTTACTGTAATAGGTTATATCACAGAAAAATCAAGAGGTATGCACTTGATCACAAGAGGTGAACAAGCTATTCCAATAATTGCAAAAGGCTGGAATGCTATGAAAAATGAGGCCTAAGACAAATTAAAGACTCTTCATTTCTAGTCATAAATGTTCTGTCTTGTTGGAGTCCTTTTCTCAATAATCGGCTAGTATGAATACGTTCTAACACCGAATTAATTTCTTTGTATTTAGGTGTGAGTGGAGTTAAATCACCTTTTCCATTTGTGGTCAATTGCGCACTACAATGCGTGCACTTATATTCTTTAACGTGATAGGTAACTTTTTTAGAAACCTCATATTGGTGTCCAAAAAATGAACAGTAGATACTTTTCATTATACAGTTAAATTTAGTTATTACTTTAGATGGATTAATCTAATATATTGAAAACTAAATGTTAACCTCTATTTTGTCTTAATAAATCGATGAAGTGAGTGTTTTGTTCTTTAAACGCATCATTCGACGTGTGTAAATCTCCTCAAGAATATTATTAATCTCCTGAAATTTAGGTGTTAATTCTGTCAGTTTACCATTACCATTGGTGGTTAGTTGACGTTTGCAACACTTACATGTGTATTCTTTAACATGTTTAGTTACCTTTTTCGTCATTTCGTAATTATGCCCAAAAAGGTCGCAATAAAATCGCATTGGAGCTGGAGCGTTTGTAGTTTTTTTCATGGCTGTAGGATTTGGGGACTGCTAACATAGAAAAAAATATCAATAAAAACGATAAAAGGTTTTATTTTTCGATAAAACGAATTAATTTGTAGTCTAATTCGTTCATATTCTCAATATGGCTCATGTGACCATCTGGAAATTCAACTATTTCAATAGTTGTATTAAGTGCTTGATTAATGAGCGTATTGTATTCTAAAACAGGATCTTTACGTCCAATAACCATCATTTTTTTGAAATTTGAGTTTTGTAAGAGAACCTCTCGATTTGGTCTAATTTTCATGCCTTCTAAAGCAGCAATTATTCCTTGAAGCGGTGTTTTAAGAGCTTCTTGTTTTACCAATTCAATATCCTTTGCAAACCGTTCTCTATTATCTGGTGCAAAAAGATTTGCAATTGACATACTAACGAATGTCTTATGGTTTTTCTTTACAGCTTCTATGGCTCTATCTCTATTTGTTTTTCGTTCTTCATTATCTTCTGCCCCAGAGGAGTTCAATAAACACAAACCATTTATTAAATGCGAGAATTTTTCAGCAAACGCTAAGGCAACATAACCTCCCATGGAGTGACCAATAAGTGTAAATGATTCAATCTGTAATTCATCAATTACAGTTTTCACGGCTTCTGCCATAGCGTCCATAGTATGAATATAACCTATACATCCTGTCTGACCATGTCCTAAAAGATCAATACAGATTACGCTATGATTTTTAAGTAAACTAGGCTTAATATTAGTCCACATTGTAGAGTTTTCAAGAAAACCATGCAATAAAACAATAAAATCACCTTGTCCTTCAACCGTATAAAATATTTGACTCCCTTTGTATTCTAAAATCATTTTTAAACTATCTTGGGCAAAGATAAAGCCAACCTATGAATAAAACTAAAGAAACATTTGTCTTTGGATTTGCACTTTTTGCAGGGTTTTTTGGTGCTGGGAATTTAATATTACCACCAATGCTGGGCTATCTCTCAGGACCAGATTGGTGGTTGGTCGCATTTGGATTTTTAATTTCAACCACTTTAATTCCTTTATTATCAATATTTGCACATGCAAAATTACAAGGCACTCTGTATGATTTTGGTAAAAAAGTATCGCCACTTTTTAGTTTTATATTTTGTCTTGCAATGTTACTTATAACTGTTGCCTTACCTTGCCCAAGAACTGCTGCAGTTACTCATGAAATAGCAATACAACCCTTTTTTGGCACCAGCGCTTGGCTCACAAGCATTATTTACTTCGTTCTTGTGTTTATTTTCGTCATAAATAGAAATCAAGTTTTAAATTTAATTGGCAAGTACTTGACACCTATAATAGTCAGTATTGTAATTCTTATTATTGGAATTGGAATAATGTCTCCTTCGATGACAATTACTCCATCAGGTTTTGAAGTACCTATAATTAGTGGTTTGCTCGAAGGCTATCAAACCTATGATGCGATGGCAGGAATGATTATGGGAGGAATTATAATTGTTTCCATTAATAACTCAAATCTAAATTTATCTTTTGATGATAAGCGAAAAATGATAGCCAAATCTGGTTTAATTGCAATGATAGGTTTGTTTATTATTTATGCTGGTTTAATTGCTGTAGGAGCAATTTATAATTCTCAATTTGAAGCTTCTATTTCTAGAACGAATTTACTTTCAGGATTGGCAGCAAAGACCTTAGGTAATTTCGGGTCTGCCTTTTTAAGTGTTCTTGTTGCTTTGGCGTGCTTTACAACTGCGATCGCCATTATTGTTAGTATTGCCGACTTTTTTAAAGCCTATTTTAAGCAATTCCAAAAAGCGTATTTAATTACAGCAATTATCTGCTGTTTAATCGGTATTGGTGTTGGTCAAATGGAAGTTAAATACATTATTGATATAGCATTACCAGCATTAATGTTTATTTATCCTTTATGTATCGTTCTTATTTTATTGAACGTTATTCCTGAAAAATATGCTTCAGAATTAGTCTTTAGAGGTGTGGTTATGGTCACTTTTTTATTTAGTATTCCTGACTTTCTAGGCTTTTTATTACCTGAAGATAATTTAAAATGGATAAAAAATATGATTCCCTTAGCCAACGAAGGTTTAGGTTGGGTTTTGCCTGCAATGGTGACGTTTTTAGGTATTAACTTATTTACAAGCGACAAAAACAAAGAAGCCTGAAACAAATGCTTTAGGCTTCAATACCTCTTTTTTATTATGCTATGAATTCATAAGGTCTTCTATCTCCTCGACCTCAATAGGAATATTGCGCATTAAATTAAATGGTTCTCCATTGTCTTGGATTACTAAATCATCTTCCAAACGAATTCCGAAGCCTTCGTCTGGAATATAAATACCAGGTTCAACAGTAAACACCATATTGGCTTTCATGGGCTCTGTTAATATGCCGTAGTCATGCGTGTCTAATCCAATATTATGACTTGTGCCATGCATAAAGTATTTTTTATATGCTGGCCAATCTTTGTTTTCATTTTGCACATCGGCTTTGTCTAATAAGCCCAAGCCCAATAACTCAGAAGTCATCAATTTACCAACTTCAACGTGATAATCTGCCCAAATTGTCCCTGGTTTTAGCATATTTGTAGCATCATTTTTAACACGATTTACAGCATTGTACACTGCTTTTTGTCGGTCAGTAAAACGTCCTGAAACTGGAATCGTTCTCGTCATGTCGCTAGAGTAATTAGCATATTCTGCACCTACATCCATCAATATCAAATCACCAGCTTTACATTGTTGATTATTCTCAATATAATGTAACACATTGGCATTATTTCCTGAAGCTATAATTGGTGTGTATGCAAATCCCTTTGAACGATTATTCAAAAATTCATGCATGAATTCGGCCTCTATATTAAACTCCCAAACGTCTGGTTGTACAAAGTTTAATACACGTCGCAGTCCTTTGTCGGTAATATCACAGGCTTTTTGCATTAAGCTAATTTCGGTAGCATCTTTTACCGAACGTAAACGCTGTAAAATAGGGTTGCTTTTAGCTACAGCATGCGCAGGATATTTATTTTTAAGCCATTTTGTAAAACGATCTTCACGAGTTTCAGTTTCTACATTAGCTCTATAATGTTCATTGGTATTTATGTAAACAGTATCACATTGCGTCATCAATTCGAACATAATTTTTTCGAGATCCTGAAGCCAGTACACTGTTTTAATACCACTAGTTTTTAAGGCTGCTTCCTTAGTTAATTTTTCGCCTTCCCAAATTGCAATATGTTCATTCGTTTCCTTTAAAAATAAAATTTCTCGATGCTTTTCGTTAGGACAATCAGGAAAAATCACTAAAATACTTTCCTCTTGATCAACGCCACTCAAATAGAATATATCGCGATGTTGTTCAAAAGGCATTGTGCTATCCGCACTTACAGGATAGATATCGTTAGAGTTAAAAACTGCCAAACTACTAGGCTTCATTTTTGCAGCAAAGTTTTTTCGATTTTTTATAAATAGATTTTGATCAATCAAGTGATATTTCATGGTTTGATGTTTTAATATGGTAAAGGTAAATAGTTTAAATAAGTATCACAACTTATCGATAAATTACTATATTTACCGATGAACTGCTAAATTTCATTATTTAAACCAACACTAACCTTTATGAAAACAATTACATTTAAAAATTTATTAAAAACTGCTTTAATGCTGTGTATGATTACAAACTTATCTGCACAAGAACTTATGTACGAGGTGCCTTTAGCTACACAAGTACAAGCGTCAACTCAAATAATTGAAGGAAAAGTTATTGCAAAAACATCCTTTTGGGATGACAATCAAGACAACATTTATACATCAAATACTGTTGAAGTATATAAAGTGTTTAAAGGTCAGCCTTTAACTACTATACAAATTATCACAAGAGGTGGTACTGTTGGATTGGAAGCAGAAATTGTTACACCTAGTTTACAACTTGGTCTTTATGATATTGGAATATTCACATTACACGATGCTACTGTCAATAGTGGGAATAACTCAATCTCTACTTTTCAACCATATAGTGGAGCTCAAGGATTTTACAAATACAATACTCTCACTAATATAGCTGCAAATCCATTTAAAGCAAAACAAGGCATCACAAACTTTTATAATGAAATTGAAAATTTAACTAGTACTCCATATAATAACGTAGGCAACTTCAATATAGCGGATATTATGAGTTCAAATGAAGCCAATAGAGGTACAATTAATATAACTTCATTTGGGCCAAATACTGCAACGGCAGGAACACAAACCGTTTTAACTATAGGTGGTGTTGGATTTGGCTCAACCAAACAAAACGTTGGCTTCGCTAATGCTAATGATGGAGGTATGACATTTACCCTGGCATTAGAATCTCAAATTTTAACTTGGACAGATACTCAAGTAACTGTTGAAATACCAACTCAAGCAGGTTCTGGTCCTTTTGCACTGATTAATTCTGCTGCAACTGCTGTTCTTGCTCAATCAGGAAATTTGGATATTACATATGCTGAAACAAATGCTGTTTTCGATCCAGATGGAAATGGTAACTATGCCTATCCTACTCAACACATAAATAATGATGGAAGTGGAGGTTATATTTGGCAAATGCAAACTGATTTTAATAATAATACAGCTGCGAATGAATCGTTCATTAGAGCGTTTGACACTTGGAGATGTGAAACTGGCATAAACTGGACCATTGGTGCTGTAACTACGACAGATGTTGTAGCAGATGATAACATTAATATTATTAGATTTGATAACGGCTCTGAGCTTCCAAATGGAACTCTAGGTGTTTGCACATCTCGATTTGGTGGCTGCTATACACAAGCACAGCCCACAACCCAAATGGAATGGTTGGCTACAGAACTTGATATTGTTTTTAACGATACAACCAATTGGCAATTTGGACCTGCAAATGCAAATGGCGCACAAATAGACTTTGAAACTGTAGCTGTACACGAATTAGGACATGGACATCAATTAACACATGTAATTGATACCAATAAAATAATGCATTATAGTATTGGTGGAGGCACTAATAATCGTTCACTAAGTGCCAGTGATATTGCAGGTGGAAACGATATTCAATCTAGAAGCACAACACTTCAACCTTGTGGAGCTCCAGTTATGATTGATTTTGATTGTGCTACTTTAAGTGTAAATGATTATGCGTATGCTAATACCATTTCAATTTATCCAAATCCCGCAAATAACACACTTAATATTAAACATTCTGAATCTAATATTCTTGTAGAAGCCGTATTGTATGATGTAAGAGGACGATTAATTACTAAAGTTGATTTAAGTAATACAACATCTATTAATACTAGTTTGTTACATTCTGGAGTATATTTTATTCAGATTGATGATGTCAATGGGAATTCAATAACTAAGAAATTCATTATTGAATAAATAAAATTTAAATAGCAATAAAAAGGCGTTCAAAATTTTGAACGCCTTTTTTTAATATAACTGCTATAACCTTATTTTTTCATAGCATTTTTTATCATACCAACGATTGCCATAACAACTCCTCCACCAACACCACCTCCAGCAACACTTCCAAGGATACTCGTTAAGTCCATTCCTGATGAAGCCGCTGCAGCTTCTGCGCCACTTAAACCAATCATCCCAAGAAGTTGACCACCAAGTCCACCTCCTAAAATTCCTACGATTGAATTACCAAGAGTTCCTAATGAGAATTTCTTCATTAGTGATCCTGCTAAATTTCCACCAACAGCTCCACTGACTAATTGGATAATTAAAGGTAAATACTCTTCCATTTTAATAAATTTATTAGTTAATATTTTGAAAAGTAATGAATTTATTAACTTAAAAAATAAAAATAATTCAATTTAATTAACATTTTGTTATTGATTAGTCTAGGTTAAAACATTTTTAACCTAGTTTATTTAATAATACTTTCTAAAAAAATAGTAATTTCATGCCACTAAAATTCTATTCAACATGTTATATAAAAGATTCTTTTCATTCGTTTTTCTTCTAAATACTTTTTTACTATTTGCCCAGCAACCAGCAACATCTGCTGAAACTATTACTCAAGCACTAGAGCAAAAAAAGAATTTAACTGAAACTTCCCTGGTTAAAAATGTTGCTTTTGAAAACATAGGACCAACAGTAATGAGTGGACGAGTTGTTGACCTCGATGTTAATCCAGAAAATCCAACAGAATTTTATGTAGGCTACGCATCTGGTGGTGTTTGGCATACTGTAAATAACGGAACTACGTTTACTCCAATTCTCGATAATTCAGACACGCAAAATGTTGGTGATATTGCCGTGGATTGGAAAACCAAAACCATTTGGGTTGGTACAGGTGAAAACAATGCGTCGCGCTCTAGCTATGCTGGAATTGGGATATTAAAGTCGACAGATAA
Source organism: Psychroserpens sp. (assembly GCF_034670085.1). Taxonomy (GTDB): domain Bacteria; phylum Bacteroidota; class Bacteroidia; order Flavobacteriales; family Flavobacteriaceae; genus Psychroserpens. The sequence goes on along the minus strand of NZ_JAXMOD010000001.1, from coordinate 846,183 downwards.
CGGAAAAACATGGCAAAATATGGGCTTAAACGATTCGCATCATATTGGACGAATTCTCATCAATCCAAACAATCCAAATGAGGTGGTTGTTGGAGTTACAGGTCACTTATATTCGTCAAATCAAGAACGAGGTATTTACAAAACAATGGATGGCGGACAAACATGGTCGCAAAAACTATTTGTTGATAATATGAGTGGAATTATCGACCTACAAACCAATCCTAATAATTACAATTTAATGTTTGCTTCGTCTTGGACCAAAGATAGAAAAGCATGGAATTTTGATGGTAACGGAAATAATTCAGCAATTTACAAAAGTACAGATGCAGGAAACACATGGACTAAAGTTTCAACAGAAAATAGTGGTTTTCCAACTGGAAATGGCGTTGGAAGAATTGGATTAGCTATTTATGATGATGCGATTATTTATGCGGTTCATGATAGTCAATTTAGAAGACCTTCAGAAGAAAATAAAGAAACATCACATATTTTAACGAAAGATGATTTCAAAAGTATGACCACTCAAGCATTCTTAGCATTAGATGACAAAAAACTGAATGAATATTTAAAAATGAATGGCTTTCAGGAAAAATATAGAGCTGAAAATGTAAAGCAAATGGTGCGAAGTGGAAATGTAAAACCAATCGATCTCGCAAAATATATTGAAGATGCCAATTCTATGTTATTTGATTCGCCAGTTATAGGAACTGAAGTTTACAAAAGTACTGATGGTGGACTCACTTGGAAAAAAACACATGACGATTATTTAGACGATATCTATTACAGTTATGGTTACTATTTCGGACATATTTATGTGGCTCCAAATAATGCAGATAACATTTATATTTATGGTGTTCCGATTGTGAAATCTAAAGATGGTGGACAAACATTCACATCTATTAGTGCCGAAAATGTACATGCAGATCATCATGCGCTTTGGATTAATCCTAAAAACCCCAATCACCTCATCAACGGTAATGATGGTGGTGTAAATATTACATATGATGATGGTGAAAATTGGATTAAAAACAATTCGCCTTCTGTTGGTCAATTTTATGCTATTAATGTCGATAATGAACAGCCCTATAACGTGTATGGTGGTTTACAAGATAATGGTGTTTGGGTTGGTGCAAATACAGCTAGAGAAGATAAAAGTTGGCATCAAAGAGGTCAATATCCATGGAAAGGAATTATGGGTGGAGACGGTATGCAGATTCAAATCGATAGTAGAAATCACAATATCGTTTATACTGGTTATCAATTTGGAAATTACTACAGACTTAATCTAGAAACCGAAGAAGACACTTACATTCAACCAAAACATGAACTTGGTGAAAATCCATATCGTTTTAATTGGCAAACACCAATTTTATTGTCACCTCACAATCAAGATATTTTGTACTTAGGCGGAAATAAACTCATGCGTTCAATGAATCAAGGTAATGATTGGACAGCAATTAGTGGAGACTTGACCAATGGCGGAAAAAAAGGAAATGTGGCCTACGGAACTTTAGCTTCAATTAGTGAATCACCTTTTCAATTTGGATTAATTTACACTGGTAGTGACGACGGATTAATACATGTTACAAAAAATTCTGGAGGCAATTGGACAAATATATCTAATTCCTTACCAAAAGACCTTTGGGTAAGTCGAGTAATTGCTTCTCAACATAAAAAAGAACGTGTTTACGCAACACTCAATGGTTATCGTTGGGATGATTTTAAAGTCTATGCGTATATGAGTAATGATTATGGTACTACGTGGACAGACATTAGTTCTAACATACCTGCTTCACCAGTAAATGTCATTAGAGAAGATTCAGAAAACGAAAATATTCTCTATTTAGGAACAGACAATGGTGCTTATGTATCATTCAATCAAGGTCAAAGTTGGGAAGTGTTTAGTGAAGGGCTTCCAAATGTTGCTGTTCATGATATTGTAGTTCAACCTGACGCTAAAGACCTTTTAATTGGCACACACGGAAGGAGTATTTACAAAACTGATATTTCAGAACTACAATTAATGAATAACAAAATGATGTCAAACCCAATAACTATATTTAAAGTTAATGATGTAAGACACTCATCTCGTTGGGGAAGTTCCTGGGGAAAATGGTATGATACCTTCGAACCGGAAATTGAATTGGCTTTTTATGTAAATGCTTCAGAAGAAAAAACAGTTAAAATTTTATCAGAAAAAGGGACGCTCCTTAATCAGTTAAAAGTGAATTCGGATAAAGGATTTAATTATGCTGGTTATGATTTAACAATAACTGAAAAAGGTCGAAAAGCACTACTTAAAGAAAATACAACTATTGAATTAAATAAAGCCAAAAACGATAAGTATTATTTACCAAAAGGCACTTATACAATCCAAATTGATGACCAAAAAACTAATTTTGAGGTAAAATAATATGCTATTTTTAAAGTTATACTAAAAACTCTGAATCAATGAAATACATTAAACTATGCATCTTCTTAATCAGTGGATTAATCATGTCTTGCAGTGAAGACAATGATGGCAACCAGCAACAAAACCCTTCAGAACCTAATTTAGTCATCAAACTAAAATTTGACGCTAATCAAATTCGATTAAATAATTTAGGACAACCAGCAACGATTCCTTCAGGAAATGCAGCACAATCACCTTCAATAAATCGAATGAGCGCTAATTATATTGAATTAGCTCCAACAGCATTAACGCCTTTAGAAACCGGTGAAATTATTTATGTGGGAAGTGAAACTACAGCTGGAGGTGCTCAAGCTATAAATTTTCAAAATGCAGTTTTTGCAGGTAATAACGAAACGTTTATAACAATCCCTTTAACTGAAGTTGCAAGTGGAAATTACGAATGGGTTAGAGTGTCTTTAGCTTATCAAGAAGGCAATATTATTGTTTTCACAAACGGACAAGACATTACGGGAACGTTAGCCAGTTTTGTTGGTTACAATTCCTATATTACTACATTCAATCTCAATGGAAGTACTTTTGATATTAATGACAATAAACCTCAAGGGTTTTGGGCTTTTGAAGCCTTGGGATTTACCACACAAGGGCAAGCTCCAGAAGGATCTACGACAGTGCCAAATCCTTTATTCGATTCCTCACCAATTCCTCCAGGATCTTGTGTGGTTACAGGAGAATTTGAAAATGGATTGAATATCACCGGAAATGAAACTCAAGATATTACTGTAACACTTTCATTTTCTATTAATAATAGCTTTGAATGGACAGAAGTAAATGCAGATGGAAAATACCAACCAGAAGCTGGAGAACAAGTCGTAGATATGGGACTTCGTGGCTTAATTCCTAGTGTAGAAAATTAATTCTTTTCTTTTTTTTATAAAAATTGACACTTATTTCACGTTGATTTGACATTTCCTATCTCTCATTAGGCTAGTTTTAAATTAAAGTCTTCATGAAATGAACTAATAGCTTCTTTTGTGTTTGATAAACCACTAATATTAATCAACTAAATTCATATGCAAAGGTCCCCTTTATTACTTCTAGTAATATTTATATCATCCTATACTTTTTCACAAGAAGATCCAAATAACGATTTGAAAATATACCTTGATTGCAACATTTGTGACACCACGTTTATGAAGCAAAATCTTGGCAACGTACAATTTGTAAGAGATCAAGACCTTAGTGATGTACATCTATTTTTCGTAACACAACGAAATGGTAGTGGTGGTCGCCTTTATGAAGTTGAATTTATAGGTAAAAATAAATTTGAAAACATCAATTACAAATTAAGGTTTTCTACAGATTCTAATATGACAAGAGATGATATAAGACAACGCACTTTAGAATACATAAAACTTGGCTTGGTTAGGTTCTGGATTGCAAGCGACAATGTATCAAATATAACTGTAACTGTTCCTAACCCTCAAACAGAATCTGAAGAGGTTTCTGACATAGACCCTTGGGATTTCTGGGTTTTTAGCCTTGGTGCTAGTGGTTATTTCGAAGGTCAAGAATCTAATAAATCTAGTAATTTAAATTTTAACATTTCAGCTCGAAGAGTAACTGAAAAAAATAAATTTTCATTTAGAGCTAGTTTTGGTGAAAATAAATCTGTTTTCACATATGATGGAGATGATATTATAGCAATAAACAACAATAAATCTTTGAATATTAGTGATGTTTTAAGCATTAATAATCACTGGTCTTATGGTTTCTTCGGAAATATTGGAACCTCAACATATAGCAATTATAAATTGTTTTGGAGACTCAAACCAGGTATTGAATATAATTTTTTTAAATACGAAGAATCTGCAAAAAAACAACTCATCCTAAGCTACCGAAATGGTTTAGTTTTCAACGATTACATAGAACGATCGGTATATGGCAAAGAAAAAGAATTCCAATTTGAACATTCTATACTGCTTGGTGGAAGTATCAGACAAGAATGGGGAAATATTTATGGAGAAGCCTCTTTTATGCAATATTTACACGATACCGATTTGAAGGCTATGGGTTTTTATGTTGGCGCAAGTATTAGAATTTTTAAAGGGTTTAATTTTAATGTTGGTGGTAATTATAGAATTACAAGAAATCAAATTAATCTTCCCGCTGGTGATGTATCACTTGAAGAATTATTGCTTCAACAACAGCAATTACAGTCTGGCTACAACTATTGGGTTAATATTGGTTTTAGTTATCAATTCGGATCAATTTATAATTCAATAGTAAACCCAAGGTTCAACTTTTAAGTAAACCCATTCTAAATAACCAAATATACAACTAAAACCTTGTAGAGCTTCGGCTTGCTCCTTATCTTTGTATGTATATAAACTAACTTCATAGATAATGAGCGGAATTTTAAATTCGTCGATTGGAAGAAAATTTGCCATGGCACTTTCGGCATTCTTCCTAATGATTTTTGTATTACAACATTTTGCAATTAATAGTCTTTCTGTATTAAGTCCAGACACTTTTAATGAAGTATCTCACTTTATGGGAACCTTCTGGGTAATTCAATATGTAATTCAACCTATATTAATCATAGGTGTTATTTTTCATTTTATAATGGGATTCGTATTAGAAATTAAAAACAAGCAAGCAAGAGCCATTAGCTATGCTAAAAATAATGGTGCTGCAAATTCTACTTGGATGAGTAGAAATATGATTTGGAGCGGAGGTTTTATCCTTGTATTCCTTGTTATTCACTTTATTGATTTTTGGATTCCAGAAATTAATACCAAGTACATTGTTGGTGACATGTCTGGCATGCATAATGGCGAATTCAGATATTTTCACGAACTACAAGAGAAATTCGTTCCTATTTGGAGAGTTGCATTGTATTGTATAGGTTTTATCTTCCTAGCACTTCATTTATTACACGGTTTTGATTCGGCTTTCCAATCTGTTGGAGCAAATAATAAATACACAAAAGGATTGAAAACTTGCGGAAAACTATATGCTATTTTAGTGCCGTTAGGATTTGTAATCATTGCATTATATCACCATTTCAATCACATTCATTAATACTTGTAAAGTATGGCTTTAGATTCTAAAATACCAAAAGGTCCAATTGCAGACAAATGGACGAATTATAAAAATCACATCGACTTAGTAAATCCTGCTAACAAGCGTAACATTGATGTTATTGTTGTTGGTACAGGATTAGCAGGTGGATCTGCAGCTGCTACTCTAGCAGAACTTGGATACAATGTTAAAGCGTTTTGTTTTCAAGATTCTCCACGTCGAGCACACTCTATTGCAGCACAAGGTGGAATTAATGCTGCAAAAAACTACCAAGGTGACGGTGATTCAACTTATCGCTTATTTTACGATACTGTAAAAGGTGGCGATTACCGTTCTCGTGAAGCAAACGTCTACCGTTTAGCTGAAGTTTCAGCAAATATAATTGACCAATGCGTGGCTCAAGGTGTTCCGTTTGCTCGTGAATATGGTGGCTTGTTAGATAACAGATCGTTTGGTGGTGTTCTTGTATCTAGAACGTTTTATGCTGCTGGACAAACTGGTCAACAATTATTACTCGGAGCTTATTCTGCAATGAACCGTCAAATCGGTCGTGGAAAAATCAAAATGTACAACCGTCACGAGATGTTGGACGTTGTAATAGTTAACGGTAAAGCTCGAGGTATCATTACGCGTAACTTAATCACAGGAGAAATCGAAAGACATTCTGCACATGCTGTTGTCTTAGGAACTGGAGGTTATGGTAATGTCTTCTTTTTATCAACTAATGCAATGGGATCTAATGTAACAGCGGCATGGAAAGCTCACAAACGTGGTGCTTACTTTGCAAATCCTTGTTACACACAAATTCACCCAACCTGTATTCCTGTGTCTGGAGATCATCAATCTAAACTAACATTGATGTCTGAGTCTTTAAGAAATGATGGACGTATTTGGGTGCCAAAACATATGAAAGATGTTGAAGCAATTCGAAATAGAACTTTAAAACCAAAAGATTTAGCCGAAGAAGATCGCGATTACTATTTAGAACGTCGTTATCCAGCCTTTGGTAACTTGGTGCCACGTGATGTTGCGTCAAGAGCTGCAAAAGAACGTTGTGATGCTGGATTTGGTGTAAACGCAACTGGTGAAGCGGTATTCTTAGACTTTGCTTCGGCAATTGAACGCTACGGTAAAGAGCAAGCTCATGTTAAAGGTTTAGATGAAAATGACCCAGCTCTTGTTAAGAAATTAGGACAAGAGGTTGTGAAAAATAAATATGGAAACTTATTCCAAATGTATGAAAAGATTGTAGATCAAGATCCATACAACACTCCAATGATGATTTATCCAGCAGTGCATTATACAATGGGTGGAATTTGGGTAGATTACAACTTAATGACAACCGTTCCTGGTTTATATTGTATTGGAGAAGCTAATTTCTCTGATCATGGTGCAAACAGACTTGGAGCTTCGGCTTTAATGCAAGGTTTGGCTGATGGCTATTTTGTATTACCTTATACGATTGGAGATTATTTGTCTGATGATATTCGTACAGGTCCTATTTCTACATCCTCCAAAGAATTTGAAGATGCTGAAAATGAAGTTAAAGAGAAATTAGATTTCTTCGTAACAAATGAAGGGAAACATTCTGTTGATTATTTCCATAAGAAATTAGGGAAAATCATGTGGAATAAAGTTGGAATGTCTCGAAACGTTAAAGGTTTAAACGAAGCTATTACCGAGATAAAAGCATTGAGAGAGCAATTCTGGAAAGATGTAAAAGTACCTGGAACTAATGAAGAATATAATGAAGAATTAGCAAAAGCTGGACGTGTTGCAGATTTCTTAGAATTGGGTGAGCTTTTCGCCAAAGATGCTTTAGATAGAGAAGAATCTTGTGGTGGACATTTTAGAGAAGATGCTGTAGAAATAGATGGTGAACAAAAAGGAGAAGCTAAACGTGACGATGAAAATTTCGCTTACGTCTCTGCTTGGGAATATAAAGGAGAACCAAGTGATGCTGTATTGCACAAAGAACAGTTAGAGTTTAAGGATATTGAATTGAAACAAAGAAGTTACAAATAAGGAAAGTTATGAATATGAATTTAACACTTAAAATTTGGCGTCAGAAAAACGCAAGTGATAAAGGGCAACTGGTTGATTATAAAGTCAACGATATATCACCAGATATGTCTTTCCTTGAAATGTTAGACGTACTTAACGAACAACTTGTAAATAATAATGAAGATCCTGTTGCCTTCGATCACGATTGTCGAGAAGGCATCTGTGGAATGTGTTCTTTATATATTAATGGTGAAGCACATGGACCAGATCGTGGTATAACAACATGCCAATTACATATGCGTATGTTTAAAGATGGTGATACGATTTACATAGAGCCGTTTAGAGCTAAAGCGTTTCCTGTGATTAAAGATTTAATTGTAGACAGAACTGCCTTTGACCGTATTCAACATGCTGGAGGCTTTATTTCTGTAAATACCTCCGGAAATACTATTGATGCAAATGCTATTCCAATTAATAAGGAAGATGCTGATAAATCTTTTGAAGCAGCCATGTGTATTGGTTGTGGTGCTTGTGTAGCCTCTTGTAAAAACTCAAGCGCGATGTTATTTGTTGGTGCCAAAGTATCGCAATTTGCATTGCTTCCACAAGGTAAAGTTGAAGCTACTGATCGTGTTCTTAATATGGTAAAGCAAATGGACGAAGAAGGATTTGGTAACTGTACCAATACTGGAGCTTGTGAGGTAGAATGTCCTAAAGGAATTTCTTTAGAAAACATTGCTCGTATGAATCAAGAATATTTAAAAGCGAGTCTTAAGGGTTAATAAAAAACGTTTTCGCACTCAAATTATAAACAAAAATCTCAAGAGCAATCTTGGGGTTTTTTGTTTCTTTACAATATAAAAAATATCATGATTGATCCAATACAATTCTATAATCAAGAATTAGAAACACATAAAGCTGAAGTCGCTTCACAAAAGAAACGGCTTATCCTACTTAGTTCTTTACGTTTGCTAGCCTTTGCAATTACTGTAATGCTCGTGTATGTTACGTTTTCGAGATGGCAATTAGCATTGATTATTGGTATCCTAGGTTTAGGAATCTTTATTTACCTACTTTCAAAATATACAGATTCAAAAGCAAAACGTGATCTTCATAAGGCATTAGCTACTATAAATGCAGAAGAATTAAAAATTGCTTCTGGTGATTTTCATCATAGAGATACTGGATTACAATTTCAAGATCCTAAACATTTCTATAGTTTAGATATAGATCTCTTTGGAAAAGGTTCTTTTTTTCAATTTATAAATAGGACGATGTTACCAGAAGGGCAACATGATCTTTCAAATGCCTTAAAAGCTAATGATAATTCTAACATTGAAGAGCGTCAAGCTGCCATTAAAGAATTGTCCGAAAAAACCAAATGGACACAACTTTATGCGGCAACTGGGAGCTTAATAGAAACCGAAACTCCTAGTTTACAAATCATCAATTGGTTAAAAAATCATAAGAATTTCATCCCTAAGAAGATGAAATGGCTTCCATGGTTAATTACATTTATCTCTTTAGCTTTATTACTCTTTGCTATATTTAGTATCATAGACATTTCATTTTTTGGTTATTGGTTGTTTTTTGGCTTAGGATTCACTGGATTGTATTTAAAAAAGATTAATATACTAGCAGCAAATTCAGATAAAGCAAAAGATACATTTAAACAGTATGCCTCTTTATTACTTCAAATAGAAAATGAAAATTTCACATCAAAACTCCTTCAAGAGAAACAGAAACAAATTCAATCTGAAGGAAAAAAAGCTTCCACTATTTTCTCTGAATTTTCAAAACATTTAGATGCATTAGATAATCGCAATAACCTCATAGGAGCCATTTTCGGGAATGGTTATCTGCTTTCCGATATTAAAAATGCGCTTAAAGTAGAACAATGGATCTCACAATATGCACACAAAGTTGAAGACTGGTTTGATGTGGTTTCTTTTTTTGATGCCTATAACAGCTTAGGGAATTATGCCTTCAATCATGTTGAACACGTTTTTCCAGAAATTACTACTGGTCAAACAACAATAAACGCAAAAGATTTGGGACATCCATTACTTCATAAGGACAAACGTATTAGTAGTGATGTCGTAATACATAATCAACAATTCTTTATCGTAACTGGGGCAAACATGGCTGGTAAAAGCACATTCCTAAGAACCGTGTCTTTACATATAATGATGGCAAATGTTGGCTTACCTGTTTGTGCTAAATCTAGTTCGTATTCTCCTGTAAAACTCATTACAAGTATGCGCACGAGCGACTCATTAACCGATGATAGTAGTTATTTCTTTTCAGAATTAACGCGTTTAAAATTTATAGTGGATGCCATTGAAAAGGAACCTTATTTTATCATTCTAGACGAAATTTTAAAAGGTACAAATAGCACGGATAAAGCCATTGGCTCCAGAAAGTTTGTCGAAAAATTAGTTTCGGGTAATGCAACAGGAATTATTGCTACACATGATTTAAGTCTATGTGAAATTTCCGAAGAACTTGACGACGTGAAAAACTATTATTTTGATGCAGAAATTGTAAACGACGAACTCTACTTTGATTACAAATTCAAAAAAGGCATTTGTCAAAATATGAATGCGAGCTTTTTATTGAAGAAGATGGAGATTATATAAAATAAAAAACCCATTCTAAAATAGAATGGGTTTTTTATTATGAGGTAAAACTCAATTAAGCTTCGAAAGCTTCAATAGAAACAAAAGACTTACCATCTTTCTTCTTTGTGAATTTCACTAAACCATCAACTTTAGCATGTAAAGTGTGATCTTTTCCTCCATACACATTTTCACCTGGGTGATGTGTATTACCTCTTTGTCTTACGATAATGTTACCAGCTAATGCAGCTTGTCCACCAAATATCTTAACACCTAAGCGTTTCGATTCTGATTCTCTACCGTTTTTAGAACTACCTACTCCTTTTTTATGAGCCATTGTCTTAAGGTTTTATATTGTTATACTTTAGTGGTTAGCAATTACGCTTTCCCACCATCTAATTCGTCTTGCCATTTCTTTAACTCATCCCACTTACCATCAGCAGCCATTTTAGCTTGTGCTGGCCAAGTATCAGTAACGTGATTTCCACGAACACCTGCGATGATTTCTGAAATTTTTGCTGAATCTGTTTTAGCTAGATCTGCATAAGTTGCGATTCCTGCTTCTACTAATGTAGATGCAATCTTTGGCCCAATACCTTCGATTTTCTTCAAATCGTCAGCTTTCCCAGTTGCTTTTTTAGGAGCAGCTTTCTTAGCTTCAGTTTTTGGAGCAGCAGCTTTTGCTTCTACTTTTGGTTCAGCTTTTTTAGCTTCTTTTTTTGGAGCAGCTTTCTCAGCTTTAGCTGGAGTTGCTTTTTTAGCTCCTGAAGCGACGATGCTTTCAATTACGATTTCAGATAAAGATTGTCTGTGTCCATTTTTCACACGGTAACCTTTTCTTCTTTTCTTTTTGAAAACTATCACTTTATCACCTTTAAGGTGCTTTAAGACTTTTGCACTTACTTGTGCTCCGTCTATAGCTGGGGCGCCTAAAGTTACATTGTTACCATCTCCAATTAAAAGAACGTTATCGAAAGAAACTTTCTTACCTTCTTCTGTTGCTAAACGGTTAACAAAAACTTTTTGGTCTTTTTCAACTTTAAATTGATGCCCTGCTATCTCTACAATTGCGTACATAGCGTAACGTTTTTATTAATTAAATTATTCAAAATGTGTACTTTCTCTTCAGAAAGCGGGTGCAAATATACATTCTAATTAATTAATTCACAAACGATTTATCTGTTTTAAGTATTTAAACAGGGAATTTTAAAGAGTTCCTTAAACGTGAACTCTAAATTGTTATCAAAGCCTAGGCTCACGCAACCTAAACAATAAGAAAAAATTAGTTTCAATTATAAAAATCAGGGATAAAACACTCATTTCAAACATTTTTAAGAATTTTTTAGAATTTAAACCTGTAAAAACGAATTGTTAATCATTATTTTTGTGATTCGTTGTAACATTTCATGATTTATGAATACTTACAATTCGTAAAAACTAATTTAAAACAAACTCACAATGAAAAAAGGCTTATTTACTTTAGCTGCATTTGTACTTGCAATATTTGCTACAACTGCACAAGAAGTTAAATTTGAAGAATTTGATCTAGACAATGGATTACATGTCATTCTTCATCAAGATAACACTGCTCCAGTTGTTATCACATCAGTTATGTATAATGTAGGAGGAAAAGATGTTGGAGGTAGTCCAGAAGCTCCTCGCACAGGTTTTGCTCACTTTTTTGAACACCTTTTATTTGAAGGGTCTGAAAACATAGAGCGTGGTGAATTCATGAAAATCATTCCAGCTAATGGTGGAAAATTTAATGCTAACACCTCACAAGATAGAACCTATTACTATGAGGTTTTTCCATCAAACAAATTGGAATTAGGTTTATGGTTAGAGTCTGAACGCATGCTACATCCTGTAATTGATCAGGTTGGTGTCGATACTCAAAACGAAGTTGTTAAAGAAGAAAAACGTCAACGTTATGAATCTCCATATGGTAAAATATTTGAAACTTTAGGTGCAAATCTTTTTAAAGTTCACCCATATAAAGATCCAAATATTGGCTATATGGAAGATTTAGATGCTTCTACTCTAGCAGAATTTAATCAATATTTTAAAGATTATTATGGCCCAAATAATGCCGTTTTAATTGTTGCTGGAGATATTGATACTGGAGAAACGAAAGAGCTTGTAAAAAAATACTTTAGTGAAGTTAAAAGAGGACCAGAAGTGGTTAGAAATTTCCCTAAAGAACAACCAATAACAACTACAGAAAAAGCTAAAGCTTACGATAAAAACATTCAATTACCAGCTATTCTTGCAGCCTATAGAACTCCTGGTTTTGGAACAAGAGATGCTTATATTTTAGATATGATTTCTTCTTATTTAAGTGGAGGAAAAAGCTCTGTACTTTATAAAAAGTTAGTTGACAACCAAAAACAAGCTTTAGCAGTGCAGGCTGTTAATATTGGACAAATGGATTATAACATATTTGCCATGTTTGCACTTCCATTAGGTGAGGTTACTTTAGATACGTTATTAACTGAAATTGATGTTGAAATTGCTAAAATGCAAAACGAATTAATTTCTGAACGTGATCATCAAAAACTTATCAATCAATTTGAAAATCAATTTGTAAATGCGAACTCTAGCATTGAAGGTATTGCAGGATCACTTGCAACATACTATTTGTTATATGGCGATGTAAACTTAATCAATAAAGAAATTGAAATTTATAGAAGTATTACAAGAGAGGACATTCAAGCAGTAGCACAAAAATACTTAAGTCCGAATCAAAGAGTTGAAATTGAATACCTACCACAAAAAGACGAACAATAAGATGAAAACAATATATAATATGAAAACAAAATTATCAGCATTTATTTTACTGTTCTTAATGTCAGTAGTAAGCGTAAATGCACAATTAGATAGATCTATTCAACCTAAACCAGGACCAGAACCATCTATTTCTTTAGAAGTTCCTAGTGAATTTGAATTGAAAAATGGATTAAAAGTTCTTGTTGTTGAAAACCATAAACTGCCTAGAGTCTCTTATTCTTTAAACATAGACAATAAGCCTGTTGCTACTGGAGCTAAGGCTGGTGTTGAAAGCCTAATAGGTAGTATGCTAGGAAATGGTACTACAAGTATTCCTAAAGACGACTTTAATGAAGAAATCGACTTTTTAGGTGCAAGTTTAAACTTAGGAATTAATGGTGGCTATGCTGCCACCTTATCAAAATATTCAGAACGAATATTAGAACTTATGGCTGATGCAGCTATCAATCCTTTATTAACTGAAGAAGAATTTGATAAAGAAAAAACCAAGTTTATTGAAGGTCTTAAAACACAAGAAAAAGATATTGATGCAATAAGTGGTCGTGTAGCTGACGCTTTATTATATGGTGCAAAACACCCTTACGGAGAATTTGTTACAGAAGAGACTATCAACAATGTGACCTTTGGTGATGCTGTTGCTTTTTATCAAAAACGATTCAACCCAAATAATGCTTATTTAGTAATTATTGGAGACGTTGATTTAAGTACTGTTAGAAAACAAGTAAAAAAGTATTTTGGTAATTGGGAAAAATCTATTGATGTTACAACAACAGTTCCACCTGTAAGTCCGAATGCACAATACACTCAAATCAATTTTGTGGATTTACCAAATGCATCTCAATCGAGTATTGCAATCAAAAATAGTGTAGATTTAAAAATGAGTGATGAAGATTATCATGCAAGTATCATCGCAAATAGCATCCTTGGTGGTGGTGGTGAAGGCTACTTATTCAAGAATTTACGTGAAGACAAAGGTTATACTTATGGTGCGTATTCTAGCTTAAGAGCAAACAGATATGGTGCTGGAAGTTTTAGTGCAACTGCTAAAGTTAGAAATATGGTTACTGATAGTGCTGTTGTTGAAGCGCTAAAAGAAATTAACCGTATCAAAACAGAACCAGTAGATCCTAAAATGTTAAAGGATACAAAAGCAAAATATGTAGGTAACTTTATCATGGGCTTAGAAAACCCACAAACAGTAGCTCGTTATGCTTTAAATATCAAGCTAAACAATTTACCTAAAAATTTCTATACGACATATTTACAAAAAATTAATGCAGTAACTGCAGATGACGTAAAGCGTGTTGCTAACAAATACATGAAGCCTGAAAACGCAAGAGTTGTAATAGTTGGTAAAGGAAGTGAGGTTTTAGAAAACCTTGAAAAAACAGGGATTCCAATTAAATATTACGACAAGTATGCAAACACAGTTGATAAGCCTGTTTTTTCTAAACCAATTCCAGAAGGAGTAACTGCTCAAACAGTTGTTGCTAATTACTTAACTGCAGTAGGTGGAAAAGATAAATTACAAGGTATCAATACCATTTTAACAAATGCAGATGTAACAATTGAAGGCGCTCCATTTAAACCAAAGGCTATAATTAAGGCTATGGCTCCTAATAAGGAATCTATGGAAATGGTAATCGAAGGAATGGGAACTGTGATGAAGCAAAAATTCGATGGAGCTACAGGATATAGAGAGCAACAGGGAATGAAAGTACCAATGACAGATAAAGAGTTAGATGGTAAAAAAGAAGAGAAAGGATTATTCCCAGAACTTTATGTTGATGTGGCTAATATGGCACTAGAATCTATTGCAACTGTTGAAGGAAAAGATGTGTACAAAGTTAAAGTGACTAAAGGTGAAGATGTATCACACAGATATTATGATACGACTACAGGTTACTTAGTTCGTACAGAATCAACAAGTGAGCAACAAGGTCAAATGGTAACATCAATAGTTGACTTCTCAGATTATCAAGATGTTAACGGAGTTATGTTACCAAAAACTCAAAAAATAACAAATGGTCCGCAAATCATAACACTTAAATCAGTAGATATTAAATTTAATGAAGGTGTAATTGAAGCAGATTTTAATTAACTAAATTAGACCATACTAATTATAAAACCCGAAACAGAAATGTTTCGGGTTTTTTTATCGTTTACGCTTGTGTGATAGATAAACACCTAGCAAAATTATTAGACTTCCAACGCCTTGCATGAGGCTAAATCCTTCGCCATCTAGTATTCCCCAAATCAATGCCACTAAAGGCATTAAATACGTCACAGACGATGCAAAAACTGGTGTAGAAATCTGCACCAAAGTATTAAATAAAACCTTGGCTATCGCTGTTCCAAAAAGAGACAAAATAACAAGATAAACTATAGACATTTTAAATTCAGGATGCGCAAATGTGTTTTCATTAAAAAAGTCAGTAAAACAAAGTATAGCAATAGCTGGAATAATTATCGCAACATAATTTCCAGTTGCTATACTTAAGGGCTTTGCATGTTGTAAATACTTTTTAATAATGTTCACATTTAAAGCATACATACAGGTGGCAAGAATAATATAACCTGCAAATAAATAGTTTTGATTTGGATTGAGTTCAGCGCCTTTTAAAATCAAAATACTGGTTCCAATAAAACCAATTATAACACCTAAAATTTGTCGTTTAGTAGAGGCTATTTTGAACACAGCAAAACCAAATAACACTGTATTTAATGGTACTAACGAATTTAAAATTGATGTTACAGCACTATCAATTTCTGTTTCTGCAATTGCGAATAAAAATGCTGGGATAAAAGAACCTAAAAATCCTGATAAAATCACCCATTTCCATTCGTGCCTTTTTATAGATTTAACACTCATAAAACCTACAGCAAAGAGAATAACTCCTGTTATTATTGTTCGTAATGCACCTAGTTGATAAGGTGTTAAACCTAAAAGGGATTTCTTTATTAAAATAAAAGAACTTCCCCAAATCAATGCTAAAACAATTAGATACAGCCATTTACTATTAGCGTTTTTCATAAGAATCCTTTAACTAAGTCACAAAATTCGTTAATTTTCATGCAAGGAACATCAATATTTACTAAGTTTGTGATAAATACAATATTTAATACCTATGAAGACATTAAAAAACTTATTAGTTATTGCATTAATTTCAGTAAGCATGATGGCTTGTAAAAATGATGCAAAACCTGAAGTTAAAACTGTTGAAACTGAAGTTACTTCAGAAGCAAATACAGCTGAAGCTAAACAATTAGATCCTAATGCAACTTACGCTAAAGCGGAATTTGGTATTGAAGGAATGACTTGTGCTATGGGTTGTGCAAAAACCATAGAGAAGAAAATTGCAAAAATGGATGGTGTAAAATCTGCTAAAGTTGATTTTGAAAAGGAAATCGCAATGGTAGAATACGATGAAGCTAAAGTAACTACTAATTCTTTAGAAGAAGCCGTTGCAAAAGCTGGTGACACTTATAAAGTGAAAGACATGAAAACTGTAGAGTCATTTTCTTCAGAAAAACATGAATGTTCTGCTAGTTGTGACAAAGCATCTTGTGCAAACAAAACAGAAGCCGAAAAAATGGCTTGTGCAAAAGATTGTAAAAAAGACTGTTGCGCTAAAAAAGCTTAAACCTAATTTAATACAAATAAAAAAACCACTCAAATTGAGTGGTTTTTTTTGTGTTTTATCGTAAATGAAACCCTTTTGCTGCCCACCATGGATGAATTTCTATTTGAAGTCTTCCTGCTTTTACCATTGGGTCTGAATTGGCTAAACTATCTGCCATTTTTTGAGTTGGAACATTATAAATGGTGATGCCACGAATATCACTATCGTCACCAAATGGTCCAGATATATCTGCATAACCCAAGTCATACATTTTACCTAAATGTGCCAAATGCTCACTTTGAAGGCGGTTAGCTTCTTCCTCATTTTGATTTCTCACCAATCCTCGTTTTAAAAATGCAATAAAGTATTGCTGCATTAAAATAGTATCTTGCGTTTTTTCATCGACATAATCAAAGGTTTGAAACCCTTTTGCTGTGAGTTCCTCTTTAAGTCGTTTTATCGATTTATTTTCCTTAACTGAAGAAACAATATCTCCTAGATTATTTTCGGCTTCTTGTATAGCATCATTAATTGGTACAGTTGAAGCTTTAGTGTTTTCCTTACAAGTAAAGCATACTAATGCTAGACAAAGTATAACTATTAGTTTTTTCATTATGAATTTATTTAAATGACCACATTTTATACGGTGTTAAACTTAATTGAGAATTGTAATATTTAATATCTCCTGTAACTTCCTTTCCAAGCCAAGTGGGTGATTCAAAATAATCATTTTCATGATTGAGTTCGACTTCAGCTATCGTCAAACCTTCATTATTTCCAAAAAACTCATCAATTTCAAATATATGCTGACCTACTTTAACTTCATATCGCATTTTATCAATAGCACCTTCTTCACATAAATTTAAAAGGGCTTCGGCATCGTTTTTTGAAATTTCCTTTTCCCATTCAAACCGTTTCAAACCATCATCTGTTGATTTTCCTTTTACGGTTAAAAACCCTTTTTCTCCTTTAAGCCTAACTCTAACTGTGCGTTCAGGATGTGTGTTTAAAAACCCTTGAATAATTCGTGTCTGTTTAATAGATTCTGTTTTGAAATCCTCTGAAGTCACTAAAAATTTACGTTCTATTTCAATCATTAAAAAAGACATTTAATGTCTAAATTTACAGTATGCCAAACGATTTTCCAATAAGAAAGATAATTCATGTGGATATGGATGCATTTTATGCCTCTGTAGCACAAATGGATAATCCTGAACTCAAAGGAAAACCTATTGCTGTTGGTGGAGGCGGAACACGAGGTGTGATTAGTGCGGCTAGTTATGAAGCTCGAAAATTTGGCGTAAAAAGTGCAATGTCTGGACGATTAGCAATAAAATTGTGTCCAGAATTGATTTTTGTTAGAACCGATTTTGCACGCTATACTGAAATTTCTAAACAGGTACGACAGATATTTTATGATTACACAGATTTAGTCGAACCGCTGTCTCTAGACGAAGCTTATCTTGATGTTACTGAAAATAAAAAAGGAAATCCGAGCGCTTCACTACTTGCTGAAGAGATAAGAACTCGCATTTTTAATGAGGTTGGATTAACGGCTTCTGCAGGCATTTCCATCAATAAATTTATTGCGAAAGTCGCGAGTGATTATAACAAACCTAACGGACAAAAAACTGTTAATCCTGAAGAAGTACTTCAGTTTTTAGAAGACTTAGATATTCGAAAATTCTATGGTGTTGGGAAGGTAACTGCTGAAAAAATGTATCAAAAAGGTATTTTCACTGGCAAAGATTTAAAAGCAAAAACGCTAGATTATTTAGAGGAGTACTTCGGGAAATCGGGTCGTTTTTATTATCATGTGGTTAGAGGAATTCATACAAGTGAAGTGAAGCCCAATCGGATTAGAAAATCATTAGCTGCCGAACGCACGTTTAATGAAAATCTGTCTTCTGAAATTTTTATGCTCGAAAAGTTAGATCATATTGCGGAAGAAGTATCAAAACGATTACACAAAAGTAAAGTTACAGGTAAAACAGTGACTTTAAAAATTAAATACAGTGATTTTACATTGCAAACTAGAAGTAAAACTTTACCCTATTATATCAGTGAAAAAAGTATTGTTCTAGAAACTGCTAAAGATTTATTATATCAAGAAAAGCTGAGTAATTCTGTTCGGTTGTTAGGGATTTCATTATCTAATTTAAATACAGATGCTTCAAATTCAAAACAATCAAACCCAATTGAAAAACCTATTAGTGTGCAGTTAAAATTTGAGTTTTAAGTTAAACCAGGTTCTGATTACGCGTTAGCGATTGCAACGGCATCCTTTTGCGTTTTTCGCAAAAGATATAGTGGAAAGCGCGACCCTTGTGGTAACGCCCAACATTTAAAAACTACAACTCTCAATTTCGGTAACACGTAAGGTATTTACCATCCCTTTATCTTGAATTGGCATGGCAGCTAAACTAATTAACATATCACCAACTTCGAGATAGCCTTTTTTACAGGCAATGGCGTTTACATCTTCAATGGTTTCGTCTGTACTCACAAATCTATCATAGTAAAAGGATTCAACGCCCCAAAGCAAGCTTAGTTGTGTAAGAATTCGTTTATTAGATGTAAATACTAAAATGTGTGCACTTGGTCTCCAAGCCGAAATTTGAAAAGCAGTATAACCACTATTTGTTAGCGTTGAAATAGCCTTTGCATTAATTTCGTTAGCCATGTTAGCAGCATGATAACAAATTGATTTTGTTATGTAACGTTTTGTACGAATATGAGGAGGCCTTTGTGGTACCTTTATTAAATCTGAATCTTCAACACTTCTAATGATACTAGCCATTTGCTTAATTACTTGTATTGGGTAATTCCCAACAGAGGTTTCACCAGACAACATTACAGCATCAGCTCCATCCATTACAGAATTTGCAACGTCATTAACCTCAGCACGAGTTGGTGTTAGGCTTGTAATCATTGTTTCCATCATTTGGGTTGCAATAATTACAGGTATTCTTGCGCGTTTAGCACGTAATACTAATTGCTTTTGAATTAAAGGTACTTCTTCGGCAGGTATTTCAACACCCAAATCTCCACGAGCCACCATTAATCCGTCACAATAGGCAACAATCTTGTCGATGTTCTCTACTGCTTCTGGCTTTTCAATTTTAGCGATAATTGGTATTTTGTGATCACTGTGTTGTTTAATTAATTCTTCAAGTTCCATTAAATCTTCTGCATGACGAACAAATGATAATGCGATCCAATCGACCTTTAAACTACATGCAAATTTTGCGTCTTCAATATCCTTTTCAGTAAGTGCTGGTTGAGAAATATTAGTGTTTGGAAGATTAACTCCTTTTTTGGAACGTAAAGGACCACCTTGAATTACTCTAGCTTTAACTTCTGACTTTTTATCTGTAGAAACGACTTCAAAAATTAATTTTCCATCATCTAATAGAATTCGTTCTCCAGGTTTAGCATCCTGAGGAAACTTATCATAGGTCATATAAACACGCTGTTTTGTGCCTTCAAATCGTTTTCCAGTTGCAAAAATAATTTCATCACCTTCATTAACAACAACTTCACCTTTCATAACACCAACTCTCAATTTTGGTCCTTGTAAATCGCCTAAAATTGCAGCGTTATAACCAAACTCCTCATTGAGTTCACGAATCATTGTAACGCGTTCTTTAACACCTTCATAGTCTGCATGAGAGAAATTAATTCTAAATACATTAGCGCCTTCTTCAAGCATTCCTTTTAGAACTTCTTTACTACTTGTTGCTGGTCCTAAAGTAGCAACTATTTTGGTTTTCTTTTTTCGTAACATTAATTAAAAATTAAATGATCTTTTGATTTTATCTGGTCTACATCTATATGATATGATGTAATGACTTGAGGTATTAATTGGATTTTATTGAGAATGCTCTTCTCATTAAAATTTTGATTTTCATTAGATACTTTAATGAGGTAATCTACATTTTTAAATTCTGGTAACAAATTATAGGTTTTCAAAATTGTTTGTTGGTTGTCAAATAATGAGCCTGAACTTTGCAATGATGCTTCTTCTTTCTTACAAACATTTGCTACTAAATTCCATGTCGTATCTAAAGTGATATCATCCCACTCATAAATAGCATAAGAGGCGGCAAAATAATTATAGTCCAAATCTTGAGGTTTGCGCTTTAAATTGAGACCTAAATGCGTATTGAGAAGATAGGCTAATCTATAATCTTCAAGCCTGCAATGTATAGCTAAAAGCATAAAAGAAGTGTCGTAAAAATCGTCTACAAGTAACTTGTGTAAAGCCATAATTTAACCGCTATCAAATGTAAATATAGAACATTATGTCTAGTTTGAGATTAAGTTTTTATTAATCTTAACAGCCTAAGGCTTCGAAAACGTTATAGTACTGCAACTATTTTTTAAAGAAAAAAATCTAAGTCATTAAAAAGCTTTAGTTATCTCATTTTGAAAGGCAAAAAACGCACGTCGAGATGCTTTTTCTTCAGCTTTTTTCTTAGAAGTTGCTCTCGCTTTTGAAATGACTTTATCGTTAATTGATAATTTAACAGAGAAGTGTTTTAAATTATCATTACCTGTGTCTTCGTACACATTGTAGTCAAATGATTTTTTTTCTTTCTGACACCATTCAATAAGTAGGCTTTTATAACTAATTACTTTACCTTCTAAGGTCTCTATATCAACATGTGGTTTGATGACTCTTTTATGGATAAATTTTTCGCATTGTTTATAGCCTTTATCTAAGAAAATTGCGCCTACGAGAGATTCAAAAAGATTGCCATGAATATTGTTACCAAAATTTGTTGTAGGTATTTTACTCTCAACTAAATCTATGAGTTTTAGTTCTTTTCCCAACTCATTTAGGTGCTCCCTACTTACAACTTTTGAACGCATTTTGGTCAAATAGCCTTCATCTCCTTGAGGAACTTTTTCAAATAAATAAGACGCGATAACTGCACTTAACATGGCGTCACCAACAAATTCTAGTCGTTCATAATTAACTGCATTGCCATCATTATCTTTTAAATTTAATGATCTATGTGTAAATGCTTTTATATAAAGTTCCTTATTTTTAGGTGTATAACCGAGTATTTTGGAAAGATGCAAAAAAAAATTCCCGCCTTTACTAGAACGGGAATTTAATATGTTTCGAATGATATTCATCCGTATTTAATCTACTTTTTTAAATAATACACAAGCGTTGTGACCGCCAAATCCAAACGTATTACTCATTGCAACTTTAACGTCTCTTTTTTGTGCGTTATTTAATGTTAAATTAAGTTTAGAATCAATATTTTCATCAACAACTTCATGATTTATTGTTGGTGGCACGATTCCATGTTCCATTGCTAAAATTGACGCAATAGATTCAATAGCACCTGCTGCTCCTAATAAATGTCCAGTCATGGACTTTGTTGAGTTAATATTGATGTTTTTCGCATGGTCTCCAAACACTTCAGAAATCGCCTTAAGTTCAGCAACATCTCCAAGAGGTGTTGATGTTCCGTGCGTGTTGATATGATCAACTTCTTCAGGATTTATACCAGCATTTTCTAAACAATTTTTCATTACAGCAATAACACCAATTCCTTCTGGGTGAGGTGCAGTCATATGGTAAGCATCAGACGATAAACCACCTCCTAAAACTTCAGCATAAATTTTTGCTCCTCTTGCCTTAGCGTGCTCATATTCTTCAAGAATTATTGCTCCAGCGCCTTCGCCTAAAACAAAACCATCTCTGGTAGCGTCAAAAGGTCGAGAAGCCGTTTCTGGACTTTCATTTCTTGTTGATAATGCGTGCATTGCATTGAATCCACCCATACCGGCAATGGTTACTGCTGCTTCACTACCTCCAGTTACGATCACATCACAATGGCCCAAACGGATCATATTTAATGAATCGAACATGGCGTTAGCTGAAGATGCACATGCAGATACAGTAGTATAATTAGGTCCCATAAATCCATGTTTAATAGATATGTTTCCTGGTGCAATATCTGCAATCATTTTTGGGATAAAAAAGGGATTAAATCTTGGTGTACCATCTCCTTCAGCGAAGTTTAAAACTTCATTTTGAAATGTTTCAAGACCTCCAATTCCAGCTCCCCAAATGACACCTACTCGTAATTTATTTACTTTTTCTAGATCTAACTTAGAATCTAAAATGGCTTCATCTGAAGCCACCATAGCATACTGTGTAAATCTATCCATCTTACGAGCTTCTTTTCTATCTAGAAAATCGGTAGCGTCAAAGTTTTTTAATTCACAAGCGAATTTTGTTTTGAACTTTTCAGTGTCAAAATATGTAATTGGTGCAGCGCCACTTTTTCCACTTATAAGCGCATCCCAAAATTCATCTTTGGTATTGCCTATAGGTGTAAGTGCTCCTAAACCGGTAACTACTACTCGCTTTAATTCCATAAAAATTTATTGGATTATTTTGCTGCTTCTATATAAGAGATAGCTTGACCAACTGTAGCAATGTTTTCAGCTTGATCGTCTGGTATTTGAATATCAAATTCTTTTTCAAATTCCATGATTAATTCAACAGTGTCTAATGAATCTGCTCCTAAATCGTTAGTGAAGCTAGCTTCAATTACAACTTCGTTTTCATCAACTCCCAATTTGTCTACGATAATCGCTTTTACTCTTGATGCAATGTCTGACATAATTTTTTAATTTTAAGTTTTAATTAGTTCGCAAAAATAAAAAAACTTTATTTCAATACACACCTTTACTTTAAAAATGTGTCTGTAATTTACTAAATTACTTTGAAGAATTTATCTTTTGCTATCTAATTGTTAATTATTATTCTTTTTTTTGTTCTGAATAATAGTAACGATTGTCTGTAAATGAAACGTATTGTAATCTTTGCGTCCGGAAGTGGCACTAATGCTGAAAATTTAATTAAGTTTTTTCACAACAGAGAAAATGTTTCTGTTATTCAAATACTTAGTAACAATCCTCATGCCAAAGTTTTAGAGCGTGCAAAAAAACTAAAAGTTAGTGCGCTGTCATTCAATAAAATAGCCTTTGCTGAAACGAGCCACATCTTGGATCTTCTGAAATCTGTAAAACCAGATTTAATTGTATTAGCTGGTTTTCTTTGGAAGTTCCCTGAGCATATTCTGGCTGAGTTTCCAAATAAAGTCATTAATATTCATCCTGCGCTTTTACCAAAATATGGTGGAAAAGGAATGTACGGCATGAATGTTCATGAAACTATTGTTTCAAATAAAGAAAAGGAAACCGGTATCACTATTCATTATGTTAATGAACACTATGATGAAGGTGCTATTATTTTTCAGGCAAAATGCGCAGTAAACCCTTCTGATACAGCACATGATGTAGCACAAAAAATTCATAAATTAGAAATGAATCACTTTCCAAAGGTTATTGAAAAACTTTTAAATGAGTAAAAAGAAAAAAAAATATTACACTGTTTGGAAAGGGCATCATACAGGTGTTTTTGAATCTTGGGACGACTGTAAAGCGCAAATTAAAGATTTTCAAGGTGCTCAGTACAAATCATTCGCCACATTTGATGCTGCCAAAAAAGCTTTAAAAGGAAATTACAAAGACTACATTGGTAAGAGTAAAAAATTTAATAGTGAACTTTCAGAAGCACAACTCAAAAAAATTGGCTTACCAAATTACAACTCTATTTCTGTAGATGCTGCTTCTTCTGGAAATCCAGGAAAAATGGAATATCGTGGCGTAGTAACCAAAACAAAAAAACAATTGTTTATTCAAGGACCTTTTGAAGACGGCACAAATAATATAGGTGAATTTTTAGCTATTGTTCATGGTTTGGCTTTTTTAAAAAAGAAAAATAGCAACCTCATCATTTATACCGATTCTAGAACAGCTATGAGTTGGGTTAGAAAAAAAACATGCAATACGAAACTAGAACGTAATGCAAAAAACAAATCTTTGTTTGAATTGATAGATCGTGCTCTAGATTGGCTTAAAAATAATACCTACACTACTACCATTGTGAAATGGGAAACAAAAGCTTGGGGTGAAATTCCTGCAGATTTTGGTAGAAAATAATTCGTTTTTTAGTCCTTAAAAAACGTATATTTGCAGCAAATTTTAAAAAGCTTTATGAGCAAATTAGTTATAGTTGGAACAGTAGCTTTTGATGCTATTGAAACACCCTTCGGAAAAACCGACAAAATATTAGGTGGCGCAGCCACTTTTATTGGTTTAGCAGCATCTCAGTTTAATGTTGATTCTGCTGCAGTATCTGTAGTTGGTGGTGATTTTCCTCAAGAATATTTAGATTTATTATCAGACAGAAACGTCAATATAGATGGTGTAGAAATCATAAAAGAAGGTAAAACATTCTTTTGGAGCGGGAAGTACCATAATGATATGAATTCTAGAGACACATTAGCAACTGAGCTAAATGTACTTGCAGATTTTGATCCAAAAGTTCCTGAACACTATAAAGATGCCGAAGTGGTTATGTTAGGAAATTTGCATCCAATGGTTCAAATGAGTGTGTTAAATCAAATGACCAAAAAACCAAAAATGGTTATTTTAGACACGATGAACTTCTGGATGGATTGTGCACTTGAAGATTTACACAAGGTCATAGAAAAAGTAGATGTCATCACTATTAATGATGAAGAAGCAAGACAATTAACAGGTGAATATTCTTTGGTTGTTGCGGCTCGTAAAATTCATGAGATGGGACCAAAATATGTGGTGATTAAAAAAGGAGAACATGGAGCATTGTTGTTTCATGATGACAATGTGTTTTATGCTCCTGCCTTACCTTTAGAAGAAGTATTTGACCCAACTGGAGCTGGTGACACCTTTGCAGGTGGTTTTGCAGGTTATCTTGCAAGCACAGAAGATTATTCTTTTGAGAATATGAAAAACGCTGTTATTTTTGGTTCTAATTTAGCATCCTTTTGCGTTGAAAAATTTGGCACAGAACGCATGCAGAATTTAACAAAAGACGAAATCGACTATAGGCTGAATGAGTTCAAGCAACTCACTCAATTTAATATTGAATTATCATAAAAAAAACGCGCTCAAAATTGAGCGCGTTTTTTATTTATTACTACCTCTAGAATTTATAATTTTAGAACACTTTAAAACAAGATTACAACCATGAGCGATGCTTTAAAACATGAATGCGGAATTGCACTCATAAGACTTAAAAAACCATTAGAGTATTACAAAGAAAAGTACGGAAGTGCATTTTACGGCGTAAACAAGATGTATCTCATGATGGAGAAACAACACAATCGTGGTCAAGATGGAGCTGGTTTTGCAAGTATTAAATTAGACACGCAACCAGGAGAACGATATATAAGTCGTGTACGTTCAATTGCGCAACAACCAATACAAGATATTTTTGCTCAAATTAATGAACGAATTAATGAAGAGTTTGATGAGCATCCAGAATATCAAGATAATGTTGCACTACAAAAAAAGCATATTCCTTATATAGGCGAATTACTTTTAGGTCATGTTCGTTATGGAACTTTTGGAAAAAATAGTGTTGAAAGTGTTCATCCCTTTTTAAGACAAAACAACTGGATGCACAGAAACCTTATTGTTGCTGGCAACTTTAATATGACAAATGTAAATCAATTGTTTGATGGACTCATTGAACTTGGTCAGCACCCAAAAGAAAAAGCTGATACCATTACTATAATGGAAAAAATTGGCCATTTTCTTGATGATGCAGTGAGTAAAATCTACAAAAAACTTAAAAAAGAAGGGTATAGTAAAAGCCAATGTTCTCCTTTAATTGCTGAACGTTTAAATGTAGCCAAAATCTTGAAAAAAGCAGCTAAAAACTGGGATGGTGGCTATGCAATGGCTGGATTATTAGGCCATGGAGATTCGTTTGTTTTAAGAGACCCAGCAGGAATTAGACCAACTTATTATTTTGAAGATGAAGAAGTGGTAGTTGTCGCTTCTGAGCGCCCAGTTATACAAACAGTTTTTAATGTTGATTTTGAAGATGTAAAAGAACTAGCTCCAGGGCATGCCATCATTACTAAAAAATCTGGAGAAGTCTTTATTGAGCAAATTCTTGAGCCTTTAGAACGCAAAGCCTGCTCGTTTGAACGCATCTATTTTTCTCGTGGAAGTGATGCCGAAATTTATCAAGAGCGTAAAAATTTAGGGAAATTATTAATGCCAAAGGTATTGGAAGCTATAGAAAATGACACCAAAAATACCGTGTTTTCCTATATACCAAATACTGCCGAAACTTCATTCTTCGGAATGATTGAAACGGTTGAACAGCATCTAAATGAAAGGAAAACTCAAGCAATACTTGATGGTAATGGCAAACTTTCAGCAAAAAAAGTTACCGAAATTCTATCTGAAAGACCAAGAATAGAAAAGATTGCCATTAAAGATGTAAAACTTAGAACCTTTATTACAGAAGATAGTAGTCGTGATGATTTAGTTGCTCATGTCTATGATGTAACCTATGGTGTTATTAAACCAACTGACAATTTGGTAATTATTGATGATAGTATCGTTAGAGGAACAACCCTTAAAATGAGTATCATAAAAATGATGGATCGTTTAAATCCGAAACAAATTATAGTCGTTTCATCTGCACCTCAAATTCGTTATCCAGATTGTTACGGTATTGACATGGCTAACCTTGAAGGTTTAATAGCTTTTAGAGCTATGATTGAGTTGCTTAAAGAAAACGATAAATTCTACATGGTTGAAGAGGTGTATCATAAATGTAAAGCACAACTTAAAATAAAAGATCATGAGGTCAAAAACTTTGTGAAAGACCTATACAGCGAGTTTACTGCAGATCAGATTTCTGATAAAATTGCAGAATTAATTTCTGACACCACTGTTAAAGCTAAAGTAAAAACTATATTTCAACCTATAGAAAGCCTACATAAAGCATGTCCGAAAAATTTAGGAGATTGGTATTTCACAGGCAACTATCCAACTGCTGGAGGCAACCGTGTGGTAAACAAAGCTTTTATCAATTTCTACGAAGGAAATAAAGAAAGAGCCTACTAGACAAAATACTCAACTTTAGCATTTTATCCGAAAAAAAGTGTTGTTTGTCTGATAAAAACGCATTTCGTCTAATATTTGTTTAGGGTTAAACAAAATACACATACATTGGTATCACCATAACATAAGTAGGTTAAGTTCATGGTAGATTTGGGGCAAAAAAAGGTGAACATATGTTCACCTTTTTTTATTAACATATGTTAATAGTTTTATAACGACTTGTTTCTCAATTTCTTTTATCTTTCACCTAAAGTCATTCTTTATTATTCACTTATAAACTACTAAAAATGTAGTTTTCCCCGTTTAAGCCAATTTATTCGTCGTTAGTCTAATATATTTAACAATTAAAAAAAAGTCCACTTATATTTGTTTCACCATAACATAAGTAGGTTAAGTTTATGGTAGATTTGGGGCAAAAAGGTGAACGCAAGTTCACCTTTTTCATTTTTAATACCTTTCTAAATAACTTCCTTTTTTTCTTTGTACAGGGTATAAAAAAAGCAAACCCAAATAAGTTTGCTTTTTTTAATTTATAATAGATATAGTTACTTTGCTTCTGCGTAACGTCTTTCAACTTCATTCCAATTAAGAACCTTAAAAAAGGCCTCAATATAATCTGGTCGTCTATTTTGATAGTTTAAATAATAAGCGTGTTCCCAAACATCTAATCCTAATATTGGAGTGCCTCCACAAGTCACACCTGGCATTAACGGGTTATCTTGATTTGGTGTTGAACATACTTCAACTTTTCCTCCTTTATGAACACACAGCCATGCCCATCCAGAACCAAACTGAGTTGCTGCAGCTTTACTAAATGCTTCAACAAAAGCGTCTTTAGAACCAAATTCAGCTTCGATAGCATCTTTCAATTCCCCAGATAAATAGCCTTTATCTTCAGGATTCATAACGTCCCAAAATAAAGAATGATTATAAAAACCTCCTCCATTATTTCTAACACCTGAATTATTCATATCAAGATTTGATAAAATATCTCCTATAGATTTTCCTTCTAAATCTGTACCTGCAATTGCAGCATTAAGTTTAGTAGTATATCCATTGTGATGTTTTGTGTGGTGTATTTCCATAGTACGAGCATCAATATGAGGTTCTAATGCATCGTAAGCATATTTTAATTTCGGTAATTCGAAAGCCATAATTTTATGTTTTATAAGTTAATATGTAATGATACCAAATTTACATATAAAACAGCGCAATTAAAAATAATAAATAGCTATGAACTCATTGATAGTTTTTATAATTTTAAGCGTGCAAAAGCAAACACCTTTTACAATTTATAACGCATCTGCTGGAAGTGGGAAAACTTACACCTTAGTTCTAGATTATTTAAAGATTCTCTTTTCTTCAACTAGTTTGTTAGCCTTCAGAAATATTTTAGCCCTCACATTCACGAACAAGGCAGTTGGTGAAATGAAGGAGCGAATTATAGATACTTTAAAAGCATTTTCTGATGCCTCTGTTTTAGATGCTTCAAATAGTATGTTTGAAACCATCGTAAACGATTTGAATCTAGAACCAGAAGTCTTACATGAAAGATCTAAACTGCTTTTGCATACAATGGTTCATAATTATGCTTCATTTGACATCTCTACTATTGATAAATTTAATCATAAACTCATTCGGACGTTTGCTCATGACTTAAAACTTCCTGTGAATTTTGAAGTCGAACTTGACACTAAAACGATGTTGAGCAAAGCTGTTGATAAGCTTATTGATAAAGCGGGAAGTGATAATGCGTTAACCAAAATTTTGGTCGATTTTGCTATTGAGAAAACGAATGACGACAAGAGTTGGGATATTTCATTTGACTTTAATGCGATTGCAGAATTATTAATTAACGAAAATGAAATTCCGTATATCGAACAGTTAAAGGATAAAACTCTTGAGGACTTCAAAGCTCTAAAAACTAATTTGTTAAAACAAAGAAAAGAGTCAGAGTCTCAAATTGTTACTCTTGCAAATAGTACGCTTGATTTAATTTCGGCAAATGGATTAGCTTTTGAAGATTTTAGCAGAAAAACTTTACCTAATCATTTCAAAAAAGCGAGTGAACTTAATTTTTCGGGACTTTATGGTAATAGTTTAGAAGACAATTTAGCAGAAAAATCTAAAATATATACTACAAAATTAGACCCAGAAAAAGCATCTACCATTGATAGTTTACTGCCACAAATTGAACGTGATTTTCATTCCGTTAAACTATTGGTTTATGGGTCGAAATTTCTAACCAATGCTTTAAATAATATAACACCTTTATCCGTTTTAGGCGCAATAAAAAACACCCTTGAAGAACTTAAATTAGAAGATAATCTTTTATTAATTTCTGAATTTAATGCCATCATCAATACAGAAATAAAAGAACAACCTACACCATTTATATATGAACGAATTGGTGAAAAGTTTAAACATTATTTTATTGATGAATTTCAGGATACTTCCGTTTTACAATGGGAGAATTTAATTCCATTAGTTGATAATGCCATTACTGGTCAAAATTTAAAAGGTGAAACAGGAACTGCAATGATTGTAGGTGATGCGAAGCAAGCTATCTACAGATGGCGAGGAGGACGTGCCGAACAATTTATAGATTTATATTCAGAAGGAAATCCATTTCATGTAGATAAAACTGTCAAAAATCTACCAGCAAATTACAGGAGTTTTAAGCGTATTATAGAATTCAATAATTCGTTTTTTAATCATATTTCTGATTTTGTTTTTTCAAATGCAAAGCATCAACATATTTATAAAAATGCGGATCAAGATTTGGTATTTAAAAATGATGGATATGTTGAATTATCTTTTTTGAATACCGATAATGAAGATAAAAATGAACTGCATTGTGAAGCTGTTTTAAATAGCATTGAAAAAGCAAAACAAAACGGTTTTTCACTAAAAGATATTTGCATAATTGTAAGGCGAAAAAAAGAAGGTATTGCCATTGCCGAATATTTAAGTAGCAAGCATTACTCTATAATCTCTTCGGAAACTTTAATGCTTAGAAATGCTCCTGAAGTTAATTTTATTATAAACATTTTAACTTTAGTCATTCAACCTAAAAATGACGAAATTAAGATTGAAGTCCTACATTATTTAGCTGAATATCAATTATCACTAAATGATAAACATGAATTTTTTAGTCAATTAGTTCATAACGATATTTTCAAATTATTTGATGGACTCAAAGCGTTTGGTTATGACTTTGATTTTAATCAATTTTTACAATTGCCTATTTATGAAGCGATTGAAAGCATTGTTAGACAATTTAATCTCAATACATCTTCAAATGCTTATATACAGTTTTTCTTAGATGAAGTTTTAGACTATTCACAAAAATACAATACAAGCCTAACTGGGTTTTTAGACTATTGGAACCGGAAAAAAGACACCTTAAGTATCGTATCTCCTCAAGGTGAAAATGCAGTTCAAATTATGACCATTCATAAGTCAAAAGGTTTAGAGTTCCCAGTCGTTATTTTTCCTTATGCCAATCAAGGTATTTATTTTGATTTAAGTCCGAAAGTTTGGTTTCCTGTTGATGAAAATAAGTTCAATGGGTTTTCGCATTTGTATTTAAATCTTAATAAGGATTTTGAAGATTATAGCGAAAATGGGAATACATTATATAATGAGTACCAATCAGAACTTGAATTAGATAGTATTAATTTACTATATGTGGTACTAACTCGACCAATTGAGCAATTATATATCATTTCTGAATATGATGTGGATAAAAAAACTCAATCTGAAAAACTTAATTATTATTCAGGCTTATTTATTAATTATTTAAAATCTACTAATCAATGGGTAGATAATACGTTTACTTATAGCTTAGGGAACCCAATAAAAACTTCAGAAGACAAAACAACATTACATAATACTAGATTTCAAAATGAATTTATTTCAACAGCAAAAGAAGATCACAACTTAAATATTGTAACAAGTTCAGGATATTTATGGGATACACTTCAGGAGAAAGCAATTGAAAAAGGAAACTTGATACATGATATCATGTCTGAAATTAAAACCATTGCAGATGTTGCTTATGTGTTAGCAAATTATAAAAGTTTAGGTAAAATAAACGCCTTGCAACATGAAGAGCTTATAACAACGGTTCACGACCTTATAAATCACAGTCAGTTACAGTCCTATTTTAGTTCTGAACTTACTATATATAATGAGAAGGACATTATTACTAAAAACGGCACTTTACTTAGACCAGATCGAATTGTGATTAACTCTAATAATGAAGTAGTCATTATCGATTACAAAACTGGTCTAACAAATTCTAAACACGAAGAACAACTTTATGACTACCAATTAGTCTTAGAGGACATGAACTTTAAAGTCATTAAAAAGATTCTCATATATATTAATGACGAGATAACGATAAAAGAATTTTAAATTTGTAAAAAATAAGCAACCATGTACGGAAAAATCCAAGAATATTTACAAACTGAATTACAAAATATAAAAGATGATGGGCTTTTTAAAGAAGAACGCATTATCACCTCGGCTCAAGGTGCAGAGATTACATTAAACACAGGACAACGTGTATTAAACTTTTGTGCTAACAACTATTTAGGGCTTTCGTCGCACCCAGAAGTTATTCAAGCCGCTAAAGATGTGATGGATACTCATGGCTTTGGGATGTCATCCGTTCGATTTATTTGTGGTACTCAAGATATTCACAAAACACTAGAAGCCAAAATCGCAGAATTTTATGGTACTGAAGACACCATTTTATATGCTGCTGCCTTTGATGCCAATGGAGGTGTGTTTGAACCGTTGCTTGATAAAGAAGACGCTATAATTTCCGATTCTTTAAATCACGCCTCTATAATAGACGGTGTGCGTTTGTGTAAAGCGGCTAGATATCGTTACAAGAATAACGATATGAATGACCTAGAACAGCAGTTAATTGCAGCCAATGAGAATGGTGCACGTTTTAAAATCATTGTAACCGATGGTGTGTTTTCTATGGATGGTTTAGTTGCTCCTTTAGATAAAATTGCTGATTTAGCTGATAAATATGATGCAATGATTATGATTGACGAATGTCATGCTACCGGATTTATTGGAGAAACAGGTCGAGGCACACTTGAAGACAAAGGAGTTATGGGTCGTATCGATATTATAACAGGAACTTTAGGTAAAGCACTTGGTGGTGCTATGGGAGGATATACTACAGGGAAAAAAGAAATCATTGATATGTTAAGACAACGTTCACGTCCTTATTTGTTTTCAAATTCTTTAGCACCTGCAATAGTTGGAGCTTCCATAAAAGTTTTTGATATGCTTTCAAATGATACATCGCTCAGAGATACCTTAGAAGAAAACACAAATTATTTCAAAAAAGGGATGAAAAATGCAGGATTTGATATTATTGATGGTGATTCTGCTATTGTTCCTGTAATGCTTTATGATGCAAAGTTATCTCAAACAATGGCCAAAATGCTATTAGATGAAGGGATTTACGTAATTGGATTCTTCTTCCCTGTAGTGCCTAGAGAAAAAGCAAGAATACGCGTACAACTTTCAGCAGCACACACAAAAGAACATTTGGATAAAGCTATAGAGGCCTTTATAAACGTTGGAAAACGACTAAATATTATTTAAATTCAGTCCAAACTCCTTAAATTTAATGCAAGTAATCAATATTTTTATATATTTGTCTTTGTTAATAAACTTTAACAACTTACTTTTGCTTAGAATTAACACTTATAACACTTAAAATTAAAATTATTAGAATATGAAAAATCTTAGCAGATTATTTTTCGTTTTGTTGCTTGCCTTAAGCTTCAATGCTAATGCACAAGATGAAAACAACCCTTGGAAAATTAGCATTGGTGTAAATGCCGTTGACATGTATCCAGTTGGAGAAGAAGCTCCAAGAGGTGAATTCCTTGATGAATTTTTTAACGCAAACGACCACTGGAACGTTATGCCATCTTTATCAACAATATCTGTTTCTAGATATTTAAGTGAAGGTTTTAGTTTAACTGCAACAGGTTCTCTAAACGACATTAAAAAATATGGTGATGCTGCTGTAGACGACATTACTTATTTCGCTGTAGACGGAACTGTTTCTTATGGTTTCATGAAATTAATCAAATCAAACAGCATTGATCCTTTCTTAGGAGTTGGTGGTGGTTACACTTGGATTGATGATATTGGAGCAGGTACGGTTAATGGTGCTATAGGTATCAACTACTGGTTTAGCGATAATATTGGTTTAACAGCGCAATCAACTTATAAAAGTGCATTTGAAGATTACTTAGATAGTCACTTTCAACATTCAGTAGGTTTATCAATTAAATTTGGTGGAAAAGATACTGATTCTGATGGTATTTACGATAAAAACGATGCTTGTCCAGATGTACCTGGTTTAGAAGCTTTCAATGGTTGTCCAGATTCTGATAATGATGGTATCGAAGACGCTAAAGACGATTGTCCTAACGAAGCTGGTTTAGCTGAGTTTAATGGTTGCCCTGATTCTGATGGAGATGGTGTAGCTGATAATGCTGACGATTGCCCAACAGTAGCAGGTCTTGCAGCTCTTAACGGTTGTCCAGATGCTGATAATGATGGTGTAGCTGATGGTTCTGATGATTGTCCTAATGAAGCTGGTCCAGCTGCAAACAAAGGATGTCCTTGGGCAGATACTGATGGTGATGGTGTTTTAGATAAAGATGATAAATGTCCTAACGAAGCTGGAACTGTAGCTAACAATGGTTGCCCAGAAATTCTTCCTACTGTTGAAGTAATGGAACAATTAAATAGCTACGCTAGAACAATCTTATTCAACTCTGGTAAATCATCTTTCAAATCTGAAACGGCTTCAGTATTAGAAGCAATGACAGCTATCTTTAAAGAGTATCCAGAAGCTAACTTCTCAATTGAAGGTCATACTGATAGTGATGGTGCAAAATCATCTAACCAGTTATTATCTGAAAGAAGAGCTAGTGCTGTTAGAGATTACTTAATCGCAAACGGTATCAACGCTGATAGATTAACTTCTAAAGGTTTTGGAGAAGATTACCCAATCGATTCTAACAAAACTAGAGCTGGTAAAGCAAACAACAGACGTGTTGAAGTAAAACTTCAAAAATAAGTTTTATCAAACATTATAAATAGTTATAAAAAAACGCTCCGAAATTCGGAGCGTTTTTTATTTTTATAATATGGTAAGTTTTTTAAATGATGTTATTGTCGACCTTCAAAAAAAGAATGCAGATTTTTCAAAATTAACATTCATTTTACCAAGTAAAAGAGCTGGAGTATTTCTGAGGGATCAAATCTCAAAGCATCTTAATAAAACCATTTTTGCTCCTCACATTATTTCAATTGAGGAATTTGTCGAAACTCTTTCCGACCTAAAATATGCTAATAATACTGAACTTCTTTTTGAGTTCTATAAAGTATATCTAAAGCATACACCTAAAGCTGAAATTGAACCCTTTGATACGTTTTCTAAATGGGCTCAAATGCTATTACAAGATTTTAATGAGATTGATCGTTACCTTGTGCCTCCAAATCAAGTCTTTGATTATCTAACCGCTATTAAGGAGATTGAGCATCAGCATTGGTCACTAGAAGAAAATCAAACAACCTATGTCAAAAACTATCTTGCCTTTTGGAATCGTTTAAAACTATTTTATACAGAATTAAGTCACCAATTAATTCATAATAAAAAGGGATATCAAGGTCTTGTCTACAAAGAAGCTGTTGAAAATATTGAGCAATTTTTAGCTTCACATTCCAATGAAAATTATGTGTTTGTTGGTTTTAATGCCCTTAATAAAGCAGAAGAGATTATAATACAAGAGCTATTACAACAAAACCTAGCTAGCATATATTGGGATATAGACGCAAGTTTTATTGAAGACCAAATTCATGATGCAGGACTATTTATAAGATCACATCAATCAAAATGGCGTTATTTTAAATCTAATAATTTTAATTGGTTATCAAATAATTACGCATCAGAAAAAAATATAAACTGCATTGGTACACCAAAAAACATTGGTCAAATCAAATATGTAGGTGAATTACTTTCTAACTTAAAAAAACAAAAGACACCCTTAGAACATACAGCGATTGTTTTAGGTGATGAATCTCTACTTATACCTCTTTTAAATTCTATTCCTAAAGGTATTGGACCCATAAATATCACCATGGGACTTCCATTAGCTAGTATTCCAATGGCTTCTTTATTTGAAAACCTTTTCAGGTTACATAAATCTAACACCTCTACGATTTACTATAAAGATGTAATTTCTATTTTATCAAATCAGTTTGTAAAACCACTTTTCAATTCTGAAAATGGTAATGTTTCTGATCAAATTATTAATGAAATCCAAGGTAACAATATCAGTTATATTACTATAGATAAGTTAAAATCACTTGCCAAATCAAAATCTAAAACCATAGACCTACTTCTTGGCTCATGGAATAACAACTCAGAAATCGCCTTAAAAAAAAGTGGTTTATTAATCACTGAAATAAAAAAATCATTAGAAAAGAACAAACCTGACAATTTATTAGCATTAGAGTATCTATATCGATTTAATGTGGTTTTTAATGAATTAAATACTTTAAATGAAACCTATTCATATATAAATAATATCTCCACTCTTTTTGGCTTATACAAGGAGCTATTAAAGAGTGAAACTTTAGACTTTAAAGGTGAACCTCTTAAAGGATTACAAATTATGGGAATGTTAGAATCAAGAGTACTTGATTTTGAAACCGTAATTATTACATCAGTAAATGAAGGCGTTTTACCAGCAGGTAAAAATAATAGCTCATTTATTCCATTTGATGTAAAGCTAGAAAATAACATGCCAACATATAAAGAAAAAGATGCTGTATATACCTACCATTTTTATAGATTACTACAACGGGCAAAAGAGGTTCATATCATTTACAATACAGAACCAGATGTTTTAAATGGAGGTGAAAAAAGTCGTTTTATCACTCAGTTAGAGATTGATACTACTCATGATATTGCACACTATTTAATTTCACCTAAAGTACCTATAACTTCTCAAAAATTGACTGAAGTTTCAAAATTATCTGATGTCCTTGAAGGCTTAAAACGTTATTCTAAATCTGGATTTTCTCCATCTTCGCTTACAAATTACATAAGAAATCCAATTGCATTTTACTATGAGAAAGTCCTTGGCATTAAACAATATGAAGATGTTGAAGAAAGTGTTGCTTTGAATACTTTAGGAACAATTATACACAACACCCTTGAAGATTTCTATAAACCCCTTGAAGGTCAGACTTTGACGCAAGAGTTAATTACTAAAATGAGGTCAGAAATAGAAAAGACTGTTGGTCTTCATTTTAAAAATGAATACAAACAAGGTGATGTCACCAAAGGAAAAAATCTAATCATTTACGAAATAGCTAAACACTATATTTCCAATTTCTTGAAGCTCGAAAGTAAGGATATAAATGAAGGAAATACTATTAAAATTTTAGCTATTGAAATTAAAAACGAAGTGCCAATAGTAATTGATGGATTAGAATTTCCAATTATTCTAACGGGTAAAGTAGATCGAGTAGATACTTATAATGGTGTTACCAGAATTATCGATTATAAAAGTGGTCGTGTAGATCAAAACAAAGTCGAAATTGTAAATTGGGAAGATTTAACAACCGATTACGATAAGTATAGTAAGAGTTTTCAAATATTAATGTATGCATATATGATGAATAAACAAAAAAAGATTGTATTACCAATAGAAGCTGGTATCATATCTTTCAAAAAATTAAGTTCAGGATTTATAAAATTTGGAAAAAAAGAAACTCATGGCACAAGAACTAAAGACAATTCAATAACAGAAGACACGTTAATCGCATTTGAAGTTGAATTGAAAAAACTCATCCTTGAAATCTACAATCCTAATATTAATTTTATCGAAAAAGAAGTTTGAAAATGATTTTAAAAAATCAAATACTTCAAAGAATACACAATAAGCCTATTGTTTGGGATGCGTATTTCAACGTAGATAACACAAAAAAACCAATAGTCATCTTTTGTCATGGATATAAAGGGTTTAAAGATTGGGGAAGTTGGAATTTAGTTGCAAAAGCATTTTGTGATGAGCATCTGTTTTTTCTGAAGTTTAATTTTTCTCATAATGGAGGAACGATTGAAAATCCGATTGATTTTCCGGATCTAAACGCTTTTGCTGAAAATAATTACACTAAAGAACTTAGTGATCTAGATGATATGCTCAACTTTATTCTTTCTGAAAATTTTCAGTATAAAAAGGAGATTGATACTTCAAGAATTACACTTATTGGTCATTCTCGAGGTGGCGGAATTTCAATCATTAAAGCGTCTGAAGACTCGAGAATAACACAACTCATCACTTGGGCAAGTGTAAGTGATTACGGTTCTAGGTTTGGCACAAATAAGGAAATAAATGAATGGCAAAAAAAAGGTGTAAAGTATGTTTTAAATGGAAGAACAAAACAACAAATGCCTCATCACATTCAATTTTTTGAAGATTTTAAACTGAATCAGGAACGACTCAATATAAAACATTCGGCAAAAAAAATAGTCATCCCTTTTTTAATCATTCACGCAAAAGGGGATTCTTCAGTGAAATTTGAAGAAGCCGAAAACTTACACTCATGGAATTCTAAAAGCGAACTTTATATCATTGAAGACAGCGATCATGTTTTTGGTGCTTCACATCCATGGAGCAAAAAAGAACTACCCATAGCTTTAAACCAAGTTGTGGAAAAAAGCATTGATTTTATAACTTAAATCGTGTGGAGAAGATCGGGCTCGAACCGACGACCTCTTGACTGCCAGTCAAGCACTCTAGCCAACTGAGCTACATCCCCAATTTATTTGAGACCCCTTAATACTAAAACAGGCAAATTACTTGTAAAGTCCTTTTTAAGAATGGTGTTGTTCTCCCATTTTTTCATAAAGAAACCGCGTTTACGTCTAACCACACATAACAAGTCAGGATTGTTTTCTTTGTAATGTTCTAAAACACCTTGATAGGTTGTTGGGTTTTCACTTATTGTAGTATTGGTTATCAAACTTGATAAGCTATCATTTACATCAAAATCACCTTCATTATGAAATTGTGTCTTCACTAACAGCAAATTCACAACCGATTTGAATTGGTTTTTTATAGATTTTAAAGGATTTAATGCTGATTCCTTCTTAATAACAGCCGATTTTAAAGCTAGTAAGATTTTTACAATAGGCTTATAAACGTAACCTTCAGGAACAATTAAAGCAGGAATATTAGTTTGCTTAATAATTTTACCTGAAGTTTTCCCTAAGTAAACTTCATCTTTAACAGATGTCGTTCTAGGTTCTATAATAATTAAATCTACGTCTAACATTTCACAAGCCTTTTCTAATGTATCTGCCAGTTTCCCTTTAAAAGTTTTTAAAACTATCTCGACATTTCTTGAATTGACTTTATCAACATGACTCTTTAAAAAGCCTAAGCTCTCACGTTCTATCATTTCATCAACCTTCATCATTGTTCCGGCTTTAGTGTTAACATTATACACCTGTACTGCATATAATTTTGCACCAAAAGCATGTGCAAAATCAACTGCGTACTGTAAATGGCTCACTGCATTTTTCGATGAACCAACTGGAACTAAAATAGACTTCATAATCAAATATTTAAAAGTAAATTTGTATAAATTATTTGCAAAGATAACTATTAAAAATGATTCGAAAAGCAACTCTAAAAGATATTGATAGCATTATGCCAATTACAAAAGCTTGTGCCAGATTTATGATTGCAAAAAACATTTTTCAATGGAATGAGCACTACCCAAATAGAATAGCTTTTGAAAATGATGTAAAACGTGATGAACTTTATGTTTTGGACATTGAAAATACTGTTATAGGCTGTATTGTTATCTCGACATTCATGGATGACGAATACGTTCCAATCCAATGGTTAACACCAAATGAGAATAACATTTATATTCATCGCTTGGCCATTCATCCTAAGCATCAAGGTAAAGGTTATGCGCAGTTATTAATGGATTATGCTGAAAAGTTTACAATTGAAAACAACTATACCTCCATTAGATTAGATACCTTTTCTCAAAACACTAGAAACCAAAAATTTTACGAACTTCGTGGATATCAAAAATTGGGTCATATCTTTTTCCCTAAGCAAAGTGAATACCCTTTTTATTGTTACGAATTGATCCTTTGAAAACAGACATCACATTAAAAAACATAAACAAACTCGCTATTCCTGCACTAATTGCCGGAGTTGCGGAACCTATTTTGTCCTTAACCGATACTGCAATTATTGGTAACGTTGATTACAATGCTGCTGAATCTTTAGCTGCTGTTGGGATTGTAGGAACTTTTATATCGATGCTTATTTGGGTTTTAGGACAAACAAGAAGTGCCATATCTTCTATCGTATCTCAACATTTAGGTGCAAACAATTTAGACAAAGTTAAAAATTTACCAGCTCAAGCTATCTTTATAATAACGTCGATAAGCATACTAATTATTATTACAACATGGCCATTTGCTTCTCAA
The DNA here is from genome assembly GCF_034670085.1 of Psychroserpens sp. Classification (GTDB taxonomy): domain Bacteria; phylum Bacteroidota; class Bacteroidia; order Flavobacteriales; family Flavobacteriaceae; genus Psychroserpens. Next base: position 806,079 of record NZ_JAXMOD010000001.1, on the reverse strand, counting down.
ATTTTCAAACTCTATAATGCATCGCATTTAATTTTAGAATATAGCGTAGACTATTACCATATTCGAGTTTTCGGATTTCCTTTTACCTTATTCACGATTGCAATTTTTGGAACTTTCAGAGGGCTACAAAACACCTTTTACCCAATGCTAATTGCCATAATTGGAACCATTGTGAATGTAGTTTTAGATGTGGCTTTAGTATATGGAGTTGAAGGTGTTATAAGTCCTATGCATATAAAAGGTGCTGCTTATGCCAGTGTAATTGCTCAAATTACAATGGCTATATGTTCGGCTTATTTCTTGTTGAAAAAGACAGATATATCACTAAGAGTTACATTCCCATTTAACTCTGAAATCAAGAATTTCACTATAATGATTCTTAACTTATTCATAAGGACATTAGCTCTAAACGCAACTTTATATTTTGCAACCCGCTTCGCAACCTCTTATGGAACCGAATATATTGCAGCTTATACGATTGCTATTAACCTTTGGTTCTTAGGTGCATTTATTATTGACGGTTATGCAAGTGCTGGAAATATTTTATCCGGTAAGTTCTTAGGAGCTAAAAACTATAAGAAGCTGGTTGAATTAAGCCAATTATTAATTAAGTGCGGGATTGGTGTCGGGATTATTTTAACAATTTTAGGTTTGATTTCTTACCGTTTTATTGGGTCTGTTTTTACTCAAGATCAATTAGTTTTAAATGAATTTTATAAGATCTTTTGGATCGTTTTGGTTATGCAACCACTCTGTGCATTAGCCTTTATTTTTGATGGCATGTTTAAAGGCATGGGTAAAATGAAGTTTTTAAGAAACCTCCTTTTATTGTCTACGGGATTGGTTTTTATACCAGTTTTATTTTTACTGGATAAGTATAACCTGAAATTGTATGCTGTATTTATTGCATTAACCCTTTGGATAATTGCTAGAGGCTTCCCATTAATTATAAAATTCAGGCAACAATTTTTATCGCTTTCACAAAAGACGTAACTTTGGTCGATAATTTACATGAAACATGACTATGCTTTTAATATCTCTGTATCAAGATTCAGAGCCTTATGAATCAGGTTATGATATTGGTTATGCTATTGGGCAAAATTTACCCTATATCATTATATTAGTTTTAGCGTTTTTTGTGTTTCGATATTTTAAAAATAAATCTAAAAATTAGTCTATGGATTTTATGTCATTTATAAGCGGAAGTGGATTATTTCTTATTTTAGGAATAGTACTCGTTATTGTATATTTCATTAATAGAAATAAAAGACGATAATGAGCAGCATTCGAATAACAAAACAGTTCTCTTTCGAAACAGGTCATGCTTTGTATGGCTATGACGGAAAATGTAAAAACGTTCATGGGCATAGTTATAGACTTGATGTTACAGTTATTGGGAAACCTATTTCAGATCACACAAATGTAAAGTTCGGAATGGTTATCGATTTTAGTGACTTAAAGAAAATCGTGAAAGAAGAAATAGTAGATGTGTTTGATCATGCAACTGTATTTAATAAAAACACACCACATGTTGAACTTGCAAAAGAGCTTCAAGAAAGAGATCATAATGTTTTACTTGTAAATTACCAACCAACAAGTGAAATGATGGTCATTGATTTTGCTGAAAAAATTAAAAATAGACTTCCAAAAACTATAACACTACATTCTTTAAAATTACAAGAAACAGCAACCTCCTATGCACAGTGGTTTGCTTCAGATAATGACTAAACCAACTCACATAAAAATTCCAGAAGGCAAATCCATTTACTTTGCTTCAGATAACCATTTAGGAGCTCCAACCATGGAGGCATCTCTTCCTCGTGAAAAGAAATTTGTAGCATGGTTAGACGAGGTTAAAAACGATGCGGCTGCGATTTTCTTATTAGGTGATTTATTTGATTTTTGGTTTGAATACGGAACTGTTGTTCCAAAAGGTTTTGTTCGAACGTTAGGGAAATTAGCCGAAATTAGCGACTCTGGAATTCCGATTTATTTCTTTGTTGGTAACCATGACCTTTGGATGAATGGTTATTTTGAAGAGGAACTTAATATTCCTGTATTTCATAAACCAAAAGAGTTTGTCTTTAATGACACCTCATTTTATATTGCACATGGTGATGGTTTAGGCCCTTTTGATAAAGGTTATAAACGCATGAAAAAAGTTTTTACTAATCCTTTTTTTAAATTTCTTTTCAGATGGTTACATCCAGACATTGGGATGAAACTTGCGCAATATTTATCAGTCAAAAACAAATTAATCTCTGGGGAACATGATGCCACCTATTTAGGAGCTGATAAAGAATGGCTTATTCAGTATAGTGAATCAAAATTACTAGAATCACATCGCGACTATTTCGTATATGGACATCGTCATTTACCAATGACCGTAGATTTAGAAAACAACTCCAAATATGTAAATCTAGGGGATTGGATTCAGTATTATACTTATGGTGTATTTGATGGCAAAAACTTTGAGTTAAAAAACTTTAAGTAACAATTACCAGTAATCTTTTTATTTCAAAAATATAATTTACCCTGTATTGGGTATTGTTTGCAGTCTTCTTAAAGCTGAATTTAGCGCTATTAATCATAATTAATTTCTTATGAAAGCGCTTCGTTTATTTTTACTCGTATCCATTTGTCTTTTTACTAATCTTTCTATTGCTCAAAATTGGAATAATTTAGCAAAAAAAGACCTAGAATTACTATCCCAAAGTTTTGATAGTATTAAAAAAAACCTTGATAGTGAAAAGGAAAAACTAAATACACTGAAATTAGAATTAAATGAGACTAGTGATAAAAGTGATTTTTCGAAGTTACAAAATGTAATAAAATTGCTTAAAGAGCTCAAAGGGAAACTTGACAGTGTATATCTAAAACAACTACATTTTAAAACCTATTATGAAACCAAAAATGTTAGTGCTGATAGTCTTTCAATGTATTTCAAACATGAGTATACTATTGAAGCGAATGTAATTGAAAATAATGATAGTACAAACCCTAAGACTTATTTATACTTTGGGAAAGACAAAATAATAGAAGAAAAAACACTTTTTAACAAGGAAAGAGAGAACCAAATATTTTCAGAAATTCTAAGTGCTAAAAGCGAATCTTATTTAGGTGATTTTATAATCCCACAAAATGACCAATTAATTTATGGACAGTTAAGTGAAAAAAGGATCAAAGAAGACACCTTAGAAAAACATGGCGTCGAATTGACAAAAAAAGAACTGAAAAACATATCTAAAAAGATTAAGTTTCGTTTTGAGAAAATAAAAATTGAACTCGTTGAAGGCGGCTTAAATGATATTAAACTTTATGTAAAGGATGAAGCTGGAAATCAATTACTATTTGAAAATAGAATTCCTGTAAGCCTTTTAAGTTATACTAAAAATAGTTTCAGAAATCGCTTAAGCTTTTCTCTTATTTCATCAAACAATAAGGAAACAGCTCTTAATAGAGAGGCCTATATTGGTTCATACATAAATTTAGCAGACGTGTTATTATATATTCCTAATCCTGGACAAAACTATGTTCCAGATGATTTAACACTTGAGTTTCCAACCAAAACAAATGGTGAAAGTGAAAACACCAATCAAGCCATTAACTATAAGGTTATACAAAACACATCACTACAAAATGTTTTAGAATTAAGAACCTATACAGATTTCTTAGCTTTATTTGGAGAATCAGCTAACGGAATTGTGCAACTTGAAGCAAATGCGACTTTTTTTATTGCGCCTTTTAATCATGGAAACACTTCAATCTATACGCTTAAGAAAATCACACCATACGTAAACTTTTCACGCTTAGATGAAAATGAACGTTTTGTGGATTTAACTCAACAAACTGATGGCATGTACAATATCAATCATTCCTTAGACATTATAGAGAAATCATATCTTGAAATGGGTATGAAGCTAGACGTTTTGTCTTTTAAATTAACTAAGGAATTCCCATTTACAACCAATATTTTCTTGCCTATAAATTATAGAATTGCAGATTTAAAACTGGATGAATTAACAGAAAAATCAATTTATAAAACTTTTGGTGTTGGCGCAGGAATTAGATTAGAATTCAAAAAATTCAACAACTTTGGTTTTAATTATTCGGCAGAGATAACACATTATGAATCTAGCCAATTCAATACTATTGAACATTTAAATAACGTATCCAATTTCTGGGTCTTTAGAAATGAAGCTGAAATCTATTTTTTTCCAGGTGAATCAAAAACTCAATCTATATTTTTAAGATTTAGAGCCTTTAATAATTCAAATAAAGGAAATAAGGAGGCTTTTTATCAATTGCAATTTGGGTATAAATTTTCGTTAGGAATTAGTAAGCTGAAAAAATAATAGATTAGTTTTCATTTTCATGTGCTTCTAAATCTTCCGTTAAATCTAATTTTCTAAACGACGGTGAAGCAATAGCAGTTGTAACTACAGTAATCAAAGTCATCGTTCCTCCAAAAACTACAGCAGTAGCAGTTCCCATTAATTTAGCTGTTAATCCGCTTTCAAAAGCACCTAGCTCATTTGAAGATCCAACAAACATAGAATTTACTGAAGACACGCGACCTCTCATATGGTCTGGTGTTTTCAACTGAAGAATCGTTTGACGAATAACCATCGATACGCCATCAAAAACTCCGCTCATAAATAAAGCGAAAACAGAAATCCAAAATATTGAAGACATTCCAAAAGCGATAATACTCAAACCAAATCCAAAAACAGCAACAAGTAACTTTACTCCTGCCTTTCTTACAATAGGAATATAAGCGGTTACAAGCATGGTTAAAAACGACCCAACATTTGGAGCTGCAACCAGAATACCAAACCCTTCTGAGCCAACATTTAAAATATCTGTAGCGAAAACAGCTGCTAAAGCTATAGCTCCTCCAAACAAAACAGAAATCATATCTAGAGTTAAAGCACCCAAAATAGCTTTAGTTTTAAACACGAAATTGACGCCTTCCTTTAAGCTCTTAACTATAGGTTCGCCAATATTTGGGTTTAAAATAGGCTTCTTTTTAATTTGAAATAACATCACTAAAGAAAACATAACTAATCCAAAAACAATACAAAGTGACCAATGCACTCCCATCTGATCATTTTCACCAAGCCAACTTATTGAAAATCCAGCAAACGCTACGCCTAAAACGCGAGCCATTTGCCAGGTAGAACTATTCCAGGTAGCTGCATTGGGATACACCTTTTTTGGGACAATTAAAGCCACTAATGAAAATATCGAAGGTCCAAAAAAGGATCGTAAAAGTCCACCAAAAAACACCAAAGCATAAATAGCATACAATATATGTTGTGTTGACCATGCTTCAGATATTTCTGGGGATGTAATCCAAAACATTCCAAAACTAATAATTGAAAACAAGGCAATGCAAACCGCAAGTAAGTTTCTCTTCTCTTTTTGATCTACTATATGGCCTGCGAAAAGTGCCATTCCCAAGGCTGGAATGATTTCCATTAACCCAATTAAACCAATATATAAAGGATCTTTTGTAAGTGCATAAACTTGCCATTCAATAATAACAAATTGCATTGACCAGCCAAATACTAAAGCAAAACGGACTAATATAAAAATATTAAATTCTCGATATCGCAATGCTGCATATGGATCTTTTTTGGCCATATTTATTCTTTAATATCCCTAATTTTCAACTGCAAACTCACATTCCCTTGCCAATGATTCTCATCAATTGAAAAGACTGCTTTAAATGGTTTTTCATCTTTAATTAAGCTTAACTTATGTCCTAAATTAAATGCAATCCCAACAATTTTTTGTTGCCCTTGTTTTACTGTTAAACGCAAATGTTTATCATCTTCTCCAACACATTTTCCATAACCAGTATCTCGTAAGTTCTCAGTCATGAATAATGGTGTCATATTGCCAGGACCAAAAGGTGCAAACTGTCGAATAATTCGGTAGAACTTTGGTGTGATATCACTAAGTTCAATTTGCTCATCTATTTGTATTTCGGGAGTAAGTAAGCTTCGGTCAATTGTTTTAGAAACCTCATCCTCAAAAGCCTGTTTAAAGGCTTCATAGTTTTCTTCTTTTAACGTTAATCCAGCAGCATATTTATGTCCACCAAATTGTTCAATATGTTCGCTACAAGCCTCCAAAGCATTATAAACATCAAAGCCCTTAACTGATCGTGCTGAAGCTGCTAATTGATCTCCACTTTTAGTAAATACCAGAGTTGGTCTGTAATAAGTTTCTATTAATCTTGAAGCAACAATCCCAATAACACCTTTATGCCAAGTCTCATGATATACAACCGACGTTAGTTTACCTTCTTCTTTGTTGTCTTCGATTTGAAGAAGTGCTTCTTTTGTGATTCTTTGATCAGCTTCTCTTCTATCGAGATTGAATGTGTTGATTTCTTTAGCATAGTTTTCTACTAAAAACTCATCTGTTTCAGTCAATAAAGTCACGGCATAATTGCCATGTTTCATTCGTCCTGCAGCATTAATTCTAGGCGCAACTATAAAAACGACATCAGTTATGGTCAACTCTTCTTTTTTAACTTCGGCAATAAGCGCTTTAATTCCAGGTCTTGGGTTTGTATTTATAACTTGCAATCCGAAATACGCCAAAGCACGATTTTCTCCAGTTATAGGTACGATATCTGCACCAATGGCTGTAGCAACTAAATCTAAATATTCGGCTAAGGCTTCAACGGGTTGGCCTTCTTTTGATGCTAAGGCTTGAATTAGTTTAAATCCGACACCACAACCGCACAATTCCTTATAAGGATACTCGCAATCGTCACGCTTTGGGTCTAAAATGGCAACTGCTTTTGGTAATTCATTTCCTGGTCTGTGATGATCGCAAATAATAAAATCAATACCTTTTTCATTAGCATATGCTACCTTTTCAATTGCTTTCACACCACAATCCAAAGCCACAATTAATGTAAAATCGTTATCATGAGCAAAGTCAATCCCTTTATAAGAGATCCCATAACCTTCATCATAGCGATCAGGAATATAAGTTGCGATAGAATCAGATTTTGTTTTTAAATAAGATGACAAAAGCGCAACTGAAGTTGTTCCATCAACATCGTAATCACCATAAACTAAAATGTTCTCGTTTTGAGACCATGCTTTTTCGATTCGTAATACAGCCAAATCCATATCTTTCATTAGAAATGGATCATGCAAATCATCTAAACTTGGTCTAAAAAAAGTTTTGGCTGCTTCATAAGTATCTATTCCACGTTGAATTAATAAGGTTGCAATAGAGCAATCTACTTGAAGTGCTTTTTGTAAATCTTCAACAGTTTTAGAATTTGGTTTTGGTTTTATAGTCCAGCGCATGTACTAATATAGAAAATTTTCGCTATATATTGTGATAATGAATCGATGTTTTAACTTCAGCAAACCTTCTGAACATTTCCATAACACCACAATATTTATCTATAGAAAGGTCAACAGCTTTTTTTATTTTGTCTTCATCTAAGACATCACCATAAAAATGATATTCGACTGAAACAGTATGGTAATATTTTGGGTGTTCATCTGTTAACTCACCAAAGGTATCAATTCTAAAATCTGAAAAAGAGACCTTCATTTTCTTTAGAATGGATACAACATCCAATCCAGAACAACCAGCAAGCGATGATAACATCATGGCTTTAGGTGATAATCCAGAATTATAACCACCATTTTCTGGTGATGTATCCATGAGTAATGTTTTTCCACTAGGATTATCAGAATCAAACTGTAAGTTTCCTTTCCAATGCGTGACTACTTTATGCGACATATCTGAAGAATTTTTTGTTTCTTGTGTTGACGTTATTTTATTAAACCTGTCACAAGTTACATCCAATCGAATTGTACATTTTCTATCTACTTTTTCAATACGATGTATCTTGTTAACTCAAAAATACTACTAAAAACATAACATATGGCATTAGTTACTCCTTTATCTGCAGAACACGATCTAGAAACAAAACAACTCGCAGAATTCTTTAATGAAACCCTTGGATTTTGTCCTAATTCAGTACTAACAATGCAACGTCGTCCTGCGATTAGTAAGGCATTTATCAATTTAAATAAAGCGGTTATGGCTAACGAAGGTCGTGTAACCTCAGCCTTAAAACGAATGATTGCTTGGGTGAGTAGTAACTCAACAGGTTGTCGTTATTGTCAAGCACATGCTATTCGCGCAGCAGAACGTTATGGAGCTGAACAAGAACAATTAGACAATATTTGGGAATACAGAACGCACTCCGCTTTTTCTAAAGCAGAGCGTGCTGCTCTAGATTTTAGTTTAGCGGCTTCTCAAGTGCCAAATGGTGTAAATGCCGAGATTAAAAAACGTTTATATGAACATTGGGATGAAGGTGAAATTGTAGAAATGCTTGGTGTGATTTCTTTGTTCGGATATTTGAACCGTTGGAATGATTCTATGGGAACAGACATAGAGGAAGGTGCTATTGAAAGTGGCAACCAATATCTAGGCAAACATGGTTTTGAAGTTGGAAAACATGATGGTTCAAAGTACTAATCACATTTAAAAATTTCATTTCAAATTTTCTATTTAAAAAACTTATCTATATTTGTGGCACAAATGAGCACTACAATAGTACATATTGCACCTAAATCACTGATGTGTCAGTGGGATTACCGAGGAAATAGCGAATTATTCCATCGGTCAAGGACGTTATGTAACTATTTTTAATCATTTTTCAACATGATTTAAACACAAAAACTATAAATAGTTAAGAGCGTCCAAAGTATTGGACGCTTTTTTTATGAAATAAAATGAAAAAATTTGAAACTAGATTTTAAAAAATAAAATAATAGGACTTGAAGACTAAGCAATTGGGAGACAAACTCTTGCAACATATCTTAATAATCTGCATAACGCGGACAGGACTACTCTTGTTTAAATTTGAATGTAACTAATTGATTATCAATAAAATAAATTGCTTTTTTATTTGGATTTTAAAAAATAGTTTTCATCTTTGCATCGCAGAATTAAACAAACCTATTCTGTATAATATCATAAATAACAAAAACAAAGAAGCCATGCTAAAACATAAAGTAGCATTTCAAATTTTGAGTAATGACCTAGAGTCATTAATTAGGCTTCGGTATTTTCTGTAAATCACTTTCCAGATAAGAATCCGAAGCAAACAAACTGTTTCGGATTTTTTTATTTCAAAAATCAACAAATAATTCAATCTGATCAGATTTAAACGTTCAGCTAATTAAGCGAACATTTAAAACACTATTAATCTATTGAATAAAAATATTATGGAAACTAATTTACATAACCAATATGTCTTTAAAGCAGTTGAAGCTTACCCTTGGGAATTAGAAAAAGCAGTTGAAGCTTTACACTATGCTTTATCCTACGATCCTGAAAACGTAAAAGCTTTACACTTAATGGCGAAAGTTCATTATGAACAATTAGGTGACAATGAAACAGGCAAATTATATTTTGAAAAGGCTTTGGCTAGTAGAATGGATATACCAGAAATCTATCCAGACTACATCAGATTATTAATTAATAACGATGACTACAAAGAAGCTCAAAGGTTAATTGATTTTGCCAAAACTGTTAAAGGTATTGATAAGGCTGGAATTGCACTTACTCAAGCTCAGTTATATGAATGTATGACCTTGTTTGGAGAGGCTGAAAAAGTCTTAAAAGACGCGAAGCAATTAGCTTTAAACAATGATTTTATTTGCTATGTAGATGATATATTATCTCGAGTAAAAAAGAAGAAAAAAATTCAAGCTAATGAAAATAGAATCATTGAAAATCAGTCAAAAAAAGAAATAGAAACCACAAATAAAAGTTGGTTTCAAAATAGACTGAATAGTTTATTATAACAATTCTCCTGATAATTTCTCAGGAGAATTACTGGGAATTCGTCAGCGTTGGAGAGCTGAAGCTGTCTGTAAAACAGTTGTTTAATACTGAGTAGGTTCAAATCCTTCAATTCCCACAAATAGTATCGTAGCTCAATGGTAAGAGTGCTCGGTTGTCTCCCGAGAAGGTGCGAGTTCGAATCTCGTCGGTACTGCAAAAGCTCCGTTGGTCAAATGGTTAAGACACCTGACTTTCTATCAGGAATTAAGGGTTCAATTCCCTTACGGAGTTCAAATTGAAGTATAGCTTAATTGATAAAGCACCAAGCTTTTAACTTGGGTGATTTGGGTTCAAATCCTAATGCTTCAACTAATTATAATGAGGTATAGCTCAGTGGTAGAGCATCGTTCTGATAAGACGAAAGTCCTAGGTTCAAATCCTAGTATCTCAACAATTGCAGGAATGGCGAAACGGTAAACGCGCTTGACTTAGACCCAAGAGACTGGGAGTTCGAATCTCTCTTCCTGTACTAAAACTGCTTCGCTGGCCAAACTGGAAAAGGCAACACGTTTAAGCCGTGTGACTTCTTGGTTCGAATCCAAGGCGAAGTACAATAAACTTATGGTGTAACGGATAGCACGCAAGGTTACGAACCTTGGAGTATGGGTTCGAATCCTATTAAGTTTACAAATTAACCTGTGGTGTAATGGCAGCATTCAAGACTTTGAATCTTGAGGTAGAGGTTCAAATCCTTTTAGGTTATCAGAATAGTGACTTTTATAAGTTAAAAATTTCTCTCAGTACAAGAGAAATAGAGGGTTAAACTTTTAAAATCGCTAATAGTGTCTATAGTGTAATGGCTCGCACGAGAAGTATCATCTTCTTAGATTAAGTTCGAATCTTGATAGACACTTAAACTGGAATAGTAGCAAAGTTGGTCAATGCATCGCACTGAAAATGCGAAGATATAGGTTCAATTCCTATCTGTTCCACTAAATAACGTTCATTGAAATCGTATGAAATTCAAATATTGAGTTTCATAATAAAAAAACAATCATTCTTTAATCTCGGTTAATGAGTGATGAGGCGGCTTATCGTCTTTAGATAAACTTGGTAACAAGGATAAATCTACTTGCAGACACTGTAAGTGGAGACTGTTTTCTTTTGAAAATAGTGCAGGTAAGCAAGCAACAAACATAAATCACTATGTGCTAGGGACAACCGTTGAAGCATGCTAAGGATTTATAGCCAATATTTTGGAGGCTTGAGGTGGAGACACCAACAGAAAAAGTTGTAGTACTAGGTTACGTATTGGTTATCCAGCCTTGCGGAGCTTATTGCAGTATAAAAGGTATCCGACAGGAAACTGTTCGATAGCTTAACCTACCGTGTGTTGGGAAACACACAAGGAGAAGGTTGGTATTTTGTAGGCTAAAATCTACGAAGCCATTTTCGAAGCCCTTCTCCTAGGTCAAGACATTTATGTCTAGGTTCGATTCCTAGTATCTAAACCAAAAGTTGGATATAGCTCAATTGGTAGAGCACTGTAATTTACATACAGCGAAAAAAGCATAAGACTTCGGACATTGTAGCAGCTAGTAGTTGCCTAAACCCATTGCAATATATGGGACGATAGAGGTCGCAAGCCTTTATTGTGCGGTGAACATTCTAATAAGCCGCCTCAAGAGAGGACGTTTATGAATGGTGAGGGAGCCAACCCTCGTAATTGCAAAGCGTGGCTTTAATGCCACTATGCAAGCCAAGTCTAAGTTGCCGAACGGCTACAATGTATTTAGGCATCAGACAAATACGTGCTTCTCTAAGCAATGAGATGCGCGTGGAAAACTAGGGAAAGGCGTTAGCTATAATCCTAGGAAAGTTTGTCTACAAGCGCAGGTATTCTCAGAACGCTTTTTTAAAATATGTTAAACCTCTTTAGCTCAAAGGGAAGAGCTATGGTAAAAGATCCTTATCGCAGCCATGGAGTGATTGGATGATGTTGTTAGCGACGCGCTTGCTAATGAATAGAATTTGCAGAAGCACCGAAATTAACAGGATTAAAAGTAGGGAAGCGCATTTATAGCCAATCTGTCCACTATTAGTGGAAGTACCAGTTCGAATCTGGTAAGAGGTACAAAAAAATAGATTCCTGCCAACGCAGGAAATGATATCAAGCTAGTCTTGTTGGGTGTTTCGGTATAGCACTATTGTATAATTCGTTGCAGAAACGCATCACGTTTTATATCCAACTAGACTTGAAGGATGGACTGTTATCCAAAAAATAGTCGCCAGTTCTATGTACATGGGTTCGAATCCCATCTTTCCCACTATTGTATACCGATTATATGGGAAAGTAGCTCAGCGGTTAGAGCAATAGATTGTTTTGTTGTCGGTTCGATTCCGATCATTTGCTTGGATAGTGATATTCATTGGCATATGTAACTCAATTGGTAGAGTAAACACTGCACTTAAAATGCAGCTCAAAGGGTTTAGGAGATCCACCAAAGCTTATCATCTTGTAAAACTGATAGCCATGCAGTTGGTCACACTGCTCAAATTAAAAATGACTAAACAGTAGGTTGTCAATTGGCTTTAATACTAACATTTAGTGTTCAATTTAAGCAGTCTCTAAAGTTCCTTGAAATACTGATTTATACTAATGAAAACTCTGCTTGTTTTGTAGTTAGATTATAGATGTAAACTGCATTGGTTTAATCTTAAATCCCACTGCACTACATAATTTGTAGCCATTAGTATTATGAGTATTTCCGAAATGAAGCGATGATTTTCAATCTACTATTTTTTATGAATAGGAATCGCGAGAAGGATAGAAGCGACATCCTTTTGCCAAAGCAAAAGATACAGCGGATAGCCTGTTGCACTGCAATTTTTATGAAAGTGCACTCGCCCAAAATATATTTTAAATTATAGAGAAACTCGTCTTTATAATTTGAAGTTGGCAACCCTTCCGTTACAGGTTTTGCCTTGTCTATAGTGGACAACAATTAATGTTTAACCATCCTGAAACGACTTCAGGATAAAAATTAAAAAGGATGAAACGAGTAAGAATTAATGCAGGAAAAGTAGGTTTGGTATTCAAAAGAGGTGATTACGTAAAAGTAATTACTAAGGGAATCCACTGGCTAGGTTTTAATACACGTGTATTAACGTATGACTTGGCGATGGCCTTCAACGCTCCTATTGCGCTAGAACTCTTACTGCAAGACAAAACGTTAGAAGCAATGCTAGATGTCATTGATGTTAAAGACAGTGAATTGGTATTAGTTTACGAAAAAGGCATCTTTAAAACGATACTAGTCGCTGGACGTTATGCATACTGGAAGGGTTTAATTGAACGTGAATTTGTACGTGCTGATTTGAGCAAAATTTATATTACTGAACAAATTGACAAGTCACTTTTTAGCAACTATGAATTGAGCAAATACATTAGAACTTTTGAAGTTGCAACCTACGAAAAGGCTGTACTTCTAGTTGATGATGTGTACACAAAAACCTTGACGGGTGGTACGTATAGGTTCTGGAGAAATGACTCAACAATTAAAATTGCAAAGGCAGATTTACGTCAGTTGCAATTAGAAATTGCAGGTCAAGAATTGTTAACTAAAGATAAGGCTGGTATTCGTATCAACTTTTACACACAGTACAAGGTAACTGATATTGAAAAGGCACTTTTAGAAAACAAAGATTATGAAAAGCAATTGTACATTACTATGCAATTAGTATTACGTGCTTATGTAGGAACTTACACTTTGGACGAATTGTTAGAACGTAAAGATAATATTGCAGAGGCTGTATTTGAAGACGTAAAAATATACGCAACCAAATTAGGTGTAACTGTTTTGAACTGTGGTATTAGAGATGTGATTTTAACAGGAGAAATGAAAGAGATCATGAATCAAGTTCTGGTAGCACAAAAAAAAGCACAAGCGAATATTATTACAAGGCGTGAAGAAACAGCTTCAACACGTAGCTTGCTAAATACGGCAAAGTTGATGGAAGATAATAACATGCTGTACAAGCTAAAAGAGATGGAGTATGTTGAAAAAATCGCTGACAAAATTGGCGAAATTACAGTCTCTGGTAATGGCAATATGGTAACACAATTGAAAGAGATTTTCTCTGGAACATAAGTGGGTGTTTTAAATGCGTTAGGAATTATCCTAGCGCATTTTTTATTATACTATTAAACCTCTATATTTAAAAATGAGTATCAGAGGAATTCATCCCGATTTTTTAAAACATTTAAAATTAAAAGACCAATCACTTGTTGATTTATATACAGACTTGCGTGCATTTGTTTTAGAAATTCATCCGAAAAGCAATGAATTGCTCTATCATACTCATGCCTTAACCTCGTTATATACAGTTTCAGAAAAAATGAGTGATGGGTTTTGTATGATTCCTATTTATTCCAACCACCTCAACCTTGGATTTAACAAAGGAACGGTTATTAACGATCCTAAAAAATTACTTCAAGGCACAGGAAAATGGATTCGTCATATTCCTATTAAAACTAGTAACGATTATCGAAATAAAGATGTAGAAGCTTTAGTAAAATCTGCTATTGATTTAGCTCTTGAAGATACTACTGCAAAACACATTAATCAAGGGTTGATTGTTTCAAAGATTAAGGATTAACTTTTTCAACCACCAAAATACTATGTCATTCCAACAGAGTGACGCATGAACGACGAGGAATCTCATTATTTAGATTCTTCGCGTTGCTCTGAATGACATTTTACTTATATAGCATAGTTTGCCTCTTCAGAAATGGAGAGGTTTTTTTGTGCCAAAACACCAAACAATGTTGGGTAATTCTTAATTCATTAATAATTATAATTGTGTGATTTTAGTGTTCTGTTTTATTAAATAACCAATATATATTTTATTTCTTATAATAAAAAAATAATCAAACTGTTGATTTTAAGCTACTTATCATCGTGCCCTTTTCGTTTGTAGTATTGTAACATATATTCAACGCTAATTGAATTTTTACTGTCCTATTTTAAAAACAGTCTATTCCGTAGGTTTGTTTTCAATAGGATAAACAAAATTCATATAAAACCATGTCACAGCAATTATGACTAGTTGGTTTTAGTTTAGTAAAAAATAAATTAACTATGGAATATATAAAAGAAATAGGCTCATTAGCCGCAATTGCTTGGGTCATGGTAACTTTAATTAAAGAAATAGGTAAATCTATAAGAATTACTCAATTTAAAAAAATGAAAAAATCTAAAATAGAATTAACTGGAAATTATGAAAAAAAATCTAAAAGCCACGATGAACAGCGTTTCACAAGTAATAAAATAAATAATCGTTTAAAATAAATTTTAGATTACTAACAAAAGCTATTCATTTAAAAATTAATCCTTTATTTCGTATTGATGATTAATATTGATATAAGCATACTATCTAAGTTAAAAGGAAAACATCTTCATAAGTCCTTTAAATACTTCGTGTTTATGATTGTTTTTCTTGCTCTGTTACTTGGCTATCTTCTCATTTTTCATAATAATAAATTAATTAAAATTTTTGAAGTAATTTAACTGTTTGATTCTTTTTGTGTAAGTGGAGGTTTAACTATTAATTTAAAATCTTTTTAATGGTTTGACTTAATTCTGGCAAAACCTCCTTGTCAAACCAAGGATTCTTTGTTAGCCAAAATCGGTTTCTCGGACTAGGATGAGGCAATGTAAAATAGGTAGGTAAATACGCTTTGTAATTCGCTACGGTTTCAGTTAAGGTACGTTTAGCTAGTTCTTTTAAATAATAGTTTTGGGCATACATGCCAATTAAAATCACCAACTCCACTTTTTTCATTTCATCAAATAAAGGTTGATGCCATTGTGGTGCACATTCTTTTCTTGGTGGTAAATCGCCACTTTTTCCTTTTCCTGGATAACAAAATCCCATAGGAATAATAGCAAACTTTGTGTCATCATAAAACTCATCAGCAGACACATCTAGCCATTTCCGTAATTGTTTTCCAGAAGCATCATCCCAAGGAATTCCAGACGCATGAACTTTAGTTCCTGGAGCCTGACCAATAATCACAATTTTAGAATCAGGATGTCCCGTTGCAATAGGTCTTGTACCAAGTGGTAAATGCGCTTTGCAAATACTACATTGTCGTATGTTGTATAACAATTTTTCCATAAAATAAAGATTCTTCGCTGTGTACTTCGACTGCGCTCAGTGTGACACTCTGAATGGCAAAAATGGACTATTTTTTACCTCCAACAACAATCACAATTTCTCCTTTTGGTGGCTTATTCGTATAATGTTCTAAAACTTCTTTTGCAGTGCCTCTTATGGTTTCTTCATACAGTTTAGTGAGCTCACGCGACACAGAAACTGGTCGGTCTTCTCCAAAATACTCACAGAAATTAGCCAAAGTTTTTAGCAGTTTATGTGGACTCTCGTAAAAAATGATCGTTCTAGGTTCTTCAGCTAACACTAGTAATCGCGTTTGTCTCCCTTTTTTCACGGGAAGAAACCCTTCAAAGACAAACTTGTCATTTGGTAATCCAGAATTGACAAGTGCTGGAACAAAAGCTGTAGCACCAGGCAAACAATCGACATCTATATTGTTTTCAACACAAGCTCTGGTTAACAAAAATCCAGGATCTGAAATTGCTGGTGTTCCTGCATCACTAATCAGTGCAATGGACAATCCGCTTTTAAGTTTTTGAATTAAACCATCAACCATTTTGTGTTCGTTATGCATATGATGACTTTGCATGTGAGTACCGATTTCAAAATGCTTTAGTAGCTTTCCTGAAGTTCGAGTGTCTTCAGCAAGAATTAAATCGACTTCTTTGAGAACCTCAACGGCTCTAAAAGTCATATCTTTTAAATTTCCGATTGGAGTTGGAACGATATAAAGTTTAGGCATTATAATTTTGATTGTTTCCAAATTTACAATCTTTAGTCTATATTAACGCAACCATTAGTACAATTTGGCATCTAGAAATAAACCAACCTATGTTAAAGACGTGTTTCTTTTTTCTTTTTTTGTGTGCTTCTTTTTTTCAATCTGAAGCTCAAAACACAGATTTAGCCGTATTAGTTGAAGCACAAAACACAAGTAACACAGAAGTTTCTCAAGTTCATATTTACCAAGAATTTCAATACATCATCACGATACTCAACTCTGGAAATTTAGTAGATAATGCAACATTTACACAAGAGATTAATGCCAATGTAAACGTCGTTTCATTTGAATATCAAAACGCTTCTGGAGGCGCAGGAATTGTGACCAATTTAGTTTTAGACGACAACACAAATGACTTGTCTGGAACTGTAACAACATTGCCAACAAATTCTAGTATTGAAGTAAAAGTAACTGTCATTGCACCAACATTTGTAGGTGGCATTGCAACGAATGTTGCTGTTTTTCCTCCAGAAAATACAACTGATATTGATACCACTAATAACCAATCTATCATCTCCTTAGATGTCACAGATCTTGATATAGATTTTACCGTTGTCCTCAATCAAATTACACCAAATGAAGGTACACCAATAAATACTTGGGGAGATAATGTAACCTATCAATTTACAATAAGTAACAACAGTAGCATTGCATTTCCTTTAGATATTTTTAGCATGTCTATGATTAGTAATCCAGTCGAAAATGGAGAACCTGATATACAGGTTCAATCATTAGAATGCATCAGCAGTACAAATGGTGTTATGTGTCCTGATGATCTTCCATTTTCAACAAGTATAGTTAATCTTGGAAGTTCTCCTGAAGTTTTCGCATTTAATGACACCATTATATTTCCTGTAAATGGAACCATTACTTTTGAAATAGTTGTCAAATTTCTTGAAGGTCCATGCGCAGAAACTCCCGATGTTATTAACATAGAAAGTGTTGTTGAAATAGAATTAAGCCATGATAATTTGTCTCCAAACGAATCAAATGTTGTCAACACACTTTTATTAACTCCAGAAGCCTGTTTATTAACAGATCTTGTTATTGAAACCGAAGTAATTCAACCAACAAGTGGAGGTATAAGCAATTGGAGTGATATCGTGATTTTGGAAACTGTGGTTACCAATCTTGGAACATTTGATGTTCCCATTCAGTTCTTTTTACAAAACCTATCTTCAGCAGCAGGCTCATGGAATTTAATAAGTGTCACATGCACTGGGACAACAGGTCCTTTTAATTGTAGTGATCTTAATATTAGCTTAAATGGAGAATCATGGAACACTCTTACTTTTAATATTCCGCCAGGAGTAACAATTACTATTGAAACAGTTTTAAATTATGTGGAACCACAATGCAGTCCTAATCCTACCTTCTTTACTTCGCAAATAAGAAGTGCTATTAATATCATTCCCGATGATATTATTGATATTGATTATAGTAATAATTTTGATGATGATTATGTTGTTCTTTTTCCTGCTGAACAATGCACATTTTCAGACTTAACGGTTACCAAAAGACAAATTGATCCAGTGTTTCCAATTGGTAGCTCAGACCAAAATCCGATGCCTTGGGGAAATGTAACTTATGAAATTACAGCAAGTAATATTGGAGATGAAGACAGCTATATGACTCTGATAGATTTATATGCAAGTTCGGGATTTAATGCTACGGGTATTTTACGAAGTGTTGATTGTGTGTCTGCAACTGGAGGAGCTTCATGTGGTACTATTTCGATTCAGAATATTGATGTAGAAATAGATCAAACGTCATCAGATACTGTGTTTTGGGAAATTACTCAAGATGATAATTGGTTTATGCCTGTTGGTTCTTCTGTGACATTTAGAACTGCTCATTCTTGGCTGCCAGAATGTAACGACGAACCAATTCCTGTCATTAACAATGTAAATGTTTCTGCTTATGGCGGAATTCCTGATGGGAATATTACAAATAATGGGTTTTCAGCAACTACCTATTTCACACCTTGTGTAGATTTAATCATACAAACGATTCCATCGATTTCTACAATTCCTGTAAATTCAACTTTCAATTGGATCGTTGACATTACTAATAGTAATACTAGCTCAACTGCTATAGATGCTTCTTTCACAAATATCTTAAATCCTGCATTTACTATTTTAGGACCTCCAACATGCCAAATACAAAATGGCACAGCAACATGCATTTCAAACTTTAATATAACTGGTTCTACAATAACTGGAACGATTCCTTTGCTGGAGGCAGCTTCAACCATTCGTGTATTAATTCCTGTGCAAGCTCCAAATTATGGAGGTGTTTTTAATAATACAGCAAGCGTTTTTCCCAGTGCGATTAATAATGAAGAATTAACTCCAGAAACTAATATTTCGATTAGTAATGCTCAAGTGGTTTCGCCTACTTTAATCAAAACCTATAATCCTGATACTATTATCGCTGGAGCCATAAGTACATTGACGTTTGTCGTTAATAATACCGCAACAAATCCTGCACAAACCGATATTTCTTTTACCGATCATCTTGGACTTGAATTACGTCTGGTTGATTCTCCAATTTGGGTAAATGCTAATGGATGTACTGGAAATTTTGTTGGAATTTCAGGTGATCATTTTGTAGGTGTAACTGATTTAACGTTTCCAGAAGGTGTTGAAAGTTGTACGTTTTCAGTTGAGGTGACTTCAGATAGTGTTGGAATATATTTAAATGATAATTCAAACTTTAGCGATCAGAATAATATTGATACAACGCAAACAGAAGCAACACTAACTGTTTTAGAAGATACGTCCAATGTTGATATTGAACTACTGAAATCAGTTTCCCAAGCATCTGTGTTTTTAAATGATGAAATCGATTTTACGATTACTGCTACTAATCTTGGTACTACAACAGCTACACAGATTGAAATTCTTGAGAGTTTACCCACAGGATATCAATATCTCTCTCACTCAACAACTCAAGGAACCTATGATCTTGTATCTTCAATATGGAGTTTGTCCAATTTAGATTCCAATCAATCTGAAAGCTTAACCATTACAGTTCGTGTAATTTCTTCGGAAAATTTATTGAACATTGCTATTTTAAATCAGGTGACTGAAGTGGATAGAGACCACTCAAATAATGAAGATTCTGCAGAAACTTCGGTTGACAATTGTTTACAAATTCCTCAAGGGATTTCACCTAATAATGATGGATTAAATGATCTGTTTGTGATTCCATGTTTAGAGTTATATGCTGAAAATTCTATAAAAATATTTAATCGCTACGGAACACTCATTTTTCAAACAGATGCTTATAAAAACGATTGGAATGGTAGAGCGAACACAGGGTTTCCTAAAAACTCTGGTTTACTCCCAGTAGGTACTTACTATTACATCTTAGAAATTTCTGAAACCATAAAACCTGTTATTGGTTGGGTGTATTTAAACTATTGAAAGTAATTTACTTAACTAAACTTCTTATCAATAATTTCCATAAAACGATTTTCGAGTTCTTCTTTTCCAGACCAATCATTATAATCTGGTTTGACAATATCGTTTATAAACCGCATTGCATCATCAAAAGATTGTGATGTGTTTAACTGAGAAATAACTCTGTCATAATCTTCCGCTTTGCCATCAAATAGTTGCTTAATAAATGCCAGTTTATCATTAAGGCCTATGTTTATTGCTCCTTTTTTTAATTTATCGTTTAAAGATTTTTTAGCATTCGCTTCCGATACTGGTTCAAATTCTGGCATGTCTTCAAAACCAGCAGTAATATCTTCTAAATGTGTTACTGGTTTTTCTTTTTCGGCTACAACAGTTTCTATCATATCATCAACTTGTTGAGATTCTTGTGGCATTTGAGCAACCATATCTTTTATTTTCTCCATTACTGGTTCATAGATATGATCATCTTCTTTTTCATCAAGATTGACATATATTTTATCTTCAATTTCAATATTATCACTTACTTTATTATTAAACGCAGTGTCTAACATCTCAAAGAAAGAAGAGTTGCTTCCTATGGTTGGTAAATCTCCTTCAAAATTTTCATGAGCGAATTTTAGAACACTCAATTTCTCAAATAGTGCCGAAACTTCGGTATGCATCTTTAAAACATCCTCCTTTCCTTTTAGTTTTAAAATTCTGTGAGCAATGCTTACTAATTCAGATTCTAGCTTCTTCTTCATAACTTTTAAATTTAAAACGAATTTTTGCGATTGATTTTTAATAAATTTACGCCACCCTTATTCAAAACGAGTAAAGGGTTTGTTTAGTGTTAAAATTACAAAATGTTTCTCGAAAATACAGTAAATCATAAAGAACAATTTGGATGGATTGAAGTTATTTGTGGCTCGATGTTTTCTGGTAAAACGGAAGAACTGATTCGCAGACTAAAGCGTGCCAAGTTTGCAAGGCAAAAGGTTGAAATTTTTAAGCCTGCAATTGACGTGCGTTATGATGAAGAGATGGTTGTATCTCATGATTCAAATGAAATTCGTTCAACTCCAGTTCCTGCAGCTGCGAATATTCCTATTTTGGCTGACGGTTGTGATGTTGTTGGTATTGACGAAGCTCAATTCTTTGATGATGAGATTGTTCGAGTTTGTAATGATTTAGCAAATAAAGGAGTTCGCGTCATTGTTGCTGGTTTAGATATGGATTTTAAAGGTAATCCGTTTGGTCCAATGCCAAATTTAATGGCAACTGCGGAATATGTGACCAAAGTGCACGCCATTTGTACACGTACTGGAAATTTAGCACAATATAGTTACCGTAAATCTACAAATGATAGCCTAGTTCTACTTGGTGAAGTTGATGAATATGAACCTTTAAGTCGTGCTGCATATTATAAAGCGATTCTTCGTGACAAGGTGCGAAATATGAACGTAAACGATGCTGAAGAGGTAGTGACAAAAAAAAATAACTCTAATGCCTAAAGCGCAAGAAACGGTACTTGAAATAGATTTAAAAGCACTCAAACACAACTTCGAGTATCTTAAATCTAAAACTCAAAAAGACACTAAAACCTTAGCTGTGGTTAAAGCGTTTGCTTACGGAAGTCATGCAGATACCATTGCTAATTGTCTTCAAGATTTAGACGTTGATTATTTTGCCGTGGCCTATGTTTCTGAAGGCATTGCACTTAGAGATGCTGGAATCATTAAACCTATTTTAGTTTTACATCCTCAAGTCATAAATTTCAAAACTCTCATTGAAAAGTGTCTTGAACCTAGTCTTTATAATGCAAAGGTTTTAAGAGAATTTATTGCTGTCGCTTTAGAAGAAGGGCAAACCAATTATCCTATTCACATCAAATTCAACACAGGCTTAAATAGATTAGGATTTTGGGAAAATGATGTGGATCATATCATTTCAAAATTAAAGGAGACAAATTCTGTAAAAGCTAAATCTGTATTTTCGCATTTAGCAGCTAGTGAAGACCTTTCTGAAAAAGAATTTACAAGTCAACAAATTCAAAATTTTGAAAAAATTGCAAAAGAATTTTCTGAAAAAATAGGATATAAACCATTATTACATATTTGTAATACTTCAGGAATTTTAAATTATCCCGAAGCACATTTCGATATGGTAAGAGCTGGTATTGGATTATATGGCTTTGGTAATTCTGAAAAAGAAAATAAAAACTTTAAACCAATAGCGACTTTAAAATCGGTGATTTCACAAATTCATCATGTTGAAAAAGGAGAAACAGTTGGATACAATAGAGCATATAAAAGTAAGGACTTTACGAAAACGGCAACTATTCCAATTGGCCACGCAGATGGAATAGGAAGACAATATGGCAACGGAAATGGCTATGTCATTATTAATGGAAAACCGGCACATATTATTGGTAATGTATGTATGGATATGATTATGGTAGATATAACAAACATTGACTGTAAGGAAGGTGATGAAGTTATTATTTTCGGAAATCATCCACACTCAGCTTCAGAATTTTCAAAAACCGCTCAAACCATTTCTTACGAAATCATAACTGCAATTTCACCAAGAGTTAAACGTCTGTTTTTAACATAATTAGTCATTGTGGTTATCATTTGTGACTTTTTAACTAAATTAGTGTCATATAAAATATAACTAACTTATAAAACACTAAAAATTATGTTGAAAGAATTTAAGAATTTTATCATGACTGGTAACGTGATTGATTTCGCTGTTGCAGTAATTATGGCAGGCGCTTTAGGTGCTGTTATTAATGGTTTTGTTTCAAATATTGCTATGCCTTTTATTGGGTACTTTGCAGGTGGAATGAACTTTGAAGATCTTCATTACGCTATGGACGGAACAGAATATGCATCATTAGCAGCTGCGAAAGAAGCAGGAGCTGCTGTAATTGCGTATGGATCTTGGATTAACACAATTGTTAACTTAATTATTGTTGGATTTGTAATGTTTATGATTGTAAAAGCATACAATAAAACAAAAGCTCCAGTTGAAGAAGCTGCTCCAGCAGGACCATCAGATAATGATTTATTAGCTGAGATTAGAGATTTACTAAAAAAATAAGTTAGCTTACCGCTACACTATATATTTTTTAAACCTTAACCACCTCATAAAAATGAGGTGGTTTTTTTATGTCTTTATTTAGATTATAAAAATGAATAAATTGCTACTTTTGTTTATCAAAACTTAATGATAATGAAAGTAGCAGTTGTAGGTGCCACTGGCTTAGTAGGCGAAGTCATGCTTAAAGTTCTAGAAGAGCGCAATTTTCCTGTTTCAGAATTAATTCCTGTAGCATCAGAGCGATCTATAGGCAAATTAATTTCTTACATGGGAACTGATTACAAAGTTGTTGGGATGCAAGACGCTATTGCAATGAAACCTAGCGTAGCTTTATTTTCAGCTGGAGGAGACACTTCATTAGAATGGGCTCCTAAATTTGCAGAAGCTGGAATTACAGTTATTGATAATTCTTCGGCATGGCGCATGGATCAATCCAAACAATTAGTCGTTCCAGAAATTAATGCCAGTACATTAACATCAAAAGATAAGATAATTGCGAACCCAAACTGTTCAACCATACAAATGGTTTTGGCTTTAGCTCCTCTTCATACTAAGTATAAAATCAAACGTATTGTTGTTTCAACTTATCAGTCTATCACTGGCACTGGTGTAAAGGCTGTCAAGCAATTAGAGAACGAACTTGCTGGCATAAAAGGAGAAATGGCATACCACTATCCTATTCACCAAAACGCAATTCCACACTGTGATGTTTTTGAAGAAAATGGGTATACTAAAGAAGAAATGAAATTGGTTCGAGAAACTCAAAAAATTTTAGATGATCGCACTATAGCAATTACGGCAACTGCTGTTAGAATACCTACTGCAGGAGGACATAGCGAAGCTGTAAATGTTGAATTTGAGACTGATTTTGATATTTCCGACGTAAGACAATTACTAAACAAATCTGATGGTATTGTTGTTCAAGACAACATTGATGTAAACACATATCCAATGCCAATTTATGCTCATGGAAAAGATGACGTTTTTGTAGGTAGAATTCGAAGAGACGGTTCTCAACCTAATACATTAAATATGTGGATTGTTAGTGACAACCTAAGAAAAGGTGCTGCAACAAACACAGTTCAAATTGCAGAATACTTATTGAAAAAAAATCTACTCTAAGAACATAGGGTTTTTTTACTAAAACCTGTAGGGTTTTAATCGTTTGAGTTGTTATATAGATGTGAATCCATTCTAATTCAAGAAAGGGTCCTCGGTATTTAAGTTTTACAACCTTTATTTCACAACTCTTGTTGTCTGATAAAAAGCGTATTACATCTAATTAATTATACTAATGTTTAATATGTTGTTATATTTACTGTCCAAATTTTACTGTAAATGTTAAAAAATAACCTTAAATCACTTTTGATTATTGTGTTGATGATTTCAATACAATCTTGTGCAGATGATGATAAAAATGACAATTATATTCCTATTGTTATAGAAACATCACCAGATTTTGTTGAGGTTCTTCAGAACAATACTATTCAAATCGACGTCTTAAACAATGATTCTAATGTGCCAATAAATGGAAGTTTGGTGACTAGCAATTCGGCAAATGGTACTATTGAAGTGCTAGACCCGAACAACACACCTGATAATCCTTCTGATGATTTGGTTTCATATACTCCAGATACAGATTTTGTTGGAACTGATATGTTTACTTACACGATTTGTAACAATGTAGAACCTATTAGTTGTTCAACTGAAGATGTAACAGTAACTGTAAACCCTGAATCCGTTGTAGTTTATAATCCAGATGAAATTCCTTATCAAACGCTTTCAGAATATAACTTTTTTGAAGGCAATCTAAATGATTTAGATCCTGTTCCAGGAGTTTTACCTTATGATTTAAACTCTCCTCTTTTTAGTGATTATGCTCACAAAAAACGTTTTGTTTGGATGCCTGATGGTACAATAGCTAATTATAATAGTGATCATACACCTTTAGATTTTCCTGTTGGTGCAATGTTAATCAAGAACTTTTTTTACGACAATGTTCAACCAGGAAACACGACAAAAATAATTGAAACTCGTTTAATGTTTATGACCGATAGTGGCTGGGATTTTGCTAAATATGTTTGGAATGATGATCAAACGGAAGCTACATTTACTGATGACGGAAGCTTTGTTAATGTTGATTGGATAGAAAACGGATCAACAAATTCTGTAAACTATAGAATCCCATCACGTAATGAATGTTTCACGTGTCATAATAAATTTGGAACACCAATACCTATTGGTCCAAAACCTCAAAACTTAAACAAAAATTATAATTATGCTGATGGTAGTTTTAATCAATTGAGTAAATGGGTTGAAGTAGGTTATTTAGAAAACAATGTACCTGCATCTATTGTCTCAACAGTTGATTGGGAAAATACATCACTTCCGTTAGAGCTTAGAGTTCGTTCGTATTTAGATATAAACTGCGCGCACTGCCACTCTGAAGAAAGTTATTGTGAATATCGTCCTTTACGACTAGCCTTTAATGAAAATGACAATGATGTGAACAAAGGCGTATGTGTTACACCAGACACGCAGATTTCACCTTACACGCATATTATTTCTAGTGGTCAAATTGATAAATCTATTTTACACTTTAGAATAAGTTCAACAGAAGAACAATATAGAATGCCGCTTTTAGGGAGAACACTTCAGCATGCTGAAGGTGTAAGACTCGTTGAAGAGTGGATAAACTCCCTAGAAGGAGAATGTGAATAATTAAAATAAATTAGAAAATAAAGTATTATGAAAACAAAATTACTTTTTATAACCATGACGCTTTTGGCGTTTAGCTTTCAAGCATTTGCTCAGCCTGTAAATGATAATTTCTCAGGTGCAGTGCCCATAACACCAGCCTCAGAAGGAACAGGTTGTGTTAGTCCTTTTAACTTACCATTTTCAACAGATGGAACTACAGATAGTGGAGTACAGGGTTCTTGTAGAGCTTCAGGCTTAGACCAGTTTTTTACTTGGACTGCAACTACTTTAGGATTGAATTTTTCTTCACAAAACCCAGGTAACCCAGGAATTGTAGTTTTTGATTCTACTGGAACAATAGAAATTGCATGTACAGATACTTTTGCAACAGAAACCATTGGTGGATGGAATATTGGAGATGACCTAGTTATTCAAATTTATGATTTTGAAGGCACAGGTCTTTCAGATGTAGCGTTTTGTTTAGAAGCAACAAATAATGCTCCAGTCCCAACTCCTGTAACATTTACATCTAGTTCTTCTGGAGCCTCAGGTTCTTATAGAATTGCTTGTGTAGATATGAATGGTGACTTTCTAGATGACTTAGTAACTATTTCATCTACAAATGTTAATATTAGAGAGCAAAACCCAGGTGGAGGCTTTACGACAAAAAACATTACAACTAGTAATGCGAATTTCGAACCAACATGGAGTTTAGCTGCAGCAGATTATAACAGAGATGGCTATACTGATTTACTTTATGGTGCTGGAAATGGCGTAACTTTCATGAGAAGTGATGGTACTGGTAACGGGTTTACGGAAGTTTCTGGTCCACAAGATGTGTTTTCTCAACGTTCAAATTTTGTTGATATAAACCAAGATGGACATTTAGATGCTTTCGTTTGTCACGATGTTGCTCCTAATGTATATTATATAAATGATGGTTCTGGAAATCTTACTTTTAATCAAGGTGGCTTAGGTGACTATTCTTCAGGTGGAAATTATGGTTCTATTTGGATTGATTATGACAATGATAGAGATTTAGATATGTTTATCGCTAAATGTGGTGGAGAAACTGCAAGAAGAATGAACCAAATGCATACTAATGATGGCAGTGGAAACTACACTGAAAATGCAGCCGCAATTGGTTTAGCAGATCCTATGCAAACATGGTCTTCTGCTTGGGGAGATTTTGATAATGATGGCGATATGGATGTTTTTGTTGGTGCTAGTTCAGGTAGTCATAAACTTATGAGAAATGATGGTGGTGTTTTTGTAGACGCAACAGCTGGTACTGGTATAAGTGCTTTAACTCTTACTTCAACTGAAACTGTTACTTATGATTTTGATAATGATGGAAATCTTGACTTAGTTTCTGGTGGAAATTTACTTTTTGGTGATGGAAACTTAAATTTTACTGTGCATACTGGTGTTTTTCCAGGAGCAGGTGCTTATGGCGATGTAAATAACGATGGTTATATTGACGCTTTCAATTCTAGTAATATTTATACAAATAATAAAGAAACTAATAATAACTGGATTAAAATCCATACTGTTGGTACTACAAGTAATATAAATGGTATTGGTGCTCGTGTTGAAATTTATTCTGACTCTGGTATGCAAATTAGAGATGTAAAAAGTGGTGACGGTTTCAGATACATGAGTTCAATGAATGTTCATTTTGGTATTGGTTCAGATACGAATATCTCTCATATCATTGTATATTGGCCAAATTCAGATTGTGAAACCTTTATAAATCCGGCTATTAACCAATCGTTTACAGCCACTGAAGGTTCTGGTGCATCTTGTGACACATTAGGAATTGATGGAGAAGTAATTGGTTTAGACCTAACTTTATCTCCAAATCCTGCAAGTGATATTTTAAATATTTCTACCAAAACACCATTAGATAAAGATACTATTTATACCATCTTTGATATCAATGGGAAACAAATTATAAGCACTAAACTGAAGAATCAAACCATTGATGTCTCTTCATTAAGTTCTGGTAACTATATTCTCAGAATCATATCTGGTCAGGATATAAAAGTTCAAAAATTCATAAAACAATAAATATTAAAAACCTCTAAATATAATTTAGAGGTTTTTTTTTGATTATTTTTAGAAACTATTTACCTAATATTTAAATTATTATGAAAAAAATTACATTAATAGCGCTTCTTGTAATGTCTTATTGTTCGGTTGCTCAGGTTTTGAATGAACCAGCTAATTGGCCAAATAATAGTTGGACACTTACTGGATCTTATGATTCAGATCCAACTATTTTCACAGACAATCCAACCGATAATTCTTCTAACTTTTCATTTGATGAAGATGAAGCCGGACCTAATTCAATAAATAATATTGCAGCTGAATCAAATACAATTGATTTAAGTGCAGCTCATAATGCTGGAGAAACATGGATTACTGTAGTGGGTGCATACGTGCTTAATATTTTTCAAACTGAAGACTTAATAATACAATATTGGGATAATGATGCTTCAAGCTGGCAAAATTTTGATTCAGCCTTAGCTCAAACTAATAATGCACCAACTTCTAATTTTTGCAATGGCAATTCACAACAAGTAAATCAAACCATAAATATCGCTTCTTTTACAACATCTCAATTAACAAATTTTAAATATCGTATCTCATATGATGATAACGGATCTTATGGCTGGGGATTTTGTTTTGATTCGCCTACATTACGTTCTGAAACTCCTCCTGTTTGTCCTAATATTACCAATTTATCGGTAACTTTTGTGTCTTCAGATAGCGCTAATGTTTATTGGGAAGCTGGAGATTTAGAAACGTCATGGGAAATAGCTTTACAAGCTCCTGGACTGGGTATTCCTTCTGGACTTGGAACTACAACTACGACAAATAATCCTCATGTGTTTAGTGGATTAACTCAAAACACACTATATGAAATATATGTTAGAGGGTTTTGTGGTGGAACAGATTTTAGCAATTGGGTTGGTCCAGTAAACTTTACAACCTTGATACCCTCAAGAGTAAACTTTTCTCCGCAGGCTATGTCTATAGGAGGTTACGACTTGACAGTTGTTGATATGAATGGAGACAACCTTGATGATATTGTTTCTGTATCAAATACAAATGTTAATATACATTACCAGTTAAATTCAGGTGGTTTTAGTGTAGTCGATATACCTACACCAAATGCAGACTACTTACCTGGTTGGAGTATGGCTGCTGCCGATTTAGATAAAAATGGATATACAGATTTATTATATGGATCTGGAAGTGGAGTGACTTTTATGAAAGCTAATAATTCTGGAACAGGATTTACTGAAATCTCTGGTGGAGAATATGTGTTTTCACAACGCTCAAACTTTGTTGATATCAATCAAGATGGTCATTTAGATGCTTTTGTATGTCATGATGTTGCACCTAATGTTTATTATATAAATGATGGAAGCGGAAATCTTACCTTTTATCAAGGAGGTTTAGGAGACTATTCTTCTGGTGGTAATTATGGATCTATATGGATAGATTACGATAATGATAGAGACATGGATATGTTTATTGCAAAATGTGGTGGAGAAACCGCGAGAAGAACAAATCAAATGTTAACTAATAATGGTGATGGCAGTTTTACAGAAAATGCCTTTGATTTAGGTCTTGCTGATCCAATGCAAACTTGGTCATCATCTTGGGCCGATTATGATAATGATGGTGATATGGATGTTTTTGTTGGTGCTAGTTCTGGTGCTCATAAACTAATGCGTAATAATGGTAATGGCACTTTTACAGACGTTACTTCTGGAGCTGGAGTTAGTACTGCTCCTAATGGTCATGAAAATGTTAGTTATGATATTGATAACGATGGTTATTTAGATATTTTATGTAATGGTACAATCATGTATGGAAACGGTGATCTTACATTCGAAGATGTTGATAGTACTCAAATCAGTTACTCTAATGGAGCTTTTGGTGATTTGAATAATGATGGTTTTATTGATTCATATTCTAATGGTACTATTTATTGGAATCTTACAACTAGTAATAATTGGATTAAGATAAACACTGTTGGTACTGCAAGTAATATTGATGGTATTGGAGCACGTGTAGAAATCTATACGGATAGTGGTGTTCAAATTAGGGATGTACGCAGTGGTGAAGGTTTTAAATACATGAGTTCTTTAAATACTCATTTTGGTATTGGAAGTGATACAAGTGTTTCACATGTTGTTGTATATTGGCCAAATTCTGAATGTGAAGTGTTCTTAAATCCAGCTATTAATCAAGTGTTTACAGCTGTTGAAGGTTCGGGTGATACGTCTTGTGACGCACTCGGTGTTGATGACGAAGAATTTGCTTCTGATTTCATTTTAACTCCAAACCCAACAAAAAATGTATTACATATTACAACTGGACTGCAATTACAAAATGCATTCTATAATATTTATGATATTAGCGGAAGACGTGTAATGACAAACTCATTAAACAATTCTAAATCAATTGATGTTTCTCAATTAACCGCTGGGAATTATATAATAAGTATTGTGTCGGATAATACAATTAGAAATCAAAAATTTATTAAACAATAAATCTTTTTTAAAAAAGTCAAAAAACCGCTACAATATTTGTAGTGGTTTTTTTTTATTACTTTTATAGACTATTTACCCAAAATAAATTATCATGAAAAAAATTACATTATTAATATTTCTTGTAATGTCTTATTGTTCAGTCGCTCAGGTTCTAAATGAATCTGCTAACTGGCCAAACAATAACTGGACAATTACTGGTAACTATCTCACAGATCCTAATGTCTTTGAGTCAGATCCAACAACTACATCAAATTTTTCTTACGATGATGATGATGCCCAAAACGGAAATGATGATGATATTGCTGCAGAGTCTCCTACTATTGACTTAACAGCTGCCTTTAATGCTGGTGAAACATCAATAAAAGTGGTTTCTGCTTATACATTCAGGAATATTGGAGAGTTACTAACTATTCAATTTTGGGATAACGATGCTTCAAGTTGGATAACACTTGGAGATCCTCTATCTGGTACAACTTCTGGGATTGATAACAACTTCTGTAGTGGCACACGTGTGCCTTTTACTTCTGAATACTTAAATATTTCAAGTTTTACGGCATCTCAACTTCAAAACTTTAAATACCGTATTTCTTATGATGATAATAATATTTGGGGTTGGGGATTTTGTTTTGATTCTCCTACAATTTCTTCTGAATTAACTCCTTCTTGTCCTAATATTAGTGATCTATCTGTAACTTACATTACTTTAGATTCTGCAAATGTCTCTTGGGAAGTAGGTAGCTCAGAAACTTCTTGGGAAATAGTTGTTCAAGCACCTGGAACAGGAATACCTGCTGGATCTGGAACACCTACAACTACAAATAATCCTCATGTGCTAGGCGGTTTAAATATGAACACTTCTTATGAAGTCTATGTTAGAGGTTTTTGTGGAGGAACAGATTTCAGCAATTGGATTGGACCTGTAAACTTCACAACCTTAGTTCCAGCTAGAGTTAATTATGCGCTTCAAGATATGGGCATTGTTGGTAGTTATGACTTAACCGTTGTTGATATGAATGGTGATAACCTTGACGATATTGTTTCTGCTTCATCTAGTAACGTTAATATACATTACCAATTAAATTCAGGAGGATTTAACGAAGTGAATATTTCAACACCAAGTGCTAATTTTTTACCTAATTGGAGTATGGCTGCTGCAGATTTTGATAAAAATGGTTATACTGATTTATTATATGGTTCTGGTAGTGGTGTTACGTTTATGAAAGCAAATAATACTGGAACAGGTTTTACCGAAATCTCTGGAGGAGAATATGTGTTTTCTCAACGTTCAAACTTTGTTGATATTAATAACGATGGGCACTTAGATGCCTTTGTTTGTCATGATGTCGCACCAAACGTTTATTATATTAATGATGGATCTGGAAATTTAACTTTTTATCAAGGTGCTGAATATGATAATGACTGTAATTTAATTTCAACAGACCAAGTTGGAGCTATTGGTGGTTTAGGGAATTACTGTTCAGGAGGAAATTATGGATCTATTTGGATAGATTACGATAATGATAGAGATATGGATATGTTTATCGCTAAATGTGGTGGAGAAACTGCGAGAAGAACAAATCAAATGTTAACTAATAATGGTGATGGTAGTTTTACAGAAAATGCCCTTGCCTTAGGCCTTGCCGACCCAATGCAAACATGGTCGTCATCTTGGGCTGATTATGATAACGATGGTGATATGGATGTTTTTGTTGGTGCTAGTTCTGGTGCACACAAACTAATGCGTAATAACGGTAATGGCTCATTTACAGATGTTACTTCTGGAGCTGGTGTAAGTAGTCCTCCTAACGGTCACGAAAGTGTTAGCTATGATATAGATAATGATGGTTATTTAGATATTTTATGTAATGGAACTATTTTATATGGAAAAGGTGATCTTACTTTTGAAGATGCAGATAATGCACAAATTAATTATAAAAATGGATCTTTAGGTGATTTAAATAATGATGGTTTTATAGATGCCTATTATAATGGTAATATTTATTGGAATCTTACAACTGCTAATAATTGGATAAAAATAAACACTATAGGAACTGCAAGTAATATTGATGGCATTGGAGCACGTGTGGAAATTTATACAGATAGTGGTGTTCAAATAAGAGATGTACGTAGTGGTGAAGGTTTTGAATATATGAGTTCTCTAAATACTCATTTTGGAATTGGAAGTGATACTAGTGTTTCTCATATTATTGTATACTGGCCAAATTCTGGATGTGAATTGTTTTTAAACCCTGGAATTAATCAAACGTTTAATGCCGTTGAAGGTAATGGTGGTTCTTGTGATACACTAGGTGTTGATAACGATGAACTTGCTTCAGATTTTATATTATCACCAAACCCAACTAAAAATGTATTACATATTACAACTGGACTGCAATTACAAAATGCAATCTATAATATTTATGATATTAGTGGAAGACGTGTCATGACGAACTCTCTTAGTAATTCTAATACTATTGATGTCTCTCAACTTACGGCTGGAAATTATATAATAAGTATTATCTCTGGTAATACTATAAGTAATCAAAAATTTATTAAGCAATAGTGCTTATTAATTTATTTTGTAAAAAAGCCGCTACATATATTGTAGCGGCTTTTTTGTAGTATTTTTGCTGTATGCTTCAAGTTAAAAACATCACTTTTAGTTACAATAAAACTAATATTTTAAATGGAATCAGCTTCTCTGTAAATCCAGGTGAACATATTTCAGTGATTGGTGAAAGTGGTTCTGGAAAAACAACATTACTCAAACTACTTTATGGTGAACATGATTTAGATACTGGTTCCATATTTTGGAAAAATCAACAGATTTTGGGCCCTAAATATAACCTTGTCATAGGATATGACTTTATAAAATATGTTGCCCAAGAATTTGATTTAATGCCATATATAAGTGTTGAAGAAAATATTGGTAAATTCCTTTCAAATTTCTTTCCAGAAGAAAAACAAAAACGAACATCAGAGTTACTAGAAGTTGTAGAGTTAACTAAGTTTGCGCATGTAAAAGTAAAAACACTTAGTGGTGGACAGAAACAACGTGTTGCACTTGCTCGTGCTTTAGCTAAACAACCTGAAATCATTCTACTGGATGAACCTTTTAGTCATATTGATAATTTTAAAAAACAATCCCTTAGACGACGTGTATTTCGATATTTAAAAGACAAACAAATTACATGTATTGTTGCTACTCATGACAAAAATGATGTCTTAGGATTTGCAGATCGAATGATCCTATTAAACAATGCTCAAATTGAAGTAAACGATTCTCCAGAACATTTATTTAAACACCCAAGAACACCTATTGTTGCTTCATTTTTTGAAGAATTTAATATTATAAATAATGAAATCGTTTATGCACATCAACTTAAAATTGTTGACGACTCAGATATTAAAGTGACCATCAATAAGAGTTATTTTAAAGGACACTATTATTTAATTGAATCTCGTTTTGGGAAAGATACTTTGTTTTTCGAACACTCCGAAAAATTGCCAGAAGGAAGCAATTTATATTTATCCATTAACAAATAGCAAAAGCACCATATTTTCCATGATGAGATATGGACAGAGCTTCAAAAATTTGTTGGTTATTTATAAATAGATTTGGAACTCCTAATTCTGTCTTTTTGATCTCAATTGAATTTATATTTTGTCCTATTTTACCAGAAATCAGATGAATCATCTTTGTTTTTAAAGCTTCACTTTGATTCCTATCTGGTACTTTAAAAAAATGTGATTGTGGTTCAAATTTAGTTTTACTAGCGATACTATGAATATAGTCTGAAGTGATTATTGATTGTAAATTATACGTTTGATTATCAATACAAACAACATCCTGATTATTTAAACTTAATTGACATTGAATACGTTTTGGATTGAAAAAAGATTGCTTAAATTCTCTGACGTAAGCTTTATAGGCAGCTTCTTTCATGCTCCAAAGCAGCCAAACCATGTCGTCCTGATCTTCAGAAGTGCGAATAAGTAATTGTTCTTTCTTAGTGAATACTTTATTTAAAAATCGAGGTCGTTTCCAGTTCGATTCTATTGCAGCTTGTGATAAGTCCACAATGTCATTTCCAATCATTTTTTTGCTAGTTTTTCATTCACAATCTCCATTGCTGCTTTTACAGAAGTCATTTTTTCCATGTCATCATTCTCGATTCTAATATCAAATTCGTCTTCTACATCTAAAATGACATCCACTAAATTTGCTGAATTTATTTTTAAATCATTAATAAAATCGGTCTCTTCTGATAGATTATCAAAGGCTTGCTCATCCTGAATATAGGGCTGAACAATCGTCTTTAATTTGGTAATAAGTTCATCTTTGGTCATAGGCTTAATTATATCTTTTAAAGATAATACAACCATTTACATCACCAAAACCAAAACTGGCTTTCGCAGCAATATTCAATTCAGTATGTAATACCTGCTTTACAATTTTTTCTTCTGAAATTAATGCAGAAATTTCATCATGTACATCCTCGCAATTGATATTCGGAAACACAAATTGCTCCTTCAGCTGAAGGACAGTCGCCACACTTTCTATACTTCCTGCGGCAGCTAAACAATGACCAACCATCGATTTTAAAGAATTTATATATGGGAAGTCGTCTCCTTTTCTATGTAAAGCTTTGGTCCAATTTTCGATTTCAAGACTATCTTTTGAAGTCGCTGTTAAATGGCCATTAATGGTATCAATCTCATTTGCTGAAATATTAGCATTTAAAATAGCTTCCTTAATACAGCGCTGAACTGCTTCAGCATTTGGAGCTGTCATTGTTCCGCCTTGTCGTTGACCTCCAGAATTAATATGTCCACCTAAAACCTCAGCATAAATAGTTGCATTTCGGTCTAGAGCACTCTCTAGCGATTCTAAAACTAGTGCTCCTGCTCCTGCTCCTGGCACAAATCCTGATGCTGTTGCACTCATTGGCCTGGAGCCTTCTATTGGCGAATCATTATGCTTGTAGGTCATCACTCGCATAGCATCAAATCCTCCCCAAATATAAGGTCCATCATCACTACAACTTCCAACTAACATGCGTTTGGCTTGACCGTTTTTGATACGATCATAACCCATTAATATAGCTTCGGTTCCTGTGGTACACGCAGAAGAATTTGTCGTCACTTGATTTCCTAAGCCTAAAATTCCACCTAAAAATGCACTAATTCCACTTGCCATTGTTTGCACAACAACAGTGCTTCCTAATCGTTTTACTTGATTCTCGTCTAACTTATAAATGGCTTCTCTAAATTTTTCAACACCAGAAGTTCCTGTCCCGAAAACCGTTCCGCTATCAAAATCTAATTCACTGTCAGAATCAACAGTAAATCCTGCATCTTTCCATGCGTCAATGCCTGCCATACAACCATATAAAATTCCAGAACTATTAAATCCTCTTAGTTGCAAAGGTGTTAAATAGTCCAGTTTTTTTTCTTCTGAAATTTTTGGAATTCCACCAATACAGCACGAAAAATTTAAGTCAGATAATTGTTGGTGAAACCTTATTCCAGATTCTCCCTTTTTAATCGCTTTAGAAAACGCATCGATGCCAACACCATTTGGTGCAACAACTCCTAATCCCGTAATGACAACTCTATTTTTCATGCTTTTATCATTCCTGAAATACTACCTCGACACACTAACTCTTCCTTCTCATTATACAACTTGACTTTACACTTTAACTTATTAAAACGGAATACTTCTTTCTCAGAAATTACAGTCACTTTTTCTCCAGGAAAAACTGGCAAAAAGAAATTGATTTGACTCGAAGTTAAAGCAATTTGAGGGTGATTGCTTTCAGAAATAATTTCTTTCATCATGTAAATCCCTAAACAGACAACACCAATTTGTGCCATGCATTCTGTGAGAATTACGCCTGGAGTTATTGGGTTATTCTTAAAATGACCTTTATAAAAATAACTGTCTTTGTTAAATGTATAATGTCCTTCTATAGAGTCAGTAGATATTAAAGTTAATTCGTCAACGAACAAAAAGGGTTCTTGATATGGTAATAGTGATATGATTCGTTCTCCTGTCATATTAACTTATATGTTCGCCTCCATCAACAGGAATTACACAACCATTTATCCAAGACGCTTCATCTTTTGATAAGAGGAAAACAGCATTCGCTACATCCTCAGGTTGAGTGAGTCTATTAAATGGGTTTCGTTTCAAACTATGTTCTTTAATTGTATCACTTCCAGGAATCATCCTTAAAGAAGCAGTATCTGTTACACCAGCTTGAATACAATTTGCTCTTATTCCGAAGGGTGCGAACTCTAATGCAATATTTCTTGTTATCGCTTCTAAGGTTACTTTTGCTGCTGAAACCGCTGCATAATTCTTCCAAGCTTTGGTATTGCCTTCACTTGTGAAACTCACAATTCTAGCATCTTTAGCAAATAGTTCACCGTTAAAAACAGCTTTTGTCCAATCGTATAAACTAATTGCCATTGCATTAATCGTTAGATTGAAGTCATCATTTTTTAATGAAGGTCCTCCTTCAGAAACCATGGGTTTAAGATTCCCTTTTGCAACACTATGAACCAAGGTTCTTATAGTTCCTTGAGAGCCAAATATATCTTTCAACTCAGAAATTATATGATCTCGTTTTTCTGGTTTAAAAGCGTCTACATTAAAGGATTTAAATTGAACACCTTCTGCTCTGATTTTATCGAATTCGATATGTATTTCTTCTTCTTGAGCTCTTGAGTTTCTGTGGATTATGCAGATATGCATACCATGCTTTGCAAGCTTTTTAGCCGAAGCTAAACCTAAGCCGCTGGAGCCTCCTAAAATGAGTGCCCAATAATTTTTATTTTGAAATTCTTTTACCATTCTAGTAGTATTCGTTGTGCAGAAAAACCAGGTCCAAAACTTAGCATTAAACCTCTATCTCCTTTTGGTAGTTGTTTGTCCATAAAGCGTTCTAAAACATACAAGACAGTTGCGCTACTCATGTTTCCATACAATTTAAGAACGTCTTTAGTATCGTCAATATTCTTCCCTAGAGATCCAAATAAATCTTCAACGGTTTGTACGATTTTCTTTCCTCCTGGATGAAAAATGAGATGATCTATAGCTTCTATGGTGATATTATTTCGTTCTAAAAACGGATGTACAATCATGGGAAAATGTTCTGAAATTGTTTCAGGTACAGCCTTGTCTAAAATCATTTGTAAACCTGTATTTACCAATTTAAAGCCCATCATTGTTTCAGCATCATAAAAATGATACATGGCTTCGTCAACTATTTTCGGCCCTTCTTCATTTTCATAAGATGATAAAATAACACTCGATGCGCCATCTCCAAAAATGGCTGCACTCACGATATTGACCATAGAAAAATCATCTAACTGAAATGTTGCTGTTGGAGATTCTACAGCAATAACTGCTGCACGTTTGTTGGGATTTGCTTTTAAGAAATTCTTTGCATAAATAATTCCTGAAACTCCAGCCGCACAACCCATTTCAGTCACTGGAAGCCTTACAATATCTTGCTTCATTTTAAGGTTATTAATCAAATACGCATCCATTGAAGGTATCATAATTCCGGTACAACTTACGGTAATTATATAATCAATATCTGTTGGTTTTAAGTTGGCTTTATCTAATGCCTTCATTAAAGATTGCTCAGCTAAGGTTACTACTTCACGAGAATAGATCTCGTTTTTTTCTTCGAATGAGGTTTTTAAAAACACTTCTTCAGCGTCCATAATAGAATAGCGTCTATCCACTCCTGCGTTTTCAAAAAGCTTAATCACTTTACGCTGAAACCGTTCTTCTTGACCAGACATCCAAATATTCAAATAGGGAATGATATCCTTAGTTTCTCTAGTATATTTGGGTAACTGCTTAGCTACTGATGTGATTTTTACACTCATATTTCTTTTTGCTTCAAAATCCACTGAAAACGAAAAGCCCATTTCCATTGTATTTGAAAATTTGTATTTAATTGTTGAGATATGTTTTCTAATTCTTGTCTTTTAAATCCTCTCAAAACAGATGTTAATCCGTCTTCAACAATCGTTTTATTTTTTATTGTAGTACATAATAATTTAAACAAGTAATACGCTAATTTATGTCTATGCAAATCATTAGCCACGAGTCCTAATTTTGCCTTTTTTAATACAGGTTTTAAAAACGATACTAATTCGTCATTCTTAAAATGATGTAAAAACAACGTTGTCAAAACCAAATCGTAGTGTAATCCTTTAAACTCTTCAGAGAAAATATCAATTGCTTTAAATTCAATATTATTATAAGCTTCAGATAATGTTGTGGCATAGTCAACTGTGTGTTGATTTGCATCTATTCCAATTAATTGAAAGTTATAACCATATCGCCTACCAAATCTAGATACCTCTCTTAAAATATCACCTCCTCCACAACCTAAATCAATAATGGTTATGGCTTCGTTTTTTTGATGATTTTTTAATGCTTTTTTGAGTCCTTTAATAGTGACTATATTTCCACCTAGCCATTGATTTATTTTTGCTAGTGTATCAAGAGCATCATAAAGTATTGGGCCATTATAATCCAAATCGTCCATGATTTCTTCTTGTTCACTTCTATATTTTGTGCTTACAAACAAACTCATTCCACTTTCATTACTTTTCCATGCGTTCGTTTTATGATATAAGGCAAAATTCCAGGGAACCATTTTAAGCCTCGCATCAATGTTTCTGATAATTTCGGTTTATTAAATAAGTCTGCTACAATATGGCCTGTTTTTAAACGCGATTTAAACACGGAATTCCATTCTCTAAGATACTGCTTTTCTAGTGCTTCTCTATTGGGAGTTTCCGAATTAAAATATTTAATGATTAATTGTGAAGCCATTTGAGCACTTCGTATAGCCATACTCATTCCGTTACCACAAAGCGGATGAATTAAGGCTGCTGAATCACCGCACATAATGATATGGTTTTCTATTGGCTTTTTATTATCAAATGAAATCTGACTTATAGTTAATGGTTCTTCAAAGACTGGCTTTGTTTTGCTAAAAATGTTTTTAAGGAAAGTGTTTTTATAAAGCACTTTCTGTTGAAATTCATCAATATCTTTATATGATTTAAAGGCGTTGTAATTAGTTATGTAGCACAAATTAATACTATCATTTTCTACTTTAGAAATTCCGCAATAACCACCTTTAAAATTATGAAGTGCAACGACATCGTCCGGAAAACTTCCCTTTACATGCGTTTTTACTGCCAAATAAGGCGATTTATGTTTTATGAAT
Organism: Psychroserpens sp.; assembly: GCF_034670085.1. GTDB lineage: Bacteria > Bacteroidota > Bacteroidia > Flavobacteriales > Flavobacteriaceae > Psychroserpens. The sequence goes on along the minus strand of NZ_JAXMOD010000001.1, from coordinate 766,238 downwards.
TGACGATTTAGTTTGATGTCAAGGTTTGACCTTTTCCCGAATGCTCCAATAACAATTTTTGCTTCAAATCGTTTAGCATTTTTTGTTTTAATAGAAAAGATATCATTTGAAAACTGAATATCTTTAACTGAATCTTGAAGGATTTCTGCTCCGACTTCAATCATTTTATGCGCTAAAGCATTATCTAAACAAAATCGACTAATGCCAAAACCACCTAAAGGTAATGTTGCCGTAACTAACTTGCTTTTGGTGGTAGATAATTGAAATTTGTCAATTTTCTTAGCACCTAGTTTAAAGACGTCGACATCAAGAAATTTAAGGTAAGGCAGGACTTCATTAGAAATGTATTCACCACAAACCTTGTGTTTTGGGTAGCTATTTTTTTCAATCACCAATACACTCAGGTTCGCCTTTGACAAATGAATTGCGCTTGATAAACCAGCTAATCCACCACCAACAACTATAACATCAAACGTTGAGGAACTTGTATTCAATTTCTTTTTCTAAATCTTTTTTTAAAGATAAGCCGAAAATGATTTAGATTACCTCAAAAATTTCAAACTCTTGATCTCTAAATTTAATTTTATCTCCTTTTTGTTTCCCAAATAGCAATTTGGCAATTGGTGTATTTGCAGAAATCGCATAAAAAGATTGATTATCGACTTTCAATTCACCAGCACTTAAGGTAATGAAGTAATTAGCTTGAGTTGTATAGATTAGACTTCCTAGGGCAATCGTTTGTGAGGCTTTTGAAACATCTATTTTAGATAGCAGTTGATTAAGTTTTTGAATTTCTGACAACTGATGTCCAGCTTTTTCACGTTCTAATTGTAGCATCGCTCGTCCCGTTTCATGTTTGTCTCCAGCTGAACTTTTAGTTTCAGTAGATAAAGATTCTTGGATTTCATCAATGGTTTTTTGAATAGCTTTTAAGCGATTTTCAACGAACGCTTGACATTGAGCATATAGTTCTGATTTTAATTTATTCATTACTAGCTTCTCGTTTAGGATATTGTAATGGTCCAAAATACCCCATTTGTTTAACAATCCAAGACTTCCTGCCTTCAATATATGATGATGCAGGATTTGCTTTGTATCGTAAAGGACTAGGTAAAATTGAAGCAATTGCTGCTGCTTCATATTTTGATAATTTTAATGCTGGTTTTTTAAACCAATATTGAGAAGCTGCTTCTGCACCATAAATACCTGGACCCATTTCTATACTATTGAGATAAACTTCCATAATGCGTTCTTTACTCCAAATAAGTTCTATTAAAAACGTAAAGTAGGTTTCAAATCCTTTTCGTAACCAACTTCGACCTGGCCAAAGGAATACATTTTTTGCAGTTTGTTGAGAAATTGTACTGGCGCCTTTTAGTTTTTTTCCTTTTTTATTATTCTCATATGCTTTTTCAATAGCTTTAATATCGAATCCATGATGCTTTAAAAAGTTTTGATCTTCACTACATATTACTGCTAACTGCAAATTAATAGGTATCTCTTCGAGTGCAATCCAATCGTGTTTCCATCCTTTTTTATTGGTGTCGGTTTGTTCAATATTACGAATGACCATTAATGGTGTTATTGGCACTGGAGCCCATTTAAAAATAACGACAATAACTACGGAAAACACAAAGAGCCAAAACAGTGTTTTGAAGGTGAATTTGAAGAATCGTTTTATAAATTTCATGGATACTAATTACAATAAATCTGCTAATTCTTTACCAACTAAACTACCAATAGCAATTCCCATGCCTCCCAAACGAACTCCACAATACACATTGTTACTTAGCTGTTTTACAATTGGCTTTTTTTGTTGACCAACTCCCATTATACCAGTCCATCGATGCTCAATTTCATAGGGTGTATTTGGAAGAATTGTTGTTTTTAATAGTTCTTCAAGCTTACTTTGAATCTGTTCAGTAAGTTTTAATTCGGTTGTTTCTTCACCTTTAAAATCGAGGTTTCGTCCACCACCAAATAAAATTCTATCATCAATATTTCTAAAATAATAATAGCCTTGATCTAAATGAAACGTTCCTTTTATGTGTAAATTATCAATAGGTTTCGTAATTAATACTTGAGCTCTCGCTGGTTTGACTTCGGAAATATTTAAGGCTGAAGCAAAGCCGTTAGTTGCTATTAACAATTTGGATGTTGTCAATTCAAATTGATTGGTTTTTACTTTTATAGAATTTGTGTCTTCCGAAAAATCTTCAACAGTAATAGTATTAAGTATTTTAATTCCTGAACTTAATGCTAGTTGAAGTAATGCCGTCATCATTTGTCCTGTGTCGATTTGGCCTTCAAACTGGTTCACACTCAAGGTGTCTTGACAATTTTTAAAGCCAAAAGAATTAGGTTGAAAATGAAACACATCTTGTTGAAACAATGGTTTTAAAAATGAGTTTATACTGTCACGTTTGACTTTACATTGCTCTAATAAATTGTCGGTTTTTGAGAACAACTCATAACCTCCAAGTTGTTGGTAATTGATGGTATCATCGCCTAAGGTCTTACGCAATAGCTGCAAACCATCTATACGTTTTTTAACTAATTGAAACACCTCTTCTTGAGAATGAGATTTAAGGTCATCTATAACTTCGCTTAAACTCCCGAAGCACGCAAATCCTGCATTTTTTGTACTAGCACCTTGAGGCAACATGCCTTTTTCAAGAATTAAAATATTCGCTTTTGGAAATCGCTGTTTTAATTGCAGTGCACAATTTAATCCTACAATGCCGCTACCAACAATGGTAAAGTCTACATTGGTAAGCCATGATTTTATTTCCCAATAGGATAAGTTCATAATGCTAATTTAACTGTTTTTCTGTTAAGGATAGAAGCCGTTCGGCTATCCCTCGGTAGTCTTAAGCTTTTTTGCTTTTCCAAAAAAGATTTAGTGAATAGCCTGACGCTTTGTAGCTTTTAGTGGAAAAGGGTTACAGCCAAAAAAAACTCCGAAATATTAATTTCGGAGTTGTTATATATTAGTCTTCTTCGGGTTTAATCACGAAATCTTCCATAAACTTCGTGGTATAATTACCAGCTAGATAGTCTGGATGCTCCATCAATTGTCTGTGGAAAGGAATTGTTGTTTTAATCCCTTCGATAACGAATTCGTCTAAAGCACGCTTCATTTTATTGATAGCTTCTTCACGAGTTTGCGCTGTTGTTATTAACTTAGCAATCATTGAGTCGTAGTTTGGTGGAATCACATATCCTGCATACACATGTGTATCTAAACGCACTCCGTGTCCACCTGGAGCATGTAATGTTGTGATGCGTCCTGGAGAAGGTCTAAAGTCGTTAAAAGGATCTTCAGCATTAATACGACACTCGATTGAATGTAAATTAGGTGTGTAATTTTTACCAGAAATTGGGACACCAGCTGCTACTAATATTTGCTCGCGAATTAAATCGAAATCAATTACTTGTTCTGTAATTGGGTGCTCAACTTGAATACGTGTATTCATTTCCATGAAATAGAAATTACGATGCTTATCTACTAAAAACTCTACGGTTCCAGCTCCTTCATATTTAATATACTCGGCAGCTTTTACTGCGGCATCACCCATTTTCTTACGAAGTGCAGTCGTCATAAATGGCGATGGAACTTCTTCAGTTAATTTTTGGTGTCGACGTTGTACTGAGCAATCACGTTCTGATAAATGACATGCTCTACCAGTAGAATCACCAACAATTTGAATTTCGATATGACGTGGTTCTTCAATAAGTTTCTCCATATACATATCGTCATTTCCGAAGGCAGCTTTAGATTCTGCTCTTGCAGATTCCCAAGCGTTTTGTAAATCTTCAGGTTTCCAAACGGCACGCATTCCTTTTCCACCACCTCCAGCAGATGCTTTAAGCATCACAGGATAGCCGGTTTCTTTAGCCACTTTTATGCAATCTTCAAAATCCTCAATAACGCCTTCACTTCCTGGAACACAAGGTACGCCTGCTTCAAGCATTGTTGCTTTTGCATTAGCCTTGTCACCCATTCTATCAATCATTTCTGGACTTGCTCCGATAAACTTAATATCATGCTCTTCACATATTTTTGAAAACTTAGCGTTTTCTGACAAAAAGCCATATCCAGGATGTATTGCATCTGCGTTTGTTATTTCTGCTGCTGCTATTATATTAGATATTTTTAAATACGATTCACTACTTGAAGGAGGTCCTATGCAAACTGCCTCATCTGCAAATTTCACATGTAAGCTTTCGGCATCAGCAGTTGAATAAACAGCAACTGTTTTGATACCCATTTCTTTACAGGTTCTAATAACACGAAGTGCTATTTCACCTCGATTGGCTACTAATATTTTTTTAAACATAACTTATATCTATTTAAAATCTCAAATTCCAAACTCCAATAAATTAGGAATTGTGCTTTGGAATTTTAAATTTGGTTATGATGGATCAACTAAGAATAAAGGTTGATCAAATTCTACTGGAGAAGAATCATCAACTAAAATTTTAACAATCTTACCTGATACTTCTGATTCAATTTCATTGAACAATTTCATTGCTTCAATAACACATAGCACGTCACCTTCTCCAATTGAAGTTCCTACCTCGACAAACACGGGTTTGTCTGGAGATGGTTTGCGATAAAATGTACCAATGATTGGTGACTTAATTGTTATATATTTTGCGTCATCAGCTGCTGCTGGTGCTTCTTTAGCTGGTTCAGCTGCAGGTGCGGCAGGAATTGCTTGAGTTACTGGCTGATTGATTGGAATTTGCTGAACATAAGTGGTCGATTCCCCTTTATCTTCTCCTCCAGTTTTTATGGTGATTTTAATATCATCCATTTCTAGTTTAACCTCACTTGCACCAGACTTGGCTACAAATTTGATTAAGTTCTGAATTTCCTTAATATCCATAATTATTTAGTCTTTTAATTAGTTAGTTTAAGCTTTAGGAATTATAAGCCCATTTTAAATATATTGAGCCCCAAGTAAATCCGCCTCCAAATGCTGCGAATATAATGTTATCGCCTTTTTTTAATTGCGATTCGTAATCATGTAAAAGTAAAGGCAATGTTGCCGATGTTGTATTTCCATACTTGTGAATGTTCATCATCACTTTAGCAGGATCTAAAGATACTCTATTGGCAGTAGCTTCAATTATTCTTTTATTTGCTTGATGTGCTGCTAACCAAGAAATATCGTCATTTGTTAAGTTATTTCTTTCAAGAATTCTTTCGGTTACATCTGCCATATTAAATACTGCATTTTTAAATACCGTTTTACCTTCCTGAAAAACATAATGCTTCCCTTCCTTGAATGTATCAGCTGTAATAGGATATGATGATCCACCATAAGTAGCTTGAAGAAACTCTCTTCCCTCTCCATTACTTCTTAATAATTCATCTTGCAACCCTAACCCTTCTTTATTAGGTTCAAAAAAAACAGCTCCAGCTCCATCTCCAAAAATGATACATGTTGCTCTATCTTTATAATTAATGAAGGATGAATTTTTATCAGCACCAATAAGTAAGACGTTTTTATATTTGCCAGATTCAATATAACTTGAGGCGACAGACATTCCGAAAAGGAAGCTTGAACAAGCAGCTTCTAAGTCGAATGAAAATGCATTCGTTGCGCCTATTTCAGTAGCAGTAAAAGCGGCAGTTGAAGCAGCTTTCATATCAGGAGTTGCAGTTGCAACAATTACTAATTCGATGTCTTTAGGATCGATTCCTTTTTTATTGATAAGATCATTGGCGGCATTTATGGCAAGAAAGGATGTTCCTTTTCCTTCTTCTTTAAGAATCCTGCGTTCCTTAATACCTGTCCTTGTCGTAATCCATTCGTCATTAGTATCGACCAAAGTTTCCAAAATTTGGTTGGTCAATTTATATTCAGGTAAATAAGCTCCTACACCAGTAATTGCAGCTGTGACTTTACTCATACTTTATTTTTAAAAAAGTGTCTTAAAAAGACAAAAATCGTTAAAAAAAGGTAAAATTTTAATGAATTTACTAAATTTTGAACGAATATGACGCAAATTAAGTCGTTTTTAAGACTTATAGAAATTAAACATAAAAAAAACGCTCATTGCTGAGCGTTTTATTATATGCGTGCATAATACTTATGCTAAATTTTCTTCTTTTTCAGAGTTGTCAATTAATACTTGACCTCTATAATATAATTTACCTTCGTGCCAGTGAGCTCTGTGGTATAGATGTGCTTCTCCTGTAGTAGGACATGTAGCAATAGTAGGAACAGATGCTTTATAATGTGTTCTTCTCTTATCTCTTCTTGTTCTAGATATTTTTCTTTTAGGATGTGCCATTTTATATGTTATTTATCCGTTAATAGTTTTTTTAATGTATTCCAACGAGGATCTATTTCCTCTGATGTTTCTTCTTTGTCGTCTAAGTCTTTTGGACTTAATTCTTCTAATTTTTTCAGTATGTCTGAGTCCAATGTACCATCTTCTACTCCTGGATGAATCCGCTTTGCTGGCATTGATAATATAATTAACTCATATATAAATTGCGCAACATTTATTTCGTACTCACCATGAGGCAAAATAACAATGTCTTCAAAATCATCATTATAATCATCTCCAAACTTTACAACCAAATCGAAATCTCCATTCACGTCTTGATTGTATGGCTCATTTGTAATGTCACAATTGACATTTACAATACCAGTAACTTGAAAATGTAATTCTAATAGTGTTGACTTCTTTTCAAAAACCAACTCTGTTTTGACGTCTACATCATTAAAATCATCATACTCAAAATGTTCAAAGAACTTTTTATCAATCTGATAATCAAAATGGTGCTTTCCAATCTTGAGACCAACATACGGTATGGTATAGTCTTTTAAGGGCTTCATCATCGCATTCATTTTGAGCCTGCAAATATATACATTTTTATTTATTTCACGTGTCTTATAAACAAAAAATGTTTATATCTTTTTTGGCCTTGATTTTAAGGGGTTGCTGGAGATGGTATCGAACTCAATTCTATTTTTAAAAATTTGTATAGCCGCAAAAACCGCTTCTTTAAATGAACCATTATCAGCTTCTCCTTTTCCGGCTATTTCAAAGGCGGTTCCATGATCGGGAGACGTTCTAACCCTATTGAGTCCAGCTGTATAATTGACACCGTTTCCGAAAGCTATAGTCTTAAAAGGGATTAGTCCTTGATCGTGATAAGCAGCAATAACAGCATCGAAATTTTTATAATTACCTGAGCCGAAAAAACTATCTGCAGAATAGGGTCCGTAAACCAATTTTTTATTCTCTCTAATTTTTTCTAAGGTTGGTTTTAACACATTTTCATCCTCATTTCCGATAACACCATTATCTCCTGCGTGTGGATTGATACCTAGAACTGCTATTTTAGGTTTGCTGATTCTGAAATCTTTAACCAATGAATTATAAACCGTTTCAACCTTTTCCGTTATAAGCTCTGAAGTGATTTGTTCAGGTACGTCTTTTACGGGTACATGATCTGTAAGCAATCCCACTTTTAAGTTATCGGTAACCATAAACATGAGGCTTTTGCCTCCTAGTTTTTCTGCCAAATAATTAGTATGGCCTGGGAATTTAAAACTTTCAGACTGAATATTATGCTTATGAATAGGAGCGGTTACTAAAACGTCAATAGCTTCATTTTTTAACGCTTCCGTCGCGGCTTCAAGAGATTTAACAGAGTACTCTCCAATCTTAACGTCCTCCTCGCCAAAATTAATGGTCACATTTTCCTTCCAAACATTTAGCACATTCATTTTGCCTTCAACAATTTGATCTACATGGTTAATTCCATGAAAGTTTACTGCGCTCCCAAAGTGTTTTTTAAAAAAAGACATGGTTTTAATTGAGGCAAAAATAACAGGTGTACAAAACTCCAACATCCTACTATCTTCAAATGTTTTAATAATGATTTCAGAACCAATCCCATTAAGATCACCTATTGAAATTCCTAATTTTATCTTGTTATCTTTTTTCATGAAAATGCTCTTATAACTTTATCCCTCACTCACTAGGTTTCACTAAAATTTATAAGTTGTTTTAATTAAATCCTATCTTTTGTGCGTACTTTTGTAATTGCAAATTTAACCATTTAATTGACATTATGTTTACAGGTATTATTGAAGATTTAGGGATTGTAACCAAATTAGAAAATGAGAAAGAAAACCTACATCTCACCATGCGTTCTAAACTAACCCATGAATTAAAAATAGATCAAAGTGTTTCTCATAATGGCATTTGTTTAACTGTTGTCCAAATTGAAGATGATACGTATACGGTTACGGCTATTAAAGAAACCTTAGATAAGACTAATCTAGGTGGTTTAAAAACTGGAGATGTAGTAAATATTGAACGTGCAATGAAATTAGGAGATAGACTTGATGGTCATATTGTACAAGGTCATGTAGATCAAACTGCAATTTGTAAATCTATTGAAGAAGTTGATGGCAGTTGGTTTTTTACCTTTGAATACGACAAGGCTTTAAATAATATTACTATTGAAAAAGGGTCGATTACTGTTAATGGTGTCAGCTTAACTGTTGTGAATTCAGAAGCAAATAGGTTTAGTGTAGCAATCATACCATATACCCACGAGCACACAAACTTCAATACATTTTCTGAAGGCACGGTGGTTAATTTAGAATTTGATGTTGTTGGGAAATATATAAAGAAACTATACAATATTAATGCAATCTCTTCTTAGCGTTTAGACAATTTAAATCGTTTTACTACGCCATAAATAATTGCAATCACTAAAAAAATAGGCAAAAAATCATCTATAGGCAAGCCAGGAGGTGGTGGCGGCGCAGGTGGTGGCGGCGAACCATCAGGTTGGGCATTGCATACAAAACTTATTAATACAAATAAGATTGAGGCTAGATATTTCCTGTTTTGTATTTTCATTAGACGGTAAATGTATAAAAAAAACTGTGTCAACAAAATAAATTTTAAAAACTCAACCATAAAAGACAAAAAACAACGATGAAATGTAATAATTTGTCTTAAAATCGTTAAAATTTTCAGAATGTCAAATATATGCTTTTTTGACATAATTAAAAGAAAATCGACATTAATTTAGTTTTAAGACATTGTTATATTGGGTTTTACTATCAGTATATACGTTGTTATCTATGATTTGGTTTTCTTTTTTAAAAAAGCAGACAAGTATATTCCGATTGAAAAATCTGCTTCTACCTATGCATTTGGTCTAAAACTTCAATGACTTCAGATTTCTTTCTTACTGAAACTGGTACATTCTTTCCATTTTTAAGCATCAAATAACCTCCATCAGTTTTAATAAAAGCGCTGATGCATTGTAAATTTACTAAGTGGCTTTGGTGTACTCTCAAAAACCCAAATTGTTTTAATAGGTCTGCAAAATATTTAAGTGTTTTAGTTACAAATATTTTTTTTCCATCTTGAAGATGAAACATAGTATTATTACTATCAGATTCACAACGTATAATATCATCCAAATTAACTATAATAATCTTCTCTAAAGTATGTAAAGAAATTTTATCCGGCTTTTTGTCTGGTGCATTTAAAGTTTGTTTTAAGATATCAAGTCGCTCTTTATTTGGTTGGATTTGCAACTTAGCTTTACCAATTGCCTTAGATAATTCTTCTTTAGCATAAGGCTTTAGCACATAATCTATTGCCGCAAATTTGAATGCTTTTATAGCAAACTCATCACTAGCGGTGACAAAAATGATTTTCGATTTTAAATCTGGAAAAATCTCGAGCACATCAAATCCAGTACCATCGCCTAACATAATATCTAAAAACAAAATATCGGGTTCGTTATTACGAAGCGCTTTAGCGGCTTCAACCACGCTTTTGGCAGTATCAATTATCTTGATTTCTGGATGATTAATTTCAATGTCACTTTTTAAAAGCTGCATTGCATCCATTAAATCTTCTACTATTATTGCTGTCAACATATTTAATAATCTGTTTCTAATGGAATTTTAAACACAATGGTTGTGCCTTCAATTGTTCCATCATTTTGTTTTGTTTCTTTTATTTCTAAAGCACCTTTGCCTGATATCGATTCTAATCGTTCTCTAGTAACTTTTAGCGCCATAGATTGGTGATCTGTTTTGGGTTTTTGTTGTTGGGAGTTATAAATTCCAATGCCATTATCTTCGATTGTAACCATTAGCATTTCTTTTATTGTTTCAAATTGAACTTTAAGCTCACCTTTTCTTGGGCCTTTTAAAATACCATGTCTGATTGCGTTTTCAACAAATGGTTGAATTAACATTGGAGGAATTAGAATTTCTTCAACATCTAAATCGGTCTTGACTACAATATCAAATTCAAAAGGTTCTTCAGCCATTAAACGCTCAACCTCTATATAATGTTTCAATGTTTTGATTTCTTGATCTAAGCTAATTTTATCTTTTCTAGAATTCACTAACGTTTCTCTTAAAAGGATTGCGAAACTATTAACCGTATCGTTCATTTTCTCAGGCTTTGTTGGTGCCATAGCCTTAATTCCATTGAGAACATTAAATATAAAATGTGGATTCATTTGCAAACGTAAAGCCTTTTGTTCTAAGGTTAACAAGTGATTCTCTAATTGCAAGCGTTCTTGTTCTTTTACATTTTTATGCTTTAATCGCTTTATGTATTGCACGATTGAAAGCACCAGTATTAAACCTCCAATTCCTATAAGTGTCCATTGAAACCAAACTTTTTTGAGCAGTGGTTTTTCAATATAAAATGAAAAACGGGTTGGATCGCTTTCTAGCCATCTATAATTTCTAGATTGCACGTTAAAATCATGAGCTCCATAATTAAGTTCAGAAAAATCCTGTGTGTTATTTGTAGACCAATGGCTCCAATCACTATCATTTAATTTATAGCGGTATTCAATTCCGTTTGGGTGATCTATATCAATTGTTTTAAATGAAAAACTGACTTGTCTTTGATTCGGATTCAACCTCAACACTTTATCTGAATTACTCCAAACAGATAAATTAATCGTGTCAATACTTTTGTAGGCTACTTTCACATCTTCAAGAAAAAGTTTTGGTGTTTTTGGATTACGACTAATATTTGTTGGTTGATACTCCGTTAAACCATTTATTGCACCAAACCACAAATGGCCTTTATCATCATTATCAATTGCATTTAAACAGGTCTCTATGCCTAAAAAACCATCGTTTCTTCCGAAGAAAAAAACATCACTAATTTCATTTTCTTTACTTAATTCAATCTTATCAACACCGCGTTCTGAACCTACCCAAAGATAACCTTGGTCGTCAAAAATGAGTTGGTAACTATTTTCAGAGGAAAGGGTTTTTGCTCCTTTTAATTTTTTAAACACACTAGAATTGGAAACGTCTGACCACCAAATTCCATTACCTGCTGTGCCTAAAAAAATAGTGTTGTTTTGAACTAAAATGGAATTGATTGAAATGTCTTGATCTAAAACCAATCCTAAATGTGTTATCTGGTTTCCTTTTAAATACCCTAAATGACCATTTTGAGTTGCATACCACAATCGGTCTTGATTGTCTTTAACCATGTCTTTAATATACTGGTCTTCTATGCCCTCAAAACTTGAATAGGTTTTATATATCGTTAAATTATCTTGCTCAGGATTGTAATTAAATTTTACAATTCCGCTAGAATATGTGGCTGCCCAAACCGTATCATTTTCGGTATGTATTGTTCTTATCCAATCAAAGGGAAAACCGGTTTTGGTGTTTAAAATTTTGGTTTTAATCTGTTCAATTGGAAGCCTCTTTTTCGATGCTTTTAAAGTATCTATAACTATTGAATCTATAAGTACTGTTCCTTTAAATAGCAAACCTTTTCCGTCAGATCCAGCCCAAATGTTTCCGTTTTTATCACTTGTAATGGTCTTTATTTTTACGTCAGTAAAAGTTTCGGGTAATTCTATTTCGTGAATTCCCATGTGATCAATTCGCATTAATCCAGCTTCAGAATTTGAAACCCAAACGCCTCTTTTATTATGGTGAACCGCATAAATACGGTTTCCTTTTAAACCAGTATCAGTATTATAATGCTTAAAACTATTTTGAAAATATTTATAAAAACCACCTCCAGAAGTGCCTATCCATATATTGCCTTGTTGATCTGACAATACACCTCTTACATGTGAAGTCGAAAGTCCGTTAGTACTTTTTATCGTAAACAATTCTTTATAGGTTTCAGAATCAATTACAGAAACGCCTTCATTATCTGTAGCAATCCACAGTTGGTTACTATTTTGAATAGATATGCTATTAATTCGAAATGGATCTCTAATTAAATGGGCATCTTCAAAGTTTTGAGCTTCAATAACTAATGTTCCATCATTGAATGTAGACGCAAAAATCTTCGACTCCAATATGACAAGATCTATGTAATTATTAAAATCAAGTTGTGTGATGGTATTTGCTTCAGAATTAAGAGCGCTCAATTTCCAAAGACCATTTTTAGTGGCTATCCAATAATAATCGCCATCAAAAACCAAATCATTTATTTGACTAGTATCTAATTTTGAATGCAACTGTATTTTTTCAACGGAAAGACCTTTGTTCAATTTGTAAACACCTTTATTCGTTAGCAAATAAACGATGTGTCCAAATCTTAGAATTTCATTTACTTGAGGGCAATCTGTATTGTGAAAAACATCTTTAATTTTTATGGAAAGTCCTTTTTGAGTTCCTAAATACAAGGTGTCATTTGACGTTTTTATAGCTTGAATATAATTAGATGCTAATCCGTGAGTGTTATTGAACACTTTAAAATCGTTACCATCAAAACGCGCTAAACCTCCTCCTTGAGTACCTAGCCACAAATAGCCTTTCGAATCTAATGACATAGCATACACCTGAGATTGAGGTAATCCATCCTCTAACGTATAAGCCCTAAGTTGTTTGTTTTGAGATTGTAAATTAGAAACAACTACGACGCAGAATAGAAAAAGATAATATGATAAATTAGGTTTCAATATGTTATAAATATCTATGTGCAACTTACAATTTTGAACGCAGTTTTATGTGTTGAAGTATATACATTTTTGATGATCTGTAAAAAAGCGCTACGCTCTTTAAAGAAACGCAGCGCTCAAAACATCAACTACAACATTAATTAATTGTCTTCATCGTTGCAAAAAACGTAGGATAAGCCAGTATAAATTGGTTTAGTGTCTGTACGGGCAACTAAGCTGTTTGTTTGTTGAAACTTATTGTTTTTAAATACAATGTATGATGTGTCACCAACAGAATTTCTTTTTTTGGTATCACTTAGTGCAATAACATCAACAGTTGACTTAGGGTCTTTTTGATTCATTAATGAGACATCATTATGATTTAATCGTTCTGATTTAAATACAATTTTATCAACCTGAACTCCATTTTTTAAGGCTCTTACTTGAAATTGTTTATTGCCTTTATAATCAAATCCTGCTTCACCAAAAACATATTTAATTTCTGGGTTTGTATTACTTATCATTGTTTTTTGTGAAATCATTCCTCCCCAAATCCATCCAACTTGTGGTCCCATTTTCACCTTATACCATCTGCTTTTAATTCCGTTTATGGTATGTGGCGTTTCGCTTTTTGCTAATAACCTCACATTGGTACCAATATTGATTGTTGTTAATTGTTCACATTGCACAGACGGACAATCACGAAGCGCAACCTCATCGGCCAATAAATATTTTGATGCTTTTGTTGCTGAAGTTGTGTAGACATCAAATTCGACTTCCTTGGTTTGTGAAAAAACATCTGAAGCAATAAATAATACAGCTACTATTAAAAGGCTTTGTACTATTCTTTTTGAAGTAGACATTGTTTTGTGTTCTTGGGTGTTCTTTAAAGTTTTCATACTGATTTGTTTTTATGGGTTTATACTTGTTTGATTCAAATATAGACCGTCTATAAAGTTAAATAGGAGCGCTTCTAGAATTCGTTAAGGATGGTTTAGTATTCGTTGAGATTTAGGTTTATGAGAATAAAAAAAGCCCAAACTACTATTGTAATTTAGACTTTAATAAGGTCTTTGTTGTTGAGGTTTTTAATCTTCTAAATCAATTCCAAAAGCTTTAAAAGCAATTAATTGTCCTGGATGATCTAGGTCTATTATGTCTAGGTCACCTTCAAACATGGTATCGTTACCTAATTCTACTTGATAGCCAATACTATGGTCCTTTTCTTTTTTAGTTATATTTACTGTTAAGGTTGGCCAGTTTAAATCGTTTTCAACCCATTCAATATTGCAATCTTTAAGGTCTTCAATAATGTCTTCTTGTTCTGGAGTTAAGACCTTGTTGACCACTTCAAGATTAAACTTCATTTTAAGGTCTGAATAGGGAACCAATTGAGGGAAATTTATATAGAATGCTAATAGATTTTCATCTGCTAATATGTTATTGTCTTTTTCAGTGTACGCTTTACTTAATCCTTCGTTAATTCTTGCAATTAGTAGTTTTTCATTTTCTGGATCTAAATATTCATTTTCTAATAGGCTTTCAAATTCATTTATGGCCTTGTCATATTCGCCATCTTCTAAATAAAATTGAGCAATAAAATAGCTGAAGTATTTATGAACTCTTTCGCGCTCATCTTCATTTAATTTCTCTTTAAAAATCTTGATAAAGTAATCCGGATTAAAATACTTTATAAGTTCCCATATTTCATCAAAAAACATGTTGTTTTCTGACGCGAACAAATTATAATATCCTATAAACCGTTCTGGATCAGCAGACAACTCACTGGTAAGTAATAAATGTGCATTTTCTTGTTTAAAATGATGCTTAGATAAGTCGTACAACTTCTTAGGGTTATACCAATAACCTTGATCCCTAAACTTAATCTCGTTTATTGATTTCTTATGATATAGATATTTAAATAAAAGCGTGTTACGATTATAAGAAACTTCGCCCCAAGTACTACCAACATGTATTTCTTTAAAATTAGCCGCTTTATCTCTAAATTCTTTAGATTTTTTTAAATTTCCTGAATAGTAGTGTGCTCTACTTAGCGCAATATTATTCCACCCAAATCCTGGCGCATTACCAAGGATGTTTATAGATTCCTCTACAATAGATTTAGAAGAGGATAAATCGTTTTTAAAAATGTTTATTGCCGACTGCATATAGTCAAACTCTTTTATGCTTTTTTCTTCATAATTATCTTTTTGACGAGCCTCTTCATAGCTTTCTACTGCCTTTTCGAATTTTGCTTGAATGAATTGTAGATTTCCATAATTATTAAAGGATAGTCTGTCGTATTTTCTTAATTGCTCACTGAAATATTCTGCTGAATCTAATTTAATTTGATGTGAGTAAATTATGTTTTTATAGTGATAGTAACTCAATAAAGCACTATTTGCAAAATCTGGCCAATATGTATTTAAAAACCATTGATTGTGTTTATCGCTCGTTTTAATAGAATCGGCATATTTTGAAGCCATTTCAAGGTTTTCTTCAATAGTAGGCTTTAAAAAGTCATATTTTTCTGGACTATACATACGATTACGTAAATAAATCCATGAAATATTGTCATACGGATTTATCCCAAAATTAAACACAAAATCCCGTTTTTGAAGTCGTCTAACCACCTTAATTGCCTGACCTGGTTTATCTACATACTCATAGCTTTTTGCTAAAAAATAGATAAGAAACGCATACTTTCTTTGGAATTGATAGCGATCAATATAAGCTCCAAGCTCTGTAGTTCTTTTTAATTTTCTAGGAAAATCTTTTTCAAGCAGTTCAATCGCTTTTTCCAGAGATTTAATTGCAGATTCATAACCTCTTTTATCTGAAGCTCTATCATAACGATAATTAGCTTCAAAAAAATGACCAACATAATAAGTGCTATCTAATTGAATCATTTTCTGTGAAAGTTCATAGGCTTTACGACCACTAAAACTACCCTTGAAGTCACGTTCTAAACGATCAATTTCAATTCGTTGACCATAGGAAGCGAGCAATCCCAGGAAGAAAAATCCTAAAAGTAAATTTATTTTTATGCTTGCTATGTTCACGAATTACTTTCTTAAATTAAGTCTAGATAAACGATCAATTTCAGATTTAACAATACTATTTACAGCATTCTTTTCATCTCCAGCGCTCTTAAAAAGAAGTCTGTGCTGAAGTACTGGTCTTACTAATGACGCTAAATCATCTTCTATTACATAATTTCGTTTATGTATTACAGCATACGCTCTTAAACATTTTAGAAGGATAATACCTGCTCTAATTGAAGCACCTAATGTAATTCCTGAATGTTCTCTAGTTTTTCGAACAATATTATTAATACCAACAATTATTTCATCATCTACATGAACTTCTTCTGCTTTACTTCTCAGCATAAGTACATCTTCCATTTTTAATACTGCTTCTACAGCTTCTTGCGATCTCTGAATTTCTAATTGTTGTTTATAAATTCCTAATTCGACATCTTCACTCACATATCCAAAAGTTATCTTCATAAAGAAGCGATCCAGCTGAGCATTTGGTAATGGGTAAGTCCCTTCCATCTCAATTGGGTTTTGCGTTGCAATTACAAAAAACAAATCTTCTAGTTTGTAAGTCTTGTCACCTATTGAGATTTGGTTTTCGGCCATACATTCAAGTAATGCCGATTGTACTTTAGGCGATGCTCTGTTAATTTCATCGGCTAACAAAATGTTGCAGAATAAAGGCCCTTTCTTAAAAATAAAATCCTTGTTTCCTTCATCATACAAATGTGTTCCAATTAAATCCATTGGTAACAAATCTGGTGTAAATTGAATTCTTTTAAAATCGGAGTGCTCTTTTTTGCCAGATAAAGAATAGGCTAACGTTTTTGCCATAACTGTTTTACCAGAACCAGGATTATCTTCTAATAGAATATGTCCTTTAGCAATGAGACATGTAATTATTTGAATAATCTGTTCTCTATGTCCCTTAACAACCTTGCCGATGTTTTCAATTAAGACATCTATTTTTTGTCCAGGATTGTCTGGAGAGCTAGCTTCAATTGTAGATGGAGCAAACCTTAGATTATCTGAATTTGTGTTTTCTATGTCTTCATTCATAATGTTATGCTATTTTTTTAGATTAAGATTCAGCATATAGTGAATCCATTTGTTAGGTTTAATAAAATTGAAAAAACGTTCTGATTTAGTATACTTAGATAGGACTTTTTGATTGAAATCAGAATGAAAATTCCTGACTAAATCACCCTCATCTTGAGTTAATTCGTCATCGCTATATTTTAGCTTTTGGTAAATATTGATAAATGCTTCAAAATGAGTTCCAAATTTCGGATCTATTCTATCTCGTGCATAAACCATAGGTGTTTGATAACCTCTTGGCATACCCATCTGATTGAGGACAAAATGTGCGTTTTTATAATTCACTTCAGATAGATCAACTATTGAATTGTTGTTTTTGGCTTTTCTAGATAACCACCAATAATAGCATATTGGAGAAAGACACAATATAAATAATACAAGAAGTATGAGCGCAACAATATAAATAGACCAATCGGTTATTGTTTTAATTGCGCTATCTTCCTTTTCTTCGGAAGTTTCGCCTAATTCTTCTTCTTCAATTTTTGGGACATGTACCTCCATAATCGTAACAGGATCTGGAAAGCGTTTCATGTAGTTTTCAATACTTTCTCGATTACTCTTCTTACGTATTCTTCCAAGCTTGTAGTCAAAAGACACCATTACCGCTGTATCACCAAGTTGAACATTTGCCAAAGATATAGTCTGTTCTCCGGCAAAAACTTTTGCTTGATTTACATCAAACTTCATATTAAAAATATCAGTGCTGTCAAGAGACATGCCATTGTCATTTATAATCATTTGATCTACACGCACTTCCATTCTTTTGCTAATTGTATCGACGACAGTAATGACACCTTTACCTACAAACGTCTCTTTAGTTGGAGGCGTTGGAGGTGTTCCATCCGGTTGAGGTCCTTGTTCGGCACCTTCGTTACTAACTGTCATGTCAAAATCTAACCAACCATATTCTGGTATGTAAACCTGAGTCCATGCGTGTGCTTGGTCAGCATAAAACCAGTACCATCCAGGTGTTTTATGACTTCTGTCGACTGTCATAAAACCAACTGCTACTCTTGAAGGAATTCCTAGTGATCTCAACATAAATAGTGAAGACGTCGCAAAATAGGTACAATAGCCTTCATTGGTGTTGAATAAAAACTCACCCAACATACTGGCATTTGGGATATTTGGGTCTGTCGGTTTTCCTGGTGTTAACGTATAAGTGTAAAGTTGTTTTCCGTTCTCATCCTTGGATAAAAAGTAATTTCGAATGCTTAAAATTTTATCAATGGCTGTGTTGTCACCTTTAGTAAGGCTGTCTGCTAATTGGCCGATTTTAGTATACAGATCTCCTTCAGGCATTTCCGTATAATAAGTCATAAAACGATCATCTTCATCATCATAATTCTTAGCTTTTCTTAAAGTGCGATTACGACTCTCTTGATAATCAAGGATAGATTGATTTTTCGTATTGTAAACAAAATATGCGCTATTTAATTCTGATACTTCTGAATACACATTATAGGCAAATTTATAATCCTCTTTAAATTCTTCTTCTATAGAAATTGGTTGACAAGCAAAAGCTGTACTTGGTGCCACAAAAACTTCGGGATTAAGACCAGCAATATAAATTGTGCTTTTAACCTCTTTAATAGCGCGTTCCATCTTATCATAAACGAGGACTGAGTCGTTTTGCTGACTAAAATATTGAGGGATTCTAGTAGGATTTGGTAAAAACAGATCTCGAACAAGACTGTCTGGATCAATCTCAAATTGTTCTAAAGAAGGATTGTATTGATTGAGATGATATAAGGTAATATATTGAGGGTTCGGTGTTGTTTCATTAATAAAATTATCAATGTTTGCACAAAAAAGGAGCTCATCTGAAACTTTCAAACGATCCCTAAGTCCTAAATAATCGTCTATATTAAACTTTGCACCTGAAGAACCGTTCTTATCTTTTTTAGAGTCTTTTTTGTCACTGTCCTTATCGTCACCAGAACCATCCTCATCTTCTTCGCCTTGAGCTTGGGTAATTTCATTTTGAATATGATTCAGCTTTGAATCTAAAAGTTGTATCGTTCCCCAAAACAAGAACAATGCAATCAATGAGAAAAGAAAAATTCTCATGACCACCATTAGATAATTTGTTTTCTCTTGATTTCTAATCGTTTTGAGTAGCTCTTTTACAAATAGCCCATAAAACAAATACAATACAGCTGGAGCGACTAGCCATATCATTTCGTTTACGTTAGACATTTCCATGTCAGAAATTAAAATGACAGATATCGTTGTAAGCAATATTGAAAAGACTATTAAATAATATCTCCATTTAGATATTGCGAAACCTGAAAACCAGCCAAACACAAATATACTTGTGTTTATTTTGAATCGATTAGCTACATAATATGCATCAAACTCTCCAAAGGAGCCAGAACTTATTGAACTATAAACAACATTTAAAACTAGTACGAGTAGACCGAATATAATAAGGAATCTAATTTTAGTTTTATGCAAAAGATAAGCTGTAACTATTCCTGTTGCAAAAACACCAACCAACAGATGTTTGTTAACAAATAGTAACGAGTAGTATTCAGCCAAAAAACCAAGTAAAGGATACATAATAAGTATCGTCGGTAGAATCAAAAAAAGTAATCCTAAGGTCAGTTCTTTATAGTCTATATGTTTCATATGATTTGCCCTATAAAATTTGAGTTAGACACTAATTCCTCTATTGCTTTTTCATTTTTCTTTACCTTATTTCGAGTGCTTGACAAAAACCAACCTAATTTACTGAGTTCGCTTTTTTGATCTTTTCTTAAGATTAAATTTTTAAAATTAAATAGGTTTTGGTTATCCAAATGACGAGATACGTTTACAATAATTATGTTTGAAAATCCTTTTTCTATCAATGTAGTTAATTCTTCAATACTTATCAATGAGGATACACATATTACTGATTCTCCTGACGATTTTAACTCATTTACTGAATAATTATTTTGCCAACTTGCCGAACTTAATTGAAATCCAATACGATCTTTCTCGCTTACCGTTACAAATTCATTAACGGCCTGATCAATATTAAATTCTACTTTTTTGTCTTTTTTCTTGATATTCAAACAAATATTATAGACGATATCTTTATAATAATTGAGCATACTAATGGCATATGCTGAAGTCAAATCTTTGGATATTAAATTATAGAAACTCGAATGGAATTTAATATGTGAAGCATACGGATTAATAACTTCAGGTGTTCTTATGACAAGCTCTCTATTTTTTGCGAAAATTTTCCAAACAATTCTTCGCACGTCATCACCAGTTTCATAGTCTTTATAATTCAGGTAATCTCCCTGTACTTTTCTTGACGTTTTTATTTTTTCTACTTCTTCTTTGGTTTTAGAAGGGTTAATCTCATTCACAGGAATATCAATTTCTGAAGAATGCAAGTAGAAGGAACTCGGTGATTTTTTATAAGTGGTAAAACGGAAAAATTGTAAATAATCAATAAAACTAATTATAAATCCTTTCGTATGATATTGTTTTCGGTCTGGAAGCCAAATTAAAGTTGACCCTTCTTTTGGAAGAAGTTTTTCAAACCCTTTTGAGTATTTATTAATGACTATGGTGTCTGAGAGATTACCATTTTCAAATTCTATTTTAATTTTAATATATCCTAGTAAAGGGAGTAATGCTTTTGGTAAAGAAATCATAACAGGTACTTGTCCTGCTTCTCCTTTAATATTACCATCAATACCAATATCTATTTTAGGGTTGATTGTTTTTTTATTAATAATAAAATGAACGTAACATATTAAGGTATATAAAAACCCAAGACCAACTAATATCAGAATGAAAGTTCCTATTAGCCAGGCAAATAGTTTGAGGTAAAGTGTAATGGTGGCTTCTTCTACAAAATACTCAATTTTAATAAAATAGATAGTGATTATTAGAACTAATGCAAATATTAATGCATTTCTTTTCAAAGGAAAGAAGCTAATAAGTCTATCAAAATTAATATTCAAAGTAAATTGTATTTAATTAATAACATCGAATCTATAACTGCTTATTTTTTATAGACTAGGCAAAGCTAATAAGTATGCTTAATCAACAAAAATACGTAAGTGTACGACATCTCAAAACAATTTTAGTTTCAGTTTAACTTTTTTATTACTAAACGCGATCAATAGGGATAGATTTTTTAAACGTTTTCAGCATAATCGTCTATGAGTTTATCAAAGGGTTTTGTTATTAATGCACCTTTTTAGCGTGTAGACATAAAAAAGCCTCTCATTTCTGAAAGGCTTTCATCTTATTTATGTGGTCCCACTTGGGCTCGAACCAAGGACCACCTGATTATGAGTCAGGTGCTCTAACCAACTGAGCTATGGGACCAATAAGGCTGCAATATTACTACATATTTTCAAAGACTGCAAGAAATTTATTCCTTAATATCTTGACATAACTCAATGAGAACGCCATTTGTCGCTTTTGGGTGTAAAAAGGCAATCAGCTTATTATCAGCGCCTTTCTTAGGTTTGTCATGAATCATCTTAAAACCTTCCCCTTTTAAACGCTCAATTTCTTTTTCAATATTTGATACTGCAAAAGCAATATGATGAATCCCTTCACCTTTTTTTTCTATAAACTTTGCTATCGGACTGTCGTCATTTGTTGCCTGAAGTAATTCAATTTTGTTTGGTCCAACTTTAAAAAAAGAAGTCAAAACACCTTCGCTTTCAACAGCTTCCGTTTTATAATGCTTTTTATCAAATAATTTTCCAAATAAATCATTTGAAACTTCAATGTCTTTTACCGCAATACCAATATGTTCAATTTTTTTCATTTTATATCTTTAAGTTTCCGTTTAAACCGAATTCCTATTCTAAGGTATGAATTTTGCTATCAAAAACAAGATAATACTTAAATATCATCTACTTTTGCAAAAGAACGCTACAAGTTGTAGCGAAGTCGTTATATTAGAAAATAGATGATTGATTGAAAACGACTTAAATTTAAGACTATGGAAGAATTAACCCAAAGACAGAAAAAAATTGGCGGACTTTTACAAAAAGACCTCGCAGACATATTACAAAAAGCTGCTACTGATGGTGGATTACGAGGTGTAATCATTTCGGTAAGTAAAGTAAACGTAACTACAGATTTATCTGTGGCTAAAGTTTATCTCAGTGTATTTCCTAATAATAAAGGAAAAGAACTTCTTGAAGGCATTCGCTCAAACACGCCTTTAATTCGTCATGAAATGGCACAACGCACCAAAAATCAATTGCGTCGCATGCCTAATTTAGAGTTTTTTATAGACGATTCGCTTGAGTATATAGATGGCATCGAAAAATCATTGAAAGGCGAAGACAACCCAATAAAAAATGAAGACCTGTTAGGAAGACGTAAAAAATCTTAAGCGTTTAGTTTCTAAAGCATAAAAATGAACTTCTCATTATACATCGCAAAACGTTACTTGTTTTCAAAAAGCAGTAGTAATGCTATTAATATAATGACCATCATTGCAGCCTCAGGAACTATCATTGCTTCTGCGGCTTTGTTTATTGTGCTTTCTGGTTTTGCTGGATTAAAAGAATTTAGCCTTAGGTTTTCTTCATTTGTGGATCCAGATTTAAAAGCTATTCCTGTTCAAGGGAAATCCTTTTCCTTAAGCGAACAACAATTAGAAGCACTAAATAACTTAGATGCTGTTGCGTCCTTTTCAAAAATTATCGAAGAACGTGCTATTGTTCAGTTCGACGAAAAACAACAAATTATCACCTTAAAAGGTGTAGATGCCAACTACAAAAAAGTAACGTCTATAGATTCTATGGTGATTTACGGTCAATGGCTTGAAGAAGGTACAACTCAAGTGGTGTCTGGTGGTGGAATTTCAAATGCATTGTCTTTTGGTGTTTTAGACCTCACTAAAAGTTTAACGATTTCTGTGCCTAAACCTGGAAAAGGCCAAATTACCTCAGTAAAAGGGGCTTTCAATACGGTTAAGGTCTTTAATATTGGCGTGTTTAACATTAACGAAACACTTAACTACGAATACATTTATGCCGATCTTGAAACCGTAAGGCAATTATTAAACTATAAGGATGCACAAGTCTCTGCTTTAGAGTTTAAATTAAAATCAAATACAGACGAATCTGAAGTTGCTCAGGCATTACAAACAGTTTTAGGAAGTTCAGTTCAAGTAAAAAATAGAACTCAACTCAACGATGCACTTTATAAAATGCTAAACACTGAAAATGTTGCAGTATATCTTATTTTCACTTTGGTTATCATCATTGCATTGTTTAATGTAATTGGTGCCTTAATCATGATGATTCTCGATAAAAAGGAATCGCTTCACACACTTTTCAACTTGGGCGCAACGACAAATGAAATTAGACGTATTTTCTTTCTTCAAGGAAGTTTAATGACTGTTTTTAGTGGAATAATCGGTTTGGTTTTAGGCTTCATTATTGTATTTCTTCAAAAGCAATTCTCCTTAGTAATGATTATTCCATCTGAGCCATATCCAGTTGTTATACAGGCTATCAATTTCTTAATCGTTTTGGTAACAATAACTACATTTGGGTTGTTGGCTTCTAAGTTGGCTTCTCAACGTATCACTAAAGATTTAGTGAAAACTAATTAATACATTTTGGGCAAGTTGCTAAGGCAAACAGGCTCTCACAACTCGCTTCTAGACCAAACGTCTAGAGAGCTCAAACAGAACGCCTGCACTGATCGCAGTCGAAGTGCTCCATCCTTCTTGCAAACCTGTGCTACGTAGTAAATTCGTAACCCGAAAACTTATGCAATACCTCATCAAAAGCAGCAAATACATCTTTTGAGTCGTCACTAGTTACCATTTTCATCCGGTATTCCTTGAAGTCTGGAATTCCTTTAAAGTAATTTGTATAATGACGTCTGGTTTCAAAAACACCTAGTTTTTCACCTTTCCAATCAATAGACATCTGCAAATGACGTCTAGCAGCTTCAACTCGTTCTGCTAATGAAATTGGAGCTAAATGTTCTCCTGTTTCAAAATAATGTTTTACTTGTTTAAAAAACCAAGGGTTTCCAATAGAGGCACGACCTATCATACAACCATCCAAACCATAACTATCTCGCATTTCAGCAGCACGTTCTGGTGTATTTACATCACCATTTCCAAATACAGGAATGTGCATTCTCGGATTATTCTTTACGGCAGCAATTGGTTTCCAATCGGCATCGCCTTTATACATTTGAGCTCGCGTTCTACCATGAATTGAAATTGCTTTACAACCAACATCTTGTAAACGTTCAGCCACTTCAACAATTTTTATAGAATCATGGTCCCAACCCAATCTTGTTTTTACAGTAACAGGCAACTTGGTGCGTTTTACCATTTCGGCTGTCAACTGTTCCATCAAACAAATATCTTTGAGGATTCCTGCTCCTGCTCCTTTGCTCACCACTTTCTTAACTGGACAGCCAAAATTAATATCTATAATGTCTGGATTTGATTTTTCAACAATATCAATGGTCTGCAACATGCTGTCCATATTAGCACCAAAAATCTGAATGCCTACAGGACGCTCTTTTTCATAAATATCAAGTTTCATAACGCTTTTAGCAGCATCACGAATCAAGCCTTCACTAGAAATAAATTCTGTGTACACAACATCTGCACCTTGCTCCTTGCACAATGCTCGAAACGGAGGATCACTAACATCTTCCATTGGTGCTAAAAGCAATGGGAAATCAGATAATTCTATGTCGCCTATTTTTACCAAACTCAATTTATTTTGCGCAAAATTACAGTTTTTTAGGTAATTGTGTATCTTCAACACCGTTTAACTAAAGGCAATCTAAAATTGACTATTCCATTTGAACCTGAACTTTTTGGTATTACCATCAATATTCATTTGGTATTAGAATATCTAGCGTTTTTTATCGCATTCAGATATTATGTTGTTTTGCGTCGAAAATCTAAAGATCATATCACATCTGGAAATCGATTGTCTATTATTCTTGGCGCAGCTTTAGGTGCTTTAATTGGATCACGATTAATTGGAATTTTAGAAAATCCTTGTGTGGATTTTTCTCAAGAGAATGTAATTCAACTCCTGAACACAAAAACTATAATGGGTGGATTGTTTGGAGGTTTACTAGGTGTGGAACTCGCTAAAAAAGTAA
Source organism: Psychroserpens sp. (assembly GCF_034670085.1). Taxonomy (GTDB): domain Bacteria; phylum Bacteroidota; class Bacteroidia; order Flavobacteriales; family Flavobacteriaceae; genus Psychroserpens. The sequence continues at coordinate 741,038 of NZ_JAXMOD010000001.1, read as the reverse complement.
TTGGAGAGCAATCATCATCTGGCGATTTATTTGTGTTTCCAATCATTCTGGGCATATTTATTGGTCGCATAGGTTGTTTTCTTTCCGGAGTTAAAGAGTTCACTTACGGCAAAGAAACATTGTCTTTCTTTGGAATGGATTTAGGTGATGGTTTACGTCGTCATCCAACGTCACTTTACGAATTAGTGTTTTTGGTTCTTTTGTTTTTAGGCCTTCAACAACTTCAGAAAAAAATAGTTTTAAAAAGCGGAGACTTATTTAAAATTTTTATGTTGTCTTATTTTGGGTTTCGATTCTTCATAGAGTTCTTAAAACCGAATGTCTTTTACGTAATGGGTTTAAGTACTATTCAACTTTTATGTGTAATTTGTTGGTTATATTATTCAAAATTTATCCTTCAAAAATTCGCCAATGCCAGTTAGAAAGTACACTTACTATGATTTCACCTTAAGTCTTTGTCCGGAATGTTTACGTCGTGTTGATGCTAAAATCGTTTTTGAAAATGGAAATGTTTATATGCTAAAACGTTGCAATGAACATGGTAATAGTAAAGTCTTAATAGCTGATGATATTGAGTACTACAAAAACATTAGAAATTACAATAAACCTAGCGAAACGCCTTATACGTTTAATACCAAAACACATTATGGATGTCCTTATGATTGTGGCTTATGTCCAGATCACGAACAACACAGTTGTTTAACCGTTGTTGAGGTTACAGATCGCTGTAATTTAACCTGCCCAACGTGTTATGCTGGTTCATCTCCAACCTATGGAAGACATCGCACTTTAAATGAGGTTAAAGCCATGCTAAACACCATTGTTAAAAATGAAAAGGAACCAGATGTTGTGCAAATTTCAGGAGGAGAACCAACGATTCATCCTCAGTTTTGGGAAATTATGGATTATGCTAAATCATTACCAATTAGGCATTTGATGTTGAATACTAACGGCATCAAAATTGCTAAAGATTTTGCTTTTGCTGAGCGACTTAAAACCTATACGCCTGATTTTGAAATTTATTTACAGTTTGATTCCTTTGAAAATACTGTTTTACAAGAATTACGTGGTGCAGATTTGAATGATATTCGGAAACAGGCTTTAGATCACCTCAATAGATTAAACCTTTCAACAACATTAGTAGTAACACTTCAAAAGGGTTTGAATGATAGTGAAATAGGAAAAATTATCAATTATGCTTTAAAGCAGAAATGCGTTCGAGGCGTCACCTTTCAGCCAACACAGATTGCTGGTCGATTAGATAATTTTAATCCCGAAACCGATCGTATGACCTTAACTGAAGTCCGCAGAAAAATAATGGAGCAAACCGATATTTTTAATTCAGATGACCTGCTTCCAGTGCCTTGTAATCCTGATGCATTAGTTATGGGTTATGCCTTGAAATTAGATAATGAAGTGTTTCCGTTAACACGATATATCAACCCAAATGATTTATTAGATAATAGTAAAAACACCATTATTTATGAGCAAGATGAGCAACTTCATGGAAAGATGATCGAACTATTTAGTACAGGTAATTCCGTAGAAAAAGCTGAAGAGAATCTCAAATCTATCATGTGCTGTTTACCTAATATTGATGCGCCAGAGTTGGGTTATGACAATTTATTCCGTATTATTATAATGCAATTTATTGATGCTTATAACTTTGACGTAAGAGCTATTAAGAAATCTTGCGTACATATTGTAGATAAGGACAACAAAATTATTCCATTTGAAACCATGAATTTGTTTTATCGTGATGATAAAAAAGAACGCTTGGAAGAGCTTAGAAATGAAGTTTAAGAATGGGCAATGATTTGGGGTATTTATGGATAATTTTACTGGTATTGTTCTTACTATTTGGAATACCTATTATCTTATTAGTCTTAGGGTTTATTAAAAGAAAAAAGAACAAGGAGGCTTCTAAAAAATTATGTATTGCTGCCCTAGTATATCTTTTAATTGGTTTAGGCTTTTGTGGAAGTTTAATGATTTAATTTATGATACATTTTTTAGAAGTTGGAAATCTCGACGGACTATTTGTGCTAATTTTAGCAATCATGTTTGGACCCGCAATTTTAATGGCTATAATTGGTGCTTTCGTTTTTAAAACACATAAAAAAGCAGCAAAAGTCCTGTTTATTTTAGCCGTAGTTTATGTGATTATTAGTCTTGGAATTTGTGGCGCAATGATTGCTGGTTTTTAACACTGATAAGAATTAAAACTCAATATCTGCTTCAACCTCAGCATCTCCTCGTTTTACTGTGACTTTCGTTTTATCTCCAGTATCAAAAGCAGATAAAGCTCTCATATAACTCATCATATCTGTCACTAAGCTATCGCCAAGTTTTACCACAATATCTCCTTTTTGAAGTCCAGCTTTTTCTGCAGGTTTATCTTCACTTATACCATCAATTCGCATGCCTTTTCCATCGTATAAATAATCTGGAATAACTCCTAAACCAACTTTAAATCGAGGTACATCTTCACTTTCATTTTTCGTTTTTCTAAATGGTAATTTACCATTATCATCAAGGTCAGATATGATATCAAAAATATAAGTTGAAATGGTTTCCATCCCTTCATAATTCAATTTTTCAATATCATCTCCAGGTTTATGATAATCTTCATGTTGTCCTGTAAAAAAGTGTAGCACTGGAATATCACTATTATAAAACGACGTATGATCACTTGGTCCAACTCCAGATTCTTTTTCAATGATTTTAAACCTCGAATTATTTGCTTTTACAACTTGTTTCAATATAGGAGATGTTCCAACGCCATAAACCGCTAAAGTGCTGTCTTGTTTTAAACGACCAACCATATCCATATTAATCATATAATTCGCTTTTGTCAAATCAATAGTTGGGTTTTTAGTAAAATAGTTAGATCCTAATAAACCCATTTCTTCACCCGAAAAAGCCATGAACAAGTAGTTGTTGCCCTTATTTTTATTCTGTAATTTTTTAGCTAAATTTAATAAAACAGCAACTCCACTTGCATTATCATCGGCTCCATTATGTATTTCTTGTGTTTCACCTCTATACAATGAACCTTCTGCTCCAAATCCTAAATGATCATAGTGTGCTCCAATAATAATGGTGTTTTCTGCTTTATTATCAAGAAAACCAATCACATTTGTTCCAGTGATTGTACTATCTCCATCTTTAACAGTATAGTTCACTTCTTGATGTGGATCTGTTTTTGGTTTAAATGTAAATGTTTGAAAATAGCCATCGGGTCCGTTGGTAGAAAGACCAATATTTTCAAAACGTTCAGCTATATAATCTGCAGCTGCCAGCTCACCATCGCTACCTGTTTGTCTACCTTCAAGTTTGTCATCTGCTAGAAAAGCAACATCTTCCTTAATGGTTACAGACTTAATTTTTTCTTCAGAATTAGTTTTACATCCAATAAAAACAGTCAAAAAAAGTACAAATAATATGTTTTTCATCTTACGAAGTCTTAATTTTGAACAAATTTAGTTAATTCTAGTAATGAAATGAACACAAACAAATTTTATCATTAACATTTCCGTTAGAATGATGACATTTTTTATGTGAATTCCTGAATGTGCAGAAATTTTTAGGTTCTTCACTTTCAATAAACTAAAAAATTGTAAATAGATGAAACACACATACTTTCTCATTTTAATATTAGCTTTTTTAAGCTGCAAAAACGACACTAAAACAAATTCTGAAGTTGAAACTAAAACTACGGAAGCCATAAAGGATACGCTAATTTATCCTGGTGAAAAACATTTTAAATCTATTCGTCAAGTGACTTTTGGAGGTGATAATGCCGAAGCCTATTGGAGTTTTGATGATAAACAACTCGTTTTTCAATCTAATTATAAAGAATGGAATGTTGGATGTGACCAAATGTTCTTAATGCAAGCTGAGGAGACGTTTAAAGACAACAAGCCTCCAATGATTAGCACTGGTAAAGGACGAACTACTTGTGCTTATTTCCTTCCTGATAACAAACATATTATTTATGCCTCTACACATTTAAAGCAAGATGAATGTCCAGACACACCTTTACGTAAAAATGGAAAATACATCTGGCCAATTTATGATAGCTACGACATTTTTGTGGCTGACTTAGAAGGCAATATCGTGAAGCAATTAACGAACGAAGTGGGTTATGATGCAGAACCAACAGTATCTCCAAAAGGCGATAAAATTGTCTTTACGTCGACAAGAAGTGGTGATTTAGAATTGTATACTATGAATATTGATGGATCTGATGTAAAACAAATTACTCACGAATTGGGTTATGATGGAGGTGCTTTCTTCTCACCTGACGGAACAAAATTGATTTTTCGTTCATCACGACCAAAAACAGAACAAGAAATTAAAGAATACAAAGATTTACTAGCTGAAGGTTTAGTAGAACCAACAGAAATGGAATTATACATTTGTAATGCAGATGGAAGTGACTTGCGTCAACTAACCGATTTAGGAAATGCTAATTGGAGTCCGTTTTTTCATCCTTCGGGAAAGAAAATTTTATTCTCTTCTAACTTTGAAGCCGAACGTGGTTTTCCGTTTAATTTATACTTAATTGATTTGGATGGTAAAAATCTAGAACGTGTAACTCATGGAGAAACTTTTGATGCATTTCCTGTGTTTTCAAACGATGGAAAGTATTTAGCGTTTTCATCAAATCGTAATAATGGAGGTGGACGTGATACGAATTTGTTTATTGCCGAATGGCAAGACTAAGAGATTCTTCGTTTCACTCTGAATGACATTCAAGAATACGTTGTCATTCAGAAGGAAAAATGACTGAGGAATCTAGTATTAACAATCACTAAATTTAGATTCCTCCTATTGTCGGAATGACATTGAAATAGTTTAGTTTGTTTTCTTTTCTAATCGTTCGCGCTCTTCAGTATCAATTGCACGAGCATTGCTGTTTAGTTTAGTGTTTCCGAATTTATATCTGAAACCCAGTCTCACATATCGATCATCAATATCTGCATGACCGAAACTAAATTGATTTTGGTATTGAGTTCTATAATCAAAATCATGTGTATTAAATAAATCACTTACAGAAAGCGAGATTATTCCTTTTTTATTTAATATAGTTTTAGAAATAGCTAAATCTGAAATTAACCTGTCTTCAACAGTTTGAAATCCTTGTAAACTCTTTCCAACCCAGGTTAAAGCAAAACTAATATTTAAGCTATTGTCTTTTAATAATGTAAAATCATTTTGAAATTCTGAATAATTAGACCACTGATCTCTTCTCACAAAACCTTGACCTAAATTGGTTTCTTCTTCATAGTTATAAAAAGATGTCACTGCATAAATTGACCATCGATCTGTGACTTCAAAATTGGTAATGAAATCGAATCCAAATTCAACAGATTTATCAAAATTCACAAATATATATTCAATAACATTTGTGTCATTATTCTGCCTAGGAATTTCTGATATAGCACCATCATAATTTTTATAATAGGCCTCAAATGTAAAAAAGTCTGTTATACTAGTACCTAATACAACATGATCGTTAAACGTTGGGACTAAAAACGGGTTTCCAGAAACCACGTAGTTATCATTTAAGAAAAATCTAAACGGATTTAAAGACGCATAACTTGGTCTAGCAATACTTCGCTTATAATTAAGATATACATTATAATCATCAGACATATTATACAGCAAACTTGCATTCGGAAACCACTCTAAATAATCTTGTGTGTTGCTAATATTCGTTAAGGGTGAAACACCTTCTATATTGGTCTGTTCAACACGTAAACCAGCATTAATACTCCATTTTTCAGTACTTCTATCGTAGTTTGCATAAGCTGCATAAATCTGTTCGTCATAATTAAAGGCGTCAGAATTTAAAACATCAATCGTTTCATTTCCCGTGCTAATATCGACGTCAAATTGCTTGATGTCACTTTCCGTGTTCGTACTAGAAACCTTAAGACCTGTTTCAAAATTTGAAGACTCATTTAAGGGTAAACTATAATCTATTTTTCCCGCAAAAATATTAGTGCTTTGATTGTTATGTGTATTAAAAGCATTTGTATATTCAAACGCATTATTCATATCAAAAAAGTTACTTATCACACCTTGATTTCTCTCGTAATTATACGCGGTGTAATGCGCATTTACATCCAATACCCCTTTTGTGAAATTGTGATTAAAATCTACATCAAAAGCGAGGTTATATTTATTGTCTCTTGATAAATTATCTGCCGTAAATCGAGATGAAAAATCGCCATTTGCTTCGTTAATTACTGTGTTATTGGCAATTTTATATTTATAATAAGGCAAAAACAAAGCATTAGAAGATAAACTTAAGGTGTTCTTTTCATTAATAAAGTAATCAAAATTTGCATTAAGATTATGAGTTTCAGACCACGTGTTTCTATTTGTAAATGAACGCCAACTTTGATCGAGATTATTAGAATTATCTAAGAAGTTAACAGTGTCATCTCCTTCCCTATTCAATTTATCTTTAGAATAACTATAATTTACATTTAGACTGATATCTTCATTTTTAAAAAAATGACTTGTTCCAGCAGTATATCTAGGAAAAACAGCTTGTGTGAAATTGGTAAAAACACTTCCTCTGTATCCCGTTATGAGATTTTTACTCATCACAATATTTATAACCACTCCACTTTCGGCATCATATCGCGCTGAAGGATTTGTTATCACCTCAACAGACTTTATAGCATTTGCAGAAGAGCCCGTTAATAATTGATTCAAATCTTCCGATGACAAATTGACTTTTCTGTTGTTAATATAAACTGTTGGATTAGAATTTTTAACTGTAATTTCATCACCTATAACCAAAACACCAGGTGTACTTTTCAAAACTTGTAGCATATTACCTTCGACCAAAGCAGTCTTTTCTATAGTAAACACCAATCGATCAGCTTCTCGTTTTACGGTTGGTTTTTTTACGAGAATACTCACTTCATCAAGGCTTTCAGAAACTTGATTAAGTTGAATTGTTTGTAAATCTAAGTTGCCTTTAAGAATGATTTTTTGATTAAAATCTTCAAAACCTATGTAGGTTATTTTAATGATATAGGATTTGGCTTCTAAATTTAGAATATTGAAATATCCTTCATGGTCTGTTGAAGTCCCTTTTAAAATTTCACTCTCGTCTTCGCTTAATACAATGACATTAGCAAATTCAATTGGGAGGTTTTCGGCATCGATTATGGTTCCGGAAATAGATAAACCCTGCCCAAAGCTCACTATGGAGCATAACATTAAAAATGTAAAAATGAGTAGGGATTTCAAATTTAATTAGGGTTTTGAAATGCAATATAACATTTGTTTTTAAATAGTATTTACGGTTTTTACCTACTTCTTAGAGTTTTTGTAAACATTTATATCATTTTATGCGTTAGAAATCAATTATATTTGCAGCATCTTTTAAAGGAGATTTGATTTATGAAGTACATCAGAAATTTTTGCATTATTGCGCATATTGACCACGGAAAAAGTACCCTAGCTGATCGTTTACTCGATTTTACAGGCTCTGTTACAGCACGTGAAAAACAAGACCAGCTATTAGATAGTATGGATTTGGAGCGCGAACGAGGTATTACTATTAAATCACACGCGATTCAAATGGATTATACCTTTGAAGGACAAGAGTATGTACTCAATCTTATTGATACGCCTGGTCACGTTGACTTTTCTTATGAAGTGTCGCGTTCTATTGCTGCGTGTGAAGGTGCTTTATTAATTGTTGATGCAGCCCAAAGTATTCAAGCACAAACCATATCTAACTTATATCTTGCCTTAGAAAATGATTTAGAAATCATTCCGGTACTTAACAAGGTTGATTTACCTAGTGCAAATCCTGAGGAAGTAACCGATGATATTGTTGACCTTTTGGGTTGTGATCCTGAAGAAGTAATTCACGCAAGTGGTAAAACAGGGTTTGGAGTTGATAATATTTTGAAAGCTATTATTGAACGTGTTCCAGCTCCCATAGGAGATCCTGAAGCACCATTGCAAGCCTTAATCTTTGATTCGGTTTACAATACGTTTAGAGGTATTGAAACCTATTTTAGAGTCTTTAATGGTGAAATTAAAAAAGGTCAAAAAATTAAATTTGTCGCTACAGACAAAGAATATTATGCAGACGAAGTTGGTACATTAAAATTGAATCAGGTTCCAAAAAAAAGTGTAAAAGCTGGTGATGTAGGCTATTTAATTACTGGAATTAAAACTGCTAAAGAAGTTAAAGTTGGTGATACCATTACAGATTTTGCAAACCCAACAACTAATATTGTTGAAGGATTTGAAGATGTAAAACCTATGGTTTTTGCTGGTATTTACCCTGTTGACACTGAGGATTACGAAGAGCTTCGTAACTCCATGGAGAAATTACAATTAAATGATGCTTCGTTGGTGTTTCAACCTGAAAGTTCTGCTGCTCTAGGTTTTGGTTTTCGTTGTGGATTCTTAGGTATGCTTCACATGGAAATTATTCAAGAACGTTTAGAGCGTGAGTTCGATATGACTGTGATAACAACAGTTCCAAACGTGTCATACCATGCATATACAAATAAAAATCCGGACGAAGCTTTCATTGTAAACAATCCATCAGATTTACCAGAACCCACAACGGTGAATCGAGTTGAAGAGCCTTTTATTAAGGCTACTATAATTACAAAATCTGATTTTGTTGGTAATGTAATGTCACTTTGTATTGAAAAACGAGGTATTGTTTTAAACCAAACCTATTTAACCACAGAACGCGTTGAATTAACATTTGAAATGCCTCTTGCTGAAATTGTTTTTGACTTTTACGATCGCTTAAAAACAGTGTCTAAGGGATATGCATCGTTTGATTACTCACCAATTGGAATGAAGGTGTCAAAATTAGTGCGCTTAGATATTTTATTAAACGCTCAACCTGTTGACGCGCTTTCCGCTTTAATCCATGCTGATAATGCACAGCACATTGGTAAAAAAATGTGTGAGAAACTAAAAGAATTAATTCCAAGACAACAGTTTGATATTCCTATTCAGGCTGCAATTGGCGCAAAAATCATCTCTCGTGAAACTATTAAAGCCTTGCGTAAAGATGTAACTGCTAAATGTTATGGTGGAGATATTTCACGTAAACGTAAGCTTTTAGAAAAGCAGAAAAAAGGTAAAAAACGTATGAGACAAGTGGGTAATGTTGAAATTCCTCAACAGGCATTTATGGCTGTTTTAAAACTGAACGATTAATCTTACAAGTAGATTTTATAACATAAACCGAAGTATTTCCCTTCGGTTTTTTTGTACATTTATATCAACCAACCTTTATATTACATGAGTTTTAGATTAACTATTCTAAAATCAATACCTCTTATATTATGTTTTGTTTTTTCAATAACATCACCTGTTAATGCACAGCAATTAGATTTTTTTAAATATGGTGTTGAAAAGGGGTTGTCTCAAGAAACAATTAATACGATTTTAAAAGATAGTAATGGGTTTTTGTGGTTAGGTACTCAAGATGGATTAAATCGATTTGATGGGCACTCATTTAAGGTTTATAAATCTCAAAAAAAGGACCCAGAAAGTATTTCGGGAAATTTTATAAATGATTTAGCTGAAGATCAAAATGGAAATATTTGGATAGCAACAAAAAATAACGGATTGTGTTATTACGCTCCAAAAACTGATGTTTTCACTAAGGTTAAAATTCCAAATTTACCGAATAATGCACATTGTAATAAACTTTCCTTAGATAATAATGGAACCATTTTAGCGACATTCTTAGATCAAGGTTTAGTGACAATTACCGTTTCTAAAAATACTATTAATGCATCGAAGGTTTCTTTTTTTGAACATACTCCAGCAAATATTACCGCATTAAAAATTGTAAAAAATAACGTATGGATTGGCACACGTGATGGAGATATTTACTATTCTACAATTTCAGATTCGGAATTCAATTTTAAAAAATTAAATTCCGAATTTAACAATTTAAAAATTCATTCTTTTTTTGAATCAAAAAATGGATTGTGGATAGGTACAGATTATGGTTTATATCATTTGAATCAAAACACAAGTCAGATAAATTCAATTAACCTAAATAGCAATAAACCTATTGCTGTATTCGATATCATTTCAAAAAACAATGAATTATTTTTAGCAACAGATTCTGGGTTTATCTGGTGTAATAATTTCGACATAAACAACAATTCTTTTTTACAAACCAGATTATTTGATACCAGAACTACTGAAGAAACTGGTTTGTCAACCAATAGAATAAATTGCGTATTCGTCGAAGATGAATTTTTATGGCTAGGAGGTGACAAACTGTACCAAGCCATGTTAAAAGATCTTGTCTTTAAATTGGTTCAAAAAAATAAACCTCAAAAAAACACCTTACAAAATGAACATGTATATACGTTTGCTAAAAGTCAACACGGTCTTTGGGTTGGTACATTAGATGGATTGCATTTAATAAATGATAATAAGACATTTTATTATAATAACTTTCCACATAACACTGTGCGAAGTATTGCTATTGACGCTAAAAACCAATTATGGATTGGGACTCAAAAAGGTGTAGTAGCAACCAAACTAACTGATTTTAATCCAACCGATCCGGAATTTATTACCATAAATAAACATCATGTCGATTCATTAAGTCTAAGTAACCTAAAAGTTAGGAATATTCATGCTGATACTAATGGAGATGTTTGGATAGCAACTTTAGGTGGAGGAATTCATCGATTTATTGGAGATATTGACACCCGAGATTTTAAATTTCAACAGTTTAAAAACAATCCCAAAAACAGAAATAGTATAAGCACAAATGTAAACTACGTCTTTTATAAAGACAATTCCAATACGTATTGGATTGGTACTGAAAATGGACTTAATCGTTTACAATTTGATGCTTCAGGATCTGATAATCCTAATTTTACTTGGTTTAAAAATGAAGACGGTAACTCAAATTCAATTAGTAACAATACTGTATTAAGTTTGTTTGAAGATGCCGACAAAACTTTTTGGGTTGGAACACTTAATGGCATAAATAAATACATTCCAAATACAAATTCTTTTAAAGTATATAATGAGGAACACGGACTAACAAACGGTGTTGTTTATGCAATTGAACAAGATGAATCTGGGCTTTTGTGGTTATCAACAAACGCTGGTCTTTTTAGTTTTAATACCACTACAGAACAGTTTTTAAACTATAATGAGAATGATGGATTACAAGGAAATGAATTTAATTTAGGAGCAAGTTTTAAAGACGCAAATGGTCTACTTTATTTTGGAGGAACCAATGGATATAATTTTTTTAATCCATATGATGTGAGTCAATTAGACAACAATGGAATGTTAACTTTTACCAATGTAAAAATTGATGATGTCAACCATTATTTTGAAGCCCTTATTAAAACAAATAAAGATAAAAGCTCAGAAATAAAATTGGCGTACAATCAATTTCCGTTCTATTTAGAATTTTCAGACTTAGATTTTAATCCTCAAAAAAATAATAGTTACGTCTATAAACTATTACCGAATGATGCCGAATGGAATGATCTTCAACAACGTAAAGAAATTCAGTTTTTAAACATGAGTTCTGGAGATTATACGCTTTTGGTTCAAGGAAAAACCAGAGGAGAAATTTGGAGTTCTGAGCCATTACAATTAACTCTACAAGTAACTCCTCCATGGTGGAAAACATATTTAGCATATACAATTTATACACTATTGTTTTTGTCATTCGTTTATGCATTATACTATTTTCAACTCCAAAAAAAGTTACAAGAACAACAAACTCAAAAGCTGAAAGAACTTGACGCTTTAAAAACCAAGCTTTATACTAATATAACCCATGAATTTCGAACGCCTTTAACTGTTATTAAAGGCATCACATCAAACTTAAGTGAAAATTTTCAAAAATTAAAAGATGACCACTCTGTAAAATCGTTAAAAACTATTGAACATAATAGTAACGCGGTTCTCAAGTTGGTAAATCAAATGTTAGATCTCGCTAAAATCGATAAGCAAAAACTGACATTAAAACCTATACAAGCTGATTTGGTATGGTGTTTAAAACACATTGTTGCTCATTTTTCATCATATGCAGAATCAAAGGATATAAAGCTAACTTTTTACACGGAAGAAAAAGAGCTCATTTGTGATTTTGATGCTAATGCTATTCAAAAGATTATGAGCAATCTTTTAAGTAACGCAATAAAAAACTGTGAGATAAATGATCAAATTGTTGTCCACTTAAAAACTGAAGAAAATATCATTACAATTAAGGTTAAAGACTCAGGAAAAGGTATTGCAAAAGAACATCTTGCCTCAATTTTTGATCGTTTTTACCAAGTTGAAAACACGAGTGAATATACAGAAGAAGGCTCTGGTATTGGTTTAACACTTACTAAAGAACTAGTGCATTTAATGCAAGGTGAAATTCTTGTTGAAAGTGAAATATATGTAGGTACTTCATTTAACATTAAGTTACCAATCACAAATAACGCTCCAAAAGAAACATTAAAAGAACAATTACTAGATGCACTAATTACGTCTCAGTCCAATGAAGATTACACCATTGAAACTGGTGCGATTACTTCAAATGAAAAGGCCATCGTTTTAATTGTTGATGACAATAAAGATATTTTAAATTTGCTACAAACATCATTAGAAAACCACTACAATATCATTTCAGCAATTAACGGCGAAATAGGGATTGAAAAAGCAATAGAACATATACCAGATGTTGTAATTAGTGATATTATGATGCCTGAGAAAAATGGATTTGAATTATGTAAAGCGCTTAAAAATGATGAAAGAACTTCTCATATCCCAATAATTCTGCTAACCGCTAAAGCTTCAGAGCAAGATAAAATAAGGGGACTTTCAAATGGTGCTGATGCGTTTATTACAAAACCATTTAATAAAGCAGAACTATTTGTGAGAATACAGGAACTGATTAAACTAAGAACTTTACTGTATCAGAAATATTCGAGCGCTTCCTCTTGGGACGCAATTCCAAATAAAAATCTTGAAGATAAAGATGCGGCATTTATGAATAAAGTCTTGTTTTATATTGAGCAACATATGGATGATGCATCTTTTAATTCCATGCGATTATCAAGAGAATTAAACTTAAGTGAATCGCAATTATATAGAAAATTAAAAGCAACTACTGACGCATCTACGGCAGTTTTTATTAGAAGAGTACGCCTTCAAAAAGCCAAAACAATACTTCAGAATTCAGAATTTACTATATCTGAAATCGCATATCAAACAGGTTTTAATAGTCCTGGCTGGTTTAGCAGAGCGTTTAAGGAAGAATTTGGCTTTGCACCAAACGAAATGCGTAAGTAACTAAAAATCAGCAACTAAAACATTTGTTTATTGTCAATTTGCAATAATAGTGTATGTAATATACTACCTATGCAACATTACTAATAGCATTTATCGAAATACTTAAAGTCTTCACAATCATTGCCTTGTAATTTCATCACATCCTAATTATTTCAATTCCTATTAATTGTGGTAAAAAGTATACATATGTCTTTTAATAAAAAAGCAATTGTCATTTTAGATGGCTATACATTTTGTAATGCCTCTAAAAAGAAAGTCTTGTACAGCAAGGGTTTTGTTTGGTGCGAAGGCAATACAAAATGTAAAGATAAAACGTGTTCAACTCGCTTATTTAGTAGAGATGAAGAAGCGCCTCAAAATGAACCAGATTCTTGGGAATTTGAAGCAAAGTCAAATATAAAAATCCGAGCAAAAGAAGCGAGAATTTATCATGCTTTTTGCGTTAATAAAATTAAACTCTAGATAGATATTAACCAATCCTTTATACTATGAAAACAAAACTTCTTTTTTTAATGACATTTGCGTTCTTTTTAATAAATAGCGCTACACAATTGCAGTCTCAAAATTTATATGAGAATGAAATCACTTTTCAAGACTTAGATATTGCCTCAATATCTTCACAAACAATAGACCTTAAATCGTATGAAGTCAATATTGATGATTATGAATTAGATTATAGTGTTGAAAATGCCCCTAAAAGTATTACTCAAAATGATGCACAAGTAAATGCTGTTGCTTATGCGCTAAGTATGGTAGCTTTTGGAGTTGGATTTGGGTTTACTGAATTTGAAACGCTTTGGTGTATTCATGCAGAGTACTATTTAAGGCTCGCCCTCTTTACCAACTCTGCCATATATGCAGCATTAGGTGCAGGATATAATAGTATAAATGGGGATAATTTTACCGCCAACATATTAGATGTCACCTTAAAATTATTAATGTTTGCGGCACTTGTAAAACGATACCAACAAGTAAAATTTCTGTATGGCATATTTGGAAGGTATGGCTTTGGAAGTGAAAAATTCAATGATGGATTTAAAACAGACTTCACTAGGCTTGTTGTTGGTTTAATTGTCGGATTTCAAATTCTAATATCACCTCAATGGTCATTTATGATACAAACCAGCGTGCTCAATTACCAAGAACAAATTAGAAAGTATAGTGGAATTGAAATAAAAGATAATACGACTTGGGGATTAATAAACAAGAATAACATTCTTGCTTTTTCTTTGGTTTACACTTTTGCAAATTCTAAGCGATAAAAAATAAATTTAAAAACCCTTATTATGAAAACAAAAACTTTTTTTTCAAACCCGCTAACCTATATAATGTTAGCAATTATTGCAACAAGCTTTTCTTGTGCGCCAATACATAGATCTAATTTAACCGTGACTCCGTCTTCTATAGATTCTGTTGAAGATGAATGGGAACAGTTTTATGCTGGAGGAAGTGCTGGATATGGTTCAAACACAAGCGAGGACTTTACAACTTCTTCATTTTGCTTTGGAGCGGAATTAATGTATAATTTTTTTGGAGACGATAATGGAGCGCTGTATGGAGGAATCTTTGGAAACTATAATTCTTCAAGTTCAGACAATGTTGATGAAAGCCTTATTCGAGGAGGACTAAGAGGTCGATATTTTGATCATGTTATACCTTCTAAAAGGCTTCAGGCTGTCTATGGAATTGATCTCTATGCCGGAAGTGGTCAAAGAGAGTTTTCAATGGCTAAAGATGATGTAACTGTAACAGGAGGCTCTGCAGTAGTGGGTTTAAACCTAAACTTTGAAAACAACCTTTCTTTGGGTCTTGAAGCACCTGTTTTTAATCTATGGAATGAAACATACAAATATGATGGTGGAGAAATTGATGTTAGTAATACCTCATTTGGATTAAACAAAAACAATATTATAATGGCTTATTTGCGATTTGGCTTTTAAGCTAAAATCAAGGATAGTTATGAGACACAGTTTTTAAAATTGATTATTTGGAATTGGTCTTAAACAGGAGAGGTTTTGGCTTCGGTTGAAACCTCTTTGTTTTAAAAAAACCCGACCGGCCTTTTTTCACTTTCAGAACAGGAATTATAAAATCATATATCAACCAAAATTCACATATTATGAAAACCATAAAAAGAACAGCTGTACTAGTTTGGCTATTAGTCATAACTCCATTTCTACTCATTGCACAAGAACAAAAACCCATGGATGGTTATGAGGTTACTGATGATGACTATAAAATTCAAGCTAATAACATGGATCAAGTCTATATTAAATTAGTCCAAGAGGCTAAACTAGAACAAAAAACGAATTCCAATTTAAAATGTCCAACAGATCAATTTACAAGTATGGCTGATGACGTACTAAAATCGGTAATTAAGAAGGTAAAACGAAACCAACTCACATTTATTAAGCCTACAGACTATGCTACTGAGTTTGCGGTTCCAAAATATATGTTGTCAAATGAATTTGAAAAATATAAAGGCGATTTCAAAACTATCAGTGATAAAGCTTTAAACGCATTTAGTAATACAAATAATTATGGAGATTTCGTCCTTGAAACAACTGGTAAAGATGTTGGTAGTTTCACTAAAAAAGAAAATTTAAGTCTAAATATTTTTTATAGTCTATTAAAAAAAACGACGACATCAGAAAAAATTCTGAATGATGGCTTTTTTACATCAACAGTGGAGTTATCAGGAAATTGTAGAATTGAATGGGAACCTAGAGCAAAAATTATAAAGTTTGAATATCCCAATATTACGACTGAACTAAAGATTAAAGTTTATACATCATGTGATTGCTCTAAAAAGAAAGGTAATAACGAAATAAAGAGTGGATATTTAGAATACGTTGCAACAACTAAAGGAATATATACAGCATCAACGGTTACGTTTGGAGAACTGATTAATCCAAAGATTAAAATTACCTCTATGGAGTGCTGCCCTGAAGAAGTTAAAATGGAAGAAGAACCAACGAAAACTGCTCTCGATGAGGATGAAGGTATAAATGACCTCATGCCAGCTCAAACTATTGGGTTTGGTGCTGGTGCTGGTTTTAGTCAAGATTTTGATGAAACCACCTTTTGTGTTTCGGCTGAGTATTTGTACCTGTTAAACTCAAGTGAATATAAGGGTTGGTACGTAGGAGCGGAGGTCTCGCATCAAAACACAAGTTTTGGGGATTTTAAATCTAATAAGACTATGGCTGGAGGAAAACTTCAATATAATATTTCAGGGATTCCTAGTGGTGAAACACAATTTGTCGCCGGAATAATGGCTAATTATGCCTTTGGAAGTAATGAAAACAATGGGTTTAACGATGATTTTACTGGAACTGTATTTTGTGCCTATGGAGGTGTAAACATTAGAGTTAGTGAAAACTGGTCAGTTGGTGCGCAATTTCCTTTTTTGATTTTTGAAAACTACACATTTAAACCTGAAGGTGGTGGAGAATTTAAAACAGATGCAACTTCTTTGTTTATTAATAAGGATAACCCATTAAAAATAATTATAAGAAGACGGTTATAAAATTATCAAGGAAATAAATTGAAGCATAGTAATTGAGGCTTGAGCTTCGGTTGAAACCTCTTTGTTTTAAAAAAACCCAACCGACCTTTTTTAGCTATTAGAACAAGAATTATAAAAACATATAGCAACCAAAATTCACATATTATGAAAACAAACATTTTTATTTTAACTATTCTCTTAATCTGTTTAGGAGGACTTATGACAATGCAAGCCCAAGGCCTTTTCAATTTGGCAACATTAGATCAAGATGATGATGACATTACTCGGAATCCCTGGTCTCTTAGCTCAGATTTTGATGCTCGAGATACGTTTAGTGATGGTGTAGGATGGGCAAATTATACAGCTGGTGCTGGCGTTGGGTTTGGTTGGAGCGATAACGAAGGGAACAGCGAAACATCTGTTTGTTTTAATGCGGAATTTTTAGCAAAAGTTATAGGAGGTGATCAAAATCGAAAAGGAGCAGGATACCTTGGTGCTTTTATGAAATACCTAAATGGAAATAGTGAGAATGTTGATGAAAGTACTGTGGAGGCTGGAGTAAAGTTTAGTTATTTTGATTGCATAACACCGCTTAATGAAGTGCAATTAATATATGGCGTAAATGCATCTTTACTAAAAGGTTCACTTGACTTTTCTGGGTTTGAAGAAGATGTTTCTGGTTATCGAGTTAGCGCATACACAGGCGTTAACTTTAAAATTAGTAATAAAGTTTCTATTGGTGTTGAGGTTCCGGTTCTCTCTTATCTAAGCACAACATATGAAGCTAATGGAACAAAGTTTTCGGAAGATTTATATTCAGCCGCAGTAAATAAAAACAACCCAATAACAGCAACTGCAAGAATAAACTTAAGTCGAAACATAGCAATAAAATTTGGAGGAAAAGACACTGATGGTGATGGTATTTATGACGAAGATGATGCTTGTCCGGAAATGCCTGGACTTCCTGAGTTTAATGGTTGTCCTGATACCGATGGTGATGGCATTGAGGATGTTAATGATGAATGCCCAAATCAAGCTGGTTTAGCTGAATTTAATGGATGCCCAGACCCTAATGGGTGATTTCTTTTAGATAAAACTTATGGTTACTTTTAAATAATCATAATTTGTGGAGATCCCTTGCTTTGCTTCTGTAAAGTGAGGGTTTACCATTATGCGCCATGTTTAAATTGTTTAATCCTCGTTAGCAACCTCTTCAACATCAAAAGGTTTACCTAAATACACAAGCTTACATTTTTCTCCAATATTTTCAACCTCCGTATTATACGACGAGATAATGTGTAATTCGGAATCATCATCTTTAAAAAATAGGGGAATCATATCATTATCGCTATTCGTGATTTGAATCAGATTTTCATAATGTTCTTTATTATTAATTTCTATCTCTTGTATGGACGGAAATTTACGTGTCACTTCAGTTAAGCGATTATAATCGTCTGTATGAGAAAACAAACCTTCTTTTGGGTTGTTTTCAGGGTTATTCATTTCAATAGTGCTTACTAGTCTAAATGATCCATTCTCCCCAAATTGTTTAGAAAACTTATTAATGGCATACTTATTAATATCACTATTCCCAGTCATGGCCATTAGGTATCCAACATCATTTAATTCTATGTTATCCGTCAAGGTTTCTGAATAAATATTAGTATTAAGTGCTTCCAATCCTAATTCATTAGCTTTATCAATGTTGTTTTGATTACTATCAATAAGAACCACGTGCCTTCCGTTAGATTCTAAATAATGCCCTAATAGTCGTGAAACTTTAGAAGCTCCAACTATTAAAATCCCATCAGATTTCGTTAAAAACACACCAACCATTTTAGCAAATAAGCGAGCTGTTGTTGCATTGAGCAATACCGTACCCAGAACAATCATAAACACTAAGGGTGTAATATATTCAGCACCTTCAACACCTTGTTTTAAAAGCTTACTACCAAATAGCGAAGCAATACCAGCAGCTACAATACCACGTGGTCCTACCCAGCTTACAAAAAGTTTTTCATTGAGTTTTAATTTGGATCCTGAAGTACTTATAAACACAGCCAGCGGTCTAATTACAAAGACAACGATTGCAAACAAAGCAGCTGTTTTCCAGGTATATAACAACATTAAATCTTCAATATTTATATTGGCAGCAAGAAGAATAAACAGAATGGAAATTAAAAGCACACTTAGCGATTCTTTAAAATAAAGTAATTCTTTTATATTTTCTAATTTCCCGTTTCCTAATACCATTCCCATAACAACTACTGCTAATAACCCAGATTCGTGGGCAAAAACTTCCGATTCGACAAACACTAATAATACGGTTGATAATGACACCACATTTAATAAGTAGTGTGGAATCAATTTTTTGTTGATTGCGAAGGCTAAAGCGTGTGCAAATGTGAATCCGAAGGTCGTACCGAAAAGGATAATTTTCCCAAACTCTAACAAAGCGGTCTTTGTAAAACCACTATCTCCTTCGACACTAATAAACTCAAAAACCAAAACGGCAACTAGCGCTCCTATTGGATCAATTAAAATTCCTTCCCACTTAAGAACCGTTGAAATATCTTTTTTAAGCGGGATATTTCTTAAAATAGGTGTAATTACTGTAGGTCCAGTTACAATAATTAAACCCGAAAACAAGAATGACAAATCCCAACTTAAGTTAAAAATGAAATGTGCAACAATTCCAGCCCCAAAAAATGTTACTGCAGAACCCAAAGTAATCAACTTAGTAATTACTGGGCCAACGTTTTTAATTTCGGAACGTTTAAGAGTTAGGCCACCTTCGAATAAAATGATACTAATCGCTAATGACACAAAATAATAAAGTGCTTCTCCCGGAAAAAGACCTTTTTCACCATTCCAAATTGGTTCTATCCATTTAGTTCCATCTTCAGATAAAAACTCTGCAGCAATTGGTCCAACAAGTAAACCGATAAGGATTAATGGAAGAATTGCAGGTATTTTAAGTTTCCAAGCTACCCATTGTGCTAATATGCCTAAGATGATAATTCCAGCTAATTCTAACATGTATCTAAAATTTTGAAAGCTAAAGGTAAATCAATTTTAACAACTTAAGAAACCACAAAATCATCCTTCATGGCTTATTACTTTAGTAAGCTCAAAAAAAATACTAACTTACCATCGAAATTGATTGTAATAGCACTTGACAAAAACTAATTTTAATACTATTGGAATAGGGGTTGCGTTTTCTCCTAACCTAAAAGCAAATATTTACGAAGCAGCAAGGCTGTCTCTTTTTTTTGAGAGTAAATTAGTGCTTATTCATGTAGGAGAAACATCTTCAGAAAAAGAGCAGAAGCTTCAAGAGATTTTAGCAACATTCATAGATCAAAGCCTCAACTACGAGATTGTGTTTAAAACTGGTGATCCGGTTGATGTCATATTATCTATATCTGAAGAGAAAAAAGTAAGTTTATTAATATTAGGTGCTTTACAAAAAGAAAATTTTGTACAATATTATTTAGGGACTATTGCTAGAAAAATTACTCGCCAAGCCAAATGTTCAATT
Organism: Psychroserpens sp.; assembly: GCF_034670085.1. Lineage (GTDB taxonomy): Bacteria > Bacteroidota > Bacteroidia > Flavobacteriales > Flavobacteriaceae > Psychroserpens. Next base: position 720,645 of record NZ_JAXMOD010000001.1, on the reverse strand, counting down.
TTATTACTTATTAAGCCGTCTGTAGAAAGAGTGCCCTGTAAACATATTGTTGTAAATGGCTTAAATGACCCAAAGACAAAACAAACTGTTTCTACAGCTTTTTATGTGTCCTATAAATTGCAATCCAAAAAAATTACTATCGTTGAAGAAATCACAAAACAAGAAGTAGCTGTAAGTGTTGATGATGATAAATCCCTTAGAAAATCTGCAATTATGAAGGAACGCATAAAAAGACGGGAAGACTCTCGTGTGAAACAAATTATTTCTGAAGTTCCAGATCATTTTAAAACAGGACTACAAACAAAAACACAATCTATTTTTGGCAAAAGAGGCTATAGTATAGGTCATTATGCTCAATTTGTAAGAGCCGATTTATTGGTCATGAATGCGCCATTAAAAACAAGTTTTTTAGATCGTTTATTTCCACATGATATTGAGTATATTTTATCAGAATTACCAACAGATGTATTAATAATTAGATGACGCCAAAAAAGAATAACATATCACTCTTTTTTAAGCAACTTCCAAAAAACATCTTTTCTGGATTTGTAGTGAGTTTAATTGCCTTGCCTCTTGGTTTAGGTCTTGCTATGGCAAGTGATGCTCCAGCAATAGCTGGTGTGATTACTGCTATTGTTGGTGGAATTATTGTATCAATATTAGGTGGAAGTCATGTCACCATTTCTGGACCAGGAAATGGATTAGTTGGTGTGACATTAGTTGCTATTACCACTCTTGGTTTAGAAACAGCTTATGCGGCTATTATTTGTTCTGGTGCCTTACTCATGCTGCTTGGTTTTTTGCGTTTGGGGAATTTAGCAGATTTCTTTCCTTCATCAGCCATTCAAGGCATGCTTGCTGCCATTGGTTTAATCATTTTAGGCAAGCAGTTTCATATCATGTTTGGCCATAAGATTTCTAGAGAAAACACTATAGATTATCTTATTGAAATTCCCTATACGATTAATGATGCCTTACATTACGAAAATACCGGGTTAATTTACGCTGCAGGCGCAGGAGTTATAAGTCTTTTGATAATGGTTTTCTACTCTAAAATCAGAAACAAATATTTACAACTGATTCCGGCTCCAATGTGGATCGTTCTTTTGTCGGTTGGTTTTAGTTATTATTTTGAATTGGTACTACACGAAAATAACCCAATTGCTAAAGATTATATGATTCCAGCAATACCTTCATTTTCTGAAATTACAACAGAACTACCTAAGATATCCTTCAAAGGGGTTGGTAGCTTAGCGTTTTGGGGTAGTGTCTTGTCACTAACTTTAATTGCTAGTATAGAATCGTTGTTAAGTATAAAAGCTGTAGATAAATTAGATCCAGAAAAAAGACGTTCTAATGTAAACCGAGACTTAAAAGCTCTTGGAATAGGAACCATTGGAAGTGGGTTTTTAGGTGGTTTAAATGTTGTAACTGTTATTGCAAGAAGCTCTGTGAATGTTAATAATGGTGGTACTAATCGTTCTTCAAACTTTTCTCATGCGATTTTTCTTGTGATTTTTATCGTATTGTTTAGTACTCAATTGACAAGGATTCCGTTGCCAGCATTAATGGCTATATTAGTATACACTGGCTATAAGTTGGCGTCTCCAGATCTAATAAAAAAGATTTTTTCAGTAGGTAAAGAACAACTTATTATCTTTTTTGTCACGCTTCTAACAACCCTAAAATTCGGATTAATTTCTGGAATATCTGCTGGTGTAATTATTACAATTTTCATCCACATCATCATTAATAAAAATATCGCTTTATTTTTAAGAAATTGGGTAAAACCAAACGTATTAATGTTTAGAGAGGATGACGAAAAATCTAACTATTATGTAAGTGTTAAGCATTTTTGCACCTTCGCCAATTTTTACAGATTAAAACAAAAACTTGATGCTATTCCAGAAGAAAATGATGTAATTGTAGATTTCTCATTGTGTGATTTTGTTGATCATACAGTTATGGAAAACCTTAATAATTATCAAAGCACATTTACCAAAAAGGGAGGTCATTTTGATATTATTGGTTTAGACATGCATGATGCCGATTCAAAACACCCTTTTGCACTTAGAAAAATAGTTGCAGTGCCTAAACTCTTTGGTTATAATTTAACTGGAAGGCAAGAAAACCTTGAAACCATTGCAAATGATTACGGACTGATCTACAGCGCAGAAAAAAACAAAGACACTGGTTTTTTAGATCCTTTTCTGTTTTTTAAAGTGAAGCAAATCAATCATATTTATAATGAATTAATTGAAAAAGATAAAGACTATAAATTATTTGATATTGAATTTTCTGAAGGCGAATTTATAGCTAAAGAAGTCATTAGAACTTCAATGCTTCATATTGCCTTAAATACAACTATTCCTGTATTCACACTTGATAGAGAAAGTTTAATTGATAAGGTTTATGCTTTAGCAGGATTTTCCGATATCAATTTTGATCATCATCAAGACTTTTCTAAACGTTTTCATTTAGTGGGCGAAGACAGAGCGGCTATTAAAGCATTATTTAATGATGATTTAATACATTTTTTTGAAAGTAATCCGTATTACCATATAGAATCCAATGGAAACAGCTTGCTTATTTTTAGTAAGCAACGTTTAGCAAGCACGAAAGAAATAAAAGCGCTTTTAGATTTCGGAAAGCGCTTAAAAGGTGTTATATCTTAATAAACTCCTAAAACTTATCGTGTTCAAAACCATATTTACTAATTTGCAATTATGAATTTATATCCAATAAACGCTGGTAATTTTAAACTTGATGGTGGAGCCATGTTTGGTGTTGTGCCAAAATCTCTTTGGTCAAGAACCAATCCTGCTGATGCTAATAACATGATTGATATTGCAGCTCGATGCTTGTTAATTGAAGATGGAAAGCGATTGATTTTAATTGATACAGGAATGGGAAATAAACAAAGTGATAAGTTTTTTGGTTATTATTTCCTTTGGGGAAATGATACTATTGACAGTTCTCTTAAGGCTCATGGTTTTCATCGTGATGACATTACCGATGTCTTTATGACCCATTTACATTTTGATCATTGTGGTGGAAGTATACAATGGAATAAAGATAGAACAGGTTATGAACCTGCTTTTAAAAACGCACAATTTTGGAGCAATAAAAATCATTGGGATTGGGCTACAAAACCTAATAAACGCGAAAAAGCATCTTTTTTAAAAGAAAACATTTTACCAATGGAAGAAAGCGGACAATTAAAATTCACATCACTTCCAGAATTAGATGTACTAAAAAATTCAGAATTAGGTTTCGATATCTTTTTTGCCAATGGTCATACCGAAAAACAAATGATTCCAATGATTCAATATAAAGGAAAAACTATTTGTTTTATGGCAGATTTATTGCCTACTGCTGGGCACTTACCGATTCCGTTTGTAATGGGTTATGATACTAGACCACTGCTAACATTAGATGAAAAAGATAAATTTCTAAACTTAGCGGCAGATCACAATTATTATCTGTTTTTAGAACACGATGCACACAACGAAATTATTACAGTTCAGCATACTGAAAAGGGTGTTAGACTTCAAGATGTCTACACTACAAATGATATTTTTAATTAATATGAAAAACAACATAAGATCTTTTGCTTTCCAATTTTGCTTTGCATTACTACTTTTTAGCTGCGGAAGCTCCTCAGGTATTATTTCTACACCTGTTGAAAATATAGATCATTCGCCTTTAAAAGAATCACCATTAACAGAAATCGAATTAAAAACATGGTCCCATTTAGATTTAGTTAATGACACAATACCAGGAATGAGTGTTGAAAAAGCATATACAGAAATCATAAAAAGTAAAAAAGGAAAATCTGTAATAGTAGCAGTAATTGATTCTGCAACTGATATTGATCATGAAGATTTAAATGATGTATTGTGGACAAATACAGATGAAATTCCCAACAACGGACAAGATGATGATAACAATGGTTATGTAGATGATATTCATGGCTGGAATTTTATTGGTGATACATATTATGAACAATTTGAATATGTCAGGCTATTAGCTTCAGGTGATCGAAGCAATCCACGTTATGTTGATGCAGAAAGGGAATACAGTTTAGAATTTCAAAAGTATTCCCAGCTTAAAATACAATCTTCACAATTGTTACAAGATGTTATCGAAGCAGATAAAGCAGTCTCAAACCATTTAAAAAAGAAAGATTACACTAAAGAAGATGTCTCTACTATTAAAACCGAAAACAAGGCCCTTCTAGACGCAATTGGATTAGTGAGTTATATCTTTAGTCTAGATAATTATGATAGTGTTGAGTCTTTTAAAGAAGCTGTTGAAGGTGATTTAGTAACTATTAATACACGATTAGATTATCACTTAAATAAAAGTTTCAAAGGCAGAAAAACTGGTGATAATCCGTATGATATAACAGATATTGGCTATGGTAATAATAACCCAAGACCTACGGTAAAAACCGAAAGTCACGGAACTCATGTAAGCGGTATCATTTTAGCTGAACGCAATAACAATATAGGTATAAAAGGTGTTGCCAATAACGCTAAACTTATGGCAATTCGTTCTACACCAAATGGTGATGAGTACGATAAAGACGTCGCTTTAGCTATTCGTTATGCAGCAGATAATGGCGCAAAAATCATTAACATGAGTTTTGGTAAATCGTTTTCACCTAATAGTAATTGGGTACATGATGCTATAGTTTATGCTGCTTCTAAAGACGTACTTATTGTTCATGGTTCTGGAAATGATGCGCATGATATTGATGAACATGAAAATTATCCCAATGATGTAAATACCTCTGGACAAGAAGTAGCTGATAATTTTATTACCGTTGGTGCACTTACGCCTAGGTATGGTTCAAGTATGGTGGCCGACTATTCTAACTACGGAAAAATTAACGTTGATATATTTGCTCCAGGTTCTGAAATTTATTCAGCATTACCTGAAAACGAATACAAACTACAAAATGGGACATCAATGTCTGCACCAAATGTAACTGGTGTTGCTGCTTTAATTCGATCTCAATTCCCGAAATTAACTGCATCTCAAGTAAAACAAATTATTATGGATTCTGGGTTACCAATAAACGCCAAGGTAATCGTTGGTAAATCAGGAACTATAAAAAACCTTACTAAAATCTCAAAGTCAGGAAAAATTGTTAATGCGTATAACGCACTAATTATGGCTGCAAAAATGTCAAATCAATAACTCTTATCTATAATCCCTACTTATGAAACATGTCTTTGTTTTAATACTTTGTTTTTCTCTTTTTGCTTCAAAAGCATTAGCTCAAATGCCGCAAATGGTTTATAAAACAGATAACTATTGGCAACAACAAGCCGACTATGTTATGGAAATTAACATGGATGTCACGACATATCAGTTTAATGGAAAACAAAATATTGTTTACACAAACAACTCACCCGATGTCTTACATAAGGTCTTTTATCACTTGTACTTTAATGCGTTTCAACCTGGAAGTGAAATGGATGTGAGATCACTTACTATTGCAGATCCAAGTCTTCGTTTAGTGAACAATGTTGGTGAAAAAGAAAATCCTATTTATGAAAGTAAAATTGCTAATTTAAAACCTAATGAAATAGGTTATATAAACGTAAATTCATTGCTTCAAAATGGTAAATCACTGCGTTATGAAGTTGTAGGTACTATATTAGAAGTGAAACTAAATCAGCCTATTCAACCAGGAGAACAGGTACAATTCGATATGCTTTTTAGTGGACAAGTGCCAGTTCAAACTCGTCGATCAGGAAGAAATAATAAAGAAGGTGTCGCTTTATCTATGTCGCAATGGTATCCAAAACTTGCAGAATATGATGATGAGGGTTGGCATGCGTATTCATACATTGGCAGAGAATTTTACAGCGTTTGGGGTAATTACGATGTAAAAATCACTATTGATAAGGATTACATAATTGGCGGAACTGGCTATCTACAAAATGCGAATGAAATTGGCCATGGTTATGCTTCAAAAACCATTGAAACAGATGGTGATAAGCTTACCTGGCACTTTTTAGCACCAAATGTTCATGATTTTACTTGGGCTGCAGATCCAGACTACAATCACGATACCTTAAAAGTTGAAAATGGTCCATTACTTCATTTCTTCTATAAGAACACAATGGCTCCAGAAAAAATAGATAATTGGAAGCAGCTTCAACCCAAAGCCGCTAAATTAATGCGATATTTTAGTGATTTAGTTGGGATCTATCCTTATAAACAATACTCCATAATACAAGGAGGTGATGCAGGTATGGAATATGGAATGTGTACATTTATTAGAGGTGAAGCTGAACTTGAAAGCATGTTTAGGTCTACTGTATCACACGAAATGGCACATACTTGGTTTCAGTTTTTATTAGCGAGTAATGAAGCCAAACACGAGTGGATGGATGAGGGTTTTGCAACCTATATTGAATACAAGGCAATGGACGACTTTTATAACGAAAATAAAACTAATCCTTGGGAGAAATCATATAAGCGATATTTAGAAACAGCCAGCTCTGGTCTAGAGGAACCACAAACTACGTATGCAGATAAGTATGAATTAAATAGTAATTATAGTGCTGCTTCTTATCATAAAGGTTGTGTATTTCTAGCGCAATTAGGCTATATCATTGGTGAAGATAATTTAAGTAAAACCATTAAAAAGTATTTCGCTGATTTTGTGTTTAAACATCCCAAACCAATTGATATTATTCGTACGGCTGAAAAAGTTTCAGGACTTGAACTTGATTGGTATTTAATTGATTTTACACAAACCACAAACACTATTGATTATGCCGTCAGGAGCATTGATAAAAAAACAATTACTTTAGAGCGTATTGGACTTATGCCAATGCCATTGGATGTTACTGTGACTTATTTAGATGGAACATCTGAGAATTTTTACATTGCGTTACGACAAATGCGAGGTGAAAAACCAACCTCTGCAACACTACTTAAAGATTGGGCTTGGGTGTTTCCAACTTATACTTTTGAGGCTTCAAAAACTGTTGAATCAGTTCAAATTGATGTGTCAGGTTTAATGGCAGATTTGAATCACGAAAATAACCATCTGTCCATAGAAAAAAAGCACTAAGTCCAGTTTTATAATAAATTATAACAAATGTTTGGTTTTAGTGTGCTTTTAGTATCTTGGCTGCAACATCCAAACTTGAGGTTCAAAAGCATTAAATGTCGTTTTCATACTCAAAAAAAGAAAAACTAAAAAGTCAGAAGTTGATTGAACAACTATTTTCTGAAGGAAAATCCGTGTCTGCTTTTCCGCTTCGAATGGTGTATTTAAAAACGGAGTTTGAAGATGGTGTGCAATTTAAAACAGGTGTCTCAGTGAGTAAACGAAATTTTAAAAATGCAGTGGATAGAAATCGTATCAAACGCTTACTTCGGGAAGCCTACAGGCTTAATAAAACCATATATTTTAACAACATTTTGGGGTCTTATGCGTTTATGATTTTGTACATTAGTAAAGATGGAACAGATTTTGATTCCATAGAAACCAAAATGAAACAACTTTTAGATACTTTTTCTAAAAAAGTGTCCCAAAACTAAATGCCGAAAATAATGAAAAGAATACTACATAAACGACTTCTCATTCCGCTACTAATGGTCGCCATATTTTTTGGAGGAACCGCTTTTAAGAGCGATTTTTTTGAAATTGCTAAACAAATTGAAATCTTCACAACCGTGTTTAAAGAGCTCAACATGAATTATGTTGATGATACCAATCCTGGTGATTTAATGGATACAGCAATTAAAAGCATGCTTGCAGATTTAGATCCTTACACCAATTATTATAATGAACAAGATGTTGAGGCCTCAAGAATTAATAATTCTGGAGATTATACAGGAATTGGTGCTAATGTATTAACGCTTAAAGATAAGTTAGTTATTGTTGAGCCATATAAAGATTATGCGGCTGATAAAGCTGGTTTAAAAGCTGGTGATGAAATAATTAAGGTAGATAATGTAGTGGTTGCAGATTTTAAAGATGATGCTGGAAACCTACTTCAAGGTGCTGCAGGCTCTGAAGTTAAATTGACTTATAAAAGACAAGGGAAAACAGAAACAACAACTATAAAACGTGAGGCTGTAGAAATAAATGCAGTGCCGCATTTCTCAATGATTGATGAGGAAACTGGTTATATCGTTCTTAGAAAATTTACACGTAAAGCCTCAGGAGAAACCAAAAGCGCAGTTAGAGCGTTAAAAAATCAAGGTGCTAAGCAACTTATTTTAGATCTTAGAGGAAATCCAGGTGGTTTATTAACAGAGGCTGTTAATGTCACAAATATTTTTGTTCCGAAAGATCAATTGGTAGTAACAACAAAATCAAAAGTAAAGAAATATAATAAAACCTATTATACTCAAAAAGAACCTGAAGATCTTGACATCCCTGTTGTAGTGCTTATCGATGGAAGTAGTGCTTCTGCAAGTGAAATTGTTGCTGGCGCACTTCAGGATTTAGATCGAGCTGTGGTTATAGGTACTCGAAGTTTTGGAAAAGGATTGGTTCAACGTCCAAAACCATTAATCTATGGGACACAAATAAAAGTTACTATTTCACGCTATTATACGCCTTCTGGTCGTTGTATTCAAGCGTTAGATTATTGGAATAGAGATGAAAATGGTAAAGCCACTAGAACAAAGCGAGAAAATTATAATGCCTTTAAAACTAAAAAAGGAAGAACTGTTTATGATGGTGGTGGTGTGCAACCAGATTTAGAATTAGAAGCTTCGAAACAAAGCCCAATTACAAGCGCGATTTTAGCTGAAAATTTAATTTTCAAATACGCAACAGACTACTATTACAGTCATCCTGAACCAGCTGATGTCACACAATTTGAATTACCAGATTCAGAATTTTCTGGGTTTAAAAATTTCTTAAAAAATAATAATTTTAATTTCGAAACTAAGGCAGAAATAGCCTTTGCTGAGGCATTTTTAGTTGCTAAAGAAGAGAAAATCGGTACTGCTATTGATTCAGATTATGAAGATTTATTAAATGCTTTAAATACATATAAAACTCAAGCTATTGATGCTAATAAAACTGAATTATTAGCGTTATTATCAGACGAAATCGTTAAACGATATTTTTACAGAGAAGGGCTTTATACGTATTATAAAGCTACTAATTCTGAAATTCAAAAGGGAATGGAAATTCTTAATTCGGCCTCTAATTATCAAGGTTATTTGGATTAAGTACTTTAGATTTTGATATAAGAATCAAAATAGACTATATTAGAAATTCGGTTGTAATTACAGTATGAAGAAAATACCACTTATAATAGTATTCTTAAGTTCGTTTTTGTTGGCCCAAACAAAAATTAAAACCCATGAGGTGTATTTCGAAACCGATCAATTTGAAGTGCCTCCAACCGAACACTATAGGTTGCTTTTATTCTTATCTGAAATTGAAGGTCTTGACATAAAGAAAGTATCTATTTATGGGTTTACTGATGATAGAGGTAGTGATTCATACAATTTAGTTCTATCACAAAATAGAGCTAACGGGATAAAAACTATTTTTTCTAATAATGAATTTGACGAATCCATCATAACTAATGTTGATGGAAAAGGTGAGGTGCTTTTAAAACTGGTTAAAGAAGAGGATATTCACAAAATTAGAGGACTTAATAGAAAGGTTGAAATTATTGTTGAACCTTATAGTCCGCCTCGAACTAAAAAAGTTGTTGCCGAAAAACGCAAAGTTGAAGATATAATAAAAGGCGAATTAAAAGCAGGTGATAAATTTACCTTAGATAATATCCTGTTTAAGACTGGTTATAGTAAATTATTACCTGAATCTAAATCAACTCTTGAGAGTTTAGCTCAAGCACTCTTAGAGCGAAAAGACATCTATTTTACCATTCAAGGTCATGTATGTTGTACCCAAAATAGTAGAGATGCTATTGACAGACAAACTAAAAAACGGAATCTTTCGGTAGCAAGAGCAAAATTTATTTACGATTATTTAGCTAAAAAAGGAGTTGATAAACGCAGAATGAAATACGTTGGTATGCGACGTAAATTTCCTTTAGGAGGTGAACCAAAATTTGACCGACGTGTTGAGGTTTTAGTGACTTATGTAGGAACTGCAAGTCAACGAAATTAATTTCTAAGCATGGCAATGTGAGGTATACCATCTTCAAGGTACTCCTCTCCTACTTCAAAAAACTCTAAATTATTATAAAAACGTTTTAAATACGTTTGTGCCGATATTTTAATGGTATCAGTGTGATAATAATTTTTAACCGCCTCTATTGAAGCGTTCATAATATCATAACCATATTGGTGATGGCGTTCAGAATGTTTAACCACTACTCTACCAATGCTTGCTTCTTCAAAATAATAACCTGGTTTAAAAAGTCTGGTATAAGCCACAACGTTTTTACCTTTATAACCTATAACATGTATTGCCTTTTGATCTTTTCCGTCGATATCCTGATACACACAATCTTGCTCCACAACAAAAACTTCACTTCTTAGTTGAAGTAGATCATACAGCTCTTGAGTTGTTAATTCTTGAAAGGTTTTTATTTTTATATCCATCATAATGTTTTAATCCTGTACAATGACATCTTTAGAATCAGTTTTATTGAATTCTGGTTGAATGGTAACATGGTTAATATCAAACATATCATGTAACAACGTTTCTATATCACGAAGAACGTTATCAAACTCATTTATGCTAATATTTTCTTTTAAATCTAAATGCGCTTCCAAATGCAATTCATCATCATTTAGGCACCACACATGAACATGATGTAATTTATTAACTCTTGGTAATTTATTAACCACTCTAACCACTTCTTTAATATTAATTTGTTCTGGTGTGAAGAGCATAAGAATTTTAGTGGATTTTTTTAGAAGATCATATCCTACCCAAATCAAATACAGAGCAATTAAAAATGTTAACACACTATCTACCCAAAATAATTGATAATACTTCATCAATAAACCACCAATTAATACAGCAACACTAGCCATCATGTCTGTTAATAAATGTAAATATGCCGAACGCATATTGAGATTGGACTCCGCCTCTTTTTTTAACAAAAGAACACTTAATCCATTGCCTAGAATAGCAATTAAAGACAACCAAATAACTAAATTTGATTCAATAGTTTCAGGGGTTTTAAACCGTTTAATAGCTTCTATAATTAGTAAAACAGCAACAATTACTAACGTTGAAGCATTTATAAATGCTGCTAAAATTTCAGCACGTTTGTAACCAAAAGTACGATGAATTGATGCTTTTTGCCTTGATAGTTTTGAGGCTATATAGCTCACCACAAGCGAAATAACATCGCTAAAATTATGAAGTGCATCACTCAATAAAGCTAAACTTCCAGAAACAATACCACCAATAACTTGTGCTACCGTAATTAGAATATTTAATAGAATAGAAATTACTAAATTTCTATCTTTTACTTGTGAATGCGAGTGCTTATGAGAATGTGAATGGCCCATTTTTTAGCATTTCACTGGTATTTTGTCCACGCGGTTTTGATGACGTCCGCCTTCAAATTCTGTATTTAAAAAAGTATCTACAATTTGAATCGCTTGTTGTACAGCTGTAAAACGCGCAGGAATACAACATATATTAGCATTATTATGTTGTCTTGTGAGTTCTGTAATTTCTTTTGACCAACAAATACCAGCTCTAATTTTTTGGTGTTTATTTGCAGTCATAGCAACACCATTAGCACTTCCGCAAATTAGAATTCCAAAATCGACTTTTTTATGAGCGACATCTTCAGCAACAGGATGCACATAATCTGGATAATCAACACTATCATTTGTATTTGTTCCGTAGTTATTAACTGTAATACCTTTAGCCTCTAAATGTGCTTTTATAGCTTGTTTATACTCTGTTCCTGCGTGATCGTTACCTATAGAAATAGTCATAGTTATGAAGTGTTGTTTAAAAGTATAAAGTTAATAATTGCTTATAAATAATCCGAAGGATAAAACACATAGTTATTCATAATACCTAAGTTTATAATTGAGCTAGAATTCTTGGTGACGAAGCATTGTTAACTAGTCCTATGATTTGAACTCATTACTTGTTCATATCTTATCTTAAATACTTAAAACTTTTATTAGGATTATAAGAGAATTTTTCCAAACCAAAACTAAAATGAAATCACCTAAAAAGTTAACTGTTTTTTGTAGCGAAGTTATGAGCATCCAAATACTGAGATACCAACATAAAAACATTAAATACTTATTAAATATGCGTTGTCAACATGGGTTATGAACAGCTGTTAATAGCTTTATAAATATGCTTTAAAATGAGATATTTAGATATAAAATTCATGTTCATTACTTATTCATCGAATTATATAAGTTATATATCAAAACAAAGTATCATAAAGTTATAGCAACTATTAACAGACTATAATAACCATCATTTATTTTTTTAAATTTTAAAAGAAAAATGATAATATGTATATATATGTTGATAAGTGTTTATTTTAAGTTATTATGAATTATGAATTAAAAATAACCATCACTTTTTTATTAATTTAACACTAACAAAACACGATTAAATAATTAAACCGTAGATTTGCAGAAACTTAATACCTTCTCTTCTCCTTCTATTAAGTTGAATAATAAAGAATTCCTAACACTTTTAGGAAATGAAAATGATTACAAATTAAATGACAAAACGAAAACAAAAGAAATCCAATAAAGGGATTCCAAATCTTACAAATACAATTCTAAGTATTTTAAAAAAAGAAAGAAACAAAACTTTTAATTACAAACAAATCGCTGCTATACTTGGTGTTAATGACGCAAGTAGCAGAAATCAAATTATAAAGAAACTTCACCAACTCAAAGCAAAGCAAGAGATTGAAGAAATAGATCGTGGTAAATTTAAAGCCATTGTCAATACCGAATACCATACAGGACGTGTAGATATGGCATCTAGAGGATCTGGTTATATTATTAGTGACGATTTTGAAGATGATGTTTACATTGCTTCAAATAATATGAATAAAGCCCTTCATGGAGATGAGGTCGAATTTTATGCCTATAAACGTCGTAAACGCGGTAAATTAGAAGGTGAAATTACTAGTATTATTACTCGTGCTAAAAGCGAGTATGTTGGCGTAATTCAAATACATGAAAAGAAAAATTTTGCGTTTGTAGTGCCTGATGGAAACAAAATGTATACTGATATATTTGTACCAATTAATAAAATAAATAAGGCTGAAGATGGTGATAAAGTATTAGTATCGCTCGAAGATTGGCCAGAAAAAGCTGATTCTCCAAACGGTCGTGTACTTAAAGTGCTTGGAAAACCAGGAGAACACAGTACCGAAATTCACGCCATTCTTGCAGAATATGGTTTACCACTAGAATTTCCTCACGAGGTTGAAGAATTCGCAAATCAAATAGATACATCAATAACAAAAGAAGAAATTGCAAAACGACGTGATATGCGTAAAGATTTAACTTTTACCATAGATCCAAAAGATGCTAAAGATTTTGATGATGCCTTATCATTTAAAGTCTTAGATAACGGCTTGTATGAAATAGGAATTCATATCGCTGATGTCTCTCACTATTTACAAGAAGGTACCATTTTAGATGATGAAGCTTATGAACGTGCAACCTCAGTATATTTAGTAGATAGAGTAGTGCCAATGCTTCCAGAAATCTTATCAAATGGAGCTTGTTCTTTACGTCCACACGAAGAAAAATATACCTTTTCTGCAGTGTTCAAGATGAATGAAAAAGCAGAAATTAAAGATCAATGGTTCGGACGAACAGTGACGTATTCTGATGCGCGATTTGCTTATGAAGAAGCGCAAGCAATTATAGAATCTAAAACTAACGATATTCCAAAAGAAGTATCTTTAACAGGAAAACCGTATAAAGCCGATCAAGCTGTAGCAGATGCTGTTTTAAAAATGGACGAGCTCGCCAAAATAATGCGTCGCAAACGGATGAGTTCTGGAGCGATTTCTTTTGATAAAGTTGAAGTAAAATTCGATTTAGATGAAGCTGCAAATCCAATTGGTGTATTCTTTAAAACCAGTAAAGACGCTAATAAACTCATTGAAGAGTTCATGTTATTAGCAAATAAGAAAGTGGGTGAATTTGTTGGAAAACAAAAGAAAACCTTTGTATATAGAATACATGATGAACCTGATGATAGTAAACTTGCGGCATTGCAAAATGTTGTAGGTCGATTTGGTTATAAACTCAATTTTAAAGATCGCAAAAGCGTGTCTTCATCGTTGAATAATTTATTAAAAGACGTTAGTGGTAAAAAGGAACAAAATTTAGTAGATACTTTAACTATTCGAACCATGAGTAAGGCCGAATATTCCACACACAATATTGGTCATTACGGATTAGCATTTGATTATTACAGTCATTTCACGTCACCAATTCGTCGTTATCCAGATGTCATGGCACATCGCTTATTACAAACCTATCTTGATGGCGGAAATTCTGCTAATGCAGAGGTTTATGAAGAAAAGTGTAATCATTCTAGCAGAATGGAATATTTAGCCACTAAAGCTGAACGTGACTCTATTAAATACATGCAGATCAGATTTATGGAAGATCATAAAGATGAAGATTTTGTAGGTGTAATTTCAGGCGTTACAGATTGGGGAATTTATGTAGAAATCATCCAAAATAAATGCGAAGGTATGGTCAGTGTTAGAGATATGAAAGATGATCATTACGCGTTTGATGAAGACCATTATGCATTGATTGGTAAAAATTCTAAAACCATGTATCAACTTGGTGATGAGGTTGTTGTAAAGGTTAAAAACACCGATTTAGTTAAAAAACATCTAGATTTCACCTTGATTGGTAAACATATAGAAGATTAATTTTTAGTAATTTCTGTCAGATTGAGTGCAGTCGAAATCAAAGACTATTGTAAAGAGAATTTTTTTGGCGTTACCTAAAGGTCAGGCTGTCCGTTATATCTTTTGGGTAAAAACCAAAAGGATGCCACTGCCATCCTTAACGCAACTAATCGTATATTTAATGATTTAGCTTAAGTTGTCATTCCGAACGAAGCATGAGGAGGAATCTCATTTTTTATTAGATTTTTTGTGAATCATGCTAAATTTATTTCAGCATCTCATAATTTTTTAAGTGTAACAATTTTAACAAAATTCACACCAACAAGAAAAAATAAGTATTATGATTCTAACCACTACAAATAGCATAGAAGGATTTAAAATATCAGACTATAAAGGCATTGTAACAGGTGTTTCTATTCATGATGGAAAATTATCAATGGGTTTTAGTATGTCAAAGTATTATAAATCAATTCAGGATAGTATTGATGCCACAAAAGAAAAAGCGTTTCAATCATTAACGGAAAACGCAAAAAAATTAGGAGCAAATGCTGTCGTAGGAATTAAAGTTGAAATAGAACTAACCACAAGTAATTACGCAATGGTTTCAGTTACAGGAACAGCTGTTTCTGTTGCTTAGTTGTCTCAATTATTTATAAACTGTAACATTTTTGTTTCTGTGTACTCTTTAATTACAGAAGCAAGAAATAAACATAAAATTATATTCAAATGAGAACTATTTTAGCTATTGCATTATTTGTAGTAACATCTATATTAACTGCACAAAACCCAAAAGAACAAGGCGTTGGTGATTTTTCCGAAGTCAAAGTTTACGACTTAATAGAAGTTAACTTAATTAAATCAGATGTTGATAAAGTAGAAATCACAGGAGACGATATTGAAGATGTTGAAGTGATCAATAAAGACGGAAAGCTTAAAATTAGAATGAAATTTGATAAAACATTTAATGGCGACAAAACTTTTGTGGCTGTATATTACACGAAACTGAATGTTATCGATGGTAATGAAGGCGCATATATTTCTTCAAATGAATTAATTACGCAAAATCATATTGAACTTAGAGCACAAGAAGGTGCGCATTTAAAAATTGGATTAGATGTTAAAAAAGTAGATATTAGAGCGGTTACAGGAGGTATTATTGAAACTAGAGGTAAAGCTGATTCTCAAGAAATTACTTTAAATACAGGTGGTATTTATGAGGGTAAATCTTTCGAAACCAAGAACACAACTGTACATATTAAAGCAGCTGGTGAGGCTGATGTTCATGCTTCAAAAAAAGTTAATGCTAAGGTAGTTGCTGGAGGTGATGTATTTATTTACGGTAACCCAGAACATATTAAAGAAAGCACAACCTTTGGTGGTCGTATTAAACGAATGAACTAATCCTCATTCGATTAAGTTGAGTTAGCATCTTTTTTTATTAGCTTTGTAGGAAAGCTATTTCCTATTATGTTTGATGATATTTTAGCAGCAATTCCTTTCGGAATTATCCTTGCCTTCACTATTGGACCAGTATTTTTTGTACTGCTCGAAACTAGTGCAACTAAAGGATTTAAAAGCGCTTTAATTTTTGATTTAGGCGTAATAGTAGCAGATATTGTCTTTATTCTTTTAGCATTTTACAGCACCAATAAACTTATTGATAAAATAAAAGACGATCCAAACTTCTTAATTTTTGGCGGTGTTTTGTTAGTTGTTTATGGAGTTATTTCCTTTATAAAAACCTCTAAATCATTCAGATCTATTGTTAGAGAATATCATAAAGTGGAGATTCAAAAAAATGAATTTGGTAAGCTGTTCATTAAAGGGTTTTTGCTAAATTTTATTAATATTGGTGTGCTTTTAGGATGGTTAGGTTTTATCGTTATTGGTAGTTCAATTACAGAATCTGAAAACGGGGTAACTGTTTTTATTGTGACCATGTTAACTGTTTATTTCTTAACAGACTTAGTTAAAATTGCAGTCGCTAAACGATTAAAAAACAAATTAACGCCACGTCTTATCTACAAAACCAAAAAAATAATTGCTTTAGTGGTACTTGGTTTTGGTGTATTATTATTGGTGCAAGGTTTATTTCCTGCTGGAAAAGAACGCCTTCAAGAAGAAATTGAACATCGTTTATAATTCAAACTAGCAGATGCCTAAAACCGAATATCGTATTTACGTCGTCGAATTATCTAAAAGGGTATTTTCTGAAAACCGAAAATTTAGAGAGGCTAATCCGCAATTTAACGGCGTTCTAGAATGTCTCTATGTTGGTATGACTAGCAAAACACCAAAAGAGCGTTTTGAGCAACACAAGACGGGTTACCGAAATAAAAAAGGCTATAAATTATCTTCAAATATTGTCGAAAAATACGGATCGTATTTAAGACCAAGCCTTTATAATCATATTGCACCTCTACAAACTAGAGCAGATGCCTTAAAAATGGAAGAAACACTAGCTTTAGAGTTAAGACGACAACGCTATGCGGTTTGGTTTAATTAATTTTTAATAAAAATTCAGTGAAAAAATCAAGTACAAAAATTTTAACATTACCTCTTAGGTTTGCACTTATTACTTTAATTTTTGGTGCGCTTTTTAAAATTATGCATTGGCCTTATTCAAATCTATTAATGAGCATTGGAAGTTGTGCAATTCTGATTTTATACACAATCCGTTTTATATATAAAAAAGAAAAAGTAAGGATAGATTATATTAAATTGGGCTTGGTTGTTTTATGGGTTATTAGCTATGTCAATCAAGCACTTCATCTTTTTAATCTCTCATATTATTTTGAAATAGTATTGATGATTTTGTTTATATGGTGGCTTATTGAAGAAGGGTTGTCATATTTTGGCAATAGAATATTAAAAGAAAATAAAACCACTAAATTCTTGTATTATGCCTTAATAATAATAACAATTTGTTGTCTTGGTTTTGGCACACTGTTTAAAATTCAGCATTGGCCTTATGGCGCGTTATTATTCACCTTGGGAATACTTTTTCTTTGCCTAACACTTATTGTAGATTATGTTGTTGTTACAAGAACCTAGGCTTTACTTAATTTTTTATAAAAAATTTAAAACAAAAAAGAGATACCGTAAAGTATCTCTTTTCTTTTGAGGCGTCTAGCGGATTCGAACCGCTGTAGAAGGTTTTGCAGACCTCTGCCTAGCCACTCGGCCAAGACGCCTTTAATATCTTATTAAAAAGATTTCTCGTTATTCCTAGCGAGTCAGCAAATGTAAAAAAAATAACCATTTTACACTATTAACACTTACTTTTTTCGTCTTTCGGTCATTTTTATCGTTACCATTTCAACATCGCCACCAATAGGAGGATTCAGTTTACTCACACTAACAGTCGCTTTTTTAACTAATGAATCTTCTATAAAAATACGCTTTAAAATACGTTTTGCAACTGTTTCCAAAAGTTTTGATGGCAGTTGCATTTCTTCTTTTACAATTTTATTTAAAAGGACATAGTCAACAGTATCTGCTAATTCATCAGATTCTGAAGAGGTCTTTAAATTAGCTTTAATCTCTAAATCGACGCGATAATCACTACCAATTTTAGTTTCTTCTTTTAAACAACCATGAAAGGCATATACTCGGATATTTTCAACTTTAATTATTCCCAAAGCATTCTATTTTAAAGCAAATATATTACACTATTATTTAATAACTTTGCCTATTATTTTAAAAACATGTCTGAAGAAACAAAATCGCTTAATTTTATTGAGCACATTATAGAAGAGGATTTAGCAAATGGTTTACCAAAAGATAAGCTGCGTTTTCGTTTTCCTCCTGAACCTAATGGTTATTTACATATTGGTCACACTAAAGCCATCGGAATTAGTTTTGGTTTAGGTGAAGCTTATAATGCACCCGTAAACCTTCGTTTTGATGATACCAATCCAGCAAAAGAAGAACAGGAATATGTTGATGCTATAAAACGCGATATTAAATGGTTAGGTTACCAATGGGCAAATGAATTGTATTCTTCAGATTATTTCCACACGCTGTATAATTGGGCAATTCAACTAATTAAAGACGGAAAAGCTTATGTAGATTCTCAGTCAAGTCAAGCCATGGCCGAACAAAAGGGAACACCAACGCAACCTGGTGTTGAAGGCCCATATCGCAATAGAAGCGTAGAAGAAAACCTCGATTTGTTCGAGCGCATGAAACAAGGTGAATTTGATGAAGGTTCGCATATTCTTCGAGCTAAAATAGACATGCAACATCCCAATATGTTGATGCGAGATCCTATTATGTATCGCGTATTAAAGAAACATCACCATAGAACTGGAAATGAGTGGTGTATTTATCCAATGTATGATTGGACGCATGGTGAAAGTGATTACATCGAACAAATTTCACATTCTTTATGTTCACTTGAATTTAAGCCTCATAGAGAGCTTTATGACTGGTTTAAGGAACATGTTTATGGTTATGCGTCAGATGCGCTTCCTATGCTTCCTAAACAACGTGAGTTTGCGCGATTGAATTTAAGCTATACGATTATGAGTAAACGAAAATTGCTCAAATTAGTAGAAGAAGGCCATGTTTCTGGTTGGGACGATCCGAGAATGCCAACAATTTCTGGATTACGTCGACGTGGTTATACGCCAAATTCTATACGTCAATTTATCGATAAAGTTGGTGTTGCAAAGCGCGAAAATGTGATTGATGTTTCACTATTAGAATTTTGTATTAGAGAAGATTTGAACCAAACAGCTCCACGAGTTATGGCTGTTTTAGACCCAGTAAAATTAGTAATTACAAATTATCCAGAGGATAAAGAGGAATGGTTTGATGCTGAAAATAATCCGGAAGATGAAAGTGCAGGTTCTAGAAAGGTGCCATTTTCAAAAGAACTTTTTATTGAACGCGAAGATTTTAAAGAAGAAGCAAGCAATAAATTCTTCAGATTAAAACTAGGTGGTGAAGTTCGTTTAAAAAACGCATATATCATTAAAGCTGAAAATGTAGTAAAAGATGCGAACGGTAACATTACAGAAATCCATTGTACGTATTCGACAGATACCGAAAAGAAAGTTAAAGGCACCTTACACTGGGTCTCCATAAAACACGCATTAAAAGCTGAAGTTAGAGAATATGATAGACTGTTTGTTGATGAGGCTCCAGATAGCCATCAGGACAAAGATTTCATGGCATTTATTAATCCTAATTCCTTAAAAATTATTGAAGCATTTGTAGAGCCAAGCTTAGCCAATATTAAAGTAGGTGAGCGTTTTCAATTTCAACGTCTCGGATATTTTAATGTTGATGACGATTCTAAACCTGAACATTTAGTGTTTAATAAAACGGTTGGATTAAGAGATTCATGGGCAAAACAAAAACCAAAGCCACAACAAAATCAAAACAAGCCTCAGCAACCACAGCAAAAGCGTCCAGCTATAGAAGTGATTAAGCAGTTAGGCAAGAAATACACAAATTTACCCGAAGCTAAACAAGAAAAGTCTAAAGCAGAAATTTTAAAATTAGCAGAAGATGTGAGCTACGAGGACTTACAGCCGCTATTTAATACAGCTGCTAAAAAAGTTGGGACACGAATTGCAGTCATGATTAGCTTAAGCGTTTTACTTAAAAACGGACAAGAACGTAACGAAGATATTAATGCGTTTGTTCAAAAAGCATTGGAAGATAAAAATGAGATATTAGTTGCAGAAGCAAAAGCTTTGTAACTGGAAATAAGATAGTTTTAACAACCTCAAAGAATCTTCTTTGAGGTTTTTTTGTACATTTAGCATACTAACTATAATCAAATTACATCATGGAAATTAATTTTTTAGCAGTGCTTGTTGCTGCGGTAGTACCAATGGTTTTAGGTTTTCTCTGGTATGGACCAATGTTGTTTCAAAATTCTTGGATGAGAGAATCAGGAATGACAGAAGAAAAAATCAAAGGCGGAAATATGGCTGTCATTTTTGGCTTGTCATTTGTCTTTTCAATTTTACTGTCTTTTTTCACTCAATTTTTAACGATTCATCAATTAGGCGCCTTAGGAATGATTGGAGGAGATCCATTGGCAGAAGGAATTTTGCCTTCGTATCAAGCTTTTATGGATGATTACGGAACACATTTTCGAACGTTTAAACATGGAGCATTACATGGTTTACTAGCTGGAATCTTTATAGTTTTTCCAATTATAGCTACTAACGCAATGTTTGAACGTAAGAGCTGGAAACTAATATTTATTAATTCAGGCTACTGGACTGTTGCTCTTACCATTATGGGAGCAATCATTTGTGGTTGGGTTTAATTTTGTAACATAACTAAAGTATAAAAGACTGATAACATTATGTTATCAGTCTTTTTATTATATCGCCTTGACGCACTTTAAATTATATCATTCTACATCAGACTTACCCGAATCTTGGGATGGACTTCCTATTGAGGATACGTTTTTAAAAACTCCTTTTTTGAAAGCTTTAGAGGATTCAAGTCCTGCTAATATTTCAACCTATTTCTTAGGGGTTTTTAATTTCGAAGATTTGGTTGGAATTGCTATTATTCAACGTGTAGAAATGTATTTTGATGATGTGTTTAGGAAAACGTCTAATCAATTTTTTAAACGCTGCGGAAAGGTTCTTATTTCAAAAATTGTTAAAGGCAACGCTTTAATAGTGGGAAACCTAATGCATACAGGTCAGCATGGTTTATATTTTAATTCAGAATCTATCTCTCAGGATGTGTTTTTGGGCCAAGTATCTAAGGGGTTAGACGCACTTACCCTATTAATCAGAGATCAATTTGACAAAAAAATAAGAATAATAGGTTTTAAAGATTATTTCGAAGATGATTCATTTCACTCTAGCAATAAGTTCTTTCGAAATCAAAACTTATACAAGGCTCAAGTGCAACCAAATATGATTTTTGAAGCAAGTAGTAACTGGTCTTCACCTGAAAAATATATTGCAGATTTTAATAAGAAATACAGAAGACGTTATAGAACTGCCCGTAAAAAAAGTCAGGACATTGAATGTAAAGAGTTCAAATTAGATGATGTAGAGCATTTTTCTAACGAGATTTACAATTTATATGAAAACGTATCTGATAATGCAGGTGTTAATTCATTCAAATTACACAAAAACCATTTCTACCAACTTAAAAAAGAACTTAAAGACGATTTTAAAATTTATGGTTATTTTTTAGAGGGAAAGCTCATTGGCTTTTATTCTTTCATTAAAAATTATGACAAACTTGAAACTTATTTTTTAGGTTATAATCAAGAGTTGCAACATCAATATCAAATGTATCTTAATATGTTATTTGATATGGCTTCTTTCGGAATTCAAAACCAGTTTAAACATGTTGTTTTTGCTCGAACAGCTATGGAAATAAAAAGTTCTATTGGCGCAAAACCTTTTGATATGTATATTTATTTAAAACATACAAATAATATTATAGCCAATACGGTTTTAAAATTGGTTGTTAAATATGCTAATCCAGTAAGAGACTGGGAAGAACGACATCCTTTTACATAAAAAAGCCTCAAATTTAAATTCAAGGCTTATTGAGATTATAAAAATTTAATCCGTCTATTCGTCTTTTTTCTTGCGTGAATTTTTCATGGCCTCACCAATTTGATTACTCGCTGTAAAACTGGCAACCATATCATTCAACATTTGGCTTCCAGCCTGAGGTGAATTAGGTAATAAAATTAGGTTACTATTAGTTTCTTGACCAATAGACTGTAAGGTGTCATAATGTTGTGTAACGACAATAAGCGCAGACGCTTCTTGCGAGTTGATACCAACTTTATTTAAGACCTCTACCGATTCTTCAAGTCCACGAGCAATTTCACGACGCTGATCAGCAATACCTTGTCCCTGTAAGCGCTTACTTTCTGCTTCAGCTTTTGCTTTTTCTACAATTAAAATACGAGCAGCATCACCTTCAAATTGTGCAGCTGTTTTTTCACGATCAGCAGCATTAATTCTATTCATAGCAGCTTTAACTTGAGCATCAGGATCAATATCTGTTACTAAGGTTTTAATAATATCATAACCGTAATCAGCCATCGCATCATTTAATTCAGATTTTACCGCAATTGCCACATCATCTTTTCGTACAAATACGTCATCTAATTTCATTTTTGGCACTTCAGCACGAACCACATCAAAAACATAGGAGGTGATTTGATCATGTGGATAATCTAGTTTGTAAAAAGCATCATATACTTTTTCTCGTATCACTTTATATTGCACTGAGACTTTTAAACGGACAAATACATCATCTAAAGTTTTGGTTTCTATAATAACATCTAATTGTTGAATTTTTAAACTTAGTTTACCAGCAATTCGATCTACTAATGGTATTTTAAGCTGTAAACCAGATTGCCTTATGCTATTAAATTTACCGAAGCGCTCAATAATTGCAGCAGTTTGTTGTTTAACAACGAAGAATGACGAAATCAAAATGATTACGCCGAAAAATATAATTGGAATTAAAATAAATTGACCCATAACAAGTTTTTTTTAATGGTTAGGAAAATAATCAGTTACTAAATTAAGTTATATTTGCTCAAATCACACACTTTAGAGATGCAAAAAAAGCAGTTTATAATATTAGTAGTCTTTTGTATAGCGTTTGTTACATTATCAACAGCTCAACACAAACGATACACGATTAAAAATGGAATAGGAGTAGTGGGTGGATTAACCCAATATGATATTACAACCAATAATTTTGTAACCAAGAGTGGTTCAGGCTTTCTTGGAGGCATGATTGCAACTGTTGATATTCCTCAGAAATGGTTTACTGTTAGTTATGGTTTACAATTCTCTCAAAATTCTATTGAAGTTGAAGGGCGCTCCCTTGTAAATCCTCTGCAAGTTGAACAATTAGAATACGACTTAATGGCTATTCAATTAGCATTTATGCTTCACGTGAAATTAATTAGTGATAATCTTACGCTAGACGTTGGGCCACAATTACAATATAATGGACAGCTAGACCTTAAAAATAGCAACCAAAAAGGATACTTAATAAATGGTTATGATACATTATTAGCCGAAGATATTAAGGATATTTCTCCTTTTAATGTAAATGGAGTAGTAGGCGCATCGGCAGGAATAGGTAGCTTTAAATTAAGAGCGACTTATAGTTATGGGTTTACTAACATTTTAAACAAACTTAATGACCAAAATTTAACGACCACACCTTTATCTAAAGAATTTAAGGGCACACAATCGATGCTTGCGTTTGCGCTAATGATTACGTTTTAAATCGAGGCAATAATTGTGTCAATTCGCTTCTTTGTTTCGGTTTTCCCAATCATATAGATGATATCAAAAACATCTGGTCCTTGTAATTCTCCCACAAGCGCTAATCTTAAAGGCATCATGACTTTGCCGAAGCCTATTTCATTGGATGTAATCCATTCTTTTACTGTGTTTTGAAGGTTTACAACCGTAAAGTCTTCTACGCTATGAACTAAAGATTTGACTTTATTTAAAATATCAGCAGTATCGTCTTTTAATGCTTTTTTAGAAGCTTTTTCATTATACGTTTTAGGCGCAACAAAGAAGTAATGACTTAAGTCCCAAAAATCATTCACAAATGTTGCCCGTTCTTTGATTAGAGCAACAACCATTTCAATGTATTCGGTATCAATTCCTGCTAATTCAGGTCTCGACTTTTGAAACGCAACAGCTAAGCCATAATTGTCTTGCTCCTGCATATAATGATGGTTAAACCACTTAATTTTGTCTGGATCAAATCGTGCTCCAGCTTTGTTCACACGTTCTAAATCGAAAGCAGAAACGAGTTCTTCAAGATTAAATAGTTCCTGTTCTGTGCCAGGATTCCAACCTAAGAACGACAAGAAATTAATCATAGCTTCAGGAAAATATCCGTCTTCTTTATAGCCTCTTGAAATATCTTCAGATTTCGGATCTGTCCATTCTAGTGGAAATACAGGAAATCCTAATTTGTCACCATCACGCTTGCTTAATTTTCCTTTTCCTGTTGGTTTTAGTATTAATGGTAAATGCGCAAATTGAGGTGATTCCCAACCAAACGCAGCATATAATTGGAAATGTAATGCCAAAGATGGTAACCATTCTTCACCACGAATCACATGAGAGATCTCCATTAAATGGTCGTCAACAATATTTGCTAAGTGATAGGTAGGCATACCATCACTTTTAAATAAGACTTTATCATCTAAAACATTGGTGTCAATGGTCATATCACCTCGAATAATATCTTTTAAATGCAAGGTTTCATCTTGAGGTGATTTAAACCGTATCACATAATCGTCTCCAGCTTCTAATTTTGCATTTACTTCAGCTTTAGAAATCGATAAAGAGTTACTTAGCTTTAATCTATTATGCCAGTTGTATATAAACGTTTTTCCGTTAGCCTCATGATCTTTTCTATGGAAATCTAAAGTTTCAGCAGTATCAAAAGCATAATAGGCATGACCTTTTTCGATTAATTCATCTGCATACTGCTTATATAAATGTTTACGCTCGCTTTGTCTGTAAGGTCCAAATTTTTCATTCTTATTTGGTCCTTCGTCAAACGGAATTTTACACCAATTTAAAGCGTCAACAATATAATCTTCTGCACCTTCAACATAGCGATTTTGATCAGTGTCTTCAATACGAAGCACAAAAGTTCCGTTATGCTTTTTGGCAAATAAATAATTAAAAAGTGCTGTTCTAACACCTCCAATATGTAAAGGTCCTGTTGGGCTTGGTGCAAAACGCACACGAACGTTTTTGGTCATGGTTTTTATTTTATGACTGCAAAGATAAAACGATAATTAAGAATAGAAATGCTTAAGTTAAAATCATTTCTTTAGGCACGCGTTTATTCATTATAGAAAACCATAAAGGTGGAATCATTGCCAATACCATTGATGTAGGATAACCAAATGGCATTTGAGGACTTTCGTCATGGCAATCTAAGATTTGATATTTTTTTGAAGACTTAAAATGATGATCACTGTGCCTTGTAAGTTCATAAAGCACAATTCTACCAATGACATGATTAGAATTCCAAGAATGCATTTCTTTAACGCGTTCGTATCGGCCAGATTTGGTTTTTAATCGCATTAAGCCATAATGTTCAATATAATTCACGGATTCTAATAATAAAACACCAACTATTGCAGAAGATATCGCAAATAACAATCCTATTTTTCCGAAGACGAATAATATAATCAGTAAATAACTAATTTGAAGCAAAATGAACCAAAACATATCATTTTTGGCTGAAAAGAAGCTTTTTTTACTGTTTTTAAGCAGTTTTTGTTGAATTTTCCATGCTTTTGCATATTGTCTAAAAATGGAGGTAAACCAAAATGAGTAAACCGTTTGGTTATATCTGGCTGTTGCTGGATCCTCTGGAGTGGCTGCGTGTAAATGATGACCAAAATTATGTTCAATATAAAAATGCATATACTGAGAAGGTAGAAGTAAAGCCTTTCCAATAAAACGCTCGTTTGTGTTTTGTCTGTGACCAAGTTCGTGTGCAACATTAATTCCGTTGACACCTAAAACGATACCTACGGAAAGAATCATTCCAATAAGTTCATAGGTTTCAATAGTTGTCATTGAAACCTGATAGATTCCGAAGAAAACTAACCCATAAACCAAAGGCAGATTAAGATACAAGAGCCAGTCAAAAACCTTTCTTTTTAATTTATGTTCTACGACTTCTTTAGATAAATTATCAGTGTCAATTGGAAAAACAAGTTCTAATATGGGAATCACTACAAAAGCGTAAACAGGAGTTAAAAACACTAAGTTCCCTTTAAAAAACAAACCAATAAAAGCAATGACGGGAATGGAGAATGCGGCTAGATATTTTAGATCTTTCATAGAAATGGTAGTTCACGTTGGTCTTTATTTTAACACAACTCCTCGAAATTAACAGAATCTTACCAAATTTAGGCATTTGCAGGTTAAAATAAAATTGTAGTTTAGTGAGTTAAATAGTTAATGTTGAATAATTTCAAGAACATACAATCTAAATTAGAACAATTTATTAGGAGATATTACACTAATGAATTGGTCAAAGGTGCTATTTTGTTTTTCGCAATTGGCTTATTGTATTTGATTGTGACATTATTAATTGAGTACTTTTTGTGGCTTAATCCAACCGCAAGAACAGTTTTATTTTGGGTGTTTATTGCTGTTGAATTAGCATTGTTTGCTAAATTCATTGCGTTTCCATTAGCGAAATTATTTAAACTACAAAAAGGTATTGATTTCGAAGACGCCTCTCAAATCATTGGGAATCATTTTCCAGAAGTTAATGATAAACTTCTTAATGTACTTCAGTTGAATCATAACAACACTCAATCTGAACTTCTTGAAGCAAGTATTGAACAGAAATCATCTGAATTAAGTCCGATTCCGTTCAAATTAGCCATTAATTTTAAGAAAAACACTAAGTATTTAAAGTATGCGGCCATTCCAATTGCTATTTTACTAATATCATTTTTTACAGGTAAAATAAACTGGTTTAGTGATAGTTACGAACGTGTTGTCAATTATCAAACAGCATATGAGCCACCAGCTCCTTTTCAGTTTTTTGTAGTTAATGATGACATGAATGCAATTGAAAACAAAGCATTTAAGCTTATTGTAAATACAGCTGGTGATGTGGTTCCAGAAAATGCTCAAATACATTATAACGGACAATCGTATTTTTTACAGCAAACAGCTCCTGGTCAGTTCGAATATCTATTCCCTCAACTAAAGGACGCTATAAATTTTAATTTTTCTGCTAACGAAGTGCGTTCAAAAGATTATAGTATCAATGTCATAAAAGTGCCTACTATGGTAAACTTTGAAATGGTGTTGGATTATCCAGCCTATACTCAAAAGAAAGATGAGGTTTTAAAGAGTACAGGGAACTCAACCATTCCCGAAGGCACAAATGTTGTTTGGAAAGTGTCTACACGATCAACAGATGAGGTGGCATTATATGCAAATGATACCATTAATTTTGAATATGTAACTGATGGTAAGTTTAAAGCATCCAAACGAATTTTTAACAACACAGATTACAGTATAAGTACGAGTAACGCCAACCTTAAAGACTATGAAAATCTAGCCTTTTCTTTAAGTGTTATTAAAGACGGTTATCCTGAATTGAATCTAAAGATGGAAAAGGATTCTTTAGATAATCAAACCTTATATTTTCTGGGACAGGTTAGTGATGATTACGGATTGAGCAAATTACAATTGGTGTACTATCCTTCAGCAAACCCTAGTGAAAAGTCTTTTGAAAGGATTCCAATAGCGAAATCAAATTTTGATGAGTTTGTAAGCGCATTTCCTAATCAATTGAATTTAACGGAAGGCGTAGATTATGAATTCTATTTTCAAGTATTTGACAATGATGCTATTCATAATTACAAAAGCACTAAAAGTACAGTTTATAACTATAGAAAGCTGACACAAGAAGAAGAAGAGCAAAAACAACTTCAGGAGCAAAATGAAACCATAAAAGACATAGGTAAAACCTTTGAAAAGCTTCAAGAGCAAGACAAACAACTTGAAGAGTTTTCTAAAACCCAAAAGGAAAAGGAAGAACTTAATTTTAATGATAAAAAGAAGTTTGAAAATTTCTTAAAGCGTCAAAAGGAGCAAGAACAATTGATGCAAAATTTCAACAAAAAGCTAAAAGAAAACCTTGAAGAATTTCAAAATGAAAGCGAAGAAAAAGATCCTTTTAAAGAAGATTTAAAGCAACGTCTTGAAGAAAACGAAGAGCAACTTAAAAAAGACGAAAAACTATTAGAGGAGCTTGAAAAAATGCAAGAGAAAATTCAAAAAGAAGAATTCTCTCAAAAATTAGAAGAATTAGCTAAGCAGAATAAAAATAAAGAACGAAGCTTAAAACAACTATTGGAGTTGACCAAACGATTTTATGTGGCCAAAAAAGCTGAAAAATTGCAACAAGAATTAGAAAAGCTGGCTGAAGAACAGGAAAAATTATCAGAAGAAAGCGAAGATAAAAACACCAAGGAAGAACAGGAAAAACTAAACAAAAAGTTTGAAGATTTTCAAAAGGAAATGGACGAACTTCAGAAAGAAAATAAAGAACTTAAAAAACCAATGGATTTGCCTCAGGACAAACCAACAGAGGAGTCTATTAAACAAGATCAACAGGAAGCCACAGATGCCTTAGAACAAAAAGAACAGGAAAATAAAGAGCCAGGTGAAAAAAGTGAGCCTGGAGAAAAACAAGAACAAGGAGAACAGCCAGATAGTCAGCCTCAAGATTCACAAGAAAAAGCAAAAAAGAAACAAAAGCAAGCCGCTAAAAAAATGAAAGAAATGAGTGGTCAAATGGCTCAAATGATGCAAATGGGAGGTGGTGATCAAATGCAAGAAGATGCAACTATGTTAAGACAAATATTAGATAACTTGGTGTTGTTTTCATTTGATCAAGAAAATTTAATGGATCAATTTAAAAGCATTGAAATTAACCATAACGAATATGGTAAGTTTTTAAGAAAACAGAGCAATTTAAGAGAGCATTTTGAGCATGTGGACGATAGTTTATTTTCATTATCATTGAGACAACCTAAAATTTCAGAGCAAGTCAATAAACAAATTACTGAAGTGTTTTTCAATATTGATAAATCCTTAGGGCAATTATCTGAAAATAGATTATACCAAGGTGTTGCGGCTCAGCAATACACGATTACGGCTACGAACGAGTTGGCAAATTTCTTGAGTGATATTCTGGATAATATGAACGCTCAAATGAAGCCATCAATGGGTCAAGGAGGAGGCGATATGCAATTGCCAGATATCATTATGAGTCAGGAGCAACTTAATGGACAGATGAAAGATGGTATGAAAAAGAGTGAACAGGGAAAACCCAAGGATGGTGAAGGTGAAAAAGAGGGAAAAGGAGATAAAGAAGGTGACAAGGAAGGCGAGGGCAAAAAAGGTAAAAAAGGCAAAGATGGTAAAGAAGGCGAAGGTGGAGAAAACGGAAATTCTCAAGGTGATGGTGAAGGAAGTAACGAAGATTTGAATGGAGAATTATATCGTATTTATCAGCAACAGCAACAATTACGTCAGGCTTTAGAAAACAAACTTGGTGAACTTGGAAAACAGGGTCAAGGAGCAAAGCTCTTAAAAGATATGGAAGAGGTGGAATTAGATTTAATAAATAAAGGCTTTACAAACCAAACACTTCAAAAAATGATGGATTTGCAACATCAGTTGTTGAAAATGGAAAATGCCACTTTTATGCAAGGTGAAGACAATAAACGTAAATCTGAAACAGATAATACCACGTATAAGAATACAACGAATAACAAATTACCTACAGCAAAAGAATATTTTAACACTACTGAAATTTTAAACAGGCAAGCATTACCTTTGCAGGACGTTTACAAAAAGAAAGTCCAAGAGTATTTTAAAAAAACAAATGATCAGCTTTAATTACGAAACCAATTTTGAGTTGCCTTACGAACAAGAATTTTCATTGTGGATTTCTAAGGTTATAAAAACTGAAGATTGCAGAGAAGGTGAGATAAATTATATTTTTTGTGATGATGACTATTTATTAGATATCAATCAGAAATACTTGGGTCACGATACGTTAACAGACATTATTAGTTTTGATTACTCAGTAGGAAAAGAACTACATGGAGATGTTTATATTTCAATCGAACGTGTTAGGGATAATGCAAACGACTTTGAGGTTGATTTTAAAGAAGAACTTCGTCGTGTTATGGTTCATGGCATCCTTCATTATTGTGGTTATAAAGACAAGACAGATGATGATAAATTAAAGATGCGGTCTAAGGAGAATTTCTACATAAAGCAAATATCTTAGTATATTAGGATTTAGACGTATATTTGCAGGCTTAAAATTTCGAAAACTAAATGTTCCACGTGGAACAATACTATAAATTATGTTCAACGACGTATATGATGTCATAGTAGTTGGTGCAGGTCATGCAGGAAGCGAAGCTGCTGCTTCTGCTGCAAACATGGGTGGTAAAACCCTACTAATCACCATGAACCTTCAAAACAT
The DNA here is from genome assembly GCF_034670085.1 of Psychroserpens sp. Classification (GTDB taxonomy): domain Bacteria; phylum Bacteroidota; class Bacteroidia; order Flavobacteriales; family Flavobacteriaceae; genus Psychroserpens. Next base: position 689,740 of record NZ_JAXMOD010000001.1, on the reverse strand, counting down.
TGCTCAAATGTCTTGTAATCCTGCTATGGGAGGAATTGCCAAAGGACAAATTGTAAGAGAGATTGATGCTTTAGGTGGTTATAGTGGGATTGTAAGTGATACATCTGCTATTCAATTTAAAATGTTGAATAAATCTAAAGGACCCGCTATGTGGAGTCCTAGAGTTCAAAGTGACCGAATGCGTTTTGCTGAAGATTGGAGATTGCTTTTAGAGCAAACACCAAACCTAGATTTCTATCAAGAAATGGTGTCTGGTTTACTAGTAGAAAACCATAAGGTTGTCGGTGTTAAAACATCACTTGGACTTGAAATTAAAGCTAAGACTGTAGTATTAACCAATGGTACATTTTTAAACGGATTAATTCATATCGGAGACAAAAATTTTGGTGGAGGAAGAGCAGGAGAAAAAGCGGCAACTGGAATTACAGAACAGCTTATTGGATTAGGATTTGAATCTGGAAGAATGAAGACCGGAACACCTCCAAGGGTGGATGGACGCTCTTTAGATTATTCTAAAATGATTGAGCAACCTGGTGATGAACAACCAGAGAAATTTTCATACTTAGAAGATATTAAACCGTTAAAAGAGCAACGCTCTTGTCACATGACATATACTAGTCCAGAAGTTCATGAGTTATTGCGTGAAGGTTTTGAACGGTCACCAATGTTTAATGGACGAATTAAAAGTACTGGCCCAAGATATTGCCCATCCATAGAAGATAAAATTAATCGTTTTGCGGATAAAGATCGACATCAATTGTTTGTTGAGCCTGAAGGTTGGAATACTGTGGAAGTTTATGTCAATGGCTTTTCAACATCGTTGCCAGAAGATGTTCAATTCAAAGCATTAAAATCTGTTGTTGGTTTTGAAAATGTAAAGTTCTTTAGACCAGGTTACGCTATTGAGTATGATTATTTTCCGCCCACACAATTAAAACACACCTTAGAAACAAAATTGGTTGATGGTTTGTTTTTTGCAGGTCAGATTAATGGGACAACAGGATATGAAGAAGCTGCGTCTCAAGGATTAATGGCTGGAATAAATGCAGCCTTAAAGGTTCAAGATAAAGATGAGTTTATTTTAAAACGGAACGAAGCTTATATAGGTGTTTTAGTTGATGACTTAATCACAAAAGGAACAGAAGAGCCTTATCGAATGTTTACGTCGAGAGCGGAATACAGAACACTTTTAAGGCAAGATAATGCCGATTTTAGATTAACACCTAAAGGTTATGAGTTAGGTTTGGCTAGCGAAAACCGTTTGCGTCGAATGGAAGAAAAGCAAAAGCAATCTGATAATTTTGTGAACTTTTTTAGGGAAACAAGCGTTAAGCCAGAAGATGCAAATCCTGTTTTAGAATCTAAAAATTCATCACCAGTAAAACAATCTGATAAGATGTTTAAATTATTTTCTCGTCCTAATATCACGGCTGATGATATGCGACAATTTGAGGTTGTAGAAAATTATATTCAGGAGCATGAGTTAGATCGAGAAGTTATTGAACAAACAGAAATTCAAATTAAATATTCTGGATATATTGAGAAAGAAAAGAATAATGCCGATAAATTGAATCGTCTAGAGGATGTTAAAATCCCTAAGGGTTTTGATTATGAACAATTGAAATCTATGAGTACTGAAGCAAAGCAAAAACTCACTAAAATACAGCCAATAACTATCTCTCAAGCTTCACGTATTTCGGGTGTATCACCTGCAGATATTTCTGTATTATTAGTGTATTTAGGCCGATAATTTTAAAGATGTTTCACGTGGAACACTACTTTTAATGCGTATAAAAAACATTTATTTAAACCTTAAAGATCACTCTGTTTCAGGAGAAGAATTTCAATTGGTCTATAATGAACAATTGGAAATGCTGGAGACATTCCCTCAACCTTCAGAGGAACAATTACCACAATATTATCAAAGTGAAGATTATATTTCTCATACTGATGCGAAACGCAATTGGTTTGAAAAATTGTATCATTTTATTAAAAGAATAGCATTAAAACGAAAACTGAAATTAGTTAATTCATTTAATTCGGAAGACAAAAAGCTTTTAGACATAGGATGCGGAACAGGTGATTTTTTAAACCTTGCTAAAAGTAATCATTGGCAAGTTTCTGGAGTTGAACCAAACCCTAATGCAAGGGCAATAGCAAATGAAAAAACAGACAATTCTATTTTTGATATTGACCAACTATTGAAATTTCAAAAACACAGCTTTGATGTGATTACGCTATGGCATGTATTAGAACATTTACCAAAATTAGAAAACCACTTAGCTGTCATTGAATCTCTTTTAAAACCCAATGGCAGATTGGTAATTGCGGTTCCAAATTACAAAAGCTTCGACGCTAACTATTATAAAAATAATTGGGCAGCTTTTGATGTACCAAGACATTTATGGCATTTTTCACAAAAAGCTATTTCTAAATTAGTAGAGAAAAAAGGAATGGAAGTAATAAAAGTGGAGCCGATGATCTTTGATGCTTTTTATGTGTCTTTGCTTTCTGAAAAATATAAAAACGGATTCATGAATCCTTTAAAGGCATTTTGGATTGGATGGAGATCAAACAGTAAAGCAAAACGCTCTGGTGAGTATTCATCTTTAATATATATTATTAAAAAAGCTTAAAATTGATTTTTAAGCGTTTTAAAAGCCGTAATTCGGTTTAGCCTTAAAAGTATATTGCCGAATTCTTTTAATGTAATTAAGAGTATAATAAGCCTTAAAAACTCAATAGACATAATTTATTAACTTTTTAAAAGCAATACATATTATTAATAGTACAGAAAATTAAAAAATTAATTCAAGCACTTTCATACATTTGCAAAAATTAAAAGAACTAAAAATGAAAAAATTATTTGGAGTACTTAGTATAGTACTTGTTTTAACATCTTGTCAAGAGCAACAAAAAATTGCTTACATAGATAATGCTAAAGTGGTTAATGAATTTCAGAAGAAAGTAGATTTCGAAAAGAAGTTTCAAGTAAAAGTTGCAGCTTTTAACAAAAAAGCGGATAGCTTAGGACAAGCAATTCAAATTGAAGCCCAACTATTTCAAACCAAAGCAGCAAAAATGTCTCAAAAAAATGCTGAAACTGAATATCAAGCATTACTTCAGAAAAAACAAATGCAAGATTATCAATTACAAGGCGAAGAGAAAAGCCTTCAAGACGAAGGTCAGAAACAAATCGATACACTGATTAAGGAAGTGAAAGCTTTTGTTAAAGATTATGGTAAGAATAATGGATATACGTATATACTTGGAGCAAACGATGCTGGTAGTGTAATGTATGGAACTGAAGCAAACGATATTACTGAAACGATTATCGAGGCTTTAAATGCTGATGTGAAAAAAGAGGACTAGTTTTATTTATATAGAAATGTCAAAGCCGGTTGTTTATCAATCGGCTTTTTTATGCAATAAACGGGTGAGTTTAATAGATAAATCTGTTAGAATAATTTTAGAGTTCCCGTTACGTTCAATATGATATATAGCATCTTGAAGTTCTTTTGAAATGTCCAAAATATTATTACCATGAACATAAGGCGCAAAATTCTCTAATTTAAAGGAAGTCTTAGGCTCCATGAAAACCAAAGTGGAAGCATTGTAATTTAGTAGTAGTGCTTGCCTAAAAAAATCAAGGCAGAAATTTAAAAATTGCTTTTGAGTTTCTCGTCCTGTTTTCGCAATAGTTTCACTCCAGGAAATTAAATCATGAATTGCACTTTTATTGCCTTTAGCCTTAAAAGCAGATCGTATCCAAAATACAAACCAGTCTTCAAATTGGGTGTCTTCGCTATCACTGTAAACTAAATCGCATGCTTTGTTGTAATTACCATTAGCTTGGTGAGCAATCTTAATGGCATCAGCTTCAGGTATTTGATAATTTTTAATTAATGACGTTTTAATCACGTCCTCTGCTAAAGGCGGGAAATGAAGCAATTGACACCTAGATTTAATTGTATTTATTATTTGCTCTTCATCTTCTGCAATGAGAATAAAAATGGTTTTATTTGGTGGCTCTTCAATAAGTTTTAAAAGTTTATTTGAAGCTGAAGTATTCATTTTTTCAGCCATCCAAATCAACATTACTTTGTAACCGCCTTCATAAGATTTTAGAGCTAAAGCCTTGACAATATCTTGTGCTTCATCAACACCGATTTGACCTTGCTTGTTGTCAATTCCTAAAATGCGATACCAATCAAATAGGTTTCCATAAGGCTGTCTGTCAATAAGTTGTCGCCACTCTTCCATGAAATGATTAGAAACAGGGTGACTTTTTACTTTATCATTAGTGGCAACAGGAAATGCAAAATGTAAATCTGGATGCGAAAGATTTTTGAACTTAATATTGCAGGCTTCATTACCATTTCCGTTTTCTTCATCTGAATTTTTACACAGCAAGTATTGCGCATAAGCAATAGCCATAGGAAGTGTCCCAGATCCTTCAGGACCAACAAACAATTGGGCATGTGGTACACGACCATGATCTGCACTTGTCGTAAGATGGCTTTTAATATGTTCTTGACCTAAAATTTCTGAAAATAACATGTGGCAAAGATACTTTTTTTATAATATTAATTCATGCAAACGTTTTCGTGAAAAAACAACTTTTATCAGTATCTTTTATTGGTTACATTTGTCAAACAATTCTCAAAAACACAAACGTATGAAAACCTTAAATGACTTCAATTTTGATAAGAAAAAAGCACTTATACGTGTTGATTTTAATGTGCCTTTAAATGATAAGTTTGAAGTTACTGATGCCACTCGAATTGTGTCTGCCAAGCCTACAATTATCAAAATTCTTGAAGATGGTGGGAGCTGTATTTTGATGTCGCATTTAGGAAGACCTAAAGGTGTTCAGGATGAATTTTCATTGCGCCATATTATTAATAAAGTGGAAGATGTTTTAGGGGTTGAGGTAAAGTTTGCTGAAGATTGTGTGGGATCCAAAGCAGAAGAAGCTGCAGAGAATTTAAATCCAGGTGAAATATTATTATTAGAGAATCTAAGGTTCCATCCTGAAGAAACTGTAGGTGATGTTAATTTTGCTGAAGGTTTATCAAAACTAGGTGATATTTATGTAAACGATGCATTTGGCACTGCTCATAGAGCTCACGCCTCTACAACAATTGTAGCTCAGTTTTTTCCCGAACACAAATGTTTTGGACACTTATTAGCGCAAGAAATTGAGAGTATTAATAAAGTTATGGAATCAGGTGAGAAACCTGTATTAGCCGTTCTAGGAGGCGCAAAAGTGTCTTCTAAAATCACTATTATTGAAAATATTTTAGATAAGGTTGACCATTTAATTATTGGAGGCGGAATGACTTTCACATTCATAAAAGCGCAAGGAGGCTCTGTTGGAGATTCCATTTGCGAAGATGATAAAATGGAACTTGCTCTAGAAATAATGAAACAAGCTGAAGCTAAAAATGTACAGATTCATTTACCTGTAGATGTCATAGCTGCTAATGCGTTTAGTAATGATGCTGAGACTCAAATTTTAGATGTGACTCAAATTCCTAATGGTTGGCAAGGTCTAGATGCAGGACCTAAATCAAAAGAAATTTTTCACAATGTTGTTATGCAGTGTAAAACAATTTTATGGAATGGACCGTTAGGTGTTTTTGAAATGGAAAGTTTCGCTGCTGGCACTATTGCTTTAGGAGACTCAATTGCTGAAGCAACCAAAAATGGCGCGTTTTCACTTGTAGGTGGTGGTGATTCTGTGGCTGCTGTAAAACAATTCGGATTTGAAGATAAAGTAAGCTATGTAAGTACAGGAGGTGGTGCAATGCTTGAAAGTCTTGAAGGTAAAACCTTACCAGGAATTGCAGCTATTTTAGAATAAAATCATTTTAGTTTCCTTTTTATAAATCGGAAGAATCGTACAAACCGTGTTAAATTGTGTTGTCAAACTTTCATTTTAACTAAAAAAATACGATTTTAGCTGACCTATCGTTTTGATAGTTAAATAATCTACCAATGAACCTAAAGCTTAAAACCCTAACTTTTGGTCTTCTATTGAGCTATATGTTTAGTTTTGGTCAGGATAGTATTCCGAAGCCAGCAGAAGTTAAGCAAGAAATAGAAACCACCAAGAACGAAAACAACACTCATGTTGTTGATTCCCTTATTGATGGTAAGAAGGTTTTAAAAACCGAAATTAAGGCTGAGTTAGATTCTACGGCAATACGAAACCTTGAAGATCATCAACTTGCAGCTGAAATAGATCAAAAATGGCTAGAAGAACTCTATAGTAATAATCTCTTTGACACCATTTACAAAACCGTTTCAGAATTAAAATACGAACCTGTTGATTATCCAGAATTACCAACCGATACCTTAAAGGCAAGACTTAAAGAGTTAAATGCTCGAACACCATTTAATATTGAATATAATCCTTCACTTGAGAGCGTTATAAAATCGTATTTAAAAAACAGAAGGCAATCGATGGAGAGATTAATGTCTTTAAGCGATTATTATTTCCCATTATTTGAAGAATCATTAGATAATTATGACATTCCTTTGGAAGTAAAATACCTTGCCATTGTTGAGTCTGCGCTTAAACCTAGAGCAAAATCTAGAGTTGGAGCAACAGGTTTATGGCAATTTATGTTTGGTACAGGAAAAGAGTACGGACTTAATGTGAGTAGTTATGTTGACGAACGCAGTGATCCTGTAAAATCAACAGTAGCAGCTAGTAAATATTTAGCAAGATTATATCGCATTTTTGGCGATTGGGATTTAGCATTAGCCGCGTATAATTCTGGGCCAGGCAACGTGAGTAAAGCCATTAGACGTTCTGGAGGTTATGAAAACTACTGGAATATTAGACCATATTTACCACGTGAAACAGCTGGTTATCTACCAGCATTTTTGGCAACCATGTATATTTTTGAATTTGCTGAAGAGCATGGTTTTAAAAAGCAACGACCAAATTTTCATTATGTAGAAACCGATACCATTCATGTGAAAAAAATGATTACTCTAGATCAGGTTTCAGAATTGCTTAAGGTGCCAATTGAAGAACTTCAGTTTTTAAATCCATCTTACAAATTAGATGTAATTCCTTTTATTAAAGGTGAAGATTATACGTTGCGTTTGCCTCGAGAAGCGGTTGGAAAGTTCGTCACCAATGAAAATCAGATTTATGCTTACGCAGAAAAAGAGCTAAACAAAAGGGAAAAACCATTACCTCAGTTTTTTGATTCAGATTCTAAAGTGAGATACCGAGTTCGATCTGGAGACTTTTTAGGAAAAATAGCACGTAAATACGGAGTTCGAGTAAGTCAAATCAAACAATGGAATGGTTTACGAAGTAATAACCTTAAAATTGGACAGCGATTAACTATTTACCCTAGAAAACCGGTCGCATCAACAAAAGTTGCTAGTACATCTACGGTAAAGAAAACAATAAACACAGAAGGAAAGTCTACTTACAAAGTAACAAAAGGAGATTCTCTTTGGAGTATTTCACAAAAATTTCCTGGAGTTTCAGTTCAAAACATTAAAGATTGGAACGATATTAGCAGTAATAAGCTAAAAATTGGAATGACACTTATTGTGTCTAACTAATTAAAAACACAAACAATGAAACACAAACTCGTAGTATTAATGCTAGCTCTTACTTTTTTTTATGGATGTAATGATGAAAATGCCAAACGAATTGTTCCTAAATCATCAGGAGGAAGTTTAAATGACATTACAGTAGTAGTTGATAATTTACTTTGGGAAAGCAATGTTGGAGAAGTTATTAGAGACACCTTAGCAGCAGCTGTTGAAGGTTTATCTATCGATGAACCTCAGTTTAGATTACGACAAATGCCACCTTCAGTTTTCACAGGTTTTGCAACTAAAAACCGAACAGTTTTAAAAATTGAAAAAGGAAAACCAGCAGGAACGTTGTTTCTAGCCAATGAGTTTGCCAAACCTCAAACAGTGGTTGTTATTTCTGGGAATACAAATACTGAAATAATTAATCAAATAAACAGCAATTCAGCAAAGATTGTAAATGCTTTTAAAAAGGAAGAGCTTAAGGAAAAACAACGAAGAATCAAGATATCATTATTTAATGATAAAGACATTCAAGAACAATTAGGATTGTCCTTAAAATTCCCAACAGCCTATAGAATTGCAAAAAATGAAGATGGATTTTTCTGGTTACGACGAGATATTGAAACAGGAACAGTTGATATCATGTTATATGAAGCGCCTTTGTCTTCAGTACGAAAAGGAGATAGTACAGTAGTTGATGTTGTAAGATTAAGAGATTCTGTAGGTAAGATTCATATTGAAGGACCTCTTGAGGGTTCATATATGGCAACGGAAAATAAGTATACGCCATTTATTTACGAAACAATTTTAGATAACAAACCTGCTTTTGAAACGAAAGGGCTTTGGGATGTGAAAAATGCGTTTATGTCTGGACCTTTTATAAATTATGCTATCGAAGACAAAGTAAATAATAGAATGGTTATTGTAGAAGGTTATGTATTTGCGCCATCGGTCGGAAAACGAGATTATATGTTCGAACTTGAAGCCATTATAAGATCGATCACAATTAAATAACAAAAAAAGCCAACAATTTAATTGTTGGCTTTTTTTGTTGGTTTATAAAAGCTATTCGTTTTTATCAGTAGTAGTTGGCTTATCATCTTGATCTTTACTGGCATCTTTAAATTCTTTAATACCACTTCCAAGACCTCTCATAAGTTCAGGGATTTTCTTTCCTCCAAACATTAGTAATACCACAACAACGATTAAAACAATTTGCCATGCTCCAAAAGCTAAAAATATGCTTGATGCTATCATAATGATTAATTTTGAATTGCAAATTTAATAATTAAACTTAAGAATAAACGTTTTAAAGCAAACTTTAAGATAAGCCTTATCTATGTAGCGTAAATTTTATTTAATTTTGTTGAACAATGGCAAAAAAACAGAAAGAAAAAAGAATAGCTAAAAAACTACTTCATAAGTATCGTTTAGTGGTTTTAAACGAAGATACTTTTGAAGAGCGTTTTGCTATCAAATTAACACGATTGAATGTTTTTGTTATTGTATCAATCACTACAATTTTATTAGTCGCAGGTACTATTTTTCTAATTGCGTTTACGTCTTTAAAAGAATTTATTCCAGGTTATTCTTCAACCGCTTTAAAAAAGAAAGCAACAGAGCTTAATTATAAAACAGATTCGTTACAGCAAGTTATAAACTTAAATGAACAATATTACGCATCGATTAAACGTGTTTTAACGGGTGATGTTGCTACTGTCGAATTTAATAGAGATTCTATAATTGATGCTGCTAGTATTGATGCAGGACAATTAAATTTAGCAGCGACCAAAGAAGATTCGCTTCTACGAGATGCCGTAGATAAGGAAGATAAGTATAACGTTTTTGAATCTGCATTATCAAATACAAATTTTGTCCTGTTTCCTCCAGTTAACGGAACAATTTCTGAAGCATACAATGTGAAAGAAAAACATTTCGCTGTTGATGTAGTCGTAGCAATTGACACACCAGTAAAGGCTACAGCTGACGGTACAGTGATTTTTGCTGAATGGACAACACAAACTGGATATGTCGCCATTATTGAACACAGTAATGATTTAATCTCAGTTTACAAACACAACGCCTCGCTTACTAAGCAACAAGGCGATTTAGTAAAAGCAGGAGAAGTAATTGCACTAGCTGGAAATACAGGCGAATTAACAACTGGACCACATTTACATTTCGAACTTTGGAACAAAGGCTACCCTGTTAATCCAACTAACTTTATTGATTTTAAGTAATGAAATCTATAAAATCTCTACTTGCAGTTCCTTTTGCTAAATCGGTAAGAAAATCGGTGTTAAAATGGGTTAATAAACCCATTGAAACTCAAGACAAAGTATTTCAAAAACTCATAAAAGATGCTGCTAAAACGCAATTTGGAAAAGACCACAATTTTGAAAGTATTTCTACCCATTCAGATTTTACAAAAAACGTTCCTATAAGAGATTATGAAGATTTAAAACCTTATGTTGAAAGAGTAGTCGCAGGAGAAGAGGATATTCTTTGGAAAGGAAAACCAATTTATTTTGCAAAAACCTCTGGGACAACGTCAGGAGCTAAATATATTCCTATTACAAAAGAAAGTATGCCTACACATATTGAGGCTGCCAGAAATGCGATCCTCATGTATATTGCAGAAACTGGGAGCAGCAAATTTGTTGATGGTAAAATGATTTTTCTACAAGGAAGTCCGATTTTGAAAGAGCAAAACGGTATTCAACTCGGTCGACTCTCGGGAATTGTAGCGCATTACGTGCCCAAATACCTTCAGAAAAACAGAATGCCTTCTTTAGAAACCAATTGTATTGAGGACTGGGAAACTAAAGTTGAAGCTATTGTTGACGAAACTCTTCCCGAAGATATGACGATCATTTCTGGTATACCATCTTGGGTACAAATGTATTTTGAAAAAATCCAAGAACGTACAGGACAAAAGGTAGGAGAGGTGTTCAAAAACTTTAATCTATTTATTTTTGGAGGCGTAAATTACGATCCTTATCGCGCAAAGTTTGAACATCTTATTGGTCGAAAAGTTGATAGTATTGAGTTATATCCAGCGAGTGAAGGTTTTTTTGCTTATCAAGACAAACAAGGGGAAAACGGCATGTTACTTCAATTAAATTCAGGTATTTTTTATGAGTTTATAAAAGCAGATGAGTTTTTTGATGACGATCCAAAACGTCTAACAATTAAAGATGTTGAAGTTGGTATAAACTATGTAATTATAATTTCAACTAATGCAGGACTTTGGGCCTATAATATTGGAGATACTGTTCAATTTACAAGTATAAAGCCATATCGCGTTATTGTTTCAGGTCGTATAAAACATTTTATTTCTGCTTTTGGAGAACATGTTATAGGCAAAGAAGTTGAACAAGCACTTCAAGAAGCAATATTAGATTCAACCGTTCAAGTTTCAGAATTTACAGTAGCACCACAGATTAACCCAGAATCTGGATTACCATATCACGAATGGTTTATTGAATTTGAAAACGCACCAGAAAACCTTTCCGATTTGGCGCAAAAAATAGATCTATCTTTACAACAGCAAAATAGTTACTATTTTGATCTTATTAAAGGAAAAGTCCTTCAGCCATTAAAAATTACAGTTATACAAAAAAACGGTTTTCAAGATTATATGAAATCTATAGGTAAATTAGGTGGGCAAAATAAGCTCCCAAGACTTTCTAATGATAGAAAAATTGCTGAGGCTTTGTACGCCCTAAAATTGACTAAATAATGTTATATTTGCTGGCTAAACATTGTTTATGAGTAACAAAAAACATCACGAAAGAACGAGAGCTCAAGAAAGCTCAAGCGCCATTGAAAGAATGTACATTACCATGAGACATTTATTCAATCGTGGATTTTACAAGCCCATGGGAGTTTCTGGCGAAACATTACGTGAAGCCTTATTACTTTTAAGACCTGAAATTTATGGATCTATTTCTGAAGAGAAAGCAGAATTAGAGGGTTTATTGTATGTGATTGACAGACTTCCAGAAGGTATTGAAGAATGTAGATTTATCAATCTCACCAGTGATGAAGGTTATGGAAATTCTCATTTTAAAGCTATAATTCCACCAAAAAGAAGACGAAATTGTTATCGAATTGATGACGAGCAGATGAATATTGAAATCACAAGAGGTCGCTCTGAAATTTATGACATATTAACGCATATTACTTTTTTGTTTGTTGAATCTCATAAAATCAGTAAACGTGTTTTAATAGATGAAAATGGAGCCACTACTCGTGACTGGATTAAGCTTGAAAAAGCTGTGCTTTCTAAAGACACGCTTACCCAAAAGGAACGTGAGATTGCAATTACACATACTGCAAATATTTTAGGGAGGACATTTAATGAACTCACCGAAGCTCATAAACAATTTACATCTAGCTCAAAGCCAGATCGATTATTACACATCATTTATTGGTTGGGAAAACTAGCTATAGATGAAGTTATGAATAATGATAAACGCACTGTAACGTTTAGTCCAGTTTTAAGAGAGCGTTTAGGACATCATATTCATGGCGAAGTTTGGGCAGATCACATAAAAGATGTTTTACATAAACATGGTCTTTTAAAACGACCAATTCATGTTATAAGTGCTAATATGCACAGTGTGATGAACTCGATTTTTGCACCCAATGCTTTAAAGAGCTTAAAAGCTAAAAAGAGCATTTTTCAAATTTACGAAGCCTTAAGTCAAAAAGATAATCAGACCTTACGCAATAAAGTATCTAAAGAAGCGTTGCAGAATGGAATGATATACATTGAAGATACCTCGGGAACCAATATAGATGTTCAGATTTTTGATACTGAAAAGATAGATTTTTCGAAAACAGATATTGAAGTTGGAAAAGATTTCAATTCGAGTGAAAAACCAGTCATTTTTGTAATGGACTATGCTTTTGGCGAACAAGCCTATGAGACTATTGACGAGTTGTTCAAACCCATAAAAGCTGATGGAGAAAAGGTGCACCTAAATATTGAATCGGTTTCTATAATGGGTAAAGCAGGTATTTTAGAAGGTGGAAAAGGCGATATTATGATTCCTTCTGCTCATATTTTTGAAGGGACAGCAGATAATTATCCTTTTAAAAACGAATTAAGTAAATCAGATTTAGAGGGACAGGGTGTAGCTGTTTATGAAGGGTCAATGATTACCGTATTAGGAACATCACTTCAAAACAAAGAGATATTAAAGTTCTTTTATAATTCAACATGGAATGTTATTGGACTTGAAATGGAGGGCGCACATTATCAAAAAGCCATTCAAGCCGCATCAAAAGTTAGAGGCAGTATTAATCCTAATGTTAAAGTAAGATATGCTTATTATGCTAGTGATAATCCATTAGAAACAGGAAGCACATTAGCGTCAGGAGGCTTAGGAACATCAGGAGTAAAACCAACATATTTAATAACTAGAAAAATATTACAACAAATATTTAATAATAATTAACTAACGATGAGTAAAGATTTACAGAATCCAAACAATACTAATGAAGAAGTAGATTTATTAGTTTTGTTTAATTATATAGGTGATAAAATCAATAAGCTTTTTAGTTTTTTAATAAAGCTTATCACATCAATTTTTTCAGTATTTATTTATGCTGCCAAGGCAATAATAAATAACATAAAATTAATTGCATTGGTGGTTTTAGTTTTTGGTTTAGCCGGTTATTTATTTGAAGAAATAGCAACCAAAAAATATGATTCTTCAATGCTTGTTAGAACACATTTCGGTTCTAAGTATCAATTGGCAACAAATCTTAATTATTATAACGCCTTAATTGAATCTGAAGATTATACTACGCTTTCAAATATATTTGAAATTCACAAAGACACCATTTCAAAAGTCCTTAATTTTGAGATGGCAATGGGCCCAGAAACTGAAAATGAAAGAATCAAAGAATACGATCAGTTTGTAAGTTCTATTGATAGTGTAAGAGCTCAAAACATAAATTATGATGATTTTATTTTAAATCGAGATATATATTCAGGTAATTTATTTGAAATACGAGTTGAATCAATAAAGCGTGATATTTTTAAGGATTTAGAAACAGGAATCAATAAGTCTTTTGATAATATGTATTCCATCGAACAGATGAAGAAAAGAGATTCTTTGATTGTTATAAAGAAGAAAAACATATTAAATTCCATTCAACAGATTGATTCACTTAAAAAAGTGTATATAAAAGTAATTGAAAATGAATCTGAAAACACAAAAGCTAATTTAAGTTTAGGGGATGGATTTCCGCTAAAACAAGAAAAATCTGAAACAAAGGAATACCAACTTCTTGATAAAGAAATAAAACTTAGAGACGAATTAAGAGCTTTAGAAGAAGAAAAACTTGAAGAAGATGTTTTTTACGATGTGATTTCAAATTTTCAAGTTGTTGGAAATGAAGTAACTTATTGGTACGAAAAGTATTCTATTGTATTTCCTTTATTAGGTTTTTTATTGTTATGTGGAATTTTTATTTTGAATAAATTCACATCATATGTCAAAAATTATGAGGCATAAAACGATTTTAGTTACTGGAGGTCTTGGATTTATTGGTTCTAACTTCATACCATATTTTTTAGAAACGCATAAAGATTGCTCGATAATAAATTTAGATAAAATCACGTATGCAGCTGATGTTTCTAACTTAAAAGAAATCTCAACCAATCCAAACTATACATTTATAAAAGGCGATATCTGTGATAGAGCGTTGATTGATGAACTATTCAGAAAGTATAATTTTAGTAGTGTGATTCACTTTGCGGCAGAATCACACGTAGACAATTCAATCACTAATCCAGATGAATTTATAAAAACTAATATTTTTGGAACGTTTAATCTTGTGGATGTTGCAAAAAATTATTGGATGGACGCACCTCACAAACCGAAAATAAACTGTGAAAATAATCGGTTTCACCACATATCAACAGATGAGGTTTATGGAACTCTAGGAGCAACGGGTTTATTTACTGAGCAAACACCATATGCGCCTAATAGCCCTTATAGTGCATCTAAAGCATCATCGGATTTTATTATCCGTAGTTACCATCATACGTTTGGGATGAATGTTGTAACCACAAATTGTTCTAACAATTATGGACCAAAACAGCATGATGAAAAATTAATTCCAACAATAATAAGAAAAGCAATACAAGGAGAATCGATACCAATTTATGGTGACGGGTTAAACGTTAGAGATTGGTTATATGTTCTTGATCACTGTAAAGGAATAGATTTAGTTTTTCAAAAAGGTAAAAGTGGAGAGACCTATAATATAGGTGGCAAAAACGAACGAAATAATTTATACATTGCTAATACAATATGTGAGTTATTAGATGAAATTAAACCTCAAAAACAGTCTTATAAAAATCAAATTTCTTTCGTGAAAGATCGTCCAGGTCATGATTTCAGATATGCAATCGATGCGACTAAAATTGAAAATGAATTGGGGTGGAAGGCAGATGAAAATTTTGAAACAGGAATAAAGAAAACCATACACTGGTATCTTAATAAATACAACTCATAAATGAAAGGCATTATTCTAGCAGGAGGCTCAGGCACAAGATTACACCCACTAACAAAAGTTGTGAGCAAACAGTTAATGCCCATTTATGACAAACCCATGATTTATTATCCTTTAACAACCTTAATGTGGGCAGGAATACGAGAGATTTTAATTATTTCTACGTCAAAAGACACACCTAGATTTAAAGAGTTGTTAGGAGATGGAAGTGATTTTGGTTGTGATTTTCAATATGAAGTCCAAGAACAACCTAACGGACTTGCAGAAGCGTTTATCATCGGAGAAGAGTTTATTGGAAAAGATAGCGTTGCGCTTATATTAGGGGATAATATTTTTTATGGTTCAGGATTAGAGCAGACATTAAGCGCATCCAACAATCCAGATGGAGGAATGATATTTGCCTATCATGTTCAGGATCCACAACGATACGGAGTTGTAGAATTTGATAGACATATGAAAGCAATTTCTATCGAAGAAAAACCTAAAAATCCTAAATCAAAATTTGCAGTACCTGGAATTTATTTTTACGACAACAATGTTTTAGAAATTGCAAAAAACATAAAACCTAGCGAAAGAGGGGAATTAGAAATAACAGATATTAATAGAACTTATCTCGAACAAGGTAAACTCAATGTTCAAATTTTAGATAAAGGAACAGCTTGGTTAGATACAGGTACATTTAATTCATTGATGCAAGCCTCTCAATTTGTGCAGGTTATTGAAGAACGACAAGGTTTGAAAATTGGATGTATTGAAGAAGTTGCGTTTAAAATGGGCTACATTAATAAAGATCAACTCCATAAATTAGCAGAACCATTATTGAAAAGCGGTTATGGTAAATACTTGCAACAATTAACATAACATGAAAGTTGAAGAAACTCAATTTGAAGGCTGTTTTATAATTTCACCCAAAATCTTTCGGGATGAGAGAGGTTATTTTTTCGAAAGCTTTAATAAAGCCAGATTCCAGAAGCTTACAGGTATTAATGTTGAATTTGTGCAAGACAATCAATCTAAATCGTCTAAAGGCGTTTTAAGAGGTCTACATTTTCAAGCAGGACCATACGAACAAGCAAAAATTGTTACAGTAATTAATGGAAGTGTTCTTGATGTTTGTGTGGATCTTAGACCAAATTCTAAATCTTTCGGGAAGCATTTCTCAATGATCCTGGACGGAATTGATAAAAAACAATTGTTTATACCTCGTGGATTTGCACATGGATTTCTGGTATTAGAAGATGAAACGGTGTTTTCGTATAAATGCGATAACTATTATAACCAAGACTCAGAAAGAGGGATTATCTATAATGATAAAACTTTAAATATAGATTGGCTAAACAAAACAGAAGACCTTATTCTTTCCGACAAAGATTCTAAATTACCAACATTCGAAAGTCTGTTTGTATGAAAACAAAAGTATTAGTTACAGGAGCAGAAGGGCAACTAGCAAAAACCATAAATGATTTATACCTTAATAACTCTAGTGATTTAGAGTTCATATTTGCGTCTAAAACCGATTTAGATATCACGAACAAGGAGAAAGTTATTTCTTTTTTCAATAAGTACAAATTTGATTACTGTGTTAACTGTGCAGCTTATACCAATGTTGAACAATCAGAATTCCAACCTGATTTGGCTTATAAGGTTAATTCAGAAGCGGTTAAAATAGTGGCTGAAGAATGTAAAAAACACGGCACAATACTCATACATATTTCTACTGATTACGTGTTTGATGGCAAAACCAATAAACCTTATTCTGAAGAGGACTTAACAAATCCCATAAATGAGTATGGTAAATCAAAGTTGGCAGGAGAGTTGGCAATTAAGGACGTATTTGAGGATTTTTTCATAATTCGAACATCGTGGTTGTATTCAAGATTTGGTCACAATTTTGTCAAGACAGTAATAAAAAAAATACAAGAGGATAGTGAATTAAAAATTACTACTTCTCAGACAGGAACACCAACAAGTTGCGATGAGCTTTCGCAATTTATAATTTTTCTTATTAGCTCAAATTTAAAGTCTTTTGGTGTGTACCATTTTAGTAGCCAAGGAGAAGCAACCTGGTACGACCTTGCTTTAGAAATTTCAAAGCAATTTAAGTCCTATGATACGTCTAAAATATTGTCAATAGAAACCTTTAAAACAAGAGCAAAAAGGCCTAAATATAGTGTTTTGAGTAATTGTAAATCAAATCAAATTTTTAAAACAGATTATAACTGGAAAGACCAAGTTGCAAGAACAGTGAAAAGCTTAATTTAGATTATATAAAACACCAAAAAACCTTTAGTTATTCATTACTTAGAAATCAGCAACAAAAGCATTACATTTGCAAACTAACAACCCTTTAAATCTTAAAGATTTATTTTTTTAAAAATATAATAAATGCAAAAAAAGGTAGCATTAATTACAGGAGTAACCGGACAAGATGGCGCATATTTAAGTGAGTTTCTTTTAAAAAAAGGATACGAAGTTCATGGAGTTAAAAGACGATCATCATTATTTAATACAGACCGAATAGATCATTTATATCAAGATCCACATGAAGAAGATCGCAACTTCTTTCTTCATTATGGTGACTTAACGGATAGTACTAATCTTATAAGAATTATTCAAGAAGTAAAACCAGAAGAGATCTATAATTTGGCAGCAATGAGCCATGTTCACGTGTCCTTTGAAACACCTGAGTATACGGCAAATGCAGATGGTATTGGAACCTTAAGAATATTGGAAGCGGTAAGAGTTTTAGGGTTAGAAAAGTCAACAAGAATTTACCAAGCATCTACTTCTGAGCTTTATGGAAAAGTTCAAGAAGTACCTCAAACTGAAACCACACCTTTTTATCCAAGAAGTCCATATGCAGTTGCAAAAATGTATGCGTATTGGATAACGGTTAATTATAGAGAAGCTTATGGGATTTATGCTTGCAATGGAATTTTATTCAACCATGAATCTCCTATAAGAGGAGAAACTTTTGTAACTCGAAAAATAACAAGAGCAACATCAAAAATAGCCCTAGGTTTACAAGATAAAATTTATTTAGGAAACCTAGATTCCCAAAGAGATTGGGGACACGCTAAAGATTATATCCGAATGATGTGGATGATTCTTCAAGCTGATGAACCAGAAGATTGGGTTATAGCAACAGGGAAAACAACTACAGTTCGTGATTTTGTTAAAATGTGTTTTAGTCATATTGGCGTAGAACTAGAATTTAAGGGAGAAGGATCTGATGAAAAAGGTTATGTGAAATCTTGTAATAATTCTGAATATAATCTAGAAATCGGTAAGGAAGTAATTGCTGTAGATGAAAAGTATTATAGACCTACCGAAGTTGACTTGTTAGTCGGAGACGCAACCAAAGCAAGAGAGAAACTAGGTTGGATTCCTAAATATGATTTACCTGCTCTTGTTGAAGATATGATGTCTAGTGACTTGGAGCTTATGAAAAAGCAGCAATATCTCAAAGACGGAGGATACAGAATCAAAAATTACTTTGAGTAGAAAAATTTATGCAAAAGGAATCAAAAATTTACGTTGCAGGACATAGAGGTTTGGTTGGTAGTGCATTATTGGAGAACCTTCAAAACAAGGGATATCATAATATAGTTACCAGAACCCACAAAGAACTAGATCTTACAAATCAACAAGAAGTAGCTACATTTTTTCAAGCTGAAAAGCCAGAGTATGTATTTTTAGCGGCTGCTAAAGTAGGAGGAATAGTAGCCAATAATATTTACAGGGGAGATTTTATATATGATAATATGATGATTCAGAACAATGTGATTCATCAAAGCCATATAAATTCTGTTAAGAAATTATTGTTTTTAGGAAGTACTTGTATTTATCCTAAAAACGCACCTCAACCAATGAAAGAAGATTATCTTCTCACAGACACTTTAGAATATACGAATGAACCTTATGCAATAGCAAAGATTGCTGGGATTAAGATGTGTGAAAGCTATAATCTGCAGTATGGAACAAATTTCATTTCTGTAATGCCTACAAATCTTTATGGACCAAACGATAATTTTGATTTAGAAAAATCACATGTTCTTCCAGCGCTAATTAGAAAAATTCATTTAGCTAAATTACTAAATGAAGACTTATATGCAGAAGTTTTAAAGGACACTGGTTTTTCAACTATAGAAGAGGCTAAAACGTATTTATCTTCCTTTGGCGTTTCTAAATCTAGTGTAGAAATTTGGGGTTCTGGAAAGCCAAGAAGAGAATTCTTATGGTCTAAAGATATGGCTGACGCTTGTGTTTTCATTATGGAAAACAGAGATTTTGAGGATACATTTTCTAAAGATGAAATAGAAGTACGAAATACACATATTAATATTGGTACTGGTGAAGATATTTCTATTTCTGAATTAGCAGAAACCATTAAAACGATAATTGGTTTTAAGGGAGAATTGGTTTATAATGTAGATAAACCAGACGGAACGCTTAGAAAATTAACAGATGTATCTAAACTAAATGCCTTAGGTTGGAAACATAAAATGAAATTGGAAGACGGTATAAAACATATGTATGAGTGGTATACAACTAAATAAAAATTTAAAAATTGCAATTGAAGCTTCTCTAAAAGCTGGAGAAGTTATTATGCAAGTATACGACACGGCCTTTGATGTTGAAATTAAAGATGATAAGTCACCCTTAACGGAAGCAGATAAAAAAGCAAATGATATCATAAACACCTTCCTAAAGCCTACACCAATTCCAATAATAAGTGAAGAAAACAGACAAATAGATTATGCTGTTAGAAGGCATTGGGAAACGTGTTGGATTGTTGATCCCGTGGATGGGACCAAAGAATTTATTAAACGAAATGGAGAATTTACCGTTAATATTGCTTTAATAAGGAATGGGAAACCTGAATTAGGAGTTATTTATGTCCCAGCTTCTAAAACCCTTTATTTTGCTGATGTTTTAGAAAGACAAGCTTTTAAAACCAAGCTGAACTCCCACAATACCTCTATTGATGAGGTGTTGCAACATGCCATAAAATTGCAAACAAAAAAGGGAACTAATCAAGTTGAAGTTGTTGGAAGCCGTTCTCATATGAGCCAAGAAACATTAGATTTTATTGAATCTTTAAAAGCATCTGGCAAGGAGGTATCTATTGTGTCCAAAGGAAGTTCATTAAAGTTTTGTTTAGTTGCCGAAGGGAATGCTGATATTTATCCGAGATTTGCTCCAACTATGGAATGGGACACTGCAGCAGGTCAAGCTATTTGCAATGCGGCTGGTGTAGACGTTATTTCCGAAGAGACCAAACAACCACTGTTATACAATAAAGAAAACTTACTTAATCCTTGGTTTGTAGTTTCAAATCGCTAAATAAATGACTACCTATAAAAAAGAGTCGCATCTTAGAAGCCTTATCAAAGGTATATCATGGCGAGTTATTGCAACAACCGACACAATTTTGGTTGTGCTACTTATCACTTGTATTATTGGTGATTGTAGTTTAGAAAATGCAATTAAAATAGGTTCTATTGAATTTTTTCTAAAATTTGTTGTGTACTATTTTCATGAACGAATTTGGCAGAGATCATTTGCAAACAAAGTTGTTACTCAAAAGCAAACCCTTCATAAAACAATCTCATGGCGTATAATAGCAACGACCATGACCTTTCTAATTTCTGGTTCTGTTTTAAATGCTTTCGACGAAATTGCATTATATATTGCACTTACAGAATTATTTACGAAATTCGCATTGTATTACTTACACGAAAGACTTTGGCTAAAACTTCCTTTAGGAAGAATTAGACAATTCTTCTTTGGTAAAAAAAAATAACATGTCTAAACATATTATACCACATAGCTATCAAATCTCAAATGAAGATAGGATGGCATCAAATAAGCATAACTCTCTTTTAATTTGGTTTACAGGGCTTTCAGGTTCAGGAAAATCAACCATTGCCAATGTAGTTGAGCAAAAACTATTTAAAAAAGGCATAAAAACCTATACACTTGATGGTGATAATATTAGAAAAGGTATAAATAATGACCTAACTTTTTCGCCAGAAGACAGAACAGAAAATATCAGACGCATTGCTGAGGTCTCTAATTTAATGCTTGACGCAGGTTTAGTGGTTTTGGCTGCATTTGTATCTCCTTATAAAAAAGATAGAGAGAATATTAGAACTATCGTTAAAGATGTTAACTTTGTCGAAGTTTATATCAATACAAGTGTAGACGAGTGTGAGCGTAGAGACGTAAAAGGTCTGTATAAAAAGGCTAGAGCTGGTGAGATTAAAAATATGACTGGCATATCTTCACCTTATGAAGCACCTGTAAATCCTGATATTGAAATAAAAACAGAGATAGAAACCGTTGAAGATTCCGTAAAAAGAATAGTAGATTTTATAACACCAAAATTGTTAAGGCAATAATGAGTAAATATTATTTAAATTATTTAGACGAATTAGAAAGTGAAGCCATTTTTATATTGCGTGAAGTTTGGGCTCAATTTGATAATCCAGTAATTTTATTTTCTGGAGGTAAGGATTCAATACTTGTGACTCATTTAGCTAAGAAAGCTTTTTTCCCTGCTAAAATTCCTTTTCCATTAATGCATGTGGATACAGGTCATAATTTCCCTGAAACCATTCAATTTAGAGATGACATCATTAAAGATTTGGGTGTCGAACTTATTGTGGGTTCTGTTCAAGAATCTATAGACGAAGGACGTGTTGCGGAAGAAAAAGGAAAAAACGCAACCAGAAACGCACTTCAAATTACAACGTTACTCGATGCTATAGAATCTAACAAGATTGATTGTGCTATTGGTGGAGGTCGTAGAGATGAAGAAAAAGCAAGAGCTAAAGAACGGTTTTTTTCACATAGAGATGATTTTGGACAATGGGATCCAAAAAACCAAAGACCTGAACTTTGGAATATCTTTAACGGAAGACACTTTGAAGGTGAACACTTTAGAGCATTTCCAATTAGTAATTGGACAGAGATGGATGTTTGGAATTATATCAAACGTGAAAACATAGCCATTCCCTCCTTATATTATGCTCATCAACGAGAAGTCGTTTGGAGACAAGACTCATGGATTCCAAACTCTGAGTTTTTAGTGCTTGAAGATCATGAAGAAATTGTTACCAAAAAAATACGCTTTAGAACCTTAGGTGATATAACAATCACTGGCGGAATCGAATCTGATGCTGATACACTGGAGAAAATTGCAGATGAAGTTTCTGGTATGCGTCAAACGGAAAGAGGTAACAGAAGTGATGATAAACGGTCTGAGTCAGCTATGGAAGACAGAAAGCGTCAAGGTTATTTTTAAAAACTCTCATCAAAAGATATGTTTTTTAATTCGTTAGACTTTGCCATATTTTTTCCTTTAGTATTCATACTCTATTGGTTAGTCTCTCAAAAACTTTATTTAAGAAACCTCTTAATTTTAATTGCTAGTTATGTCTTTTATGGATGGTGGGATTGGCGTTTTTTAATCCTAATCGTCATAAGTTCTCTAGTCGATTTTATAGTCGGCCAAAAGCTCTATAAGACAGAAAATATTAAAAAAAGAAAAGGCTTACTATTTATTAGCCTTTTGGTCAACTTAGGATTTCTAGTCTACTTTAAATACACGAACTTTTTTATTGAGACCTTTGTTGATTCTTTTAGGCTTTTTGGTAAAGAGCTTGAAATATCTACCTTAAATATTATACTTCCTGTAGGAATTAGTTTTTATACTTTTCAAACCTTAAGCTATACCATTGACATCTATAGAAAACAATTAAAACCCACAAAAGATTGGTTGGCGTTTTTCTCTTTTGTTGCCTTTTTCCCTCAATTGGTAGCAGGACCAATAGAAAGAGCCGCTCACTTATTACCTCAATTTTATAAAACCTATAAATTTAATTACAAACTTGTAAAATCCGGATTGCTATTAATGGCATTTGGGTTGTTTAAAAAGATGGTCATTGCAGATCGAGCTGCAATATTGGTGAATCAAGTGTATAACAACCCAACAGATTATCATGGGTATGAAACGATATTAGCAACAGTATTATTTGCATTTCAGATTTATTGCGATTTTTCTGGTTATTCTGATATTGCTATTGGAGCAGCAAGAACTATGGGTTTTGATTTAATGAAGAACTTTGATAGTCCATATTTTTCTAAATCAATAACCGAGTTTTGGAGACATTGGCACATATCACTTTCAACATGGTTTAGAGATTATGTGTACATTCCTTTAGGCGGAAGTAGAAAAGGTAAATATAGAACCTACGCTAATCTTTTTATAGTATTTTTAGTTAGTGGCCTTTGGCATGGCGCAGCAATGACTTTTGTGATTTGGGGAGCAATTCATGGTGTCTTTATAGTTGTTGAAAAAGCACTGACTAAATTTAGAATGATGTTGTTTAAAAACAGGAACATTCTAAATTATTGTTTAGCATTACCATTTACTTTTTTTATAGTCTGTTTTGCTTGGGTGTTTTTTAGAGCAAATTCCTATAGCGACTCTATTCAAATCTTAAATAATTCGTTTCAAATAGAAGAAACCCAAAACATTTTCAATCTTGGCCTTAAACAACCAGAGCTTTATTTATTATTTGTAATGATTTTGTTGCTTTTGATTTTTGAAATTATTCACAAACGTTATTCTGCATTAGTAGTTTTAAATAAAATGTATTTACCATTCAGATGGGTTTTTTACTTAACAATTGTCTTTTGTATATTAATTTTCGGAATATATGGTGAAAATACAGTTAAAGAATTTATATATTTTCAATTTTAATGAATGATTAAACTGGCGGTTAAAATATTAGTTTTCTCTTTGGTTTTTATAGTCATCCTAAAAACGATATTTGATCCAGTTTTTAAAAAAAACAATAGTTTTAAAAATTCTATTGACCAACTGTATCAATTAGATAAAGATTCATTAGACCTTTTAATATTTGGAAGCTCTCACGCTAGGAATTCGTACAATACAGACATTATTGACAAAGCTCTACATATTAATAGTTTTAGTTTGGCTAGTGGTGGACAGAAAATAGCGGTTACAAATAATTTAATAGATGATATTTTAAAGCAATTCAAGCCAAAATTAATCATACTTGATGTATTTCCAGGGTCTTTAGATTACCCAAAACTCGAACATCAAAAAAGTAATCAACTTCAGGTGTTTGATAATACAAAATGGACCACAAATAAGATGGAGTTGCTTACATCAATGTATTCATTTGATGAATTGCCTTCGGCTGTCAGTCCAACAGTTAGAAATCATCAAAATTGGAATAAGGCAAATTGGATGTTTAGCGAACAAAAGCTCGATAGCACACGTGCTTTTTTTAACAAAGGATTTTCTGGGTCGTTTTCTATTATGGACGATAGTGAGAGAATGAACCTATTAGATTATGAACAAAGAAAGGATAAATACCTTTCATTGAGTACTAATGAAATTGACCCTTCAAAACTTAAAAACGAGCTCGAAGAAATAAAGAATGCTATTGAAATTTGCAAAGAAAATAACATAGAATTGTTACTCGTTTGTTCACCATACTTCGATGCCTTTTACAGTAAATTAGCTAGCGATTTTCATTTTTTAGTTACAGAATTGTGTGAAGAGAATAACATAAAATTTTTAGACTTTAACACTAAATTCGATGAATTGAGCTTGACTTTAGATGATTTTAGAGATCGATCTCATGTTAATTTATTTGGTGCTGATAAAGTAACAGGCTCATTAGTGACTTATTTATTAAACGAAGACTATTTTGAAATAAATAATAGTGACATTGAGAATTTACCAAAAACATTAAAAACATTAAGTAGCGCATTTGAGTTGACCTTTGAAAAAGAATTAAATAAAGAACTGTTTCCAGATGTCTTTGTCAAAAGAATTTCAATGTTTGAAAATAAAGAACATCGTAAAATTGAATTAATTTTAAACAAAAAAGAAGGTGTTAGCGACCTGCTTAAAAAACACAACCTTGAATATATTGCAACACCTTATGAAGCCGATAAGAAACTGCTTGAAGGGAAATTTAAAGAACTAAATAGGGAAATTCAAACCTTCTACAGTTTAAAGGATATTAGTATCAATGGTCAAAATAAAATTAGTGTTAGAATTCCTAAATCAAATATTTTAAAGTATAAGAACATAAGGTTATTTTCTTTTGTGAAGGCAAAAAGACAATCAGGCCAAAAACATATCATTGATTTACCAGACCTAGATCTGTCTAAAACAATTGAATCCAAATTTATAAATGAACAAGGTTCAAGTCTAGGGCTTTTATTAGAAAAAACAGAGCAATTATTATCTGAACCATTCGAATTTAATGAGACAATAAAAGTAGAAGAAATAGCATACCTTAATTCAAAAGCAAACGAGTATAAGTTCTCATTTAAAATAAAACAAGATTCTAATACTAAAGAATTTGAAAAATACAATGGGTATATAAGATACTATAATGGTGAAGTAACAGAAGCGAATAAGAACGTAAGAGGTTTCCCTGTAACAGTTCTTGAAAGCGATGGTTTTAAGTATATATTTGTAACAGTCCATATTGAAGACGTTAACCTATCAAAATTAGATTTTTTCTTTATAAAAAAGGAATCAAAAGAAATATCTCG
Organism: Psychroserpens sp.; assembly: GCF_034670085.1. Taxonomy (GTDB): domain Bacteria; phylum Bacteroidota; class Bacteroidia; order Flavobacteriales; family Flavobacteriaceae; genus Psychroserpens. Next base: position 664,027 of record NZ_JAXMOD010000001.1, on the reverse strand, counting down.
ATTTTATACAATGAAGGGTTTAAAACTAAAAAAAGACTCAGATTTATAGTAGTCAATTATTTAACTTTACTTCATCGCTTATTCCAGAAGAGGGAAACAGAGTTAATGCGTTTGTCTATTTTCAATTTTAAAACATGAACAAGTTTATTTTAAAAGTGGTTTTGTTTTTAGGGTTAGTTATAATTTCTATTAATTTAATAGATCAACGATTTGCTAATTATGATAAATTTAATGCTGTTGTAAATGACTTTAATACACTAGTTAAAAACGATATTGATAAATCAGTCCTTTTTATAGGTAGTTCTAAAAGTTTTTGTTCGTTTAATCCAGCTGTATTTGATTATCATTTAGGCGGAAAGAGTTTTAACTTATCTTCAGGAGCTCAAACGCTTGAAACTTCCAAATTTTTAATTGAGGAGAACATCAGTGATTCAGATTTTAAATTAATTGTGCTTAACTTTTCTCGAGGATTGGTTGTATTGCCAAACGCAAAAGACACCCTGAAGCATGAAAGAAGTGTTTTTTTTCAAAATGTAGTTTATGATAATCACAAACTTTCTATTAATAAGATAAAATCGAGCTTAGACAAAGATTTGTTATCAACTTTAAGTCCGACCTATAGAAATCATTCAAAATGGGATTCCGTTATGTTTGGTGATAAACAGAATGTGCCATTTTTATATAACAAATTAGATTTTACGTTTAGCAACAGAGGGTTTACAACGAGTAATATTTTACCAAATAAAAACGTTTTAGCTAAAGGACAAATATTGGAATCACCATACAATGAAGCTTTAATTAATTCAAAACAAAAAGGAGGAGTAAATGCTGCGGAAATAAACATTTTAGCTTCAATTAATGACATTATTAAAAACAGTAGTAGCCAATTACTTGTTACTACTTCACCATCCATTAGAGATTACAGTCATAATTTAGATTATTATGAAAAATTTGAAACAAAAATGGATTCTTTAGGCATTAACTATCTCAACCTAAATAAACATGTTCCTGAAATACAATTAAAACCATATGATTTCTATGACCTAAATCATTTAACATACAATGGTAGCATCAAAGTATCTGAATACCTTTCAAAGTATATAAAAAAGAATTACAAACTAAATTTCAGTAAAAGCAAAGTCTGTGATAATATTACATGCCATCTCTATAATAACTTAGAATCGGCTAAATCTATATTGAATTTTCCTTTTGATTTTAATGAAGAACTTAGAATAAATCAAATCAAATACTTTAATGAACTTAAAGACCAATATGTAATTATTTTAGAAGGGGAAGAAGGGTTTAAAAGTTACGATGATTATATTGGATACGTAAGATATTATAATACAAGTTTAGACAATGAAAATAAAGTCGTTGAAAGTTTTCAATTAAGAAATGTAAACGTTTTGAATAAGAAATTTTTCATAAATAGAATTATTATCCCAAACCCTAATATATTAAAGTTTGATGTGTTCTTTATTAGGAAAAAGGATAAAAAAGTATCTAAAACGTTTACCATTGAGCATTTAAACTTATAATGCTTTTTAACTGAATTGGGTTATTTTAAGGAGTATGACAATTGATTTGTAATTTTTATGAAGTTAGAGGGCAATCTTTTTAAAGAAAATGAGTTGGATAGATAAATAAAAAATTAAGAACGTTGATGGCTTTCCTGCAAAGGTTATAGATATTAACAAAGATAAGTTTATATTTGCTCGGGTCTTAATAGATACATCAACACGTTCAAAATTTGATGTATTATTCATTGAGAAAGAAACTAAAAACCCTCAAATTTTTTTACTAAAAGAGACTTAAAATATTAAAAAAATGCAGATTGATAACAACCAATTATTAAGGTTCACAACAGCTGGAAGTGTAGATGATGGAAAAAGCACATTAATAGGTCGTCTACTTTACGATTCTAAATCTATTTTTGAAGATCAATTACAAGCTATTGAAAACACAAGTAAAAAGAAAGGTCACGATGGAGTTGATTTAGCTTTATTTACTGACGGTTTGCGAGATGAGAGAGAGCAAGGTATCACCATAGATGTTGCCTATAGATATTTTACAACACCAAAGCGTAAATTTATTATTGCGGATACACCTGGACATATTCAATACACACGAAATATGGTTACTGGAGCATCCACAGCTAATGCGGCAATTATTTTAGTTGATGCACGCCATGGTGTTATAGAACAAACCAGACGACATTCATTTATTGCTTCTTTATTACAGATTCCACATGTTATTGTTTGTGTTAATAAAATGGATTTAGTTGATTTTTCTGAAGAAGCTTACAATAAAGTGATTAATGAATTTGAAGAGTTTTCTTCAAAAATGCTTGTAACAGATGTGCGTTTCATTCCAATTAGCGCTTTATTAGGTGATAATGTGGTAAACAGGTCTAAAAATATGGATTGGTACCAAGGAGCGCCTTTATTACACACTTTAGAAACAATGCACATTAGTAGTGATATCAATAAAGTAGATACACGTTTCCCAGTTCAAACCGTCATAAGACCACAGAATGATAGCCATAGAGATTATAGAGGATATGCAGGTAGAGTTGCTAGTGGAATTCTTAGAGTTGGAGACGAAGTTACTGTTATGCCATCAGGTTTCACATCTACTATAAAAAGTATAGATACATTAGATAAGTCATTAAAGGAAGCTTATGCACCAATGTCGGTTTCTGTAACTTTAGAAGATGATATTGATATCAGTAGAGGAGATATGATTGTAAAATCTAATAATAAGCCAGAAGCCTCTCAAGATATTGAAGTCATGTTGTGTTGGTTGCATAATGATAATGCAAAACCAAGGGCAAAATATAGTATTAGACATACGTCAAATGAGCAAAAGGCAATGATTAAAGAAGTGGTTTATAAATTTGATATTAATACTTTAGAAAGAAATAGTCATGACAAAGAGTTAGGCATGAATGACATTTCTAAGGTCAAAATAAGAACAACCAAACCCTTAATGATCGATTCATATAGAGAAAACAGAACCACAGGTAGCATTATTCTTGTTGATGATACAACAAACGAGACTGTTGCTGCTGGTATGATTGTTTAATTGTTAAAGTCTAATAAAATGAAAAAAGTATTTTTACTACTGGTTATCATGGTATTATATTCATCATGCCAAAATGATCAAAATAAGACTAAAAAAGAGGATACTTCTGCTGAAAACATAGAGCAAGTAACAAAACCAAAAGCGTTAATAGTAGAGATAGATCTAGAATCTTCAATACCCGAAGACTTTAAATTAATGTCTATAAATACATTTTTGAATAATGGTCAGTTTATGGACATATACATTACTCAGAAAATAAATGCTAACGAGACTGCAAAAACAATTCGGTTTGAAATGCCTGAAAACATTACTCCAGACAATTTTGTAGGCATTTCATTTGGAACAAAATCCATTAAAGAAGTGAAAATTAATAACATTAATCTTTCGTTTGGTGACTTAAATTATAACATTCAATCTGAGGCCGTATTAGACTATTTTCGTACTAATAAATATATGGATTATGACGAAACTTTAAATGTTTTTAAAACTAAACAAGTAGAAGGGAAACATAATCCAATCTTAATGTTAAGACAGTTGTATATTGATAAAATCCAAGAGGTAAAATAAGCCTTAAGCATCCTTGAATAATAATTTCGTTTTACAAATATAAAGAGATTGAAATAGGAGCAGAAGTAAGATGAAAATATTTCAGACGAATGATAAAAACTTAAGAGAGCTCATTAAAGGAAGTTCTTCTGCTTTTTTTTTAAAAATAGCAGGAATGCTATTTACGTACTTATCGATGTTGTTTATAACCCGATTTTATGGTGCTGAGGCATGGGGAATTTACACATTAGGGTTTACTGTGCTTAGCATTGCTGTAGTAATTCCTGTTTTTGGATTTGATAATTCTATAATTCGATTGCTTACTGATCTTAAGCAAAACAACAGTGAGTCAAGTATATTTAAGGTGCTTTTTAAAGCCACTTCAATAACCATTATTCTTTCAATAGTAGTTATTTTAGGGATTAATTATTATTCCGATTTTATCACAAATAGTATCCTAAAACAAAAAGGATTCGAACCTTATCTACTTTTTGTTAGAATAGCCGTTTTACCAATGGCTTTGCTTATTTTAATAAGTGTTGTTTTTCAATCTTATAAGCGCATTCTTCAGTTTATGCTGTTTAAATCAGCGCTGTTGAGTTTTACATTTTTGATTCTACTTTGTGTATTTTATTTTTTAGAGATTGACGCTAAAATTTTTGAAATATATGTATATGCTATTCTTGTCACACTTAGTATAGCGACCATAGCGTTTATTTTCTTTTCGAAATCATTTAAACACAACCATGTTAAACAACCAAATAGAACCTATAGTTTTAAAGACATAATTTATCTTTCTTTCCCAATGATGTTATCAAGTTCATTTGCATTATTAATGGGCTGGACAGATATTCTAATGCTCTCATATTATAAAGCTCCCAAAGATATTGGTATCTATAATTCTGCTTTAAAATTAGCATCGATAACACTAATCGCTTTAGCTTCTGTAAATTCTATATCTAGCCCTAAATTTGCTGAGTTCTACTCAAAAAAGGACTTTAAAGGACTTAAAGATGTAGTGCAGAAGTCAACAAAAATCATGTTTATTACTTCTGCTCCAATCTTGTTAATTTTTATAGTGTTTCCTAAAACTATTTTGGGCATTTTTGGGTCTGAATTTGTTTCTGGCTATATTGTGCTCATATTGTTATGTATAGCGCGTTTTGTTAATTCGGTATCTGGTTCTGTAGGTCATTTGATGCAAATGACAAATAATCAAAAAACATATCAATATGTCATTATTATAGCGTTTATTATTAATTTGATTTTAAACTTTTTGCTAATTCCTAAATTTGGTATAAATGGAGCAGCGTTATCGAGTTCTATTGCTATGATTTTTTGGAATGTTACATTAGTTATTATCATAAAAAAGAAACTTGGTTTTTGGACCTGTTATATTCCGTTTATAGTTAAGTAGAATACATGCAAGCACCTATATTTATTTTTTCACTTCCACGATCTGGCTCAACACTTTTACAAAGGGTGTTGATGTCTCATGAAGATATTCATAGTGTGGCAGAACCATGGGTCCTTTTGCCACAAGTATTTTCATTAAGAGAAGAGGGGACGCTTTCAGAATATTCGAGTTTGACCGCTTATTGGGCAGTAAGAGATTTTATAAATAATTTACCCAATAAAGAGGCGGATTACAACGCATCACTTAGAACTTTTATTTTGGACTTATATTCCAAACAATGTCAAAATAATGAACGTTATTTTTTAGATAAAACGCCTCGTTATTATTTAATTATTGATGAGATTGTTAGTTTATTTCCTGACGCTAAATTTGTATTTTTATTTAGAAACCCAATACATGCCTATGCATCAGCCATAGCAACTTGGGGAAATAACAGGTTTAATAAATTGCGTTCTACCTATGACGACATTGTTACTGGAACTCAATTATTAAGTGAAGGTTATAATAAGCACAAGGACAAGAGTATTGCTATTAATTATGAAAAGTTTGTCACCAATTTTGAGTCAGAATTAAAGACCATAACAGATTATCTGAACATTGAATTAAATCAGTCAATATTAAATAATTTTCATATCCAAGATACTAAAGGAAGTCTAGGTGATCCTACAGGAGTGAAAAAGTACACAACGATATCTAGTAAGAGCATCGATAATTGGAAGCATGTGTTTAATTCCAGTATTAGAAAAAGATATGCATTATGGTTGTTAAAGGAAATACACGACAATGATTTAAAAACTCAAGGATATCATAAAGAAAAAATAATTAAAGAAATTAAAGGACTAAATTCTAAAAACAATCATTTAATACTTAAGGATAGTATTGATTATTTCAACAATTTTATTACAAGAAAATTTAAATTGAATTTAGTATTCAGTAAGAAATTTAGTTGGATCAAAAAAAAATACCTTTCTTAAATGAACAGTATGTTTATTACAGAACAAAAGCTACTTAAATACGCCATTTGCAGCAATGCATTATACGTTTTCTTCCTTTTTCTGTTCAGGCCAAATGGTCTAAACTTTGAAAAATTAGCGATAACTAGCTTTTTGTTGTTTTCTGTTGTTACTATTCTTTATGTAAGTTATAGAAATAGAAGCTTATTAAGTGAACTCTCTAAATCCTCAAGAACCCTTTTTTATCTTTTGTTTTTTTGGGGAATAATTACCACAGTAAGAGGATTCTCTTTTAAAATCCAAGATTGGGTTACAAATTTCGGGAATGTGTATATGGCTCTGGCATGGATCATTCCTGTTGTCTTAATTTTAGGGATTAAGATAGAAAATTGGAGACCAGTATTTAAATCGGTCCAGTTCATGTTTGGAGTAATGTTATTTTCAACTTTGTTTCTATTTCAGTATAATGCAATGCCTGGAAAACTGAAAACAGAATGGACTTGGTTATTAAGACCAATTAACTTTATACTTTTAATTGGCTTTAGTCGATTTAATATTACTGGACGGTTAATTGTATATTTTAGTTTTATACTTTACGTTATAGTTGCAATATTTACAGAACAAAGAATAGAGTTTATTTTCCTTACCCTTGTGTTTTTCTTTTTGTTTTTAATGAAAATTAAGCATGTTAAAATAAAAAAATCCATTCTTAAGTATATTATGTTAGGGTTCACAATACTTTTGGTTCTAGTCTTCACATATGGTTACGAAAATATTTCATTGCTTATTAATAGAATAATCGAGTTTAAGGATTCAAGAACATTTTTGTTTACTGAGTTATTGGCCGATTTGAACACTACTGAAAAGATTTTTGGGAAAGGTTCATTGGGAACGTATTACAGTCCCTTTTTTAGTAAGGTTTTGAGATATTTTGAGCATATTGGCGAATATTGGTTTGCATTAGATAATCCAACCCGAATAACAGTAGAAGTGGGTTACCTCCAAATGATTTTAAAAGGAGGGTTTTTATTATTAATCCTAAATTTTAGCTTGATGCTAACTTCGGTTTACTTAGCCATATTTAAATCAAATAATAATTTTGTAAAACGACTTGGGCTTTTCATCTTGTCACTTACATTATTGAGCTTAATTTCCTTTAGACCAGCTTTCACTCCTACATTTATTTTATTATGGATGTCAATAGGAACTGTTTTAAATAAAAAGAATAGAATGATGACCAATGAAGAGATTGAAAACAAATTAAAAATTAAATGACACAACAGCCCTTAATAAGTATTGTAACTGTAGTTTTTAATGGAAAAAAATATCTTCAACAAACTATTGATAGTGTTACAAATCAAACATATCATAATATTGAGTATATAATTATTGATGGTGGATCTACCGATGGAACCATAGATGTAATCAAAGCAAATGAAGCTCATATTAACCATTGGGTAAGCGAGCCTGATAAAGGGCTGTATGACGCCATGAATAAAGGTATTAGTATGGCAAAAGGTGAGCTTATTGGAATGATTAATAGTGATGATTGGTACGAACAAGATGCTGTTGAAACGGTAGTTCATAATTACCTTTTAAATTCAGAGAAGGGAATATTTCATTCCGATAGATTTGATGTGTATCCAAACGGAGAGAAAAAGCTATTTGCATTTAATCCATCTGTAATAAAGTTCAAATATTTTTCGATGACTTATAACCATCCTTCAATGTTTGTATCACCAAAAGTTTACAAAGAATATATGTATAATACCAACTTGAAGGTGTATTCGGATTATCAGTTTACCTTAACCTCATTTCTGAAAAACAAAGATCAGTTTTTTTATATTAATAAGCCCACAGTGAACTTTAGACTAGGAGGTGTAAGCGGACAAATTCCACTTAAAAAAGTTTTAATTGAATTTTATACAGCAAGACGGAATGCAGGAATGAACGTGTTTGCTAGCATAACTGCTATTGGATGTAAATTGGGATTAGAAACTATAAAATTGATCGTAAACAAAAAATAAAATTTAAAGCATAATTATTTTAAAAAAACAAGTTACACATTGCGTAATTTTTTAAATTTAGAGATTATATGAAACAACCAAAAATACTATTTATACTTCATCTTCCTCCACCAATTCATGGTGCTGCAATGTTAGGTCAATTCATTGTTGATAGTAAAATTATTAATTCTAATTATGAAACTAAATACATAAATTTAGGAACTACCAAAACCTTTAAGGAAAGAAAGCGAGTAACATTTAGTAAGTTGTCAAATTTTATTAATCTTTTTAAGAGTTGTTTTTCAGCTTATGGATCGTATAAACCAGATCTTGTATATATAAGTTTAACTTCTAACGGAATGGGTTTCTATAAAGATGCTTTAATCGTTTTTATGTTAAAACTTAGGGGAGCAAAATTAGTCTACCATTTTCACAACAAAGGCATAAAAAACCATCAGCATAAATTTTTAGACAACTTTTTGTACAAAAGAGTGTTAAGAAATGTTGATATTGTATTAGGATCAAAATGGATTTATGAAGACATTCAGAAGTATGTAAGCCTCGATAAAATACAATATTGCCATAACGGAATTCCTAAGGTGACTTATGACATAAAGAAAAGAGAGCTGAAATCTGAAAACAGTCCAACAGAAATTTTATTTCTATCTAACTTAATTGAGTCTAAAGGGGTTTACACTTTGCTTAATGCTTGTAAACATCTAGATGAAAGAGGACTTGATTTTCGTTGCACTTATGTTGGTAATGTTGGCGATATAAAAGCCGAAGAACTGCAGGAAAAAATTGAACAACTAAATCTAACAACTAAAGTACATTATGCTGGTAAGAAATATGAAAAAGAAAAGCATGAAGCTTTCGAAAACGCTCATATTTTTGCTTTTCCAACACATTATCCCAATGAATGCTTTCCTTTAGTTCTCCTTGAAGCGATGCAATACAGTTTACCTGTGATTTCTTGTCCAGAAGGAGGTGTTAGGGATATAATTGACGATAACGAAACCGGTTTTATAGTGCCACAAAAAGACGCAAAAAGTTTAGCAGATAAATTGGAAGTTTTAATAAAAAACCCTTCATTGCAAATTGAAATGGGCACTGCTGGAAATTTAAAATATCAAAAAGAGTTTACCGTAGAAATGTATGGAAAAAGATTAGATAATATCTTTAAAAATGCCTTAAGAAAATAATAAATAGTTCATGAATTTAAAGGTTCGATTTCGTAGATTTATTGCTAAATACTTAGGCTCATTAGTCGAATTTGTTTATCTAATTAAATTTAAAACCATACAATTTAAAAAACCACCAATTATTATTCTAACACCAGGAAAGGTTGGATCTTCAAGTGTTTATTATACGTTAAAGAAAGAAACTACAAATCAAGTTTTTCATATCCATAATTTTTCTAAAGCAGGAATAGAAAAATCAGTTAGAGACCATATTTATTCTAATCGAAAGTCAAAACCCTTACATTTAATTGTTTCTAAAATTTTAAGAAAAAAACTCAAAACTTATACTGGTAAATTATTGATTATAAGTATCATTAGAGAGCCAATTTCAAGAGAAATATCTTCTTTTTTCCAAAATACCGATCAATATAAAGATGTATTGGAAAACAAAAAATTAGAAATTGATATAAACATCGCTCAAAAAATACTAAAAGAAAAGTTTGAAACTGATATCTGTAATGAACTTAAAGAATGGTTTGATCTAGAAATCAAAAATAATTTTGGGATAGATGTTTTCGCACAAAAATTTGATTATAAAAACAAATATGTAATTTCACATAACAACAACAATCATCTTCTATTATTAAAAATGGAAGATTTAGATTCGGTGTTCCCTATAGCGATTAAAGACTTCCTTGACCTTGATGCTCCATTACAATTACAAAAGGCAAATCTTGGTGAGAATAAACATTATGCTGGCACATATAAAAACATTAAGAAAAGCATTAAACTAGACCACAACGTAATAAATCAAATAGTCAACTCTACATTTTTTCAAAATTTTTATCTGCAAGACAAGTCTAAAGTAATAGATAAATGGTCTAAGAATTAATTGAAATTAACTATTTTTAAGTAATGGCATAAGCTATTTACTAATTATATTTGCCCTCAAGGAGCTATTCCTTGTTTTAATATAAGAATCGAGAGTTGAAATCTATAAAAATCAAAAATTATAATGTTTACGCATCTAACCTTGAAGACCTAGGGATTGATGAAAAAAAGCGAATTGTTATAAATACAATTAACGCTCATTCTTATATAGTCGCAAAGAACGATTCAAAATTTGAGCAGGCTTTAATAAAAAGTGATGTTTTACTTCCAGATGGAGAAGGTATTGTTCTAATGGCTCAAAACAATCACAACCAAAAAATTAAAAAAATAGCAGGAGCAGATATCCATGAACATTTGCTAAAAATTTCAGAACAGAAACGTTTAAATTGTTTTTACATTGGGTCGAGTCAAGAAACATTAGATTTAATTAAAGACAAGTTAACTAAAAAGTATCCTAGTATCACATTCGGTTTTTTTTCTCCTCCATTTAAATCGTCTTTTTCTAAGGAAGATAATGAGCAGATGGTGTCTAAAATTAATGCGTTTCAACCTCATGTTGTTTTCGTTGGAATGACAGCTCCAAAACAAGAAAAATGGGTTTTTGACAATAAAGAAAAAATTAACACTAATGTTATTTGCTCTATTGGAGCAGTCTTCGATTTTATTGCCGAAACAAAAAAACGAGCTCCAAAATGGATAATTAAAATAAAACTAGAATGGCTTTACAGGAGTTTTACTGCTTGGCGCTTAACTAAACGATATTTATACTCAACACCACTTTTCTTAATAGAAGTCTATAAACAGAAATTCTTTTCTAAATCTAATTAACAGATGCTGAAGGAATCTAGCGCCATTTTAAAAGAAATACTATTTAAAAAAGACCTGTCTTTTTTAGCGTTTACACTGTCAATATTTTTGTTGCCAATTTCTATAAACTTTAGTACGTTTTCATTAATTTTATCTATTGCTCTTAAACTCATTCAGGTAGCCTTAAAACGGGACAAACTCTTCGCTTCCAAAGCATTAAAACATTCAGCAATAATTGGTCTTTGTTTCTTTGCCTACATAGAAGTAAATTCAATTTTACAAACAGATATTTATCACAACTTTTTGCATTTTGAACAGCAATACATGCACTTTGCATTATTTTTTATTGCACCTATACTTTTAAGAAACAAGAGTGAAAATAAACTTCTTATGTATGCTCTCTTTTTAGGAGTCGCGACAGCTATTTTATATGTGTTTTTTTCCGCAATAGTGCACAATCTCACATTTGATAAATACACTTTTGAGAAACAAATTGATTTGCACCACACCTATTTATCTATGTTCATATTAACATTTGTTAATTATAGTGTAGTTCAAAAAATCATAAGAAAAACAGACACCAGTATTGCTTTAAAAGTACTGTATGTTTTTTTAGCTGCTTTGTCATTAGCCATTATGTATTTACTCGATAGCAAAGTGTCTGTATTTATTTTTTTATTTTTATTTTTAATCCATTCATTACCCGAATTATCTAAAAAGAACACTGGTTATTATATCGTTTTCTTAGTTTTAATTCTTATCGTAATCTCCGCTTTTATCAATAAAGTAAATGTAAATTACGAAAGTGCTTTAGATTTTAGGCTTCAGATTTGGGAGGCGTCTTTTAAGGCTTTTGAAAATAATCCTATTTTTGGAAATCTTACCTCACCTGAAAAAGATATATTAAATTACAACCATTATTTAAACGGGAAATATTATTATTTAGATTCAGACTTAAATAGCCACAATCAATTTTTATCAATTTTAATGAGGTTTGGTTTTTTTGGCTTCCTTATTTTATTTTTATTCATTATCAATATTTTTAGAAAAGTAAACCCTCGAACAAAAAAACTCGATATTAGAGAAGGTTTCGGGTTTTTTATAATAGTTCTCATGGTTTTTTATATTGAAAACATATTAGACAGACATCATGGAATCGTTTATACAACTCTTTTTTATAACTATTATTTAGTTGCTTTAGAAAATGCAGAACGTTAGATTACTATTTTTATTTATCATATTACAGATACTCTTTATACATAGATATAAGGCTCAAGAAGTAGAAACTGTAATCAAAACAGATTTTGTAGTACGAGATTTTGAGGTGTTTAAAGATTCTATTTTTTATATAAAAAAAAGAGATGCTTTTCTCTATGATAAGAAAACTAAATCGTCAAAGAATTATTTTATAGGTGGCTACGGACTAAAAATTAATACTCAGGAAAACTCCAATACCATTATTTCTGTGGCAAACGAATTAGTTGATACAGTTTCTAGCATACGGTTTTACAATAAGAAACTTGGAGAGTTTGAGGATGAGTTTTTCTATAAAAAAGGAAAAATATTAGACGTTTTACTTCTCGAAGACGCCAAATTATTTGTTTTAAGCCTTACGACCAATAAAATTATTTTCATCGACTATAAAGATCGTCCAGAATACTATAAAACAATAGAAATAAAATTAAATTCTTTATCTAGAAAGTTACTTTATAAAGACAATATGCTTTATTTTGCAACCGACAATGGAAACATATATAAATATGACTTTTTAAACTATAAGAAAACATTACTCCATGACGGAAATAATGTAATTACAGATTTTTCTTTGGTTGACGAAACACTTATTTATACAACGATAGAAGGTGAGATTTTAAAAAAGAACCTGGAAACAAACGAAGAAGTAAAAATAAAAATAGATAATAATTTTATAAATACTTTTCTGAAATTTAAAGATAAACTAATTTGCGGAAGCTGGAATGGTAAAATTTATGTGATAGACATAAATAAGTTTACAATTTATCAAGAATTCAACTTCCACAAAAGAGCGATTATCAGAATTAAGAAAGATGAAAATAACATTATATACTCAAGTAGTTTAGATCAAACTATTAAGAGTTGGAGATTAAATTAATAAAAATGAAAATATCAGTAATAGGAACAGGATATGTTGGTTTAGTAACAGGAACCTGTTTAGCAGAAACAGGAAATGATGTCTTATGTATAGACATAGACGCTAATAAGGTTAAACAAATGCAAAGTGGGAAAGTTCCTATTTATGAGCCTCATTTAGATGTGTTGTTTGAAAGAAATATAAAAGCCGATAGACTTAAATTTTCTACGTCTTTAACAGAAGGGCTAGACCATGGAGAGATAATATTTTTAGCCCTACCAACACCAGAAGATGATGATGGTTCTGCTGATTTATCTTATGTTTTGGGAGTAGCAAAGGAAATAGGAAAACACATAAAAGACTACAAAGTAATTGTCGATAAAAGCACAGTTCCAGTTGGAACATCTGATAAAGTAAAAGCCGCAATATCTAATGAAACTGATGTTGAATTTGACGTGGTATCTAATCCAGAGTTTTTACGTGAAGGTTTTGCTGTAGATGACTTTTTAAAACCCGAACGAATTGTAATAGGTTCTAGTTCAGAAAGAGCAACAAACCTAATGAACAAACTATACAAACCTTTTGTGCGGTCAGGTAATCCAATTTTAATTATGGATGAACGCTCTGCCGAACTAACGAAATATGCAGCTAATTCTTTTTTAGCAGCCAAAATTACATTCATGAACGAGATTGCTAATTTTTGCGAAAAAGTAGGAGCAAATGTAGATATGGTTAGAATTGGTATGGGAACAGATTCTAGAATTGGTAAACGTTTTTTATTTCCAGGTATAGGCTATGGTGGGTCTTGCTTCCCTAAGGATGTAAAAGCATTGCATAAATCTGGACAAGAAAGCAATCATGATTTTGAAATTTTAAGTTCCGTTATAAAAGTTAATAGCAAGCAAAAAACAATTCTAATTCCAAAAATATTAGATAAATACAATAGCGATTTAGACGGAAAAACGTTTGCAATTTGGGGATTAGCATTTAAGCCCGAAACCGATGACATTAGAGAGGCACCAGCATTATACATGATTGACGAATTATTAAAACGTGGAGCTAAAATCAATGTTTTTGACCCAGAAGCAATGCCTAATGTGAAACGGAAATATGGAGATCAATTGAATTATACTAGCAATATGTACGATGCTATTATGGGAGTTGATGCATTAATTATCTGTACAGAATGGAGTATATTTAGAACACCAAATTTCTCTAAACTTAAAGACAATATGAAAGCTCCTATGATTTTTGATGGTCGTAATCTTTATGACACAATCGAAATAGAAAACGAAGGCTTTAACTATGTTTCAATTGGAAGAAAAAGTGTTTAAAAATGAAGAAAAATGTACTTATAACTGGAGCGGCAGGTTTTTTAGGTTCACATTTATGTGATAGGTTTTTAGCTGAGGGTTTCCATGTTATTGGAATGGATAACTATATTACTGGTGATCCTAAAAACATTAAACATTTAGAAGATCATCCAGATTTTGAATTTGTTGAGCATGATGTTACAAAGCATATTTCAATTGAAAAAGACTTGCATTACATACTACATTTTGCGTCTCCAGCAAGTCCAATAGATTATTTAAAAATACCAATTCAGACCCTTAAAGTGGGTTCTTTAGGCACACACAACCTTCTTGGTTTGGCTAAGGCTAAAAACTCAAGGCTGCTAATAGCATCTACATCTGAAGTTTATGGAGATCCATTAGTGCATCCACAAACCGAAGACTATTATGGCAATGTTAATACCATTGGTCCAAGAGGAGTTTATGACGAAGCAAAACGTTTCCAAGAATCTATAACCATGGCATATCATAGATTTCATGGTGTTGAAACTAGAATCGTTCGTATTTTTAATACCTATGGGCCACGAATGCGTCTAAACGATGGAAGAGTTATTCCTGCGTTTATGGGACAAGCTTTAAGAGGTGAAGACCTTACCGTGTTTGGAGATGGCTCTCAAACACGATCCTTTTGCTATGTAGATGACCAAGTTGAAGGAATTTTTAAATTACTGTTTAGCGATTATGCCTATCCAGTTAATATTGGTAATCCTAATGAAATTTCGATTTCAGATTTTGCTGAAGAAATTATAAAGTTGACGAATACAGACCAAAAAGTTATTTATAAAGACTTGCCTGTTGATGATCCTATGCAAAGACAACCAGATATTACCTTAGCAAGAAAGTTATTGCAATGGGAACCTAAGGTTGGAAGGGCTGAAGGAATGAAAAAAACCTTCGACTACTTTAAAGGATTATCTCATGATGAGCTTTATAAAAGTGAGCACAGAGATTTTTCTAAACACATAAAAACATAAGTTGAGCTTATTTAAACAAGGAAGATATTCAGGTTATTTAAGGCCAATTTCATACTTAATTGATTTAAGTATTATTAATGGTTTAGCAATACTCTATTTTTTTAAGGATATAGATCCTAAAATGTTTATTCTTTTTGTTTCAGTATCTTGGATTATTCTTTCAATCTACTCTAGTTTTTATGCGGTTTATAGATATACTAGAGAAGTCACTATTTTTTCTTTAGCACTAAGACAAATGGTGCTTTTTACTCTTATTATTTTTGCATTCGCAGGATTTTATCACGACTTAGATATATTTCCTATTACGGTTTTTAATTATGTCTTGGTTAGTTTTTTGGCCATCATCTTTTTTAAATTTGCGCTGTATTATTTGCTTCAAAAATATAGGGTTTCATTTGGTGGTAATTATAGAAAAACCGTCATTTTCGGCGCTAATAAGAAAACATTGGCCCTAGAAAATTTTTTTAATAAAAATCCAGAATATGGATATATACACAAAAAGACATTTAGTTTTAAAGATAAAAAAACAGCAAGCTTAGACAGTTGTTTTCAGTATATCAGAGATCAAGCTGTTGATGAGATTTACTGTTCAATATCAGAACTCACAAATAGTCAAATTAATGAGATCGCAGATTTTGCAGATAACAACCTTAAAATATTAAAGTTTTTACCAGACAATAAAGAGATTTATTCTAAAAAATTAAAATATGAGTATTATGATTATATTCCAATTTTAACATTAAGAGATATCCCTTTAGAGGAGCCTATTAATATGGTTCTTAAACGAACTTTTGATATTGTATTTTCAAGTTTAGTGATTATATTTTTGCTCTCTTGGTTAACTCCTTTAATTGCAATTTTAATTAAACTAGAATCTAAAGGCCCAGTATTTTTTAAGCAATCTAGAAATGGGTTTAACTATAGAGAATTTGACTGTTATAAGTTTAGATCCATGACACCTAATAAAGACGCTCACTTGTATCAAGCAACTAGAGGTGATAATAGGATTACTAAAATTGGTAAAGTTATTCGAAAAACTAGTATAGATGAATTACCACAATTTTTCAATGTACTTTTTGGAGATATGTCTGTAGTTGGTCCTAGACCTCATATGGTTAGTCATACTAATATGTATGCAAAAAAAATAGATAAGTTTATGGTGCGCCATTTTGTAAAACCAGGCATTACTGGACTAGCACAAATAAGCGGATTTAGAGGAGAGGTAGAGTCTGATAAAGATATTATAGGTCGTGTTAAATTTGATATTTTTTATATTGAAAACTGGTCATTGCTTTTGGACTTAAAAATTATTATTAAAACCTTCATTAATGCAGTAAAAGGAGAAGAGAAAGCGTATTAGATTATATTTTTCAGTCTTCCTAATTGAGATTTAAAATCAAATTCCTTTTTGCCTTTTTCAATTATTTTTTGGCGCAAACTTTCAGAAATCATATCGGATTTTATAGATGTAATAACAGAATTTAATTCATTATAATTACCTGCTTCAGCAATCCAACCCAATTCATGAGTTTCTATTATTGTTTCTCCTTCGCCACCTCCAAAGTATAACATTGGTAAACCTAACTTAGCATATTCGAAAATTTTAGAAGGAACAGATCCATAAATCCGTTTCAATAGAGGTATAATTGTAATGTCATATTGTAAAAGGACCTCATGTAATTCGTTTCTTGTAACCTGACCATGATATATAATGGGTAGTTCAGGGTGATTTACAATAAAAGTTTCAATTTTTACTTGTTCTGCTCCAGACCCATAAATATGAAATTCAATTGTACTGTAATCTAATTCTTGGCATAACTTATAGATCCCTTGTGCAATACCTAGCAATCCTGCGTAAACGATTTTTAATTTTCCATTTGAAGGATTATAATTTAATTTTGGACTTTCAAAATCTGGATAGTTACGATATAAAAAAGTGTTCTTTTCCGGAAAAATGGATGTAACATGTGATAAAATTTCTTCACTTTGTCCTAATACTAAGTTCGCTCTTTTATAGTTAAAACGCTCAATATGTTCAAGCATTTTATAACTAAAATTCTTTTTAAATGCGCCTAATTCTAAACCGGCTATTGGCCAAAGATCACTAACATTTAAAACCAGATGACGCTTCTTAGATTTTAGACATAACATACATGTAAAAGCAACCAATAAAGGAGGAGATTGCACAATAACGGTTTTCGGAATTTTGTGCCACATAAAAAACCACACTAGACTAAAACTATAGGATAACATAGCAATTAATCGCAGGAGTTTATTTTTTGAATTGCTAGCGTAAATCCAAAGGCGATGAATTAAAATTCCATTCTCAGTAGCGCTATGTTTAAACTTTCCTTTGTAGTCTTTAAAGATTTGTCCAGTTGGATAGTTTGGTAAAGGCGTTAATACCGAAACATTAAATTGATGGTCCTTAAGGCCTTCAGCAAGATGAAAAATTCTGTTTGAAGCCGCACCTGTTTCTGGAGGAAAATAGCTTGTTATAATAAGCACATTCTTCATTAAGATTCTTGTTTTATATGGGAAGTGAACTGTTTTAATTTTCCACTTTTAGTGCGTGCTAGTTTTGGTTCTCGTTGAAAAACTATCTCAATTCCTGGTTCTAAATACCGTTCCATTTCCTGTTTTATAATTTCTGTCTTTTCCTTAGATAATTCTTCATTACTAGAATATTTAATTTTGAACGTGTCTTTTTTAAGCTGCTCAATAACAAACTCTTTAACATTTCCGTCGTCTTCAATTAGAGTTTTGGTAATATAATAAAAAGTTAATCCTGCTGCTTTTTTCCCACTAGGTAAAATAGCGATGTCGTTAGTTCTACCTACCAGTTTTTCAAGGATTGGTTTCTTAATTGTGCTTTGTTTAGAAAGGATTCCAATATCACCAATATCATAGCGAATAAAAGGATGTGCTTTATTATATAAGGAAGTAATAACAATTCGACCCTCTTCACCATATGGCAATGGCTTATTGTTTTCATCTAGAATTTCAACAAATAAAGTTTCGCTGTTAACTTGCCACTCATCTTTCGTATTTTGAAACGCAATTAAATCAAGCTCAGAAGCTCCATATTCATTAACAACAGCAACTCCAAATTGATTTTCTAGTAGCGCTTTATCATTATCAAATAACATTTCCGAAGTTACAATACAAACGTTTAAACTAGGACAGATGTCTTTTAAAACAATTTCTTTACGCTTTAAGAACTTTGCAAATTGAACAATTGCACTTGTATAGCCATTGATATATGCAAAAGGAATGGTATTGAATTTTTTCAAAATAACTTCAAACGCAACATCGCCTAAGTCAAATACAGAAAAGCGCAAGCGATTACTTAAAACATCTTTAAATCGTTCTTTGTAATATCCTTTTTTATCTAAAGGAATACCATAAAAACGAGCTTGTTTAGAGCTATTGAAATCTAAATCAAACCAACTAAATCGATCTTGAATTACAGCCCATGTCAAGGCATGACAAAATTTATCTTTAGCAAAAATAAAAGGATTACCTGACGAACCTGAGGTTTTGTTTATATATACATTTGCTTTAGTAAAACCTTGTGATAAACGTTGCTCCAGGGTTTGTTGCAAATCAGATTTGGTCATAATTGGTACCGAATTCCAATCATCTAATCGTAATGATTTACCTAAAGATTTGTAATACGGTGTGTTTTCTAAATGATATAAGACAATTGCATTTCTTTGTGCTTTAACATAGGTCTCAAAATCACCTTCATCTTTATCTTGAATTTTTGACAGAGCAAGCTTTGCTTTATCAATAGGAAAGCCATTCATTTTTAACGTAAAATCAAATAATCTCAAGATTTTAAAATACAATTAAGGTTTGTGTAAAATAATTGTTTTTTCAAGTTAAAACCAATTATTTTTGTGCAAACAACAGATTACATGAACATTTTAATTCTTGGCTCTGGCGGAAGAGAGCATACTTTCGCTTGGAAAATAACTCAAAGCCCTTTGTGTAACTCACTTTTTGTAGCTCCAGGTAATTCTGGTACTAATGAGATTGCAATCAACTTAGATATTAAGGTTACAGATTTTAAAGCCATTAAATCAGCAGTTTTAGAAAATAAAATCGATATGATTGTTGTTGGCCCAGAAGATCCATTAGTACAAGGGATTCATGATTTCTTTCTAAAGGACGCTCAACTAAAGCATATAGCAGTTATTGGACCACAAAAGGCTGCAGCCGAGTTAGAAGGTAGTAAAGAGTTTGCAAAAGAATTTCTATATAGACACAATATTCCAACGGCAGCCTATCAAAGCTTTAATGCTTCAAATGTAAAAGAAGGTTATGCTTTTTTGGAAACATTAAAACCTCCTTACGTATTAAAAGCCGATGGTTTAGCAGCTGGTAAAGGTGTCCTAATTCTTAAGGATTTAAGTGAAGCTAAAGCCGAATTGAAAAGTATGTTGGTTGATGCTAAGTTTGGAGACGCAAGCTCAAAGGTTGTTATTGAAGAATTTTTAGATGGAATAGAGTTAAGTTGCTTCGTTTTAACAGATGGGAAACACTATAAAATCCTGCCTACTGCAAAAGATTACAAACGAATAGGAGAAGGCGATACGGGTTTGAATACAGGTGGAATGGGAGCTGTTTCTCCAGTGCCTTTTGCCACCCAAGATTTCTTAAGCAAAATAGAAGAACGCATTGTTAAACCTACTATAAAAGGACTTCAAAAAGATAATTTACCATATAAAGGGTTTGTGTTTATTGGTTTAATAAAAGTTGGAGATGAACCAAAAGTAATTGAATACAATGTTAGAATGGGTGATCCTGAAACCGAAGTTGTATTACCTAGATTAAAAACAGATTTAGTCGAAATTTTTAAAGCCATTTCTGAAGAACGACTTAATGAGATTAATTTGGAAATAGATGAAAGAGCAGCAACTACAGTAATGTTAGTTTCTGGAGGTTATCCTGAAGCATATGAGAAAGGTAAAGAAATAACTGGTTTACAAAACGTAACTGATTCTTTAGTTTTTCATGCAGGAGCAACTATAAAAAACGAAAAAGTAATCACGTCAGGAGGACGCGTTATGGCTATTACGTCTTATGGTAATACCTATGAAGAAGCCATAAAAAAATCCTACCAAAATATAAATCAATTACATTTTGATAAGATGTACTATCGAAAAGATATTGGATTCGATTTATAAATAAGAGTGGGATGTAATACTTTTATCTTCCTCTCCGTTTGCATTATATTTTTTCAATTGTAGCATCCAGTAAACGAAAGCAACAAAACCAATAATAATAAAAATCCAAGATATAAAATTAGCTGACCACCATGCGTCAAGTTCTAGTGCTCTAAGCGCATCAAATGGTAAGAATAAAACGTTTACAAATAAATCCTCTATAGCGTAAAAAAAGTCTTTCATTGGTCTAAAAATTAATACTGTTGTAGGTTTAAATTATATCTTTACGGTACAAAATTACGTTTTTTCAGCTAAAAACTGAAAAAATCTATAAATATTACTGTTGTCTTTTTACTTTTTAACTTAATTAATGATCTCAAATTTTTTTAGTCAGTCAAAACCCATAAACTTTGTAGTAATTAGCGTTACACTTCTTATTG
Source organism: Psychroserpens sp. (assembly GCF_034670085.1). Taxonomy (GTDB): domain Bacteria; phylum Bacteroidota; class Bacteroidia; order Flavobacteriales; family Flavobacteriaceae; genus Psychroserpens. Next base: position 643,095 of record NZ_JAXMOD010000001.1, on the reverse strand, counting down.
TTTTTGTGATTACAAAGTATATGACCCTGGATGTAGAATTAGATACACTTTTAATTACTAAACAAATTCTTCTTTTTGGAGTGTGCTTATTTTCAGTTTTTGTATTTGACTTTCTTGTTAATAAAAACAACCTTACTAAAAAGAACAGTTATAAAATCCTGTTGTTTGTATTATTTATTGCTGTTTTACCTGAGACACTTTTGAATTCTAAAACCTTACTTGCAAATCTTTTTTTACTCTTTGCCTTAAGACGTATTATTAGCTTAAGATCGAAAAAAGACATTAAAAAGAAACTTTTTGATGCATCTTTTTGGATTACAATTGCATCACTATTTTACTTCTGGTCGGTGTTGTTTTTTGTTTTAATTGCTGCAGCTTTGGTCGTTTATGTTATTACAGATGTGAAAAATTGGTTGGTTCCAATACTCGGAGTTTTAACGGTAGCGGTTATTGGAACATCTTACATGATTGTAATGAATTTTGACACCTATAATTACTTTAATAACCTTATTGATGTGAGTTTCGATTTTAGTTCATTAAATTCTAAACGAATTATAATTGGAGCTACAATTTTATTGTCTTTTGGAGTCTGGTCGCTCTTTTATTATATCAAGAACTTAAAATCTAAAACTAAAAGCTCTAGACCTTCATTTTCATTAATTGTAATCGCAGCAATTATTGCTATCGTTATTATTGTAATATCTCCAATAAAAAATGGAAGTGAGTTTATTTTCCTTTTTGCGCCATTAGCTATAATTATGACAAACTACCTAGAAGTGATTTCAGAAAAATGGTTTAAGGAAAGCTTACTATGGATATTAATATTGACCCCAATTATCACATTATTGCTGTAGTTTCTTGCCAAAAGCTAAATCTCCAGCATCTCCAAGTCCAGGAATAATATAGCCTTTATCATTGAGTTGTTCGTCAATAGTAGCAATCCATAAATGTGAGTCGCTATTAAAATGTGAAGTCACAAAATCTACACCTGCTTGTGCTCCTATAACACTAACCAAATGAATTTCTTTAGGCGTGCCAAATGGCTTTAAAGCTTCAAAGGTTGCCACCATAGATTGTCCTGTAGCTAACATTGGATCTGCGAGGATTAAGGTTTTACCATTTAAATCTGGACATGCTAGATATTCAACGACTATTTCAAAAGTTTCAGGATCATGTTTATGATGCCTATAGGCCGAAATAAAAGCATTTTCGGCATCATCAAAATAATTAAGCAATCCATTATGTAAAGGCACACCTGCTCTTAAAATAGAACACAAAACAATATTATTTTGGTATATTTCTGTAGGTTTCTCTCCCAGAGGTGTTTGAATAGTTTTCGGCTTAAAATCTAAAGTTTTACTCATTTCATAACCTAAAACTTCTCCAATACGTTCTATGTTTCTTCTGAAACGCATTCGGTCTTGTTGAATGGCTACGTCTCTAATTTCAGCGATAAAAGAATTTAAAATAGAATTTGACTCAGATAGATTATGAATTTGCATACTGTGATTTTTATGGGAGATAAAGTTAATAATTACTTCTATATTTGCACTTTAAATTCACACATTATGTTTTCAGGAAACGCAAATAAGATATTTCAAGAGGTTATTGAAAAGTACCATGTAATTAATACGGTTGATCAACCATTTACCAATGTATATGATAAAAACTCTAATTTATTAGAGCACTTATTATATAGAAAATGTTGGATTGATACTGTGCAATGGCATTATGAAGATATTATTCGTGATCCTCAAATTGATCCAGTTGCTGCTTTAACTTTGAAACGCCAAATTGATGCTTCTAATCAAGACAGAACAGATATGGTAGAATTTATTGATAGTTACTTTCTTGAAAAGTATAAAAATGTAACAGCAAAACCGGGAGCAACTATTAATACCGAAAGCCCAGCTTGGGGAGTTGATAGATTATCAATTTTGGCGCTTAAAGTATATCATATGAATGAAGAAGCAACTCGAGAAAATGCTTCAGATGCACACAGAGCTGCTTGCCAGAAGAAACTTGATGTTTTGTTAGAACAACGTGTTGATTTATCAACAGCGATTGATACACTTTTAGACGATATTAGTAAAGGCGACAAGTATATGAAAGTATACAAGCAGATGAAAATGTACAACGACGACGAGTTGAATCCTGTCTTACGTTCTCAGAAGTAAATAATACCTTTCTGTTAGTCTGAGCGCAGTCGAAGACCATTAGTGACGACATCAAAATGCACTTCGACTCGGCACAGTGTGACAAGGGTTACCAATATGTCAAAACCAAAACACATCCTAGTCATTCGTCTCTCTGCAATGGGTGACGTTGCTATGACGATTCCTGTGTTGAGGGCATTAATTAGTCAATATCCAGACCTAAAACTTACCGTTTTAACGAAAGCCTTTTTCAAACCCTTGTTTAGAGATTTGCACAATGTTACTATTGTTATTGCAGAGATAAACGGAAATCACAAAGGTGTTTTTGGCTTGTATAAACTCTCAAAGTTATTAAAGAAAACAGGTTTTGATAGTGTTGCAGATTTGCATAATGTGTTGCGAAGTAACCTATTGAAGTTTTTTTTCTTCGGAAAGAAAGTTGTTCAAATTGATAAAGGCAGAGCAGCCAAAAAGGCGTTAACTACTGGGAAAGTATTTGAACAATTAAAAACAACTCACCAACGCTATGCTGATGTGTTTGAACGCTTAGGATATCCAGTAGACCTAACTAATCCTATGTTTCCTAAGCCTTCTGAATTAAATTCAAATGCTAGAGCGTTAATTGGAATCGAATCAAAACCCTGTATTGGCATTGCACCTTTTGCAGCATTTAAAGGAAAAGCATATCCTTTGTCTAAAATGCAAATAGTTATTGAAACCCTTTCAAAAGAGTATAACGTATTACTGTTTGGAGCCAAAGGAACTGAAGCGCATCAACTTCAAAATTTAGCAATGAAGAATAATAACGTTATCAATCTAGCAGGAAAACTAAGTCTGAATGATGAACTGGATATCATTTCAAATTTAGAACTAATGATTTCTATGGATTCTGGAAATGCACATTTGGCAGCAATGCAAGGCGTTAAAGTTTTAACAATTTGGGGAGTTACACATCCTTATGCAGGTTTTTATCCGTTTAACCAAGATGAAAACAATGCGATATTAGCAGACAGAAATCAATTTCCAAAAATACCAACTTCGGTATATGGAAATGTATTTCCAGAAGGTTACGAAGACGTTTTTAGTACAATTTCTCCAAAAGATATTCTCAAAAAAATAGAGAATATTTTTAAATAAAAAAAAGCCTCACTCCTAAGAGTAAGGCTCTGATTAAGAACGTTTAGATAATCCCAAATGAAAATAGCGTTCTAATCTTTTGCTAAGGTATTTTGTTTAAATTTTAGTGTCAAACGTTTGTAGGAATAACTTCTTTTTATTCGACAAAGCACATGTTTTAAGGATTAAAAGCAATTAATTAAGATGAAATTCATTTTAGGTAAATTAAACATCATCATAATCGACAGTTATTTTTTCGGTGGTTGGTTGAGCTTGACAGGTTAAAATTAAACCTTCAGCTAACTCACCATCGGTAAGAATATTATTTTGTCTCATTTTAGCTTCCCCTTCAGTAATTCTTGCAATGCAACTACTACAAATTCCACCTTGACAAGAATAAGGTGCATCAATATCTTTATCTAAAGCCGCTTCAAGAATTGTACGTTTTTGAGGCATCTCAAAAGTTGAGGTTTCATCATCTAAAATCATGGTCACTTTTGTGTTTCCACTTGCAATTGTATCTGTATTTATTGCTGCTGGTTTAGAGGCTTTAAAAAGTTCATAAAAAATTGTGTCTTTATGTATTTCATGTTCTTCCAAAACATGTTTTACAGTATTGATCATGCCTTCCGGACCACAAAGATAAAAAGCGTCAATATCAAGATGTTTGTATTTGTTTTTTAGAATGAGGTTAACTGTGCTTTTTTCAATTCTTCCAAAAATGGCATCGTCTTCTTGAGCTTGACTAAACACAAATTGAATCGCAAATCGGTCACTATATTGATGCTGCAGTTGTAACAACTCATCTAAAAACATAGTGTCGTTGGTTGATTTATTTCCATAAACGAGCACGACATTGCTTTGTACTTCTTCTTCTAAGGCACATTTTATAATACTTAAAATAGGTGTAATTCCACTTCCAGCAGCAAAAGCCGCTATATGTTTAGTTTTAGAATCATTAGGTTCAAAAATAAAACGACCATTTGGTGTGGCAACGTCTAACTGATCTCCAGGGTTTAGCTGTTTGTTGGCGTAAGATGAGAATGTCCCATCTTCAACTTCTTTTACTGCTACTTTTAGTTCACCACTTTTTGGAGATGAACACAAGGAGTAATCACGTCTTATGTCGTTACCATTAATTGTAGTTCTTAAGGTAATATATTGTCCAGCTTTAAAAGCAAAATCAGATTTTAAATGTTGAGGAATATCAAAACTAATCGCAACAGAGTTATCAGTAATACGATCGATATTTTTTATTGTTAATGAGTGAAATTGTGACATTTTTTTGTTTTTTAAGCTTTCGTTAAACCCACAAACCGCCAATAATAATTTAAATTACAACAATTTGCTACAAGGTCTAATTATGAGTTTTCAAAAATAAGAAATCGAATATTGAATTTGGTTTTGTTTGTAACAAAAAAGACATTATTATTACTAATGTATTAAAATTAACCATTACCATGATTAAACATTTTATTCGCCTTGAGTGGAAACAGTTCTTTAGAGCTTCTTATTTTCAAAAAGGGATTGCCATAAAAATATTACTTATTCTTGCTGCCATTTATTTTGGTGGAGCAGCTTTAATGCTTGGAGTAGGAATGTTTTTTATTGCCAAAAAAGCACTTCCAGATATAGATCCTATAGTAACTGTAAATAATTTTATAATCTATTGGTTCCTTTTCGAAATGGTTTTTAGATTTTTCATGCAACAATTACCAGTCATGAATGTAAAACCATTAATGACGATTCCAATAAAAAGAAATACAGTTATTCATTACTTATTGGGAAAAACAAGTCTTTCCTTTTTCAATTTCTTAGCTATTTTTCTCTTTTTACCGTTTTGTATTGTTCTCTTAGCTAAAGGATATGCTGTAATACAAGTATTGTGTTGGTTTTTGTCGATTGTGTTTTTAACCTTATCAGTGAACTACCTAAATTTTTTAATCAATAAGAATAATACCATTTTTTACATCATTGCGGTTTCTCTTTTTGCCTTTATTGGTTTAGAATACTATGGCATTTTTGCCATTTCAAAACCAATAGGAATTGCGTTTAATACACTGTATAGTCAACCACTTCTAATGCTTATCCCATTAGCTTTAGTTTTAGGATTGTATTATGCCAACTTTGTGTATATCCGAAAAGGGTTTTACCTTGATGATGCAGTTTCAAAAAAAATAAAAGAAGTGAACGCTACAGATTTATCTTGGATGGATCGTTTTGGAGGTGTTGCGCCTTTCTTGAAAAATGACGTAAAACTTATTTGGAGAAATGCCAGGCCGAAACAAGTAATGATGATGTCTTTTTTATTCTTGTTCTACGGATTAATTTTCTATACTCAAGACGCCTACAAAGATATGCCAGCATTTTTAGCTTTTGCGTCTATGTTTGTAACTGGAGGATTTTTAATGAGTTTTGGTCAATTAGTGCCATCTTGGGATAGTGAATATTATAAACTATTAATGAGCCAAAATATTCCTTACAGGCAGTACCTTGAATCTAAATGGTATTTAATGGTTTTTGCAGTTTCTATCTCATTTGTTTTGAGCATTCCATATTTATACTTTGGATGGGAAATCTTTGGTATGATTGCAGCTGGAGCAGTTTTTAATGTAGGTTTAAATTCATTTATCACCTTATTTGGAGGCGCACTTAACAGAGTTCCTATTGAATTAAATGTAAAAGCAAAAGCATTTAGCAACACTAATGGATTTAACCCGACACAAATGCTAATTGCAATGCCTAAAATTTTATTACCTATGATCTTGTTTTACATTCCTTATAAATTGATAAACTTTGAAGCTGGCCTAATTGCTATAGCTTTGAGTGGTGTTTTAGGAATTGTATTTAAAAACCAAATTTTCGCTTTTATAGAAAAGATTTATCAAAAAGGAAAGTATAAAACTATTGCAGCATTTGCTGAAAAAAGCTAATTAAAAATTTAATTATATAACATCATGATTACGACATCTAACCTATCAAAAAAATATAACGACGCTACTGTATTACACATCGAAGGTCTTGAGATCCCAAAAGGCCAAAGTTTCGGTTTAGTGGGAAATAATGGCGCAGGAAAAACAACCTATTTTAGTTTGTTGTTGGATTTAATTCAGCCAACTACAGGACATATTAAAAACAATGATGTACTCGTTCATGAAAGTGAAGATTGGAAACCGTTCACCTCTTCTTTTATTGACGAAAGTTTTCTAATTGGCTATTTAACTGCTGAAGAATATTTTTATTTTATAGGTGAACTTCGAGGACAAAATAAGGCTGATGTAGATGCTTTGGTTGCTCAGTTTTCAGATTTTTTCCATGGCGAAATTTTAAATCAGAAAAAATACCTTCGCGATTTAAGTAAAGGTAATCAGAAAAAAGCAGGAATTGTTGCCGCTCTTATAGGAAACCCTGAAGTTATTATTTTAGATGAACCGTTTGCAAATTTAGATCCAACCACACAAATTAGGTTAAAATCTATCATTAAAAACTTAGCTGAAAAACAAGGTGTAACCGTTTTAATATCTAGCCATGATTTAATGCACGTGACAGATGTTTGTGAGCGCATTGTAGTTTTAGAAAAAGGTGAAGTCGTAAAAGATTTAGCAACAAGCACTGAAACTTTAAAGGAATTAGAAGCACATTTCGCAGGTTCTGAGCACGTTTAAGCCGTAACAACACATCTAAAAAGCACGCATTTTTAGACGATAATTCAAAAAGATGCTTATTTTTACATTATTACATAATATTTGTAGTCGTTTTTAGTTATACCTTAACCAAACACAACCACGTTGAATACATCGTTTAAAATCATAATTTCTATCTTTTTTGTGACCCTTTTTGTTACTGGTTGTTCACGTAAAAATGATTCGTTTATTAATAGAAATTTCCATGCCTTAGGCACAAAATATAATATTCTTTATAATGGTTATATCGCCCTTGAACAAGGACGTGAAACTGTAGACAATGCTGCAACAGATAATTTCTGGGATTTACTTACAGTTGAACGTATGCAGGAAGCGGAAGATATTTTCTTACCTGGACAATCTAAAAATCAGGATTTTGAACGAGCTGAAGAAAAAGCAATTAAAGCAGTTCAAAAGCATGGGATGAATATTAAAGGCAAAGAGTATAATCCTCAAATTGATGAAGCCTATTTGCTCTTAGGTGAAGCGCGATATTTTGATCAGAGATTTATACCAGCACTTGAAGCATTCAATTACATTCTCTACAAATATCCTGCTAGTGATAAAATTAATACAGCAAAAGTCTGGAGAGAGAAAACAAATATTCGTTTAGAAAATAATGAATTAGCAATTAAAAATTTAAAACGCCTTCTAGACCAAGAAGAATTAGAAGATCAAGATTTAGCTGATGCAACAGCAATGATGGCACAGGCTTATATTAATATTAAAGCAAAAGATAGCGCATTAGCACAATTAAAAGTTGCCGCTTTATACACGAAGAAAAACAGAGAGAAAGCACGATACAATTTTATAATCGGACAACTATATAATGAGTTTGGACAGAAAGATAGTGCCAACTTAGTTTTTGATGAGATTATAGACATGCATCGCAAAATTCCAAGACCATATTATATACATGCTCATTTAGCTAAAGTGACCAACTTTGATATGGAAAGTGGTGATAAACTAGAGTTTGAAGAATACCTTACAGACCTAGAAGAGAATCGTGAAAATCGTCCATTTCTTGATAATATCTACTATCGCATAGCAGAGTATCATAGAGCAAATGCGTCAGATTCATTAGCTGTAGTTTACTATAATAAGTCCTTACGAACCAATACGGGAGACAAACAATTAAAAGCGTTTGATTACAGTACATTAGGTGACATGAATTTTGACAATGCGAACTACAGAGTAGCAGGTGCTTATTATGATAGCACTATGGTCAATCAAAAATTAAACTCAAAGCCATATCGAGTTATTAAAAAGAAACGAGAAAATTTAGATGATGTTATCTATTACGAAGATATTGCTCAAGTAAATGACAGTATTTTAAATTTAGTGAGTTTATCTGAAACAGATAGATTAGCCATATTTACAGAATATACAAACGATCTAAAAGCAAAAGCAAAAGAAGCTGAAGAAAGAGCTGAAGCTGCTGAGCGTGTGAATTCAGGAATAAAAACGGCCGATAATAACAAAATTGGTAAAGCGCAAAGAGCTGATCCAGGAGGTAAACAGGAGTTTTATTTTTATAATCAAACGACATTGTCTTTTGGTAAAAACGAATTTGTGAAAGTTTGGGGAGATCGAGAACTTAAAGATAATTGGAGACTTTCAAGTAGTGCAATAAACAAAGCTCAAAACCAAGAAGGTGGCGAAGCTGTCGCTGGTGCTTCAAATGATGAGTTGTTTGATCCAGAATTTTATATGTCAAAGATTCCTTCAGATCAAAAAGTAATTGACAGTATAGGTAAAGAAAGAAATTTTGCGTACTACCAATTAGGTTCTATTTATAAAGAAAAGTTCAAAGAACATGAACTTGCTCAGGACAAGTTAGAGAAATTATTACTTAATAATCCTGAAGAACGATTAATACTACCTTCTAAGTATAACTTATATAAAATTTATGTTGACCTTGGCTTAGATAGTAAGGCAGAGAACATGAAAAATGATATTATTTCTAATCATGCCGACTCGAGATATGCTCAGATTTTATTGAATCCTACTTCAGAATTTGCCAAAGATGAAAACAGTCCAGAGCGAATTTATGAATCGCTGTATGAAAAATTTAATGATCAAGAATATGCTGAGGTAATCACAGCTGCGGAAGCTAATATTCTAAAGTTTGAAGGCGACGTAATGGTTCCAAAGTTTGAAATTTTAAAGGCATCAGCAAAAGGTCGTTTATATGGCTTTGAAGATTATAAAGCAGGTGTAAATTATATTGCTTTAACCTATCCAAATTCAGAAGAAGGAAAGAAAGCGGAAATTATACTTAGTGAGGTGATACCTGTTTTAGCTAAGAAGGAGTTTGTGGATAATGAATCTGCAAAACATTTTAATGTATTATATCCATTTGAAGCCGATCAAACAGAAGAAATTAATACGTTTGTTGAAAAATTAAACGATGCTGTTTCTAAAGTCACTTATTTTGATTTAACAACCTCAATTGATGTTTATGATACAAACACTATTTTTGTAGTTGTTCATGGTTTAAAAAGTGCACAAGGCGCTTCAGGTTTTGCTGAAATTTTGGAGGAAAATAAACACAAAATTGTTCGTGATTTCTATTCAATTTCATCACCTAACTATGAAATCATTCAGAGACATAAAAATTTAAACGAATACTTAGCATCTCAATAATTAGAAAAACCTATGTTTTCTTCAGATAAAAAAACAGGAAAAATGGCAACAGAAACAATCTCACAGCAAAACACAATTGCTAAAGGAACAACCATAACTGGTGATATTATAAGTGATGGTGATTTTAGAATTGAAGGTACAGTTCAAGGCAATGTCAAAACACCAGGAAAAGTTGTTGTTGGTAAAACAGGAATAATAAACGGCACACTTAAAAGTGCCAATGCTGATATTGAAGGTAAATTTTCAGGGAAATTATATCTATCGGACACCTTGTCTTTAAAATCTTCTGCTCATGTTGAAGGTGAAGTTATCGTTGGTAAATTAGCAGTTGAACCTGGAGCAACATTTAATGCAACTTGCTCAATGAAAGGCGCTTTAAAAGAACTTAATAATGGCTCAAGAACAGGACAACAAACCTCAATCCAACCAGGAAAACAACCAGAAAAAGGTCAGTCCGCTTAAAAACGTCGCCATACTTTCTGGAATTGGCATCGAAATGGGTGTGATTATCTACTTGTTTGTCATGTTAGGAAAATGGCTTGACACGTCATATAACGATAGCGGTAAACTTTATGTTGTTATTTGTACGCTTTTAGGTGTTGGGATTTCTTTATTTATAGTCGTAAAACAACTCAACCGAATTAAATATTAAATGAACAATACGTTTACTTCTTTTACTGTAAAGCTTTCTATTTTATTAGTAGTTGCCTTTGCTATTCATCTGTTTGTTCTTAGTTCAAAATCACTTCCATTATACGAAAACAAAATCGTATTAGCTTATGTAGTTAATGCCGTTTTAGCCATTTCAATTTTTGGTTTTCTTTATAAAATGAAAGACAAATACAAAGATCAACTTGGCTTTTTGTTTTTAGGAGGAAGTTTCCTAAAGTTTATTGTCTTTTTTATTGTGTTTTATCCGTTTTATAAAGCCGATGGAGATATTTCAAAATTAGAGTTTGCAGCATTTTTTGTGCCTTATATTTTGAGCTTAGTTCTTGAAACATTTAGCCTTGCCAAATGGTTGAATAAAATGGAATAATTGCTTTCGCTCTCCATCCAAAATTAACACCTAAAAATAAAGTTTGAAATTGTTTTTGTTTTTTAAATAAAAACCTACCTTTGCAGCGATTTTTAGGCCACTATTATTTTGAGTGATATGCAAAGAAAAATGACCGTTAAGACAATTACCTTATTACTATGTTTAGTTTCATTCGTTTCGTTTGGTAAAAACGACGATGCTGCTAAAGGAGGAGATAAAAAATCTGAAATAAAGGAATATATTCAACATCACTTGAAAGATTCTTATGATTTCAGCCTTTTTTCATATACCAACGACGCTGGAGAACATGTATATGTTGGAGCTCCTCTTCCTGTTATTCTTTGGGATAATGGTTTGAAAGTATTTTCGTCTTCAAAATTTCATCACGGAGAAACCCTTGCTGAAGTTGATGGTGATTATTACAAACTATACCATAGTAAAATATACAAAACAGATGCTCAAGGCACAATTAATTATGATGAAGAGCATCATCCAACAAACGTAAAACCATTAGATTTCTCTATTACTAAAAGTGTTGTAATGATAATCATTACAGGTTTGCTAATGTTCTTTTTATTTAGAGGCTTAGCAAGATCTTATGCTAATAATGGTGGTATTGCAAAAGGATTTGGACGTTTCTTCGAACCAATCGTTCTTTATATTAGAGATGATATTGCTATTCCTAATATTGGAGAGAAAAAGTACATGAAGTATATGCCATTTTTATTAACCGTATTCTTCTTTATTTGGTTTTTAAACATATTTGGTTTAACTCCATTAGGAGTTAATGTAACAGGTAATTTAGCAGTAACAGCTTCTTTAGCGATATTAACGTTTTTATTAACAAACTTAACAGGAACTAGTGATTACTGGAAGCATATTTTTGATCCGTTAGGAGATTCTATGCCTTGGTATGCTAAAGTGCCTTTATATATTATATTAATTCCTATTGAAGTTTTAGGGATTTTTATCAAACCTTTTTCATTATTAATACGTCTTTACGCAAACATGCAAGCAGGACATATTGTATTAATGAGTTTAATTGGTTTAATGTTTATTTTCAAAAGTTGGTTAGGAAGTCCATTATCATTTGGTTTGGCTTTCGCAATTTCACTTATTGAAATATTGGTAGCATTGTTACAAGCTTATATTTTCACAATGTTATCCGCTTTATATTTTGGTTTTGCTGCAGAAGAGCATGATCATGAAGAAGCACACTCTCATTAATTTGAGTTTAAATTTGAATGTTTAATTTTTAAATATATTTATTATGGAAATCCCAGTAATGGTAGGTGCAGGTTTAGTTGTAATTGGAGTTGGTATTGGTATTGGTAAAATTGGTGGTTCTGCTATGGAAGCAATCGCTCGTCAACCAGAATCTTACGGTAAGATCCAAACAGCTATGCTTATTGCAGCAGCTTTAATTGAAGGTATTGGATTTGCTGCTTTATTTGCAGTAAGCTAAAACACTTTAGAAAAAAGTAACCTTGTAACGGTTGGTTGCAAGGTTGCTTTAATTAAAAATTAAATTGATATAACATTTATATATTATGAATTTATTAGAAGATTTTTCAATTGGTCTATTTTTCTGGCAAACACTTTTATTCGTGTTATTATTACTTCTTTTGAAGAAATATGCATGGAAACCAATGTTAAATGCTGTTAATGATAGAGAAGAAGGTATCAAAAATGCGCTCGATTCTGCTGAAAAAGCAAAACTTGAAATGCAAAACCTTCAAGCAGATAATCAAAAATTATTAAAAGAAGCTAGAGCTGAACGCGAATCTATGCTCAAAGAAGCACGTGAGATCAAAAACAAAATGATTGAAGATGCTAAAGACCAAGCAAAAGAAGAAGCTGGGAAACTAGTAGCTCAAGCTCAAGCATCAATCGAAACAGAAAAGAAAGCAGCTATTGCAGAATTAAAGTCGCAAGTTGCTAACCTTTCAATAGAAATTGCAGAAAAAGTAGTACGTGAAGAACTTTCTAACAAAGACAAACAAATCAAATTGGTGGAGTCTATGTTAGGTGAAGCGACATTAAACTAAACGACTATGTCAGGAACTAGAGCAGCAATACGTTACGCAAAAGCAGTTTTAAGCTTAGCAGTTGATCAGAAATCTGAAGAAGCTGTTAATAATGATATGAAACTTATCGCTAAAACTGTATCTGAAAATGCAGATTTAGACTCAGCTTTAAAGAACGCTATTGCAAAACAAGACACCAAAAAAGACATTTTAAATCAAGTGTTTACAGGTTTAAATCCTTTATCATCAAAACTATTTGATGTTTTAGTTGATAACAATAGAATCAATGTTGTTGCCGATGTAGCTAGTAAATACAACGAGTTATACGAAGCTCACATTGGTAAAGAAAAGGCAACAGTAACTACAGCGGTTCCGATGACTGAAGATTTAGAAATCAAAGTGATGGCTAAAATCAAGGATCTAACTAGTAAATCTGTAGAGTTAGAAAATATTGTGGATGAAAACATTATCGGTGGTTTCATTTTACGTGTTGGAGATATTCAATACAATGCTAGTATAGCTAGTAAGCTAAACAAGTTAAAAAGAGAATTTACATTAAACTAAAAATATGTTAGAGGAGATGTTTTTCATCTCAACATCTAACGTCTAATATCTAAATAAAGATGGCAGAAGTAAAACCAGCTGAAATTTCAGCAATTTTAAAACAACAACTTTCAGGTTTTGAAGCAGGTGCTTCATTAGACGAAGTAGGAACAGTATTAACTGTTGGTGATGGTATTGTACGTGCTTACGGACTTTCAAATGCACAATACGGAGAATTAGTAGAATTCGATGGTGGCCTAGAAGGAATCGTACTTAACCTTGAGGAAGATAATGTAGGTATTGTATTGTTAGGACCTTCAGTAGCAATTAGAGAAGGATCAACAGTAAAAAGAACCAATAGAATTGCATCTATTAATGTAGGTGAAGGAATTGTTGGTCGTGTTGTTGATACGCTTGGTACTCCAATTGATGGTAAAGGACCAATTTCTGGTGATACGTATCAAATGCCTTTAGAGCGTAAAGCTCCAGGTGTTATCTATCGTGAGCCAGTAACTGAACCACTACAAACAGGAATCAAGGCAATTGATGCTATGATCCCAGTTGGTAGAGGTCAACGTGAGTTGGTTATTGGAGATAGACAAACTGGAAAAACAGCAGTTTGTATTGATGCCATTTTAAATCAAAAAGAATTTTACGATGCAGGTGAGCCTGTATATTGTATTTATGTTGCTGTAGGTCAAAAGGCTTCAACAGTAGCTTTAATTGCTAAAACTCTTGAAGAAAAAGGAGCGTTAGCATACACAACAATAGTAGCTGCAAATGCATCAGATCCTGCTGCAATGCAAGTTTATGCACCTTTTACAGGAGCATCTATTGGAGAATATTTTAGAGATACTGGTCGTCCAGCTTTAATTGTATTTGATGATTTATCAAAGCAAGCTGTTGCGTATCGTGAGATTTCCTTATTATTACGTCGTCCACCAGGACGTGAGGCGTATCCTGGTGACGTTTTCTACTTACACTCAAGATTATTAGAGCGTTCTGCAAAAGTTATTAATGATGATGCAATTGCTAAGCAAATGAACGATTTACCAGACAGCTTAAAGCCAATGGTAAAAGGAGGAGGTTCTTTAACAGCTTTGCCAATTATTGAAACACAAGCAGGTGACGTTTCTGCATATATCCCAACAAACGTAATTTCTATTACTGATGGACAAATTTTCTTAGATGGTGATTTGTTTAACTCTGGTGTTCGTCCAGCAATTAACGTAGGTATTTCTGTATCTCGTGTTGGAGGTAACGCACAAATTAAATCAATGAAGAAAGTTGCAGGTACATTAAAATTAGATCAAGCTCAATACCGTGAATTAGAAGCGTTTGCTAAGTTTGGATCAGATTTAGATGCTGTAACCTTAAACGTAATTGAAAAAGGTAAACGTAACGTTGAAATCTTAAAGCAAGGACAAAACGATCCATTTACAGTAGAAGATCAAGTTGCAATTATTTACGCTGGATCTAAAAACTTATTAAGAGACGTTCCTGTTGAAAAGGTAAAAGAATTCGAAAGAGATTATATCGAATTCCTTAAAGCGAAACACAATGGTGTGTTAACGACTTTAAAAGCAGGTAAATTAACTGATGAAGTTATCGACACGTTAACGACAGTCGCTAAAGATTTATCAGGTAAGTATAGAGCATAAATAGTTCAAAGTTTAGAGTTGGAAAGTTTAAAGTTACTTTCAACTCTAAGCTAAATTAGAATTGTCACTCTGAGCGCAGTCGAAGAGTCTTTTTGAAAATATAACATTCTAATCAAATAATAAGAATGGCAAACTTAAAAGAAATACGTAATAGAATATCATCAGTGTCTTCAACGATGCAGATTACCAGTGCCATGAAAATGGTATCTGCTGCAAAATTGAAAAAGGCACAAGATGCTATTACAGCAATGCGACCGTATTCAGATAAGTTGACTGAACTTTTACAAAGTTTAAGCGCAACTTTAGATGCAGATTCAGGAAGCAAGTATTCAAATCAAAGGGAGGTTAAAAAAGTACTTTTGGTACCTATTACTTCTAACAGAGGTCTTGCTGGAGCATTTAACTCGAACATCATTAAAGAAGTTTCTAAGCTAGCAATAGAAAAATACGCTAATCAAGATGTTTCTTATTTAGCTATTGGTAAGAAAGCTAATGATGCGTTTAAGAAAACGAATAAAGTTATCAGTAATAAAAGTGAAGTTTATGATGACTTAACTTTTGATAATGTGGCTGAAATTGCAGAAATGTTAATGGAGAAATTTGTTGATGGTGAATTTGATAAAATTGAAATCGTTTACAACAAGTTTAAAAATGCTGCGACTCAAATTGTTATGACTGAACAGTTTTTACCAATTGTTCCTTTTGAAAGTGATTCGAATGTCAATTTAGATTACATTTTTGAACCTTCTAAAGCTGAAATTGTTGAACAACTAATTCCAAAGTCATTAAAAACACAATTATACAAAAGCATAAGAGATAGTTTTGCTAGTGAACATGGAGCTCGTATGACAGCAATGCATAAAGCAACAGATAATGCAACTGAGTTAAGAGATCAGTTAAAATTAACGTATAACAAAGCACGTCAAGCATCTATTACTAATGAGATTTTAGAAATTGTTGGTGGAGCTGAAGCTTTGAATAACTAACAAATTGAAAAAAGGTGTCACACTGAGCGCAGTCGAAGTGTCATAACACAAAATTATATAGACTAAAACCTAACTTTTACGAGTTAGGTTTTTTTATGGCATTAAATTTGAAATCGTATATTTATAATCATAACAACACGTCTATGAAATCGTTAAAACGTATATCATCTTTAATTGTAATGCTTTTATTTATGGCTAGCTTTTCACAATGTTCAACGGCTCAAAAATTACAAAAGAAAGCACCATTTGAACTTGGAGAAGTGTATGCCCAAGAATGGGTAGCTGGAATAAAAGGAGGAGGCTCTGGTATTAATGTGTTTATTCCTGTGTCAGATACTTCAATTTCCTTGGATAGTATGTTTTTTAGACGTCAAAAAGTCAAGCTTGAATTCATAAACGGAAACCAAATGCAATACGTTGGTCGGTTTTCAACAGAATTTAATGAGCCAAATGATATCATTTTGAGTTCCGACATGAAGGAGGAGTCTAAAAATAAAGTTCCAAAATTAAAAGAAGAAATGCCATTTGAGATTAATGATGACGAATGTATAATCACCTACAAAAAAGGAGACAAAACGATGTATTATAAAATATCAAATATTATAATCAAGAAACTTCACTATCCAAGTGCTTCGCCAAATGGTCAATAATATAACTTTGGTAAACGTTAGCTAAAAACGTATTTTTAGCAGAACAAAATATAACTTTTGAGCGTTCTAAAAACTTTTTTTAAAGACACCATTATCTATGGCTTAGCTATTGTTTTACCTAGGCTGATTAATTTTCTTTTGGTGCGTTTACATACAGATGTACTTCCTAATGAAAGCTATTCTGAAAACACAGAGTTTTACGTTGTAGCTGCCTTTTTTAACGTGATTCTTACGTATGGAATGGAAACTTCATTCTTTCGGTTTTTTAGTAAGAATAAAGACAAAGACAGTGTTTTATCTACGGCAATGATTACCATTGTTGCGAGTACTTTTCTCTTTGGAATATTACTTTTTGTATTTAGGATTCCAATTTCTGAAGCCTTAAGAATCAATACTGATTTCTATTCCCTTCTCGTTGGGATTACACTTCTAGATACCTTGATTGTGATTCCGTTTGCCTATTTAAGAGTTACTGGTCGACCTATAAAGTTTGCCTCAATTAAATTGATTAATGTACTGGTTATAGTTGTTTTAAACGTATTGTTATTATCTACAACCTACGGCTCAGAAGGTTTGAGATCACTATTTAGTGTTGAAAACAATGTAGAATATATATTTATAGCCAACCTTATTGCAAGTGCAGTTGTTTTAATCTTGGTTTCACCTTATTTCTTTAAGGCGAAACTAAACTTTCAGCCGAAAATTTTAAAGCAACTCTTAAATTACGGTTGGCCTATTATGGTTGCTGGCCTTGCATTTGTAATTAATGAAAATTTAGACAAGTGGTTGTTGCCACAAATTGAAGGAGAGTTTGTTAATGGAGCTTATAGTGCATGCTATAAATTAGCGGTTTTTATGACCTTATTTATTCAAGCATTTAGAATGGGAGCAGAGCCATTTTTCTTTAATCATTCCGATAAAGATAATGCCACACAAACCTATGCAACGATTTTAAAATACTTTACTATAGTTGGTGCTTTAGGTTTAATGATAGTGGTTATTTACATTGATGTATTAAGACCTGTTTTTATTAAAAAAGAAAGTTATTTATTGGCCTTAGATATTGTCCCAATTGTGTTGTTAGCAAATCTTTGTTTAGGTATTTACCATAACCTTTCTATTTGGTATAAGCTTACAGATCGTACCCGTTTCGGAATGTATATTTCCCTTATTGGAGCCGCAATTACTATTGGGTTTAATATCGTGTTCATTCCTAAAATAGGATTCATGGCTTGTGCTTACGCAACCCTTATTGCGTACAGTTTGATGATGTTTATATCCTATGCCTTAGGACGACTATATTATCCTGTTCCTTATGATGTGAGTCGAATAGCAATTTATCTTCTAATAAGTACAGCATTAAGTTTCATAACTTATTATCATTTAGATAGAAATATGTTGTTAGGAACTGTATTTTTGTTACTCTTTGTGGCTATAGTTGCTTTTTTAGAACGGAAGGAATTAAAACAAATATTAAAGCGCAACTAATCTGTCATACTGAGCAAAGCGAAGAATTTCAAAATAAGTATACATGCAAATTAAAATCATCAACAAATCCAATCACGATTTACCGCATTACGAAACCATAGCTTCTGCAGGAATGGATTTAAGAGCGAGTCTTTCAGAATCTAGAACATTAAAACCTTTAGAACGTAGTATTGTAGGCACTGGTTTATTCATAGAATTACCAGTTGGAATTGAAGCACAAGTTAGACCAAGAAGTGGATTAGCAGCTAAAAAAGGGATTACAGTTCTTAATGCTCCTGGTACTATTGATGCAGATTATAGAGGTGAAATAGGTGTAATTTTAGTGAATTTATCTAGTGAAGATTTTGTAATCAATAATGGAGAACGAATTGCACAGTTAGTAATTGCTAAACACGAACGTGCACAATGGCAAGACGTAAATGAACTTTCAAGTACCGCTCGAGGTGAAGGTGGTTTTGGAAGTACAGGTGTGAAATAAAACGAAAAAATAATTCAACCAATAAACGAATCAACTTAAAATATGAAAATAATAGTACCAATGGCTGGACGAGGTTCTCGTCTTAGACCACATAGTTTAACTGTTCCTAAACCTTTAATTCCAGTTGCCGGACAACCAATTGTTCATAGACTAGTAAAAGATATTGCCAAAGTTTTAAAACAACCAATTGAAGAAATAGCGTTTGTTTTAGGTGATCCAGCTTGGTTTGGAGATGAGGTTGTAGAGAGTTTAAAAAGTTTAGCAACTAGTTTAGGAGCAAAACCTTCTATTTACCGACAAGATCAACCCTTAGGTACTGGTCATGCTATTATGTGTGCAAAGCCCTCATTGTCTGGTCCTGCCGTAATTGCGTATGCCGATACCTTAATTCGTGCAGAATTTGATTTAGATCCTGAGGCAGATAGTGTGATTTGGACTAAGCGTGTTGCAAACCCTGAAGCCTATGGTGTTGTAAAACTAAACGATAAACAAGAAATTGTTGAATTAGTAGAAAAACCGGAAAGTTTTGTGAGTGATCAAGCCGTAATTGGAATCTATTACTTTAAAGATGTTGCAGTTTTAAAAGGAAAGCTTCAAGAAATCCTTGATGAAAATATCATGAATGGTGGAGAATACCAAATTAATGATGGTATTAAACGAATGATGGCTGAAGGACGAATATTTAAAACTGGAACAGTTGATGAATGGATGGATTGTGGGAATAAAAGTGTAACGCTTGAAACTAATGCTAAAATGTTAGGCTTTTTAACTGCTGATGGAGATGAACAGCTTATTGCAAATTCTGTGGTGAACAACAATTCTACAATTATAGAACCTTGTTGTATTGGAGAAAATGTAACATTGAACAATGCAACTATAGGTCCTAACGTTAGTATAGGACATAATTGTACTATTGATAATTCAACCGTTAAAAATAGCTTAATACAAACGCATACAACCATTAAAAATGCTAACTTAGACAATGCTATGATTGGTAATCACGTTAGTTATGATGGTAATTTTTCAAGTATTAGTATTGGTGATTATTCAATTTTGGAATAATTATTGAATCGATCAGTCAGAGCAAAGTACCTACTATATGAAAACTAAATATCACATCCTGTTTGTTATTCTCGGAATCTTTATGCTTTCGCAGAATACATACGCTCAAGTCGATTTTAATAAACGACCAGATGATGATTTAGGAAATTATGAAGATGCTTACCAAGAACACTTTTTTGAAGCCTTAAAGCAAAAAGGAATCGAAAACTACCAACGTTCAGTAGATGCCTTACTCAAATGTATAAAAATTAATGATGCAGATCCAACACTGTTTTTTGAGCTAGGAAAAAATTATAAAGCACTTAAAAATTTTGGAGCTGCCGAAGATGCACTAAAAGAAGCAATTTCTAAATCTCCAGAAAACGAATGGTTTTTAGATGAACTATACCATGTTTATATGTTGCAAAATGATATAGACAAAGCGCTAAAAACAGTAAAGCAATTGGTGAAGTTTCATCCTGATTACAAACAGGATTTAGCAAGTCTTTATATAGAAGCTAAAAAGTATAAAAACGCACTAGATATTCTTGATGAACTTGACCAGCAATTTGGTTATAATCAGGACAGAGATTTTTTAAGAAATCAAATATATGATTTAACAGGAGACGATGATGAACGTATTGAAAACTTAGAAGATCGTGTTAAAAGTAATCCTGAAGACGAAGCAAATTATCTTAGATTAATTTATCGATATAGCGAAACAGGTGATACAGAAAAAGCATTTGATACAGCAAAAGACCTGCTAAAATCAAATCCAGAATCAGAATTGGTACACTTAGCATTATACAAATTTTATTTAGACGATAATAATACTGAAAGCTCTATTCAGTCGATGAAGATTGTACTTACAAGCCCAAATATTAAACCCGAAGCTAAAGCTAAAGTGTTTAATGACTTTGTAACTTTTGTTTCTAATAATCCTGAATACGAATCTCAGTTGATTGAAATAACAGCGCTAATTGATGATGATAAAAGCGAAAAAACTTTAAAAGAATTAGCACAATACCACTTGAAGGCTAATGATAAAGACAAAGCTCTAGGTTATTTTAAAGAAATCTTAAAGGAAAACCCAAATGATTTTAATACGATTAAGGATGTCCTTTTATTGCAATTAGATCTTAATAAAGATGCTGAAGCAGCAAAATTAAGTGCAGAAACCTTAGAATTATATCCTGCCCAACCAATTTTATATTTAGTTAATGGTATTGCAAATAACAAATTAAATAATCCTAAAAAAGCTATTGAAAGCCTAGATATGGGAACCGATTTCGTAGTAGATGATTCTAAAATGTTATCCGATTTTTATACCCAATTAAGTATTGCATACAAACAAAATAATAATATTACCAAATCTGAAGCGTTTGCTAAAAAGGCAGAAGCATTGTCTAAACAGCAATAGTATTATGAAAATCATAAAACTTAGTATCCTTCTTTTAGTTTGTCTTGCAATATCTTGTAAGTCAGCAAGAACAATTGCAAGTTCTGGAGAAATTGACAATACCATTTCTGCGAAGCAATTGATTAAGGAAAACACAAAGCAAGATTCTAAATTTAAAACCCTTCAAGCACGAGTTAAAATTGATTACACTCAGGATTTACAAGAACAAGGCTACACCGTTAATCTTAGAATGGAAAAGGATAAAACCATTTGGATTAGTGCTACTTTAGGATTAGCTAGAGCCATGATTACCCCAAATGAAGTAAGTTTTTATGATAAAATAAACAACCAATACTTTAAAGGTGATTATACATTATTAAGTAATTTATTGGGTGTTGAATTGAATTTTAAAAAAGTGCAAAGTTTACTTTTAGGAGAGTCGCTTTTTAATTTGAAAGATGGAAAGTATATCGCTTCGACTAATGATAAATCATACATTTTACAACCTAAAGAGCAAGCTGTATTGTTAGAACTTTTTTTGTTATTGAATCCTTCTCATTTTAAAATGGATTCACAACAGTTAATGCAACCCCTAAAGAAGCGCTTTCTTCAAGTGGATTATCTAGCCTATCAGGATGTTGATAAAGAAATTCTGCCAAAAGACATTAAAATTATGGCAGTTGAAAATAATGAAGAAGTTATTATTGCTATGGAATACAAATCGGTTTCACTTAATGAAGAAGTCCGTTTTCCATTTAAAATTCCTTCAGGATTTAAAGAAATAATATTAGACGATGCACCATAAACCAACCTACATCATTGTTTTGATTTGCTTATTTTTAAGTATGCCTCATGCTAATTCTCAAAGTAGCAAACAAAAGGAACTAGAAGCGAAACGCCAAAAATATCAGAACGAGCTAAAGCAAATTAACGCACTCTTGTTTTCAGATAAAAAAAAGGAAAAGTCTTTAGTGTCTTTAGTTGAAGATTTAAACACCAAGGTAAATGTAAGACGTAATTTAATCAAGGTAACTAACGATCAAGCAAATCTGTTAACTCGCGAAATTAACGCCAATCAAAACGAAATTACAAGTTTAAGAGATCAACTTAAAGAGTTAAAAGATAATTATGCCGATATGATTGTAAAGTCATATAAAAGCAAATCTGAACAAAGCCGAGTGATGTTTCTATTGTCTTCAGATAATTTCAAACAAGCCTACAAACGTTTACAATACATCAAACAATATACGAGCTATCAAGAAGAACAAGGAGAACTTATAAAAGCCAAAACTCTTAAATTACAAGAACTTAATACTGATTTATTACGTCAAAAAAAGGACAAAGACCGACTTGTATTAGAGAATAGAGAAGTAAAAAAACAGCTTGAAATTGAACTTAAAGAACAGGAAGAGTTAATGGTTTCTATTCGAAAAAACCTAAACACATATGCTTCTCAAGCCAAGAAAAAGCAACAAGAAATAAATAGAATTGATCGTGAGATAGATCGCTTAATTCGTGAAGCTATAGCAGCTTCAAATAAGAAAGCAGGCAAAACGTCTTCACCTACAAGTAAATTTGTATTAACTCCTGAGGCTAAAGCATTGGCTAGAAACTTCGAATCTAATAAAGGAAAATTACCTTGGCCAGTAGAAAAAGGAGTGGTGAAAGTTAAATATGGAACGCAACCGTCTCCAATTGACAGAACGGTTACTATAAATAGTCAAGGTGTGAAAATAGCCACCGAAAAAGGCACTAAAGTAAGAGCAGTTTTTGATGGTGAAGTGTCCCAGATTTTAGTGATTCCTAATGCTAATCCTGTGGTTATGATTCGACATGGTAATTATATTACTGTATATAAAAACATGTCTAAAATTTACGTTAAGAAAGGCGATAAAGTCGTTACTAAACAGGAAATAGGAGAAGTTTTTACAAATCAATCTAATGGAGAAACCATGTTAGGTTTTGGTGTGTATAAAGATTCTAAAACACAAAATCCAGCCATTTGGGTATTTAAAATGTAAATTAAGACGTAAACAATGCTTTCAATTCTGTAGCCTCACTTGGTTTCATTTTTCCAGCAAGAACTAAACTTAATTGTTTACGTCGTAAAGCGCCTTCAAAACGTTCTTTTTCTAAAGCACTTTCGGCAATAAGCTGAGGTACTTTAACAGGACGTCCGGTTTCATCAACAGCAACAAAGGTGTAAATCGCTTCATTAGCCTTAATACTTTCACCAGATTCCCTGTCTTCAATCCAAACATCAAGATATACTTCCATCGAACTGCTAAATGCACGAGATACTTTAGCCTCAACAGTTACTACACTGCCTAAAGGAATAGATCTATTAAACGCAACATGATTTACTGATGCCGTTACTACAATACGCCTACTGTGACGTCTTGCAGCAATACTTGCCGCCCGATCCATTCGTGCTAAAAGCTCACCACCAAAGAGATTATTTATCGGATTGGTTTCACTTGGTAAGACCAAATCGGTCATAATGGTTTTTGAATGAAATGCTGTTTTTGGTTTCATAAAAATGCGCAATAGTTAGTTCCGATTGAACGGAAATATCATTTTGATTTGAAACCACAAAGGTAAGGTGAAATATGATTTTTGAAAGAGAATATACAATTAATCTAAAGCTTTAACCAATAACCAAGCATCTCTGTTATGCTCACGCTTTACTTGTTTTAATGCCTGCAATGCTTCTAATCTATCAGAATAGCTAGCATAAACAACTTGATGAAGTCCGTATTTATTGGCTCCAATTTTTCTCGCCTTATAACCTTTAGCTCTAAGTTGGTCAACTTTTTTATCAGAATTGGCCTCTATTCTAAAAGCTCCAGCAACAATATGGTAATTGCCTGTTTGTTGTTTTTCTACAGAAAGGGTAGCAGCTGGTAATGGATTATCAATAATAAAAGTTGCCTCTTGGACTTTTGCCTCCAATCGCTGATTAGCCTCTTCTTGAGCTAATTGATTATGACTTTCAATTTGATTTCCATAATAGTTTGAAGCACTGAAACCTCCTATAGTTAACGCAATAAGCGCAATTGCGGCATACTTTAAATAAGGACGCGATTTACGTTTTTCAGGTGTAACAGTAAGAGGAATTACATCTTCTATAGCTTCAGCTTCTTTTTTATACACTTCACGAGAAATATCTGAAGAAGTAAATTGAGTTAAACCAAAAGCATCCGTTAGGTAATTGATATGAAGTGAAGGTTCAAAATTAATTTTTCCTTCTTTATTCAGCAACAACTCTCCTATGTTTTCAAATGCAATCGTTTCGCCTTCAACTAAATAAGATTTAATTGACTTGACGTGCTTAGCAACTTTTTCTACAGCAACTTCGTAAGGAATCTTCTCAACATCAGCTATATAATTCGCCAATAAACCATCATTATTTTGTAGTTGTTCGTTAAACGACAAGGCTTTTTTTGGAGGATAAAAAGCATGTGTTGTTTCGTGAATTTTTGCAGATACTCGATGTGTTAAAAAGGCACCAAACTCAGGTACAGTTACACAATCATATCTATATAATAAATCGCTGATGTAAGTCTCTAGTTGCATAGAAACAAAGTTAAAAATTTTTAAACGCGAATAAAACATCCGCTTAAGTATTTATTAACAAGGTATTTTTATTATTTTCATAGAATATAATCTATATAAAATGTCAGAAGACGAACTAATTTATGTTTTAGCCTTGCAGCACGTTCCAAAAATTGGAGATGTTACGGCTAAAAAGTTAATCAATTATTGTGGTTCTGCGGAAGCTGTACTTAAAGAAAAACGACAACATCTTCTTAAAATTGATGGGATCGGATTGTCTACGATTAAAGGATTATTTAATTCTGAACACTTAAAAGCAGCAGAAGATGAACTTCAGTTTATTAAAGAAAACAAAATTTCTTGCTTGTATTTTACTGAAGATTTGTATCCAGAGAAATTGAAACATTGTATTGATGCTCCAATATTGTTGTTTCAAAAGGGTAATGTAAATCTAAAACAGCAACGAATTATTAGTATTGTTGGCACTCGAAGAATCACAACCTTTGGCGTTGCATTTTGTGAAAAACTCATCGAACAATTAGCAGTTTTTAATCCAATTATCGTATCTGGATTTGCGTATGGAACTGATATTACTGCACAAAAAGCAGCTATGAAACACAACTTACAAACTATTGGGTGTTTGGCCCATGGTTTAAATCAGGTGTATCCAAAAACACATAAAAAATACATAGCGAATGTTGAAAAGAATGGTGGATTTTTAAGTGATTTTTGGAGCACAGACAGTTTTGATAGAAACAATTTTTTAAAACGTAACCGAATTATTGCTGGAATAAGCCAAGCAACTATTGTTATTGAATCTGCCGAAAAAGGCGGAAGTTTAGTCACTGCTGATATTGCCAATTCATACAATAGAGATGTATTTGCCGTTCCAGGTCGCGTTACTGATAGCCAAAGTTTAGGTTGTAATAATTTAATTAAATTTCAACAGGCACATGTGCTATCAAATCCATTAGATATTCCTTATATTTTAAATTGGGAGTTAGAAACCAAGACACAACCTGTCATTCAAAAACAGCTATTTGTGGAGCTGACTGCTGAAGAAAAAATTATTTATGATTATCTAAAAGAACAGGATAAGCAATTGTTAGATAGTATTGCTTTAGAATGTAAAATGCCCATCTTTAAAGTTGCAAGTATTTTATTAACGATGGAATTAAAAGGCGTCACCCGACCACTTCCAGGTAAATTATTTGAGCTTGTTTAGTTTCTTGCGTTCTACGAAAAAGTGAATTAAATTGACTAGTATAAGAAGAAAGGCAATTGCAATAAGAACCCAGTCCATATTGTCCTTTTCAGAACCTACTCGTGAAACTATCAACAATCCCATTGCAGAGGTATTTAAAAGGGTAAACCATATTAATTTTTTCATTTTAATAACCCGTTTTTTCTCTAACTCGTTTTAGAACATCATTAGCAACAGCTCTTGCTTTTTCAGCTCCAATGGCTAAAGCAGCATCAACTTCATTAAGATTTGCCATATAATGATCATATCGTTCACGTTGCGCAGCAAAGGTTGAAAGCATTAATTCGTATAACGCTTGTTTTGCATGACCATAACCATAACCTCCATTTTCATAGTTAGACTTCATCGTTTTAATTTCAGAATCTGAAGCCAATAACTTATATAGAGCAAAACAGTTACAAGTTTTCCAATCTTTAGGGTCTTCTATAGGGGTACTGTCTGTTTCGATAGACATGATTTGCTTACGTAGTTTTTTTTCAGGTAAAAATATATTGATAATATTGCCTTTGCTTTTACTCATTTTTGCACCATCAGTACCTGGAATCAACATGGTGTCTTCTTGAACCTTTCCTTCTGGCAGCACAAAAGTTTCACCCATTTTGGCATGAAATCTAGATGCCACATCACGAGTCATTTCAATATGTTGTAGTTGATCTTTTCCAACAGGAATAATTTCTGAATCGTATAATAATATATCTGCAGCCATCAACATAGGATAAGAAAATAATCCAGCGTTAACATCCTCTAATCGATCAGCCTTATCTTTAAAACTATGAGCAAGTGTTAATCGTTGGTAAGGAAAGAAACAACTCAAATACCAAGATAATTCAGCAACTTGAGGAATATCACTTTGTCTGTAAAACACAGTTTCATTAACATCTAGTCCAAAAGCTAACCAAGTAGCTGCAGTAGAGTAGGTATTTTGACGAAGTGTTTTAGCATCTTTTATTTGTGTAAGCGAATGCATATCTGCAATAAATAAAAATGATTCATTTTTTTCATCGTTTGCCATTTTTATTGCTGGTAAGATTGCGCCTAAAATATTACCCAAATGTGGTGTTCCTGTACTTTGTATTCCTGTAAGTATTCTTGCCATAATTATTTTCCGTTACAACGGAAATATATTTAATTCCTATTTCAACTTATATCGTCAGCAAAGGTACTTTTTTTAGTAGAATTGTTGAATTAATTTGAGTAGTTTTGAGCCACATGAAGCTATTTAAGTACATCTTTTGGGTATTATATCGTATATGGTTCTACATTTTGGTAGCGCTTCCAATTATAATTCTATTTCCTATACTGGTTATTTCAATCCTTAGAGAATCTTGGTATCCATTCTTTTTTAAGATTGCTCGTTTTTGGGCTTGGTTTATTTTGATTGGTATGGGTTTTAATGTGAAAATTGAAAGAGAGCAAATTCTAGAAGCTTCAAAAAGCTATATGTTTATTGCTAATCACACATCGATGGCAGATATCATGCTCATGTTAGTTACTGTGAAAAACCCATTTGTTTTTGTTGGAAAAAAGGAATTAGCAAAAATCCCATTGTTTGGGTTTTTCTATAAACGCACAAGTATTTTAGTTGACAGAAGTAGCCCTAAAAGTAGACAAGCTGTTTTCTTGAGAGCGCAACGACGATTAAAACAAGGCATGAGTATTTGTATTTTTCCGGAAGGCGGAGTTCCTGACGAACAAATAGTTTTAGATGCATTTAAAGATGGAGCGTTTAGAATGGCAATAAACCATCATATTCCTATTGTTCCAATAACTTTCGGAGATAACAAAAAGCGATTTTCGTATACGTTTTTTAGCGGAAGTCCTGGTCTTATGAGAGCTAAAACCCATAAATTTATTTCTACAGAAAAATCAACAATTGAAGATACTAGAAAACTTAATGAAGAATCACACATTCTAATTTTAAACCAATTAACTGTATTTAATAAAACTCAAAAAGCCACTCTTGGCACAGAGTAGCTTTTTGATTGCTATTGTATCAACAATAACTTCTAACCAACTAAAAAAAACCTAAAACTTAAAACTGAGTCCTGTATATACACCTATGAAAAAAGGTTTAAAATCTCCAGAGGTATTATTGAACGTATTTATTTGATACTTGAAGGTTGGATCAAGATTAAATTGAAACTGTTTTGAAATATTATAGTCAATACCAACACCAAAATTGGCTGTATAACTCAAATCCTTTACATTACTAGCTTCTCCTAAACGAGTACGATCACCATTATTTAAAACTGCATACACATCATTATCACTTAAAATTAGTGCACTAAAACCACCTATTAAGTTTAATCCTATTTTACGTTCTACGACGTTGTATTCAATTTCAATTGGGACTTCGATAAAACCAAGTTGTTGATCTAACGAGCCTTGTTCTTGAGTAAATAAAGTGGCAGGAGCATTATCAAACTTAAAATTACGTGCACTATAAATAGAATGTGTACTCATACTATCTACCAAGTTTACATTCGCTATTTGACGATTAGCACTTGCTACCGGATTATTGTTTTCAAAAATTAGCACATCGTTTGTTTTTTGTCCTAATTGAATTTTATTGACACCTGCTCTAATTTTGAATTTTTTATTTAATGCATAACTTCCGTTAACACCATAACTCATACTTATTTCAGGTTCTTTGGTGTTTTCTACAAATTGAAGATCTAAAGATGAGCCTTCTCCTAAAGAACTAAAATAAACAGGCGCTACGTTTGGTGAAACGCTCCACCTGTTTAGTTTCTCTTCCTCTTCTTCTTTTTCATCTGTATTCTCGGCTTCAGCAATTGCATTTTCTATAGTATTAACATCGTCCTCTTTTTCTTTGTTTTGGGTATCTTCTGTTGAATTGTTTTCAATTTCAGTAGTGCTTTTTTCTTCTGTATTTACGTTAGCAACAGTTGTTTTTGAATCCGTTTTATTCGACTTAAGAATGGCATCAATTTCAGATGGATTCTTAATCGTATTTTGTGTCTCTCTATTTTTATTTAATGCTGTCTTTGCGGTAATTGTATCCGTGTTTTTATCCTTAGTAGTAACATCAGCAACAGTCCTACTTGGATTAGTTTTTGTTGACTTAAGAATGGCATCAATTTCAGTTTTATCCTTAATGGAGTTTTGTGAATCTTGATTGTTTTTAGAGGTTGATTTTGAAGTACTTGCTACGGCATCTTTGGTTAAGGATTTATCAATCAAACCTCTTTTATCTTTTTGAATTTTATTATAATCTTTAGAATTAGTAGAACTACTATTATTTTTGTTTTCATGAGAGTTTTCTCCGTTAGAATCCTCTGAAACTAGCACTGGATTAACTTTTGTGTCTGAAGTAATAGTGTTACTCCTGTTTTTATTCATTGTTGATTCGTCTTCTTCAGCGGAAGTATTAGTGTTGGTGTCAACAATTTCTACTGGAATATCTGTTCCCAATAATTCTTTAGATGCATCCTTTAGTATTAAGGTATTACTGTCATCTTGAGAATTGGAGTTAGTATTTGTTTTGTTGTCATCAACAATAGTATCTTTTGAAATACCATGTTCATCAGAGGTGTTAAATAATTGGTTAGCAACTGTAAATAAAACAACCAAACCTGCAGCTATTCCAGCAACTCTCCACCAAATAGGAATGACACGACGTTTTTTGCGTTTGTCTTCATGTAGTTTTGCTTCTATGTTTTCCCAGACATAATCTTTGGGAGCAACCTCAAAGTTTTTGAGTTGCTCTTTAAAGAGTTTGTCGATATTCTTTTTTTCGTTCATTATAAACTTTGCGAATTACTATTCGCTTTGTATTGTTCTACTTTTTCCTTTAAAATCAATCGTGCTCTAGCAAGATTAGATTTTGATGTGCCTGTTGAAATGTCAAGCATTTTCGCAATTTCTTTATGAGAGAAATCATCTAAGGCATACAAGTTAAATACCAATCTGTAACGATCTGGTAAGTCTTGAATGATTTGTAATAAAAAATCTAAGTTAATACTGTCTTCATCAACTTCAACTGTAACATCTTCAATTTGATTCTCATTAATTATGTCAAAAACACCAACACTTCTATAGCGTTGCAAGGCTGTGTTTATAGTTATTCTTTTTAACCAACCTTCAAAAGAGCCTTTACTTTTAAACTGGTCTATTTTTTTAAAAATAGTAACATATGCATCTTGTAAATTATCTTCAGCTTCTGCATAGTTACGCGAATACTTCAAGCAAATCGAAAACAGTTTACTCGCATAGAGCTTGTATATTTGACTTTGAGCCTGAGCATCATTTTTTTTACATTGTGCTATGAGTTGTTCTAAACTCAAACGTATTGGTTTTATTAATTTATACGAATTTAATTAGTCTACTACAGGAACCTCTACGATATAGTAGATGTCATTACCACTTTCATCATCACCTTGCCAAAACCTAAATACGTAAGGTCCAACGCTGTTTACTCTAAAATTAAATGTTGCTTCTACCTCTTCATTTTCAAATGTTTCACAATCTTGATTAGGAAAAACGCTAGTGATAATCGCAATGGTTCTCTGATCGCCTTCACTTACGTAATAAAAATCATTAAATAAATGACAACCAGTAGGTCTTAAGTAGGTCATGGTTATTTGATATGTATTTCCAAACTGAAATTCTGTAGGCATATCAACGCTTTCAATAGGTAAGGTTTCATAAAAAAATTCTTGCGAATCATCACCTTCAACACTACATGATAATGCAGAGCAGATTAAAAAACCTAGTAAAAATAATTTTTTCATATAATTAAATATTTAGGCAATACGAGCCTTAATCACTACGTAGATGCAATAGTTACATAAAGGTTGCGTCTAAAAAGCAAAAAAATCCCAATTAAGGGATTTTTTGTGTGTATTTGTTTTGTTTTAGGCGTCACCTTTAATGAGCGCTCTTACCTTAGCTTCGAGTTCATCTATCAATTCAGGATTGTCTTTTATTAAGGCTTTAACAGCATCTCGACCTTGTCCGAGTTTGGTTTCTCCATAACTAAACCAAGAACCACTCTTTTTTATGATTTCATGTTCAACGGCTAAATCTAAAATCTCGCCTACTTTAGATATCCCTTCACCATACATAATATCAAACTCACACATTTTAAAAGGTGGAGCGACTTTATTTTTTACAACTTTGACTCTAGTTTTATTTCCAGCAACATTACCATCAGTTTCTTTAATTTGAGTAGAGCGTCTAATATCTAATCTAACCGAAGCATAAAATTTCAATGCATTTCCTCCAGTTGTTGTTTCTGGGTTCCCAAACATTACTCCAATTTTTTCTCTTAACTGGTTAATAAAAATAACCGTACAATTCGTTTTACTAATTGACCCAGTTAATTTTCTTAATGCTTGCGACATTAAACGTGCATGAAGACCCATTTTTGAGTCTCCCATTTCACCTTCAATTTCACTTTTAGGAGTTAGTGCTGCAACAGAATCTATAACCACAATGTCTATGGCTCCTGAGCGAATTAAATTATCAGTAATTTCAAGCGCTTGCTCACCATTATCTGGTTGAGAGATGATAAGATTATCAATATCTACACCTAATTTTTCAGCATAAGTTCTGTCAAAAGCATGTTCTGCATCTATAAAAGCAGCAATTCCTCCAGCTTTTTGTGCCTCAGCAATAGCATGTAACGTTAGTGTTGTTTTACCTGATGATTCTGGTCCGTAAATTTCAACTACTCTTCCTCTAGGGTAACCTCCAACACCTAAAGCAATATCTAGTCCCAAAGAACCAGAAGATATGGCATCAACATCAACGACTGCCTGGTCGCTCATTTTCATTACTGTACCCTTACCGTAGGCTTTATCAAGCTTGTCTAAGGTTAGTTTTAAGGCTTTTAATTTTGCGTCTTTTTCACTGCTCATTTCAATCTGTTTTTATTTGATAGGTCTGCTAAATTACAATAACTTTTAATTTTTTTCAATCTTCTGACGCAACCTTTTTAAACATTTTGCATCTACTAATTGAGATTGGGAAATCTTGCTATGAAAAAAGTCAGGAAACTGACATATCCACTTAAATTTAATTCTTGTAATCAGAATGAAATTTTTTAGAAAA
Source organism: Psychroserpens sp. (assembly GCF_034670085.1). Lineage (GTDB taxonomy): Bacteria > Bacteroidota > Bacteroidia > Flavobacteriales > Flavobacteriaceae > Psychroserpens. The sequence continues at coordinate 611,288 of NZ_JAXMOD010000001.1, read as the reverse complement.
ATTATTTTTAACAACTCATTAGGTGTTTCAGTTGCTGTACATGTCAACAGTAATTGTAAAGCCGATGGAGGCTAACTCGCTAAATATTTTTAAGATCAAATTAAAAATATTAATAATAACGAGTTAGTCCTCAAAAAAGCCCTTTAGATCGTCTAAAGGGCTTTTTTATGCTTGTGATTTGAAATTCTGTTAAAATTTATACCTTTGCAACTCATTACAAAAAAATAGTCTTTAACCTTAAAAATTAGTATAGCATGCAACTGTACAATAACTTAAGTGCTAAAGAAAGAGCAGAACTTATTGAACAAGCGGGAAAAGAACGCTTAACCATCTCTTTCTATAAGTACGCCAAAATTGGCAATACCGAAATTTTCAGAAACCACATGTTTTTAGCTTGGAACGATTTTGACGTTTTAGGTAGAATTTACATCGCTAAGGAAGGCATTAATGCACAACTTTCTGTTCCTGCTGAAAACTTTGAACCTTTTAAAAATCATTTAGATACCATTTCCTTTTTAGAAAATGTAAGACTTAACATTGCTGTAGAGCATGATAATTTTGCTTTTTTAAAGCTAAAAGTAAAAGTGCGCCATAAAATTGTTGCAGATGGCTTAAATGATAACACTTTTGATGTTACCAATAAAGGTGTGCATGTTGGTGCTGAAAAGTTTAATAAACTCATTGAAGATCCAAATACAGTTTTGGTTGATATGCGCAATCATTATGAAAGTGAGATTGGACATTTTAAAAACGCTGTGACTCCAGATGTAGATACGTTTAGAGAATCTTTAGACTTAATTGAAGAAGATCTTAGAGAACATAAGGAAGATAAAAACCTAGTGATGTATTGCACAGGTGGAATTCGATGTGAGAAAGCTAGTGCTTACTACAAACACAAAGGATTTAAAAATGTATTTCAGTTAGAAGGAGGTATTATTAATTATGTACGACAAGTTGAAGCCAATAATTTGGAAAATAAATTTTTAGGTAAAAACTTTGTTTTTGATGAACGTCGATCAGAGCGAATTTCTGATGATGTCATTGCTAATTGTCATCAATGTGGTAAACCAGCAGATCTGCATACAAATTGTGCTAATGAAGCTTGTCATTTATTATTTATACAATGTGATGACTGCAAAGCACAAATGGAAAACTGTTGTTCTTCAAATTGTATGGAAATTAATAGATTGCCTTTTGAAGAGCAAAAAGAATTACGAAAAGGTCAAGGTAATAGTAATGATATTTTCAAAAAAGGAAGGGCAGATCATTTGCCTTATAAAAAAGACTTAAGAAACATTTTTGAGGTCTTAAAAAAATAGAAAAAGGCTCCATTTTAAATTGGAGCCTTTTTATTTTATTCTTTAATTAGCTTAATTGTTTTCATTTCGTTAGTATCACTTTCAAGCCTTACAAAATACATTCCGTTTGATAAACTTGAGGGATTTATTTCAATAATTCCATTTGAATCATCTTCAATGGAAAATACAGATTTTCCTAAAACATCTAGAATATGAGCTTTTACCACTTTACTTGATGAAGAAATGTTAATGACATCATTAAACGGATTTGGAAATATTGAAGTTTGATTAAAACTAGTCTCATCTACACCTAAAGAACTTGTAACATTAAATGTATGTGAAATGGTATCTCCACCAAAAGTAGCACGCCATGTCCATTCACCTACCATTTCAAAATAGCCTGTATAAGCGCCATATTGATAATACCAACTAGGAGATGTTGTTTGAACGGTAACATTCCAATTACCAAATAAAGAGGTATTATCTGGTCTTAGAATTTCAAAACTAATAATATCTCCAACGGTCTGGTCTCTTACAAAAACAGTAAAATAAAATTCATCATCAGTTTCAAAGTCATTGCTTAAATTGGGTGTTTCGCTTGTTGGACAAGGAGGAAATACACTAGGAGCAGCACTATGCGTTAATACAGCATTTATTTTTGGATCAGAATAAGGCCGTTGAGATTGCCACCAAGAATCAGGATTCATAGTATTACAAGTCCCAGAATATGGATCTATTAAATCAACACCTACACCATTTACGTTATTTTCGTAAACTTCAAAATGTAAATGAGGAATATCAGATTGGCCAGAACTTCCTACAATACCTAAATATTCCCCTTCAGAAACCATATCTCCAACAATTTTTGTTGTAGTAGAACCATTTTTCATATGTCCATAAAGCGCGACACTTCCGTCGCTATGTTGTATTACCACTATATTCCAAGGTGTTGTTGTACTTTGGGAACAACTAAGATCAAATTCACCATCTCTAATAAAAACGATTTGGCCAGGAGCTGCTGCAATAATTTCAACACCGTCGTCTTCTAACATTTTCCACGGGAATGGCCATGTAACAATATCAACTCCTTTATGATTATATCCACCTGTGGTGTCATAAGTCCTTGTGCCACAATTAAAATCGGTAAGCTGATTCGGGAATCCTGAATTATGATCTACATAATTATAAATGCTATAAAAATCGTTGAAGGTTACATCATTAGCTTTTTGCACAGGCCAAATAAATAGCGGGTGATTTCCTCGTCGTTGTTCTGAAAATGACAGTTTATCATCTAACCTCAAATTTTCAATATTAACTTTAATGTCCTGAATCAGATCACTTCTTTGTTCTGGAGTTAAACACGCTTTTTTATCAGGATTAATAGGAGGTCCTGCGCTAACAGAAGGAGCACCAGGTGTTTGAGCAATTCCGAAACATGTGATAAGCATTGTCAAAAGGAATAGTGTAATTTTTGAATTCATAATTATTGGTTTTAAGTTTATATGATATCATCTAAAATAAATTAGAAAGTAAGCATAAGATACCAATTTTATTTTAAAACCCTGTATTACAATATTTTATGTCATTATTTAGAAATGTAAATCACCTATTTTTTTCAATTATTATACTCGATAAATAATCTTATCTTTACATTTCAAAAGAATTATGAATCGTCTTCTGGAAACACTGTTTTTCAGAATCTATATAAAAAATTTTATGAGTTGTAACAGTTGCTCAACTGGAAAAGATGGACAACCAAAAGGATGTAAAAACAATGGAACTTGCGGCACAGATAGCTGCAATAAACTTACTGTTTTTGACTGGTTGGCCAATATGTCGTTGCCTCAAGGAGAAGAACCTTTTATAGGTGTTGAGGTACGTTTCAAAAACGGAAGAAAACAATACTACAAAAACACCGAAAACCTCACGTTAAGCATAGGAGATATTGTTGCTACACAAGCACAATCTGGACATGATATCGGTATGGTAACCCTTACAGGTGAATTGGTTAGAGTGCAAATGAAGCGCAAAAAAATAGAAATTAATGACGAAGAAAATGTCTTGAAACTCTATAGAAAAGCGTCTCAAAAAGATATTGATGTTTGGTCAGATGCCAGAGACAAAGAAGAACCAATGAAGGTGAAAGCACGTCAATTTGCTATAGACCTAAAGCTTAAAATGAAAATTTCTGATATCGAATATCAAGGAGATGCAAGTAAAGCTACGTTTTATTATACTGCCGAAGAACGTGTAGATTTTAGAGAACTTATTAAATTATTTGCACGCGAATTTAGAACGCGTATTGAGATGAAACAAGTTGGTTTTCGTCAAGAAGCTGCTCGTCTCGGAGGTATAGGTTCATGCGGGCGAGAACTATGCTGCTCTACTTGGTTAACCGATTTTAGGTCAGTTAGTACATCTGCAGCGAGATATCAACAACTCTCACTTAATCCGCTAAAGTTAGCTGGTCAGTGTGGGAAACTTAAATGTTGTTTAAATTATGAATTGGATGCTTATCTAGATGCCTTAAAAGCTTTTCCGAAAAAAGACACCAAATTATATACTGAAAAAGGAACTGCTGTTTGTCAAAAAACAGATATTTTTAAAGGACATCTTTGGTATGCTTACGAAGGGGAATGGATGAATTGGCATGTTCTGAATACAGATCAAGTCAAAGAAATTATTGATAAGAATAAAGCGAAACAGAAAATAGCAAGCTTAGAAGAATATGCAGCAGAATTGATTGAAGATACTAAAACTGAGTTTGAAAACGTTGTTGGTCAAGATAGCCTAACACGTTTCGATAGTCCAAAACATAAAAACAAACGTAGAAATAATAAAGGAAAACAAAGACGTCGTCAAAAGCCTCAGAATAATGCCAAAAAGTAAGTATTGCATTGTTTTACTAATGTTCATGATTGCGGTTTCATGCGATTCTAATCGTGTATTTGACCAATATAAGTCTGTGCCAGATCAATGGCATAAAGATTCAGTTATTTCATTTATGGTTTCACCACCCGATACCATAAATAATTATAATTTGTTTATTAATTTGAGAAATACAAACGATTATAAGTATAGTAACTTGTATTTAGTAGTTGAGTTAAATTATCCGAATGGAAAGACTTTAAAAGATACATTAGAATATAGAATGGCAGCACCAGATGGAACATTTTTAGGTTCAGGTCTAACAGATTTAAAAGAAAATAAACTTTGGTATAAAGGGTATGATCAACCTTTCGTTTTTAATGAAGCTGGAGACTACCAAATTAATATTCAACATGCCATGCGGAAAAATGGAGAAGTAAAAGGTGTGTTAAATCTCGAAGGCATTACAGATGTTGGTTTTAGAATTGAGGAAGATAATTCAAATTGATTATGGCAAAAAAAACAGTAAAAAAGAAATCAGCATCTACAGCATCCGGAGATTTTTCTAAATACGTACGCTGGTTTTGGATGACATTTACAGGTGGTGTTTTGTTATTTGTACTCATGTTTTTATTTGCGTCATGGGGACTTTTGGGAGAAATGCCAGATCATACTATTCTAGAGAACCCTAAAACTCATTTAGCTACTGAAATTATTTCTTCAGATGATAAAACTCTAGGGAAATTTTATTTAAATGATAATCGTACTCCAGTTGATTACAAAGAATTACCAAAACACTTAGTTGATGCATTAGTTGCTACTGAAGATATTAGATATTATGACCATTCTGGTATTGATGCTCGAGGAACACTTAGAGCAATTGCCAAATTTGGAAAAGGAGGAGGAGCGAGTACGATTTCACAACAATTAGCGAAACAACTATTTACAAAACAAGTATCTTCAAATAAAATACAACGCGTATTTCAAAAAGTAAGAGAATGGGTTATTGCTATTCGACTTGAGCGTCAATACACAAAAGAAGAAATTATTGCGATGTATTTCAATATTTATGATTTTGGAAATAACGCTGATGGTATTAGAAGTGCTGCACGAATATATTTTGGGAAAGAACCAAAAGAGTTAGACATTAAAGAATCAGCAATGTTGGTTGGGATGTTTAAGAATTCATCGTTGTATAATCCTAGATCGCATCGTAATCCTGAAGGTACAAAGAATAGAAGAAATGTTGTATTTAGCCAAATGGAAAAGTATGAGTTCATTTCTGAAACTCAAAAAGATTCACTTCAAAAAACAGAATTAGATTTGAACTATTCTCCAGAATCTCATCGTGAAGGAATTGCTACTTACTTTAGAGCATATTTAGATGGTTTTATGAAAGATTGGATTAAAAATAATCCTAAACCTGATGGTGAAAATTATAATCTGTACAATGATGGACTTAAAATTTATACCACTATAGATTCCAGAATGCAGGAATATGCTGAGAACGCTGTGCAACGACACATGCCAAGGCTACAAGCAGAATTTGATCATCAGAATACACCAGATAGAAATAAAACAGCACCCTTTTTAGAACTTGATGAAAGTGAAATAAAATCTTTAATGAAAAACTCGATGAGACGTTCTGAGCGCTGGAGAGTTTTGAAAAGTAAAGGCAAGACCGAAAAAGAGATTGAAGCATCTTTTGATAAACCGAAACAAATGACTGTGTTTGCATGGATAGATGGTAAAGCATCTGAGATAGATACGGTTATGAAACCTATTGATTCTATGCGCTATTATAAATCATTTTTGCAACCTGGAATGATGTCTATGGATCCCCAAACTGGACATGTTAAAGCTTGGGTAGGAGGAATGAATTATAGGCATTTTCAATACGATCATGTCAAACAAGGTAAACGACAAGTTGGCTCTACATTTAAACCATTTGTGTATGCAACTGCGATAGATCAATTGCATTTATCGCCTTGTGATACGTTACCAAGACAACAAATAACTATTGAGGCCGACAAATATGGTAATCCAGATCCTTGGACGACTAAAAATTCCGATGGTCGTTACGATGGGTTTTTAACCTTAAAAGCTGCTTTGGCAGGTTCAGTAAACACTGTAACGGCTCGATTAATGGACAAAGTAGGACCGCAACCAGTTATAGATATGGCAAGAAATTTAGGAGTAGAATCAGATATTCCTCCTGTTCCTGCCATTTCATTAGGAACTCCAGATTTAAGCGTATATGAAATGGTTGCTGCTTATGCTACGTTTGCAAATAAAGGCGTTTACAATAAACCAGTAATGGTGACTCGTATTGAAGATAAAAACGGGACTGTTTTGTACCAGTTTACACCTGAAAGTCGTGATGTGTTAAGTGATGAAGTAGCCTATACCACAGTAAATTTAATGCAAGGTGTTGTTGAATCTGGTTCGGGTAGACGATTAGTGCATAGTTGGGCAACAAAAGTACCTGAATATAAAGAAGTCATTACAGGCTATCCATACGAATTAACCAATCCAATAGCAGGTAAAACAGGAACAACACAAAATCAAAGTGATGGTTGGTTTATGGGAATGGTTCCAAATTTGGTCACAGGTGTTTGGGTAGGAGCAGAAGATAGAGCCGCTCATTTTAAGACGATAACTTACGGCCAAGGTGCAGCTATGGCATTACCAATTTGGGCTTTATATATGAAAGAATGTTATGCAGATTCAGAATTAAATATTTCTAAAGGAAATTTTGAGAAACCACAAAACCTTTCAATTGAAGTAGATTGTAGCAAATTAGTTGATGATGATTCAACTGAGAAAGATCCAGTTGATGATTTAAAAGATGTTCTTGATTTTTAATCAATAAGCCAAAGAATTTCGAAAAAAATCCAAAGCCATTCATTTTAGAATGGCTTTTTTATTTCGTATTTTTCGGTATCAAAATTTATAATAATGATAAATAAAAAAGTAGCTAATGTTTCCGAAGCTTTGGATGATGTAAAGGACAATATGACCTTTATGTTTGGAGGCTTTGGCTTATCTGGAATCCCAGAAAATGCTATTGCAGAACTCGTGAAAATTGGAGCCAAAGGCCTTAAATGTATTTCTAATAATGCTGGTGTTGATGATTTTGGATTAGGTTTATTGCTACAAGGGAAGCAGATTGATAAAATGACATCATCTTATGTTGGCGAGAATGACGAATTTGAGAGACAAATGCTATCTGGTGAATTAGAAGTTGAATTAATACCGCAAGGAACTTTAGCCGAACGTTGTAGAGCTGCTCAGGCAGGTTTTCCGGCATTTTTTACACCTGCAGGTTATGGTACTGAAGTAGCAGAAGGAAAGGAAACTCGAGAATTTGATGGAAAAATGTATGTGTTAGAACATGCGTTTAATGCAGATTTTGCATTCGTAAAAGCATGGAAAGGTGATGCCGCAGGTAACCTAATCTTTAAAGGAACAGCTCGAAACTTTAACCCGAATATGTGTGGTGCAGCAAAAATCACAGTTGCCGAGGTTGAAGAATTAGTGCCTGTTGGTGAATTAGACCCAAATCAAATTCATATACCTGGTATTTTTGTGCAACGCATTTTTAAAGGTGAACACTACGAGAAAAGAATTGAACAAAGAACTGTAAGACAAAGAGATTAATATGTTAGATAAAAACGGAATTGCAAAGCGAATAGCAAAAGAAGTTCAAGATGGTTATTATGTTAACCTAGGGATTGGTATTCCTACTTTAGTAGCTAATTATGTGCGAGATGATATAGAAGTTGAGTTTCAAAGTGAAAATGGTGTTTTAGGAATGGGACCCTTTCCTTTTGAAGGAGAAGAAGATGCAGACATCATTAATGCAGGAAAGCAAACTATTACGACACTACCTGGAGCTAGTTTTTTTGATTCGGCTACAAGTTTTTCAATGATAAGAGGTAAACATGTTGACTTAACAATTTTAGGCGCAATGGAAGTGTCAGAAAATGGAGACATCGCAAATTGGAAAATTCCAGGGAAAATGGTTAAGGGAATGGGAGGCGCAATGGATCTTGTTGCTAGTGCTGAAAACATTATAGTGGCTATGATGCATACCAATAGAGCAGGGCACTCTAAATTGTTATCAAAATGTTCGTTACCATTAACAGGTGTAGGCTGTGTAAAAAAAGTAGTTACTAATTTAGCTGTAATGGAGGTTACAGGTCAAGGTTTTAAACTTTTAGAACGAGCACCAGGTGTTTCAGTTGAAGATATAAAAAATGCAACCGAAGGCACTTTAATTATTGAAGGTGATATTCCTGAAATGAACATTTGATAGGAGTTTAATAAATAACGACTATGCACAACCACTTTTTAGTGGTTTTTTTGTTTCCTATTGAAAATTAATATCTAACAATTTGTAAGAAAAAACCTCAAAACACTTGTAAAAAGTTAAAATTTTATGTATTTCATCGATTTATTGTGTATTTAGTCTGATTAATTAAAAATAGGTTACATATTTACAAAACCAAATCAAAACAAACTATTAACCAAATTTACCATAAACTTAACTTTATGATTTGCCCCAAATCTATCATAAATTTTAACCTATGAACTTTTTTGCCCCAAATCTACTTAAACCTACGGTTTCTGAAAATAAGATAAAAATTAATTTCAGAAGCACATTAAGATTGCTCAAAAACATCTTAAACCTAACTAAAAAAATATTCATGCTATAATCCTTTTGGAATGGCATGAATAAGTTTTTTAGTGTATTCTTTTTTCGGACTGTCGTAGATGGTATCTGCATCGTCCATTTCTTCTACTTTTCCTTTATTCATAACTAATAATTGATCAGACATATACTTAACGACCGCAAGATCGTGTGAGATAAATATGTATGTAAATCCGAAATTATCCTTTAGGTCATTTAATAAATTTAATACTTGTGCTTGAACCGAAATATCTAAAGCAGAAACCGATTCATCACAAATAATCAATTTTGGTTTTAAAGCAATGGCTCTTGCAATTCCAATTCTTTGTCGTTGACCTCCTGAAAATTCATGAGGATACCGATTAAAATAATTTTCGTCAAGTCCTACTTTTAATAATAATTCTAATACTTTTTCTTTTCTATCAGAATCAGAAGAGCCTATCCCATGAACTTTCATGGGTTCCATAATGGCTTTTCCTACAGGAATTCTCGGATTTAAAGAGGCATAGGGATCTTGAAAAATTATTTGAATATCCTTTCTTAGTTGTCGTACGGCAGTTGTACTGAGTTTAGTGATATCAGAGTTGCGATATAAAATTTGTCCAGCAGTCGATTTATCTAGCAATAGAATAGCGTTTGCTAAAGTCGATTTACCACAACCAGATTCGCCAACTAACCCTAAAGTTTCGCCTTCGTATAATTTAAAGCTAACCTGATTTACAGCCTTAAATGATTCTAATTTCCCAAACCAACCAGATTTTGAGAGGTATTCTTTTTCAAGATTTTTAACTTCTAATAAAGGTGGTTTATCATATAAGGTTTTATGAGCTAGCTTACGTTGAGTTGTTGTAATTGTTTCAGTTTTTGAATTCCCTTCCATAAAATCTTTTATAGTAGGTAAACGCTTTAAACGAACAGCTAAAGAAGGTTTAGAACTTAGCAATGCTTTAGTATAAATGTGTTGAGGATTGTTGAAAATATCGGCCACATGTCCTTGTTCAACAACGGTACCTTGATACATCACTAAAATCCGATCTGCAATCTCTGAAACAAGTGCTAAATCATGAGAAATAAATATTATACTCATATTTTCTTCAGCTTGTAACTGTTTTAAAAGTTCAATAATATCCTTTTGAACAGTTACATCTAGAGCTGTTGTAGGTTCATCTGCAATTAATAGTTTTGGTTTGCAAGCAATTGCCATGGCAATCATGACACGTTGCTTTTGTCCACCAGATATTTCATGAGGATAGGCTTTGTATATGCGGTCTGGTCTTGGTAATTTTACTTTTTCAAAAAGCGAAAGTGTTTCAGCTTTAGCTTCAGATTTTGTTAAGTCGGTGTGTTGAAGAAGAATTTCAATAACCTGTTTTCCGCAGGTCATTGAAGGATTTAAAGAACTCATTGGTTCTTGAAAAATCATTGCAATATCATTTCCTCTAATTTTTTGGAACTCATTTGAAGACAGTGTCGTTAAATCCTTGTTGTTGAAGTTAATTATTCCGTTAGTGATTTTAGAAATTTTCTTTGGAAGTAACCCTAACACAGCCAATGATGATACAGATTTCCCTGAACCTGACTCGCCTACAATTCCAAGAATTTCATTGGTATTTATATGATAGGAAATATTGTGAATAATCTCAGTCTCGTTTTCTTTATTAAAAAATGAGATTGAAAGGTCATTTACATCTAGCAAAATGGTATTTGGCATATGTAAAAATAGAAAATTTGTACATGATGAAATATTAAAAAACATCTTTTGTATTTCTTAACACCTAAAGGACAAATAATTAAATTTTAACCAACACGCTGGTTATCAATAATTTATGTATTTTTATGTTTTTTAAACGTGCATTTCATCGATATTTTATGCATTTCATGGATGAAAAGTAATTAATATGTTATATATTAGCCAAGACAAAATTATTGAAATCCCAAATTAAATGAAAAAAATCACACTCACCTTAGCCGCTTTATTGCTGTTTTTACTTAATGTAAATTCACAAATTTTACAAATTGAAGCCCAAGATTTAGAAAAAGAAAAGGCCGAAAAATACATTACAACCAAAGGCGAACTTACGTTTACTTTTCAAATAGAAAGAGCAGAAGATTTGGAAATCTTAACACGTAATATGTCTTTAGTTAATTATGATTCTAGCACCAAAACAGTTAAAGCTTGGGCCAATGAGACTCAGTTTAGACAATTTGAAACTAAAAACATTCCTTTTACTATTCCAAAAAGTGAAAACGAAGTAGATGAATCTGCTATATATGATGTTAGACCCTTAGCTGCGAGAGCTCCAGGTGATCAACTTTCATTTCCTTTAACTAGTTACCCAACATATGCCGAGTATGAACATCAAATGGAACATTTTGAAGATGATAATCCTGGTTTAGTTGAAATGGTTAGTATTGGTCTAACTGGCCAAGGAGATAAAGAATTGTTGTTTGTTAAAATATCAGACAATGTAGCTACCGATGAACAGGAGCCAAAACTAATGTTAACATCATCAATGCATGGCGATGAGATTGCTGGTTACCCAATGATGCTTACATTAATAGATTATATAATAACCGTTTATAACAATACTGGTCATGCAGATCATGCCAGAGTTAAAAATTTAGTGGAGAATGCAGAAATTTGGATTAATCCAAGTGCAAATCCGGATGGAACTTATCATAATAGCGCTTCTAATACCTCAGTTGTGCAAGCGAGAAGAGGAAACGGAAATAATATAGATCTTAATAGAAATTATCCAGATAATGTGGCTGGTCCTCATGACGATGGAAATGCTTACCAAACAGAAACTTTGGCATTTATGGCCTTAGCTGATGCACATGATTTTGTAATTTCTGCCAACTTCCATGGAGGAACAGAATTAGTTAATTACCCTTTTGATAATGCGTATTCCGCTCAATATATTCATGCAGATAATGATTGGTTTGAACATATAGGTGTTGAATATGCAACACATTGTCAAACAGATGCGAATTCTGGTACAACCTCAACACCTGCATATACTAATAAAGCTTCTTATATGACAGATGATGATGATTGGGATGAGAATGCTGGAAACCAAGCTTGGCATAATGATTACGCGCAAAGTCCTGGAGTTACGCATGGTGCTGAATGGTATCGTGTATATGGAGGAAGACAAGATTATATGAATTTTTATCAACAATGTAGAGAAGTTACTATTGAATTGTCTGATGTTAAAATTTTAGCCGAAAGCTCGTTAGATGACTATTGGTATTACAATAGAGATGCGTTATTAGACTATTTAACTCAAGGAACTTACGGCTTTAGAGGTGTTGTTGAAGATGCAATAACGAACAATCCAATTGAAGATGTAAAAGTGACTGTAGTTGGTCATGATGCTTACGGTTCAGAAATATATACAGATAATCATGGTGCATATTACAGACCAATTAAAGGAGGAACATACAGTCTTCTTTTTGAAGCACCATGTTATCAATCTGTAACAGTATCGAGCCAATCTATTACTGATGGAACTACAGTTACTTTGGCAAATGTTCAACTTACTCCTATTATCCCTTCCGTTCCTAATAGTTTAAATGCGTCAGCTATAACAACAAATTCGGCGACTTTGAGTTGGTCGTCAACAGGTTCGATTTTTGATTTGAGATATAGAGAAGTTGGAGCTCCATCATGGATTGATGTTCTTGGATTAACAACCAATTCTCATAATCTTACTGGACTTAGTATAGCATCAAATTATGAATTTGAAGTAAGATCTATTTGTGGAGCAAGCACTTCAGTATATTCGGCAAGTTTTAGTTTTACAACATCATCAGTTTCGTATTGTGCATCTCAAGGAAATGATTTTTCAGATGAATTTATTTCTAGAGTCCAATTAAATACTATAGATAATAATTCTGGAGCACAAGGCTATTCAGATTTTACCAATATTAAGACAACTCTTATTCCAGGTGAAAGTTATACGATAACAGTCACTCCGCAATGGACAGGTAGTACGTATTCAGAAGGTTACAGAGTCTGGATAGATTATAATAGAGACGGTACATTTACAACTGCAGAGCGTGTAATGAACCAATCTCCTACTCAAAACACTTCTGTAAGTGCGACATTCAATGTTCCATCAGGTGTGGTTTTAGGGACAACAAGAATGAGAGTTTCAATGCGTTATAATACTCTCCCAAATACATGTGGATCTTATGATTATGGTGAAGTGGAAGATTATACCATTAATTTATTTGATGGTTTAGTGTATAGTGCTAATACTTGGACACCAAACGCTCCAACTAATTTGACAGCGTCGAAAAATGTACTTATTGAAGACGGCACCTATAATGTAATTAGTACAGATATTAGTATGAATAATTTAACTGTTAATTCTGGAGCTATTATTAATGTAGATCAAGCATCTAATGTGACATTAGGAGGAAACATTATAAATAATGGAGTTTTCACATTAAATTCAGATTCGAATGAATTTTCGAGTTTACTAGTTGACGGTACAGTAATGGGAGATGTTGAGTACAAACGTCATGTCACCTCAAATTCGGGAGGAAATGATATTATTGCACCACCAGTAAGTGGAGAAGCATTTACGAGTTTTATTTCAAATAATTCAAATGTATTTGCAAATTCGGGACAGACGCTTTATTTGTTTGGACCTTTTGAAAAGCCATTAAATGATTATGGATTATTTTCAAATGTAGAGGCCGTAAATTTAGAAGCAGCAAAAGGCTATCGAGCAGCATCTACAAATGATGATACATTTACATTTACAGGAGCAGTGACCACAGGTCCTTTAACAGTTCCAATCATACATTCAGGGACAGATTATGCGAAGTGGAATTTAATAGGTAATCCGTATACGTCCTATATAAAGCTAGAAGATTTTTTATCAGCCAATTTAAATGAATTAGATCCTAATACAGTTGCGGTTTATGGCTATGATGCAGATTTAACATTTGGAACGGAATGGACAATTTGGAATATGGCTTATTCAGATAATAATCCAGGAGCTTTAATTGCACCTGGACAAGGATTTTTTGTGTCCTCCAAGGTAGCAGGATCGAATGTTAGTTTTACACCATCCATGAGGTCTACAGGAACAACAGATGATTTTATTGCAGGAAGAAATGCAAACTTAGCTCATTTTGTAATAACCATGAGTAAGCCAGATAGAACCTATAATACAGACATCTACTTTAAGGATAATGCCACTTTAGGACTGAACATAGGCTATGATGCAGAATTGTTTTCAGAAGAGCCTTCAACATTTTCGATTTATACAGAATTAACTGAATCAGGTCAAGATTTAAACATGGCTATTCAAACGATAGGATTCGATGATGTTAATGGGACCACTGTAATTCCAGTTGGGATTAATTTACTACAAGGCCAACAAGTGACCATTGGAATGGATACTTCAGATTTGCAATACAATGTATATTTTGAAGACACACTAACAAATACAGTGACACTATTAAACACATCAGATTATAATTTAACAGCTACCACAGATTTAATAGGAACAGGACGTTTTTATGTTAGATTTGAAGCGGAAACCTTATCCGTATTAGAATCTAATCTTAATGAGCTACAGATTTATAATAATTCAGATACAAAAGAAATCATAGTAAAGGGACAATTAACAGAAGCCACTTCATTTGTACTCTATGATATTCAAGGTAGAGCAATACTAAGAACAGATTTAGACACGAGTAATGTAATAAATACAATAGATGCATCAAATTACTCAAAAGGTGTTTATTTAGTTCAACTTACAGATGCGGTTAGTACAATTAGTAAAAAGCTAATTATAAGATAAATAGACATCACACATATTACAATAAATATAAAAGCTCAGATGTTAATCTGAGCTTTTTTTACAATTTAAAATGTTAAAACTAAGTTTCCTTTTGTGACTATTAATGGTCTTAAGGGTCTATAAGTTATGTATCTCGTCGATTCTTTAGACCTTATGCATAAAAAAAAACAATAATGTTATATATTTATCGATTCTAAATTCTTTAATGCTCTATTATAATGAAAATTAAATTACTACTAGTCATCTTTTTGATGAGCACAAGTTATGCAATGTCACAAAGTAAATCACTTTGGCAAAAACAAACAATCAGGAATACTCAAAGTGTAAAACAAAGTAAACTAGATTTACCGAGAACACAAACATTTGTTTTAAACACAGCTAGTTTAAAGCAAGCATTGAGTCAAGCGCCTCAAAGAGGTAAATCTACTACAGGTTCAAATCTAATATTATCCTTTCCAAATGAAAATGGCGAATTTGAGCGTTTTAGAATTTACGAAGCCTCAGTAATGCATCCTGAATTAGCAGCAAGATATCCAGAAATTAAATCCTATGCTGGTCAAGGTATTGACGATCCTACAGCTGTTATTAGATTTAGTGTTACGCCTTTAGGTTTTCAGAGTATGCGTTTATCAGCAAATAAATCTGCTTCATTTATAGAAGCTATTACTGATGATGCTTCTGTGTATTCCGTATTTACCAGGGCAAACAGAATTAACTTTAATGACGATTTTGAGTGTTCTGTCACTGAAAGCATGAATAGAACCTTAAATTCAGATAATAGCATGGAAATGCGAAATGCTGATGATGGAGTTTTAAGAACCTATCGATTAGTCGTTTCGGCAACAGGAGAATACACAAATTATCATGGAGGCACGAAAGCTTTAGCATTGGCCGCTATCGTACAAACGATGGTTAGAGTTAATGGAATTTTTGAGGTTGACTTTAATGTTAACATGGAGCTTTTAGCTAACACAGATGATGTAATTTTTATAAACTCCGGAACCGATCCGTATACAACTACAGGTGCATATAACGGACAGCTTCAAGGTGAGCTTACAAGTACAATTGGAGAGGCAAACTATGACATCGGACACTTATTTGCAAATTTACAAAACAACGGTAATGCAGGTTGCATAGGTTGTGTTTGTGTAAACAATCAAAAAGGAAGTGGTTGGACCTCAGCAACAGTTCCAGAAGGAGAATTCTTTGATGTAGATTATGTAGCGCATGAAATGGGACACCAATTTGGAGCTAATCATACATGGACTCATGGAGGAAATGAAGGAACAAATGTGCAAATGGAACCAGGTAGTGGAACAACAATAATGAGTTATGCTGGAATTACTGGAGCTACCGATGTTGCTCCTAATGTAACACCAAATTTTCATGCTGCTTCAATTGAACAAGTGACAGACTATGTTAAAAGCACAAGTTGTCAAACAGAAACGATTACAGGGAATGCAATCCCTGTTGTAAATGCAGGTGCAGATTATACCATACCAAAAGGGACTGCTTTTGAACTAGATGGATCAGCAACTGATGCTGATGCTCCAGTAGGTTCGCTATCCTATTGTTGGGAACAGATGGATGAAAATAATGCATCTTCAACTTATCCTAGTACAACAGCTACTACAGGAGTGGCATTTAGGGCTTATGAACCAACTACAACTACGAGCAGATATCTACCTCGACTTGAAACTATAAAAACAGGAGCAACGTCATGGCAATGGGAAGCAGTGCCAGATGTAGCAAGAACACTTAACTTTAGATTAACTGTTAGAGACAATGTTGCAGGTGGTGGAACTAATAGTAGTGATGATATGATTGTCACCGTAAATGGAACTGCTGGTCCATTTGTAGTTAATTCTCCAAATACAAATGTAACATGGAATGCAGATTCATTTCAAACAATAACATGGGATGTAGCTGGAACCACTGGAAATGGCGTTAATGCTGCAAATGTTGATATCTTCTTATCTATTGATGGAGGAGACACATATCCTATAACTCTAGCAACAGGAGTTTCTAATGACGGTTCGCATGATATTATTGTGCCTAATAACCAAGGAACACAAAATAGAGTTATGGTAAGAGGAGAAAATCATATTTTCTTTGACATTTCGGATACTAATTTTACGATTGCAGCACCAATCCCTTGTACGGCTTCAGTGCCAACAAGCTATGCGAGTTCTAATGTTGGCGCCACAGCAGCTACCTTAACTTGGGACACGATTACTGCTGTTGTTTTTGATATTCAGTATAGAGTTGTCGGCTCAGGAACATGGATTGATGTTTCTACAAGCAATACTCCTTTTGATTTAACAGGTTTGACGCCAGAAACAGATTATGAAACCCAAATACGAAGCCGTTGCCCAGATAATTCAACATCTGCTTACTCAGGAATAATTACGTTTACAACGACAGCAATACCTCCTTGTACAGGAACGCAAATAACATCTTATCCATATCTAGAAACTTTTGATTCAGGTCTTGGAGATTGGTATGATATCGCAGGTGATGATGGAGATTGGATTTTAAATTCAGGTGGAACACCTTCTGGAAATACAGGACCTTCAGATGATATTACAGTTGGTGGGAACTATTTATTTCTTGAAGCTTCTTCAAACGGATCACCAGGAGAAATAGGAGCCGGCTCAACAGCTATTTTTGAAAGCCCTTGTTTTGATTTAAACGGATTAACTACAGCAACACTATCTTTTTATCACCATATGTTTGGAGTTGATGCAGGAACGATTGCGGTTGAAGTATCTATCGACAATGGTGCGTCTTGGTCAAATATTTTCACAATATCTGGAAATCAGGGTGATGTTTGGAATTCTGAAAGTATTGATTTAGCAACATACCTTAATCAAAACATAAAACTGAGGTTTATCGGTACAACTGGTGGAGGTTTTGCTAGTGATATTGCAATTGATCACATTGGAATCGGACCAGATACAGAAGCTCCTGTAATTACTTTAAATGGTGCTTCAACAATCAACTTGAATGTAGGATCATCATACACAGAATTAGGAGCAACAGCAACAGATAATATTGATGGAGACCTAACTTCAAGTATTGTAGTTGGTGGAGATACTGTTGATCCAAATCTTATAGGTACTTATTTAGTAACCTATAATGTAAGTGATGCTGCTGGGAATCCTGCTATTGAGGTTATTCGAACTGTAAATGTTACGGCATTTCAATATTGTGATTCTTTTGGAGATTTATTGTACCAAACCGGAGTGACGCGAGTGATTTTTGGAACTATTGATAATGTTGATGGATCTCCAAAAGATGTCGGTTACGAAGATTTTACAAATATAAGTACAGATGTTACTCAAGGTACAAATGTAGACCTTACAGTTCATGTTGATACAGATGGAAATTTCGTAGTTCATGCCTTTGTGTGGATTGATTGGAATCAAGATGGCGACTTTGACGATAGTGGAGAAGAATACGATCTGGGTGATATACAAGGTGTTGCAGATGGAGCATTACCAACCTTATCAATTGCTATTCCAGAAAGTATGAATTTTGGAAATACAAGAATGAGAGTATCTGCCCAGTACAATGCCGATCCAACTTCTTGTCTAACAGATTTTGATGGAGAAGTAGAAGATTATACCGTTAATGTTAAATATGATGGTCTATTATATTCTGGTGGAACTTGGGATCCGAATGCTCCAAGCGGCACAACAACAGCTGATAACGTATTAATTTTAGACGGCACCTATAATGTAAATAGTGCAGATATTAGTATAAATAATTTAACTGTTAATTCTGGAGCCACTATTAATGTTGATAAAGCTAACAATATTACTGTAGCAGGAAATATTAATGTTATGAGTAACGGAGTTTTCACATTAAATTCAGATTCGAATGAATTTTCGAGTTTACTAGTTGACGGTACAGTAATGGGAGATGTTGAGTACAAACGTCATGTCACCTCAAATTCGGGAGGAAATGATATTATTGCACCACCAGTAAGTGGAGAAGCATTTACGAGTTTTATTTCAAATAATTCAAATGTATTTGCAAATTCGGGACAGACGCTTTATTTGTTTGGACCTTTTGAAAAGCCATTAAATGATTATGGATTATTTTCAAATGTAGAGGCCGTAAATTTAGAAGCAGCAAAAGGCTATCGAGCAGCATCTACAAATGATGATACATTTACATTTACAGGAGCAGTGACCACAGGTCCTTTAACAGTTCCAATCATACATTCAGGGACAGATTATGCGAAGTGGAATTTAATAGGTAATCCGTATACGTCCTATATAAAGCTAGAAGATTTTTTATCAGCCAATTTAAATGAATTAGATCCTAATACAGTTGCGGTTTATGGCTATGATGCAGATTTAACATTTGGAACGGAATGGACAATTTGGAATATGGCTTATTCAGATAATAATCCAGGAGCTTTAATTGCACCTGGACAAGGATTTTTTGTGTCCTCCAAGGTAGCAGGATCGAATGTTAGTTTTACACCATCCATGAGGTCTACAGGAACAACAGATGATTTTATTGCAGGAAGAAATGCAAACTTAGCTCATTTTGTAATAACCATGAGTAAGCCAGATAGAACCTATAATACAGACATCTACTTTAAGGATAATGCCACTTTAGGACTGAACATAGGCTATGATGCAGAATTGTTTTCAGAAGAGCCTTCAACATTTTCGATTTATACAGAATTAACTGAATCAGGTCAAGATTTAAACATGGCTATTCAAACGATAGGATTCGATGATGTTAATGGGACCACTGTAATTCCAGTTGGGATTAATTTACTACAAGGCCAACAAGTGACCATTGGAATGGATACTTCAGATTTGCAATACAATGTATATTTTGAAGACACACTAACAAATACAGTGACACTATTAAACACATCAGATTATAATTTAACAGCTACCACAGATTTAATAGGAACAGGACGTTTTTATGTTAGATTTGAAGCGGAAACCTTATCCGTATTAGAATCTAATCTTAATGAGCTACAGATTTATAATAATTCAGATACAAAAGAAATCATAGTAAAGGGACAATTAACAGAAGCCACTTCATTTGTACTCTATGATATTCAAGGTAGAGCAATACTAAGAACAGATTTAGACACGAGTAATGTAATAAATACAATAGATGCATCAAATTACTCAAAAGGTGTTTATTTAGTTCAACTTACAGATGCGGTTAGTACAATTAGTAAAAAGCTAATTATAAGATAAATAGACATCACACATATTACAATAAATATAAAAGCTCAGATGTTAATCTGAGCTTTTTTTTATAGAGACACATTTATGAATGTAGGCGTTTTCTTCAAAGTTGTTGCGGAAAAACCGTAAATATTTAATTTTTATTGCATACTTATTAACAATTCGGCTATTTCTTTGCGAAAAACGCTAATTTCAGCTTTGAATTTTTCGCTATTAAGCTAATCCTTTAATCCTTCTAAATAATGAAAATTAAATTACTACTAGTCATCTTTTTGATGAGCACAAGTTATGCAATGTCACAAAGTAAATCACTTTGGCAAAAACAAACAATCGACAAAAATCTAAGAATTAAACCTAGCAAACAAGACCTACCAACAACACAAACATTTGCGTTGAATAAAGAACGTTTAAAACAGACGTTATCTAAAGCACCTCAAAGGGGGAATGTTTCAAAAGGTTCTAATATGATATTATCCTTTCCAAGTGCCGATGGAGAATTTGAACGTTTCAAAGTTTTTGAAGCCTCAGTTATGGATCCTGAATTATCAGCAAAATATCCAGAAATTAAATCCTATGCTGGTCAAGGTATTGACGATCCTACAGCTGTTATTAGATTTAGTGTAACCCCTTTAGGTTTCCAGAGTATTAGATTTTCGGCAAATAAACCTGCTTCATTTATAGAAGCTATTACTGATGATGCTTCTGTGTATTCCGTATTTACCAGAGCAAACAGAATTAACTTTAATGACGATTTTGAGTGTTCTGTCACTGAAAGCATGAACAAATCGATGAATTCTGATACTGGCATGGAAATGCGAAATGCAGACGATAGTATTTTAAGAACTTATCGATTAGTCGTTTCGGCAACAGGAGAATACACAAATTATCATGGAGGAACGAAAGCATTAGCATTAGCTGCAATCGTCCAAACCATGACACGTGTTAACGGAATTTTTGAAACCGATTTCAACATAAATATGGTCCTTATTGGAAATACCGATGATGTTATTTACACCAACTCTGGAAGTGATCCGTATACTACTACAGGGTCTTATAACGGACAATTGCAAAGTACACTAACAAGTAATATTGGTGAAGCCAATTATGATATCGGACACTTATTTGCAAATTTACAAAACAACGGTAATGCAGGTTGTATAGGTTGTGTTTGTGTAAATAATCAAAAAGGAAGTGGTTGGACCTCAGCAACAGTTCCAGAAGGAGAATTCTTTGATGTAGATTATGTAGCGCATGAAATGGGACACCAGTTTGGTGCGAACCATACATGGACTTTCAATGGAAACGAAGGCACTAATGTACAAGTAGAACCAGGCAGTGGAACAACTATTATGAGTTATGCAGGAATAACAGGAGCAACTGATGTAGAACCTAATGTAACACCAAATTTCCATGCCGTTTCAATTGAACAAGTAACTGATTATGTAAAAAGTACAAGTTGTCAAACCAATACCAATACTGGTAACGCAGTTCCTGTAGTTAATGCAGGTTCTAATTATACCATTCCAAATGGAACTGCTTTTGTGTTAGATGGTTCTGCTACAGATGCAGATACGTCAGCTGGAGCATTAACGTATTGTTGGGAACAAATGGATGAAAACAATGCATCTTCAACCTATCCAAGTACAACAGCTACTACAGGAGTTGCTTTTAGGGCATATGAACCAACAACATCTAGGAATCGTTACTTTCCAAGGCTTTCAACGATTAAAACGGGTGCAACGTCATGGCAATGGGAAGCTGTTCCTAACGTAGCAAGAACTCTTAACTTCAGATTAACTGTTAGAGACAATGTTGCGGGTGGAGGAACTAATAGTAGTGATGATATGGTGGTTACCGTTAATGGTACTGCAGGACCTTTCGTTCTTAATTCACCAAATACAAATGTAACTTGGGATGCAGGAACTACTCAAACAGTAACTTGGAATGTAGCTGGAACTACTGGAAATGGCGTTAATGCGGCAAATGTTGATATCTTCTTATCAACAGATGGTGGAGATACCTATTCTGTATCATTGGCTTCTGGTGTTCCAAATGATGGCTCTCATGACATTGTAGTACCAAATAGTCAAGGGAATCAAAATAGAGTCATGGTAAGAGGCGCTAACAATATTTTCTTTGATATATCAAATACTAACTTTACAATCGGTGCTCCTGTTGTTTGTAACGCAGATGTTCCAACTGGATTAGTGGCTTCAAATGTTGCATCAACTACTGCAACCTTAAGTTGGGATGCTGTTCCAGGCGCAAGTTATGATTTAAGATATCGTGAAGTTGGAGCTTCAATCTGGATCACAACTACAGTTAATGGAATTTCATCAAATATCTCAGGTTTAACAGCTTTAACGCAATATGAAGCACAAGTACGTAGTGAGTGTTCTGGTGGAAGCAATTCAGCTTACAGTAGCTCAATAAACTTTACGACTACTGATGTACAGTTAGATTATTGTGATTCAGCAAGCACAAATACTAACGATGAATATATTAGTAGAGTTCAATTAAACACTATTGATAATAGCTCAGGACCACAATTTTATTCAGATTTTACAGGTATTTCTACAACCTTAACTAAAGACACGCAATATACTATAACGGTAACTCCAACTTGGACTGGTACAATTTATAACGAAGCGTATGGTGTTTGGATTGATTATAACAGAGATGGTGATTTTTCAGACGCAAATGAACAAGTCTTTTCGCAAGGTAATACTCAGGCGACATCTGTAAGTGGAAGTTTTACAATTCCATCAAGTGCTGTTGAAAATTCAACTAGGATGAGAGTTACTATGCGCTATAATCAAGTGCCAGGACCATGCGATAATTTTACTTATGGTGAAGTTGAAGACTATACGGTTATCATTGAAGGCTCTGGACCAGATATAGAAGCTCCAGTAATTACATTAAATGGTGCATCTACAATCAACTTAAATGTTGGTGACATATACAATGAACAAGGCGCAACCGCAACTGATAATGTCGATGGAAATCTTACATCAAGCATTATAATTGGTGGTGACACAGTGAATACAAGTGCAGGCGGAACCTATGTAGTAACATATAATGTAAGTGATGCTGCTGGAAATAATGCAACTGAAGTCACTAGAACTGTAAATGTGATTCCAGATACAACTGCTCCTGTAATTACTCTTGTTGGTTCGGCAAGTATTAGTTTACAACTTGGTGATTCTTATTCTGATGCTGGAGCTACAGCTTCAGATAATATTGATGGCGATTTAACCTCTAGTATTGTCGTTGGAGGTGATACCGTAGATACAAATACAGTTGGAGCTTATACGATTACTTACAATGTAAGTGATGCTGCAGGAAATAATGCTGCAGAAGTCACAAGAACCGTAACCGTAAATCCTGACACAATAGCTCCTGTTATAACTCTAATTGGTGCCTCAACAGTTAACTTAAATGTTGGTGATACGTATAATGAACAAGGCGCAACTGCGACAGATAATTTAGATGGAGATTTAACATCAAGTATTGTTACAACTGGAACAGTTAATACAGCTTCTGCAGGAACGTACTTTGTAAATTACAATGTAAGTGACTCTTCTGGAAATGCTGCTAATCAAGTAACAAGAACAGTTGTGGTTAGTGCGGATACAACTCCGCCAGTAATAGTGTTAGTTGGATCGTCTACAATAAATTTATTAGTAGGTGACACATACAATGAACAAGGTGCAACAGCAACAGATAATATAGATGGAAATCTAACCTCCAACATTGTAATTGCCGGTAACGTTAATACTGCTTCTGCTGGATCATACAATGTTACGTATAATGTTTCTGATTCTGCTGGAAATGCAGCTGCCGAAGTGGTAAGAATTGTTAATGTTTCTGAACCTTCTACAGGTTGTTCTGCTGGAATTAGTTCTTATCCATATAGCCAAGGTTTTGAAACTAACTTTGGAGCTTGGACTCAGTCATCCGCAGATGACATTAACTGGACAAGAGATGCTAATGGTACACCTTCAAGTGGAACAGGTCCAGCAAGTGCCTCAGAAGGCTCGTTTTATGTCTATGTTGAAGCATCTGGAAACAATACAGGATATCCAAATAAGCAGGCGATTTTAAACTCACCTTGTTTCAATCTGTCAACCTTATCAGAAGCTACATTTACATTTAAATATCACCAGTTTGGTTCTACAAACATGGGAACTATAGATTTGGAAATAAGTAATGATGATGGAGCAAGTTGGTCTTCAATTTGGAATAGTTCAGGTAACTTAGGAAATTCATGGCAAACGGCTAATGTGAACCTTAATGCTTATGTTGGAGGAAGTGTTCAGTTACGATTTAATAGAATTACAGGAAATACATGGCAAGCAGATATAGCAATTGACGATGTGAGTTTAACAGAAGGTGAAGTTGTGGTTTCTGGTTGTTCAGGAGGTATAACAACCTATCCTTACACTCAAGGATTTGAAACTAATTTTGGTTCTTGGACGCAATCAACTGCAGATGATATAAACTGGACAAGAGATGCTAATGGTACACCTTCAAGCGGAACTGGACCAGCAAGTGCAATTCAAGGTAGTTTCTACATTTATGTTGAGGCCTCAGGAAACAACACTGGATATCCAAACAAACGCGCAATTGTCAATTCACCTTGTTTTAATTTAAGTACTCAATCGTCAGCAACGTTTAGTTTCAATTATCATCAATATGGAGCGTCTAATATGGGAACTTTAGATTTAGAAGCTAGTAATGATAATGGTGCAACTTGGGTTTCAATTTGGAATAGTTCAGGAAACCTAGGTAATTCATGGCAATCGGCAAGTGTAAGTTTATCAGCTTATGTTGGCGGAAGTTTACAATTACGCTTTAATAGAGTGACAGGTAATACTTGGCAAGCAGATATTGCTATTGATAACATTAATCTTTCAACAGGATCATCTGCTAAAGGAGATGTGATTGCAGATTCACTTATTGAAAATGGTGTTAAAGAGATTAAATTATATCCTAATCCTGTGAAAGGGAACTTATTAAATGTTGCTACTAAGTATACTAACGTAACATATGAAGTATACAATATAGTTGGTCAAATTGTAGCTAGAGGAGAACTTAAAGGAAATTCAATCGATATTGGTCATTTAGATGGAGCAATCTATCAGATTAAATTTACTACTGAAGGTGAGACTTTAATTAAACGATTTATTAAACAATAATGATAACTAACTCGTAGTTAAGAAGTCCAGATGTCATGTCTGGACTTTTTTTATTTGGGCAAATTTTTAGTTATTGAATTTTTCAATTAAGTGTCGATGAATAACTAAAAATCAGGCTTTCACTACTCAATCTTTTTTAGAAATAAAAAAGGATTTCAAACAAATCGTTCAATCCTTTTTGCAATCCTAAATATGAATAACCTCATTATCATGAAGCAGTTCGTCACCTCTTAATCTTAAAAATATTTGAGCTACTGCAATGGTGTCTTTTTCACAATAGGTCACGATTCGATCGATATCTTTGTCCTTATAAAACACACCAAAAACTTCACTACCATCAATATCATCCTTTGGTGAAGGAATTCCTAAAACATTAGTCAATAATTTTAAGGAGGTGTAGGTTTTATAATCCCCAAACTTCCATAATTCTAAAGTGTCAAGATGAGGTACTTCCCAAGGTTTTTTTCCAAATAGATTTAATTTATAAGGTAATTCTATGTTGTGAATAATCATGCGCCTTGCTATATATGGAAAATCAAATTCTTTACCATTGTGCGCACAAAGTAAATGCTTGGTCTGACTAAAATGAGAGATTAAGAGGTTTTTAAAATCCTTCAGAATTTTTTCTTCATCACCATAAAAAGAGGTGACTCTAAATGTTCTTACATCACCTTGATAGGTAAAATATCCAACCGAAATACAAACAATTTTTCCAAATTCAGCCCATATTCCAGCGCGATCATAAAATTCTTCTGCTGTGTAATCATCACGTCGTTGGTATTGAGATTTTGATTCCCACAGTTGCTGCTTGGTAGCATCTAAATCCGAAAAGTGTTCAGTCTCCGGAACAGTTTCGATGTCTAAAAACAAAATATTTGCTAAGTTGAGTTTAGAAATCATAATACTAGGCTTTTGTGTTAAATAATGACGCACATTGCTTACCAAAAATAGCAGCTATTCCAGCTGCCAAACCACCAACAATTCCTGTAACTAGTATAAGCAAGTATGGATTACCTTGAAGAGGTAGTAAGACAGCAATTTTTTTTGAAAGGGTAAAATCGTTGACGCTACTTAACCAATAAGCATACGCCATCCAAAACAGAGCAATTGCTAAAAACGGCACAAAAAATACAGCACTTTTTTTTAGGCTGAAAAGAATAGCTGTTATAAAACTCGCAAGCATCACAGACCACCAAGGTAAAAATTGAGATAAGATTAATGCAGTGCCAATTGTGGCTATAAAATTGATAACGTTTTTTTTCATTGTTTTGGTGTTAGTGTTTGAGTTGATGTTATCCCTTCAGTTGAGTTGTTGTCTTGCATGAAAAGTAAGTCATAATAGTTCCCAGCTGCCCAATCATCAATGAAATTGTCATAATAACGGCTTCCTGGATTGCCAGATTGACCACCAGGATAAATTCCGTAAGCTTTTGGCGGAGAAGACATTTCAACAATCATTCGCCATGAAGGTCCATGATTTATGTCAGACGCATTTACAGTGTTTCGATCGCCACCAATAGGAATATCAAATCTTGAAAAAGCAGGTAATGCTTGTAATAAGTGACCAACATAAGCGCCTTTAAAATGTTTCCATTCGTAGTCTCCGTTTTCTGTTTTCCATTCGTTTAACTCTTTAGCAGCAGCTTTAAATGAAAGACTGAATAAATCAATAGCCGTTTCTTTTTCGGGAGTCTCAACAATATCCATAAATGGATCATTAGGATGGTTTTTTAACATGTAAATGGTTTGGTACATAAAAGGTGCTTTGAGCGCTTCATCTTCTAAATCAAATTCGTCCCAAGTCATTCTATACAAGTGTTTAATCCATGTCGACCAAATACTAGGTCCAACATTGTCAATGCTGTTATTTAAATTCCAATGTCTAACATAATTTAGTAGCAGTTGTTCATCATTAGTAAGCGAAGGACCTTCCATTTTACTTAGCATAAAAGGAACTAATTCTTTAGCTTTTAGATTAAAATTATTGTTTTGAAGGCTTTTAAAATCCTGAATGTTAAGCGTTTCTCTTTTTCTGAAATAGTCATTAATTATACGATTTCTATAAATTCCATAGCTGTCATTAAACACATAAAACGGATAGGATTCATCAACTGGATGTTGATTGGCAGAACTCACAAAACCACGTTCTGGGTTTTTAGTATGTGCATTAAATTCTTTCGGTATAAAACTTTGCCAATCGTGTTTTGGATTACTTCCATCGAGTAAAAATTTCCCTTGACCTTCCCATTTATTTGGAAACTGACCTTGAACCCATAAGGCAATGTCGCCTTTAGTTGATGCAAATGCAAAGTTTTGGGCAGGTGCCACGTGATTAGAAATAGCGTTTAAATAATCATCATAGTTTTTTCCTTTATTGAGGTTTAAAAATAATTTAGTAAAATTATGTCCAATATGACCAGCCCATTTCATGGCATAGCCTTTTTTCTTGTCATCACTTTTGAATGTATGATCATAACTCACTGGACCATGATGTGTGTAGATAACAGAATCGATATAAGTTTCTTTGCCTCTAATTTTAATTTCTTCTAATCTTACCGACGTTTTTTTCCAAGCGTTATCATATTTATAGGCTTGTCTAGTTGCATCTTGAAATTCAATTTTATACCAATCTTTTACATCTCTTGTTGCATTTGTAACTCCCCAAGAAATATCATTATTAAATCCGATTATAACACCTAAAGCACCAGGAAGTGTTGCTCCGAATACATTTTGGTTTGGTGAGTTTAATTGCATAACAAACCAAATTGCAGGTAGTTTAAGTCCTAAATGTGGGTCGTTAGCCAATATGGCATTACCAGAATAGGATTTTTCAGGAGCAACAGCCCAATTATTACTGCCATTATTAGGATGCGGTTTCTCCATTGTTTCTGAAATAGAATCTAATGGTAACTCACTTAG
Source organism: Psychroserpens sp. (assembly GCF_034670085.1). GTDB lineage: Bacteria > Bacteroidota > Bacteroidia > Flavobacteriales > Flavobacteriaceae > Psychroserpens. The sequence goes on along the minus strand of NZ_JAXMOD010000001.1, from coordinate 583,265 downwards.
AGGTGTTTCGGTTTGTTCAACATCAATAAAACTCCAATCGGTATCTTTTGGTATAACCGGATCGTTAACATCGAAGAAGTCTGGAAATAACAAATCAAAACGTTCTTTCCCAAACTTACGAAGCATATTAGTATATTCTAAATCTGAATCTCTTCCGCAGAGCATATCTGTCATATACATCAATAAATGCATGGTCTTGTTAATATTCCAAGCTTCTGGTTGATAGTCTAATAGTTTGTACTCAACGGGATAATCTTCTGGTTGAAGCTGATTAATGTAGGCATTCACGCCAGCACTATAAGCTTCAAGATATTTTAGGGCTTCTGGATCATTTTTAATTACCTTTAAGCTATTTTCGGCGCCAAATAACATACCTTTTCTACGTTGTGCTCTGTCAAAATCTAATCCATTTTCTCCAATAATCTCTGAAACTCGGCCAGCTGCCGCAAAGGTTTGAAACTCCATTTGCCACAAACGATGTTTAGCAGTAATATAGCCTTGAGCTTTGTATAAATCATAATCATTCTTTGCAAAGATGTGAGGAATAAGATGTGCATCGTAATGTACTGTAACGTAATCTTCAAGGCTGTTAATGGAGATGTTTCCGGAAGTGGCATCATCAGTTTCGTTTTGCCAAATCCCTTCAGTTGGTGCTAAAAATTTACCCAAAGGAGGAATACTCCCTAGCTTTGTGTCTAATACATAAAACACACTTAAGGTAAAAAGGAAAGATAGGATTAACTTAAAATATTTCATAAAATGAATTCTATTTGAAAGTAAAGATAATAAAAATATAGAAAATAGTCTATATTAGTGATTTATAGTTCTTAGTTTGTTTTTTGTTTGTAAAATCGTTCATTAAAAATAACAATTTTATACCTTAAAAAAGGCGTTGTTGTTTGTAAGGACTTTCATGTTCTAGCAACCATTGTTTTCTATATAATCCACCAGCATATCCAGTTAAACTACCATCACTTCCAATAACACGATGACATGGAATAATGATCCATAATGGATTTTTCCCATTAGCATTTGCCACAGCCCTAATCGCTTTTATGTCGCCAAGTTGTTTTGAAAGTTCTAAGTAGGAAAACGTTTTACCGTAAGGTATGGTTTCTAATTGTTTCCATACACTTTTCTGAAATGGGGTTCCTTGAGGGTTTAAGATGAGGTTGAATTCAGAACGAGTTCCTTCAAAATATTCTTTGAGCTGAATCACACAATCTTCAAGTTCTACCGGAATAATGTCTGTTTCTTTTTCTTCAGAATTTAATACAGTCACTTGAGCAATACCATGTTCGTCACCAACGATTTTGGTAAAACCTAAAGGTGAAGACATAATACAAGTTTCCATGATTATTCGTTTTCTTCGGAAGGTTCATCATTAATGATACCTAATTTTTTTGCTCTAGTTTCCCAACTTTTTCTTGCTAGATGTTGAAGATCTGACACATTATCACTTTCGTCCATGATTTCTAATCCTAAAAGTGTTTCGATGACATCTTCCATTGTAACTAATCCGCTAACCGAACCATATTCATCTACAACTAAAGCCATATGATTTCTGCTTTCAACTAACTTTTCAAAAAGTTTTGGTATTGGTAAATCTCTAGAAACAACAATAATATTTCGTTTCAATTCGGATAACTTTTTAGACCCATTATTTAAGGCCATTTCTTTAAAAACCTCACCTTTTAAAACAAGTCCTTTTATATTGTCCGGATCATCGGCATATAATGGGATTCTAGAATATCGAAGATTCATGTTTTTCATGAAAAAATCTTCAACAGTTGTTTTTTCATCTTCAGATTTCATAACGGTTCTTGGCGTCATCACATCCTTAGCAAACACCTCTTTAAAGGTTAGTAAATTTTTTATAATTTTACTTTCATTTTCTTGAAACACACCTTCTTCGTGAGCCATATCTGCCATTACTAAAAAGCCTTCTCTGCTCAGTACGCTACCATGACCTTTTCCACCAATAAGTTTTGTTGTGAGTTGTAAAAGCCATAGAATACCTGTCCATTTTAAAGGAAAAATTAAAACGTGTAATGCTTTAGTAGTGAAGTTAGCGAGTTGTTTCCAAAAGGTTGCTCCAATTGTTTTAGGTATAATTTCAGAAGCCACAAGAATTAAAATAGTCATAATTGTGGACACAACTCCTACCATTAAATCTTCAGTGAAATTAAAGCCCAAAATGCTTCTTTTAGTAGAACCGTAAAGTTCTAAATAAGCTACTTTTGCTTGCACACCAACTAAAATTGCTCCAACAGTATGAGCGATTGTATTTAAAGTTAGAATTGCTATTAGTGGACGATCAACATCTTTTTTAAGAACTTCTAAGTCGTCAGCATAAGCTTTTCCTTCGCTCTTTTTTAAATTAATAAATGTTGGAGTAACACTAAGAAGTACAGCTTCTAGTATCGAGCATAAAAAGGAAAAGAAAATGGATATGATAGCGTAAAATATCAGTAATCCCATAGATAGTTTTTAGTTTGATTAATGCGAATTTACGATAATAATTTCACAACATCCTTAGCAAAGTAACTCGCAATTACATCTGCTCCAGCACGTTTAATCGCAATAATTTGTTCTAGCATAACGGCATCGTGATCTAGCCATCCTTTTTCGGCAGCAGCTTTAAGCATGGCATATTCTCCTGAAACCTGATATACAGCAACGGGAACATCGACTTCATTTTTTATTTCTCGAACAATATCTAAGTAGCACAATCCTGGTTTTACCATGACAATATCTGCACCTTCATCAATATCCATTTCTGTTTCTTTAAGGGCTTCAAAACGATTGGAAAAATCCATTTGATAGGTTTTTTTATCCTTAGGAATGTCTTTTATATCTGCAGGAGCAGAATCTAAGGCATCTCGAAATGGACCATAAAAAGCAGAGGCGTATTTTGCAGAGTAACTCATAATACCAGTATCAGTATATCCATCATCTTCTAAGGCCTCACGAATGGAAAGAATTCGTCCATCCATCATGTCGCTTGGAGCGACAAAATCTGCTCCAGCTTCAGCATGCGATAAACTCATTTCAGCTAAAACATCGACTGTATCATCATTGATGATTTTTCCATCAGCTATAATACCATCATGACCATAAGACGAATATGGATCGAGTGCAACATCTGTCATGACCAACATGCCAGGACATACATTCTTAACGGTTTTAATAGCGCGTTGCATTAATCCGTTTGGATTTAAAGCTTCAGTGCCTTGGTTATCTTTTAGGTTATCTGGAACTTTCACAAATAACAATACTGATTTCAAACCTAATTTCCAGAGTTCCTTAACTTCATGTTCTAACAAGTCTAAACTGAAGCGATAGTAATTTGGCATCGAGGCAATTTCTTGTTTGATACCTTTACCTTCCACAACAAAAAGTGGAACTAAAAAATCGTTTGGTGTAATTATCGTTTCACGAACTAAGCTTCTAATAGCGTCGTTGGTTCTTAATCTTCGGTTTCTTCTTAATGGATACATAATTTATTTTTTATTTGATGTCATTCTGAAGGAGTGCAGCGACTGAAGAATCTCTATGCTATACTAAAAGATCCTTCGCTTTGCTCTGAATGACAAATTCAAACCCAATCCATTGGGTTTTTTAAAACATTTAGTAATTTTTCTTCGTCACTTCCTTCTTCTGGATGATGGTCGTAAACCCACTGCACATGAGGTGGTAAACTCATCAAAATGCTTTCTATTCTTCCGTTAGTTTTTAATCCGAAGAGTGTGCCTTTATCATGAACCAAATTAAATTCGACATAACGACCACGACGAATTTCTTGCCAATCACGTTGTTCTTTTGTGTATTTTAAATTTTTTCGTTTTTCAACTATCGGAACATAAGCATCAAGGAAACTATTACCAACTTCAGTAACAAAATCATACCAGTTTTTCATGCTCATATCTTCGGTTTTCTTGCAATAATCAAAGAATAAGCCACCAATTCCTCGACCTTCATTTCTGTGAGTATTGTAAAAATACTCATCACAACGCGCTTTATATTTTGGGTAGAATTCTAGGTTATGCTTGTCACAAGCCGTTTTACAGGTTTGATGAAAATGTTTCGCATCGTCTTCAAACAAGTAATAAGGCGTTAGATCTTGTCCACCACCAAACCATTGGTCAACGATATTACCATCTTGGTCATACATTTCAAAATAGCGCCAATTTGCATGAACAGTAGGAACCATTGGGTTTTTAGGATGCAATACAAGGCTTAATCCACAAGCAAAAAAGTCGGCATCTTTAACACCAAAATAGGTTTGCATACTTTCTGGGAGTTTTCCATGAACTCCAGATATATTGACACCACCTTTTTCAAATACATCTCCATTTTCTATCACGCGAGTTCTTCCACCACCACCTTCTGGACGCTTCCAAAGGTCTTCTTGAAACTTAGCTTTTCCATCAAGAGTTTCTAGTTTAGTTGCAATGGAATCTTGTAATTCGTGTATGTAATTGAAGAATTTATCTTTCATTTTTATATAATTCGTATAACTCCATATCTAAAGGTTGTTCTCCTGTTGGAGTAAATGCCTTTTCTATGGTGTTTTGCCATTCAAAGTTATTATTTATAGCGACTCTAATACTTGGTTGATTATCCTTGTGAACAATAATTTGAAATCGTTCTAATCCTAAAGTTTCAAAGGCATATACCGAAAGTTTTTCAACTGCTTTAGACATGATACCTTTTCCTGTACAATTATAATCTATAGCATAAGCAAATTCGCCTTGCCTTATGGTCCAATCAACCTTTTTGATAATAATGAGTCCGACAAGTTTTCGTGTTTCAGATTGCTTTAAAGTGAACACAAATAGTTCTTTATTTTGAAACGCTTTTACGCGATTTTCAACATAGATTTGGGATAATGTCGGATTCTGGTTTTGTTCTAATGTTTTTGGCAAGTATCGTTTTATACGATCAGTATTTGCAATTACAAAGTCGCAAATTTTCCATGCATCACCTTCATGAATGGGATTGATTTCGAAGCCATCAAATTGTGCAATCATGGTACTAAAATCTTATTTTCTAAAAAAAGGTCTTCATCTTTAAGAAGGTTAACTGTCTTCATTGTAGCCGCAGTCACACTAAATGGCAACACTAAAATAACACCTATAACAGGAATGAATAAAAACAACATAAAAACAATTCCGTTTCCAATTGCGATACCTTTATGTTTTTTTACAAACTGAACACTTTCACGATATTTTAAATGACGTTCTAAAGTATAATCTATATTTCCAAAACCAGCGTAATAGGCTTGAATAATGAACAACATAATCGTTGAAAATATGTTTACGACTGGAATAAATTTTAGTAGCAGTAGAGGCATTGAAATTAGTAGTTCCTTTCCAAGGTTTCTCATGTTTATTCTAATGCCTCGCCAAAGTTGTTCATTAAAGGTTGTATTTCTATGATTATGCCTCTCAATACCAGTTAAATAGACTTCAATTTTTTCTGAAACAGGACTCATAAAAGGCGCAGATAATGCCATTATAATATGCTTGTAAAGGATTAAACCAATGATTAAAATGACAAGACCACTAATAAAAGTAAAAATCCCTTGTACCCACGAAGTTACAGCCCAACTTGGCAATAAACTCATAATTAGGTCACTAATGTCATCAGAAAAGCCATAAGCTATAAGAAAAATAATTGTTGCTGTAATGACACTAATAGCAATTGGAATTAAAAAGTAGTTCCAGAGCTTTAGCTTTGAAATCAACGCTAAAGCACCTGAATATGCTTGTATACCTTTTAATATATTCTTAATCATAATTTTTCTTATGAAAGTAGAAATCTTTTAATTTAAAGAACTAAAATAATAATTGTAATTCAATTATGCGTTAGTGATGGAGCAATTGTTGGAGCTCATCTCTGATAGCGACTTGTGAGAGCACGACCTTTATGGTAACGCCCAACTTATTTTAAGCCTTATACTCTTTTACGGCATCTATAAATGCTTTTGCATTATCTAAAGGAATGTTTGGGAGAATTCCATGACCTAAATTTACAATATATCTATCTTTTCCAAATTCGTTAATCATTTGGTGCACCATTTTTTTAATTTCAGAAGGCGGAGAAAACAATCGTGTTGGATCAAAATTACCTTGTAGAGTAATATTTCCACCAGTTAAATATCTTGCGTTTCTTGCAGAACAAGTCCAATCAATTCCTAAAGCGGAAGCTCCAGATTTTGCCATGTCACCTAAGGCAAACCAACAGCCTTTTCCAAAGGCAATAACAGGAGCATCATCTTTTAAAGCATTAATAATTTGTTGAATATATTGCCATGAAAATTCTTGATAATCTACTGGAGATAACATGCCTCCCCAAGAATCGAATATCTGAACCGCATTACAACCCGCTTTTACTTTTTCTTTTAAATAGGCAATTGTGGTGTCTGTAATTTTCTGTAATAATTGGTGAGCAGCAATTGGATTTGTGAAACAAAATTCTTTTGCTTTATCAAAGTTTTTACTGCCTTGCCCTTGAACGCAATAACATAAAATCGTCCATGGTGAACCAGCAAAACCAATTAATGGAATTTCATCATTAAGCTTTTCTTTGGTTGCTTTAATGGCTTCGTACACATAATTTAATGCCACCTTTACGTCAGGAACTATGACATTATCGACGTCTTTTTGAGAACGAACAGGATGTGGCAAATAAGGCCCAAAATTAGGTTTCATTTGTACCTCAATATTCATCGCTTGAGGAATCACTAAAATATCACTAAATAGAATTGCTGCATCCATTCCATAACGACGAATTGGTTGTACAGTGATTTCACTTGCTAATTCTGGCGTTTGGCAACGTGTAAAGAAATCATACTTAGCTTTGATCTCCATAAATTCTGGAAGATAGCGACCAGCTTGGCGCATCATCCATACAGGTGGACGTTCAACAGTTTCTCCTTTTAATGCTCTTAAAAATAAATCGTTTTTTATCATCTTAAACGTAATGTTCGTTTACTAATTCTATAACACTTTCAACGGTTGGGATTTTTGCAATCCTAACATCATCAAAATGTTTACTGGCTTCTTTTGCTGTTGTTTCTCCTATGCAGAATGCAATAATATCATCGTCATTTTCTTGCTTGTAACTTTGTACAGTTGATGGACTATAAAACATCACACCTTTTATCGCGTCGTTAATTTTTACAGAATCATATTTAGTTTCATAGGCTATAACTTCATTAACCTCAATATTATTTTCGTTCAATATTGTTGGTAATTCATCTAAGCGAATAGCACTACAGAAATACGTAACTTCAGTTCCTTCGATGTATTCAACTAAATATTCAGCCAATGCTTTAGAACTATTTTCGATGTGTTTTACTTTACCAATTTTGCGTTCTACAAGTCGTTTGGTTTTTCTACCAACACAATAGATATTTTCAAACTGTAATTCCTGAGGGGCAAAATTCATTAGTAAAGCTTCAACTGCATTTTTGCTTGTAATGATGACATTTTTTGGTAAGGGTCGTAAGACCTTTGGAGCAATTCTATTTAAACTAATTTTTATAAAATCTGAACTTTCCGAAATCACATCGTCATGAAATAATTGCTTCTGATCATCGGTAAGGGTTTTGGTTGAATAAATATTAACATCTTGAGACGATTTTTTAAGATTGTCCATTAATCGTTTTCCGCCACGTTCGATAATATATTCAGCACAAAACTGAGCTAATTCATCATGTTTTTCTAAAGCTACAGTACGTTGAACTTCAATTTTTTTACTTCCATCAAGACTTAATAAAACACCTTGCATATGTACTTCTTCATCTTTTACAAATGCTAATGCACCAATTGGCGCAGAGCAACCGCCTTCTAATAGGTTTAAGAATTTACGTTCTATTGAAGTTGCGATTTCTGTGTCTTTGTGATTGATTTCGGCGCAAATGGCAAGTGTTTCTTCATCATTTTCAAGGGCAGAAATCATAACGGCACCTTGAGCTGGTGCAGGAATCATCCATTCTAGATTGAAACTTTCTTCAGGTCTGATATCAAGTCGACCCAATCCAGCAGCTGCGAAAACAGCACCATTCCAGTCATTATCTTCTAACTTTTGCAAACGAGAATTTACATTACCACGTAAACCAACAATGGTATGAGTTGGATAACGATTTAACCATTGCGCTCTTCGTCTTAAACTTCCTGTTGCTATTATTGCATCTCGCTGAGATAAAAACTCTTCATTCTTTTTAAAGACCAGGCAGTCTCTAACGTTTCCACGTTTAATCACGGCAGCTTGTACAATCCCTTTCGGAAGTAATGTTGGCACATCTTTTAAAGAGTGAACCGCAATATCAATGTCGCCATTTAGTAATGCAATATCTAATGTTTTAGTAAAAACACCAGTAATTCCCAATTCATAGATAGGCTTATCAAGCACGATATCTCCTGTTGATTTTACGGGAATTAATTGTGTTTTGTGGCCTAAATGTTCTAGTTGACTTTGTACGGTTTTAGCTTGCCATAGCGCAAGTTCGCTATCACGAGTTCCAATTCTTATAATTTTAGACATTGTCTGAGGTTGCTTCTAATTGAAACACTTTTTTTATGAGTTCAAGGCTATCATCTGTAGATACATCATTGCCTTTTAAATGATGCGCAAAGTGATTTGTTATTTTCTGTATGATATTATTACTAATAACTTCAGCTTGAGTTTCATTAAAGTCACTCATCTTTTTACGTTGCGTATCTAATTCTGCAGAAGCAAAATCGGTAAGCTTATGTTTTAATGCTTTTATAGTTGGTGCAAATTTTCGTGTTGCTAACCAGGCATTAAAATCAGATTTGATATCTTCAATAATAGCTTCGGCAACAGGAATGTGTTCTTTTCTTCGTTCTAAAGTTTCATCAGTAATTTGAGATAAATGATCTAAATGGACTAAAGTTACATTATCTAAATCGGTTACATTTTCATTAACGTTTTTCGGAATAGATAAATCGAGAATCAACAAAGGTTTTGTGGTTTGAATACAATGCTTATCAACTGTTGGATTTTGAGCACCAGTGGCCACGATTAAAATATCTGATGTATTAATTTCTTCTTGAAGATTCGCATAATCTTTCACCAAAAGGTTAAATTTTCCAGCTACAGCTTCAGCTTTGTCTTTTGTTCTATTGATTAAAGTGATGTGCTCGTTCTTAGTGTGTTTTACTAAATTCTCACAGGTGTTTCTTCCAATTTTCCCAGTTCCGAAGAGTAATATATTTTTTTCTGAAACCGTCTCAATTTCATTCATTATGTATTGTACCGAAGCAAACGAGACAGATGTGGCTCCTGAAGAAATTTCAGTTTCAGTCTTAATACGTTTAGACGCTTGAATAACAGCATTTACTAATCGTTCTAAAAATGGATTGAATAAGTCATATTTTTTAGACAATCTTGCACTAACTTTTAATTGACTTATAATTTCAAAATCACCAAGAATCTGACTATCTAATCCAGATCCTACTCTAAACATATGAGAAATAGCATCTCTATTCTTGTAAACGTAAGCTACTTTTTGAAATTCTTCAACAGTACCTTTGGTATTATCACAAAGCAATTGAATAAGTTGAAATGGATGTTCAGCAAATCCATAAATTTCAGTTCTATTGCAAGTAGAGGTAATAATTAAACTTTCGATTCCATTTTGCTTAGCTTGCTCTAATACAGCAATTTTAGAAGTTTCATCTAAACTAAAATGACCACGAATTTCAGCATCAGCTTTTTTATAGCTGAGACCAATTGCATAAAATGTTGTGCCTCTCGACCTATTGTAGTGCTCCATACCTGATTTGGAAATTACATGAACAAAAATAGAAAGCTTGTTAGATAAAAAACAACGCTAGAAGAACTTTTAGTATCGTTTGTGGTTTTTTAAAAGGATTTCTTATTAAAATATGATTATTGTCATACTTTTGCAGTGAAATCAACGCTTTAAAACAGTTTAGTTTAGAATGAATCTAAATAACAATAATAATAATCCTAATGTTTCAGCATCAAAAAATATCGCTAGAGGTTCTTTTGAAGAAACGAAATTAGACGAGGGGTTTTTCGTGCTAACCTATCAAAATAACACAAATGAAGTTCAAATTGTTGAACGTGAGATAAATAGTAGTTTCATTCAATTTCATTTTTGTATTAAAGGCTCAAGCGAATTTATCTTTAATAATGGTAATTATCGCTTAAAGATTGAAGAGGAAAATTCGCTATTATTATACAATCCACAACGAGATTTACCTATTCATTTAGAAGTACACTCGAAATCATGGTTAGTATCTGTACTGGTTTCCATAAAGAAATTCCATGGACTATTCTCTCAAGAGGCAGATTATATTACGTTTTTAAGTGATGATAATAAGGACAAGAAATATTATAAGGATGGAAAAATTTCGCCTTCTATGGCTATTGCATTGAATCAAATTATTAATTACAATTTAAATAGTTCAATAAAGAGCCTCTATTTTAAAGGAAAAGGATTAGAAGTATTGAGTTTGTATTTTAATAGAAGCGAAGATGCAGATGTTGAGCAATGTCCATTTTTAGTTGATGAAACCAATGTGATTAAAATACGAAAAGCAAAGGATATTATTATTTCTAGAATGTCAGAACCACCAACATTACAAGAGCTTTCAGAAGAAATAGGACTAAGTTTGAAAAAGTTAAAAGAAGGGTTTAAGCAGATTTATGGTGACTCTGTATTTAGTTTCCTCTTTGATTATAAAATGGAAGTTGCAAGAAAATTATTAGAAGCAGGAAATCACAATGTAAATGAAGTCGGACTTAAAGTAGGCTACAGTACATCGAGTCATTTTATTTCGGCTTTTAAAAAGAAATATGGAACGACACCAAAGAAGTATTTGATGTCGTTGAGTTAACTGCGTTTAAAAAATACTATCGTATTTTTGCAAAAGAAAATTGCTAAAAGAAAAACAAATACATGAAAGGAGTTTTACTCGTAAATTTAGGTTCTCCAGATTCTCCAGAACCGAAAGACGTCAAAAAATATTTAGGTGAGTTTTTAATGGATGAACGCGTTATTGACGTGCCGCTTTGGGCTAGAACATTGCTCGTAAAAGGGATTATCTTAAACACGCGTCCGAAAGCTTCAGCAGCAGCCTATAAAAAAATATGGTGGAAAGAAGGTTCGCCTTTGATTGTATTATCAGAAAGATTACAAGAAAAGATTCAGAATCAAGTTGACTTTCCTGTGGCTTTAGCCATGCGATACGGAAGTATGACCATTAAAAAAGGCATTCAAGAATTAGTTGACAAAGGTGTTGATGAAGTGTTTTTAATACCGCTTTATCCTCAATTTGCAATGGCCACTACTGAAACCATTTTGGTGTTAGCAGAAAGCATAAGAAAAGAACATTTTCCTGATATTACCATTCAAGATTTAAAAGCGTTTTATAACAACGCCAAATACATTAAAGTCTTATCAAATTCTATCGCGAAACATCTAGAAGGTAAAGACTACGAGCATTTATTATTCTCATATCATGGTGTTCCAGAACGTCACATTAGAAAAAGTGATATCACAAAATCACATTGTAAAATTGATGGCAGTTGTTGTGCAACACCATCTCCTGCTCACGAATTTTGTTACAGACATCAATGTAAAGAAGTGACACGTTTGGTCGCAGAGACTTTGAATTTTGAAGAAGGCACGTATTCAACATCTTTCCAATCTCGTTTAGGATTCGATCCATGGTTACAACCGTATACAGATAGAACAATCGAGAGATTAGGAAAAGATGGCATCAAAAAAATGGCTATTGTCACACCAGCATTTGTTAGTGATTGTTTAGAAACACTTGAAGAAATAGCGATGGAAGGTGAAGAAATTTTCCACGAAATGGGAGGAAAGGAGTTTACAACAGTGCCCTGTTTAAATGATGACCAAGAATTTGTTGATCTCTTATCTGACTGGATCAATGAATGGGCAAAATCTGAAACCATTATTGCATAATGGCTAAAACGGCTTCAAAAGATTTAGGAACTCAGCCAATTAGTAAATTACTTATTAAACAAGCAGTTCCAGCATCAATTGGAATCTTAGTCATGTCGCTCAACATTTTAGTAGATACTATTTTTGTTGGACAATGGATTGGTTCAATAGCAATTGCGGCTATTAATGTTGTGCTTCCTGTCTCTTTTTTTATTGCCGCTTTAGGTATGAGTATTGGTATTGGAGGATCTTCTATTATTTCTCGTGCATTAGGTGCTAATAATGTGACTAAAGCGTTACAAACTTTTGGTAATCAAATCACCCTAACACTTTTATTTACAGTCTTATTAATTATTCCTGGACTCCTATTTGTAGATGATATTATTCCTGTGTTTGGAGGTAAAGGTGCCATTTTCGAACCTGCTAAAATCTATTATACGATTGTGTTATACGGAATTCCTTTCCTAGCACTTTGTATGATGGGTAATACCGTTATACGAGCTGAAGGAAAACCAAAATTTGCTATGTATGCGATGATGATTCCATCGGTTGGGAATTTGGTTCTAGATTATGTATTTATTAAGGTGATGGATTTAGGCATGGCTGGAGCAGCTTGGGCTTCAACAGCATCGTATCTACTTTGTTTTTTGTTTATTCTCTGGTATTTTATGTCTAAAAATTCAGATTTAAAACTAAATAAGTGCCAGTTTAGATTGAAACTGCCCATTGTAAAAGAAATAGGATCTTTAGGATTTGTAACATTATCAAGACAAGCGATTGTGAGTATTACCTACTTGTTTATGAATAATATTTTATACGATTTAGGTGGTGAAACTTCAGTTACAGCATATGCCATTGTTGGACGAATGCTCATGTTTGCCTTATTTCCAGTTTTTGGAATCACACAAGGATTTTTACCAATTGCCGGATTTAATTATGGAGCGAACCAATATGAACGTGTTAAACAAGCCATCGCAACTGCTTTAAAGTTCGCAACAGTCTTAGGCACTTTGGTGTTTATTATGTTGATGATTTTTCCGGAAGAAATCACAAGATTATTTACAACAGATGCTGAAGTTATAAAAGAAACACCTTCTGCTATGCGTTGGGTTTTTGCAGCCACACCAATTATAGCTATTCAGCTTATTGGAGCTGCATATTTTCAAGCTGTTGGAAAAGCAATTCCTGCATTATTATTAACATTAACTCGTCAAGGGTTCTTTTTTATTCCATTGATTTTTATTTTACCAAAGTTTTTTGGCGAACTTGGTGTTTGGATGTCCTTTCCAATTTCAGATGTTTTATCTACTGCTGTTACAGCAATATTTTTGAATCGTGAAGTCAAGTTAAAATTAAACAAGTCGACTGCATAACATTTTTTTATGCTTATTTTTATGCAACTAACAAAACCAATCTTACTATGAGATTTTTCACTACTATTTTTTGCCTTTTTCTTATCGGAAACTTCACTCAATTAGAAGCTCAAACTTATAATGAATCACAATACGATGCTTTAGAGTATCGATTACTTGGTCCTTTTCGAGGTGGAAGAAGCGCTGCAGTTACAGGTGTTCCTAATAAACCCAATTTATATTATTTTGGTTCTACAGGTGGAGGCATTTGGAAAACTCTCAATGGAGGACGAAGTTGGGAAAATATTTCTGATGGATTTTTTGGCGGAAGTATTGGAGCAATTACAGTGTCAAAAAGTGATCCTAATGTACTGTATGTTGGAGGTGGTGAAAAAACAGTGCGAGGCAATGTGTCTTCAGGTTATGGGATTTGGAAAAGTGTTGATGCAGGTAAAACTTGGATGTCTGCCGGATTGAAAAATTCTCGCCATGTTCCAAGAATCGCTGTTGATCCAACAGATCATAATGTTGTGTATGCTGGTGTTTTAGGAAATATATATAAACCAACACAAGATCGTGGTGTTTATAAAAGCACAGATGGCGGAAAAACTTGGAAGAAAACTTTGTTTGCAAATGACCAAGCAGGTGTTGTTGACTTAATTATCGATCCAACAAATTCAAGGATATTATATGCTTCAACATGGCGAGTACAACGTACACCTTATAGTTTGAGTTCAGGAGGAGATGGTTCAGCACTTTGGAAAAGTACAGATAAAGGAGAAACTTGGACAGAAATTTCAACCAAAGATGGCTTTCCTGAAGGGACTTTAGGAATTATTGGAGTAACGGTTTCTCCAGTAAATAACCAACGTGTTTGGGCTATTGTTGAAAATAAAGATAAAGGTGGATTGTATAGAAGTGAAGATGGTGGTGAGACATGGTCTCAGGTAAATAGCGAACGTAAATTACGTCAGCGTGCTTGGTATTATACCAGATTATATGCAGATACACAAGATGTAGATGTGGTTTATGTTTTAAATGTACGTTACCATAAAAGTACCGATGGTGGAAAATCATTCAGTACTTACAATGCTCCACATGGTGATCACCACGATTTATGGATAGCTCCTGAAGACCCAAATAGGATGATTATTGGTGATGATGGAGGTGCTCAAGTTACTTATGATGGAGGAGACACATGGAGTACATATCACAATCAACCAACGTCGCAATTTTATCGTGTAACAACAGATAACCATTTCCCATATCGTATCTATGCTGCACAGCAAGATAATTCAACCATTAGAATTCCGCATAGAACAGATGGTTGGTCAATTACTGATAATGATTGGGAATCTACGGCTGGAGGAGAATCGGCACATATAGCTATAGATCCTGAAGACAATGATATTGTTTATGGTGGTAGTTATGACGGATTTCTAACACGATATAATCATAAACGAGGAACCGTTAGAGCAATTAATGTATGGCCAGATAATCCCATGGGTCATGGTGCAGAAGGTATGAAATATCGCTTTCAGTGGAATTTCCCCATTATATTTTCAAAACATAATCCAGATCGTTTGTATACCTTTTCTCAGCATGTACATGTTACGGAAAATGAAGGGCAATCATGGCAAATTATTAGTCCAGATTTAACTCGAAATGATCCTGAAAAATTAAAATCTTCAGGTGGACCAATAACACAAGATAATACATCAGTAGAATACTATTGTACTATTTTTGCAGCTCAAGAATCACCAATAACTGAAGGTTTATTATGGGTAGGAAGTGATGATGGATTAATTCATGTCACAAAAGATGGCGGAAAAAATTGGGAAAATGTTACACCTAATGGAATGCCAGAATGGATGATGATTAACAGTATTGAACCGAGTGCATATGATGCAGGAACATGTTACATTGCTGGAACGAAATACAAAACAGGAGATTTTGCGCCTTACTTATACAAAACTACAGACTACGGAAAAACGTGGAAGAAAATCACAAATGGAATTAACCCAGAACATTTTACAAGGGTATTAAGAGAAGATCCTAAAAAGAAAGGTTTGCTCTATGCTGGAACTGAAACTGGGATGTATATTTCATTTAATGATGGTGCAAATTGGCAACCATTTCAATTGAATCTTCCAATTGTTCCAATTACAGATTTAGCAATAAAAGATAATAATCTAATTGTGGCAACTCAAGGACGAAGTCTTTGGATAATTGATGATTTGACTGTTTTACATCAATTAAGTAGCTCCAATTCTGCGGAAAACACACTGTTCAAACCTAAAGACACTTACAGAATTCACGGTGGTTATTATAAGGACAGTAAAACTTCTGGTACGAATCATCCTAATGGTGTAATGACGTATTTCAATTTAAAAGGTTACGACAAAGAGAATGATGAAGTGTCATTAACATATTTTGATCAGAAAGGTGACACTATAAAAACCTATTCATCAAAGAATAAAAAAGAAGATAAACTCGACGTAAAAAAAGGCATGAATCAGTTCATTTGGGATATGACTTATAAAGGTGCTGAAAAACTGGATGGCATGATTTTGTGGTGGGCAAGTTTAGACGGACCAGTTGCAATTCCTGGTACATATAAAGTGCATCTTAATGTAAATGGAACTGCATTCCCACAAGCCTTTAATATTGTTGCAGATCAAAGAGCTGAAAGTTCTCAGGCTGATATGCAAAAGCAATTTGATTTTATTACTGACGTCAATAAAACAATGGATGACGCTCATAAATCGATTAAGAAAATTAGAAATATTAAAGAACAATTGTCAGCTTTTGAAACACAATACAAAGGCAATGCTGATTTGAAAGATTTATTAGACAAAGCAGAAAAGCTCAAAGAAGACTTCACAAAAATAGAGGAAGCTTTGTATCAAACTAAAAATAGAAGTGGTCAAGATCCGTTAAACTTTCCAATTCGACTAACCAACAAATTAGGACATTTAAACGCCCTAGTTGGCATGGGAGATTTTGCGCCTACAGATCAAGATATTGCTGTAAAAAACGAATTAACTTCAGAAATAAAAGTCCAATTAGATACTTTTAATAGATTAATAAGTGATGAAATTAGTGCGTTTAATACTGCATTTAACACCAAGCAATTAAATTATTTATTTGTAGAAGATTAATGGAGTATTACAATTATATAAAAGCATTACACCTCATTTTTGTTGTCACTTGGTTTGCAGGTTTATTTTACATCCCTAGACTTTTTGTATACCAAATTGAAGCCTTTCATAAGCCTTCTCCAGAAAAGGAGATTCTTGTGAAACAATTGAAATTAATGGCGAAACGATTATGGAATATTATTACATGGCCTTCTTCAATTTTAGCTACTGGTTTTGCAATTTGGTTAATCATCTTACAACCAATTTGGTTAGAGCAAGCTTGGATGCATGTTAAGCTTGCGTTTGTTGTGTTATTGATTTTATATCAATTAAAAACACATCAATATTATAAACAATTACAGCGAGATGAAGTAAAAACTACATCCAATTTTATGCGACTTTGGAATGAAGGTGCTACTTTTATATTGTTTGCTGTTGTATTTCTTGTAATTCTTAAGAGTGCAATTAATTGGGTGTTTGGTGTCGTTGGAATTTTAGTCCTAGGAATTTTATTAATGTTAGGTTTTAAACTGTATAAAAATATTCGACACAAAAATCCTGATGCATAATATTGGCTTAATTATTGTTACATTTAAACGAATTATTGCCTAGATTCACTACAAATTTTCAGATGAGATTAAAAAAATTGTCTTTACGTGTTCGTATCTTTTTTGCCATGATAGTACTGGTGCTTATCGCATCGATATTGATTGCTGGTGTCACCATTTACCAATACAATGAAGAAGCAATTGATTATCATAAAGAACGACTCGAACGTAAGGAACGTGCTATTATCAGCGATATTAATTATGTTATCAAGGAAACAACTTATCCTGTTGAAACCGAAAAAGTCTCATTGATATTCAAGGACGAAATCTATAGAATTGCTGCTATTCACGGAATGAAAATCAACTTTTACGATTTAGATGGCACCTTACTTAAATCTTCTAAAGCTAGCTTTGAACCTGATTCCATTATAAAATGTATAGATGTCGAAATTTTAAATGCAATTTCAAATACTGCAGAGCATAGGTATGTTGTAAAAAATGAAAAAAATGGAGAGACATTCCAGTCGTCTTATACTTATATCTACGATTCAAAATCTAAGCCTTTAGCTATTTTAAATTTACCGTATTTAGAAAATGATGATTTTTTAAATAAAGAACTGAACGAGTTTTTAGAACGCCTTGGTTATGCCTATTTATTTATGATGTTTATAGCCATAATTTTAGCTCTTTTACTTTCAAAATATATAACTCGAACATTGAAAACAGTGTCAGATAAAATCAATGAAACACGTTTGGAAAAACGTAATAAAAAGATAGATATTGAATCATCAAGTGAGGAAATATCAACTCTAGTTAATTCATATAACAGTATGATTGATCAGCTTGAAGAAAGTGCAGTTCAGTTGGCGACAAGTGAACGAGAACAAGCTTGGAGAGAAATGGCAAAACAAGTTGCTCATGAAATTAAAAACCCCTTAACACCAATGCGATTGAGTGTTCAAAGTTTTCAGCGTAAATTTAATCCAGAAGACGAAAATATTTACCAAAAGGTAGATGAATACAGTAAGACACTTATTCAACAAATTGATACAATGAGTTCAATTGCTTCTGCATTTTCGAATTTTGCTAAAATGCCAGCGCAAAAGAATGAAACACTTAATGTTACTAATATCGTAAAACTGGCATTAGATATATTTAGCGAAGATTATATTGAGTTTTCTTCTGATGAAAATGAAATAATGGCGAATTTTGATCGTACGCAGTTAATTAGAGTAATCACTAACTTAGTAAAGAATGGCATTCAAGCAATTCCACATGACAAAGAAAACCCGAAGATAAAGGTTAAGGTGGCTTCAGAAAATGATATGGTTAAGATTACTGTCGAAGATAATGGGATAGGTGTTTCCGACGAGAATAAAAACAAGATTTTTGAACCTAAGTTTACAACTAAAACCAGTGGAATGGGATTAGGACTGGCCATGGTAAAAAATATTGTGGAAACTTATAAAGGAAGTATTACCTTTACATCACAACAAGAAATAGGAACCACTTTTACAGTTACGTTTCCGAAGATATAACAAGACAAAGCACATGAATTACGAAAATATAGTATCGAATACAAGCAACAACATAACTTCAATTACCATCAACAGACCCAACAAACTAAATGCTTTAAATAAAGACACCATACAAGAATTGCATGATGCATTTGATGATGCTAATAAAAGTAAAGACACTAAGGTGATTATCATCACAGGTAGTGGAGAGAAAGCTTTTGTTGCTGGAGCAGATATTAGTGAGTTTGCCGATTT
The DNA here is from genome assembly GCF_034670085.1 of Psychroserpens sp. GTDB lineage: Bacteria > Bacteroidota > Bacteroidia > Flavobacteriales > Flavobacteriaceae > Psychroserpens. Next base: position 564,482 of record NZ_JAXMOD010000001.1, on the reverse strand, counting down.
TGATGTCAAACAAGGTGGAAAATTAGCAGCCAAAGGCCAAGAGTTGCTATTTGATTTTGTAGAAAATTTATCGACACCAGTCATTGCGGCTGTTAATGGTTTTGCATTAGGTGGTGGTCTAGAATTGGCAATGGCTTGTCATTTTAGAATTGCTAGTTCAAATGCTAAAATGGGTTTACCAGAAGTATCTCTTGGAGTTATTCCTGGTTATGGAGGAACACAACGTTTACCACAATTAGTGGGAAAGGGTCGCGCTATGGAAATGGTGATGACAGCCGGAATGATCGATGCCGAACAAGCCTTAAATTATGGCTTGGTAAATCATGTAACATCTCCGGATGAGTTAATGCCTCTTGCTGAAAAAATTGCTAGTAAGATTATGAGAAATTCTTCGGTAGCTATTAAAGCCGCTATCAAATCTATAAATGCAAATTTTAAAGATGGTGTTGATGGATATAAAACTGAAGTTAAACAATTCGGAAAATGTTTCGGAACAGAAGATTTTAAAGAAGGGACTTCAGCCTTTTTAGAAAAAAGAAAAGCAGACTTTCCAGGAAAATAAATCAATAAATTTAATTAATTATATATGAAAACAAGTTTCAAACTTTTCATAGCTATCATGCTATGTATGCCTTTCATCACTTATGGGCAAATAGATCAAATCAAAGTTCAAAAAAGTGAGATAACGAAAGATAAAAAGAAACATTCTAAACTTGTTTTTAGTTGTAGTAATACAGATGGAGGTATTTTAATTGTAAGACAATTTATGGGTGGTATTGCAAGACTTCCCAAAGGTTATTACCTCGAATACTATGATCTAGACCTTAATCTTGTCGCTAGTAATGAAATGGAAATTGATAATAGTGGCATCAAGAACATCTTCATTAAAGATAATAAAGTTAATATCATAGAGTATAGAAAGAATAAAGAAGATAAAACCAATGATTATTATGTGTTAACTGCAGATCCTAATACTCTAGAGTTCTCTGATAAAAAATTATTCTCCATAGATAAAAAGGATGTGAAAAAACCGTTCTTTTTCGGAATTGGGTTTATTCCAATTACAAATGTTGGGAAAATTGACCATGATCCTACAGGAGAAGTACAGGTGTCAAATAATAATGAATTTATCGCATTTAACTTCGACATCAAAGATGACAAAAAAGAAACACATCAAATTATAGTCTATAATAACAAATGGGAAAAAGTTAATGATAAAATTTTCACAGAAGATATTAAGGACAAATACTTTCAGTATAATTCATTTTCTGTAAGTGACGTAGATGGTTCTGTTTATTATTTGGGTAAAGCATACAAGAATGAGAAATTCAGGGATAAGGTGAAGGGTGTAATTAACTACGATTATATTGTTTATAAAGTGAGTTCAACAGAAACAAAAAGAAATGTTTTTAATACCGAAAACCATTATATTCAATCAATGGGTATCTCCTTAGACGAAGGCAACCTTTTTACTTTAGGGTCTTATTCTGACAAAGATTCTGATGATTATAAAGGCATTTGTTATTTTAAACTCAATCCTGAAACCTTAAACATAGAAACTACAACTTTCAATGAATTTACTGAACAATTCATGATTGATAAATACGGTGAGAAACGAGGGAAAAGAAAGAAGAAAAAAGGGAAAGAGTTGCCTTTTTTATCTTACCGAGATTTTATAGTTGACGAAATGGGTGATATTTATTTTAATGCTGAAGAGTTTTATATTACAGTACATACGAGAACAAGTACTAATGGGCATACAAGTACCTATTATGTATATCATTACAATGATATTTATACATGTAAACTTAATAGTTCAGGTGAATTACAATGGATTAGGACGATAAATAAGAGACAAGCAACATCTGGTAGTTTAGGAAGCTACTTATCATTTTCTTCAACAGTTGTAAATGGCAATATGTATCTCTTTTTAAACGGAGCAGATGATGTAAGGAAATTAAGAGATGACAGAATAGAGTTCAAGCAGAAAAAGGTGAAAAAATTAAATCTTTATGTGATTGAAATTACACCAGACGGATCGTTTAACTATGATATTATTGTTGATGATAAAGATTCTAAAATGACATATAAAACGATGCATGGTGTGATGTCTGAAAATGGAATGAGTATTCTTTTTGAAGGCAACAGAAAAAAGGAAAAACAAGTTTTAAAGCTTAGTTTTTAAACAATAACCTTATAAAAAAGGCTACCAAAATGGTAGCCTTTTTTATGATATCTTATTTTAGTTTAAAGCTTGAAATATTCAATATAGGTTCTATTGTCTGATTTGACAATTGCATAATAATTCCCTAGTTCTCTGTCTTGGAGTTTATATATTCGATTTATAGTTTTCTTACCTTCAAAAGCTTCAGAATAAATAAGATCATCCTCGTAGAAAATTTTTATGTTAACTGATTCAGATTCAAGAGACATTAAAGAAACCAAAAGTTTATTGTTTTCTGTTCTAATAACTGGTTTAAACAATGTCTGATCGTTGTCCTTAAGAAATGCAATCCTATTATTTTTTATTTCAAAAGGTTTAATTAAAATCTCAAAGTCTTTCTCTAATTCTATAGTGTAATTTCCGTCCTTAAGTTGTTTTAAGTCAAACGTTTTAGAGAGATTGCCATTTTTTGTAATAGTTTCTGAGTGAAGAATTATTCCAAACTCATCTTTAACTATTAATTGCTGCCCTTTTTTAGCATTTGTAAATTCTACTACTGCAATTTTTGAAAGGATTACATTGTTGCTTTTTTCTGCATAGCTTAATGTTGTTACAAACATTAATACTACTAGTGTTATTTTTTTAATTGTTCTCATCATAATTTGGGTTTAATGATTTATTTGACAAATCTATGCCAGTATGAAACCTTAGAAAACATCCATATTGCCATATATATGTTCTAAATTAACACAATGATGGGCTTAAAGTATTTTTAGTGTTAATTTAGAATAGATTTTTGATAATTAAACATACATTTGGATTTGTGTTATCAGTTAACTTTGTAGTAATGCATTTCATATGAGTACAAGAAAACCTACTTTAGAAAAAATAAGCCCAGAGTTTGGTAGTTCAATCAAAGTCATAGCCAATGAAGCCTATATTGGAGAGAATAAACCTTTTTGGCATTTTCATCCAGAGTTAGAATTAGTTTATGTAAATGAAGGAAGCGGAAAGCGGCATATTGGAAGTCATTTATCGTATTTCAACAATAGTCAGTTGTTATTAATAGGATCTAATTTACCTCATAATGGATTTGCAGATCGACTTACAATAAATGGTAGTCAAACTATTGTTCAGTTTAGACCAGAGTTTTTAGGAGAACACTTTTTTAATGTACCCGAAACGGCAGGTATTAGTAATTTATTTGAACTTGCTAAGGGTGGAATTCTTTTTGGAGTTAAGACAAAGGAGAAAATTGGACATAAGTTTGAATTATTATCGAAAAAAGAAGGGTTTAAGAAAATAATGATTCTGCTTGAAATTTTACATGGTTTATCAAAGTCTAAGGATTATATAATTTTAAATGCGGATGGATTTGCAATTGAAGCTGAACCTCAAGATAGTGCTAAATTAGATATCATTTTTAAGCATGTTAACGAAAATTTTACACAACATATTTCTTTGGATGAAATAGCTGATAAAGTAAGTCTAACTGTACCAGCATTTTGCAGATATTTTAAGAAAGTGACAGGAAAAACATTTACAAAACTCGTAAATGAATATCGCGTAGTGCATGCCACTAAATTATTATCTGAAAGCCAAATGAGTATTACGGATGTGAGTTATGAATGTGGCTTTAATAATTTCTCCCATTTTAATAAATTGTTCAAAGAGTTTACAGGAAAAAGTGCATCAAAATATAGAAGCGAATTAAAAATAAGGGTTCAATAAGATCAATTAAAAATGGAAGATAAAATAGACATTACATTAGAATATTATTTAGTAAAGCAAAAGCAAATTTTAAATTTTATGAACACTAATGATTCACTAACAGTAGATGATATTATCCATTATGGCCAAGAAATGTCTGTAATTGAAAATAAAATTACTGCCTTAGAAGTGGCACTGGAAAATTAATTTACTGTTCACCATTCCACTCAGCATAAAACTGTTGAAGAAACGTTTCCATAAATTTATGTCTGCTTTCCGCAATTTGCATTCCGGTTTTGGTATTCATTCGGTCTTTTAAGAGAAGTAATTTCTCGTAGAAATGATTAATAGTTGGTGCAGTCGAAGCTTTATAGACTTCTTTAGTCATATGCATATCAGGCGCAATTGACGGGTCATACAACTTGCGGTTTTTAAAACCACCATAATTAAATGTTCTTGCAATACCAATGGCACCAAGCGCATCTAATCGATCTGCATCCTGCACAACATCTAATTCTATTGAAGAAAAGGATTTAGTGACATTTCCGCCTTTAAAAGAGATGTTTTCTATAATGCTAACAACATGTTCTATTGTTTCTGAATCGACATCAATTATAAACAAAAATTCTCGAGCTTTTTGTGGACCAATGGCTTCGTCACCATTATGAAATTTACTATCTGCTATATCATGTAATAATGCTCCAAGTGCGACGATATAATCATTTACCTTTTCGTTTTTAGAAATGAGTAAGCTATTTTTAAACACCCTTAAGGTGTGAAACCAATCGTGACCACCTTCAGCAGACTCTAAAGTTGTTTTTACAAACGCTTCAGTTAATTTAATATGTTGTAATTGGTCTTTTGTCATTTATCTATGTGTATGGCAGTAGTAATTGTTTGTTCAATATCTTTGATAAGCTGTTTTTGATCCACAACTGAACTTAATTCAATTGGCTGATGTACAGTAAACTTTAAGTGATTCCCAATTCCCATTGGAAAGCTTCCATAGCGTAACATTTTCCATGAATTATTTACAGTTATCGGAACCACTAATGCTGAAGGTGCTTTTTTAAATAGCAATTCTAGACCTTTTGTTTTAAAGGGTTTTGGGTGTCCATCTTTACTTCGTGTCCCTTCTGGAAAGATTACTGCAGAGCGATTGTTTTGTTCAATATAGGCTCCAAAGTTGAGCATTGCTGGTAAAGCCTGACGAGGGTTTTTCCGATCTATTAAAACGGAGCCACCATGTCGTAAATTATACGATACACTTGGAATACCTTTGCCGAGTTCTTTTTTACTTACAAACTTGATGTGATGTTGTCTCATAAACCACATGATTGGAGAAATGTCGTACATACTCTGATGGTTAGAAACAATAATTAAAGGTCTGTTTTTTGGAATATTATGTGGATTGTTCCACGTAAAGCGTGTGCCCAAAATATGAAGACATCTTACTAAACAAAACTGAAGTACATCTACACTTTTTTTATGGGCTTGATATCCGAAAACATTAAAGCAAATCCATTGTATTGGATGAAAAATTAGTAAGGTCACTCCAAAGACAAACAAGTATAAAACTGTTAATGGATAAGCCAATAGTTTTCTCATGTGGCAAATGTAATTTAATGCCATAAAAAAACCACGACTAAATCGTGGTTTTTAATTCTTTAGCATATTGCTTTTCTAGCAATGATCGTTATAGGCATCCATTAAATTCTCAGAAATTAATTCTGCTGGACGACCTTCAATATGATGACGCTCTAACATGTGAACCAATTCACCATCCTTGAACAAAGCCATACTTGGTGAACTTGGAGGAAATGGAATCATATGTGCTCTTGCTGCATCAACAGCTTCTTTATCAACACCTGCAAAAACAGTGACAATATGATCAGGACGCTTTGCATTTTGCAAACTCATTCGAGCTCCTGGACGAGCGTTCGCTGCTGCACAACCACAAACAGAATTTACAACCACAAGAGTTGTACCTTCTTTTGCTAATGCATTTTCTACAGCTTCTGATGTATGTAGTTCTTCAAAACCAACCTTGGTTAAATCCTCACGCATTGGTTTTACTAATTCTGCTGGATACATATATTTAAAATTTATAAGATTAATATTTAGATTGCAAAGATACGGAAAATAAGTATGTAGTCTTAAGTCTTTAGTTGGCAGTTTCTATAGAGCTATTTAAGTTTTCTATGTGTAAATTCGGTAACAAATAATGAAAAAAGCCTACTAACTATAGTATATTTGAAATATTAAAAAATAAAACAGGTACATGAGTTTTGCAAAATGGATTGGTGGTGCTTTAGGTTGGTCTTTTGGTGGTCCAATTGGTGCTATTATAGGATTAGCTATAGGGAGTTTAATTGATAGTACTGCTCAGCAAGGAGGATTTTTATTAGGTGATGGACCAACTACAAGTAAACGATCTGGTAGAGGAACGTATCGTAAAACGCCTAATTATGAAAGACAACGCCAACGACCACAAACGCAATCGGGAGATTTTGAAGTGAGTTTACTTATTTTGGCTTCTGTAGTGATTAAAGCTGATGGTGTTCAAGATCAAAAAGAATTGGATTTTGTTAGGCAACAGTTTGTTAGTATGTATGGAAAAGAACGTGCAAATCATGCCTTTCGTTTATTTAAGAATATTAGCCAGCAGCAAATTCCAACACGTCAAGTATGTTTACAGATTAAACAAATGATGGATCATGCATCACGTTTACAATTGGTGCATTTTCTCTTCGGAATAGCTAAAGCAGATGGTATGGTTACCGAAGTTGAGGTCACACAAATTTACACTATTTGTGGTTATTTAGGGATTAGTTCTCGTGACTATGAAAGTATTAAAGCCATGTTTTACGACAGTAGTGATAATGCCTATAAAATTTTGGAAATCACTAAAAGTGCAACGGTTGATGAAATTAAAAAAGCCTATAGAAAGATGGCTAAAAAGTACCATCCAGATAAGGTGATTCATTTAGGAAAGGAACATCAAAAAGGTGCTGAAGAGAAATTTAGACAAGTGCAAAAAGCTTATGAACAATTACAAAAAGAACGAGGTTTTTAATTGTTTTGACCCTTATTATTTCTCCGTTTTTCGATGTCTTTAAAATAACGCTTTTCTTTATATTTTCTGTAGATAAAAACGACTACGACAATTAAGCCGAGAATCATTATGCCGCCTTTTCCTGTTATATATTCAATAAATTCCATAGGTTTAGATTGAGGAGATTATAGTCGACAATAAAAGCAAAACTTTCATTTAAATCGCTTATTTTAGATGAATTACATAATTATACGTTATGGATAAAGCAGAAATAAAGCAGACAATTTTAGATGAGATTTCAAAAACTGAAGCATCTATTGTACACTACAAAGACCTTACGAAACCAATTGCTCCAAATGACGCTATTGGACGTGTAAGTAGAATGGATGCGATTAATAATAAAACTATAAATGAAGCGTCTTTACGACAAGCAGAAAGTAAACTCAATACCTTAAAAATTGTGCTATCTAAAATAAATGATGATGATTTCGGTGTCTGTTTAAAATGCAAACAAACGATTCCTATTGGTAGAATCTTCATAAGACCAGAAAGCTTGTTTTGTGTGAACTGCGCGAGATAAATTGAACAGAATGGAAAAACACACACATACATTTAATGCACTACTATATGCCATTTCAAACGGAATAGAAAGAGCTTCTTATTATGGTATTCGCTCCATATTAATCCTTTATATGGTCAGTGAAAGTTTAGGCATGACAAGATTTGAAGCACTTGGTTTTTATGGTTGGTTGACACTTAGTTTTTACCTTTCTAAGGTTATAGGATCTTTATTAGGAGATCTTCTAATAGGAAATAAATTAGCTATTTTATTTGGAGGTTTATTGCAAACACTCGGTTGTTTTTTACTTTGTTTCTCAAGCATGTCATTTTTATACATTGGTGTTGGTCTTTTAGTAATTGGAAACGGATTATTTTCACCGAATGTATTAGCTCAATTCGGGAAACAGTATTCAAATAAACCCAAAATTATAGATGCAGGATTTTCCGGATTATTCTTCTTTATTAACATAGGTGCTTTTCTAGGTGTAATGCTGATTGGTTTAGTTGGCAGTGAAAATTTTAGCTATGGATTTATTTTTGGAGGCATACTAATGTTACTTGCTACCTTAATAGGCTTTTTTAATACAGATGAAGATTTAGGAACAAAAAAAATGCCTTTGAATTACATTAATGTTATCCATATTCTATTTGTTTTTGTGGCTATTACTTTTTCTGGTATTTTTTGGGCTTGTTATGAAATGTCATCTGGATTGACTTCAATGTATATATTCGATTCAGGATTGGAGTTTTCACATTGGATGAATATTACATCTGGTTCAGGAATCGTATTTACATTAATTTTAGCTATCATTTGGACATTCATTTATACGAATCAATTTGCTAAATTCTGTATAGGATTAATGTTCTCAGCCTTGGCTTTAGGATTGATGATTTCATTTTCTGAAAATTCAGAAGAAGGAAGTACAATGATATTAATTGCGTCAGGTTTATTACTGGCTCTGAGTGAAGCTTTTCTATCTCCAATGCTTTATGCAATTACTACAAAATATTCAAATCCGAAATATCTAGCTATTATTTTAAGTGTAGTGAGTTTGCCAATACTAATATTCAATAAAATTGCAGGTGTAATAAGTGAGCAATCTTCTGAACTTAATGAGTCGACAATATTTATTGTAACTTCAGTTATACTAGTTGTGGTTGCTATAATTGCATCCATAATGTGGTTTGTACAAAAAAATACTGATAAGAATGGGATTTTTAAAAAGACTATAAAATTAGATTAAAAAGGCATAAAATTTGTGATACAGAATTAGTCAACCAAAACGATTACTAATGAAATATCTATTATTATTTGTTCTACTTTTAAGTTCAATAAGCCTAAATGCTCAAGATGTAGCAGGAGTCTATCAATTGAAATCTCAATCAACAGATTCTAATGAATTTGAGCTAAGTCGAACACTTACACTTTATGCCGACGGAACTTTTGAATATTATAATTATCGTAGAATTGAAAGTGGCATTCCTCCAGAAACTCATACGTATGGTAAAGGGACTTGGACCCAAACTAATAAAATCATTTCGTTTGCTACGAAAACTTCAGAATTAGATGATAAATTTACTTTAGATTTTAGCGGAACTAAAGCCAGATTTATTAGTAAATCACCAAGAGATAAATCCGACAGGGTTATTGACACATCCATCAGATTTTTTGAATCTGAAATATCTTGGATAACAGGAAACAAGCTTATTAAGCAATAAATTAGCCTCTAAATAAGAAGAAATCATCTTTCATGTCTTCTATCTGAGAGTCTTCATTGGTTATAATATAGTCAATTGCTTGGGTTGTGAATTCATCACCCTTTGAGGTCAATGAAACAATATTTTTATCAATTTCAATCATATTGTTTTTCATGGCTAAATCTAAAACTGTTTTTGAACGTACTTTTTGCCAATTGATATGTTCATTTAAATGATTAACATGACGTTCTCGTTCATCTTCATGATTTTTTAAGTGCAGTAAAAATGTGAGTAAGGAGACTTCTGTTCGTTGTTGTTTTTCTCTATAAATGACAGCAATAATACCTTTGCTTGGCGCAAATAAATACACGAATAAAAACAATATACCAAGCATTGTTGTTATAGATCCAGATATAGAAGCGTCTAACCAATGTGCAAACCAATAACCAGAAACGGCACTAAATACACCAAAAATAATGGATAAAATGAGCATCTTCTTTAAGTTTGTTGTCAATAGGTAAGCTGATGCAGCTGGAGCAATCATTAATGCCACAACTAGAATAGCTCCCACAGCATCAAACGCACCAACGGTTGTTACCGAAGACACAGTCATTAATCCGTAATGAATAATAACTGGAGAAAATCCTAGGGAAGCTGACAAGCCTTTATCAAATGTACTCAGCTTTAATTCTTTGAAAAAAGCGAATAATAATGCAATGGTTATGATGAGTATGCTTCCAATAATCCATAGGGATTTCGGACCAACATCAATTCCTGAAATAAGTAAACGATCAAAAGGTGCAAAAGCTAATTCTCCAAGCAACACGGCATCAATGTCTAAATGAATATCATTAGCGTTTTTCGCAATCATAATCACACCAATACTAAACAAGACGGGAAAGACCAATCCTATTGCTGTGTCCTCTTTTACCAATCCAGTTTTTTGTATATATTCAACTAATACAACAGTAATTACACCAGTAATAGCGGCAAGCAGAATTAGTAAAGGTGAATTTAAATCTTGTGTTATAAAAAAACCAATTACAATTCCTGGTAAAATTGAATGACTAATGGCATCACTTATCATTGCCATTTTTCGAAGCACTAAAAATGTGCCTGGAATTGCACAAGCTATCGCAACCAGACTCGCTATGATTTGTATTTCTATTTGCGCACTACTCATCTTGTTTGGTCAATTGGTTATATAGATTTAAAGCTGAATTAAAACCTTCAGTAGTTAAACTCCAAGTCGATCCTTCGAGTGTTACATAGTTTTTCTCCACTAATTTTTTTAAAGTGCCTTTTGTGAATCCTTGAAAATTATTTAAAATTTTAACTTCGTGTGGATGCGAAATATCTTCGTGTGTTTCAGCAATATGATACATAAAAGCTAAGGTTTTATGAAGCTCTAAATCACGCCTATTTTTGATAAAACGGATTTGTTTGAAAAGTAAACCTCGACTTGGTGAAAACACAAAAGAGACAAATACAAATACAGCTGCAACAATAACAATAACTGGTCCAGTTGATAAATTGTTTTGACTTGCGCTGATTGCAGTTCCAAATACACCTGAAAACGCTCCAAATAAGGCAGCAAGAAACACCATTTTAGAAAGGCTGTTTGTCCATTGACGAGCTGCTGCTGCTGGCGCTAATAACATGGCACTCATTAATACAACACCAACAGTTTGAAGACCTAAAACGATTGCTAAAACTATAAAACTTGTTATTAGAATATCTATAGTTTTAGTATTAAAACCAAGTGTTTTGGCATAGTCTTTATCAAATAATAAAATCTTAAATTCTTTCCAAAATAGTAGGAGTACAAAAAGGCAAATTCCAGTCACAATAGCCATCATCCATACATCACTTTCAACTAACGTTGCTGCTTGCCCGAATAAATATTTATCCAATCCTGCTTGATTGGCATTAGGTTGTTTTTGTATGAATGTAAGTAATAACATTCCGAAGCCAAAAAACAAAGAAAGAATGAGTCCTAAAGCGGTATCAGATTTTAGATGTGTTTTAGTTATAATTCCTCTAATCCAAAAGGTACCAATCAAACCACTAACTAAAGCGCCTAGCAGTAAAGTATTGCTATCTTTTGCACCTGTAATTAAGAACGAAATTGCGATGCCTGGCAAAGCTGCATGAGAAATTGCATCACCTAAAAGACTTTGTTTTCTAAGTACAGCAAAGCTCCCTAACATTCCTGTGACAGCTCCTAAAATAGCTGTTCCAAGTGTGATGGTTCGCAATGTGTAGTCTGAAAAGACTAAAGAAAAATACTCTTGGATATCCATTATTCCTGAATACTTACTTTGTAATTAATTCCATAGGTCTTAGTTAAATTATCATCATTAAAAATGTCTTTAACAGGACCAGTGGCTATTTTTTTCACGTTCAAAAAGGTAACCCAATCAAAATACTCAGGAACGGTTTGTAAATCGTGATGGACTACAATAACAGTCTTACCCGATTTTCGGAGTTCTTTTAAAATATTGATAATTGCTATTTCTGTTGTTGCATCTACACCTTGAAATGGTTCATCCATAAAATAAATTGATGCATCCTGAACTAAAGCCCTTGCCAAAAATATGCGTTGTTGTTGTCCACCTGATAACTGACTAATTTGTCGGTTTTTAAAAGGTAGCATTCCTACTTTTTCAAGCGCCTCTAACGCAGCCTTTTTTTCTTTTTGTCTCGGACGTTTTATCCATCCTAAACTTCCGTAAGTACCCATTGTTACTACATCAAGAGCAGTGGTTGGAAAGTCCCAATCTACACTTCCTTTTTGTGGTACATAGGCAACTAATGACCGTTGTTTTTCATAAGACTTGCCATAAATAGTAACGCTTCCTGCAATAGGCTTTAGGATTCCTAAAATAGATTTAATAAGTGTTGATTTTCCTGCACCATTGGGTCCAACAATAGCCATAAGTACGCCTTCCGGAATTTCTAAATCAATATCCCAAAGTACTGGCTTATAGTTGTAAGCTACTGTTAAATCATCTATTTGAACTGCAATTTTGTGTTCCATCATTTAAGCGCATTAACAATTGTATTTACATTGTATTCAAACATCCCAATGTACGTGCCTTCAATAGTTCCAGCATTTCCTAAAGCATCAGAATATAAAGTGCCACCAATTGAAACGTCATGACCTTTAGATTTCACCGCAGCTTTTAAGGCTTCAATAGTTCGTTTAGGAACCGAACTTTCTACAAAAATAGCTTTAATGTTTTTTTCGATAATAAATGTAGATAATTTTTGTACATCTTGAACGCCAGCTTCAGTTGCAGTAGATAAGCCTTGTAATCCAACGACTTCAAAACCGTAGGCTTTTCCAAAGTAATTAAAGGCATCATGAGCGGTTACTAAAACCCTTTTTTCTTTTGGTAGTGTTTCAATAATACCTTCCAATTTTGTCTGAAGCGCTACTAGTTTATTAATATATGAAGTATGATTAGATGTATAATGGTCTTCATTTTCAGGGTCTTTTTCTATAAGCACTTGTGTCACTTTTTCGGCAAATTGCATAAAATAATCAATATTAAACCACACATGAGGATCGTAATTAGATGCAAAATAATCTGACCCAATCAAGGTGTTTTTATCTAATTCTTCTCCTAACGCAATTGGTGTTTTTGTTTGGCTTCCCATTTTTTCAAAAACCTCAACAAGTTTACCTTCAAGATGCAAACCGTTGTAAAAGATAATATCTGCGTTCACGAGTTTTGTCACATCGCCTTCACTTGCCTTATAAAGATGAGGATCAACTCCACTTCCCATTAAACCTTTAAGGTTGATATGATTACCTCCAATGTTTTTGACTAAATCTGTTATCATAGAAGTAGTAGTAACCACGTTGAGTTTTCCGTTAGAAGGCGTGTCATTTTTGCAACTTAAAAAAGGAATAATAAGTAGTAAAGTGAATAGTGTTTTGATTGTCTTCATGTTTTTTTATTTAGTAGGTAATTTGAAACTCACTCCAGCACTGAGCAATAGATCTTGGCCTTTAGTAATTGAAGACCCAAAAGTGGCATCTAATTGAACAGTATTAGAAATTAAATATGTTAAACCAGTATTCCAAAAATGATTGGCTTTATTATCCTCAGGAAAATCTCCATAAAACTCAAAATAAGCGCCTAAATTATCGGTAATACCATAGCCATATGACAAGGAGTAAATGTAAGCTGCTTCTGGTGAATCATCTCCCCATTGCGCCCCTAAATTATAGGATAGACTAGATTTTTCACTTAATGTATGTGCGAATGAAAATCTGAAATCAACACCAGTTGTTTCAGGTTTATAGTCTTGACTTGCAGTAAACGGAAGATATAAATGACATAGAAATCCCATTTCTGGCATCCAATCTTTTTCTTTAGAAATTCCAATTTTGGCACCAAAAAGGAGAGGATTAAATCCGCTAGTAACATCATTTAATTTGCTTCCATTAATAGTGGTTTGTCCTTCAACAAAATCCCAACCAATGCGTAATTCTAAATTGTCAAATAATCCCAAACGCACTAAAGTAGTATTATAGGTAAATGTTTCTGTTGTTATAGAATGGTCTTCAAAACTTTCATAAAACCCACCAGTTTCTACTTGAATAAAACCAGGCGCAATTGTTTGAGGTGATTCTGTAGCATCAGGTCTATCAGTTATTAAAGGTTCAGAAATTGTAACTGAATCCTCATTTGGTTGTGCAAATAAACTGCCACAAGAAGATACGATTGGTAAGAAAAGCAACAGTAAATTATTTTTAATTTTCATCAACATATATGATTTTAGTAAAGTTTTCATTCAACACAATGGTATTAGAACCAATTAATATTTGGGTCATTTTGTTACCGCTAAATTGTTTGATAATTGAGAGTGTATTTCGATATTTAATTTCGTTTAGTGCGCAGAACTCAAAAAATTCTTTATCATCACTCATTAATCTAGCGATTGTATATGTTTTTCCTTCTTCAGCATCCGAAAGGGAAATAGATGTATCTGTTGTAGTGATTTCACCATCAGCATTAGGAATTGGATCTCCATGAGGATCGAATTTTGGGTGACCTAAATATTCACTAATTTTTTCTGCGAGTAAATCTGAAGTTTGGTGCTCTAGTAATTCAGCTTCGCGATGAATATCATGTAGTGATAAATCAAACATTTTAAATAATAAAGCTTCCCAGAGTCGATGTTTACGCACGACATTAAGTGCCATTTTTTTGCCTTTCTCAGTGAGTTGAAGTGCTTGGTACTTTTGGTAATGCAATAAATCTTTTGCAGCTAATTTTTTCGCCATGTCTGTAGCTGCAGGATTAGAAATTCCTAGTTGTTTAGCTATATTTCCTGGTTTGGTATCTTTGATATCATGCTTGTCGTTGTTGTAAATAGCTTTTACAAAATTTTCGATGGCTACGGACATTATTTTGAGTGCTTTAATTAATTTTTAAGCTTGCTTAAATATTTTACAAATGTAACTAAAATATTTAAGTTAGGACGGTTTTCTTATAATTAGTAATTTCACGTTTTAATTTTAAAGATCTTCACATGTCTCGATTTTGTACACTTTTAATTTTAGTTTTTACATTTCAATTCGTTCTTGCTCAGGCTGAAAAAACACCATTTCAACCCTTAGATGTTTTTGAATTAGAATGGGCTTCAGATCCTCAAATTTCTCCTGATGGTTCACAAATAGTTTACAAACGAAATGGTTTTGATATTATGAATGACAAATCCCAAGGAAATCTTTGGATTATCAATTCTGATGGGACTTCACATAGAAAATTAACTTCAAGGGAAGTAAATGAATCACAAGCTAGATGGTCACCAAGTGGAGATCGCATTGCTTTTATAAGTGCAACTACTGAAGGTTCAGAATTATATATGTACTGGACTGCAACTGGACAAATCGCAAAATTATCTCATCTGGAAAAATCACCAGGCAATTTAACATGGTCGCCAAATGGAACACATCTTGCTTTTACAATGTTTATTTCTAAAAAGCCTCCAGTTATAGCTACTATGCCTTCAAAGCCTAAAGGTGCAAACTGGGCGAAACCAGCACGAATAACAGATCGCTTAAAACACGAAAGAGATGGAGGAGGTTATATGGAACCTGGTTTTACACATATTTTTAGTATTCCTTCTGAAGGAGGTTCAGCACATCAAATCACAACAGATGATTATGATCATAATAGCAATTTGTCATTTTCTCCCGATGGAAACACTATTTTTTTTGCTGCAAATAGAGTAGAAGATTGGGAATATAGATTCAATAATAGTGAAATATATAGCGTCAATATCGCGACTAAAAGCATAACTGTATTGACCACTCAAGATGGTCCTGATTATTCACCTAAAGTTTCACCAGATGGGAAAACCATTGCTTTTTTGGGGCATTTGGATAAAGTACAAACTTATCAAAACACCGTTTTGCACCTAATGAATACCGATGGAAGTAATCGTAGAATTATATCTTCAGATTTGGATAGAAGTGTTTCAAATATTTCTTGGGACACCAATGGAAAAGGATTGAATTTCACTTATGATGATAAAGGGAATACTAAAGTTGCATACATTACTATCTCTGGAAAAATCACAAAACTTGCAGATAATTTAGGAGGTACGACCATTGGACGACCTTATGGTGGTGGATCTTTTTCGATGTCAAATAATGGAACAATTGTTTACACACATTCTCGACCAGAATATCCATCAGAGTTAGCAGTGATACAACCAAAACAAAAACGACCAAAATTGATTACCCATTTAAATTCTGATGTTTTAGATTATAGAACATTAGGTCAAGTAGAGGAAGTCTGGTATACCTCAACGTTTGATGGAAGATCTATTCAAGGTTGGATTGTAAAACCGCCTTATTATGATGCGTTTAAATCCTACCCTTTATTGGTTGAAAATCATGGAGGACCAATTTCTAATTATGGTGACCGATTTTCTCCTGAAATGCAATTATATGCAGCTGATGGCTATGTGGTATTTTATCCAAATCCTAGGGGAAGCACAAGTTATGGTGAAGAGTTTGCGAATCTGTTATACAACAATTATCCTGGACAAGATTATAACGATGTAATGGATGGAGTTGACTTTTTAGTCAACAAAGGAATCGTCGATACTAATAAATTATATGTTACTGGAGGAAGTGCAGGAGGTATAATGACAGCTTGGATGATTGGAAAAAACAACCGTTTTAAAGCAGCAGTTGTGCATAAACCTGTTATTAATTGGATAAGTAAAACATTAGTAGCAGACAATTATTTTGGTTATGCTAATTCGAGATATCCTGGACAACCTTGGGAAAATTTTGAAACGTATTGGAAATTCTCACCATTGTCATTGGTTGGAAACATAGAGACACCTACAATGGTAATTGTTGGGTTAAACGATTTGCGCACGCCTCCAAGTGAAGCTAAACAATTATATCATGCTTTAAAACTAAGAAAAATTGAAACCGTATTAGTTGAATTACCAGATGCATCACATGGCATTTATAAAAAACCAAGCAATTTAATTAGTAAGGTTGCTCATACTTTGGCTTGGCTTCGGAAGTATAATTAATTTTTACTTTAATGTAATTTGTTAGGTCGAGCGCAGTCGAGACCTAATTACTCCAATTGTTACTATAAGACCTCTCGACTTTGCTTGAGGTGACAATATGTTATTTTTGAAAAATCGTTTTATTGACATCCACAGCCATCATCTGTACCACAAGCTTTAGATAAAGCCTTTTTTGGTTTCCAGATGAATTTTCGCACTAAAAAAAGTAGAGCAAGTCCAAGTGTAGTAAAAACGAGGATGTTTTGTATAATAGTATTCATCTTATTTCAATACTTGAAAAGCGATTAAAGCTACAATATAAGCAAATCCACTCATGATTACAAGTTGTAAAGTTGGCCATTTCCAACTATTGGTTTCACGTTTAACAATTGCCAAAGTACTCATACATTGCATGGCAAACGCATAAAACAGAAGTAGTGAAATTCCGCTAGCAAAATTAAATAATGGTCCACCTAATATTGGATTTACTTCACCAGCCATTCTATTTTTGATGGTTTCTTCTTCATCGTTACCTACACTATAAATTGTGGCTAAGGTTCCTACAAAAACTTCTCTAGCGGCAAATGAGCTTACAATGGCAATACCAATTTTCCAATCATAACCCAAGGGACGAATTGCAGGCTCAATAGCATGTCCAGCAATCCCAATAAAGGAATGTTCTAATTTATGTGAGGCTATTTTTTGTTGTAATTCTTCAGCAGTTAAATCTTGAGATGCATATTCAGTAGTTACAATACTTTCAGCATTATTAAAGTCTTCACCTGGACCATAAGAGGCCAAAAACCATAATACTATTGAAATTGCTAAGATTATTTTACCAGCTCCAAATACGAATGATTTTGTTTTTTCAATTACAGTTAAAACAACATTTTTAAATAATGGTAATTTGTAATTTGGCATCTCAACTACAAAAAAGGTTTTACTCTTTATCTTAAGTATTTTGTTTAAAATCCAAGCTGAAATTATTGCAGCACCAAATCCGATTAAATATAAAAGCATTAAAGTTAGTGCCTGATAACTTAATCCAATGAATCGGCCTTCAGGAATGACTAAGGCGATAATAATCAGATATACTGGAAGTCTTGCAGAGCAGGTTGTAAAAGGTGTTACTAAAATAGTGATTAAACGTTCTTTCCAACTTTCAATATTTCGAGTTGCCATGATAGCAGGAATCGCACAAGCAGTACCCGAAATTAGTGGCACAACACTTTTTCCGCTTAATCCAAAACGCCTCATAATTCGATCCATTAAGAATACAACACGACTCATATATCCACTTTCTTCTAAAACGGCAATAAATAAAAATAGGAAGGCAATTTGTGGAATAAAAATCACAATGCCTCCAAGACCAGGAATAATACCTTCAGCAATTAAATTTGTAAATGCGCCTTGAGGCAAACTGTTTTTTGTCCATTCACTAAAAGAAGCAAAAACACTGTCTATAAAGTCCATAGGAACACTAGACCAATCGTAAATAGCTTGAAAAATGGTTAATAAAATGACAAAGAATATTAAATAACCCCAAACCTTATGGGTCAAAATTCTATCGAGTTGTATTCGTAAATCTTTAGCAGATTTTAAATCGATAGTTTGGCCTTTTTTAAGGGTATTATTTATAAATTGATACCGTTTTATGGTTTCTTTTTGTTGTAGTCGTTTTAAATCTGCTTTACTCTTTGTTTTAAAACTATTGATAGCATCAATTTCGTTTCTGTCTGTTTTTCCGAAGTTAACATCTTGAGTAATAACCAACCAAAGTTTATATAATAATTGATTTGGAAATGTTTTTTGTAACCCTTCAAAATAATTGGGATCAATTTCAGAGGCATTAACACAAGGTTTGATTGAAAGCTCCTTGAAATTTAATATAAGTTCTTTAAGCTCGTCAATACCTTTATTTTTACGTGTACTTATAAGAGCAATCTTAGTTTTTAATTCTTTTTCTAATAAGGGAATATCTAACTGAATGCCTTTATATTGCATTCGGTCAGACATGTTGATTGCTAAAATGGTAGGAATCTCTAAATCTTTTATTTGGGTATAAAGCAGTAGATTTCGTTTCAGGTTTTCAACATCACTCACTACAACTGCCACATCTGGAAAATCCTTATCGTTTTTATTTAGCAATAATTCAATCACAACGTTTTCGTCCAAAGAAGACGCATTAAGGCTGTAAGTTCCGGGAAGATCTATAATGTGAGCTTTTACACCTCTGGGTAACTTGCAAATCCCTTCTTTTTTTTCAACAGTGATTCCAGGATAATTACCAACTTTTTGGTTCAAACCTGTTAAGGCATTAAAAACAGATGTTTTTCCCGTATTCGGATTCCCAATAAGCGCAACATTAATTTGTTTAGGCATTGGTAATTTCGATTAAAATGTGAATAGCAGTTTCTTTTCTAATGGCTAAGTGTGTTCCATTAATATTTAGATACATAGGATCTGCAAATGGAGCCACTTGAACTAGCTCGACCATATTTCCTGGTAAACACCCCATTTCTAATAACTTAAGAGGAATGTGAATTGATGAGACATCAGTGATAATGCCTTGTTGTCCACGTTTTATGTCAGCTAATGTTGCTTGCAAGCTTATTTAGATTGATTTTAAAGAAGCAAAAATAAGTCAAAAAGTTTATGTAAAGAAATAGTTATCTTAAAACTATTGATATTCTTTTTTCAGTCGTTTGATATCTAGAAGTAAGGAGTCTATTGAAGTCGGACTAATCCCATTGTAAATACCTCTAATTTGTCTGTCTTTATCTATAAGGGCGAAGTTTTCGGTATGAATCATTCCGTAATCTTCAGAATTATCGTCTTTAACTACAAGATACGATTTTCGAGCCAAGTCATAAATTTGTTTGCGATCTCCAGTAACGAGATTCCACTTATTATCATTTACACCTTTTTCGACGGCATATTGCTTTAATTGGGCAACAGAATCTATTTCTGGTGTTACAGAATGTGATAATAATAAAACCTCAGGATCAAGTTTTAATTCTTCTTGAATACGATGCATTTGATCGGTCATTATTGGGCAAATGGTTTGGCATGTTGTAAAAAAGAAGTCAGCGACATAGATTTTTCCTTTGTAAGTATCTTGTGTAATCGTTTCGCCATTTTGATTGATAAGTTTAAAATCTGCTATGGTGTGGTATTTCTTTTTGTGCTGAATTGTACTATCTACAAGAGATGCATCAATTCGGTTTGGTTGATAAATTGGTAAAGGTTGTTCAACCTTAAGGATAGAATAAAAAATAGAAATAATAATTCCTGAAACAACTAATAATACAATGAAAAAGAGTTTAAACTGTTTAAAAAACGCTAGCATGACTTGTTTTTTAGGGCTTTAATGTAAGATTTGAATGCAAAAATACGACACATTTATAACAAATTCAGTACTTTTAACACGCTATATTGCTATAGAAAAGAAAATTAGAACCTCATGAGAATACCATTACTAACGCTTTTTTGTTTATTGTCTTTTAATTTGTTTGCACAAGATTTCAATGAAACCTTAGAAGACGTTCGTATTGCCGAAGCTAAATCGGCCTTAAGCCAAATTATGCATCGTGCCAATTTAAATACTGGTAATTACGATTTAAAATACCACAGATTAGAACTAGAAGTGGATCCTTCGGTTGCTTTTATTACAGGTGATATTACAACTTATTTTGAAGCAAAAGAGAACATGATTGACATTACGTTTGATTTGTCGAATAATATGACAGTATCTCAAGTCGAGCAAAGAGGATCTATGTTGACATTCACGCAAAATTCTGATGATGAATTGATTGTATCATTGCCTGTAATTCAAAATATAGGAGTTTTAGATTCTTTAACGATTAGCTATTCTGGAAATCCAATTAGTTCTGGTCTCGGTTCTTTTGTGCAGGAAACCCATAGTGGTGATCCTACAATTTGGACCTTGTCTGAACCGTATGGAGCAAAAGCTTGGTGGCCATGTAAACAAGATTTGATAGACAAAATAGATTCTATTGATGTATTTATTACATCGCCAACCTTTAATCCAACCAATGAACAATACATTGCAGTTTCCAATGGCTTAGAGCAAAGTCAGATTATAAATGGATTAAATAAAACAACGCATTTCAAACATCGATATCCAATTCCTGCATATCTAATTGCTATTTCTGTAACCAATTACGAAGTATATTCACATCAAGTTCCAAATAATGGTAACCCATTTGATATTGTTAATTATGTGTATTCTGAAAGCTTAGCGAATGCTCAAGCTAGTACACCAGTTACTGTTGATATAATGGACTTGTTTATAAATCTTTTTGAAGCTTATCCATATGAAGATGAAAAGTATGGTCATGCTCAATTTGGTTTCGGAGGAGGCATGGAACACACGACAGTTTCATTTATGGGTGGCTACGGAAGAAATTTAATAGCTCATGAACTAGCTCACCAATGGTTTGGTAACAAAATCACTTGCGGAAGTTGGAAAGATATCTGGCTAAACGAAGGCTTTGCAACGTATTTGTCAGGTCTAGTTTTTGAGAATTTTGATGGCAATGACATATTTAGAGCATGGAAACAACAGCGCATTAGTTCAATCACTTCTCAACCAGGTGGAGCTGTATATTTAAGTGATATCGATACAACAAATGTTGGGCGTATTTTTAGCGGGAGATTGAGTTATAACAAAGGATCTATGGTATTGCACATGCTTCGAAAAAAATTAGGTGACACCAATTTTTTTCAAGCCTTACAAAATTATTTAAGTGCTCCTGAACATGCTTATGGGTATGCAAAAACTGAAGATTTTATTTCTATAGTGGAAACAACTTCAGGTGAAGATTTAACCGAATTCTTTAACGATTGGTTATTCAATCAAGGCTATCCAAGCTATACCGTTAATTGGAATCAACCTACAACAAATGACATTACAATTCAGCTTTCACAAACTCAAAGTCATCCTTCAGTTTCATTTTTTGAAGCTCCAGTTCTAGTGCGTTTATCAGGAACATTAGGTGAACAATTAGATGTGGTATTAGACCATACTTTCAATATGCAACAGTTTACTGAAACCGTAAATTTTGAAGTTCAGAATGTGCTTTTCAACCCAGAATTTGATATTATTTCGGCCAATAATCAAGTGCTTAGTATTGATGATTTTGAAATTGAAAATGAATCTAAACTTAAAGTGTTTCCTAATCCGACTTCAGGACTAATAAATATTCAAAAACCAGAATCTTTAAAGGTCAATTCTATAGCAATTTATAACGCAGTTGGACAACTATTATATCGTTCAGAATGGACAGAAAAAATTGAGGTATCTTCATTCTCTGATGGACTCTTTATTATTCAATTTCAAACAGACAAGGGTGTAATTAATAAAAGTCTACTAAAAAATTAGGTTAAACTCTAAATATAGTTTTCTAAATGACACCAAAACACTACTTTTGTGTCTTGTAAAATTTTGACTAGAGATACATGGAGTTTGTAATACGGATATCACAATTTTTATTAAGCCTTTCACTTCTAATCGTACTGCACGAATTAGGACACTTTATACCTGCAAAGTTATTTAAAACCAAAGTAGAGAAGTTCTACTTATTTTTTGATATCAAATTCTCTTTATTTAAGAAAAAAATAGGAGAAACAGTTTATGGTATTGGATGGTTGCCTCTTGGAGGTTATGTAAAAATAGCCGGAATGATAGATGAAAGCATGGATAAAGAACAAATGTCTCAACCACCTCAGCCATGGGAATTCCGTTCTAAACCTGCTTGGCAACGTTTAATAATTATGCTTGGTGGTGTAACAGTTAACTTTATTTTAGCCTATGTTATTTATGTCTTCATTGCCTTTACATATGGTGATAAAACGACCAAAATAGAAAGCTTAAAAGATGGTTATTGGATTGAAAACGAGTTTCTTCAAGGTTTAGGTTTTAAAACAGGAGACAAAATATTAGCGGTTAATGACATCAAAGTGATAAATGATTATGATGTACGTTCAAACATTATTGGTGCTGAAAAAATAACGATTAAAAGAAATGGTCAGGAACAAGTAATAGATTTACCTGAAGATTTTCTTGGACAATTTACCTCTGCAAAAAGCAAAGAACTTTTTGAACGTCGTATTCCGTTTATGATTGCGAATGTTGATGACTCGTCGTTAAATAAATCACTAGATATTAAAGCTGAAGATATTATTACTGCTATTGATGGAAAGCCATTACGCTATTTTGATCAGTTAGATTCTTTAATGACAAATTATAAGAATCAAACGTTAAATGTTGAATTGTTGAGAGGAGATGAGACCATAACAAGACAATTAAGAGTTGATGAAAATGGAAAATTCGGAATTCAGCCAGCCTATGACAATGATCGATTTGCAGAATTAGGCTATTATGATATTGCTATTCAAACCTACACATTTGGTGAAAGTTTTGGAGCAGGAGCTACAGATTTTGTAGATACGCTTAATAAATATGGAGCTCAATTAAAAGCTATTTTTAATCCAAGCACAGGAGCCTATAAAGGCGTTGGTGGCTTTAAAGCGATTTATAGTATTTTTCCTAGTGTATGGAGTTGGCAAGCATTTTGGATTCTTACGGCCTTTCTTTCAATAATGTTAGGAGTTTTAAATTTATTACCTATACCAGCACTAGATGGAGGACACGTCATGTTTTTATTATTTGAAATGATATCAGGTAGAGCTCCAAGTGAGAAGTTTTTAGAACGCGCTCAACTCGTTGGATTTATAATATTAATTACTTTAGTATTGTTTGCCAATATTAATGATTGGATATAAAAAAGATTAGAATAATTTTTTTGTTTTTTTTGTTTGTGAAACTTAAAAAATAATATATATTTGCGCTCGCAAAAGCGTAGAAACACTCCTCTTTAGCTCAGTTGGTTAGAGCATCTGACTGTTAATCAGAGGGTCCTTGGTTCGAGCCCAAGAAGAGGAGCAAAAAAAAGTTCAACAGAAATGTTGGACTTTTTTTGTGGATTAATTTTGGTGTAAAATATTTAAAATGAGTCTTTAAGTGCGAAATTTAAGTTGAAACTTTAGCTTCAGAATCATACTTGCTCCTCAATTGTTTTAACATTTCAGAGGTCATAGCTTCTAAATCGTAATTGTGTGTCCAGTTCCAATCTCTTCTCGCTGAAGAATCATCAATAGACTTAGGCCAACTGTCTGCAATTTTCTGTCTAAAATCTGGATTGTATTTGATTTCAAATTCAGGAATATGTGCTGCAATAGAAGCTGCTAATTCTTTTGGAGTAAAACTTATAGCCGCTAAATTATACGAAGATCTTATTTTAATGTTTTCTGAAGGTGCTTGCATAAGCTTTGTTGTAGCATTAATCGCATCATCCATAAACATCATTGGGAGTTCAGTGTTTGCAGATAAAAAGCATTCATAACTTTTATCGATTAGAGCTTTGTGATAAATTTCAACTGCATAGTCAGTAGTGCCACCTCCAGGCATCGTTTTCCAACTTACAATTCCAGGATATCGTAAACTTCTAACATCTACACCATATTGTTTATGATAGTATTCGCACCAACGCTCACCTACTTGTTTAGTAATACCATAAACTGTAGTGGGTTCCATAGTCGTATGTTGAGGTGTTTGAATTGAAGGCGTCGTTGGACCAAACACGGCAATACTAGATGGCCAAAACACTTTTTTTATAAGGCCTTCTTTTGCAAGATTTAAGACATGAAATAGAGAATTCATATTTAAATCCCAAGCCATCATTGGGTGTTTTTCACCTGTTGCACTTAGCATTGCAGCCATTAGGTAGACCGTATCTATATTGTGTTTTTCAACACAAGTTTTAACCGCATCAAAGTTTTTTGCATCTAGATTTTCAATAAGTTCTGAGTTTACAGTGTCTAAATTTGAAAACCTAATATCACTAGCAACAACATTGTTGTTGCCATGAATTTCTCGCAGCTTCTGTGTTAGTTCTGAACCAATCTGACCACCAGCACCAATGATTAATACTTTTGACATAAAACTATATGCTAATTAATGTGACTCAAAAATACTAAGAATAAAAGGGACTCAAAACTTTAATGCTTAAAATTAACAACACTTTATTTTTTGTTAAATCCATGGTAATAGACTTCAAAGTACATTCGCTTTAAGTATATTTACAGCTAAATTTAGTTGTAAATTTATGCGTTTGAAAGTTTTACTATATAGTCTTCTCAGTATATTAATACTTAGTTGTAAAACAGATACTCAAAACACAGTGATTGAAACTACAGTAGATGAGAAATCATCTAATACGATTACAAAATCTGAGATTCAAAATCTAAAGTATAATGACTACGGATTAAGTAATGATGCTCAGAATGCACTTAAAGATTGGCAAAAATATCAAGAGTTAAACACACAAATGGAATATTTAAAAACGGCAGATTTGTCATTTTTAAAAAGCGATATTAGCTTGATTACGACTTTTATAAATGATTTTAGGACAGAAATTCCAAAGGCAGTTAGTACAAATGAAGTTTACGCCAGAATAACGGCTTTAGAAACTAAAATGCTTAAAATAAATAGCTTACTATTACTAGACAATATTTCTAAAAAGGAACAACTTGAAGGGTTGAAGGAGATGTTTATTGCGTTTTCAAACCTTAATCTTCAAATCAATAAAAAGCTTGAGTTTGAGGCAAATAACATTTCAAAACCAGAATAAATCAAAAAAGTAAAGATTTGTTTTTCTTAATGTTTTGTTAATATGTAACAAATGCCGAGTTAAGGCTTCTAATTAATAACTAATTTTAAATCAAATTAAAACATAACAAACACTATGAAAACTAATATCAAGAGTATTTTGATACTTTCTGTTTTGGCAGTTTTTGCATTTTTAGGATGTAAAGAAGAGCCAAAAGAAGACACAGCAATGGTTGAGAAAATTCCAGGAATTATCTTGGAAAACATGGACACAACTGTTAATCCAAAAGAAGATTTTTACAATTATGTAAATGGTAATTGGGCAAAATCAACAGCAATTCCAGATGACGAAACACGTTGGGGCGGATTTGGAGTTTTGCGTAAAGCGACAAGAAAAGATGTTTTAGAAATTGTAAACACATCTAAAGAATTAGGAACATATGCAGAAGGTACAGACCAAAAAAAAGCATTACTAATTTTTGAAACTGAGTTAGATACCATTGCTCGTAATGAGGCAGGTATACAACCCTTACAACCCTTACTTGATAAAATTAATGGGATTAAAAACATTGAAGACATGCAAACGGTTTATGCATCTACAATGGGAGTTGCAGCACCTTTTGCTGGTATTGGAGCTTCAACAAATATGAGTGATAGTAGCATGAATATTGCTTGGGTTTTCCCAGGAGGATTAGGCTTACAAAGAGATTATTATTTAGATCAAGACGAAAAATCTAAAGAAATAAGACAACAATATGTTGAACATATAGCTAGAATGCTTCAGTTTATCAATTATAGTAAAGCAGATGCAGATGCAGCTGCGAAGAAAATTTTAGCTATGGAAACTAAATTAGCTGAACCTAGATTAGATAAAGTAGCGATGAGAGATGCTCGTAATTACAATAACCCATTAACGGTTGCTGATCTACAGAACATGACACCAGCCATTGATTGGAATAAGTTTGTAGCAGATATGGGAATTACAAAAGATTTAGGTACAATCAATGTTATGCAACCTAAGTATATGGCTGCTTTAAATGATTTCTTAAAAACTACATCAATTGAAGATATTAAAACATTAATGCACTGGAGTACCCTTGATAATGCAGCTGGATTTTTAAGTACAGAAATTGAGAAAGCAAATTGGGAGTTTTATGCTAAAACCTTAAATGGAGCAAAGGCAATGCGCCCTGCAGATGAACGTGCTTTAGGTACTGTTGATGGTACTGTTGGTGAAGCTATTGGTCAATTATATGTTGAAGCAAAATTCCCGCCAGAAGCTAAAGCGAAAGCTGAAGAGATGATTGCTAATGTCATTACTGCATTCCAAAACAGAATCATGAAATTGGATTGGATGACAGAAGAAACAAAAAAGAAAGCGGTTGAAAAATTAGACAAATTTACAGTTAAGATTGCTTATCCAGATGAATGGGAAGATTATTCAACCCTTATGGTTAAAGAAGGCAATAGCTATGCAGAAAATATGATGGCTGTTGGAAAATGGTCTCAAGAAAAGAATTTATCTGAAATTAATGAGCCAGTCGATAAAAGTGAATGGGGAATGCCTCCTCAAATGGTTAACGCCTATTTCAATCCGACAAATAATGAAATCGTTTTTCCTGCAGCAATATTACAGCCACCATTTTATAACTATACAGCTGATGATGCTGTAAATTATGGAGGAATTGGAGCAGTTATTGGTCATGAGATTTCTCATGCTTTTGATGATTCTGGTGCGCGCTTTGATGGAGATGGTAACCTTAATAATTGGTGGACAGAGAAAGATTTGGAAGAATTTACTAAACGTGGTGATGCATTAGCAGATCAGTATAGTGCAATCGAAGTTTTAGATAGTGTATATGTTAATGGTAAATTTACCTTAGGCGAAAACATTGGTGATTTAGGTGGTGTTCTTGGAGCATATGACGGTTTACAGTTAAGCTTTAAAGAAAACGGAAGACCTGAAAACATCGATGGATTTACACCAGAACAGCGGTTTTTTATGTCATGGGCAACTGTTTGGAGAACCTTAACTAGAGATGATGCATTACGCACACTTATTAAAACAGATCCACATTCTCCTGGTATTGTGAGAGCAACGCAACCTCTTAAAAATATTGATTCATTTTATGATGCGTTTGATATTAAAGAAGGTGATGCTATGTGGTTAGCTCCTGAAAATAGAGTTAGAATTTGGTAATCAAATTTGATATAAAATTAAAAGGCTGTCTTTATTAAGACAGCCTTTTTTTTTACACTTGTTATTTTATTGTTCCTCCTCATAATCAGGATATAGAAAATGATTATATGGAAAACGAGTCACATGAATCTCTCTAACTTCATCGTAAACACGTTTTTTAAAGACATCTATATTCTTCTTATTTAACGCAGAAATAAATAAAGCATTGTTTCCTACCTTATTCATCCACGTTTTTTTCCATTCTTGTAGTGTATAATGAGCAGAAGTTTTTTCAGTTATTAAATCGTCTTCATCTAAAGGTTCTGCCTCATAAGCATCTATTTTATTAAAAACCATAATTGTTGGTTTATCAGAACTGTCAATCTCACCTAGAATCTTATTTACAGAATCAATGTGTTCCTCAAAATTTGCATGTGAAATATCAACAACATGTAACAACAAATCGGCTTCTCTTACTTCGTCGAGCGTACTTTTAAAAGACTCAATCAATTGTGTAGGTAGCTTTCTAATAAATCCTACGGTATCAGTTAATAAAAATGGCAAGTTTTGAATGACCACTTTTCGTACTGTGGTGTCAAGTGTTGCAAATAATTTGTTTTCAGCAAACACATCACTTTTACTAATGACATTCATTAAGGTTGATTTTCCAACATTAGTATAACCAACTAAAGCCACACGCACCATTTTGCCACGATTTCCTCGTTGCACAGCCATTTGCTTATCAATAGTTTTTATTTTGGCTTTTAGTAATGCAATTTTATCCCGAACAATACGTCTATCGGTTTCGATTTCTGTTTCTCCAGGACCACGCATTCCAATACCACCTTTTTGTCGTTCAAGGTGTGTCCACATCCCTTTTAATCTAGGTAGTAAATATTCACATTGTGCAAGTTCTACTTGAGTTCTTGCATAACTGGTAGTTGCACGTTGAGCAAAAATATCTAGAATTAGGTTTGTACGGTCTAAAACTTTACAGCCTAAAATTTTACTAATATTTCTTTCCTGAGCCGCAGAGAGTTCATCATCAAAAATAGCCGTTCCAACGTCATTGTCTTTAATGTATTTCTCTACATCTTCCATTTTACCAGAACCAATAAAGGTCTTTGGATTTGGCATCTCCATTTTCTGTGTAAACCGCTTTAACACTTCACCACCAGCAGTATAAGTCAAAAACTCTAGTTCATCTAAATATTCTTTAGAACGCGCTTCGTCTTGATCTTTAGTAATAACTCCTATAAGTACAGCCTTTTCGAGCTGAATATCTTTTTTTTCTATCATAAATCAAAATATTCACAAAGTTACATAATTGAAAGTATGTGGATTGTATTTTAAAATTTAAATTTGTTTTGTGGAAAAAGAAAATAAAAGTGAACAGCATTACACAGTCGCATTTTATAACGTAGAGAATCTTTTTGATTTTGTAGATAATGGACTTACACATGATAACGATTTTTTACCTAGTTCAGTAAAGCGTTGGACAAAAAATCGATACAATCGAAAACTAAATAAACTAGCTGAAGCTATTTCAAAGATTGGTTCTAATAACACACATAAGCCACCTACTTTAATTGGAATTGCTGAAGCCGAAAATAAAAAGGTTTTACAAGATCTTATTGACACCAATAAATTGAAGAATTTTAATTACGATATAGTACATTATGATTCTCAAGATGAACGAGGAATTGATGTTGGATTCATTTACAATAAAGATGAGTTTGAATTAGAATATTCTAAACCATATTCTGTATATCTTGAAAAAGAGAATGGCGAACAAGACTATACTAGAGATATATTGTTAGTTTCTGGTAGACTAAATGGTGAATTAATCCACTGCATAATTAATCATTGGCCATCTCGTCGCGACGGACTTGAAGAATCTTCTCTTAATAGACTAGCTGCTGCTGAATCAACTATTGAAATCATTGAAGCAATTAAGATTAAAGAAGACAATCCAAAAATAATTGTTATGGGTGATTTTAATGACAATCCAAATAATGAAAGCGTAAAATTACTCACAATAAAAGGTCAGTTGTTTAATCCAATGAAAACTTTAGGTTCTTACTCTAGAGGAACTCAAAACCATAAATTTAAATGGAATGTATTTGATCAAATATTATTCACAACTAATTTTTTTGAAACGGATGATTTAGCCTTAAAATTTGAAGATGCAGATATATTTGATGAAAAGTTTTTAACCCAATTTCATGGTAAATATAAAGGGCAACCCTTTAGGACTTATTCAGGTAAAAAATACAAAGGTGGATTTAGTGATCATTTTCCCGTTTATATACGCTTAAGTGTGATGAACTAAAGCCTTAAACTTTTAATCGATAAAAACAGCACTTCATCTATTATAACATTGTTAAGGCTTTCTTAATAACCATTTTTTTTATCTTCGGTTATTAATTTGCCCCCTTTCTTGTTTTGTTTAACCTTATTTACTTAGTCTCTGTTTTGAGTAACTAAGTATAAGGGGTTTAGCACCAGTAAATTATAAAAACAATTAATAGTATATATCACATGAAAAAGATTACTTTTCTATTAGCATTTTTCCTTGTTTTTTCTCTTTGGAATTCAAATGCACAAATTGTTTCTTACCCATATTTTGAAGATTTTGAATCTGGAGATGGCGGTTGGACAGTTGATAATCCAGCAGCTGGTTCATGGGAATTAGGAGCACCAGCTAATACAATAATTAATAGTGCCGATTCTGGTACTAATGCATGGGTTACCAATTTAACAGGTGATTATGCTTCAAATGAAGATGCTTCTGTTGTGAGTCCAGTTTTTGACTTTACTTCATTAAGCGCTCCTTCAATAGAATTTAGTATTTGGTGGAACTCAGAATTTAGTTGGGATGGTATGGTTTTGCAATCCTCAATAGATGCAGGTGCCTCATGGCAGAATGTTGGAGGTTTAGGAGATCCTAATAATTGGTATAATGATGATACTATTGGTGGAAATCCTGGAGGTCAAGCAATAGGTTGGACAGGAAGAGATGCCACTGGCTCAGGTGGCTGGGTAGTAGCTCGTCATGCCCTAATAGGACTTGCAGGAGAAAGTAGTGTTTTACTAAGATTTGCATTTGCATCGGATGGAAGTGTGGTTGACGAAGGTATTGGATTTGATTCTATAAATGTTTTTGAAGTTTCATGTCCTGAACCATCTGGAATCACTGTAGCTAATATTACAGCGATGACTGCAGATATTACTTGGACAGCTGGAGGTTCAGAAACCAACTGGGAAGTTGTAGTACAACTAGCAGGAACGGGTGAACCTGTGGGCTCTGGAACTTCAACAATGAATAATAATCCTTATACAGGATCAGGATTGACAGCAAATACAGAATTTGAAGTTTATGTTCGTTCAGACTGTAGTGGTGAATTTAGTAGTTGGGTAGGACCTTTTAATTTTATAACACCTTGTGGTGCGATAACTCCAGATTATAATGCTAACATGGCAGTAAATGTCCCAGACGCTTGTTGGGATGAAGCTAATGATGGTGAAATAGTTGATGGGCCTAGTGGTTCTGGAACTTCAGATTGGCGTGATGGAACAAATTATGCTTTTGGAGATAGTAATGCTATTAACTTATTTGGTAATGCAGATAGAGAATGGTTATTATCACCATTTTTCGATTTATCGGCAGGTGGTTATCAATTAGAAGTAAATGTTGCAGTAACAAACTGGCTCAATGGATTTCAAGATGATACCATGGGGTCTGATGATGAAGTGAAATTATTACAAAGTATTGATGGTGGTACAACTTGGACTACTTTAACAACTTGGAATGCTGCAAATGAACCTGAACTTGGTGGAACGGAATATATTCAAGATTTATCAGGAGTAACTGGTGCAAACGTTCAATTTGCGATTTGGGCTTCTGATGGAACTAATGACGATGCAGAAGACTATGATTTCCATGTCGGTAAATTTAGAGTAAGAACTCCGCCAACTTGTCCAGAGCCTATTAACTTGGCTTTAGATTCTTTTACAGATATTACAGCAACAATAAGTTGGACATCAGGAGGTTCAGAAACATCTTGGGAGGTTGTAGTTCAGCCAGCCGGAACAGGTGTGCCATCTGGTCCTGGGGTGGTTACTACAAATAATCCTTTCACAGCAACAGGGTTAACAGCAACAACAGATTATGAAATTTGGGTACGTAGCGATTGTGGTGTAGATGGATTAAGTAGTTGGACAGGTCCAATTAGCTTTACTACATTTAACACTCCACCGCCACCACCAGTTGGTGTAACTTGTGCATCAGGAAGTTCTTCGTTTATATTTACAGCCGAGTTTGATGGTTTAGATGGTTGGACTGGAGATTTAAATGGAGGAGATGGTACATGGGAAATTCCTAATGATTCAGGATCAGGAGCTACAGGAGCAGATACTGCATTTAGTGGAGCAAGTTTTATGAATTATGAAGCATCAGGTGGTACAACAGCTACTGCTTCAGCCGTAAGTCCAGCAATAGATTTAACTACAGCTGTTGATGGCGCAGAATTATCATTTTATATGCATGCCTTTGGTGCTGATATGGGTTTACTGAATGTTGGTGTTTCAACATCATCTTCAGGTCCATTTACAACAGAATTTGCTTGGGCTGGAGATTTACAGACTTCAGGAGCAGATCCTTGGGTACCAATCGGAATTAACTTAGATGCTTATTTAGGTCAAGTAATATATGTTGAGTTTAGTCATACTGGTACTGGAGATTTCGAAGGTGATATGTCTATTGATTTTGTTCGTGTTGAAACTTGTGGCTCCTTTTGTATTGCACCAAGTAGTATTGTTGTATCTAATGTAGGAGGAACAACAGCAGATATCAACTGGAATGGTAATAATGGAGAAACATCATGGGAATATGTTGTAGTACCAGCTGGAACTGGAGAACCAAGTGGTCCTGGTACAACAGTAGGGACTACAACAGTAAATGAGACAGGATTAGATTTCTCAACAGATTATGAAGTTTGGGTTCGAGCAGATTGTGGCGGAGGTACGTTTAGTATTTGGGCAGGACCTATTAATTTTACAACTACGATACAATCAGATTTTATTATAGATTGTGTGGTTGGGCCAACAAATATTACGTATTGTTATGACAATAATGATACAACAAATTGGACATTTACATCTAGTGATGGAAGTCCAATTAGAATTACTTTTAATGCAGGTGGAATAGAGAGTTGTTGCGATGATATATTAATATATGATGGTACTGATAATACAGGAACCTTATTATTTCAAGGTAATAACGGAGGAGACTTATCAGGTCTAGTATTTGACTCAATTGGAGATTCGTTATTTTTTGAGATTGATTCAGACGGATCGGTTAGTTGTGCTTCAGGAAGTGGTTGTTGTACTGCAGAATGGGATTTCACAGTGGCTTGTGCAACATGTGTAAATCCGATAGCTACTTATCAAGTCATTGATGATTGTGCTAATGGAGATCAATTTTTGATAGACGTAAATGTTACATCATTGGGTGATGCAACGTCTCTATCAATTTCTAATAATATAGATGCAACAATAATTCCAGTAAATGCTATTGGAGTTTATCAAATTGGTCCATTCCCATTTTTAGTGGATGTAGTTGTTACTACTAATAATGATCAAGATGCTAACTGTGTTATAAATAGTAGCCCAATTCAATTGTTGGCTTGTCCACCAGATAATGATAATCCATGTAATGCAACTATTGCAGTTGTAAATACAGATAATTCTTGTGATTTATTAACAGCTGGTTCTCTAATTGAGGCTACACCTTCAGGTGTTCCTGATGGTACATGTACTGGTGATCCAGATGATGATGTTTGGTTTCAGTTTGTAGCAGAAAATGAAGTTCAACTTATTTCGATTCTTAATATTGCTGGTGGAACATTTAATATAGACCATGCCATTTATGAAGGTACATGTGATAATTTAGTTGAATTAGAGTGTAATGATAATACAGCAAGTGTTTCACCTGAATTAGTAGTTGGCAATACCTATTTTATTAGAGTGTTCTCTGGTGGAAGTGCTTCTGAAACAAGTACGTTTGATTTATGTATTAAAAACGCACCAACAAATATTATTTGTGAAAATGCTGAAAACTTCTGTGAAGATGGAGGAGCGCTTATAACGTCTAATATTATTGGAATTCCAGATAATAATGATATTGCATGTTTAGGCACTGCACCAAACCCAACATGGAATATTATTCAAATTGGTGATCCGGGATTAATTGAAATTCAAATTGATCAAGTGGATGACGCTGGAAACGGTTTGGATGTTGATTTTGTACTTTGGGGACCATTTGTTTCTGTTGAAGATGCATGTTTAAACATTGTTTTTGATGATTGTCCAACATGTCCAAATAATACAACTAATCCAAACTTTTATCCTTTTGGAAATATTGTTGATTGTAGCTATTCAGCTGCACCTACCGAAAACTTAACTATTGATAATGCTCTTACTGGTGAAATTTATATGTTACTTGTAACAAATTTCTCTGATGATCCAGGATCAATTTCTATTAGTCAAACTAATGGGAATGACGTAGGAGATGGTAACGTTACTGCTGAAATTCAAGTAGATTTAGGTCAGGATCAGCAATTATGTGGATTTGCTTCTTACGATATAGTTGCAGACTCACCTTTTGCAGATCGCTTTGAGTGGTACTGTGACGGATTTATAATTCCAGGTGAAGAAGGTTCTACATTAACAGTAACCGAATGTTGTACTTATACAGTTATTGCATTTGATGATCAATGTCAATCGCAAGCTCAAGATGAAGTTACAGTTTGTTTTGGAGCTGAACCGGTTGCTAACCCAGTACCAGATATTGTTACTTGTGATGATATTTCTGGTGATGAGATTGAAGATTTTGATTTAGAAATCCAAACAGCAACTTTGCTGGGAACTCAGGATCCAACTGAATTTAATGTTACATATCATCTAACCTTAGCAGAAGCACAACAAGGTATCAATGCTTTAACATCACCTTATACAAATGTTTCAAATCCTCAAACAATTTATGTAAGAATTGAAGATGCAAACGCTACATTCTGTTTTGCAACAACATCATTTGATTTAATTATTTCTGGTCCAACTCCAACTGCGGAAATGGATACTTATCCAGTTTGTGATGACGATTTAGATGGTTTAGGTGTGTTTGACCTTCCATCAAGAGATGCTATTGTACTTGGTGGTCAAAGTGCTGCCGATTACACAGTATCATATTATGCAACTTTAGCAGATGCTGAAGCAGGTACAGGAGCTTTAACTAGTCCATATAACAGTCCAACAGCAACTATTTTTGTTAGAGTAGAAAGTAATTTAGCATTTGATTGTTATACAACTACGACTATGGATCTTGTTGTAAACGATTCACCTGATAATACATTTGTGTTAGGAGATATTATTACTTGTGATGATGCTTCAGGTGATGGCTTTGAAGATTTTGATTTAGAAATTCAAACACCAGTTGTAATTGGATCTCAAAATGCTGCAGATTTTAATGTGACTTATCATTTAACATTAGCTGATGCCGAACTTGGAATAGGAGCACTAACGTCTCCATATACAAATATTTCAAATCCTCAAACAATTTTTGTAAGAGTGGAAAATGCAAATGCAACCGTTTGTTATATTACAGCTAGTTTCGATTTAATTATATCTGGTCCAACACCAACTGCCAATACAGATGTTTATTCAGAATGTGATGACGACTTTGATGGAATCACTGCGTTTGATTTAGCAACTAGAGATGCCAATATTCTTGGTGGTCAAAGTGCTACTGATTTTACAGTAACGTATTATGAAACGCAAGCAGATGCAGATGCAGGCACTGGAGCAATAGACACCAGTTCTTTGTATAATAGTGGGACAGCAACTATTTATGTTAGAGTTGAAAGCAATATAGCTTTTGATTGTTACACTACAAACACAATGGAGCTTGTTGTAGACGCATTGCCAAATACGACATTTACTACAAACTTTGATTATGAAGTTTGTCCTGGTGCTACAACTCCTATACTTATGACTGCTACAGCCAATAATTATAGCGAAAGTGATGTGACCATAAACTGGTATTTTGAAGGTGGTATTGTTAGTGGTGAAAATAGTTTAACTATTCCTGTTATAGATGCAGGTCTTTATGAAATTGAAGTTATAAATAATCAAACAATGTGTTTTACTATTACATCACAACTTGTGATAGAATTACCAAATTGTGTTATTCCTCAAGGAATATCTCCAAATGGAGATGGTTTAAATGAAGTCTTTGATTTAAGTAGTTATGATGTCACTAAACTAGAAATTTTTAATAGAAATGGAACTTTAGTGTATTCTAAAGATAATTATACTAACGAATGGTATGGTCAATCTAATAATGGAGACCAATTACCTGTTGGAACATATTTCTATACAATGGAATATGAGAACGGTAAACAAAGAGCAGCATGGGTTTACATACAACGACTAAATTAAAATTAAAAAATAATAAATATTTAAGACGTACAGTATTTGTCTTATAAAGTAGAAATTTGCTGTACCAATTTAATCCAACAACTAAAAACAACTAAAAATTAACAGATGAAAAAACTTTATATTATTGTTGTATTTCTCATTGCAACACAAATGTATGGACAGCAAGATCCACAATATACACAGTACATGTATAACATGAATGTGATTAATCCAGCTTATGCAGGATCTAGAGAAAACCTTTCGTTTGGATTATTATACCGTACACAATGGACAGGTATAGATGGTGCACCAAAAACAGGTACATTTTTTGGTCATCTTCCAGTTGGTGAAAAAGTAGGAGTTGGTTTATCTGTTATTTCAGATGAAATTGGTCCAGTAAGAGAAACAAACGCATATGCCGATTTCTCTTATACTTTAAAGCTAGGAGGTACAAACCGTTTAGCTTTTGGTATAAAAGCAGGCGCGACTTTCCATGATATTGGATTAGGAGGTTTAGATTTAATTGATGATGATCCTATCCTTTTTCAAGATATTAACTCTACCACTCCTAATATTGGTGCTGGAGTCTTTTATTATACAAATAACTATTATTTGTCTTTTTCGGTGCCTAATATTTTAAATTCGGTTCATTTAGACGCTAATGGTCAAAAACTAGGTACAGAAGCATCACACTACTTTTTAACTGGTGGTTATGTGTTTCAACTATCACCAAACACAAAGTTAAAACCTTCTTTTTTGGTTAAATCTTCTTTTGATGCTCCTACCTCTTACGATGTTAATTTAAATGCATTGTTTTTTGAGAAATTTGAAGTAGGAGGCTCATATAGATTGGACGATTCGTTTTCGTATTTAGTTAATTTTGCTGTTACTCCAGTAATTAGAATTGGGTATGCATATGATGCTGTAACTTCAGATATTAAAAAATATGCTCCAGCATCTCACGAGTTCATGTTATTATTTGATTTGAACTTCCCAAGAAAAGTTTCACGTTCACCTAGATATTTCTAACCAGCTAAGCTAAACATTATGAAAAAATTATTAACACTTTTTACAATAGTAGCATTAGGTAGTTTTAGCTTAATAGCTCAAAATAGTAACACAAAAAAAGCAGATAAACATTTCGCAAGATATGAGTTTGTTGATGCTGCAGAAGCATATAAAAAATTAATTGATAACGGAAAAGGCGATGGATATGTTTATGGGCAGTTGGCCGAATCATATTACAATGTATTTAATACGCAAGAAGCCGAAACCTGGTACGCGAAAGCCCTCGAAACTTCGGATGCACCTGAAATGATATTTAAATATTCTCAAATGTTAAAGGCAAATGGGAAATATGAAGAGTCAAATGTGCAAATGGCAAAGTTTGCTCAAATGAGACCAAGTGATGACAGAGCAACAGCTTTCAGAGAGAATCCTGATTATTTACCACAAATTCTTGAAAAAGGAAAAAAATTCAACGTTCAGAGCTTAGGATTCAATACAAAATATGCAGATTTTGGAGGAACATTAAAGGATGGTAAACTGTATATAGCATCTGCTAGAAACACTAATCGAAAAAACTATGGTTGGAATGAAGAACCGTTTTTAGATATTTATGAGTTAGTAAAGAATGAAGATGGTACGTATCAAGCAGCAACACTTGTTGAGGAAGATATTAATACAAAATATCACGAAGGTGTTGTATCTATTGCGCCGGATGGAAAAACCATGTACTTTTCAAGAGAGAGTTATTTTGAAAAGATATATGAAAAGGATTCTCTTACCAAAGTAAGATATAGTAGACTTCAATTATTCAAGGCTACTAAATCAGGAAGTACTTGGAGTAATGTGCAAGGATTCCCAATAAATAGTAAAGAATATTCAATAGCACAACCTGCTGTAAGTCCAGATGGTAAGACCCTTTATTTTTCTTCGGATATGCCTGGAGGATTTGGTCAAGCAGATATATATAAAGCTGCTATTAACGATGATGGATCATTAGGTGAACCAGAGAATTTAGGGCAGAAAGTAAATACTTCTGGAGTGGAAAAGTTTCCATTTGTTAGCAGTAAGAGTATCCTTTACTTTTCTTCGAACGGACATTTAGGTTTAGGAAACCTTGATGTATTTGTTTCCAAAGTTGTAGATGGTAAAATGGGACCAGTTCGTAATATAGGTATCCCTGTGAATAGTAGTGCTGATGATTTCGCTTTTACTATTGATGAAGAATCTGGAGAAGGTTATGTGTCATCTAATAGAGATGGCGGTTTAGGTGGTGATGATGTATATGCAATTAAGAAATTGCAACCTCTATTTGATGTATTAATAGCAGGAACTGTTGTAGATTCTAAAACAGGACAACCAGTAAATGCAGCAAGTGTAACGTTATATGATGATCAAGGAAATAAAGTGTTGTCCAAAGTGACCAATTCTGATGGTACAGTTGATTTTATTGTTGAGACAGGAGTTCAATCTGAATTAGAAGTTGTATTAGATGGCTATGTAAGTCAGAAGATTACTGTTGGTGCTTCAGAAAACGAAGAAGAAAAAGTTAACATAATGTTAGACCCTATTGAAGTTATTGTTGGACCAGAGGAAATAATTTTAAATCCTATTTTCTTTGAATTTGATAAATCAAATGTAACTGCTCAAGCTGCTTTTGAATTAGATAAATTAGTTCAGATTATGAATAAATATCCAGATATGGTTATTAGTGCACTATCTCATACAGACAATAGAGGACCTGCATCGTATAATGAGAGATTATCAGACAGAAGAGCAAAGACAACTGTTCAGTATGTAATTTCTAAAGGCATAGATAAGGCTAGAATAACTGGAATGGGTAAAGGAGAGAATGAACCTAAAGTTGATTGTGGATCAAATTGCTCTGAAGAGGATCATCAAATGAATAGAAGATCAGAATTTATTATTGTAAGCGGAGGACCACAAGCAAAATAAGTAATAAAATATAATGACTAACTAACCAATCATAAAAGCTCTGTTTAATTAGCAGAGCTTTTTGTGTTTAATAATGTAGTCTAACCAAAAATAAGATTAACGACTTCAACTAAATCAAATGAAAAAAATTATTTTT
Organism: Psychroserpens sp.; assembly: GCF_034670085.1. Taxonomy (GTDB): domain Bacteria; phylum Bacteroidota; class Bacteroidia; order Flavobacteriales; family Flavobacteriaceae; genus Psychroserpens. The sequence goes on along the minus strand of NZ_JAXMOD010000001.1, from coordinate 525,297 downwards.
ATAAGCATGTTGTTTATACTTTCCGTAAGTATAAATGCACAAACATATCTTCAAGAGGATTTTGACATCGAGATTCCGGCTACATGGGAAATAGGTGATACAGGTGGCGCTACAGGTGATTCTTGGATTTCCGGGTTGCAAGGTGGAGCTAACGGTTTAAACGGCAGCAACGTTGCCATAGTTGATAGCGATGCCAATGGTAATGGAGTTGAGCTAATTGAAATCTTAACAACACCTGTGTTTGATACAACAGGTGCAGTATTACTCTATTTAGATTTTGATCAGTACTATAATAATGGTGGTGGTGACACTGCAATTGTTGAAGTTTTTGATGGAACTAACTGGATTGAAGTATTAAATCAAACAGCAGATATAGGCAACTTTAATGCACCAGATCAGCAGCATATTGATATAACAGCATACTCAAATGCTAATATGCAAATACGTTTTACTTATAATGATGGAAATATTTGGGCCTGGTATTGGTTGCTAGATAATGTAATTGTTTATAATTCTTCTTGTGATTTTCCTTCAGGTATAACGGTTGAAAATATTACAGATATTTCTGCAGATTTAAATTGGACTACTGGTGGTGCAGAATCAAATTGGGAAGTTGTAGTTCAAGCAGCAGGAACGGGAGAACCTACAGGTTCAGGAACACCAACAGCTAGTATTCCATATAGTGTTACAGGTTTAACCGCTAATACCGATTATGAAGTATGGATAAGATCAGACTGTGGAGTAGATGGTTTTAGTTTTTGGTCTGGACCAATTAACTTTAGAACATTTAATACACCACCACCAGCACCAGTTGGTGTAACTTGTGCATCAGGTAGTTCATCGTTTATTTATTCTGCAGAGTATGATACAGTAGAAGGTTGGACAGGAGATTTGAATGGTGGAGATGGTACTTGGGAGATTCCAAATGATTCTGGATCAGGAGGTACTGGACCAGATGCAGCATTTAGTGGTGCAAGTTTTATGAATTATGAAGCATCAGGTGGGACAACAGCAACAGCTTCAGCAGTAAGTCCAGCAATAGATTTAACGGCAGCAATTGATGGTGCAGAATTATCTTTTTATATGCATGCCTTTGGAGCAGACACAGGAGTTATGAATGTAGGTGTTTCAAATTCGGCTACGGGTCCATTTACGACTTTATTCACATGGTCAGGAGAATTGCAAACTGATGGAGGTCAACCGTGGGTTCCAGTAGGAATAAACTTAGATGCTTATTTGGGTCAATCAATATATGTTGAGTTTAGTCATACAGGTACTGGAGATTTCGAAGGTGATATGTCTATAGATTTAATGCGTGTAGAAACTTGTGGTTCATTTTGTATTGCACCAAGTAGTATTATCGTATCCAATATAGGAGGAACATCAGCAGATATTAATTGGAACGCAAATAATGGAGAAACATCATGGGAATATGTAGTAGTGCCAGCTGGGTCTGGAGAACCAAGTGGACCAGGAACAACAGTAGGGACAACAACAGTAAATGAAACAGGATTAAATTTTTCTACAGATTATGAAGTTTGGTTGAGAGCAGATTGTGGAGGCGGAGTGTTTAGTTCTTGGGCTGGACCTGTTAATTTTACCACGACTATACAATCTGATTATACTATAGATTGTACACAGGCTCCAACAAACATAACATATTGTTATGATAATAATGATACAACAAATTGGACATTTACATCTTCAGATGGAAGTCCACTTAGAATCACGTTTAATGCGGGTGGAATAGAGAGTTGTTGTGATGATATATTAATATATGATGGAGTTGATAATACAGGGACTTTAATATTTCAAGGTAATAACGGAGGGGACTTATCAGGCTTAACTTTTGATTCAGTTGGCGATTCGATGTTTTTTGAAATAGATTCAGATGGATCAGTAAGTTGTGCATCAGGAAGTGGATGTTGTACAGCACAATGGGATTTTAATGTTGCTTGTGCAACATGTGTAAATCCGGAGGCAACCTATAGTGTAGTTTCAAACTGTGTAGTTGGCCCAGAATTCTTTGTAGATGTTGACTTAACTAATTTAGGTTCTGCTACGTCAATTACAATAAGTGATGATCAAGGAAGTGCGCCACAGACAGTAAGTGCTTTAGGCGTTGTGACTTTTGGACCTTATGCTAATAATGTTCCAGTTATAATTTCAGTTGCAAATGATGATGACGCCAATTGTGAAATAACTAGTAGTGCTTTAACTCAAGACCTCTGTTTAGATACTGTAGTGGATTGTGCAGGTGGACCAATAGCTGGCTTTTTATGTTATGATAATGGTGATTCTGTGATTTTAACCTATACAAGTTCTGATGGGACACCACTTAATTTAACAATAAATCAAGGTGAGATAGAAGGAGACCCATTTGATTTCTTATTAATCACAGATGGAAATGGTATTGAGCTTTATAATGACGAAGGTAATGATGGTGATATATCAGGTTTAACTTTTCAATCTCCTGGCGATACAATTACTATTCAAGTATTATCTGATGGCTCTGTAAGTTGTACGTCTGGTGCCTTTCCAGATGGGATAGATTTTACAGTATCATGTGCAACATGTATCAATCCAGCAGCAACTTATCAAGTTATTGATGATTGTGCAAATGGACAACAATTTTTGGTTAATGTAAATGTTACAACCTTAGGTGACGCTACATCGTTAACAATTTCGAATAATATAGATGCTACCACAGTTTCAGCGAATGCTGTTGGTGTTTATCAAGTTGGACCATTTCCTTTTGGTGTTGATGTGGTAATTACTTTGAGTAACGACCAAGATGGTAATTGTGTTATTAATAGTTCGGCAATTCAATTATTGGCATGTCCGCCAGATAATGATAATCCATGTAATGCAACAATTGCACAAGTCAATGCAGATGACACTTGCACATTAATTACTCCAGGAACCTTATTAGAAGGTACAGATTCTGGAGTGCCAGGTGGCACTTGTGGTGGAAATCCTGACGATGATGTATGGTATGAGTTTACTGCACTAAATGACATTCAAATTATTTCAATATTAAATATAAATGGAGGAGGTTTCTTCCAAGATATTGATCATGCTGTTTATGAAGGAACTTGTGATGCTCTAGTTGAATTATATTGTTCTGATGCTGAAGCTAGCGTTACGCCAGTCTTGACTATAGGAAATACGTATTATGTTAGAATATTCTCTGCAGGTAGTGATGCCGTTGATTATACATTTGATCTATGTATAAGACCAGGATCTGGTAATGTATTAGTTGATCAAACAACATACACACCTGAAGAGCTAGTAATAGATGTTTTAATAGATAGCCCTTGTGCTCAAATTTCAAATGTTACCTTTTCAACTGGTACTAATTTTGGTGAGGATAATGGAATAGGATATTTTTCTAATCCCGATGGAGGCTTCCCGTTTGAAGATGGACTATTGCTAACTACAGGTGATGCAAGTCAAGCAGCGGGACCAAATGTGAATTTTGTGTCTAGTGGAACTACAGGATGGCCTGGAGATCCAGATTTGACTGCTATTGCAGGTGATGATACGAATAACGCAACCATAATAGAATTTGACTTTGTACCGCTAAATGATGAATTGAGTTTTGACTTTCTTATGGCTTCTGAAGAATATGATATGGGAGGATTTGAATGCCAATTCTCAGATGCATTTGCATTCTTATTGACAGATTCTAATAATGTTACTACTAATTTGGCTGTCGTACCTGGTACTACAGACCCAATTTTGGTAACTAATATTCATCCCGATAATGGATCATGTCCAGCAGTAAATGAGCAATATTTTGGTGAATATATTCCAGACAACTTGCCTCCAATTTCTTTTGATGGAAGAACAGCAGTGTTTACAGCATTCTCTCAAGTGAATATCGGTGAAACGTATCATATTAAATTAGTTATAGCAGATGCAAGGGATAGTGCATGGGATTCAGGTGTATTCTTGAAAGCTGGTAGTTTTGATATTGGAGAGGTCGACTTAGGAGGTGATATTACAATTGCTGGCGGAAATGCAGTTTGTGAAGATGAGCCTATCATTTTAGATACTTCAGCACCTAATGTAGCTCATGTATGGTATCAGGATGGATTTGTTATTCCTGGAGAAACAGCTTCAACACTTTCGGTAACTGAAGAAGGTTTATATACTGTTCAAATTATTTTCTCACCATCTTGTATTATTGATGACGAAGTTTTAATTGAATTTTTACCTAAACCAGTGGTTGCAAATACGCCAGATGATTTAACGGCATGTTCTACAACCAACCAAGCTGTATTTGATATTAATGTTAATACTAGTGTTGTTTTAGGTCCGCAAAGTCCAGCTGATTTTACAGTGACTTATCACGAAACTCAAGCAGATGCAGATATTGATGCTAATGAATTAACATCACCATATGCCAATACATCGAATCCTCAAATAATTTACATTAGAATTGAAGATAATATTACAGGGTGTTTTGAAACAACTAGCTTTAGTTTATCTATTTCAAGTCCTACTCATACAGCTGAAAGTGTTGATATGATTGGATGCGATAATGATGACGATGGTATTGCAACCTTTGATTTAGTTTCAAATGACGTTAATGTATTAAATGGTCAAGATGCTTCACAGTTAATTGTTTCTTATCATGCTTCTCAAGCTGATGCTATGGCAGGAACTGGAGCATTATCTAGTCCATATAATAGTTCTGGGGAAACAGTATTTGTTAGAGTTGAAACAGTAGACTTTGCAGATTGTTATGTGACTAATAGCTTTGATTTAGTTATAGGAACAGAACCATTAACTTCATTTACATCAGACTTTGATTATGAAGTATGTCCTAATGCGATAGTGCCGATTATTATCGAAGCAACACCTGATAATTATACAGAAGGTGAAGTATCGATCAATTGGTACTTAGATAATGGATTGATATCTGGTGAAAATGGATTAACCCTTCCAGTTTTAGATGCTGGTGATTATGAAATAGAAGTGATTTTCAATGATACAGGTTGTTCTAATAGTACAGTCATTACTGTAATAGAGTTAGAAACATGCGTTATTCCTCAAGGTATTTCTCCAAATGGAGATGGTTTGAATGAAGTCTTTGATTTAAGTAGTTATGGTGTAACTAAACTAGAAATTTTTAATAGAAATGGAACTTTAGTGTATTCCAAGAAGAACTATACCAATGAATGGTTTGGACAGACAAATGATGGAGATGAGTTGCCAGTTGGAACTTACTTCTATACTATGGAATATCAAAACGGAAAGCAAAGAAGCGCTTGGGTTTATATCCAAAGAGAGAATTAATTACATATTACTTATAAAAAAAGCCTCTAATTTAAGAGGCTTTTTTTATGCGTTTAATAAAACAATGGCTAAAGTAATAGTGCCTAATAAAAGAAACCATAATAACCAAATACTATAGGTTGTTTGTTTTTTATTCGTTTTAGCATTCAAAACTTTTCGTTTTCTACCACTATAAGTAATCCAATTTCTAAAGTAAATAAAAACACTTGTCATAATAAAAAGAGTCCATCCTTTTGATGCAGAAAACATTGTAACGTGCATTTGTTCTAAAAATATAGAGAAGAATACGCCTAAGACTAAAACTAATGCGATTTGCAAGAGTGAAAGGTAAACTATAGCAATTGTATTAGCTTTTTGTTTATGCGTTGCTTTAAAGTGATTAAAAACGCTAAAAAAAATAGTATCAAATGTTGTCATGTTAGCTGTAAATAAAAAAGCCACACCAATTTGGTGTGGCTTTAAATATATGGTTTTATTTTTATTGAGCGTCTATGCTTACAAAATCTAATTCGTAAGTTCCATCAAATTCAGCAACACCACTTCCAACATATTTGAAAGCGATATGAATTTGACCAGTTGCACAAGAAAGATCTACAATTCCAGATTCAAACCAACTACCAAAGAAATCATCATCATCTGTTACATAAGCATCAGATAAAATCCCCCAAGTTGCAGTTGATATTCCAGCCTCAGTTCCATCCCAATCATTTGAGAATAATACGTCCATTGTACTTGAGTCAGAGAAACTATTAGATGTTTCAAATTGAAGCGTTGCACCAGGATTAGTATCTAAATCTATTTGAGGTGTAATTAACCAAGCTACAGAACTTGAATCACCAGATCCAAATGAACCAACTCTTGCTGACACACCTTGAGATGCGTTTGTACCTCCAGCCGTGTATGCTTCCCATCCTTCAGTTCCAGCTTCAATAAAGTTCGTCCAACCGTTTCCTGAAATTAATGAGTTTACTGATTGACCTTCAAAATCATCCTCAAATAAGTTGTTTGGTCCAGCAGCTGCAGCTAACCCACAAGAAATTTCAATTGGATCACAACGCATTGCCTCATCGTCAAAATTAATATCTTCAGGAGTGTTTATTGATAAATTGAACACTTCACCAAAGAAATCTTTAGTTAAAATTGCATTTATGCTTCCTCTACCACTAGGTAAAAGTAAACCTCTAAAATCGGAAAACGTACTTGTACTAAAAACAACAGTAGCACTCGAAGTACAGCTTTCAAGAGTTCTTTCTCCATCAAATTCATCAGATCCTTCAGCAGCATAAGTAAGAGAATTATTAATAACTTCATTTCTATTAAACTGAGCGTCAGCTAATCCAACCATCATGTTTGTCTTATCACTAGAGAAACTAGAAATAGTTAATGGAAGGGGTACAATAGTTTCGACATCATTAGATCTAAGAATGAAATTAGTTTCAGATCCTGATGGGATTTTATCTACTTCAGTTCCATTTAGAACTCCTATCGATAAAACACCATTTGTAATTCCTACAGAAAGGCCACTAACCTTTATATAGACCTTTCTACCTACTTCATATTTAGTAAATAATGGATTTACATCAATTAGTACTTTGATCCCAACAGTTGGGTTTTCAAAGTTATCTTGAATTATTAATTCTTCAAAGAAATTTCCTGCCTCGTCAGATGATATAACATAACCTGTTATGTATTCATCATTATCATTAAATGTGTAAGACACTACAGTTGATTCATCTTCATAATCTATTTCACCAAAATTATCTTGAGCTTGAGCTAAGTCACCAGCTAAAGACCCCATTGTTCTTATTTGACTTGCTGGAATATTTGGTTCTCCAAATGAGAGATTTGGTGTATCAAAATCATCATCTTGAACACAAGCACTAAATACTACTAAACTTAAAGTTAGTAATATGATTTTGTTTAAATTAATTGTTTTCATTGTTCTTCTTTTTTTATTTTTCCCAAAAGATTGGAAACTATTTTGTGATTTATTTTTCATTTTTTAAAATCTTAAATATACATTAAGGTAGTATGTTGTGCCATTACCAAAGAAATAACGGTTTCCAAATACTGGACCACCATCATTATTTTGCTCTTCAATCTGACTTCTATAATCTACTCGTCTAGATTGCTCAAAACCACCTGTTCTATATTCTTGATTAAATACGTTATTGATAGTTGCAAAAAAGCCGACGAAATAATCGCCTACTTTCCAAGATTTACCACCTATAACATTCACTAACATATAGCTGTCAAATTGTTCTTGTTTTAATAATTCTTTAGCCACTTCTTCGTCATAATCGTTAAACGTGTAGCCACTAAAATTTCCGTTATTTGGAATATCTACACCTCCATTAACACCCGGCAGTGTAGGCAACAAGTCCACATCTTGAGTAAAAGAAGCAGATCGTTTTAAAGCACTCGCATCTACGTATGCATGTGAGAAGAAGTTACTTGTAACACCGATATTCCAAAAATCTGGATCACGATATTCAAAACCTATTTGAAATGCACGCTCAGGTCCACCAGATACATGTAAATCTTTTAATGCAGTTGTACCATCACCATAAGTTAACACGGTTTTTTGTGCAACTTCAGTAGGTATTCCATTTAAAGGTAAAGTCCTTATAGTTGAAAAATCTGCAGCGGTATAATATAGGTCTGGATTATTAGTAAATGTGTATTGTCCGATAGATGCAGCAGCCTTTAACTTAATAGTTGGAGTTACTTGAGCTTCAATACCTAATTCAGCACCAATATGGCGTCTATCGATATTAGTCTGAACTTCTTGTACAAAATTACTTGAGTTTTCAGTAAAGAAAAAGCCGATATCAGTACCATCTTGAAAGCCTGAATAAAATCCAGTAAGTCTAGCTTTTACTGTTGGTGATCTATAGATATAACTGGCATCAAAACTCTGAATTGTTTCACTTTCTAAACCTAAAACAATTTGATTACTTTGTCTTGCATTTCCAAATGAATTTCGAATTGAAGGAGCTTTTGTGAAATAACTTCCGTTAACATCTATTAAATGTTTCCCAGTAATTTTATAGGTAAAACCAGCTTTAACTCCATAGTTAGAAAACTCTAATTTCTCGCTTTCGCCATAAGAAGTAATATCACCAAAACCATCTAAGAAACCAGTTTCACCTAAAGCTGGATTAGGATCTTTAAAAAATCCATTTTCATACTTACCATCTCTTTGATATGTAGTTTGTGAAATATTAGCGCCTACATAAAAATCTATTTTATCATATTTAAATTGAAATTGTGCAAAACCACTTGCTACATCAGAATTGATGTCGTAATTGTATTTATAACGATCACCTTCAGTAACTATTCTGTTTGGATTTCTAATATCACTCTGTGCTTGCCCTACAGATTGCTGTCCTGCTTGTTGTTCTGCAAAAGCATCAATATCTAAATAACCTGATCCACCCAATAAATCGTCAATACGTGCATAATTTTGACTATTTAAAGTTCTATAACTAAAATTAGCATTTAATCTAATATTATCTGCTAAGTCGGCATCAAGAATGGAGTTAAAAGATAGTTGTTTATCCTCTATCACATCAGATTGAAGTGCATAAACAGAATAACCATTAATAGCATTAGCTCCGTAAAGCGTATTCCAATCTAATTGTCCGTCATTTATAAATTCTTGTTGTGCTATGTACGCTAATTGATAATCATAAGCTGTTGGGTTTGGATCATCAAGATGATAACTAGGTAAGTTTTGGTAATACTCTGGGGTTGGATTTCGAGCACCACCGTATTGACCATCGTTAATAGCATCAAGACGTGAGCCATTGTTATCAATTCTTGAATTGGCAATTTCCCCAAACTGGTAGGCTATGTTAGTGTTCAATCTAACTTTTGGTGTGATTTCCCAATAGTGATTCAACATTAAGATTGGTTCATTAATTTCTCTAATTCTTGAGTTTCTAATTTCACCATTTTGTTCTCCCCAAAAAGGGTTGTATTCTCGTCCTTTTAGGTTATAAACTTCCTCTGTAATTGCTGTAGAACGACCACGTCTGTTTTGAGCATAAATAGAAGTAAAGTTAAGACTATGCTTATCACCTAACTGTTTTTCAACAACTGCAACGATAGAATTTGAATCATATAATGTTCCATCTACAAATCCTTCATCACCATATCGTCTAGATGCAAGAACTGAAAATGCCCAGCCACCTTCAAGTACACCTGAATTATAGCTAGCCATAACACGACCTGTATAGCTTCTATTGGCACTTGCGTAAGATACACGTCCACCTTCTCTGTATTTAGAAGCTCTCATTATAATGTTATTAGTTCCAGCGAGATCACCAAAAGTGTAATCGTTTGCAGACATACCCATGGTAAACTCTTGATTACGTTGTAAATCGTTTATTCCTCCCCAGTTTCCCCATTGAGGTCTACCATTAAACTGTTTGTTCATTTCTACACCATTGATAAGAACTTTACCATTGGCATTGTCTAATCCTCTTGGTCTAAAAAATGTTGCGCTAAAATCAAATGCAGCAGCATTTAAAAACACATCTCTAGATGATTGTAATAAACCAGAAACATTGTCTGTTAAACCATCATCTTCACTGTTTAAGTTATCATCAGAAATTGAGATAATAAACAAGTCTTTTTTATCACTAGAATCGTAATCTAATGTCATTCCGCTAATATCAACGGTTTGACCTTCGTTTACAACAATAGGATAACGTTTAGTAACGTAATCTGTCGATTCAATTTTGAGTACTTGTTCTCCTAAAGGAACTATAGTCTCAAATTGAAATTCACCATTAGAATTAGTGGTTGTCACAATTGACGTGCCTTCAATGGTAATCGTTACTCCTGGAATAGGTTCTCCTGTTGTACCGTCAAGAACACTACCCTTAACAATAGTTTCTTGAGCAAAGGTTGTAAACGCAGAAAAAATTCCGAGTAAAAAAATCAATAAACTTTTTTTCATGCCTAATCTTTAGTTAATAAATTGGTTGCGCATTAAATATTGGTTATTTAAGGCTTGCAAATTTACATTATTTATAATAAATACATACTTTTGGCTCAAGATTTGATTAGATATAATACTAACATAATATTAACACTATGAAATTACATCATTTTCCTTTAGCAATTTTTTGCTTTTTGATCACAATTAGCGGGTTTTCTCAAGAGGAAAAAAAAGAAAAACGTTTTAAAATTCACACGTTAGCTTTCTACAATTTAGAGAATTTATTTGACACTATAAATGATACGACCAAATTTGACGAAAGAAGTCCAATGATGGAGATAAAAGCCAATAGAGATGAAATCTATGTTAAAAAAGTTCATAATATGGCTAGAGTTATTGCAGATATTGGTTCTGATGTTACAGGAAATTCACCAGCACTTATTGGTGTTTGTGAGATTGAAAACAGACAAGTTTTAGTTGATGTGGTTAATGATCCGTTGTTGGTTGGTAGAGATTACGGAATTATCCACTACGAATCTCCTGATGTCAGAGGGATTGATGTTGCACTTTTGTATCAAAAGAAATTATTCAGACCGATTACCCATAGTTCTCATGTCTTAATGATTTATGATGATAAAACCAGAGAACGTAAAGAAACAAGAGATCAATTATTAGTTTCTGGAGAATTAGATGGAGATCTTATTCATGTGATTGTTAATCACTGGCCATCAAGAAGTGGAGGAGAAGCTAGAAGTAGACCAAAACGGGTTGCTGCCGCTAAAGTAAGTAAACGACTAAAAGATTCTTTGCAGTCTATTGATCCTTATGCAAAGATTTTTATCATGGGAGATTTAAATGACGATCCGACTAACGATAGCGTTAAAAAAGTTTTAGAAGCTAAAAATGAAAAGGAAGATGTTGCATTAAAAGGAATATATAATCCTTACGAAAATATGTTTAAGAAAAGTGGTTATGGTACTACAGCTTGGAGAGATGCTTGGAGTTTGTTTGATCAAATCATGTTTACCAAACCTCTTATTGAAAAAGATGATTACTCATCGTTTAGATTTTATAAAGCAGGAATTTATAATAAACAATACCTAACCAACCCAAGAGGTCGTTGGAAAGGATATCCATTCAGAAGTTTTGCTGATGGTGGATTTACAAATGGTTTTAGTGACCACTTTCCAGTTTATGTATATTTAATTAGGGAAGTTGAAGAACAATAAATTCATTAACAAATCATAAAAAAAAGCGTAAACTTAAGTTTGCGCTTTTTTTTATGAAATATAATTAATATTAAAGCCAGTTAGACCATGGAATTCTTGAAAGGACTAATAATAAACCTAATGTATAAAAGATAGAAAGCATCTTGAACTTCGGTTTTGATGTCAATTTCTTTTTATGTTTTGAATAACCCATGGTAATAAAGACAACTGCAAGGATGCCAACAAAAGGATGTTCTACTGCCAATAATCTTGCAAACGCATCTAATCCACCCATTCCGTTAGCACTTATATTGTTAAATCCATTAGGTGATACGAAATATAACACTAAGCCAATTAATAATTGGATATGAGAAACGATAAGAGTAAATAATGCGATTCTAAAATCTACAGCATGAAATTCTTTATCACCAAAATATTTGGTAAGCGCATTAAAACTGGCTATAACTAGCATGGCCAAAACGAGGTATGCCCAATATGAATGGAGCATAAGAACAGTAGTATACATAATTATTTAATTGAAGGTTAATATCACAAATGTAGTGATTAAATGAATTAAAGTTTTGAGATCAAATTGAATTTACTAATTCTGATTTTAATAGTGTTAATTCAAATTAATGGTTTTTTCTTCAACAATAAAACGACCATCATCAGTAATGCCTTCTATGAACAATTTCACAGTTTCAATTCCTGTATCAAAAACACTAAAAACTAAGTTCCCATTTGCATCAGTTTGTACATTAGGAATCCAGTCAATAACACCATACTCTTTAAAAAAACGTGTTTTGTAATAGCTGTATTTAGGTGTGTAAAATTGTTTAGATTTTGTAAATGTTAAAGGAATATCATATGTCTTGTAATTATCACCATACTTTCTTTTTATTTCGACATTTGGATCGGAATAAATTTTAATAATACCTGCTCCTCCTCTCATACCGCTACCAAGACCAGTTTTATTAATTTCTATATAATCAACACTATTCATATCAAAAGTGGCAAGAAAACTAAAATCAGACAACAACACATCATTTAAATACACGACTGGAGTTGTATTATTTGGGGTTAAAGGATTTCTAACTGTTATTGATAACACACCACCATAATCTGAAGTAACAAATCCTTTTTTGCTTAAGTATTGTGCTAAAGTCCTATTGGCTAACCTTGTTCTATCATCAAAAACTTCAACGTTGCCAAAAGACCGTTTTTCAAGTCCTTCTGTTTTAGTTTCTTTTTTATTGGTTTCAATTAAAATTTCATCTAAGGTTTGTGTGCCTTCTAAAATAGACTGGGTAAATGGTTGAATTTGTGTTGTAGAAGTCAATGATTTTGATTTCGCTTTTAATACTGAAAACGCATTAGAATATAACGATATTTCTGAAGGTGAAAATTGAAGGTACATATTTGGAGTACTCATTTTCCCCTTTTTGTCAATTTCACCTATTTTAACTTTTTCATCATTGTAAGGATATAAGCCTGTTTTTATAAAGTTTTTTTCATTAGCTCCTGTAACAAAAACATCGCCTTTACTTTCTCTTAAAGCAAACATTAAAAACTGATTCGATTTTTTAGTATTAATGTTGGCTTTAAATCCTATTCCAGTTTCAAAAACATACGTGTTTTTTGGAGGTGTATTAAAAATGTTATTCCAGTTATAACTGCTCCAACCTTGAGTGATTAAAAGGTTGTCTAATTCGTATATTTTTCGTCTGTCTGTATTTTCAAAATAATAGGCAGCGTTTTCAATATAACCTTTTACATAAGGTTGCAAGAACATATAAGATATAATGTTATGATGACTCTGGTATGATTTCGTTTCATCTGGCAGCACAGAAACACTTATGTTGTGATTAATTTCAGAAGTAATAGCTTTAATTGGTAACATAACCGTTAATGAATCATAAGTCGCTTTATGTACTGTAGGCGTTTCAGTTTTTAAATTTTCAATACCGTCATGTTTAAAATAAAGACGTTCTAATAACGGGTTATTGTCTTTATCAAAAACTGTAAAAATATTTATTCCAGGTGATAAATCATTTTTACTTAGAAGCTTTACAACTTCTAAACCTTCAAAATTAAAATCGGTTACTTTAATAGATTTACCGTTATGTATGGCCAATTTATAAGTTTCGTTTTTAATACTTGGCAGTGTTTCTGAATTAGTGTTAAATTTAAGGGCAACGTTTTTACCTAAATCAGTTAAGCTTAACGAGAACCCTTTTAGATCAATAGTGTTAATTTTAAAATTAAAAGTTTCACCTAAATACTCAAATTCTGCTGTATAGGTTTCATTCGCTTTAGGAGTAAGCAAAAACCTACTTATTCCAAATTGGTTGGTTTTAAACGTTGTAATTGTACTGTTTTTACTGTCTAAAATTTCCGCTTCAACTGAAGAGATACCAAAACCATTAGCATCTTTTAAAACAACTCCAACGGTGATTTGTACATTAGTGACCATGTGTCCTCCTTCTGGTAAAAATTGAGCGTCAATGGTGTTTTTTAATGTTTCAGGTTTTACAAATTCATCGGTTTCTGGATCAATGATTTTAATGTTTTCAACAAATAGGTTTTGTTCGTCAAAATTTCGCATCCAATTTGTATACGCTTTAATGGTGTATTCTCCAGACTTAAAATCGTTATCAATATCAAATGAACCAGAAGAAAAGCCATTGGAAACTCTAATTAACTGACTCTTTATGGTTTTACCATTTTGATCTGTTACGACACAATATAAATTGGTAGTTAATTCAGAAGGTTTTTTTGTGTTTTTATCAATTACATAGCCAGAAAATGCAATAGATTCTCCTTTTATGTATATTGATTTATTTAAATGTAAATAAGCCACTTCTCTCGGTAGTTTAGAATAGGTTTCAAAAGAGGAAATGATACTTTTTTCTACTTGGGAGTATGATGAATACGGAAAAATAAAAAGTAGACTTAATAGACCTACAAATGGTACTTTAGAAAGTAATGAATAGAATCGTATAATCATTGATAAAATTTTAGTTTTGTACAAAAAAAGCTACATTTTTTATGTTATGTAAAATTATACATTATAATTAAAAAGAATAATTTCCCATCCATTATAATTCACAAATTTCACAATTAAAACGTTTGATTTTCTGAATCATTATCAAAAAGACGCTTTTATTTTGAGAATTACGTAAAAATAAAGGGTGGCTCACATAAAAGGGTAACCTTTAGTATCTTTATAAAAAGAAGTAACTCTATGTCGACTCAACCAAAACTTACAAGATTTAAGCAAAATGTATTGTCAAAATACCAAATCTATAACAGTATTTTTATGACTTTGCCTTTTGATACAATTTCTAAAACGGTGGTTTTACTACCACTTTTTTATGAAACTTGTAAAAATGGATTTGAAAAAGGAGAAAACCCAACCACAATTGTAGAGACTTTTTTTAAGAAATATCAGGGAAGACGAAATAATCAAAGTCAAATTAATTTATTGTTTCGATTTATTCAATACATAGAAAGACAAGTCGTATTATTTGATGCCGTTGAAGATGCTGCTTTTTCTGTAGTTCATAATATGGAAGGTATTGGAACTTTACGCAGTTTAAAAGAGAATGCCGAAGCTGAGCATAAAAAACAATTGTTACAAGAATATCTTGAATCGTTTAAAGTACGAATTGTATTAACAGCACATCCAACCCAGTTTTATCCGGGAACTGTATTAGGAATTATTACAGATTTGGCAGAAGCTATTAAATACGATAACCTTACAGAAATTAACAGTCTTTTAGCCCAACTTGGTAAAACACCGTTTTTTAAAGATAAAAAACCAACACCTTATGATGAAGCTGTAAATCTTACCTGGTATTTGAAAAATGTGTTTTACCATTCATTTGGTTCCATTTACGATTACGTTCAGCAAAATATATTTGATGATGAAGAAATTGATAATTCTATTATTAATATTGGCTTTTGGCCAGGAGGAGATAGAGATGGAAACCCTTTTGTTACACCTCAAATAACACTAGATGTTGCAAAAAAACTTAAGGAATCAATCATTAAAAATTACATTAAAGATGTTAAGTATTTAAGACGGCGTCTTACATTTCGCGGATTAAGAGAGCGTGTTATTGTTTTAAATCACAAACTGCATAACACTTTACTTGATAGGGAAGAAAACTATCAAATTACACTTGAAGAGTTGAGGTCTGAATTGAAAACTATTCGAGAGATGTTAATCACAGAACATCAGTCCCTTTTTGTCGATAAATTAACTACACTAATTAACAGGACAACCCTTTTTGGATATCATTTTGCCAGTTTAGACATTCGCCAAGATAGCCGTGTTCACGATCAAATGTTTACAGCATTAGTGAATGAACTTAATGCAAACGGAAGTGACATATTTCCTGATAATTATTTTGATTTGCCACTTGAAAATCAATTAAAACATCTTTCTGGAATTAAAGGGACTATCGGTAATATTAAATTTAAAGATGAATTGGCCATCAATATTACTGAAACCATTAAGGCTATGAAGTCTATTCAAGAGCAAAATGGAGAAATAGCGTGTAATCGATATATCATCAGTAATAATCAAACAACCCTAAATGTACTTCAGCTATATGCAATGCTGAAAGTCGTAGCATTTGGTGATAACTTGACTGCAGATGTCGTTCCGCTTTTTGAAACTGTTACCGATTTAAAAGCATCTCCAAAGGTCATGGAGGATTTGTATTCAGATGAACATTACCGATCACATCTCGAGCAAAGAGGTCATAAGCAAACCATAATGCTTGGGTTTAGTGATGGTACCAAAGATGGTGGTTATTTAATGGCAAATTGGGCAATTTTTAAAGCAAAAGAAGCTCTTACAGAATTATCAAGACGTTACGGAATTGATGTTATTTTCTTTGATGGTAGAGGAGGTCCACCTGCAAGAGGTGGCGGAAAAACACACCAGTTTTATGCATCACTCGGACCAACAATTGAAGACAAAGAAATTCAGTTAACTATTCAAGGTCAAACGATTAGTTCTAATTTTGGAACCATAGAATCGTCACAGTATAATATGGAACAATTGATAAGTTCTGGGATTTCTAATCGGTTAAATGATAAAAATCATGCCATGTCATCTAATGATAAAATTGTTATGGATCATTTGGCTGAGTTGAGTTATCAAACCTATGTAGACTTTAAGAATCACCCGAAATTTCTTCCCTATTTAGAGCGTATGAGTACCTTGAAATATTATGCAAAAACAAATATTGGAAGTAGACCTTCTAAACGAGGGAAGTCTTCTAAATTAGTGTTTGAAGATTTGAGAGCCATTCCTTTTGTTGGGAGTTGGAGTCAGTTAAAACAAAATGTACCTGGTTTTTTTGGGGTCGGAACAGCACTAAAATACTATGAAGATAATAATGAATTTGACAAGGTTAAAACGTTATATAATGAGTCAAAATTCTTTAAAACATTGGTTGAAAATAGCATGATGTCTTTATCAAAATCCTTTTTTGATTTAACGAAGTATATGGCAGATGATAAAGAGTTTGGAGCGTTTTGGAATATAATTTATGCGGAATACCTAACCTCTAAGCGCCTGCTATTGAAACTCACAGGTTCTGAAGAATTGATGGAAAACGAACCTGTTGGCAAAGCATCAATTGATGTAAGAGAATCTATAGTTTTGCCATTATTAACGATTCAACAATATGCTCTTAAGAAGATTCAGGAGTTAGAAAAAGCTGAAGTTAGAAATGAAGAAGAGATTGCTGTTTATGAAAAAATAGTGATGCGTTCTTTATTTGGAAATATTAATGCAAGTAGAAATTCAGCATAATAATGGGTCAGTTTAGATTGACTAAAAAGTTTAGGCTACTTTTTTGATTAAATCAAAACAAGGACATTTTTTACAACGTTTGTGTTCTGCTTTTTTATATTTTTTACAGCATTCAGGTTTGACCTTACCTAAACTACCAAAGCCAGACGATTGAAGAATTTTAATTCGTTCTTTCTTGAGTTTTTTGTTCTTTTTTTTGCCCATTGAATTTACTAATAAACAACAGTACAAAAATAATTATTTAAATTAAATCTAAATAATTTTTAACACTTATTGAGCATTATCTGGAGCCGCAGAACTCACAACCGTTAATTGTTGAATATCTCTATCAAATAAATATAATCCACCTTTGTCATCTCCAATCATATTTACCTTATCTAAGATGGTTCTGGCTGTTGCTTCTTCTTCAATTTGTTCAGAAACATACCATTGTAAGAAATTGTGTGTCGCGTAGTCTCTATTTTCAAGAGAGATATGAACTAAATCATTAATGCTTTCTGAAACAAAGATTTCGTGGGCTAATAATTTTTCAAACATTTCTTTAAACGAATTAAACGTAACGTTTGGCGCTTTTAATTCTGAAATAAAAGCATGTCCTCCACGTTCGTTTACAAATTTCACCAACTTAAGCATGTGCTCACGTTCTTCGTCAGATTGATCGTACATAAAGTTGGCAATACCTTCTAATCCTTTGACTTCGGCCCAAACAGCCATTGCTAAATATACTTGAGACGATTCGGCTTCGATTCGTATTTGTTTATTTAATGCACTTTCTATAGTTTTTGATAACATAACCTTTTCGTTTTTAACAAAGATAAGCAGTTATAAATAGAAATAAAACAAATCAGTATTTAGCTATTTATTTAAATTGCTTTAACTTATCTGTAAACCACTATTTACAGCTGTATCTGGATTTACAAATACCAATTTACCTTCAGGAGTTTCAGTCATTAAAATCATACCTTCACTTTCAACACCTCGCAATGCTCTAGGCGCTAGGTTGACTAATACAGTAACTTGCTTGCCTATAATTTCTTCAGGTGTAAAACTTTCAGCAATACCTGAAACAATTGTTCTCGTGTCTATACCAGTATCAACTTTTAAGATGAGCAGTTTTTTTGTTTTAGGCATTTTTTCGGCTTCGAGAATCGTTCCTACTCTGATGTCAAGTTTTGTAAAATCTTCAAATGAAATCAGATCCTTTTGAGGTTCTATTTCTTTATTAGCAGCTTCATTAGCTTTTTTACTCGCTTCTAATTTATCTAATTGTTCTTGAATAGTTTTGTCTTCAATTTTAGAAAACAATAATTCACCTTTACCAATTTGATGTCCTGATGGAATGAGTACACTTTTAGTTGAAATATCAGACCAAGACATCTCGACTGCGCTCGATGTGATATTTAGAATAGATTTTAATTTTTTTGAGGTAAATGGTAAAAATGGTTCGCTTAATGTTGCTAAAGCACTTGCAATTTGAAGGGCAACATACATGATAGTTTTGGTTCGAACTTCATCAGTTTTTATCAATTTCCAAGGTTCTTCGTCAGCAAGATATTTGTTTCCTAGTCGTGCCAAATTCATTAATTCTTGGCTTGCTTCTCTAAATCGGTACCGATCAATTGAACTTTCAATAACAGATGGATAGGCTTTTATTGCAGCTAAAGTTTCATTATCAACTTCTGAAAATTCTGAAGATTCTGGAATAATTCCGTCATAATATTTGTTGGTTAAAACAACAACCCGATTGATAAAGTTTCCGAAGATGGCTACTAATTCATTATTATTTCTCGCCTGAAAATCCTTCCAAGTAAAATCATTATCTTTACTTTCGGGAGCATTAGCTGTTAAAGCATAACGCAACACATCTTGTTGGTTTGGAAAATCTTCTAAATAATCTGGCAACCAAACAGCCCAGTTTTTAGACGTCGATAATTTTTTCCCTTCCAAATTTAAAAATTCATTTGCAGGAACGTTATCTGGTAAAATATAAGAGCCTTCTGCTTTAAGCATTGCTGGAAAAATAATGCAATGAAATACGATATTATCTTTTCCAATGAAGTGAACCAGCTTTGTGTCTAAATCTTTCCAATAAGGTTTCCAATCTTTTCCTGCCTTTTCAGCCCATTCTTTGGTTGCGGAAATATAACCAATTGGCGCATCAAACCACACATAAAGCACTTTGCCTTCACCTCCTGGAACAGGAACAGGAATTCCCCAATCTAAATCTCGAGTAACTGCTCTTGGTCTTAAGCCGTCATCAATCCACGATTTTACTTGTCCGTAAACATTAGGTTTCCAATCTTTTTTATGTCCTTTTAAAATCCATTCTTTTAAAAAGTCTTCATGTTTATTTAAGGGTAAAAACCAATGCTTAGTTTCTTTTAATGTAGGAACATTTCCAGTAATAGCCGATTTTGGATTGATAAGATCTGTTGCGTTCAAACTAGAACCGCAATTTTCACATTGATCTCCATAAGCTTCTTCGTTAGCACATTTTGGACACGTGCCAGTAACGAATCGATCAGCTAAAAACTGATTGGCTTCTTCATCATAAAGTTGTTCTGTTACTTCTTCAACAAATTCATGTTTATCGTATAAGGTTTTAAAAAACTCGGATGCTGTTTCATGGTGAATTTTTGCAGTTGTACGAGAATAGTTGTCAAACGTAATTCCGAAGTCTTCAAACGATTTTTTAATTATTGCATGATATTTATCGACGATATCTTGAGGTGATACGCCTTCTTTTTTTGCTTTAATTGTAATTGGAACACCATGTTCATCACTTCCACAAATGAATGCCACATCATTTCCCGTTAAGCGTTTGTAACGCGCGTAAATATCTGCAGGCACATAAACACCAGCTAAATGACCAATATGAATAGGACCATTAGTGTATGGTAATGCAGCAGTAATCGTATATCTTTTTGGAGTATTCATATCGTTTTAATTATGTCATGTTAAGCTCAGTCGAAACATGTTTTTAAAGCTTCTTCGCCTTGCTCTGAATGACAAATGTATTCATTTAACAAGCCACAAAAGTACGCAATTTGCAAGGGATTTAGAAAAAAAATGTACATTTACAATATGTCTAAAATTCGATATTTTTTACTCTTGAGTTGTGTGCTTATTTTCTTCGGAAACACGAATGCTCAAGTTATAGATGTTCAACAAAAACAAACTGCTTTGATACAACCACCATACTTAAAAGCTGGAGATACTGTAGCTATTGTTGCACCTTCAGGAATATTAAAAAACAGAAATGATGAAGTTCAGCAAGCGGTTACATTATTAAGAAGTTGGGGTTTGAATGCTGTTGTTGGGAATCACGTTTTTAGTATATCTGATCATTTTGCAGGAACAGATGATGAACGTTGTGAAGATTTTCAAAAGGCGTTAGATGACCCAAGTGTTAAAGCAATTTGGTGTGCAAGAGGTGGCTACGGAACGGTTAGAATTTTAGATAAATTAGATTATAGCAAGTTTAGAAATCATCCAAAATGGATTATTGGGTATAGTGATATCACAGCTTTACATAATCAAGTTCACAATGAAGGATTTCAATCGATTCATGCGTTGATGTGTGTGAGTTTGACTAAAGATTTAGACGACATCAAAGAAAGCTTATCGACGTTTAAATCTACCATTTTCGGGCATCCAGTAAATTACACCTTAGAAGGGTCCAGTTATAATAGAACAGGTGAGACTAGTGGTCAGCTAATTGGAGGAAACCTTACCATGTTACACACGATGTTGGGTTCTAAAACGAGTATAGATATGACAGGTAAAATCTTGTTCATTGAAGAAATCGGTGAGTACAAATATCATATAGATCGTATGCTTCAGAGTTTAAAGCGTGCTGGTTATTTTGAGAATTGTAAAGGTCTTATTGTTGGTGATATGAGTAAACTAAGAAAAAACACCACGCTTTGGGGAACCTCTGTTGAGCAACTTGTTCTTGATGCTTTAGCAACCTATGATTTTCCTATTGCATTTAATATGCCTGCAGGTCACGAAAAGGATAATCGCGCTATGGTTTTAGGAAAAATTATTGAGTTGAAAGTAGAGAAAAACAGGTCTACTTTGAATTTCAAAAATTAGACATTTTTAGATTTCCGTTTTTTATTTTTATTTCAAGTAAACCTTTTAAAAGGACAATTCAAGTGTCAAAAAAGTGTAAAAGAAATGTGAATAGGTATTGTGTTTCCTTTATTTGTCATTTATTTGTAAAGCCTATGAAAAGATATGCTTACATAATTCTTGCTGTTTTAATAACGTTAAATTTTACGTCTTGTAATCAAGATGATTCACGAATAGAAATCACGAAAATTGCACTCAGAGATGTTGGCAATACCTTATTATTATCAAATCAAGATTCTACAACTTTAATTTTACCCATTACTAAAATTGACACTGAAAAGTATGAGTTGTCATTTGAACAGGAGCTCTCTTTTGAACCGAACAATCTGGTTACAGCAGTTAAAAATAGTTTAATTAAAGCGGATCTGCATAATCATTACCGTGTTGAAGTTATTCAATGTAGCGACAAGGAAGTTGCTTATAGTTATGAGATGAGAAATAACGAAGAAGAAAGTATTATTCCTTGTGCTGGACGTGAATTGCCTTTAAATTGCTATACCATTCAAATAGGTTTTGAAAGTGATAAAACAGATTCGTCAAGTATTTATCTTTGGTTAATCTTGCCTTTAATTTTAATAATAGGTTTAGTAATCAGCCAGCGGAAGAAGACTAAGAAACTTTCAATTGATCCGTTGTTTTATAAAATCGGAAATTATAAATTTGATAAAGACCAAAGCAAATTACTTTACGTTGAGAAAGAAATTAGCTTATCAAAAAAGGAGTGTGAATTATTAGAAATTTTATGCGATAACTTAAATGATGTGGTTAAAAGAGATGAGTTATCGAAACGCGTTTGGGAAGATCATGGTGTGTTTGTTGGTCGAAGTTTAGACACCTACATTTCTAAATTACGAAAAAAACTGAAAGAAGATACGTCAATAAAAATCACGAATGTTCATGGTGTTGGTTATAAATTAGAAGTATCAAAAGAATAACCTATCATGGCATTTTATGACTTACCAAAACCTGAAAGAGATCAACTTGTTGAAAAAATCAACCAGGATATTGCTGCTGATTTATCGTTAGGTACCACCGAAAAAATCCGTTTATATTTTTCAGATGAAGACACCTATATTCGTAAAACGGGATACCTGGCAATCGGTAAAATTTTCTATTCACAGCCAAAATTACAAGCCTCTATTTTTTCAGTATTGGATGAATTAATGACATCTGATGATGAGTTAGTCCGACAAACAGTTATAAATGCAGCTGGTGAAATTGGAAAGTTTCATTTTGATAAAATAGAACATTTTATGAATTTGGGTTTATTTGATAACCATCATCGCGTTCGGAATGCGGTTATTGGTTCTATCAAAAAAATGGGAGAGAAGAATCCTGTTCCTGTTTTACAATGGGCTAAACCATATCTAAAACATTCTGATAAAGAAATAAGACGTGAAATTTGTCATGGAATTGAACTTCGCGGACGAACGCATCCTCAGGATATTTTGCCATTATTAAAAGAATTAGAATTTGATGAAACCAGACGTGTTTCAGATACTTTGGTTCATGTGCTCGGACAAATAGCCTACAAAAATGGGTGTTTAAAAACCGTAGTTGCGCATTTAAATACATGGCAAAACAAACCGCTTGTTGAAAAAGCCTTAGATGAAATTGTTGATGTTCATAATCGCTATAAAAAGTTTGCCGTTTTAAGTCAAGATGAAGCAATTGCTTATATTGATACTCATTATAAAAGTTAAATGGCAAATCACAACGAATTAGGGAAAAAAGGGGAAGAATTGGCTGTAAATTTTTTGCAGCAGAACGGTTACGAAATTCGTTCACGTAATTATATATTTCAAAAAGCTGAAGTCGATATTATTGCACAAAAAGAAAATACACTTGCTATTGTTGAAGTTAAAACCCGTTCTAGTATTGCTTTTGGAAATCCACAAGACTTTTTAAAACCTAAGCAGATTCAACGAATTGTTAAGGCTGTAGATAATTATGTAACTACAAATCAACTTGATGTTGAAGTTCGTTTTGATATCATTGCTATTGTGAAAAACGGAAAACAATTTGAGATTGAGCATTTAGAAAATGCCTATTATCACTTTTGAAATTAGCTGATATCTCTAACAAAGTCTAAAAAGACTTTTTTGTGACGTTCAAGATCCATATTTGGAGATAGTGCTACACGAGCAATATAATCTTTATCACCTTCTTTAGTTGTTCCTTGAGTAGAAGTTGCAGGAATTGTCCAATAACAGCCTTTTAGTTGTCCATAACTAACACAGTATTTACTTTCGTTAGGTATTTCTGAAATCATTACATTGATTAATTTATGATTTAAGACTCTTTTATATGCTTCTTTTTCTTCAGCAGTCGACCCTTTTGTCGGAAGATCTAATGAAAATACAGATGGTGTAAACCCTTGTGTTGCTAGTTCTTCGGAAACAAAATTGATTTTTGCTTCTGGTAAAGTTTCCTGGATGAAGGTCACAAATTCTCGTGTATTCTTATAAGCATCACTTATTCTTTGATTCATTGAAGGCAACTGATTTGCTAATATTTCCATTTGAAGAGGTGTCGCTTCATTGTCGCAAAGAACCAAATGCTTTACTATGTTTTCCATCAAGGCTTCAGCTTTATTATTTCCCACACAATAACCAGCAGTGCACTGTCCACCACTTGGGAATTTTGAGCCACTAGCATATGAAATAGTTCTCACAGTTGAGAGTATTTTACCTTCACCTAAAAAGTGAACATTAGGGCAAAATGTTTGATCTAATATAAATACTGGATCGATAGCAATATCACCAGTTGCAGTTTTTCGTACTGCACTTAACGTTGCTTTTAATTGTGTAAGATCTGGAACTTCAACTCTAGGATTTGTTGGGATTTCAGCTATGATATAAGGAATAGCATCTTCTTTAGCAATGTAATCTAAAATAGAATCTATACTCTGAACCATATCGTTGTCGCCATCAACTGGTAAATCCAACACTTCTACATTATCATTACATGTTGCAACTCGTCTTGCTTGGTCGTTTGTTCCGCCATAACAATTTGGAGGCACAACAAATTTGATAGCTTTTCCTTTATGATGTTCTTGAGCATAATGAATTAATCCCATCATTATGGCATACTGAATTGAAAGTCCACTAGACCCAACAAGTGGTTTGGTTGTGGTACCTGTAATGTCTGTAATTGAATCTAATACTAAAGATTTATTGGTTCTGAAATTGACATTACTTTCCGTATTTTCAATAAAAGTTTCATTTACCAAAAACTTTAAGGCAGCAAGACATTTTATTGGTGTCATTGCAATCGTTTCTCTTCGTCTTACATGCTGAATTTCTGAGATATAACTTTCATTTTGATCACCATTGATTAACAAAACACTACCAAGCTGATCATAAGTATTGATGAAAAAGTCAATATTCGGATGGAGTTCACTTTTTGTAATTGTAGTGTCTTGTGATATGAAAATAGTGCTTCCATCAAACTTAGTAACCTCTTCTAATGTGTCCACTTTTTTTAATTCAAAAGTATAACCATAAACACGTCTTAGAACTTCGATATCAAAAGTATCAGGTAATTCATTTTTATAAATAATTTGTGTGTTTTTATGGTCTAACAAGTTTTTTCTTAGTACAGCCAAAACAGGAATTGTCTTTGATGAAAAACTAATTACATATTCAGGATTTAAATGATGTAATTTAGCGATTGCCCATTCTAAGACACAAGATAAAGGATGACCTAAACGAATATAATCGTAAGCTGTAGGTAAATTGTTGAGTGCTGGAAATTCAGAATTATTTTTTTGATATAGAGCTTCAAATTGTTCTAAGAATTGAGTTTTAGCCAATTCTTCATTATAAATATCTAGTCGATGGGTTGTTAGATTCAACCAACTAGAAGGCAAATTTTCTAAAACATCCTTAATATAAATTAGCATTTTATTGTTCGCCATAGTTTTTAACTTCAGATTCTTATTTATAAAAATTCATTTCATCCAAATATTCCCATACATGTTCAGGTAACATTGGTCGAACATTCTTACCATCTTTGATAGATTGTCTTATAAACGTTGAAGACAATTCCATAATAGGTGCATCAACTTTCTTAATTTTTGAATTGGTATTAAATTGAACATCTATAGTTCCTTCAGAAATTCTAGGATAGACATAAATATCATGGTTATCTAGAATAAGCTGATAGTTTTTCCACTTGTGAAAACTCTTTAAATTATCTTCACCCATAATGAGTGCAAATTGATAATCAGGATATTTTTCTTTGAGATAGGTAAGTGTATTTATTGTGTAATTGGGTTGCGGTAAATTGAACTCAATATCACTAGGTTCTAGTTTTGTGTAATCTTCAGTCGCGCGATATACCATTTCATAACGTTGACGATTATCTAACAAGGAACTTTTCTTTTTAAAGGGACTGTGAGGTGTCACTACAAACCAGATTTTATCTAAATCGCTATATTCGGCTAAATGGTTTGCAATGGTGAGATGTCCAACATGGATTGGATTAAACGTTCCAAAATACAATCCGACTTTCATGATTATGATTTAATAAAATTAGACACTAGTGTATACGCATCATCCAATGCTTTATCTAAATCTTTATTGAGAACAATTTCATCAAATAAAGGCGCAGTTGCCAATTCAGCAGGTGCTTTTGCAACGCGCATACTAATTTTTTCAGGACTTTCTTCACCACGTTCCTTAAGTCTAATGATAAGCTCATTTAAATCTGGTGGTTTCACAAAAACCGCTAAGGTTTCTTGTGGGAACTTTTTCTTTATTCGTAATCCTCCAGACACATCAATATCAAAAATGACATTCTTACCTTTTCCCCAAATACGTTCAATTTCTGTTTTTAAGGTGCCGTAGAAATTATCGCGATAAACTTCTTCCCATTCTAAAAACTCATCGTTTTTGATTCTGTTTTTAAAATCTTTGATGTCTAGAAAATAATAATCTTTTCCGTGGATTTCATTTCCGCGTTTTTCTCTAGATGTTGCTGAAATAGAAAACTCTAAATTAAGCTCCTTCTGTTCGAGTAAATGCCTAACAATGGTTGTTTTTCCAGAACCTGATGGTGCTGAAAACACAAGTAACTTTCCTCTATTTTTATTCTTTATTTCTGACACAGATTTGATTTAAAGTATTAACTAGTTACAGTACATTCAATAACTGTTCCTTAATTTTTTCAAGCTCATCTTTCATCTGAACAACTAGTTTTTGCATAGGAGCATAATTTGATTTAGAACCAATGGTATTGATTTCTCGTCCCATTTCTTGAGAAATAAAACCAAGCTTTTTTCCATTAGAGTCGTCAGATTTTAAAGCTTTTTGAAAGTAGTCTAAATGATTTTTTAAACGCACTTTTTCTTCAGTGATATCAAATTTCTCAATGTAATACACAAGTTCCTGCTCAAATCGGTTTTCATCTACCTTTTCCTTAATGTCTGATATACCTTTATTTAAACGTTCGCGAACACCATCAATACGATCAGGATCCATTGCAATGACTTCATCAAGTATATCTGAAATATTTTGTGCACGAGAGATAAATTCATCTTCAAGACTTTTTCCTTCATCAATTCTATATTGCAAAATCTTTCCTAGGCTATTGTCAATTTCTTTTGAAATTTGAGACCATTCATCTTCATCTATTTCATCACGTTCAGTCGTTACCGCATCTGGAAGTCGAATCGCCATTTTTAATAATTCAGTTTCATCACCATCTACAACATCCTTAAGCTGTTTAATGTATTGCATAACAACTGTTTTATTGATTTGAGTAGAGGTTTCTTCTCCGGTAATTTCCATATATAATGAAAAATCAATTTTACCTCTTACTAGTTTAGAGGCGATGAGTTTTCTAATACTCAATTCCTTTTCACGATACAACGAAGGCATTCTTGTATTAAGATCTAAGTTTTTGCTATTTAGCGATTTTACTTCTATTGATATTTTTTTGGTCGGAAGTTGAATTACAGATTTCCCGTAACCAGTCATTGATTGTATCATATGAATTTTAAAAAAAAAGTTGAACAAAGGTAAGGAAAATCATAACGTTATAAATCATGGTTTAGCATTATAAAATCAATAACTTTGAAACTTAAATGGATTACTATGTATAAAAAAGAGTTTGAAATACGTTGGAGTGATATTGATGCGAATGGTCATTTGGCGAATTCAGCCTATACAAATTTCATGAGTCATGCAAGGATGGGCTTTTTTATGGCGTATGGATTTTCTATGGAAACTTTGACCGAATTTGGTATTGGACCAGTAGTATTTTATGAGCACACTTATTATTATAAAGAATCGTTTTTAGGGAAACCAATTACGGTTACTGTTGAGGTTTCAGGATTAAGTGAAGATGGGATGTTCTTTAAGTTTGAGCATAATTTATATGATAAAAAAGGGAATCATCTTGCGTCGAGTGATATGTTAGGATCTTGGATAGATATAAACACACGCAAACTAACGGTTTTACCTGAGGCTTTATTATTGCAATCTGAAGGTTTTCCGAAGACAAAACATTTTAAACTATTAACAAAAGACGATACAAGAATATCTGGGAAAGCACCCAAAAATTTAGGTTGATACTTTAGGTTTTTTGGTAACAAGATAAACACCAGAAAAAATAAGAATCATAGCTCCTAATTTAATTGGACTAACAGCATCTACTCCCATAACAATTGCAAAAACTCCAGCAATTACTGGCTGTAAGTAAATGAAAGTGCCTACTGTAGAAGCTTTTAATGAATTTAGAGCTAAAGGGTTTAAAAGATAGGTTCCAAATGTAGCTCCAACAATCACAAACAATACCGAAAACCAAATATATGGAGTAAATGTATGCCATTGAATTTCTAAGGTTTCTTGATATCCAAATGGTAAAGTGAATAGAATACCAAATAAGAATAACCATTTTATAAATGTAAAAGGATGATACTTTGCAGTAAGTCGTTTTATGATAATGACATATATACTGTAAGAAATGGCATTAATAAAAATACATAAATTACCTAAAGCTACGTTGTCTCCAACTCTGGTAGAATTACCTAAAGCAGTAAGTAAAACACCTCCAGAAAAAGCTAATATAATCCCTAACACCTTTAATTTAGTCAGCTTCTCATCTAAGAAGAAAATAGACAGAACCAATATAATTACTGGAGTAATGGTCATAATTACAGAAGCATGGATTGGAGTTGTCAATTCTAAGCCTTTTAAAAACAGAAGCATATTTATACCAACACCAAATAGTGAGGCAAAGAAAATGGTTACATAATCTTTTTTAGCAATCTTCTCTTGTTTAAAAAAGAAACTAAAAATCCAAAAAAGAATGGTTGCACCTACAACTCTTAAAAGAACAAAAGCAAAAGTTTGCACAAAACCTTCATTGATTACATTTTTAGCATAAGTATAATTTAGTCCATATAAAACTTGAACCAAAAACACAGCAAAAAGCGCAAATTTTCTACTATTCATTAGAGTGGATATAAGCCTTTGCAGCTTCTACAGTTTTAGCACTATTACCAATAAATATTTGATCATTTACAACTATAACAGGACGTTTTAAAAAGGTATAATGATCTAAAATATAGTGTTTAAAGTCAGCTTCACTTAAGGTTTGGTCTTTTAATCCCATTTCCTTGTAGAGTTTTGCTCGTTTGCTAAATAATGCTTCGTAACTACCAGATAAATCTTTAAGTTGCTCAATTTGTTTGACTGTAATGTCGTCAGATTTTATATCCTGAAAAATGAAATCATT
Source organism: Psychroserpens sp. (assembly GCF_034670085.1). Classification (GTDB taxonomy): domain Bacteria; phylum Bacteroidota; class Bacteroidia; order Flavobacteriales; family Flavobacteriaceae; genus Psychroserpens. The sequence goes on along the minus strand of NZ_JAXMOD010000001.1, from coordinate 496,127 downwards.
AGGTAAGTCTAATGTTTTTATGATTCGATCACAAGTATTGCAAGTTTTGAGATGGTAAATTTTTTTCATGGTATGGTTTTGCAAATCTTGAAACCATTCAAGATGATGTTTTGCTTAGTGCAAAGTAAACGGATTTCATAATAAAATTAGTTACTTTTATCGAAAATTTAAGCACCTATGGATTATTATGCTATTGCATCGGTTTTAATCGTATTGTCTGCACTTTTCGCTTATATCAATGTTAAATTTTTAAAACTTCCTATCACTATTGGATTAATGTTAATTACTATAGTCTTTACGATTATTGTCGTAGCCATTGGTCAGTTTGATGATACGTTGTTATTAAGAGAAAAAGAACTCATTTCCCAAATAGATTTTGAAACTGTACTGCTTCAAATCATGCTAAGTTTTTTGTTATTTGCAGGCGCTTTGCATACCAATTTTAATCAATTAAAAATTCAGCGCTGGCCAGTTTTGGTGTTTGCCACCTTAGGTGTTTTAGTATCTACGTTTTTAGTTGGAATTTTAACGTATTACCTTCTTCAAATATTAGGACTTGATGTTGCTTTTTTATATTGCTTGTTATTTGGAGCATTAATATCTCCAACAGATCCTATAGCAGTTTTAGGAATCTTAAAAAAAGCTGGTGCTCCTAAAAAATTAGAAACCAAAATAGTTGGTGAATCCTTGTTTAATGATGGCGTAGGTGTTGTGGTTTTTTTAACCATTTTTGCTATTGCAGCTAAACCAGATACAGCTATAGAATTTGGAGAAATAGCGACATTATTTGGAAAAGAAGTATTAGGTGGAATTGGATTAGGACTCATTTTAGGTTATATCACTTATAAGTTACTAAAGTCTATCGATGATTATGAAGTTGAAGTTATCATCACCATTGCTACTGTTATGGGTGGAAGTTTATTAGCACATCATTGGCATTTATCGGCTCCTTTGGCTATGGTTACAGCAGGATTAATCGTTGGTAACGATACAGTAAGACAATCTTCGATGTCTGCCATCACAGAAACATATGTTGATAAATTTTGGGAATTAATAGACGTACTGCTAAATACTGTTCTGTTTGTTATGATAGGTATGGAAATGCTAGTGCTTACGTTTAGATTTGACTATATTTTAGCTGGTTTAATTGCAGTTCCTCTTGTGTTATTAAGCAGATACATGTCCTTATGGTTGCCAATTAAATTCTTCGATAAAAAATTACAATTTGTAAAACACACCAATTTGATAATGACTTGGGGAGGATTGCGAGGTGGAATTTCTATTGCTCTTGCTTTGAGTTTAACTCCAGATATGCATCGCGAGTTGTTTTTAGTTATTACTTATATAATCGTTGTGTTCTCAATTATTGGACAAGGACTAACTGTTGAGCCAATTATAAAACGATTGTTTAAAGGGGCAGATTAATTTACGTTTAAAAAAGAGCTAACCTTTTCAAAGGAAATTGTAAACTGTATGATCCCTTGGGAGTAGGATGCTATTTCGTAAGGGTTGTATAATATGATTAGACCTTCATCACTATAACCTATACTTTCTGGAAGCTGAAAATCTTTACCGAAGAAAAAGTCTTCTATTGGTTCATCTGAATTTGATTTAACCTCTTCTTTTAATTGGTCAGCAATTAGTTCTGATAGATTTTTATTGTCCTTTATTAAGTCATCCATTGAATACAATTCACCTGTTTGTGGATCGAAATTAAAGAATTTAATATTCGTGTTTCCATGAGCTCCACCTGTATCTAAATAAGTATTAATAGCAATACTTATAACTTCTGGAGAACTATAGGTAACTTCACCATCTATGAATGCTTCCCATTTTTGAGCACTATCAGGAAAATTGGTTTTAAAGTTTTTAAATTCAGTATTAAAACGTTTTACAGCATCTGCAATTGAAAGATTAGTTAAAGAATCTTCACCCAAGTAAGTTTGACTGACAATATAATTTTGAATGGTTGTATTTATCAATTCCGAGGCCGATTTATGACCTTCGGCTTTTGGAAAGTTTATTGATATTTCAGCATCTTGAGACATTTCAATGTTTTCTTCTACGAAGTCAATTTTCACATCTTCTTGGCAAGAGAAAACAGTACTTAAAGCAACAATTATGATACAATATTTTTTCAAAATCTGGTCCAATTTGTTAAACATTCAATAAAGGTATTACATACATTTGAATACAACGAATTAAAGTTTTAATTTGTTGCTTATCATATGTATTTGTCTCCAATCAATGAGGACTTATAGAAAACTAAGATTTATGAAATTTAATACTAAAACCATTCATGGTGGACAAAAGCATGATCCAGCTTATGGAAGTGTAATGCCTCCAATTTATCAGACATCTACTTTCGCACAATCTACACCTGGAGGTCATAAAGGATATGAATATTCAAGAACTCACAATCCTACCAGAAATGCTTTAGAGAATGCTTTTGCAAGTATAGAGAATGGAAAATATGGGTTGGCGTTTGGTTCTGGTTTGGCTGCTATTGATGCTGTAATAAAACTATTAGAACCTGGAGATGAGGTGATTTCAACCAATGATTTGTATGGTGGATCGTACAGATTGTTTACAAGCATCTTTAAGAAATTTGGCATTAAGTTCCATTTTGTTGGCATGGAAAATGCTTCAAATATTGAAAATTTTATTAATGAAAACACAAAATTGATCTGGGTTGAAACACCTACAAACCCAATGATGAATATTATTGATATTAAAGCAACTGCTGGTATAGCAAAAACACATAATATATTGTTGGCAGTAGATAACACTTTTGCAACACCTTATTTGCAGAGACCCTTAGATTTAGGAGCAGATATTGTTATGCATTCTGCAACTAAGTATTTAGGAGGTCATAGTGATTTAGTTATGGGAGCTTTAATAGTTACCGATAAAAATTTAGCAGATCGTTTGTATTTTATTCAAAATGCCAGTGGAGCAGTATGTGGTCCTCAAGATAGTTTTTTAGCGTTAAGAGGAATTAAAACACTCCATATTAGAATGCAACGTCATTGTGAAAATGGTAAAGCTGTTGCAGAATTTTTAGCAAATCATCCTAAAATTGAAAACGTTTATTGGCCAGGTTTCGAAAGTCATCCTAATCATGACATCGCAAAAGCCCAAATGAATGATTTTGGAGGTATGGTATCTTTTACTACAACGGGAAATAACTATGAAGAAGCTATTAAGATTGTTGAAAATCTTAAGCTATTTACTTTAGCTGAGTCTTTAGGAGGCGTTGAGTCTTTAGCAGGTCATCCAGCAAGTATGACTCATGCCAGTATTCCTAAAGAAGAAAGAGAAAAAACAGGTGTAGTAGATTCTTTAATAAGATTGAGTGTGGGTATAGAAGATAAAGAAGATTTAATTGAAGATTTAAAACAAGCAATTGGATAATTGCTAAAGCAAATAGTTGAAAATAAAAAAGACCAAGTTTTTGACTTGGTCTTTTTTATTATAAGATATTTTTAGTTTAATCTAAATAATAGATGTATCCAAAATTTAACCAAACTAACCAGTCGTTAGCTTTGTTAGATTTTAAATTATGATCTAAACCATCTACTCGGTCATTAAAAAAGTATTGCCATCTTAAATCTACCATTAAATCAGATAGGACAGTTAATTTGTATCGTGTACCAATACTTCCAACTACTGACCATGTTGTGCCGCTTTCATCAAATAAAAATGGATCTTCATTAAAGTTAGGATTAGCAGCATCTACCCAGCCTTGGAAAAAGTTGTTCTCATTATTGATGTTACCGTCAAAATAATTAGTTTCCACAGAAGGATTGAATGACGTAAAATGCACACCTAAACTTACAAATGGTGCAAACGAATAACTAAAGGCCTGAAACGAACGAATACTTTTAGGGAAAAATTCTATTTGTGTTCCAATATCAAAATTGTTTGCCGAACCAGTATGGTAAAGTAAAGGTTCATATCTTGGATTAGTCGAAGCACGATCTACCCATTCTCCAAAATGGTTTAATGCGGTTTTATTCCAAGAGATTTCATTTCTAAGTTTAAAATGATCGTTAAAAAAAGTATCTGTAGAATAACAGTTACAATCTGCTCTGTATGCGAAGTTAATATAGTGAACTATTCCAACACCAATACCTGTATTACCAGAGTTAGTTTCGAAATCATAACGTACTCCAAAATCTGATTGAAAAGCTACAGGGCCAGCAATAACGCCTATTTCGTGTGAAAATCCGAGTTGAGCATACACTACATTCATACCCATCATGAAAACGAATACAAATGTTAATTGTTTAAAATTAAGCGTCATAGAGTTCTAATTACCAAGGGCATATTTGTTAACAAATATATAAAAACTGCTCTAACTACCAAACAAAAGTAGTTCCTCTTGTTATTTTTAAATTAGATTATATTTATTTTGCCAATGCTATATTGAGAATATAAAAAAATATATGCGTAAATTTTAAAGATAATGTATCTTTGTCCTACTAAAATGAACAATGATTATTAATAATTTAATAGATGAAAGATAAAATTGAAACTTTTTTAAATCTTGTTACAGAAAAAAACGGTCACGAAACCGAATTCTTACAAGCTGTGCACGAAGTTGCCGAGACAGTAATTCCTTTTATTGAAGATAATCCTAAATATCAAGGGAAAATGCTATTAGAGCGAATGGTTGAACCAGAACGCACAATTATTTTTAGAGTGCCTTGGATTGATGACCAAGGGAATACTCAAGTAAATAGAGGTTTTAGAGTAGAATTTAATTCTGCTATCGGACCTTATAAAGGTGGTTTAAGATTTCATCCTTCCGTAAATTTAAGTATCCTTAAATTTTTAGGATTTGAGCAAGTTTTCAAGAATTCTTTAACTACACTTCCAATGGGAGGCGGAAAAGGAGGTTCGGACTTTAACCCTAAAGGGAAAAGTGATAATGAAGTTATGCGCTTTTGCCAATCTTTTATGTCTGAATTATTTAGGCATATAGGCGCAAATACAGATGTTCCTGCAGGAGATATTGGAGTAGGTGGAAGAGAAATTGGTTATATGTTTGGTCAGTACAAAAGACTTCAAAATGAATTTACTGGTGTATTAACTGGGAAAGGAATGTCTTATGGTGGTTCTTTAATTAGACCTGAAGCAACTGGTTATGGCTGTGTTTATTTTGCACAGAATATGCTAAAGACTAATAATGATACTATGGATGGTAAATCTGTAGTTATTTCTGGATCAGGAAATGTGGCACAGTATGCATGTGAAAAGGCAACTCAACTTGGAGCTAAAGTAATTACAATGTCTGATTCTGGAGGATATATTCATGATTCTGAAGGTATAGATGCAGATAAATTAGCATATGTAATGCATCTTAAAAACGTTAAACGTGGAAGAATAAGTGAATATGTTAACAAATATTCGTCTGCAACCTATCATGAAGGAAAAAGACCTTGGTCTGTGAATTGTGATATTGCTTTGCCTTGCGCAACTCAAAATGAATTAAATGGAAATGAAGCTCAAGCATTAATTAATAATAATGTTATAGCTGTAGCTGAAGGCGCGAATATGCCTACTACACCTGAAGCCATTGAAGCATTTCAAAAAGCAAAAGTTTTATTTTCACCAGGTAAGGCATCAAATGCTGGTGGTGTAGCTACTTCAGGATTAGAGATGAGTCAAAATTCATTACGTATGAATTGGACCAGAGAAGAAGTAGATGAAAAACTTCATAAAATCATGGATGATATCCATCAATCTTGTGTGACTTACGGAACTAGAGATGATGGTTATGTAGATTATGTAAAAGGAGCAAATGTTGCTGGGTTTGTTAAAATTGCCGATGCTATGCTAGCTCAAGGTGTTGTATAATAATTCCTAAGAAATATTTATAAAAAGGCCTTCGTTATAGAAGGTCTTTTTTTGTTTATAAGTCTAATAAAATTGAGCTTAAATTTCGTTCAATAATTTCAAATACAATAACATCTGGTTTTTCCTTAGTTACAATATGATCGTTAATTTTATAACCTCGAAAATAAATTATTTCACCAAAACTTTGATTAAAAAATTGAATCCAAGCATTAGAAAAAGAATCTCTGTACATGATTAGCTTTTTATTTCCATTTGGGTTTTTAAAGTGTAAATGATTACGATTGGATTTTAATCGTATGATTTCTGCATTTGTTTTTTTATTCAAGAAAACAGCACTTTCTTTAAATTTTAAATTAATCATTTCAGTAATATCACCTCTTTTTATCGGATTATATTCAAGATTGTAATCAGAAATATTGACTTTTGTAACATCTAAATTTAGAGCGTTAACGGTTTTTTGATATCCTATGAAAGCGCCAAGATCGTTCCAATGTGTATTCGTTTTGTAATAAAGTAATTCTTTGTCCTTACTAGCGATAAGTGTATCTCTTAGATCTATTAATTCAAAATCAATCTCATTCTTTAAATATGAATTTAAGGCTTCTAGTCGTGTTGTATTTTGATTTAGTCTAAATGGTAATTTTTCAGAATAAACTCTGTGCTTATTAGGTGGTACAACAATAAAAAAAGCAATACCTTTTGATTCTAACTTTTCTTTAATGGCTTGTATTTTATCTTTAATTTTTTCAAGTTCAATTTTTGAAAAGGGATAGTTTCCGAAGCTGTCATTTAATAAATCTTTATGTTGATTGCCTAAAAAATACCAACCGTCTTTACCAGTAACAACCCTATTTGGTAGAGGTGGTTCATTTAAGACTTGTAATTTAAAATTTATGTAAGATTCAACCATTTGAGGTTTTAGTCCAAAGTTTTCATTGTAGTACTTATCAAAAACTGTAACAGATTGAGATGGATTACTTAACGTTAATACAGGAAATTTTTTATTATCGTTACCACTAGAAAATAAAAGAACATTAGGCACTATTAAGAATGCCAAAAACAGAATGCCGAATATTAGTTTTATGTTTTTGTTTTCAATCAAAATCTAAAATAAATAAAAGGGTTGTAGGAGTCTATCGAAATGTAAATACAGCTAATAATGAATAGAAATAATAAACATGAATATCTTAATCCATGATAAATATTTAAGTTGTTTTTAAACTGTAAAACAATAAATTGATTAATTTTTTTATGTAATGGAGTCGAAAATAATACAGCTAATAAAAGAACTACAAACGTTTCTTTAGAGCAATAGAAATATAAAAACTCAGTGTTTGTTTGAACATTAAATGAGAACATAGCTTTTAAATAAATGAAAGCATCAGAAATTGATTCACTTCTGAAAAACACCCAAGACAGAGACACTATGAATAATAAATAAAGGTGTGTTATTATTTTTGGCAATTTCTTCAATGTTTTATCAAAACCAATACGTTCTATAATGATAAATAATCCATGAATCATTCCCCAAATAATAAAGGTCCAACTAGCTCCATGCCATAACCCAGTTACAAAAAACACAATAAAAAGGTTGATATAAGTTCTTAAATTACTTTTTTTGTTTCCACCTAAAGAAATGTAAACATAATCTCTAAACCAATGTGATAACGTCATATGCCAACGCCTCCAAAATTCTCTTATTGATTTTGATATATATGGGTAATTGAAGTTTTCGGGAAAATTAAAACCTAACATTTTTCCTAGACCAATAGCCATGTCTGAATACCCAGAAAAATCAAAATAAATCTGAAAACTATAAGCAAGTACTCCCAAAAAAGCAAGAAACGAAGACATTTCACCAGTTGGCATATTAAAAATTCCATCTGCTAAAAAAGCACAATTATTAGCAATTAACATTTTTTTTGCCAAACCAATAATAAAGCGTTCTATTCCTTCTGTAAAAAGAGGTACTGTAGTTTTACGACTTTTAAGTTCTGATTCGACATCCTTATACCTCACTATTGGACCCGCTATTAACTGCGGAAAGAGTGTTACATAAGTTGCAAAATTTATGAAATTCCTATCAGCTTTCACATGACCACGATAAACATCAATAGTATAAGACATAGTTTGAAATGTGTAAAAACTAATACCTAGAGGTAAAATCACATCAGAAAATCTAGTAGCATCTTCAATACTAATGTTAAAATTGCTAAGAAAAGCCGCTAAGTTTGTAAAAGTAAAATCAGCATATTTGAAATATAGTAGAATTCCAATATTAAAAATTAAGGACAAATATAACCCAAGCTTTTTTCTACCGGTTTCTATTATCAATCCGGATGAAAAATCTATTATAGCAGAACATACAATTAATAAAACAAGTTCTGATTCTCCCCAACTATAAAAAGCTAGGCTCATTAAAAGCAGAAAAGCATTTTTAATTTTTTTCGGGAAAATGTAATATAATAGTAATGTTAAGGGTAAAAAAAGAAAGAGAAAAACAGGACTGCTAAATAACATATCTTAATTTAAAACGAAAATCGAATATACAATAAAATATGTTATTTTTGGTTAATATTTAAGCCTCTCAAAGCACTATATTAATGAAGCCTTTCAGACTACTAACAGTTATTTTATTATTAATAGTTACTAGACCAATTTATGGTCAAGATTTTTCTAGTTTATGGGAGGGACATTTTTCTTACTTAAATATTATAGATTTTTCAAGTAGCGAAGACGTTTTATTCGCTGCCTCAGAAAATGCCGTATTTACATTTGATTATAACACCAATGAAATTAATGAAATAAGTACTATTGAAGGTTTGTCTGGCGGTAAAATTTCAAGTCTTTATTACAGTGAAGTTAATGACATACTAGTTATAGGTTATGATACAGGCTTAATAGATATTGTTTTAAGCGACAACGAAGTGTTGACGGTTATCGACATTTTAAATAAAGTGACAATACCTCCAGATACTAAAAACATTAATCATTTTTATGAGCACGAAGGATTACTGTATATTTCTACAGATTATGGTATTTCTGTGTATGATTTAGAACGTTTAGAATTTGGAGACACCTATTTCATAGGTTCTGGAGGCTCGCAAATAACAGTAAATCAAACTACAGTTTATGATGGGTTTGTTTATGCAGCTTGTACTGATGGTAATGGTATAAAAAAGGCAGATTTGTCAAACCCTAATCTTATTGATTTTAATCAGTGGGAAATTATAAGAAGTGGTAATTTTAAGGCTATAGAAAGTGTTGAGGACAAAATTTATGCGATTGGATTTAATAGAGCTATTGTTGATGTTCTTGTTAATCCCTTTGCGCAAATATTTCAGTACCCATTATTGCCTATTGATATGAGAAGTAAGGGTTCTAACTTAGTAGTTACAACAGTAACAACAGTTTATATTTATGATGCTTTATTCAACCTCATTGCTGTAGTAGATAATGATCCTGATTTAGGTATTGAATTTACAGCAGGAACAATAAATAGCCAAGATGAAATATTTATAGGGACGATGGGTATTATTAATGATGGCAAACCAGGACGAGGAGTTATTAAATCAACATTTAGTAATCTTAATGATTTTGAGGAAATTCATCCTGAAGGACCTCTTCGAAATAATGTGTTTTCAATTCAAACGCCTTCAAACGAAATATGGGCCGTTTTTGGAGGTTATTCACGATCGTTTAATTTTAATGGAGGAATAAGAAAAACAGGAATTAGTCATTATAAAAATGAGGAATGGATTAATACTCCATTTGATACCATTGCATCAGTTATTGAAGAACCTTTCTATTTGTCTAATATTACAGTCAATCCTTTTGATAATAATCAAGTTTTTATTGGGTCTTATTGGTCCGGATTAATTGAGTTTAATGATGAAGTACCAACGATACTCTATAATCAAGATAATAGCACATTAACACCTTTTTCAGGAAATTTTAAACTAATTACAACATCTACATTTGACAGAAATGGAGCTCTTTGGGTTATGAATGTTCGAAATCCAAGACCAATGAATAAGTTTGAAAATGGTCAATGGACTTCTTATGATTTTACTTCAATCATTCCTGTACCTCCTTTTAATTCAAACATTGGATTTTCCTCTTTAGTTACCGACAATCAAAACAATAAATTTGTGGGCTCCTTTTCTTTTGGAGTTGTAGGTTTTAATGAAAATGGAGGAACTGATTCACTAAGCTCTGCCTCTGGTGAGGCACTTAACTTCCCTTCTCCTTATGTAAAAGCCTTGGCCATTGATAATAATGGTCAGTTATGGATAGGGACAGAAAAAGGATTAAGAATATTATTTAATCCAGCCAATTTTTTTACCAATCCAGCCGTTAATAATATTGTGATTTTAGAAGAAGGTATTCCTAAAGAATTACTTTCAAATCAATTAATTACAACAATAGCTGTAGATGGTTCAAATAACAAATGGGTAGGAACTTCAGATTCTGGGCTATTTTATTTTTCTCCAGACGGACAAGAAACCATCTTTCATTTTACTAAAGATAATTCCCCTTTACCAACTAATAATATAAATGAAGTGTCAATAGATCCTTCTTCAGGACGAGTTTATATAGCAACACCCAATGGACTGCTTTCCTTTTCATCTGGCGGAACTAAACCAGAAGACACTCTAGATAATGCGTTTGTATATCCAAACCCAGTTCGACCAGAATATAATATTTTAGGATCAAACAATCTAAACGATATAAATAACGGCGTAAAAATTTCTAGTCTCACAGAAAACGTAAATATAAAAATCACAGATATTGAAGGAAATCTTGTTGCAGAAGCACAATCTAGAGTAAACCAAAGATCGTCTAGAGCTAATTATAATTTTGCAATAGATGGAGGAACAGCAATTTGGAACGGAAAAAACCTAGCAAATAATGTTGTTGCAACTGGAGTTTATCTCATTTTCATATCTGATTTAGATTCTTTTGAAACTAAAATTTTAAAACTACTTATAGTAAGGTAATATTTACTGCATATTATAATGCTCAACAAAAACAAGGCTATTGTTATTTCTAAAATAAGATATCGTGATAATGATCTTATTGCAACATGTTTCACAAGACAAAAAGGTCTAGTTTCATATTTAATACGTGGTGCATTAAAAGCTACTAAAGGAAACTCGAAAGCTGTTTACTTTCAATTATTATCTCAACTTCAAATTGAAGAAAGTTTTAAAGCCAATCAATCGCTTCAATATATTAAAGAGGTTAAGATTGATTATATATATAGAAGTATTCATACCAATGTTTTTAAGAGTTCTATAGCCATGTTTTTGGCAGAAATTTTAGCCACGGTTTTAAAAGAAGAGGAACAAAACCTAGAACTTTATGAATATCTTGAGGTCACATTTAAATGGTTAGACTATCAAGAAGAATTTTCAAATTTTCATTTATTGTTTTTGCTCAATTTAACTCAGTATCTAGGTTTTTATCCTGAAAACACAAATAGTGACGCACCTTACTTTAATCTTTCTAATGGCTTATTTGAAACTCAGAAGTCAAATGTGTATTCAGTTTCAGGAGAAAATTTAATACTTTTAAAAAGGTTGTTAGGCATAAATTTTGATGAATTAAAAACAATTAAGATAAGTTCAAAACAAAGGCAATCGTTTTTAACCATGCTATTGTTATATTTTGAATTACATTTGGGCAGCTTTAAAAAACCAAAATCTCTACAAGTATTTAATCAAGTATTCAATTAGAAATATCTTTACATTTTATGAAGTTAATTACCATACTAATTATTTGTTTATGTGCTATTTTAAGCGCGAATGCTCAAGACATTAAAGTACTTGACCAGGAAACACAAATACCAGTAGTTGGAGTTACTATTTATAATTTAGAAAAAGATAAATCTGTTATTACTGATATTGATGGCATAGCATCTCTAGACCAATTTGATTCTAATGAAACAATTTACTTTCAGAATATACTTTATGTGCTGTTTTCCACTGAAAAGAATGTAATATTAAATAATAATAATGTCGTTTTATTAGTACCTAAAGTGCAAGGCTTGAATCAAGTTGTGATTTCAGCGTCAAAATTTGAACAAAGTAAACGTGATATTCCTCAAACAATAGTTAATATAAATTCTGCTGAGATCGAGTTTGCAAATCCGCAAACCAGTGCAGATTTATTAGAAGGCACAGGTAATGTGTATATTCAAAAGAGTCAATTAGGAGGTGGAAGCCCTATTATTAGAGGGTTTTCTACTAATCGACTTTTAATTACTGTTGATGGTGTGAGAATGAATAATGCCATATTTAGAAGTGGGAATTTACAAAACGTGATATCAATTGATCCATTTACAATTCAAAATACAGAAATTACTTTAGGAGCAGGATCAGTTGTATACGGTAGTGATGCCATTGGAGGTGTTATGAGTTTTTACACTCAAAAGCCTCAATTATCGTATAAAGATTCTATGTACTTTAATGCGAATGCTGTTGCCAGATACGCCACAGCAAACAAAGAAAAAACAGGGCATTTAGATGTTAATTTTGGTTTAAAAAAATGGGCATTCTTAAGCAGTTTTAGTTATACCGATTTTGATGATTTAAAAATGGGTAAACATGGTTCTGATGCTTATTTAAGACCAGAATATATTGAAACAGTAAATGGCCAAGATATTATTGTTCAAAATGCTAACCCAAGAATTCAAGTGCCAACTGGATATGATCAAATTAATGTGTTGCAGAAAGTACGATATGAGCCTAAAGAAGATTTAAGTTTTGATCTAGGTTTATACTATACAACCACATCCTCATATTCAAGGTATGATAGACTAAAGAGGTATAGAGGCAATGAACTGCGATCTGCAGAGTGGACTTATGGACCACAACGTTGGTTTATGGGTAATTTTCAGGTTACTAAACTGAGTAGTAGTTCTAATCTGTATGATAAAATTCAAGCAACAGCAGCTTATCAAAATTTTCAAGAGAGTAGGTTTGATCGTGATTTTCAATCGAGTCTAAGAAGTGTAAGAGAAGAGTCTGTTGATGCTTACTCTTTAAATGTTGATTTTGAAAAGCAATTAAGTAAAAAAAGTGAACTCTTTTACGGCTTAGAATATGTTTATAATAGAGTAGGCTCAAATGGTTTCACTGAAGACATTACAACCAATGAATCAAGTATTACAGTCTCAAGATATCCTAACGGTTCAGATTGGCAATCAATGGCAGCTTACGCAAGCTTTAAATATAAACCCAATAGTGAGTTTGTCTTTCAATCTGGCTTAAGATATAATTATGTGATTGCTCATGCTGATTTTACTGAAAACAATGTGTTTTTAAATTTACCTTTTGATAACTCGAAAATTGATACAGGAGCTTTAACAGGTACAGCAGGAATTAGTTGGATTCCAAATGAAATGATTCAGTGGAAATTAAATGCATCAACCGCATTTAGAGCACCTAATATTGATGACATTGGGAAAGTTTTTGATTCTGAACCTGGTTCGGTGGTGGTCCCTAATCCAAATCTTAAAGCAGAATATGCTTATGGAGGTGAATTGGGATTAAAACTTAATTTTGATGATGTATGTATTATTGATATGGCTACCTATTATACCTTTTTAGATAATGCCTTAACACGAAGCGACTTCACATTAAATGGAAGCTCTCAAATTGTGTATGATGGCGAATTAAGTAATGTACAAGCCATACAAAATGTATCTAAAGAACGAATTTATGGTTTTGAAGCTGGAATTCAATTTAGAGTTTCTGAAACGATGAAACTCTTATCTCAATACAATGTAATTGGTGGAACTCAGGACAATAATGGATTAGAACTTCCTGTTCGACATGTGGTGCCTAACTTTGGTAACACACACGTTGTTTGGCAGAAAGATAAATTCCAAATAGATGCTTTTTTAGAATACAATAATGAATTATCATTTGATCAATTAGCACCTTCTGAACAGTCTAAAGATTTTATCTATGCTTTAGATAATAATGGGAATCCATATGCTCCTTCGTGGTATACTCTTAATTTAAGGTCGCAATATCGATTTTCTAATTCGACGACAATTACAGCGGCTTTAGAGAACATAACAGACCAAAGATACTTAACATATTCTTCAGGTATTACTGCACCTGGAAGGAATTTAATTGTATCTTTAAAGTACAGTTTGTAAATTAAAAAAGGCCTCAAATAGTTGAAGCCTTTCTAATTTTTATATTTAAAATTATTTACGTTTAATTGCTCGTTTAGTTATTGTTTGACCATTAGACAAACCTACTTTAGCGATATATGCTGTCTGACTTAAATTATGTAATTCAAATATTTCAGTAGCATTATTGCCTTTTAATTTGTAAAGCGTTCTTCCCAAAAGATCTAAAATTTCAACTGTGTTAATCGTTAAATTATTTTTAACTGAAAATTTCACACTTCCATTTTGTAATTCGATAATAGACAATTGGTTTGGATCAATTTCATTGTCAATAATTGACAAGGCTTCTGCTTGGAAAAGAATTTCAAAACGATTTGAAAAATCACCATTTCCTGTTGTAAAAGTATAATCGGAATTAGTTAAATTATGGATTATGTCAAGTTGATTGTCTCTTAAATATACAGTAACGGTGTTTAATACGCCTTCAGTTTCAGAAAGAGAAATAGTTAATTCACCTAATATGCCCGATTCGTAGCCTAATGGAATAACATCTTCCATGGTAAATGGTGGTCTGCCTTGGATACCATATTTATACAGGTTTGTGTCATCTTTAGAATAGAAATCGATATAATTGGAGCCTTCTAAGCGTATACCATCATACAGACGGTCTTTTCCTAAGGTTCCATCTGCCAAATATCCAATTAATATTTGACTGAATGCACCATCAGGATTTGTCATATTTATCCACATTCTATCTTTTTCCGTTATTGAAGGTAAGGTAGAAGAATCAGATTCTGAATTTCTAAAAAAGTCATCATTGCTATATGTTCTGTCTCGCATGGCATTGGTAAACTCAATAGTACCAGCAGAAATCGCATCAATAAAAAATCCTTGCCCAGAAGCAATATATCCAGTTGGAACAGTACTTGCCGGATTTCCAGTTGAAGCAGTTCCAACACCTCCAACACGATTATACATGGCATAATCATTAGAATTAAAATTGTATGCGTTAGGCCCAGGATTTGAAATTGAAATGTCATCTTCATGTGTCCATAGATATACAGTACCATCTAGGTTGGTATTATGATCTACAAAGTCATCTACAAAAATTGCAGAGGGATATGGATTACCCAATAAATTCCAGTCATCATTTGCGTCAGCATTATTTTGACTTAGTGAAACTGGAACTGAAATAATCCCTGTATTTAGACGTCCATTAAAAGTAATAGTGCGAAAATGTCCATTACCACCATCTGTCATTGCTGCATAACCAGAACCACTAGACATGTATGAAAAATGCTGAGTCCATGAATTTTGATCATCATCAAAGCTATCAGCATCTAAATCGGAGAATTGAGATGTATTAAAGCTATAAATTTTGCTTGGACGGAATCCAGTTAAAATAGTCTGTACTGCAGTTCCAGAAACAGAATAATCTACAGGAGAAGACCAATACGTATAATCGTAAGTTTCCATTTCTGTAGTAGTTTTGTGAACATTTGTAGTACCATTATTAGTTACAGTACCAGCATCATCAATCATTATTAAAGAGCCTTCAGTTTCAATGTCTAAGGTTCCATCTATAATTAAATCATTATATACTTCAACATAATCACCATTTCTAATATTTAAAGTGCCTGAATTAATCGTTAGTCTACAAGCACTAAAACTTGAGGTTGTAGTATCATAATCAAAATCTAATACTGTATTCGTGTTAATATCGGGTGCGCCATTATCCCAAACACCTGGTGAAATCCAAGTTGTGCTTTGAGTCACGAGCCTAATAGCTTGGCTAGCCGTATAACATGTATCCAAGTTTTCTCTAATTTGACAATAGTATTGATAATTATCAAGACCAAAAGTATTTGCGATATTTAATGAGGCCATATTAGTTCCACTATAAATTGCATTGTCTGATAATGCAACCCATCCTGAAGGGTCTCCTGGAGCGAATGAGTACCATTGATATGCAAGTGGCAATCCGCCAACAAAACCTTCGTCTCCACTTACGGTTATCATTGCTGTTAAATCACAAGGGGACACCGTTGATGAAGCTCCCATGATATTCGTTGGAGGCACTGCGGTTGAAAAATCATAAGTTCCAATCTCTGCGTAATTATTGGTGGTAACACATGTTGAAGATCCTGACCCAGACCAATCAATAATATTCCATTGATTTTCATCAAAAGTAGAATTAGGTAATGGTGATGCTGTGTTAAGTCTTCTAAAATTAAAACCTCTAGTTCCAGTAATAGAAGTGCTTAAACTATCCATCCAATCATCATCAGCAAAACCTCCAAAAGCATCTATCAAAGTACCAGTATTAAAATTATACAAACCAATGAAGTCATGACCATTAGTTGTGACATTAACACCTGACAAACTACTACTAATCTGGTCACCATAACTACCATCTCCACCTGCTACAGAGCAAAGGAAGTTATCTAAAGGCGGAGCAGTTCCAGTTGTTAAAACAAATGTTTGACCTGCGATAATCGTTCCAGAAAGTTGTTGAACTGAAGGAAAAGGGTTTGTTGAAGTGTCAGGAATTCCTGTGCCATCAGATCCATTTGAATAAATTCTAATTTCATAGTCTGTCAAATTAATATCTGATGCAGTAGGGTTATATATTTCAATGTAAGATAAACTTCCATAAGTTGCATCCGTTACTTCAGAAATAAACAATTCAGTTAAAGGCGAGCTGCCTTCACAGGATCCAATTTGATTTTCAATTATAGTAAATGCTGCAGATGCTGGACAACCAGAATCATCTAATATTTCTAAGCTACCAGAAGGAGCATTTGCGGGAACAGTAACTTCCATTACTGTACTAGAAATATTGTTAATAAAAGCTGCTGGAATAGTATTAAATGTTGCTGTGGCAGTACTTAAATTAGTTCCAGTTACTGTTACTATTGTTCCAGCAGGACCAGATGTAGGAGATAAAGAAATTACTGAGGCAGAGCATTCAGCTTCTCCTTCAACATTAAATGTATAAGTTGCATCAGCTGTATCTGGATCTGAATTAATGATTCTAACAGTGTCAGTTTTAATGCCAATAGGACTTTGTGGGTTAAACACAACTTCAAAAGCAACAGGAGGATCCGTTGGAGTAATAGTTATGGGTAATGTTGGTAAATTTTGTAAACTAAAGTTAGTTCCAATATCAAGACTAATGGATGTAACATCTAAATCTAAATTCCCTTCATTTATAATGTAATAGGTTTTAGGTAACGTGGAGCTACCAATAGGTGTACCAGAAAAAACAGTATTAAAACCGGTATTTGCAAGAGATCCATCAGGAATAGTGCTAAACGTATTTCGAGTTACATTAATTTCAGCAGCAGGAGTATCACACGGCGATATTAATGAGTCTATACCAGGAGAGCCACCAACTGTAACAGGTTGCCAATCTGTACCTGTATCCGAATTGTCACTTGCATTTGTGTTAAAATGAAGAGATGACCCATCTCCATCACCTCCATCAGCATCATCAAAATTAACAATGTCGACAACTGTTACAGAGTCTGAAGCAATAATTTCAATATCTATTCCAGCTATTGAAGGACTATTTGGAATGACTCCAGAAGTGCCAGTAATACCATTTGAGTAATCTGCTGTAAAAGGGCAACCAGGATTAAAAGTAGCATCACCACTATCTGCCAATGCTATTGTAATACATGCTCCTGGGGCAATTGTAGACCCAGTTGCAGGAAAGGTAAATCGAGTAGTGCCAGCAATTTCGATGGTATAATTATTAAGTACTTGAGAAGCTCCTGTAGTATTGCAAATCTCAATCCACTCGTCATCTGCACCTATAGAGTTGTACATGATTTCAGTAATAACCACATCTGCAATTACAGGTGTTTCGTCATCAACAATAGTTAAAACATGTTGCTGATTTGATGTTAAAGCTGCAGATGTGCCTCCGGTTGGATTGGTTAAATCTAAAACAACAATTTCATCATCTTCATAAATTAAATCATCTATAGGAAAAAAAACAGTCATACATTGATCTGCACTAGTATTTGCAGGGAAAGTAACTGTTAGTGGAAATGAAAATGCAGCAGAACCATCATCATAATCAATACCATTTGTTGCAGATGAACCTCCATTTAATACAATATCTACGCTAGTAGCTGAACTCGCCGAAGGGTTAAGTATACTTACACAAATTGCTATGGATACACCATTTTCGACTATAGAGGATGTGGTGTTTGTGAATTTCACATAGGTATCAGTACAAACAGATGTGTGTCCTGTATTAGCAGAACCAGTAGTATAACTCGTAACAACCCATTCGGAGTCAGTTGTGTTAGTTCCAGCCGAGGTTGTCCAATTCGTGTTTGGACTACAAACACTTGTTTTTCTTGTTAGTCGATTATCTACTGTGCCATTAGTCGTTCCAGCGACATTCCAACCTGAACCTGGATCAGCACCATCAGTTCCAATAGCATCAATAAGTGTAAATGTTCCAGCAATGTCTTTTGCCAAGCCTACAGCATCATCACCATTCCATGCAGTAATACTATCATATAAATCTGCTCCGGGAACATCAGTTCCGTTATTTCCAATAACATAAGTTGCACCATCGGCTAAAGTACCAGATAAAGGTAAAAAAAAGTTATCTGGGTTTGTAACCCATGTACCACCATTAGATACTCTCCATATTTGATAATTAGCTAGATTAACTGCAGCTCCAGTACCATTATAAATTTCAACATATTTACTATTACCTGTAGAACCTTCACCATATTCTGATATTATAAGGTCAGATACCTGTCCATTAGAAGACAAAATTGCACATAAGAATGTGATTACGAAAAGGGCGTAATTTTTTTTCATCGGGATAATCAATTTAATTGCCTTATAGGCAAGCTTACAAATTTACGCAAAAATAGTTAATAATGAACGGTTTAAGTCACGTCTTTTATTAACAAAATGTTATAATTTTGCACTATGATTTCTCAAAAAACATATACGGTTGATGAAGCCCAAAAACGTTTAGAACATTATTGTGCTTATCAAGAACGATGTCATAAAGAAGTGTCTCAAAAATTGTTTGAGATGCATATGATTCCTGAAGCTAGGGATAAGATTATTGTTCATTTACTTCAGCATAATTTTTTAAATGAAGAACGCTTCGCTAAGGCCTTTGTTCGTGGAAAATTCAGAATTAAGAAATGGGGAAGACAGCGCTTACAGTTAGAATTGAAACGAAAAGATATTAACAAAACAATTATATCAATTGCCCTTAAAGAAATTGATGAAGAGGCATACATAGATACCTTCAACGATCTAGCTTTAAAAAGAGTGCATATGATAAGAGAATCTAACCCTCAAAAAAAGCGTAAAAAACTAGCTGATTATTTGTTTTATAGGGGCTGGGAAAGTCATTTGGTGTACGATAAAATCCGTGAATTAATTCCATAAAAAAAAGCATCTTCAATTAAAAAGATGCTTTTCTGAGTTTTTGATTTATAAATTATAAACTGAATGTTGCTCCAATATTTACAGTAAACTGGTTGTGGATATAGTAACTGATTTTTGTTTGGTCAGTACTATACTTCGCTAGAGGGAAATTTGCTTCTGTAAAGACTCCAAACCCTTCTGAAAAGAAATAGCGTGCTCCAACATGACCACCGAAATTTTTTAAACTAAGATTTAATCCAGGATACACATCGAAATTATCATCAATATTTATCACGTTACCCAAATTTGCATTAAATCGCGCTTCTAGATCAAAACGATCACCAAAGTCTGCATCTAATCTGCTATCTATTCCTAAGGCATATGTTGAAGATACTCCTACAGAGAAGTTTTCTCCTAAACCGTAATCGTAACTTATGTTAAGACCCGATGCTTCATCCTGAAAATTAGCTGCAACTTGAAATTTTTGATCTCCTTTTCCTTTAAATGCTTGTGCATTTACTAATGAAACAGATGCTAATGCGATAATAAAAAATATTTTTTTCATAGTTATTGTCTAAAATTTAAGTTTGCAAATATATACAAGTTTTTTATACTAAAGTAGTTCTTTTAAAAACTCTTATTTGTGCGAGAAATAGCTTGTTTATTTTTCCAGTCTATCCATTTTTGACCTTTGATTTGTCTCATTAGATTATCAAAGTGGCGCATGATTAAAACATTGTAAATTGCTTTACCTAAATGCTTAGGTCGTCTAGCAATTGCTCGTAGACTCATTGATAAACCTGGAGTTAAATATTTCATATAATGCCAATAACCTTCGGGCATATATAAAACTTCACCATGGTTTAATTGGCATTGCCAACCTTTGGCTTGTTTTAGAGCTGGCCATTTATTAAAATCAGGATTAGAAAAATCAATATCTTCTCTAGTAATTAAGGAATGCGGAATTTTATACAAATATTCATTTTGTTTTTGATCAAATAGAATGCATAGTTTTTTACCTTCAAAATGAAAATGAAAGATGTTAGCTAAGTCGATATCATAGTGCATAAATGTGTGTGAATTTTCACCACCAAAAAACAGCATTGGTAAACTTTTCATTAGTTTTAACCCAAAGTCTGGATAGGTAAAATCCTTTTGCAATTGTGGGATTTCCTTTAATATATTCCAAAGAAATATGCGATATTTTGTAGGCTCGTTTTTGAGTAAATCAACATATTCACTCATTTTCATTTTTGCATGTGGATCGTTAAAACCATCTTTGTAATCTACTGGTCTGTCATCATATAAAGGGACAATTTTGTTGCCAGCGACTGATTTCATGTAATCTAAGCTCCATTTGTTATATGCTGGCCAATCTTCAATAAAATGTTCTATAACCACAGGTTTTTGTGGCTTAAGGTAGTTGGTTATAAATTCCTCTTTGGTGATGTTTTTCACACGAGGAATGTCTTGAAGATTCAGTGTTGACATCAGAAAATGATATTGTTCAAAGGTAAGAAAACGTTGTGAAACGAAATAAATTGTTTGTTAAATTTTAGTCCTTTAGAAATCAAGTAGAATACTACAAAATGGTCTAGTCTTCTTTTTTAATTTTGTATATATCCAAATTGGAAACAATCAATAGATAAGGTAAACCTATAAGGATTGCTCCCAAGAGTGCATACATTTGAATTTTTGGGTTTTCAATCCATTTTGAAATAAAATAACCTAAAATCATTATCAATGACATGCCAAACATTGCATTTCTAAAAACACTAGCGATACCATCAATATTATATTTTTTTTGTTCTTTTTCTGGCATGGTATTATAACCTGCAATTAAAAAATACATTTTACCGTATTTTATAGCAATACCAAGCGCAATAAATATAATTGAAACTGTAATTAACATTATTATTTAAGTGCTTTTGCTTTTTGCTTAGCCTCTTCGTTACGCTCTATAGTATGTTCTGGTCGTGACCATCTTGGTTTTTCTCCAAGTGGCTGAAATAGAGAATCTTTGGCTTCAACCGATTCTGGTTGCATTTTTTTGATGAATGGTTTTTGTGGATTTAAACCTAGCATTTTGAACATTTCCATATCCTCATTGACATCGGGATTAGGTGTAGTTAAAAGTTTGTCACCAGCAAAAATAGAATTTGCTCCAGCAAAGAAACACATCGCTTGACCTTCTCTTGTCATTTCGGTACGACCAGCACTTAAACGTACTTGAGTTTCTGGCATTACAATTCTTGTTGTTGCGACCATACGAACCATGTCCCAAATTGAAACAGGTTTTTGGTCCTCAAGAGGTGTCCCTTCAACAGCTACTAATGCGTTAATTGGAACTGATTCTGGTTGTGGATTAAGCGTTGATAAAGCCACCAACATTCCTGCTCTATCTTCTGCTTTTTCTCCCATACCAATAATTCCTCCAGAACAGACAGTAACGTTTGTTTTTCGAACATTATCAATAGTTTCTAAACGGTCTTCATAACCTCGAGTGGAAATCACTTCTTTGTAATATTCTTCGGAAGAATCTAAGTTGTGATTGTAGGCATATAAACCAGCTTCAGCTAGACGTTGCGCTTGGTTTTCGGTAATCATACCTAGTGTGCAACAAACTTCCATATCTAGTTTATTAATGGTACGAACCATTTCTAATACTTGATCAAACTCTTCACCATCTTTTACATTTCGCCATGCGGCTCCCATACAAACACGAGAACTTCCTGAAGATTTTGCTCTTAAAGCTTGGGCTTTCACATGTTGAACGGTCATTAAATCATTACCTTCAATATCGGTATGGTATCGTGCAGCTTGTGGACAATAACCACAGTCTTCAGGACAACCTCCAGTTTTAATTGATAATAAAGTAGACACTTGAACTGTATTAGGATCGTGATGTTTACGATGAATTGTTGCTGCATCGTATAGCAGTTCCATTAACGGTGTATTATATATCTCTAGAATTTCTTCTTTAGTCCAATTGTGTCTTGTTTCGCTCATAAGTCAAAAATAAAATTTATAATTATTAAATTCTAAAAACTAAGTCGTAATTATAAATTGTTTTTTAACAATCTAATTCGAGGGTAGAATTGTGACTTTATTGCATAAAAAAATCCGCTATTAAGCGGATTTTAAGTTATTAATTTTTATCATCTTCCTTTTTCTTCGGAAGTGATTTTGGGTCTTCTGTTTCCTTTTTGTCTTTACCTTTTAGGTATTCAGGTAAATCCATACCAGCCATATTAAACATTTCTTGAAGAGGCGGAACAGATTTGTACATTCCTGACAAGAAATTAGCAGTAGACGATTTTCCATCTTCACCATTTGCGCCATTATCCCAAACCGTTACTTTATCAATTTTGATGTTCTTGATAGCTTCTGATTGAATTTTTACCAACTCAGGTAATTTGTCCGCAATTAATAATAGAACAGCATCTCGACTACTGTTACCAGCAGCTTTTACGATTTGCTCCATACCTGCAGCTTGTTTCGTCAAAATTTCAAATTGCCCTTGAGCTTCCGCTTGTGCTTTAAAAAGTATAGCATCAGCTTCACCTTTTGCTCTTCTTCTGATGCGTTCAGCTTCAGCTTCGGCATCAATTTCAACTTTATGTTTATCAATTTCGGCAGGAACAATAACATCTGCCATTTGAGAAGAACGTTCGCGCTCAGCTCTTGCAGTTTCTGCTTCTTGTTCTGCTGCATAAGATTCTTGTAAGGCTCTTGCACTTTGAACTTTTTCTGAAGCGATTGCCACACGTTCAGCTTCTGCTTCACGTTGACGACGCAGCGAATCTGAATTTGCAACAGCAATTTTTGCAGTGTTTTCTCCTTCTACAGCTTGTGCATTGGCAGCTGCAACTTGTGTTCTTTCATCTTGTACAGCATTGGCTTCACCAATAGAACCATCTCTAGTTTTTTCGGCAACCGATTTACGAGCTGCGTTAATGGCATGTGCAGCAGCTTCTTTACCTAATGCTTCAATATATCCAGACTCGTCAACAATATCTGTAATATTTACGTTGATTAATTTAAGTCCAACTTTCTTTAATTCAGACTCAACACTTGCAGAAATATTGGTTAAGAATTTATCACGATCGTTATTAATTTCCTCAATATCCATTGAAGCAACAACCAAACGTAATTGTCCGAAAATAATTTCTTGAGCCAATTCTTGGATTTCATTTTGACCTAAGCCTAGTAGGCGTTCTGCAGCATTTTGCATCACACCAGGTTCAGTAGAAACACCAATGGTAAATCGCGAAGGTACATTAACACGAATATTTTGTTTAGACAATGCGTTTACTAAATTAACTTCAATAGAGATTGGTGTTAAATCTAAGAATTCATAATCCTGAAAAACAGGCACAATAAAAGCGGCTCCACCATGTATACACTTGGCCGATTGTCCACCACCTACTTTTCCGTAGACCACTAAAATACGATCTGAAGGACAACGCTTATAACGTTTTATAAGAATGATGAGAAAGACAAAGATGAAAAGTATTGCAGCGACAGCTGCAATAGGAAAGCCTAAGTCAAAGTTACTCTGTGTTACTAGGTAGTTCATATGTTTCTGTTTTAATTGGTTCTATTGGTTTTTTTGTTTGTTCTACGATTAGAATGCCATTACTTGTGACATCTACCACTTGGATGATGGTTCCAGATTTGAGTTCAGAAAGTGCATCTGAAAGCGCTTCGAGTTCTCTTAAAGTTCCTTGAACTCTAACACTAACTTTTCCCATTTTAGATCGATTTCCACCAATGGTTAAGTAAACTTCTCCTATGGCACCTATTGCATTTTTATAGTTAAGTGTTCCGCTATCTGACAATTTTCGCATTCCATAAAACATGGCTGCCATAATAGTCATCATCAAAATCCCACATACTAAAGCAATAATAACGCTCAATGGTTTTGATAGTCCAGAATTTATACATGCGATTCCGATCCACCCAAAAATGGTAAAGAATCCAACAAGATTTTTGAAGGTGATGAATTGGAATCCAATTCCAGCATCGGCATCCATTTCAGAATCTACGCCATCAAAGTCGTCTCCACCATCCATACCTAAAAAGGTTGTAATGATAACAAAAACGAAAATTAGTGATCCTATTAGGGCAATAACCCAAAAGAATTGTGAGAATCCATCTAAATCTGAAAACCATTCCATAGTCGGTTAGTATTAAATTAGTATTAAATATAAGACCTTTAAAAATGTCCTACAATAGATATCAAATGTTATTTTGAAAGTAAAATAGACACTGCATTTCCACCAAAACCAACTGCATTTACTAGGATGTTTTTGATGTGCTTAGGTGTTTGGGCTTTTAGGTAAGGTATTGAAATGAATTCTTGTTTTTGCAACATTAAAATTGCCATTTCAATATTTAAAAGTCCGGAGGCACCTAAACTGTGACCTATCTTCCACTTATTAGTAGTTAATGAAGGCGTTTTGTTACAAAAAACTGAATTAATCGCATTTATTTCGGCCTGATCACCTTTTATAGTTCCAGGAGTGTGTGTAACAATAACATCGATGTCTTCTGGTTTTAATTTGCCCAAGGCCATCGTCATAGAACGTTGAAAACAAAGTGCGTTTGTCGATAAGGAAGCGTTATGTTCTAAGATTTCTGTGGCATATCCAATCCCAATAATTTTTGCTAAAACCATTGGTTTTTCTCCCAATTCTAAACAAGCCATAGCAGCACCTTCGCCAAGAATCATTGTGTTAGACATTTTGTTGAGGTTTAGAGATTGGTTTGGATATTCAACGTTTTTAGCTTTTGCGTATATTTTTAAGGCCTGCATTTGCGCAATTGTAAATGGCGTTAACGCTGCTTCACTGCCACCAACTAGAAATTTATTACACATTCCAGAATTGATCCACGCGATACCATTTAGCATGGCATGTAAAGCCGTAGAGCAGGTAATTGAATGTGATATTTCTGGTCCTTTAGTTTGTAAATCATGGGCAACCCAAGATGAAATATTACCTAAAGTAGTAGTAGGAGAGGTTAAGGTTTTTGCCTTTTGATTTTGAATATAGTTTGCATGATATTTTTCGAAAAGTGCAGTTGCACCTCTTGAAGATCCAATGTTAATTCCGAAGTTATCTCTGGCGTCCCAATTGGTATTTTTAATAGCTTGTCGAGACGTATAAATGGCAAATAGCACTGAATCGTCAAGTGCTTTAAATTTTGTGTTAGATTGCCTTAAACTGTTAATTTCTGTTTTTTCTTCTGACGTTAATTCTGCAACCCAATTGCCATCCTTTTTTGTAAAAAAATGCGCATGGTTTTTATAGTTAGTCCAAATATCTTCAGGAGTGTGTCCTAAGGGAGAAATGGATGAAATTGCAGTTATGGAGATTGGTTGTTTCAAACAGATTTGATTTTAGCAAAGGTATTAATAAGAGTTCATATTTTTTGCGTTAAGGATAGAAACGGCATCCTTTTTAATTTTTTTATTAAAAAGATATAGTGGATAGCCTGACCCTTGCGGTAACGTCCTAAATAATTTCTAAAGCGTCTTCTACAATTTGATACACTTTTTGAAGTTGTTCTTTAGAAATAACATAAGGCGCTTGAATATAAATCGTGTTACCTAAAGGCCTTAAGAAGACACCATTTTTCATAAAAAATTGAAAGAGTTTGTCGCGAAGATTCCCATAACGTTCCATTTCAATATCTAAATCTAATGCAAAAATAATTCCTGTTTGACGAATAGAAGCTACTTTAGGATGGTTTTGAATATGCTTACCAAATTCTTGATGAGATGCTATAATTCGTATTATGTTATTTCGAATGTCATCCGATTTGAGTAAGTCAATTCCTGCTAAAGCAGCAGTACATGACAATGGGTTTGCAGAATACGTATGGCCATGAAACAGTGCTTTGCTTAAATCATCACTGTAAAAAGCATCATAAATATCTTGCGAACAACTTGTAATTGCCATAGGTAATAAGCCACCAGTTAAGGCTTTACTCAAACACATAATATCTGGTTTGGTTGCTAAATGGTCTGAAGCAAAATGTTTTCCGGTTTTACCGAACCCTGTCATTACTTCGTCTGCAACAGTGATGATGTTTTGTGAATTACAAAAGTTTAGAATTTTATTTAAACCATCAGCATTGTGCATTTTCATTGCTGCTGCACCTTGCACTAAAGGTTCGTAGACAAAACCTGCAATTTTATGAGTAGTGGCTAATAGTTTTAATTGATTTAAAATAGTGTCGTGGTTGTCACCATTTGGTGTTGGAATGCGTTTAACATCTAAAAAGAAATCTTCAAACGGACCATTATAAACGGATAACCCAGAAACACTCATCGCTCCAAACGTATCACCATGAAACCCGTCTTCGAAAGCAATTAATACCTTACGTTTTTCACCGCGATTGAAATGGTATTGCAACGCCATTTTTATTCCTATTTCAACAGATGTGGATCCGTTGTCGCTAAAAAAGAGCTTGTTTTGATTGTTGGGAAGTATGTCAATTAAAGCTTCGGATAATTTAACGGCTGGTTCATGAGTAAATCCGCTAAAAACAACCTGGTCTAAAACTCGCATTTGGTCAGCAACTTTTTCAGTTATATATGGATTACAATGGCCATACATACAGGTATACCAAGACGCAATAGCATCAATATATTCATTGTCATCTTCGTCAAATAACATACAACCTTTAGCTTTTGTTATTGCAATGGTTTCAGGATGCAATTTATGTTGCGTTAATGGATGCCAAATGTGGTTTTTATCTCTTTGTTTTAGTGTCATAAATTATCTCTAAATTCTTCTGCATATGCTTTCACTACATTTTTGTCAAAGTATGGTTCTTCATCGATACGACCTATAACCTTTACTTTAGTCATTTTTGTTATAATATCTTCTGTGGTTTTATGTGCATTTCCGCTAAAAATTATGGAAACATCAAAACCTTTATTTTGTAATAAATTTATCGTTAAAAGGGAATGGTTTATACTTCCTAAATAATGTCTAGATACGACAATAACCTTATAATCTGGTTCGATTAAATCTATAATCGTGTTCTTATTATTTATGGGAACTAATAATCCACCTGCACCTTCAATGACTAGATTGTTTTTAGTTTTTGGAGTCTTTATGTGTTTCAGTTCAATTGAAATGCCATCGATTTCTGCTGCAGCATGCGGACTCATAGGAGTTTGTAAAGCATAGCTGTTTTTATGAAATTTAGAATTCTTATTTGATACTAAATCTATAACCTTTTTAGTGTCGCAATATTCCAATTCTCCGGCTTGAATTGGTTTCCAATAATCGGCTTCTAGAGCTTCAGTAACAATAGCTGAAGCTATAGTTTTTCCAACATCAGTTCCTATTCCTGTAATGAAATATGTGTGCATTAAAATATTGTTTTACAATCGTTACAAATGTATTTTGTCTTTTCAAAAAAGGGAAATAGCATGTGAAATAAGTTCTTCCGTTCTAAGGGTGCAATTAAAATATGACTTGAATTACAAGATAGACAATGAATTGGATTGTTGTTTGAATCAAGTTCATAAGGTCTTATGGCGTTGAAAATTTTTAGGGCTTTTTCAAAATCGCTATCTGAAACTAAAAGTTTTACACCACCAATGGCTTGACTTATTAAAGGATCTGAATCTACAGTTTTTTCATCTAATAGCATTACTGCAATACCTTCGTCTTCGAGTTTAGATTTTGTAATTTGAGCTTCTGTTGAATACGGAAAGGTAGTTAGTATAGTATAATTGTCGATCATAAAGACGCATTGATTTTAAACAAAAGTAGCAAGTAACTCTAAGACTTTTGTGATTTCTTCTGAAGAATTGTAACTGTGTAAACACCATCGTAAACGTTCTTTGCTTTTTGGAACAGTAGGAGATAGTATGGCTTTTACATCAAAACCATGATTTTGAAGTTCTTGAGCGATGTGTTTTACGTTTTCATTTCTTGAGATTATACAGCAATGAATTGCAGAATGACTCCCAATAAATAATTCTTTAAGGTTGAGTCGATTTAATTCTGATTTAAAGAAATTGATATTATGATGTAGTTGTTTTATGTGTGATACTTCGACTGTGCTCAGTGCGACAAGTACATCATATGATATTTTTATAGTTGCTAAAGAATGAGGTGGAAGAGCAGTGGTATAAATAAAAGGTTTTGAAAAATTAATGAGATAATCCTTAAGATCTTGATGACATAAAATGGCAGCACCATGAGCTCCTAAAGCTTTACTAAAGGTTATAATTCGTGCAAAAACAGAATTTTCAATTTTCAATTCGTTTATGAGTCCATTACCTTTTGTACCGAACACACCAAGAGCATGAGCTTCATCAACGACAAGGTTGGCATTGTATTTTTTGCTTAATTGAGACATTTGGGACAAATCTGGAGAATCACCATCCATAGAAAACACAGATTCGGTAACAATATAAACGTCTTGATGAGATTCTGAAACAAGTTCAGAATGACGAAGAATTAATGTCTCAATTGCTTCTATGCTATTATGTTTAAACTTATAAGCTTTAGCATTACTCATGGTGATGCCATCTCGAATTGAGGCGTGACAAAACTCATCAAATAAAACTATGTCGTTGCGCTGAGGAACGCAAGAGAAGAATCCTAAGTTAGCGTCATAACCTGAATTAAAAATTAAAGCTGTTTCCGAATGATGAAAGTTGCTTATTTGATTTTCTACAATTTTAAATAGCTTATGATTTCCAGATAATAAACGAGAACCTGTTGCACCATTGTGTT
This sequence comes from Psychroserpens sp., assembly GCF_034670085.1. Taxonomy (GTDB): domain Bacteria; phylum Bacteroidota; class Bacteroidia; order Flavobacteriales; family Flavobacteriaceae; genus Psychroserpens. Next base: position 466,940 of record NZ_JAXMOD010000001.1, on the reverse strand, counting down.
TACAGTTATGAGTTTTTAGAAACTCATGAGTTGTATTGAAAATAGTTTCAGATTTTGAGAAGCCTAAATAGTCATTAGACGAAAAATCAATGAGGTTGTTTGATTTACCTAATTGACGAAAGGCATTTTCCAGCTGTCGCTTTTCTAGTTTGTTGTTAAGTTTTTTAGGAAGTTTGCTCATTTGCTTGTTGTTTTAATTCTTCCTTATCTATCCACTTATAGTCGTTTTTTATTGTAGCATCTAAAAGATCAATTTCTAATTCTTCAGATAGGTTATAAGCTATTTCCATGGCATTTCTATAATTATTTCTTGCATATAGCTCAAAATGTTTGTTTCGTTCATACCATAAATTAACTTCAAATTGTTCTGATTCACTTTTTGACGGATCATAAAAAACAGAAACATATTGATAATTTTTAATAATTTTCCATTTACCAATTTTTACAAATCCAATTTCCATAGTTGGCTTAAATCTGGAATTTTGGATGTCGATATAAACACATTTATGAGAACAAAAACCAATTGCTATTGCTGAAATAAATACAACAAATTCTAAACTGTGGGCCATAGGTAATACGTCTTTAAATGACCAATTTATGTCTAGTAATGAAATAAGTATGACATAAGACGCAAATGTAAATAGCAATGCGGCAATAATTAATTGCCAAAATGGTCTTTTATTTTCAGATATTATTATGGTTGACTCCATACCACAAATATATATAATGAAATATTGAATTGTATTCTAAAGAATGAACAATAAGTTAAAGTAAACAAAAACGCCAAACATAATGTTTGGCGTTTTTAATATTTGAATATAAAGTAAACTTAATCTGCGAGTACGATTACCTTATTGTCTTTCATTTCAATAGTACCAGAAGAAATTGGTAACCAAAACCCTTTATCAGTTTTATTGAATTTAGCTTCAACCTCTTCTTCTAAGGTAATGTTTCCATTAATCTTTACGTTTCCTTCTTTTAAAAGTGATACAACAGGTGCATGATTATTTAGCATTTCAAACTCACCCATTACACCAGGAACAGCAACGCTAGTTACTTCTCCGCTAAACAATGTAGCTTCTGGTGATACAATTTCTAAATACATATTTTTTAAAGTATTTAGTAATCAGTAATTAGTAATTAGTAGTAATTTACCACTGTTTACTTTTTACTTCTTACTGTTTTATGCTTCAGCAAGCATTTTGTCTCCAGCTTCAATAGCTTCTTCGATTGTACCTTTAAGGTTAAATGCCGCTTCTGGTAAGTGATCTAATTCACCTTCCATAATCATATTAAAACCTTTGATAGTTTCTTTAATATCAACTAATACACCAGGAATACCAGTAAATTGCTCTGCTACGTGGAACGGTTGTGATAAGAAACGTTGAACACGTCTAGCTCTACCAACAGCCATTTTATCTTCTTCAGATAATTCTTCCATACCTAAGATGGCAATAATATCTTGTAATTCTTTATATCGTTGTAATAACTCTTTTACGCGTTGTGCACAATCGTAGTGCTCAGCACCTAAAATGTCAGCAGTTAAGATACGTGATGTAGAATCTAATGGATCCACAGCAGGATAAATACCTAACTCAGCAATTTTACGAGATAATACTGTAGTAGCATCTAAGTGAGCAAAGGTTGTAGCAGGAGCAGGATCGGTTAAATCATCTGCAGGTACGTAAACCGCTTGTACAGATGTAATAGAACCTCTTTTTGTTGAAGTAATACGTTCTTGCATTGCACCCATTTCTGTTGCTAATGTTGGTTGGTAACCTACCGCAGAAGGCATACGACCTAATAATGCAGATACTTCAGAACCAGCTTGTGTAAAACGGAAGATGTTATCTACGAAGAAAAGTACATCTTTTCCTTGTCCTTCACCAGCTCCATCACGGAAATATTCTGCTATAGTTAATCCTGAAAGTGCCACACGAGCACGAGCTCCAGGAGGCTCATTCATTTGTCCGAATACGAATGTTGCTTTAGATTCTTTCATTATTGATTTATCAACTTTAGATAAATCCCATCCACCTTCTTCCATAGAATGCATAAAGTCATCACCATATTTGATAATACCTGACTCTAACATTTCACGTAGTAAATCGTTTCCTTCACGAGTACGTTCTCCTACACCAGCAAATACTGAAAGTCCACCATGTCCTTTAGCAATGTTGTTAATTAATTCCTGAATCAATACTGTTTTACCTACACCAGCACCACCAAATAAACCAATTTTACCACCTTTTGCATAAGGCTCAATTAAATCGATTACCTTAATACCAGTGAATAATACTTCAGTAGATGTTGATAAATCTTCAAATTTAGGTGCTTGTCTGTGAATTGGCAAACCTGCACTTCCTGCTTTAGGTAAATCTCCAATACCATCAATAGCATCTCCAATTACATTGAAAAGACGTCCGTAAACATCATCACCAATTGGCATTTGAATAGGAGCACCAGTAGCTACAACTTCTGTCCCTCTACTTAAACCATCAGATGAGTCCATCGCAATAGTACGAACACTATCTTCACCAATGTGAGATTGTACTTCTAATACTAAAAGAGAACCATCAGGTCTTTTAATTTCTAACGAATCATAAATTTTTGGAAGTTCAGTACCAGCTTCGAATTGAACATCGATAACTGGACCTACTATTTGTGCAACTTTACCTGTAACTTTTGACATTACTTATGTGTTTAATGTTTAGATATTTCAATACTGAAAAATAGACTTAATACAATGATTACAAAGCACTACTTTTTCGCGCTGCAAAGATATATTTTTTAATTTAAAAATAAAGCCATTTTATTTGCTTTTTTCTGCATAAAAAAACACCTTCAAAATGAAGGTGTTTTTTTTGTAATATTTTATAGTGTTTTATTGCAATAAGGGTGAATAATTTGTTGGTAAAATATCTGCAACTGGAGTTGTTCCAGAGGCAATAAAGTTTGAACCAAAAGCTTCATCTATTGCAACTAAGAATTCTCTAGCCATTAAGCCATAGCCTCTAGATGTAAGATGAATTCCATCTAAGCTAACTAATCCGCCTAAAACTAAATCTGTATTCATAATAAACTCATCATAAGGATAACCTGACGTTGAGGCCTGTTCTAAAACAGCTCTTAAATCTGCTACTGCTAGATTTGGATTTGAGTCTGCAATAGCATTAATTGTTGCGTTGTATGCAGAAGTCGCGTTTGCAATTGCTGTTTGTTCTTCAGGAGTAAGTGCCCATCTATCTTCTAGTGGAATTTGAGTGCCATAGCCTTGTGGAATGAGTGAACTTAACGGCAATACAAATAAATCTGTAGCAGTTGCTTGTCTATATTGCGGTATACCAGCGAATGCAGGGTTAATTGCACCTAAATCGGTTAAATTTTCGTCTATAATAACCATTGCATTGCCTTCTCCTTCAGAAAATGAAATAGTTCGTTTTGCAACTTCTTCTGCCGTAAACAAACCAGTACCATTTAATGCAGCAAAAGCCGCTTGAAGACCACCATTATACGCAGCATAACCTTGATTTAGAGCTGCAGCAGTTGCTGCGTCTAATGGAACAGGATTGTGAGGAACAGTTGTAAAGTGGGATAAACTTGTAATGTCAGGAACAGTTGTTACAACTCCTTTAGCTCCATTTTGAGTTAAAGCAGAAACCATAGTTGATAACGCACTAGCAAATACATTAGGATCTGTAATGTCATTAGAGCCATAGGTTGATGGATCAATATTTCCTGTTTGGTCAACACCTGACCCTCCAGAAGTTGCATATCCTAACACATCATTTCCTCCAACTTCACTTAAAGTGAAAAATGTCGGGTTTTGTGCTAAAGCATCACCTAAAACTGTAGATGAAGGTCCTGAAGCTATACGTGTATAAAAAGGATTAAATGCAGCATATCCAGGAGTCACAAAATGAAAACTTTTAGCACCTGGAATTCCAAAATTATTAAAATTACTTCCAATGTTATTTGTAGCTTCAGTTGTAATTGGAGGCACAGGAGCTCCTTGACTAGTTAAAAACAAATCTAAAGGCACTGGTCCTTCACCACCAAAAACTAATCTATAACCAGAGGCAAAGCCACCAACTAATATTCCACCTGTATTGTCATCCATTAACGGTTGAGTAAAACTTCCTCCACCACCAAAAGCAAATTGTTCTGACAGTAGTTGAGGAAATGAACGTTCTTGGGCAGCTTTAAATAAACCTCCATCAGAAAATCCAGCTGTAAATGAGGCTCCTATTGCCACATAATTAGAAAAATCTGCTGATCCAACAGTTAATTCTTCTAGAGTAACATCATCGTTCTCATTTAGTTCTCTAAAATCTTTTACGACGTCATTCTCGCAGGCTATCATACTTAGTGCAAGTAGTGATAGAAATATATACTTTATTTTTTTCATTTTAAATAGTTTCTTTTCCATTATTATAAGTTATTAATTGTCCAAGACACATAGTATTGAGACCCTATTAAACCAGTTCCAAATGCAGTAAAGTATTCATCTTGAAGTAGATTAACTGCTCCAACTTTTATTGATGATTTTAAACTTGGAATTCTATAATTTACTTGCGCATCCAATACATGGAATGCCGGAACTTCACCATCACCAAATGATGATTCCCAATAATAATTATCACTCCATCTCCAAGCGACATTAAATCCAAAATTCGTAAATAAATCTGTATTTCCGAATGTAGCTTTTACCTTGTGATCAGGCGTATTAAAACTAGTTCTGAAGTCTGGATTAGCTTTTACATCAAAATCTAAATGAGCATAGGTGTAATTTGCACTTAAGTCAAAATCTTTAAACACTTTTGTAGACACTGCTATTGCAGCTCCATAAGAGTTTACCGATTCCTCAGAATTTGTATAAGTTTGATACACATTAACATCACCATTGTCTAATGCTGCTAAAATTTGTTGAGTGTCTGAATTTAATCCTGCTACAGATCCAGGGTTGTTTGGGTCATAACCCGTAAGGTTGAAATTTGAAACATCTCCGTAAAGCGGAGCTACAACAGATTCGTTTGCAAGAAAATCATTATAAGAATTATAATAGGCAGAAGCATCAATAACGAAACCTTTAATTTTACCTCTATAACCTACTTCAAAAGAACTTACTCTTTCAGGTTTAACAAAATTAGAGTTCCCAATAAAATTACTTCCATTAGAACTTACGTCACGGTCTTCGTTAGTTAATTCACCTGCAACAGAAACAAATAATGAATTGGTATAGGCAGCTGCAGCAGTTTGAGTTATAGATGATGGCTGACCTAGATTATTTTGAGCAAATTGACTTACAGAGTAAGGTCTTTCAAAACGTTCACCTATATCAGAAGCACCACCAACTAGCGTACCTAATGCCGTCTCTAAACCAATGTATAAAGATTGGGTGTCTGGGTTTCTAAATCCAGATTGATACGATACTCTAAAGTTATGGTTTTCGTTTACAGTTAAACCTGCTGAAAGTCTTGGTGATAAAAATGCATCAAATAATTCAGATTTATCATAACGTATTGAACCTGTTAATTTTAGTTCTAAGTTTTCATTGACTTCTAGTGTTTTTTGTAATTGTGTATAAAGACCTAGCTCAGAATAAGTGATAGGTCCATTCTCGTCAGCATATATAGTTCCAAAAGAATTTAATCGATAAGTTCTGTATGAACCACCAAGCTGTATTTCAGCAAATTCTACCATATCTCCGAAATTATAATTAGCATCACCATGATAAATTTGTGAGTTATCTCTAATCGCAGATCCAGTTAAAAAACTTGTTTGACTAGTTACTTGGTCAAAAGCTTGTTGAAACTCTCGTGTTCCTGGCTCATACCTGCCAGTCTCAGCAACTCCTCTGGCCGCAACATGAGCTTCTGCTTCAGTAGCACCTCCAAGGGTAGCACCAACGAATGTTTCAATGTATTGGCCAAACCAATCTTCATGAGACTTCCATTTTTGTAATAAGTTTGGTCCTGCAACATCCATAATATATGTATCTCCAGCTTTATCTGCAGTTACATATCCTCTTACAAAGAAATTATCACCTTTAAATTCTAATTTGTGCTGTTGTAAAAAGAAGTTGTCTATTCTATAACGTTGTGCCCCTTGATAAACAGTTGAACCTGTTCCAATTTTACCTACATATTGGATTTCAAAATCATTTGCCCAAGGACGGAAATATAAACCCCAATCTGCCTTTACACTTTCGGCATTATAATCGGTTAAATCAGTCTCAGTGTATCCTGTTCTACTTACATTAACATCAGGAATAAGACCCTGAATACTTGCAGGCGCTGCGTCTCTAATATTTGTGGTAACATTATCACCATAGACGTTTACACCATCATAATTTATGTTTGTCTCTCGGGTTCCACCTAATCTGTCTTTATCATCATAATTAGTAGCGAACCAGTCAGTACCTTTTAAATATCCAAAGTTGATTTTAGCCGCAAATTTATCACTAAACTTGTGTGCCATTCTAACACCTACGTCAGTATAATCATTATCTCCTGCAGCCTCTTGTGAAGTGATACCTCTTTTAACATAGCCACTTATTCCAGCATGATCAAAAGGACTTTTACTTCTCATGAATAAAATACCATTAAATGCATTTGCACCATAAAGAGCAGAAGAAGCACCAGGTAATATTTCAACGCTTTGAACATCTGTTTCAGTCATACCTAACAAGTTTCCTAAAGGGAAGTTAAGTGCTGGAGCAGAGTTGTCCATACCATCAACAAGTTGTACAAACCTGTTATTACCGAAAGCAGCAAAACCTCTGGTATTAATAGACTTAAAGGTTAAACTGTTGGTATTGATATCAACTCCTTTGAGATTTTCTAAACCTCCATAAAAATCTGCTGAAGCAGTATTTTTGATTTCTTTTAGTCCAAATCGTTCAACAGTTACTGGAGATTCAAAGATTCGTTCAGGAGTTCTAGAAGCTGAAATAACAATTTCATCTAATTCAGTACCTTCTACAAGGGTGACATCAATAGTTTGAGGGTTTGTTGTAACTTCTTGATTTACAGTTTCAAAACCTACACTACTAATTTGTATTGTAAATGGTGGATCTTGGTTAACGGTCAAGGTATAGTTTCCATCATAATCTGAAATCGTACCTGTAGTTGTTCCAGATACAATAACATTGGCTCCTGGTAAGGGTTGACCATTATTGTCGATGATTTTACCTTTTACTGTTGTTTGCGCAAAACAGAATGCACAACAAAACAGCATCATAGTTTTTAAGAGTGTCTTCATTTTAGGGAATTAGTTAAATTTAGTATAGCAATATATAGAATTTAATGCTAACGAAATAAATTTTTCTCAAAAAAGTATGCATGCATAATAGTTTTCAATAAAAATACTATAGTTTTTTTATTGAATTCTAAACAAATGAAGGAAACAGGATTAAAACGTAACGTTATTCTACAGTTACAGCTTTAGCAAGATTTCTAGGCTGATCAACATTTTTACCTAACATCAACGCAATGTGGTAGGATAAAAGTTGCAACGGGATTGTAGTTAATAGAGGTGTTAATGATTCTATTGTTTCAGGAACTTCAATCACATGATCTGCTAAATCCCTTACTTGTTCATCACCCTCAGTTACGATTCCGATTATTTTTCCTTTACGAGATTTAATTTCTTGAATGTTACTTACTACTTTTTCGTAATGTCCTTTTTTTGTTGCTATGACAACAATTGGCATATTCTCGTCTATTAAAGCAATTGGACCATGTTTCATTTCTGCGGCAGGATAGCCTTCTGCATGGATGTATGAAATTTCCTTAAGTTTTAAAGCACCTTCAAGTGCAACCGGGAAATTATAACCTCTTCCTAAGTATAAAAAGTTACTTGCATTTTTGTAGATATCTGCAATAGTTTTAACATAAGCGTCAGATTCAAGTGCCTTTTTTACTTTACTAGGAATAAGCTCTAACTCAATCATATGATGTCTAAACTCGGAGCTTGAAATTGTACCTTTTGCTCTAGCTAGTCTAAGAGCAATTAAAGTTAAGACCGTTATTTGTGTTGTAAAAGCTTTTGTAGAAGCTACTCCAATTTCTGGACCAGCATGAGTATAAGCTCCAGCATCTGTTTCTCTTGCTATGGATGAACCAACAACATTACACACACCAAAGACAAAAGCGCCTCGAGATTTTGCTAATTTAATTGCCGCTAATGTATCTGCTGTTTCTCCAGATTGAGAAATAGCAATCACAACATCTTTATCTGTAATTACTGGGTTTCTGTATCTAAATTCTGATGCATATTCAACTTCTACAGGAATTCTAGCTAAATCTTCAAAAATATATTCTGAAACTAAACCTGCATGCCAAGACGTACCACATGCGACAACAATTATTCTATTGGCATTTAAGAAGGTTTTCATATTATCTTCTATGCCTGACATTTTTATAATGCCTTCATTAGGTAGCATACGACCTCTAAATGTGTCTAGAATTGCATTTGGTTGTTCGTAAATTTCCTTAAGCATGAAGTGATCGTAACCTCCTTTTTCAATTTGTTCTAAATTAAGTTGAAGTTCTTGAACATAAGGATCAACAAGGGAGTCATCTTTTATTTTTCTAATCTTAATACCTTTTTTTAATCGCACAACAGCCATTTCTTCATCTTCAAGGTAAATAGCATTTTTTGTGTATTCAATAAAAGGTGATGCGTCACTTGCAATAAAAAATTCTCCTTCTCCAATTCCTATAGCCAAAGGACTACCAAGTCTAGCAACTACAATTTCATTAGGTTTGTTTTTATCAAAAACTGCAATAGCATAAGCGCCAACAACTTGATTTAAAGCGATTTGTACTGCTTTACCTAATTTTGTGTTTTCATTTTTCTTGACATCTTCAATAAGATTGACTAGTACTTCTGTATCTGTATCAGAATGAAACGTATATCCTCTTTTAATTAATTCTTTCTTTAAAGACTCATAATTTTCAATAATACCATTATGAATAATCACAAGATTTCCAGAATTAGAATAATGTGGATGTGAATTAACATCATTAGGGACACCATGAGTTGCCCAACGTGTATGTCCTATACCTAAGGTTCCATTGGTTGGAATTTCTTTTTCAAGTTTTTCCTCAAGATCCGCAACTTTACCTTTGGTCTTTGATAATTTAATATCACTCCCATCAAATAGAGCAATTCCTGCACTATCATAGCCTCTATATTCTAATCGTTTAAGACCTTTAAGAATAATAGGGTAAGCTTCTCGATGACCAATGTATCCAACAATTCCGCACATAGTAATTTCTAATTATTTGGTTCTGTATAAAAGATTTCCAAATATAATTTTTTTTCTTCGTCCGCAGTGTTATTTCCAAAAAGAACTGTACCTCTTTGGGTAATTATTGAACTCACTGGGACTTTATCATTGGAATCGTTCATGTTTAATACATCAAAATTTCGAGTATTACTTTCTAAGTTAATATTCCCAGAAACAACTAAGCCAAGGTCAACATTTGTTGAATCTCTAATTAACAGATTATTTATATGTTCTGTAATTCTTATCTTATACCTTATGCCATTTCTGTCATCATTATCTTCACGTTCTAACCTCCCTAAATGACCAGTTCTTGAATTGATAGGTGAAATTGTATTCGCTGTATCAAATAAGTAGTCAATTAAAGGTGTGTTATTTTCCATGTCGTATAAATAAATACGGTCTGGTTCTTCAACATCTGTTAGACTCGATTGGTCTACATAAAAAACAAGATGAGCTTCGTTTATTAGTTTTTTACTTTTAACAAACTTCCCGTCATCATCCATTTCAACAAATTCATTCTTGAAAGATTCGAAGGTATTGAAAAGAATATCGTCGTCTAGGTCTTCGCCATCAAACAATTTTACAACTGCTAAAGAGCCTTCACCTCCTTTTAAGAATAATTTTTCATCACCAAGAGTTTCATTTCCGATAGGGAATACGAAGTCATTTGATAAAAAGTTTGCTCGGTTTCCACTGAAATTTAGAGTATATGTAGATTGTACACGTTCTTCAGAACCACTAATAGAGCTATCTCTAGTGTAAAACAATGTAATATTAGCATTACTATTTGCAAAGTTTAACAATGACATAGTTCCTGCGTCATTTATAGCTTCAGTTTTGAAATAAATGCCTCTAAAATAATCATTAAAATTGTTGGCATTACTAAGTTCAGGCATTCCCGACTTATTAATAATTTTTTCAGTCCAATACGTAATTTCGTCTTCTTCAAATGGATCATTAGCATTGAAAGAAATACGTAAAGCTGGTACTGACTGACCAATAAGTTCACCTTCTGTATTTTTTAACTGTATTTGTTTCTCACTAGGAGTAAAAAAGTTAAAGTCGTAAATTAATGTGCCTTCTAGTTGTGCATCAATAATTGGGCTAGTTCCTGTTGATTGATTTGAGAAATAAACTTGTGGATCGTTAATACTTGAATTTGGATCAAAATCTCTTAAAAAATAATTACTCTCATATATGGAAAGCTTCATTGGTGAAGTTCCAATGACAGAATCTAATTCATAAATAGTTTCACCATCATCGTTTACAGAAACAGCAGTACTAAAGTAAGGGATGCTAATTACTACTGAGTCCAGTTCAACATTTGCTCCGAAGTCTGGATTAATAGTAGAAGACCTTAGTTGTGTAACCACATTCGCAGTTGTTTGTCCGTAGATAGGATCATTATAAATACCCAATAAATTAATTGGGAGTGTGCTAGTTTGAACTGGAGCTAATGCTTTTGTATAAGCTATAACATCAAAATCTCTTGATGAAACATCAAAATTTGTAGCATTATCATTATTTACTATATCCGATTCTATAGTTGCAAAATCTTTATCACAAGCAATAAAAAAGCTTGTTGTTATAGCAAGAATCAATACGTTTCTTAGGGCAATTTTCTTTTTTTTCATGTATGCTTTCTACTAATTAAGTACTTTGTTTTTATAAAACTCTGTGTACGGTTCAGCAAATTCTTCAATTGGGAAATAATCTAAAACCGGTTTTTCACAAGCGTCTAGATGATCTTCAAGATCTTTAGGTAAATCACTAGAGCCTTTAATTAATGCATCGGAATGATCTATAGCGATTTTCATAAGATTGCCATAATTAGGGGTGTCTAGTAACTTAATTCTTTCGTCCTCAATATTATCAAATTTTACTTTTTTGATCATATCTTTATCTAACGTTCCTTCAAAGCTTTGATTGTATATTGATGTCACAATTTTACTTTCAGTGAATAAAGGCTCATCTTTATAAAACTCTTTAAGATATAATGGTAATAAGGATGCAAGCCATCCATTAACATGTATAATATCTGGAGACCAATTTAATTTTTTTACAGTCTCAATCACACCTTTAGCAAAAAAGATGGCACGTTCATCATTATCTGGAAACAATTTCCCGTTTTCATCAGTCAGTGTTGCTTTTCTTTTAAAATATTCTTCATTATCAATAAAGTACACTTGAATTCTTTCTTTAGGAATTGAAGCAACTTTAATAATCAAAGGCATATCTAAATCATTGATTACTAGATTTATACCTGAAAGTCTGATAACTTCGTGCAATTGATGTCTTCGTTCATTTATATTCCCGTAACGAGGCATAAATATTCGTATTTGTCCTCCTTGTTTGTTTACCATTTTTGGTGCTTCAAATGACATTGAAGAAATTTCAGTTTCTGGTAAATATGGTACAACCTCAGATGACACATACAATATTCTCTTATCTTTCATAAATCTGTCGTTTTTGGAATTAAAAATAAAAAACATGCAAAATTACAAAAATTTATGCAGATTGCGAGTAAAATATTAAGTTTGCACGCTGTTAAACTTTTGTTATAACGTGAATATATACTACAATGAAAAAGATCTCAACAGTTATCTTGAGCATCTTAAAGTAAATAATAAAACAATTGGTTTTGTACCAACAATGGGTGCACTTCATTTAGGTCATGCATCTTTGATTGAAAAAGGGTTGCAACAAAATGATATTGTAGTGGTTAGCATTTTTGTAAACCCTACGCAATTTGATAACCAAGAAGACCTTGTGAAATATCCAAGAACATTAGAAAAAGACACTAAATTACTTAGTAGGATATCTAAAACCAAAATTACTGTGTACGCACCTACAGTTGAAGATATTTATGGTGAACATGTTCAATCGACTTCATTTTCTTATGATGGATTAGAGCATGAAATGGAAGGTCGGTTTAGAGATGGGCATTTTGATGGTGTAGGTACAATTGTAAAAAGACTGTTTGAAATTGTACAACCTGATAAAGCTTATTTTGGAGAGAAAGATTTTCAGCAGCTAATGATTGTGAAGAAATTGGTTGAAAAACATCACCTTCCTGTACAAGTTGTAGGTTGCAAAATACATAGAGAAAAAGATGGTTTGGCAATGAGTTCTCGAAATATGAGGTTGAAAGCAGAATACAGAAAAGCAGCTCCTTTTATCTACAAAACCTTAAATGCTGCCAAAGAAAAGTTTGGTGTATCTAGTGCAAATAAGGTAACAAAATGGGTTGAAAATCAATTTGCTAACCATGAATTATTAGAATTGGAATACTTTATAATAGCAAATGTAGACACTCTAAAAACCGTAAAACGAAAATCTAACAATAACACATACAGAGCATTTATAGCCGTATATGCTGATGATATTAGACTTATAGATAATATCGCTCTAAATTAATTATCTTTGATCCATGCAAATTCAAGTCGTAAAATCTAAAATACACAGAGTAAAAGTCACTGGTGCAGAACTTAATTACATTGGTAGTATTACCATTGATGAAGATTTAATGGAGGCCGCAAACATTATTCAAGGAGAGAAAGTTCAAATTGTAAATAATGATAATGGTGAACGTTTAGAAACCTATTGTATTCCTGGGCCGAGAAAAAGTGGTGAAATCACATTAAATGGTGCTGCAGCTCGTAAAGTTTCAGTTGGAGATACACTTATTTTAATTACTTATGCGTTTATGGATATAGAAGACGCAAAAGTGTTCAAACCATCTTTAGTATTCCCTGATGAAGCTACTAATCTTTTAAAATAAACTTTTGAGTAAAAAGACAGCTAAGTTCCTAAAAATAGTGCTCCCTTTATTACTAGGAGTGTTACTGGTATGGTATTCTCTGTCTAAAATTTCAATTGAAGAATTATTCACTTATTTTAAAAATGCGGATTATTTCTATATTAGTTTAGGGCTATTTTTCGGTTTATTAAGTCATCTTTCTCGTGCTTATCGTTGGAAATTTATGATTGAACCTTTGGGTTACACATTGAGATTACCCAATAGCATTATGGCTGTATTTGCAACCTATTTGGTAAATTACACCATTCCAAGAGCTGGAGAAATTACTCGAGCAACTATTTTAACTAATTATGAAGGTGTGCCTTTTGAAAAAGGTTTTGGAACAATAGTAGCAGAACGAATGGCAGATATGCTGGTCATGTTAGGAATTATTTCTATCACACTATTCTTAGAATTCGATTTCATTTATCAGTTCTTTTCTGAACGTTTTGAACCTCAAAAAATCATTATAGGATTAATTGTAATACTCGTGTTTATTAGTTTACTTCTTGTGTTTATTAAAAGAAGTCAGACTAAAATTGCCATAAAGGTTAGAACTTTTGTTGCTGGATTGGTTGAAGGAATAATGACAATTTTTAAAATGAAAAAGAAATGGGCGTTTATTTTTCATACGCTATTTATTTGGGGAATGTATGTGCTTATGTTTTATGTGACCTCGCTTTCCCTTGAAGAAACATCTAGCTTGCCTTTTGCTGCAATTTTAATAGGATTTATATCTGCAAGTTTTAGCATTGCCGCAACAAATGGTGGTATTGGTTCTTATCCGGTTGCAGTCTATGCCGCTTTTTCAATATTTGCAATAGCTAAAGAACCAAGTATAGCTTTTGGTTGGATTATGTGGTCATCACAAACATTTATGATTATTGTTCTTGGTGGCTTATCTCTAATTTATCTACCTATCTATAATAGAACGGAATAATTTTTTACCTTGCATTTCTATAATACTATAACCATGATGAAGCATTTTACTTTAGTTGCACTACTTCTATTTTTTACATATTCGCTAAATGCTCAAGTAATTTATGAACCTTTTGAGTCTTCAAAGCTTGGAGGATCAAGAGATATTAAAATTCAACTTCCAAGAAATTATGATGCAGAAGAGGAAGTATTATATCCTTTGGTAATTGTTTTAGATGGTGATTATCTGTTTGAACCAGTAGTAGGGAATACAGATTATCAATCCTATTGGGAAGACATTCCTAATTGTATTGTAGTTGGAATAAACCAAAGCGAAACAAGAAACGATGATTTCTTTTATGCAGATGAGACTAATTTCCCATTTGAAGAAGGCGCAAATTTCTTTGAGTTTTTAGGCATGGAACTCATTCCTTATATTGAAGATAATTATATGGTTTCAGACTTCAGAATTGCTATCGGACATGATATGAGTGCTAATTTTATTAATTACTACCTTTTTAAAGACAAGCCTTTATTTAGAGCTTATGTATTACTTAGCCCTGAACTAGCTCCCGAAATGGCAACTATGATGAGTGAGAGAGCACCATTAATAGATAGAAATACGTTTTATTATTTAGCTACGGCTGATGATGATGTGAAAAGTTTAAGAACAGACATTTTAGCCCTAGATAATGCTTTAAAAGGAATTGATAACGAGTTCTTCAATTACAGATTTAATGATTTTCAAGATGCTAATCATTATTCTTTAGTCGGTTTAGGAATCCCTAAAGCATTAAACGAAATATTTTCATTTTATAAACCAATCACTAAAAAGGAATACAAAGAGAACGTATTAGAATATAGCGGAAGTCCTTTTGATTATTTAATGAAAAAATATGAAGATATTGAGTTGTTTTATGGCTTTAAAAAGAAAGTTGTTGAGAATGATTTAAGGGCTATTGCTGCGGCTTCAAAGAAAAAAAACGATGTAGAATCTTTAAAAGAACTTGCAAAATTAGCAAGGCAGGAATATCCAGAGTCTATGATTAGTGCTTACTACCAAGGTATGTATTACGAGGCAGACGGAAACTTAAAAAGAGCCTTAAACAGCTATCAATCAGGTCTTTTACTTGAAAAATCAGATCATATAACCAAAGATATGTTGCTCGACAAAATTTATGAGCTTCAAGATTAATTCTTAAAATTTTTTACCGTTCATCGAATAAATGTGTGGTTTGTCGTAAAGAGTGTTATATTTACTCTCCCAAATCCCTACTAAACGATGAAAAAATACCTACTTATTTCATGTGTAGTCCTATGTTGTACTTCACTTTTTTCACAGACCATTAATAAAGAATTGCCGTCTCGATATCTCAATACAACGAGAGATATAAAAATCAGATTGCCTAATAATTATGATCCTGAATCTTCAATAAAGCATCCAGTAATTATTGTATTTGATGGCGATTATTTGTTTGAACCCGTTTTAGGTCAAGTACATTTTCAGACGTATTTTAAAGAAATGCCCGAATCTATTGTCGTTGGAATAGTTCAAGGTGAAGAACGTTTTTATGACGGTTATTTTGATGAACTTACCGGAATGCCTTTTGAATCTGGAAAGCGTTTTTATGACTTTGTACAAAATGAACTCCTTCCTTATATAGATGATAATTATAATACAAGCCCATTTAGAGTGGCTATTGGTCATAACAAAATGGCAAATTTTATAAACGCTTACTTATTTACAGATGAACCAGTTTTTCAGGCTTACATAAATATAAGTCCAGATTATAAAGGAACCATGTCAAGTAATCTTGCAACTCGTTTAGGGCATTTAAAGAATGATGTTTTTTATTATGTAGCTACAAGTGATAAAGATGTTACTAGTTTGAAAAATAAAATTCGTGAGACAAGTAGCATTCTTAAAACGTTAGATACTCAAAAATTGACCTTTTATTATGATGAACTGCAAGGAGATACACATTACACATTGGTTACTGGAGCACTATCTAAATCTTTAGACAAGATTTTTGAGATTTTCAAGCCATTAGATGAAAAAGAAATCAATGAAAAAGTAATGACGTATGAAGGAACTCTAGACGAATATATTGTAAATAGATATGAGCGCATTGAAGAATACTTCGGAATTGTTAAACCAATAACGGAAGATGAGTTTGCTAAAATTGTTGCGATTGCCGAAGAACGAAATGATTTAGAATCTTTACAAAACATAGGGAAGTTAGCCAATAAACAAGATCCAAACTCACTACTAGGAACGTACTACTTAGCCTTACATGCTGAAAAATTGGGTAAGAACAAAAAGGCAACAAAGTTTTATGAGTCGGCTTTAACACTTGGTGAAACAATTATAATCGACAAAGAATATATCAAGTCGAAATTAAAAGGATTGCAAGACTTAGCAATTGATGATAACGAAAATGATGATGAAGATGAAGAAAACTAAATTTAGCATATACTCAACCGATTATCTTTTTGAATGGTTGTACCATAAGGTAAAGGCATTTGTTTTTATCAATATGCCTTCAAAATTAGCTGCCATAAAAATCATATCTCTTATCACTTGGTTTAAAGATATCAATTAAAAATATCTTAATTTAGCTGTTCTAAAAATTAAGAGGTTTCCGTTTTCACGGAAGATACATATGGCTAAATTAAAAACAACCTTTTTTTGTCAAAATTGTGGTTCCCAATATTCAAAATGGCAAGGACAATGTACAGCTTGTAAAGAATGGAACACCATAACTGAAGAAGTTATTCAAAAGCCAGAAAAAAGCGATTGGAAAGCGCCATCTTCAACGTCTAAGCGTGTTTCGAAACCATTAAAAATCAATGAAATTGACACCTCTAAAGAGGCAAGACTTGATACCTATGATCAAGAATTTAACCGTGTGCTTGGTGGAGGTTTAGTGCCTGGATCTTTAACACTTCTAGGAGGCGAACCTGGTATTGGAAAAAGCACATTATTACTTCAAATCGCTTTAAAACTACCTTATAAAACCTTGTATGTTTCTGGTGAAGAAAGTCAACAGCAAATAAAAATGCGTGCTGAACGGATTAATCCCAGCACAAACAATTGTTATATTTTAACAGAAACCAAAACACAACATATTTTCCGACAAATTGAGGAGTTAGAGCCTGATATTGTAGTTATTGATTCGATTCAAACATTACATAGTGACTACATCGAGTCTTCTAGTGGAAGTATTTCTCAAATTAAAGAATGTACAACAGAACTCATTAAGTTTGCTAAAGAAACTGCAACTCCTGTAATTTTAATAGGTCATATTACTAAAGATGGCCATATCGCTGGACCAAAAATTTTGGAGCATATGGTGGATACGGTTTTACAATTTGAAGGCGATCGAAATCATGTGTTCAGAATACTTCGAGCTAATAAAAACCGATTTGGTTCTACAAATGAATTAGGGATTTATGAAATGCAAGGTTCTGGTCTCAGAGAAGTTTCTAATCCATCAGAAATTTTAATCTCTCAAAAAGACGAAGAACTTTCTGGAAATGCCGTTGCAGCAACTCTTGAAGGAATGCGACCGTTGATGATTGAAGTTCAAGCTTTAGTGAGCACAGCAGTTTATGGAACACCTCAAAGAAGTGCAACAGGTTTTAATGCCAAACGATTGAACATGTTATTGGCAGTTTTAGAAAAACGAGCTGGATTTAGATTGGGCGCAAAAGATGTTTTTTTAAATATCACAGGAGGAATTACTGTAGATGATCCTGCTATAGATTTGGCTGTTGTAGCTGCTATTTTATCTTCTAATGAAGATGAGTCTTTAGCAAGTGATTTCTGCTTTGCTGCCGAAGTAGGCTTGTCAGGTGAAATTCGTCCAGTTCAACGAGTAGAACAACGTATTTTAGAAGCTGAAAAGTTAGGGTTTTCAACCATATTTGTGTCTAAATACAATAAAATAGCACTTAAAAATACAGTGATCAAAATTCAACTCATTTCTAAAATTGAAGATTTGGTTGGTTTTTTGGTTTAGTTAAGAGTTCCTTCAACACATTAACCATTTTATTAGCATCTTCATAGGTATTATTTGTTTTCAATTTCGAAAATGATAAACTTGACTCATACCAACCTTTAACTAACTAAAAAAATGGAGAATCCAAGTTTTGATTTTCTTAAGTCAAAATTTAATGTTTCTAAAGACACCTTTTTGATTCTTAAAAATCTATCGAGTAGAAAAACATTAAAATCAGGTGATACTATAATTAAGCAAGGAGGTAAGAGTACGAAATTGTATTTTTTAACTTCAGGTTTAATGCGTTCTGTTCGTGTTTCCGAAGCAGGAAAGGAATACACCAAAAACATTTATTCACCAATAAGTTTTGTTGGACCACTAAGTTCAATTTTGACTAAAAAACCATCATTCTTAACCTATGAAGCTCTAACAAACTGTGAAGTTTATGAGGTAGATTTTAATGACTTCTTCAGTTTGACAGAAACAATTATTGAAATAAGTAATGTTTATAATAGAGTTTTAGAATATCTATTTATAGTTTATGAAAAGAAACAATTTGAGACTATTTCATTGAATGCTACAGAGCGATATCAATTATTAAAAAGTAGAATACCAGATATTGATGACCTAATTGCACAATATCAAATTGCATCATACCTGAATATTACTGCAGTTCAGTTAAGCAGAATTAGAAAAGAAATGAAGGGAAATTAACATATGTTATTGGGTTTGGAGAATGAAGTGCTTACGTTTGTGATCTAACTAACAAACCTTTAATCCCAAATATCTAATAGCAGATCGTAAAAAGCAAACATTATAATGTTTGCTTTTTTTGTTTTTGAAATTCTGAACATTAATGCAACATGTATGTGACTTCTTAGAGGTTTTGGTGTCTAAATAATCAGACATCATTATCTCTGTAATGAAAAATGTAAAAACAATTGTATCAATAATAGCATTACTAATCGTATTTGTAATGGTAGTTTTTAGTGTCTTTACAATAATAAACGCATTATTTTCTCAATCATGAAAAACGCAAAAAGAATTGTATCATTAATTGCGCTACTCATCGTATTCGTAATTGTGATTTTCAATATTTGATAAATTACAAATTGATGATATAAAATACGTCAAGTGGTATGACGATTAACACATTCTCTTTTTTGCCATCAACACACTCATAATTTTAGCAAAATTCCTTAATTTCGCGACTCGATTAGAACAATGATATTATGAGCGTTAAAACTTGGGTTTATCGATACTTGCATTTTGCAATATATCTTTGAATAAAGTTTTTGTTTATCCATAATAACAAACTAAAAAATATCAGATGAAATTTCCTGAATATAAAGGACTTGACTTACCAAAGGTTGCAGAAGACATGCTTAACTATTGGGAAGAAAATAACATCTTTGAAAAAAGTATTTCTACCAGAGAAGGGAATGAGCCTTTTGTCTTTTTTGAAGGACCACCTTCTGCAAATGGATTACCTGGAGTTCATCACGTTTTAGCACGTGCAATTAAAGATATTTTTCCGCGATATAAAACCATGAAAGGCTTTCAAGTAAAGCGAAAAGCAGGTTGGGACACACATGGTTTGCCAATCGAACTTGGTGTAGAGAAAGAACTAGGAATTACTAAAGAAGATATAGGAAAAACAATTTCTGTAGAAGATTATAACGCAGCTTGTCGTAAAGCCGTTATGCGTTATACAGATGTTTGGAACGACCTAACCCAAAAAATGGGTTATTGGGTTAATATGGATGATCCATACATTACCTACGATCCTAAATACATGGAAAGTGTCTGGTGGTTGCTCAAACAAATTTATGATAAAAGCTTACTTTATAAAGGCTACACAATTCAGCCTTATTCACCAAAAGCAGGAACAGGTTTAAGTTCTCATGAATTAAACCAACCCGGAACCTATCAAGATGTGACTGATACAACTGTGGTTGCTCAGTTTAAAGCCAATGAAAATTCATTACCAGACTTTTTGCAAAATGAAGGTGATATTTACTTTTTAGCTTGGACGACGACACCTTGGACATTGCCGAGTAATACAGCATTAACTGTAGGTCCAAAGATTGATTATGTTTTAGTTGAAACCTATAATCAATATACGTTTCAACCAATGAATGTGATTTTAGCCAAGAAATTAGTGAACTATCAGTTTTCTGGAAAGTATAATTTGGTGGAAGACAAGTCAGAATTGTTAGCTTATAAATCAGGTGATAAAAAGATTCCTTACTTCGTAGTCAAAGAATTTGTTGGGAAAGATTTAGTCGGAGTTACTTACGAGCAATTGTTGCCTTACGCACTTCCAAATGATAATCCTGAACATGCATTTAGAGTCATTTCTGGAGATTTCGTAACCACTGAAGATGGAACAGGAATCGTACATACAGCACCAACGTTTGGTGCAGATGATGCTTTGGTAGCTAAACAGGCAACACCAGAAGTTCCACCGCTTTTAGTAAAAGATGAGAATGGAAATTTAGTGCCTTTAGTCGATTTACAAGGTCGTTTTAGACCTGAGCTTGGTGAGTTTGCTGGCAAGTATGTCAAGAATGAATATTACAATGATGGTGAAGCTCCAGAACGCTCAATAGACGTTGAGCTTGCTATCAAATTAAAAGAAGAAAATAAAGCCTTTAAGGTTGAAAAATATAAACACAATTACCCAAATTGTTGGAGAACTGATAAACCAATTTTATACTATCCGTTAGATTCATGGTTCATCAAAGTTACTGATGTAAAAGATAGAATGCATGATCTTAACAAAACCATCAACTGGAAACCAAAATCAACTGGAGAAGGTCGTTTTGGTAACTGGTTAGCAAATGCAAACGATTGGAATTTATCGCGATCTAGATATTGGGGAATTCCATTACCAATTTGGAGAACTGAAGATGGTAAAGAAGAAATCTGTATTGGTTCTGTTGGAGAATTAAAGTCAGAAATGGCAAAAGCTGTAGACGCTGGAGTGCTTTCTAAAGATATCTTCCAAGACTTTGAAGTTGGAAACAATTCTGAAGAGAACTACGCGACCATAGATTTACATAAAAACATCGTTGATGAAATTGTATTGGTGTCACAAAGTGGACAACCAATGAAACGTGAAAGCGATTTAATTGATGTATGGTTCGACTCTGGTTCGATGCCTTATGCACAATGGCATTATCCTTTTGAGAATAAAGACCTCATTGACGAAGGGAAATCTTTTCCAGCCGATTTTATTGCTGAAGGTGTCGATCAAACTCGTGGATGGTTCTACACACTTCACGCCATTGGAACAATGGTTTTCGATTCTGTAGCCTACAAAAACGTAGTGTCTAATGGACTAGTACTAGATAAGAACGGACAAAAAATGTCGAAACGTTTGGGTAACGCAACCGATCCTTTTGAAACTTTAGGAACTTATGGAGCAGATGCTACACGTTGGTACATGATAATGAATGCCAATCCTTGGGATAATTTAAAATTTGATTTAGATGGAATTGAAGAGGTGAAACGTAAATTCTTCGGAACCTTATATAATACCTATTCGTTTTTTACTTTATATACCAACTTGGACGGTTTTAGCTATGCTGAAGCTGATATGCCTTTGGCTGAACGTCCAGAAATTGACCGTTGGATTTTATCTGAACTTCATACATTAATTCAGAAAGTGGATGACTATTATGCTGAGTACGAACCGACAAAAGCTGCACGAGCAATTTCAGATTTCACACAAGATTATTTGAGTAACTGGTATGTGCGTTTAAGTAGAAGACGTTTCTGGAAAGGTGATTATCAATCTGATAAAATTTCGGCTTACCAAACGTTATATACCTGTATGGAAACTATTGCAAAATTGGGAGCGCCAATTGCACCTTTCTTTATGGATCGTTTGTATATGGATTTAAATTCGGTAACCAAAAAGGAAACTTTTGAAAGTGTGCACCTAGCTGAATTTCCCAAATTTGATGCCTCATATGTTGATAAGGCTTTAGAACGTAAAATGGAAAGCGCGCAAACAATTTCTTCATTAGTCTTGTCGTTAAGAGCTAAAGAAAAGATTAAAGTGCGTCAGCCATTGCAAAAGATTATGATTCCTATTGACACCAAAGAGCAAAAGGAAGAAATTTTAGCAGTACAAGACTTGATAAAGTCAGAGGTGAATGTAAAATCTGTTGAGGTTTTAGGAGATGCTTCAGACATATTAGTGAAACAAATTAAACCAAATTTCAAGGTTTTAGGACCACGTTTTGGCGCAGATATGAAGGCTGTTGCTCAGGCAATTAACAGTTTTTCTGCCCAAGACATTAAAAAAATCGAGCAAAATGGTAGTTTAGACGTTGAAATTAATGGAAAAAACATTACTTTAGAACAATCAGACGTTGAGATAACATCAAAGGATATTGAAGGATGGCTTGTGGCTAGTTCAGGAGCAATGACAGTAGCTTTAGATGTGACCATAACTGAAGAGTTGCAAAAAGAAGGTATTGCAAGAGAATTAGTGAATAGAATTCAGAATTTGCGTAAAGATTCTGGTTTTGAATTAACGGATAGAATTGCAGTACAGTTTCAAAAAGATGAACAAATTATTAACGCGATAAACAAAAATTTAGAGTATATAAAAACGGAAACACTTACCGACGAATTGGAAATTTTAGATGACCTAAAAGATGGTATAGAAATTGCTTTTGATGATGTAAATACCAAATTGTTTATACAAAAAATTTAAAAACATGGCAGGAGATAAAACGATAAGATATTCAGATAAGGATTTATCCGAATTCAAAACATTGCTTTTGGACAAAATTGAAAAAGCAGAACACGATTTAGAACTCATAAAAAGTGCATACATGAACGACCATAATAATGGTACAGATGATACTTCTCCAACGTTTAAGGCGTTTGAAGAAGGTAGCGAAACTATGAGCAAAGAGGCAAATTCGGCATTAGCAATTAGACAAGAAAAATTTATTAGAGATTTGAAAAATGCTATTATTCGAATTGAAAATAAGACCTATGGAGTTTGCAGAGTAACAGGTAAATTAATTAATCCTGAACGATTAAAACTTGTACCTCATGCTACTTTAAGTATCGAAGCTAAAAACATGCAATAACGTAGTCCTGTTAAAAACAGGAATTATTTCAGATAAACTATTAAGTTTTTTAAAAAGGATATTAAAAAAATCGTTTCATAATAATTGAAGCGATTTTTTTTCTTTTTTCAATTTCCAGTAATCCAAATGGAAATAATCTTATTTTTGCCACTTGTAAAGCCAAAGCATGTCATTAAAAAAAGCGACACTCCTTATTATCATTATTTTAATTGCAGATCAACTGTCAAAAATCTACATTAAAACACATTTTTCATTAAATGAAAAAACAGAAGTGTTTTCATGGTTTCAAATTTTATTTGTTGAAAATGAAGGCATGGCTTGGGGAACGAAACTTAGTGACTTTATTTCGTTTATTTCAGATCGAACTGCTAAAGTATGTTTAACGATTTTTAGAATTTTAGCTGTAATTGGAATTGGATATTGGCTAAATAAATCAATCAAAATTAAGAGTTCTAAAACTCTCATTTTTGCAGTCTCTCTTATTTTTGCAGGCGCATTAGGTAATATTATTGATTCTGTTTTTTATGGAGTTATATTTGATACTAGCGCTGGTCAAGTTGCTTCTTTTCTTCCTTCTAATGGAGGTTATGATGCTGTTTTTCATGGCAAAGTGGTAGACATGTTACATTTTCCAATGTGGAGTGGAGTTTTACCAAATTGGATTCCCTTTTATGGTGGACAATATTTTACTTTTTTTGAGCCTGTATTTAATATTGCAGATATGGCAATAAGCACAGGAATAGGAATCTTAATTTTCTTTAATAAAAGGGCTTTTAAAAATGAGGAAGAACCTAAGGAAACAGAAAACCTTTTGCTTTAAAATATATAGATTTTTTCAGGAGTCACACAATAATTCAATTTTATATCGCTTTCAAAAACATCACTAATTTGTGTTTCGCTTTCAAAAAAAGATAATCCAATTTTTAGAGTTTTAGGTTTACAGTTTGCTAAAAATTTGTCATAGAATCCTTTGCCATAACCAACGCGATTTCCTGTTTCATCGAATGCTAAAAGGGGAATGAAAACGACATCAATTTTATCAGTAGCAATTGAAATGCCATCTAAAGGTTCAGGTATATTCCATTCATTTTTTTTGATTGTTGTACTATCAGTTAACAGGTAATGAGCCATTTCTATGGTTGTGAAATCACTTTTCGATATTACAATGTGTTTGTCTTTTCCAGAGAGAATATTTAGGATGTAATCTGTGTTCACTTCTTTATGTTCAGTTATAGATAAAAACGTATGATAAAACGCATGATTCCAGATTGGTAAAGTGAGCAATTGATTTGCGATTTGCAAACTCAAGTGTTCAACTTGATCTTCAGAAAGTTGTTTTCTTAATAATTTGTATGCTGTTCTTAATTCAGCTTTAGTCATTTTTTAAAGCGGTTGTAATATGAAAAATGGCATCACCTTGATAAATGATTGGCGATTCATTTACATTAAAAATATACCCAGCATTAGGTGCTTTAACGAAGTGATTAAAACTTCCATAAGGATCTGTAATATTTCCTATAACATCATCCTTATCTACGTATGTATTTATAGCAACCGTGGCTTTAAACATTCCTGAAAACTTAGCTCTCACCCATTTACTGTCTTCTATAATAGTTGCTTTAGTTTTTGGTTTAGAGACTTTAAATTTTGAATGTAACATTCCTAAATGATATAAAATCCGTTTGGTGCCATTTACACCTGTATTTGTAATGTTTGAATGAATATTAAAAGATTTTCCACCTTCAAATAATAGCATTGGAACCCCTGACTTATAGCATGAGTTTCTAAAAGATTTGTTCAGGTTTTTTGAATAAAATATAAAAGGTGCGCCAAATACAAGAGCCAACTCAGATAAGATTGGTTCGTCTTTTATTATACGAATCTGTGCCGCATTAAATCGATCTGCTCCTCCAGTATGAAAGTCCATTACAAAATCGGCATGTGGGACAATTTCTGTCATAACAAAATGTGCAACTCTACTTGCTAAAGAACCATTTGCACTTCCTGGGAAAACACGATTAAGATCACGACCATCGGGAAATAATCGATCCATGTTTAAGAATCCAAATACATTGATTACAGGAACACATATAATAGTTCCTTTCTTTGGTTTATTTATGCCTTTAGCTATAAGTTGTCGAACGATTTCAACACCGTTTATTTCATCACCATGAATACCTGCTGTAATTAGAACCGTAGGTCCTGGTTTTTTTGAACGCTCAATAATTATAGGCACATCTAAGGTGTTACGAGTATGTAGTTTAGCAACTTCAAAACTTACTGTCGCACTTTTACCTAAGGGTATTTTTTCACCTAATATTTCTAATACGTTTTTATCGCTCATTTAGCTTCTATTACGTTCTATAAAAGTGATAATTGCTCTTGCTATATTTTTACCAGTAGCACCTTCAATACCTTCGAGACCTGGAGTTGAATTTACTTCTAAAAGTAATGGACCTCTTGCAGATTGTAACATATCAACACCACATACAGGTAATTTTAATGCTTTTGAAGCATTCATTGCTAGCTTTAATTCGTCTGTATCAAGTTTAATGATATTGGCACTTCCACCACGATGTAAATTTGATCTAAATTCACCTTCTTTACCTTGTCTTTTCATAGCACCAACAACTTGCCCGTCTACAACCAATGCTCTAATATCAGCGCCTTTTGCTTCTTTAATGAATTCTTGAACAATCACACGAGCTTGAAGTCCGTTGAAAGCCTCTAAAACTGATTCAGCAGCATTTTTTGATTCAGCTAAAACAACACCTAAACCTTGTGTGCCTTCTAAAAGTTTAATGATAACTGGTGTTCCACCAACATGTTCAATAACTTCTTCTACATCACGAGAATAATTTGTAAACACTGTTTTTGGCATTCCAATTCCAGCTTTACTCAAGCGTTGCAAACTGCGCAATTTGTCTCTTGAACGTTGAATGGCATCTGAAGTAACAATTGTAAACACACCCATTTCTTCAAATTGACGAACAACCGCACAACCATAAAACGTCACTGAAGAACCTATTCTAGGAATAATGGCATCAACATAATCTAAGTATCTGTCTTTATAATAAATAGTAGGTTTTTCTTTTTCAATGATAATATCACATTTTAATGGGTCGATAACTTCAACCTCATGACCTCTTGCCTCACCTTCTTTAACCAATCGTTGAGTAGAATATAAATGTGGATTTCTTGATAAAATTACAATGTTCATTCTTGTGTGTTGTTAAAAGAAACGTTTTCCATGTTAACGTCTACTATAAATTTTTTACTTAAAAATTGACGTCCAATTAATACAGGAAATCTCATGTCGTCTCTAGTGCTTAAAGTTAAGTTAATCTTATAGGTTTTACCAAAGAATATGACTTCTGATTTGATTTTATAACGATTTTCTTTAAATCCGTTACTGCTTTTTACATCTGTAAATGTATAATTATCAAATATAATCTGTTCACTTTTAAAGTTAGGATGACCTTTACTCTCAAAAGTGCAAATTAATGTATTGTCTTGTTCAATAATTTTTGAACAGTGAATTGCAGACGTATAAGCTCCCGTGTCAATTTTTACCGCAATCTGCTTTAAATTCAATTTAGGAAAGTTAACCATGTCAACACGACCTATAATTTTTTTTGTCATTTATAATTGTATGAAAAGTGGCGCAAGGTAATTATTAGAATGGTTTAAAAACTATAATTCTCAAATAATTTTCACTATATAAAAGCCATTTTAATTAGTAAATACTAACTTTGAAATAATGGAAAATCCTTCATTAGATTTACAATTAAAAACCTTGCCTCGAGAACCTGGTGTTTACCAATATTATGATATTGAAGGGAAGCTTATTTATGTAGGTAAAGCTAAAAACATAAAGAAAAGAGTTAGTTCTTATTTTGCCAAAACACATGAGAATGGCAAAACTCGAGTATTAGTTAAAAAAATAGCTAACATCAAGCATATTGTTGTAGAAACAGAAAAGGATGCGCTTTTATTGGAGAATAACTTAATAAAAAAGTATCAACCTCGCTATAATGTCTTATTAAAGGACGACAAATCATATCCATGGATTTGTATTAAAAAAGAACGTTTTCCTAGAGTGTTTTCAACACGACGTGTTTTTAAGGATGGTTCAGAATATTTCGGGCCTTACACTAGTATGAAGACGGTTCATACCTTATTAGATTTAATTAAAGGATTGTACCATCTTAGGACATGTAACTTCAATCTTTCCGAAGAAAAAATTGAATCAGGCAAATACAAAGTGTGTTTAGAATACCATTTAGGGAATTGTAAAGGTCCTTGCGAAGGTTTTCAAAAGGAAGAAGAATACAATCAATATATTATAGCTATACGAGAAATTTTAAAAGGAAATTTTAAAGATTCATTATCACAATTTAAAACACAAATGAAGCAGTTGGCGCAAGAAATGCAATTTGAAGACGCGCAGCGCATTAAAGAAAAAATTGAAATCCTAGAGAATTATCAAGCAAAATCTACAATTGTAAATCCTAAAATTAGTAACGTCGATGTGTTTACAATTAAAAGTGATGAAGGCTATGGGTATGTAAATTTTTTACAATTGTCCTATGGAAGTATTATAAGGTCGCACACACTCGAAATAAAAAAGAAACTTGACGAAACCGATAAGCAATTATTAGAATTAGCAATCACCGAAATTAGACAACGGTTCACCTCAAATTCAACAGAAATTTATGTACCATTTAAAGTAGATTTAGGTGAAGATTTGAAAGTAACTATTCCGAAACTAGGTGATAAAAAACGAATTTTAGAGCTGTCACTTCGAAATGCGAAGTATTATAGAATGGAACGTTTTAAACAAGTTAAAATAGTAGATCCAGATCGTCATGCCAATAGAATTATGGCACAAATGAAATTAGATTTACGATTATCTGAAGAACCACGTCATATAGAATGTTTTGATAATTCTAACATTCAAGGCACAAATCCAGTAGCAGCTTGTGTAGTATTTAAAGATGGAAAACCAAGTAAAAGAGATTATCGTCATTTTAATATTAAAACGGTTGACGGTCCAGATGATTTTGCATCAATGGAAGAGGTGGTTTATCGTAGATATAAACGCTTACTAGATGAAAATCAATCGTTACCACAATTAATTATTATTGATGGTGGTAAAGGACAGTTGTCTTCAGCTTTAAAAAGCTTAGATGCTTTAAATCTTAGAAAAAAAATTGCAATAATCGGAATTGCGAAGCGTTTGGAAGAATTATTTTATCCGGACGACCCAATTCCTTTATATTTAGACAAAAAAAGCGAAACTCTTAAAATAATTCAACAATTGCGAAATGAAGCACATCGCTTCGGAATTGAGCATCATAGAAATAGAAGAAGTAAAAATGCCTTAACTACCGAATTAGAAACCATACCAGGAATTGGAGAACAAACTGTTGTTGCTTTAATGAAACAATTTAAATCAGTAAAGCGAATTGCAGAAGCCGATGAAAAAGATTTAGAACAAGTGGTTGGACAATCGAGAGCAAAAAAAATAAAAGCCTACTATAAGTCAAAATGAAAAAATTCCTTATCGTAATATTAATGTTAGGTGTGTCCTTTTTTTCAAGGGCGCAAGACGCTATAGATACTGCTGCTCCAAAAGTTGGTTTGGTTTTAAGTGGTGGTGGAGCTAAAGGTTTTGCGCATATAGGAGCTTTAAAAGTAATTGATAGCCTCGGTATTAAAATAGACTATATCGCTGGAACCAGTATGGGAGCTATTGTTGGATCTTTATATTCGTCAGGATATTCAGGTAAACAACTAGATTCAATATTTAAAAGTTTAGATTATGATAAGGTAATCAGTGATGATTTACCTCGTTCTGCAAAAACGTTTTACGAGCGTGATAACTCTGAAAAATATTCGGTAAATCTACCTTTCGATAAGTTCAAGGTGAAGTTACCTTCTGCACTTTCAAGAGGTCAAAATGTATTTAATTTAATGTCAAAACTCACTTTGCATGTCAGTGATATTGAACGTTTTGACCAATTGCCTATTCCGTTTTTTTGTATTGCCACTAATGTAGAAAACGGAGAAGCAGTTATGTTAGAATCTGGAAATTTATCAGAAGCAGTTACTGCAAGTGGTGCGTTTCCAACGTTATTTCAACCCGTTATGATTGATGGTCAATTATTAATTGATGGTGGAGTTGTCAATAATTATCCAATAAATGAACTTAAGGCTAAAGGGATGGATATTATTATTGGTATAGACGTGCAAGACGACCTTAAAGATAGAAGTGAATTAAAATCGGCACCTGATGTATTACTTCAGATAAACAATTTCAGAACGATCAATGATATGAAGTTGAAATCTAAGATAACAGATATTTATATCAATCCGGATATTAAAGATTTTACGGTCGTATCGTTTAGTGAAAGCCAAAAAATTATCGAAAATGGGAAACAGGCAACTTTAAAAAAAATAGAAGCCTTAAAGTCCTTGCCTAAATATGCAACAGCAAATACGTTGAGGCCTAATATTAATATGGTTTCATCGGATAGTATTAATATTAACTTGATTACAATAAAAGGGAATAATAGATATACTAGAGCTTACATTCTAGGAAAACTAAAATTTAGAGACGACACTAAAGTAAGTTATGAAGACTTTGATAGAGGTGTAAATAACCTAATTGCCACTAATAATTTTGATACGTTTAAATTTCAATTTAAAAAATCTGAAGGCAAAGTTGGTTATGATCTTTATGCAACTTTAATGGAGAACGAGATTACAACATTTTTAAAATTTGGACTACATTATGATGACCTATATAAAAGTTCAGCGCTAGTTAATTTAACTAAAAAAAGATTGTTGTTTGATAATGATATAGCATCCTTAGATGTCATTTTAGGTGATAATGTGAGATATAATTTTGAATATTTAATTGATAAAGGGTTTTATTGGAGTATAGGGATTAGATCTAGATATAATCAATTTCATAAGAGCATTAATCCTGAATTATTAATAGAAAATTTTAACGATATTGTCGGTTCTGGGCTAAATAAAATTGATGTTGAGATTCAAGACCAGACCAATCAATTTTATTTGCAAACGTCCTTCAGGAAAGATTTTGCATTTAGTATTGGCGCAGAGCATAAAAGGCTTAAAATTAAGTCGGAAACCATTACACTCAATTCACAAACCGATGAATTTCTATTTGAAAACACAGATTATGGAAGTGTTTTTGGAAATTTAAAATTGGACACCTATGACAATAAGTACTTTCCTAAAAGAGGCGTTTATTTTAATGGTGATATGCATTGGTATTTATTATCGTCTGGGTTTAATGTAGGTTTTGATTCTTTTTCAATCGTAAAAGCCGATATGGGATACGCATTTAGTGTGACAGATAAATTAGCTTTTAATTTAAAAACTGAAGGAGGTTTTAAAATAGGAGAGAATACCACAAACACTTTAGACTTTGCTTTAGGCGGCTACGGAAACAATTTTATAAATAACTTCATTCCTTTTTATGGCTATGATTTTATTTCGTTAACTGGTAATAGTTATGTTAAAGCATTTGTTTCGGCTGACTATGAAATTTTTAAGAAACATCATATTACTTTAGAAGGAAACTGGGCTAATGTTGATAATGAGATTTTTGAAACTGGAGAGTGGTTTACACTTCCAGATTATCGAGGTTATGCAATTGGTTATGGAGTTGAAACTTTTTTAGGACCAATTCAAGGTAAGTTTACTTATTCGCCAGAACAACGTAAAGGCATCTGGTTTTTTAATATTGGATTTTGGTTTTAAAATAATAGCAATAAAATAAAGGGATAATTGGTAAAATCAATTACCCCTTTGATAATCCTGTTGCCTTCAGGATCAGAACATCACTTATAACTCTTTTTTAAGCTTTTTTATTTTTAGTTTCAAGTACCTAATCACAAGTACATACAAATAGACAATTGCTATAAAACAAAGTAGTAAGAATATAAAATAAATAATAATCATATAAGTACCCGGAAAAGTACTAAATGCATCAGTTTCTGTGCGATATATATTTTCATTTTGTAACATTGTATATAACATTTTCATAACATTGATTTTTAAGAATTATTCTTTAATTAGATAATACTCTATAACATAACCTGTTGAGTAATCAAATACTTGTACAAAAGTAACTAAATATGTAGTTCTAAATGGATAGCCATCAATTTTAACACCTACAGTCATTGTTCCTCTAGTGTAAACAGTCAGTTCGCTACCATCACTAGAAACTTCTGTAGTGTGATTACCTAATTGTTCCCATTCCACAAGTGTGGTATTACCAATTAGGATGGTTGTAACATCTTCAACTACCATACAATCGCAAGAGTTCGCACTAGGTATTGTTGTTTCTACTTCTACTTTTATAGTATAGGAAAACATGCCTATGTCGAAAATGTGGTCAAAGGTTTTTGTTTTTGAAATTCCATCATCGTTAGAGGTTTCACTATCTTCAGTTTCAACATCATCAAAAATGCTGTCATGGAATTCTTCAAATTCGTCTACAGTATTAAAGCTTATGACTTCATAGTCAGTTAATGAGCTGTCATACTCGTAATCAATTCCATCTAATATTTCTTCAAGTTCATCTGACAATGCTAACATTTCGCTTGAGTAGCAGTTTCCATTCCCTCCAATTAGTCCTATATTTCCCGTATTAGAATCTTCACATGTATCGGTTGGTAGCGGAATTGTTGGATTAGAGTTACTTCCACCACCTCCATTATTTGGCCCAGCAGGTGGATCTATCGATTCATTTAATGGCTGTCCGTTATTACTATCATAACAAATATCATAGGTAACATCAAACATGAATGAAGGTGTGCAATTTTCGCCAGCCGCATGAACTTCTCCACCATAATTACAATAGGTTACTGTTATACTATTACAAGTATATCTAGCATTGAGGTCGTCTAAACTACCATCATAATCAATAGACTCATAGTTTACTTCACCTTGAAATGGAATTTGAGGGTCGTTTACATAATTGTTCAAATAGTCTTGACTAGGAATATAATTTAGAATAAATGCAGTAGTTGTATCATTATTTGAGAATTTGACAACTAGATTACTAAAACTAAATGTGCTCTGATTTTCCTTTTGAATTGCCATTGTGTACGATGTAGTTAGACCATCATCATAAATGTAAATGTCTCTATCTTCTAGAATTGTAAAATCATTATTATCTTCAATTGAAGTTCGATGTAATAGACTTTCCTTTTCTTTTTTTATTTTTTCGACAAAGGATTTTAGCTCTTTAAAGTCATTAAATTTCCCTGTCTTTATTATATTGTTATTCCCATTTTCCACTAAAAATGAATTGTGGTCTATTGACTTGCTCATAGATTCTTTCTCGCAATTAGTGAAGAATAACATAATTCCCACTACACATAGTTGTATTGCTTTGGTTTTTTTGATTATTTTTATAAATATAGTTTTCATGTTTTTAAATAAATTGGTCCCTTATTCGGGTTGGTTAATACACAATTTGTTTAAGAAGTCTGAAATTTAAGAAGTCATTTTTTATGTTATTTGATTTAAGAAGAATTAAAAAAAACAAGCGCCTGTTGTGTTGCAACATGCTATTTATTAATCTAAGGAGACTTCTTAATTAACCAAAAGATTAATGCCTAGCCCAACAAATATAAAAAATATTATTTAATATAGAAAATATTCTATACATTTATATTAAAATAGAGTTTTAGTTTTGAATCAAATTCACGATATTTGAATCATGCTAAATCTAATATTCAAAGATTTATTATCTCACCTTCAATTTCTTATTAAGAGAAATCCGGAATAAGCTATCATTTTTTGTATCTTTAAAACACTTTAATTTATGCGTATTAACGTATAAACAAATCAACTTTTAAACTAAAAAAAATGCCTTTTTATCATAAGCTTGGACAGATTCCACATAAGCGACATATACAATTTAGAAAAGAAGATGGTAGCTTGTATTACGAGCAATTGTTTGGAACTATTGGATTTGACGGAATGTCAACAAATTCATACCACGAACAACGACCAACTCAAGTCAAAGCCATCAAAAAACAATATAGCATTGCGCCTAAAATTGCTAAGAAAAACAGTATTCAATCCTATAGATTGAGAGGGTTTCAAGTAAAACCAGAAAATGATTATCTCGATAGTAGAAAAGCTGTACTTACCAACAGTGATTGTACGATTATTCTGGCAGCTCCTAAACAATCAACTACAGATTATTTTTATAAAAACTCTGATGCTGATGAAGTTATTTTTGTTCATAAAGGAACAGGTAAATTAAGAACTCATTTAGGAAATCTCGATTTTAAATATGGAGATTATTTAGTAATCCCAAGAGGAATTATCTATAAAATAGATTTTGATACTGAAGATAATAGATTGTTTATTGTCGAATCAAGACGACCAGTTTATACACCTAAACGCTATAGAAATTGGTTTGGACAGTTATTAGAACATTCTCCGTTTTGTGAACGGGATTTTCGTCAACCACAAGAATTGGAAACTTACAACGAGTCAGGAGATTTTTTAATGAAAGTTAAAAAGCAAGACGATATTTTTGAAATGGTCTACGCATCGCACCCTTTTGATGTTGTAGGTTATGATGGTTACAATTATCCCTATGCATTTTCAATTCATGATTTTGAACCTATTACAGGTCGTATTCATTTACCACCTCCAATTCATCAAACTTTTGAAACTGATGCTTTTGTGATTTGTAGTTTTGTACCTCGTTTATATGATTATCATCCTGAAAGTATTCCTGCGCCATATAATCACAGTAATATTGATAGTGATGAGGTATTGTATTATGTAGATGGCGATTTTATGAGTCGTAATGATATTGAAGCTGGTCATATTTCATTGCATCCAGCAGGTATTCCTCATGGCCCACATCCTGGAGCAACAGAACGTAGTATTGGTAAAGTAAAAACGGAAGAATTAGCTGTAATGGTGGATACGTTTAAACCTTTACAAATCACAGAAGAAGCATTAAAAATAGCAGACGAGGATTACTACAAATCTTGGTTAGAGCACTAATATTTTATCAATCAAATACTCGGGAAACCCAATACTGAGTTCCTTATCTAACAAGAGGTTTTTTATGGGATATTTATATGAGTTATAATAAATTACCAGCAGACCCAACCGCAATGATTTTAGGCATTATTGCCCTTGTTATGTCTTTTGCTGGTTGCTGTTGTGGAATTTTTGCTTTTATTCCTTTAATCTTAAGTATTGTTGGATTGGTAATGGCTAATAAGAGTTTAAAAGAGTTTCAGCTAAATTCTGAAAATTATGCACATCAAAGCAGGAGCAATGTCTCTACAGCTAAAATTTTAAATATTATAGCATTAATAATGAGTTCAATTGTGACCTTGTTTTACCTTGCTTATTTTATGATTTATGGTGCATTATTATCCACTGCTATTATGGAAGGTTACGATATGCAAAAAAATGGTGATGATTTTGAATATGAATGGGAAAATGACTCCATTTATGACTACGATGACGATTATTATGAAATGGAAGAGGATACAATTCGCATAGATTCCTTGAATATTGATGAAGTATTAGAAACTAAAATAGAATTAGATAGTTTAAGCAATTAACAAAAAACAAAAATTTTATAAAAGAATATTATTATGGCAAAAGAAGTAAAAAGTGTCAATTACGGATTGGAGAAAATCTTTGAAGGCGCTCAGGATTTTTTACCACTATTAGGAACAGATTATGTTGAATTCTATGTAGGAAATGCAAAACAATCAGCTCATTTTTATAAAACAGCATTTGGTTTTCAGTCTCATGCTTATAAAGGCTTAGAAACAGGCTCAAAAGACGCTGTAAGTTATGTGTTAAAACAAGATAAGATACGATTGGTATTAACAACTCCGCTTAATAGCAAATCTCCAATTAATGATCATATTGTTAAACATGGTGATGGTGTTAAAGTTGTAGCACTTTGGGTAGATGATGCAAGAAAATCATATGAAGAAACTACAAAAAGAGGTGCAAAATCATATATGGAGCCTATAGTAGAAAAGGATGAATTTGGAGAAGTTGTTCGTGCTGGAATTTACACCTATGGTGAAACCGTTCACATGTTTGTTGAACGTAAAAATTATTCAGGAGTATTCTTGCCTGGATTTACAAAATGGGAATCAGACTATAATCCTGAACCAGTTGGTTTAAAATATATAGACCACATGGTCGGAAATGTAGGTTGGGGACAAATGAATACTTGGGTAAAATGGTATGAAGATGTGATGGGATTTGTGAATTTCCTATCGTTTGACGATAAACAAATTCATACCGAATATTCAGCACTTATGAGTAAAGTTATGAGTAATGGTAATGGTCGAATTAAATTCCCAATTAATGAACCAGCCAAAGCCGCTAAAAAATCTCAAATTGAAGAGTATTTAGATTTTTATGAAGATTCAGGTGTACAACATATAGCTGTAGCAACAGATGATATCATTAAAACAGTTGCTCAGTTGAAAGCAAGAGGTGTTGAGTTTTTACCACCACCTCCTCAAGCTTATTATGATGACATTCCTAGACGTTTAGGAGTTCATATGGACATGATGAAAGAAGATATTAAAGAACTTCAAAAATTATCAATTCTTGTTGATGCTGATGAAGAAGGCTACTTACTACAAATTTTCACAAAACCTGTTGAAGATAGACCAACCCTATTTTTTGAAATCATTCAACGAATGGGTGCACAAGGTTTTGGCGCTGGAAATTTTAAAGCATTATTTGAGTCTATCGAACGTGAGCAGTCTAAAAGAGGGACTTTGTAAAATATAGAATTGTTTACATGTATTTGCCTACAATTTTTATGCTGAATGCTTTACAGTATAAATCTTGTAGGTTTTTATTTTGTTAAACTCTAACATAACTATAACAACTATATTTACTATTGGTCTCGAGTTTTTTTTTATTTTTGGAACAGTAATTGTAATTCTCCTTACTAAACAATAAAATGTAACTATAAAAGTTACTTTACAATTATGATAAAAATGAAAAATATACTACTAATAATAGGTCTTGTGTTTGGGATGCAAATATCTTTTGCACAAGAGAAATCTGCATTTCAAGAAGGAGAATGGTTCAAATTTGAAATGAGTTACAGTAATTTTTTAAAAGCCGGAAATGCCACTCTTGAAGTTAAAGAATCTAAGATAAATGGAAAGCCTGTATATCATGTTGTTGGTAAAGGGTGGACTACAGGAGCAATCAAATGGTTTTTTAAAGTAAAAGATAGATACGAAAGTTATATAGATAAGGAAACAGGAATGCCTTATAAATTCGTTAGGAAAATTGATGAGGGAGGTCACACCAAAGACATTGAAATCGATTTTGATCATGAAAAACAAGAAGCATTAGTCGCTAATAAAAAGCATAAAACAGAAAAAACAGTAGCAACCGAAAAGGATGTGCAGGATATGGTTTCTGCGTTTTATTACCTTCGTAATAATTATGATACTGAAAGTATAAGGGAAGGTGAAATTGTGAAGCTTAATATGTTTTTTGATGAAGAAAACTATAATTTTAAATTAAAGTTTTTAGGAAGAGAAACTATTGAAACCGAATTCGGAAAAGTTAAAACCTTAAAGTTTAGACCATATGTAATGGCTGGTCGTGTTTTTAAAGAACAAGAAAGTTTAACCCTTTGGGTAAGTGCAGACGACAATAAAATTCCTTTAAAAATTAAAGCAGATTTGGCCGTAGGTTCACTTCAAGCAAACTTAGAAGCTTTTAAAGGACTAAAGCATTCTTTTCAAATTCAATTTGACTAACTAACATGGACGACATACACAAATTTGACGATATCTTTAAACAACTACAAGAAAAGTATACAAAAATAGACCAAGATACCGATGATCATTTATATGGCTTGCTTTATAGCAAGCCTATTACATATTGGGACTATATTCAAACAGATGCGTTGCTAAACTTACAAATTCAGCGTACTACTTTTCCAGATGAGATGGTGTTTATTGCATACCATCAAATCAATGAGTTGCTTTTCAAAATGATACTTTGGGAAATTCAGCAAGTTGCAGAAAAAGAAGATTTAGATGTGGTCTACTTTGAAAATAAACTCATGCGAATTAGTCGTTATTTCGATATGTTAACCACTTCATTTACCATTATGCAAGATGGTATGAGTGTTGAACAATATATGAAATTCCGATATACCTTAACACCTGCGAGTGGATTCCAAAGTGCGCAATATAGAATGATAGAATTTGCATCTACTGAATTGATTAATCTTATCGATTTTAGATTTAGAGCAACCATAGATAGAGAGACACCTTTTGAACATGCCTTCGAACATTTATATTGGCAAGCGGCTGGAAAAGATTATAAAACTGGAAAAAAGTCTACACTTTTAACAAATTTTGAAAAACGCTACAAGGGTGATTTTATCCGGTTTATGCAAACGTATAATACTAAGAATTTATGGACTCGTTTTAAAGAATTACCTGAAGCAGACCAAAAAGATACCGATTTAGTTAAAGCAATGCGTCACTATGATTATACAGTAAATATCACTTGGGTAATTGCTCATTACAACGCAGCAAAACATTATATTGAAAGTGGTACAGGAGATGGCGAAGCAACAGGAGGAAGCGATTGGAAAAAGTATATGCATCCTAAGTATCAGAAACGCATTTTTTTCCCAGAACTTTGGAGTGAAGACGAATTAAAAAATTGGGGAGAAAATTTATAGAACTAATTAATGCAACCAAAACAATTATTAATAGCACTTCTTATCGGTATTGGTCTATGGTCGTGTAAAGACGACGATAAAAAAGTAGAGACTGAGGATTTACAAACAGTGATAGTACCAGAACCCAAAAAAGAATTTGGGTTTGTTCTTGAGGACTTTATTGTAAAAAAAGATACGATTAGAAAAGGGGATAGTTTTGGAGAAATCCTTGAACGCAATCATATTGGTTATCCTCGAATTTTTAATATTGCTGAAAAGGTAAAAGATAGTTTTGATATAAGAAAACTACAACTAGGTAAGCCTTACACCTTATTATGTACTAACGACTCTTTACAAACACCTCAGTGTTTCATTTATCAGCCTAATAGCATCGATTATGTAGTCATTAAATTTACAGATTCAATTGAAACCTATAGAGGAAAAAAACCTATTAGTCTAGTTGAAAGAGAAGCTTCAGGAATTGTAATGAACAATTTATCTGAAACCATGGAATCTCAAGGCTTGCCATATCAATTAATCAACGATATGAGTGATATTTATGCTTGGACGATTGATTTCTTCAGACTACAAAAAGGAGACCGTTTTAAGATTGTATACAAACAACGTTTTATTGAAGATTCTATTTATGCAGGAATTGAAAGTATTGATGCTGCTTATTTTCAACATAAAGATGAATCGTTTTATGCATTCAATTTTATGGTTGATAGCACTAAAAACATTGCTGACTATTTTGATGAAAACACAAAGAGTTTAAGACGTACATTTTTAAAAGCACCTGTACAATTTAGTCGAATTTCTTCTCGATACAATTTAAATAGACGCATTGCATATTATGGTTATAAATTACGACCTCATAAAGGCACCGATTTTGCTGCTCCAATTGGAACACCAATTTTAGCTACAGCTAATGGTACTGTCACAGAATCTACTCGTAGAGGAGGTAATGGAAAATATGTAAAAATTAAGCACAACGGAACCTACAGCACACAATACCTGCACATGCAAAAACAAAAGGTCAAAAAAGGCCAATTTGTAAAGCAAGGTGATGTGATTGGTTGGGTAGGAATGACAGGAAATACTGGTGGACCACACGTTTGCTATCGTTTTTGGAAAAACGGAAAGCAAGTTGATCCATTTAGAGAAAAATTACCAGCTGCTGAGTCTATTCCAGATTCTTTAAAAGCACAATACACAGAATTTATTAAACCTTTAAAATCTCAGTTAGATCAAATTCAATTTGAAGACAATGCAATTGAAATTCCTACTGAAGATGATGTACTAACTTCCAAAATTCAATAATGGCATTAAAAACCATCAACCCAACTACAACTAAAGCTTGGAGCAAATTACAAGCACATTTTAATACCATACAAGATTCACATTTGACAGAATTGTTTGCGAATAATAGGAATAGAGCAAATGAAATGACCATTAAATGGGAAGACTTTTATGTAGATTATTCAAAACATCGAATGTCTAAAGAGACTTTAGATTTACTCGTAGAATTAGCAAATGAGGTGGATTTAAAAGATGCCATGAATAAATATTTTGGAGGTGCTGTGATTAATAAAACAGAAGGACGAGAAGT
The DNA here is from genome assembly GCF_034670085.1 of Psychroserpens sp. Lineage (GTDB taxonomy): Bacteria > Bacteroidota > Bacteroidia > Flavobacteriales > Flavobacteriaceae > Psychroserpens. Next base: position 427,449 of record NZ_JAXMOD010000001.1, on the reverse strand, counting down.
CTTGCATACAGCCTTACGAAGTCCTAAAGCTGCTAAAGTCATTGTTAATGGAGAAAATGTAATGCCTGAAATTTATGAAGTCAAGAACAAAATTAAAGACTTCACGAAAAAGGTAATCAATGGTGAATTAAAAAGTTATACAGGAAAAGCATTTACAGATGTTGTAAACATTGGGATTGGAGGTTCAGATTTAGGACCTGCAATGGTAGTTGATGCTTTAGCATATTATAAAAATCAATTGACAACTCACTTTGTGAGTAATGTAGATGGCGATCATGTTAATGAGGTCATTAAAAATATAAATCCTGAAACCACACTATTTGTGATTGTTTCGAAAACATTCACCACTCAAGAGACGTTATCTAATGCGAATACGCTAAGAGAATGGTTTCTCAGAAACGCTCCAATTGAAGCAGTTTCAAATCATTTTGTAGCGGTTTCTACCAATATTGAAAAAGTAAAAGATTTTGGTATTGATGAAACTAATATTTTCCCAATGTGGAATTGGGTTGGTGGACGATTCTCTCTTTGGAGCGCTGTTGGTTTATCAATCAGTTTAGCTGTTGGTTTTGAAAACTTTGATAACCTCTTATTAGGTGCTCACAAAATGGATGAGCATTTTAAAACAGCAGATTTTGATCAAAACATTCCTGTAATTACGGCACTTTTAAGTGTATGGTATAATAACTTCTTTAATGCCGAAAGTGAAGCTGTTATTCCGTATTCGCAATACTTAAATCAATTCGCCACTTACCTTCAGCAAGGTATTATGGAAAGTAATGGGAAGAGCATTGATCGTAATGGAGACAAAATAAACTATCAAACAGGAACTATTATTTGGGGAGAACCAGGATCTAATTCTCAGCACGCGTTCTTTCAGTTGATGCATCAAGGTACGAAACTGATTCCAGCCGAATTCATAGGATTTGCAAAATCCCTTCATGGAAATCAAGATCATCAAGATAAGTTAATGTCTAACTTTTTTGCTCAGACCGAAGCATTAATGAATGGTAAACCTGAATCGGTAGTAATTAATGAATTAAAAGCTCAAGGAATTCCTGAAGATCGAATAAAAGCGTTAACTCCTTTTAAAATATTTGAAGGGAATAAACCTACAACTACTTTTTTGATAGATAAATTATCTCCAGAAAGTTTAGGGAAGTTAATTGCAATGTACGAGCACAAGATATTTGTGCAAGGCATTGTCTGGAATATATTTAGCTATGATCAATTTGGTGTTGAGCTCGGAAAGCAATTGGCTAATACGATTTTGAAAGAATTAGTTGATCCTAAGGTGTCTAATTCACATGATCATTCAACTCAAAACCTGATAAACTACTATCAAAAGAAAAAGTAACCTAGTTCGTTTTCCACTCAATAGTTTCCATTATGTGCTTAATATCGTTTTTTAGATATACTGCGGCAGGATAGATAGAGTCGTAATTAGGTTTTGCATAAAAGTAAAGTGAGCCAACCAAGAAATGATTGATGCTATCTGTTACATAAAATTGAGATTGTGATGCTGCATTACCGCCAACTTCATAAAACATCCCGAAAACCTTATGTTCAGGATTTTCATAAATATCACCTTCTATTTCATCAGCCTTCATCGTGTGTTTTTGAGTGAGATTTTGAGCATCTCTTAATAAGTCAGTAAGGTTGTTGTTTTTAACTTTTTTATAAGTGAGATATACAGTTCCTTTTAATTTTGGGTAATTAATGTTTACGCCATAAAGATTATTAATGCCATCTAATTTAATATTTGTAATTGGATCTGCCACTTCATTCTTTTCAAAAGTAAATGGTAATGAGATATCTACTTTTTTATACCTTGGTTGAGGATATTCCAAACGTAACATTGCTTTTGGTTTTGGGATGGGATCACTTCCACAAGCAACACAGGATATAGCAACGCATAATAAAAGAAACTTTCTCATAGTTTAATTCGATTGAATGAATGTCTGGTTGAGCGCAGTCGAAACCTAATGTTTTAAGAATTTAAAGACCTCTCGACTGCACTCGAGGTGACATTCTTATTTATTCAATATGGTAAATTTTATGTCTTTGATACGTTTTTTGTCAATTGCTTCAATTGTAAAAACGTAATTTTTAAAATTTATTTTACTTTTCAGTCTTGGAAATATTCCAGAGATTTCTAAAACAAAACCAGCAATAGTTTCAGCCTCACCTTTATAATCTTCAAATACAGATTCGTCTTCTACGTCAATAATTTTATAAAAATCTTTTAAAGTGGTTTTACCTTCAAAGGTAAAATTATGATCATCAATTTTAGTATACACAACATCATCATCATCAAACTCATCACTAATATCACCAACAATCTCTTCGATAACATCTTCTAGAGAAACTAATCCTGAGGTTCCACCGTATTCATCAACGACAACAGCTAAATGAACTTTTTTATCTTGAAATTCAACCATTAAATCATCTAATTTTTTGTTTTCTGGAACAAAAAACGGTTCACGAAGTAAACCTGTCCAATCAAATTCTTTACGATCTATATGAGGCAATAAATCTTTAACGTATAAAATACCTGTTACAGTATCAATATTATCTTTATAAACAGGTATTCTTGAGTAGCCATTCTTTGTGATTTCATGAATTACTTCACTAAATTTCTGTTCGTCGTTAAGTGCGAAAATGTCCATTCGAGGTCGCATCACTTGTTTTGTATCAGTATTTCCAAAAGACACAATACCCTTTAAAATTTTGTGTTCTTCAATGGTAGTATCACTATTTGAAGTAAGCTCTAAAGCTTGAGATAATTGATCAACACTAATATTTGATTTTTGTTTCCCTAAGCCATTATGAATAGCCAAGGTTACAAATCGCATTGGTAAACTCACAGGAGAAAAAATAAAATCTAATACTCTTAAAGGAATTGCCATAAATGTAGAAAACTTAACTCGATTTCTACTCGCATAAATTTTAGGGATAATCTCCCCAAATAATAAAATTAAAAAGGTGATTACTACAACTTCTAATAGAAATCTCATCCAAGCGACTTCAATATTATAGAATAATGTTTCGCCTAAATAAGCAAACAAAATAACAATACCAATATTGATAAAATTATTCGCGACTAAAATGGTTGCAAGTAATTTTTTGGGACGTTCTAATAACCTAGAAATGATTGAAAATGCTTTTGGTTGTGCTTCTAAACCAGTATCAATATCAGATTTTGTTAATGAAAATAAGGCGACTTCAACACCAGAAACTAATGCAGAACAAAATAGTAAAACGAATAATAGTATGAGTCCAGAAATTAATGCTGAATTTCCAGAAAGTAGTAATAGTATAAAACACGAGGGTTCAGGATCCACTATAGAATATTTAATGTTTAAAATGGTAAGTCGTCATTGTCCTCTGTTATGGGTTGCGACGCTGTATTTGGAGTTGCTTGATTAGATTCAGGTTGATGACCACTATTACCAGTTGGTGCTTCATTTTTATTAGTTAAAAACGTAAAATCTGTGCATTGTATTTCTGTTGAATAGCGATCATTTCCTTTATCATCTTGCCATTTTCTAGTTTTTAAACGCCCTTCAATATATACTTTATCACCTTTAGAAAGGTATTTTTCACATATTTCAGCTGCTTTATTCCTAACCACTACATTATGCCACTCTGTACTCGTAACACGTTCATTAGTTTGTTTATTCGTGTAGGTTTCATTAGTTGCTAATGGAAATCGTCCAACACAGTTTCCACCATCAAAATAATGCATTTTTACTTCATCACCTAAATGCCCAATTAGCATCACTTTATTTAATGTTCCAGACATAGTTATTTGTTGTTTAACATTACAAAATTAAACAATTTGTAATGGTAGTATTAAAAGTATGAAAAAATTGTGAGTTCTTTATATAGGAAAATTAAATTCCTCTATGAAATTTCCAATTACAATCGGTGTTGGATAGGCTTTTAATTCTGAAATAGGTATGCCCTGTTTTGGGAGTTTATCAACTTCAACTATCCAGAATTTTGTAAACAAATGTTGATGTGAAAGTTTATGAACAAGCTCTTTGGTGTTATATAAGCTAAAGTCGAATGCTATATCTTTAAAAAAAGCACTGATTTTTGGATGTGAATCGAAACTTTTAGAAGAAAGTTCTTGTTCTGTTTCTATTAACGGAAATTGATACATGTTCTGCCAAATACCTTTTGTTACTCTTTTTTCAAAAAGTGTTCTTTTATCTGAAGACATAAGTACTAAAAAATTAAAGTACTTAATTGTTATTTTAGTTTTCTTCAATTTTACAGGAAGACTATCAACGTTTCCCTTTTGAAGTGCAATACAACTAGTATTTAATGGACAATTATTACAATTAGGATTTTTCGGTTTGCATTGTGTAGCTCCAAATTCCATGATTGCCTGATTGTAATCTCCAGGGTTTTCGGTATCTATTAAGGATGTAGCTAATGTTTTAAAATCCTTGATGCCTTTTGTTGAGTTAATAGGAGTGTCTATTCCATAATAACGTGACAATACTCTGTACACATTTCCATCAACCACAGCTGTTGGTTCATTAAAACAGATTGAAGCAATTGCACTTGCCGTATAATCACCAACACCTTTAAGCTTTATAAGTTCTGAATATGTAGAAGGAAAGACACCGTCTAATTCAATAGCAACATACTTTGCTGAGTCATGTAGATTTCGAGCTCTGGAGTAATATCCGAGACCTTGCCAAAGTTTTAAAACATCCTGTTCTTTAGCAATTGAAAGGTCGAAAACTGTTGGGTATTTCAAGACAAATGCTTCGTAATAGGGTAAGCCTTGCTTAATTTGGGTTTGTTGTAAGATAATTTCTGATAACCAAATGTAATACGGATTTTTAGTGTTTCTCCAAGGGAGTTCTCGCTTATTTGTTGAGTACCAATTAGTTAAAACTATCTTAAAATTCATATATATTTTATAATTACCGCAAAAATAAATCTTTATAAGGTTAAATTTTAATTAATTACGCTTGAAATATTGAAATTAAATTACCTATATTTGCAACCCTTATAATTAATAGATAACCCTAAAATTAATAACAATGACAAAAGCTGATATAGTAGCTAAAATTTCTGATAAATTAGGAATTGAAAAAGGAGATGTTCAAGCAACAGTTGAAACATTTATGGAAGAAGTTAAATCATCTTTAGAAGGTGGTGATAATGTATACCTAAGAGGTTTTGGAAGTTTTATCGTAAAGACAAGAGCAGAGAAAACTGGACGTAACATTTCAAAAAATACAACAATTAAAATACCAGCACATAATATTCCTGCATTTAAACCTGCAAAAGTATTTGTTGAAGGTGTTAAGACCAATGTTGAGGTCAACTAAAACATTAAAAAGAAACATTAATTTAAAAAGACTTATTTATGCCAAGTGGTAAAAAAAGAAAAAGACACAAGGTAGCGACGCATAAGCGTAAAAAACGTAGACGCGCTAATCGTCACAAAAAGAAATAAATTGAGAAAGTAGTTTTTTAACTACTTTTTCAATTTTAAAAACAACGTTCTTTGATATAAAATTCATGAGTTTTCATTACGTATACCTTCGTAGTGCATGAGTTTACTGGATTAAACATCCTGTGTCAAAATTAAAATCCATCTGTTTTGAAATGAATCAAAATAGATTAAAATTAACAACATGGAAAAAGAATTGATTATAAGATCGAGTTCTGATATTGTTGATTTTGCCTTATTAAAAGATGGAAAACTTATCGAGTTACACAAAGATGAAGATGATAACAACTTTGCCGTTGGTGATATATTTATTGCCAAAATACGTAAAGCTGTTCCTGGTCTAAATGCTGCATTTGTAAATGTAGGTTATGAAAAAGATGCGTTTTTGCATTATCATGATTTAGGACCAAAATTACCTTCCCTTTTAAAATTCGTTAAACGTGTAAGCGCAGGTAGACATACCGATTTTTTACTGAAAAATTTTCAGTTTGAGAAAGATATTGATAAAAACGGAAGCATAGCTAACGCTTTAAAATCAAATCAATCTCTATTAGTACAAATTGTAAAAGAACCAATTTCAACCAAAGGTCCTCGCATTAGTAGCGAGTTATCTATAGCAGGTCGTTATATTGTTTTAGTGCCATTTTCTGATCGAATTTCAATCTCTCAAAAGATTGAGTCAAAAGAAGAAAAAGAACGTTTAAAACGTTTGGTAAGAAGCATCACACCTAAAGGTTTTGGCGTTATAATTCGTACTGTCGCAGAAGGCAAAAAAGTTGCCGAACTCGACAAAGATTTACAGAATTTGCTGAATAGATGGACAGCAATGTGTAGAAAATTAAATAAAGCACATCATCCTAGTAAGGTGTTGAGTGAAATGAACAAAGCCTCTTCAATTTTAAGAGACATTTTTGACGATTCATTCTCAAGTATTACAGTAGATGACGAAGTGCTTTATGGACAGATTAAAGATTACGTGCAAGAAATTGCACCTGCTAAAGAATCAATAGTAAAGCTGTATAAAAATGGCGTGCCACTTTATGAAAAGTATGGTATTGAACGTCAAATAAAAACATCTTTCGGTCGCACAGTCTCCATGGCAAAAGGAGCTTATTTGGTAATTGAACATACCGAAGCGATGCATGTAGTTGATGTTAATAGTGGTAATCGATCTAACAAGGAAAAAAACCAAGAAGACACTGCTTTAGAAGTCAATCTAATTTCTGCTTCAGAAATTGCTCGACAATTACGTTTACGTGATATGGGAGGCATTATAGTTGTAGATTTTATTGACATGGGAAAAGCAGAGAATCGAAAAAAATTGTACAATCATCTTCGTGACGAAATGAATGATGATAAGGCAAAGCATAAGATTTTGCCACCTAGTAAGTTTGGTTTGATACAAATTACCAGACAACGTGTTCGCCCAGAACGCAATATTAAAACAAAAGAAGACAATCCAAATGGTATTGCAGGTGAAGAAATTGAAGCACCAATTAAAGTGATTCAACGCATTACTCAAGACCTAGAGAGACTCTTCAAAAAAGACTATAAAAAGATAACCTTAAATGCGCATCCGTTTATAGCAGCCTTTATAACCAAAGGGTTTCCATCAGTACGTTCTAAATGGTTTTTAGAACACAAAAAATGGGTAAAAGTTTTACCTAGAGATGCTTACACATATCTTGAATACCATTTTATTGATAAAAATGGTAAGGAAATCAAATAATATCTAAAACCCCTTTTCGTAGTAACGGAAAGGGGTTTTTGTTTTTAATACTATTATAACTATTAAGGTGCTGGATTTGGAATGTCATCATGCACTTCCTTAATGGCTTTTAGAATCTCATCACTTAGCCTAATATTAATACTATCAATATTTTCTTCTAATTGTTCTAATGATGTTGCTCCAATAATATTACTCGTCATAAATGGTCTATCAGTTACAAATGCTAACGACATTTGTGCTAAAGTCATATTGTTATCCTCAGCAATTTTTAAATAACGTTTTGTAGCTTCAGTTGCTTTGTCTCCACTATATCTTGCAAATCTAGGGAAGAGTTTTAACCTGGCTTTTTCACCTTCAATTCCTTTAATATATTTCCCAGACAATACTCCAAATGCCATTGGTGAATAAGCCAACAAACCAATCTCTTCACGAATAGCAATTTCAGCCATATCACCTTCAAAAACTCTATTCAATAAATTGTATGCATTTTGAATGGTTATCATTCGTGGTAAATCATGAGCATTAGATTCTTCAAAATAACGCATCGTTCCCCAAGCTTTCTCGTTCGAAATTCCAACTTTACGTATTTTACCTGATTTAATAATGTTATCTAGATTATGAAGAATTTCATTAAAATTATCGGTCCATGGATCTTTAGAACTATGCGTATAATCTCTTACACCAAACATATTGGTTTGTCGCTCAGGCCAATGCAACTGGTATAAATCAATATAGTCGGTTTTTAACCGCTTTAAACTGTTATCAACTGCTTCGTTAAGTGCTTCTTTACTAAAACCATTAGTTCTAATATGAGCCGTATAATCTCCAGGTCCAGCAATTTTTGTAGCTAAAACCACCTTATCTCTATATCCAGTTTTTTTAAACCAATTTCCAATAATACGTTCAGTTTCAGCATAAGTTTCTGCGGTTGCAGGAACAGGATACAATTCAGCTACATCAAAGAAATTTACGCCTCTATCTAATGCCAAATCCATTTGAGCAAATCCTTCGTCTTGGGTGTTTTGATTTCCCCAAGTCATAGTGCCTAAACATATTTTACTAACTTTTATATCGGTTTTTGGAAGTGTTGTATATCTCATAATATTTCCTTCGAAGGTAGGAGTCTTTTTAATTAAACTTATTTTCAATAGGATAAGAAACACTTCGACTGCGCTCAGTGCGACACTTATTCTACTTAATGATGTGTAAAGATAAGAAGACCTTTCAGCTTTATAAAAATGAAAGGTCTAAATCTGTGTTAAGATTATTTTTTGGATTACAACTCATTTAAGAGCTTAGAAATTTCATCAAGCTTAGGTGTTAAAATCACTTCAATTCGACGGTTTTGAGCTTTGCCTTCGGCAGTGTCATTGCTTGCTATAGGTGCAAATTCACCTCGACCTGCAGCAGTTAAATTCTCCGGATTTATCGTAGCATTTTCTCTTAAGATATTTACTATGGCAGTTGCACGCTTGGCCGATAAATCCCAGTTTCCACTGAGTTGTTCATTACCTTTATAAGGGACATTATCTGTATGACCTTCAATTAAAATGGCAATTTCAGGGTTTTCAGCTAGAACTTCACCTAATTGTTTTACGGCTTGTTTCCCTTTTGATCCAACAGCCCAACTTCCAGATTCAAATAATAACTTGTTCTCCATAGACACATATACTTTTCCGTTGCGTTGTTCAACGGTTAGTCCATTGCCTTCAAAGTTGGTTAGTGCTTTTGAAATGGCATTTTTTAGTTTGGTCATTGCCGCATCTTTAGAAGCGATTACATTTTCTAATTCGGCTACACGTTGTGAACGTGCTTCCAGCTCTTGTTTCAATTTATCAAGTCTAGTATTTTCTGCAGCTAATGCTTGTTCCTTAGCTTCAAGTTGTGCTAATAATTCGCGATTCTTTTTAGAATTCTCAGCTATAGAAGCTGAACTATTCTTTTCTAAGGCATCGTAAGACGCATTTAGATTGTCAAGATTAGCTTTGGTAGCATCATATTCAGATTGTAATTTGTTACGTTGTGCTAATGTGTTTTCGTAGTCCTTCTGAAGTTTCGCTAAATCATTAGTTGCTTTAGTTAAGACCGTTTCTAAATCTTGATTGTTAGTAGACAACTTTCGATTTTCTTTTTTTAGCTCAGCATATTTATCTTCTAAATCTGTGTAAATCTTTTTTGAAACGCAAGATGTATATAGAACTAATGTTAGTGCTATTAATGACAATTTTTTGAACATAGGTTGTAATATTAAGTTATTGATTTGTTTATATTTTAGTTATCAATTTCAATTAAAATAGGACAATGATCACTGTGAACGGCTTCCGAAAGGATAACGCTTCGTTTGATGTTTTCTTGTAAAGGAAGACTGGCCATAGCATAATCTAATCGCCAACCTTTATTATTTGCTCTAGAATTCGCTCTATAACTCCACCAGCTATATTCTTGTTTCTCAGGATGCAAATATCGGAATGAATCTATAAATCCACTATCGATAAAGTTTCCAAGCCATTCACGTTCTTCAGGTAAAAAACCAGAAACACCTTTCATTTTTGGATTATGAATGTCTATAGCTTCATGGCAAATATTATAATCACCAAGAACGACTAAGTTAGGCAACTCGTTTCGTAAGTTATTGAGATAGTTATGTATCATATCCATATACTCAAATTTGTGTGCTAATCGCGCATCATTAGTTCCTGAAGGCAAATACATGCTCATTACAGACAATCCATCAAAATCTACTCTTAAATTTCGACCTTCAAAATCCATAGATTCAATACCTGTTCCATATTCTACATGATTTGGTTCTGTTTTACTCAAAATTGCTACGCCACTATAGCCTTTTTTTTGTGCACTAAACCAATAATTATACTTGTAACCTGCATTTTCTATGGCTTCAATATCTACTTGTTCTTTCATGGCCTTGATTTCTTGTAAGCAAATCACATCTGGATTTGCACTTATAAGCCAATCGCCAAAGCCTTTATTCATTGCTGCACGAATACCATTTACGTTGTAGGAAACTATTTTCATAATATAAATTTATTAGATATTTATTGTTAAATGCCGATTATCGGCCTAAATTAAATAATACTGTACTTTTACACTATTATTTTAACCCGATTTTAAGGATAAAATAATTTCTGTCTTTAGAAGTTTATATACTGAATGAAAATTGCTATTTCAATTATCTGTTTTATTATGGGTTGCTCTGCATTTGCGCAAGAGCCAACCTCAAATTATAGGACTAAAAAAGTAAGGGTTAAAGACTCCATAAAGATTGATACTGTTAGTATTAATACCAGTAGTTTTATTTTACGACGAAAAGATAATACCATAATTGATTCTTCATATTATCATATTGATTTTTCAAAAGCCATATTGACATTTAAGAAACCTGTTGAAACAGATTCAATTGTTATTGATTATTTGAGGTATCCAGATTTTATGACCAAAAAGTATTTTCAATTAGATGAACGCATTATTGTAGAAAACACTGATAATCTTCAACGATTATACAAGTTAAATCAATCTAACGTGCAACGTTCGTTTTTACCTTTTGATGGATTAAGTACGTCTGGAAGTATTTCTCGTGGTGTCACGATTGGGAATAATCAAAATTCGGTATTAAATAGTGAATTGGATTTGCAAATTTCAGGAAAGTTAAGTGATAAAGTATCGTTGAGAGCTTCTATTCAAGATGCCAATATTCCCTTACAAGAAAGTGGTTATTCACAACGATTAGATGAATTTGATCAGGTGTTTATTGAACTTTTTAGTGATTCCTGGAATATTAGAGCAGGTGATATAGATTTAATTAACGAGACCAGTTATTTTGCTTCGTTTACAAAACGCGTACAAGGTTTATTGGTCAATGTAGATTTTGATAAAGAAGACTCAAAATCAAATGTATTTGCTTCTGGAGCATTAGTTAGAGGTCAGTTTACGAGTAGCCAATTTACAGCACAAGAAGGAAATCAAGGGCCTTATAAATTGCGTGGTCCTAATAGCGAGTTGTTTGTATTGATTGTCTCTGGAAGTGAAACTGTGTATGTCAATGGAATAGCTATCGAACGAGGTGAAAACAAAGATTATATTATCGATTATAATGCAGGTGAAATAATTTTCAACTCTACATTTCCCATTACTTCTGAAATGCGAATTACTGTAGATTATCAATTTAGTGAACGGAATTTTTCTCGTTTTACCGTTTTTGGAGGTGGAAATTATGAAACGGAAAAATTAAAACTTGGAGTTTCTGTGTATTCCGAAGTCGATTCTAAAAATCAACCCTTACAACAAAATTTGTCTTCAGAACAAGTCGCAATTTTAGCTGAGGCTGGAGATAATCAATCCTTAATGGTTGCGCCTTCTGATGTGGAGGAAGCCTTTGATGAGAATCGTATTTTGTACAGAAAAGACATCGTTGGAGGAGAAGAGATCTTTGTGTTTTCAAATAATCCAGATGATGAATTGTTTAGCGTTCGATTTACACAGGTTGGCATTAATCAAGGAAACTATAATATTAAAACTGAATTTGAAGGTCAAACTTTTAATCCTTTAAATAATGTCTATGAATATGTGCCACCAATTGCAGGTGTACTTCAAGGTAATTATGAACCTATTGTACAATTGATTGCTCCTGTGAAATTGCAGGTAGCCGTAGTCAACGGAACGTATAAGCCAACAGAAAGTACAGACATTTTATTCGAATTAGCTGGAAGTAGAAATGATTTGAACTTGTTTTCTAGTGTTGACGATACTAATAATGATGGGTTTGCAGGAAAGTTAACTGTGAGGCAACAATTAGTTAAAACAGATAGCTTATGGAACTTGAGTGCTTATGGTGATGCAGATATTATTCAGAAAGATTTTAGAACTATAGAACGCTTGTATAGACCTGAATTTAATAGGGATTGGAATTTAGAAAACCCACTCGGTAATCAGAGTTTATTGTCTTCAGGATTAGAAGTTTTTCATCCTGAAAAAGGAATGGCAAATTACAAGTTTGAACATTTGAATTATTCTGAAAATTTTAATGGTAATCGTCATAATCTTTTAGCAAATCTGAGGTTAAAACAATTCAATATTTTTTCAACATCGAGTTATTTAACTAACAATAGTAGTGCATCACAATCTACCTTTTTAAGGTCTTACAATCGTGTTGTTTATAATTTTAAAAAGCAATGGGTTGGAACGAAGCTAGCAATGGAAGATAATGAGCAACGATTAAAATCTAATGATTCATTAACGAATTTAAGTCAGCGCTTTACATCATACGAAGTTTTTACAGGTATAGGCGATAGTACAAACGTTTTTGTAGAAATTGGATACAAACAAAGAGTTAATGATAGTTTGCGATTGAATCGTATTGAAAAGGTTAACAGTTCTAACACCTACTATATCAAATCTCGAATTATAAAAAATAAGCATACAGACTTGGCTATTTTTGCAAATTACAGACGATTAAAACAAGAAGATCCAAATTTAGAAAATGACCAATCATTGAATTCAAGATTGAATTTTAATCAGAAGTTGTTCAATAATTTCATCATTTGGAATACCGTTTTTGAAACCAATTCAGGTACCTTACCGCGTCAAGATTTTACTTATGTTGAAGTTGAACCAGGTCAAGGTGCTTACACTTGGATCGATTACAATAACAACAATATTCAAGAACTCGACGAATTTGAATTGGCACAATTTGTCGATGAAGGTAGTTTTATTCGTGTGTTATTACCAAATCAAGTCTTTGTTCGAACGCATCAAAACAGATTAAGTCAAACACTAACACTAAATCCGCAACAGTGGTCAACTTCAGAAAATAACACTAAGAAATTCTGGTCTCATTTTTATAACCAAACCTCGTTTTTGATAGATCGCAAAGATGAAAGGCAAGGAAATACTTTTGATTTGAATCCCTTTTCAAAAGACAAAGAGAATCAATTGGCACTTAATAAAAGTATAAGAAATGTCTTGTTTTTTAATCGAGGGAAGCAGAAATTCACGACCTCGTATACCTTTTTAAATAACACAAATCGGTCTGTTTTATCTGTAGGATTTCAAGAAAATAAACTGCAGAGTCATCAGCTTCAGTTTAATCATAAATTCGCGACAAGTTGGTTGATAAATTTTGAATCTAGTTTAGAAATAAATGAAAGTATCAATGAGAATTTTGTGTCTCGAAATTATACCTTAGATCAAATTCGTCTTGAACCAAAGTTGTCTTATATCTTTAATGACAATGCTCGTTTTGATGTCTTCTATCAATATACGACTAAAGAAAATTCAATTGGTAATATGGAAAGTTTATTGCAAAATAATTTCGGATTATCATTCACTTATAATAATGCACAAAAAATCGCATTAACAGGAGAAGTCAATTATTTCAAAAATGAATATGATGGTAATCCTAACACTCCTGTAGCCTATCAAATTTTAGAAGGTCTTCAGCCTGGAAATAACTTTACATGGAGTTTATTAGCACAAAAGAAATTGACTAAATTTTTAGATTTAAACCTTAATTACTTCGGAAGAAAAACAGAATCAAGCAAAACCATTCATACAGGAACAGTTCAGTTGAAAGCATATTTTTAAATTCTAAAAATATTTTTTTCTTACGCAACCTTTTTAATACTATTGCATCTTTAATTATAACCCAATACTAAACCTAAACTAGATAATGAAAAAGTATATTTTAACTACAATGAGTTTGATGTTCTTTGCTTCACTTTTTGCGCAAGATGACCAAACAAGAGATGATGATGCTCTGCGATCAAATGAAATAAAAATAAATGCATTATATACTGTTGTTGGTGCGTTTGATATCACCTACGAGCGTTTGTTGAATCAAGAATCTGGTGTTGGATTAAATGTGGTTTTACCTTATGACAAAGACATAAAAGATGAAATCAATTATTATATTTCTCCTTATTACCGAATCTATTTTGGCAATAAATATGCTTCAGGGTTTTTCTTAGAGGGATTTGGGATGTTACATTCTACCAATTACAATGAATCATTAGGTTTATTAGATGGTTTTGATCCTTTTATTGATATCGTAGAAATTAAAAAAACAGAAACTAATTTTGCTCTTGGTTTTGGTGCTGGAGGGAAATGGTATACAAAGAGTGGTTTCGTTGGTGAATTAAGTTTTGGTGTTGGTCGTAACCTAATGGAAAGTGATTATTATAGTGATTTTGTAGGTAAAATTGCTATTACTGTTGGTTATCGCTTTTAATTAGTAACCCATTTTTAATAATAAAACTCCCAAACTAAATTAGCTTGGGAGTCCTTATCTTAATAGTCCTGTCTTCACAGGAGTTTTTTTATTTCATTTTCTGAAGCCAATGCTTCACATCGACTTCTTTTTTGATGATCTCACGTAAATCTTCAATCTTAACACGTTGCTGTTCCATGGTGTCTCTATGACGAATGGTAACGGTGTCGTCTTCTAAAGTATCGTGGTCTACAGTAATGCAGAAAGGAGTTCCGTTGGCATCTTGACGTCTGTAACGTCTTCCAACAGCATCTTTTTCATCATAAATCACATTGAAATCCCATTTTAAATCTTCAATGATTTGTCTTGCTATTTCAGGTAAGCCATCCTTTTTTACTAAAGGTAAAACGGCTGCCTTTGTTGGTGCTAAAACTGCTGGTAATTTTAAAACAGTTCTTACGCTTCCATCTTCCAGGGTTTCATCTTCCAATGCATTAGAAAAGATAGCTAAGAACATACGGTCTAAACCAATAGATGTTTCTAAAACATAAGGTGTATAACTTGCATTATCTTCATGGTCAAAATATTGTAATTTCTTTCCTGAAAACTCTTCGTGTTGTTTTAAATCGAAATCTGTGCGCGAATGAATCCCTTCTAATTCTTTAAAACCAAATGGGAATCTAAATTCAATATCTGTAGCTGCATCAGCATAATGGGCTAATTTTTCATGGTCATGGAAACGGTAATTATCTTGTCCCATTCCTAGTGATAAATGCCATTTCATTCGTGTGTCTTTCCAATGCTCAAACCATTCTTTTTGAGTTCCTGGTTTAATAAAGAACTGCATTTCCATTTGTTCAAACTCACGCATTCTAAAAATAAATTGTCTTGCAACGATTTCATTTCTGAAGGCTTTACCTGTTTGTGCAATACCAAACGGAATTTTCATACGTCCAGTTTTTTGAACGTTTAAAAAGTTGACAAAAATACCTTGAGCAGTTTCCGGACGTAAGTATAAGTCCATCGCACTCTCAGCACTTGCTCCCAATTTAGTACCAAACATTAGATTAAATTGTTTGACATCTGTCCAATTTCTAGAACCTGTTAGAGGATCGGCAATTTCTAATTCTTCAATCAAGGCTTTTACATCGGCTAAATCTTCTTTTTCAAGCGATTGCCCAAGACGTTTTAGAATGGTATCAATTTTTTCTTTATAACCAACAACTCTTCCGTTGGTGCTTACAAATTCTTCTTTATTGAAAGCATCACCAAAACGTTTTTCAGCTTTACTGATTTCCTTGTCTATTTTGTTTTCAATTTTAGCGCAATAATCTTCCACTAAAACATCTGCACGATAGCGTTTTTTAGAATCTTTATTGTCAATTAAAGGATCGTTAAATGCATCAACGTGACCTGAAGCTTTCCAAGTGGTAGGATGCATAAAAATTGCAGCATCGATACCAACAATATTTTCATTCATTTGCACCATGGCTTTCCACCAGTAGTCACGAATGTTCTTTTTGAGTTCTGCGCCATTTTGTGCATAATCATATACTGCACTTAATCCATCGTAGATTTCACTACTCTGAAACACGTAACCATACTCTTTTGCATGAGAGATTACCTTTTTAAATTGATCTTCGTTTGCCATAGGTGCAAAAATAAAAAACCGCTCCAATTTATAGAGCGGTTTTTAATAAATTATATTGGTATCGTTAATTTAATTTTACTTGAGTACTTCCTAATTGACGATCATTATGAAAAACATTAATAAAATAAGTGCCTTTTGTTAATGGTCTTTCATCTGCATCAGCTTCAATATCTAAACAGATATCAATAACTTCGTTGTAGTATTCTACTGTTTTTTTAGAACTATATATTAACGAAGAGTTTCCGAAAACAATAGCGCCTTGATCAGACACAACGTTATTTTGTGGATTCACAATTTGGATGTAGATTTCTTTTTCTCCTTGTTCAGTTAATGAGTTTTCAGCCAAAGTAAAACACACTTCTATATGATCTACTTTTTTAGCGTTGTTAGTTGCACGTTTTTTTCCAAGAATTTTTGTAAACGAATTAGCTTTAAATGAGTTTGCAGTGAGTAAAGCTCCTTTTATTAAACTTCTATTGAGATTTTCATTAGCTTCTAATAAGGAATGGTTCGCTCGACGTTGATTTACCAATTCATTTCGTGTTATTTGATTTTCTTCTTTAAGAGTTTGATTTACCAAATCAAGAGAGTCAATAGCAGTGAATAAGGTTTTATTCTTTAATTTTAAGCTGTAAAGTTGTTCTTTGAATCGTGAAATAACAGAAAGATCGCTTTTAAGCATGCTTAAAGAATCTAAAGCGACTTTAGTATCTTTTTTGGCAACCTGAAGTTGAGATGCGATTATATCATTAGAAACAGAAACTTCGTCATATCTTGTTATCATTTGAGATAACTCACTTTCTACGAGTTTCTTTTCTTGTTCTAAAAATTGTTGATGCGTTTGAATGGATTGATAATTAGTATAACTAAAAACGCTTAATACTGTAACAGCAACTATTAAAGAACCAATAATTAATCTATAGTTAAATAATCGAGGGTTAACTATCATTATTAATTTTGTTATTTTACTTTGCGAAACTAGAGAATATGATTACGATAATTTATTTTATTCGATGAAATGGTAATAAATTTGTTAAACTTGTTTTTTCCGAAGATTTGCTTGGGTTGTCAAAACCATTTGACCGACAATGAATTACATATTTGTACAACATGCAGACATCAATTACCATTAACAAACTTTCATTTTGACAGATCTAATGCAGTTCATAAAATGCTATATGGTCGAATAAAAATTGAAGAAGCCACTGCACTTTTACATTTTTCAAAAAAGGGAATAGTTCAACAACTCATGCATAATTTAAAATATAGAAATCATGAAATTGTAGGTCAGGTTTTAGGTGAATGGTTAGGTGAAGAACTTAAACATGCTGAGACGTATACGACAATAGATGTAGTTATACCTGTTCCGTTACATAAAGCAAAACAAAAAGAAAGAGGGTATAACCAAGTTGATAAATTCGGAAAAGCATTAGCAAAAGCCTTAAATGCAGATTATAATTCAAGTACCTTAATTAAGACAACAGCAACAAAAACACAAGTATTTAAGGATCGATTGAAACGAAGTTCAAATATTGAAGCAAATTTTACAATCTCAGAAAGCGATACCTTAAGAGATAAACATGTGTTATTAGTGGATGATATTATTACCACAGGTGCAACAATTGAAGCTTGTGCGAACGCACTTTTTACAATTGATGGTCTAAAACTTAGTGTTGCAACAATGGCAATTACAGATTAGAGTTTTTATAGTGTCAAAAGCACGTTAATTGTTTTGACTATGCTCGAAATAGTTGTTAATTTGTTTAAAATTCGAAATTTACAATGCGTATAAAATGGTTTAAGAATTTAGTTTTAGTGTTAAGTATAACTATGCTTTACACCTGTGCTAATAGAGGTAGACCTTCTGGTGGAGAAAAAGATATTGAACCACCATTGATTCTAAAAGTTGTCCCAGAAAATTTCTCTACTAATTTCAGAGGGAATGAAATTCGTATCTATTTCAATGAATTTATAAAGATGAAGAATTTGCAAAAGCAACTCATTATCTCACCTCCAATGGATACAGAACCTACAATTACGCCTTTAGGTGCTGCAAGTAAATATATTAAGATTGTCATTAACGATACACTTGAAGACAATACGACTTATGCTTTTAATTTTGGTCAGAGTATTGTTGATAACAACGAAGAAAATCCGTACGATTATTATAGGTATGTGTTTTCTACTGGAGATGTTATTGATTCGCTTTCAGTTAAAGGTACAATACTGGATGCTATAGATTTAAAGCCTGATACGTTTGTTTCCGTCATGTTATATGAATTAGATTCTACCTATACTGACTCTACGGTTTACAAACAGAAACCAAAATATATTACGAATACGCTCGATAGTTTAACAACCTTTAGTATTGATAATATTAAAGAAGGACAATATAAACTTGTTGCACTTAAAGATGAAAATGGAAACTTTACCTATCAGCAAAAAAGTGATAAAATCGGTTTCTACGAAGGTGTTGTTTCAGTCCCAACAGATACGAGTTATACTTTAAAATTGTTTAAAGAAGTTCTAGATTTTGATGTTAAACGTCCTAAACAAATTGCAGGTCAGAAAATTGGTTTTGGATTTGAAGGCGACTATGAAGATATGACCATTGACTTATTAGGTGATACACCTGAAGGTTTTGAAAAACGAATTACAAAAGATATTTCAAAAGACACTATGTATTATTGGTACAAGCCAAAGATTGAATTGGATTCGGTACTTTTTGTAATTAAAAATAAAACCTTTGTAGATACCTTAACTCATAAATTTAGAGACATTGAGAAGGATTCATTAGTTATAAAAGCTATAAAAACAGGAACCTTGAACTTTACAGAAGATTTTATAATTGAAGGTTCTGTTCCTTTTGTAAAACTAGACGAAAAACAAGTCACTATTTTAGATAAAGATTCGATTATTGTTCCGTTTACAACAAGTTATGATGAGCCTAAAAATAGGTATCAATTTAGCTTTGAAAAGAAAGAGTCTGATAAATATAATATTCAAATGTTGCCCAACACTTTTGAAGATTTTTTTGGCAATGTCAACGACACATTAAGTTATGCGTTGAGAACAAAAACCTTGGCTGATTATACTAATATTCGTGTTCGATTAGAAAATGCAGTATATCCAGTTATTGTTCAACTAACCACTGATAAAGGTGTAGTTAAATACGAGCAATTTGCTACAGAAGAACAGTTGTTTGATTTTAAAAATTTAGATCCAAGCATGTATTATATTCGTGTAATTTATGATACTAATGGCAATCAAAAATGGGACTCTGGAAACTTCTTATTACAAATACAGCCTGAGCGCGTAAGTTATGCTATAGGCTTGATTGATGGAAGAGCTGGTTGGGATTATCCAGAAGAGGTTTTTAAACTAGATTAAAATCATCTTTGTCATTTAAAAACCCAAGTTTGTTTCTATACGTTTCAATGTGAGTTTTGTCTAAAGTTATAATTTCAATTGCTTCTGTATCATAAGGAATTGAATCCATTCGTTTACCAAGTACGTCATAGGCTGCTGAATGTCCAGAATATTCAAAGTTATTTCCATCTAAACCAACACGATTAATACCAATACAATAGCTCATGTTTTCTATTGCTCGAGCTTGCAACAAAGCATCCCAAGCATTAACTCTTACTTTTGGCCAATTAGCAACATAAAAAAGCAGGTCATAATTTTCACTATTTCTTGCCCAAACGGGAAAACGCAGATCATAACAAATTAAAGGCTTGATTTTCCAACCCTTAAAATTGATGATTATATTGTGTTGACCAGCAGTAAATACTTTGTGTTCACCAGCTAATGTGAATGTATGTCGTTTGTCATAACTATCTATTTTGCCATTTGGATGCACAAATACTAATCGGTTAAAAAAAGTATTATTTTCTTTAATAATTAGGCTTCCCGTAATTGCGGCATTTTTTTCCTTAGAAAGTTTTTGCATCCAAGAGATTGTTTCTCCTGTCATGGTTTCAGCAACTTCAGTGGCATTCATTGTGAAACCAGAGGTAAACATTTCTGGTAAAATAAATATATCTACTGAGTTAGATATAGACGAAATTTTAGCATTGAAATTTTGTCTATTCTGCTCTGGGTTCTCCCAAACCAAATTAGATTGTATTAAGGCGATTTTTAATTCGTTATTCATGAACTAAAATTACAAATTTTTGGACATAAAAAAATCTATTTCAGTTATCAATAAAATAACTGAAATAGATATTTTGTTTATAAAAGAAGTTGATTAAACCTTCTTTTTCGCTTTTTTAATTGCCATTCTATAACCTTCAATTTTTTTTAGCCATTTGGCTTCATCCTGAGGTGATAGCTTGCCTTTTCGTTTTAGCTTATCATATTTTTTTTGAGAGCTCTCTAATTTCTTAGTGGCTTTTTCAAGTTTATCTTGAGCTTTTTGTTGTTGTTTTAATGCTTTTTCAGCCTTTTTTTGCTTCTTTTCAGCTTTTTTCTGTGATTTTTCGGCTTTTTTCTTGTCTTTTTCTAGTTTTTCAGCATCTTTTTGAAATTTAGCGTCTTCCTTTAATGCTTTCTCTTTGAGTTTGATTTTTTCCGAAACGATATTAGCTTGTTTTAAAAGGGCTGATTTTTCTTCAAGAGTTAAAATTTCGGTAACATCTTTTCCGTCTAAAAAGATACGTTCGTTTTTAACCTGATACACTTTTCCGTCTTTTTCAATGTCTTGTGCAGTTACAGATATGCTCAACATTAAGATGAATAATAAGATAATATATTTCATTGTAATTAAATATTTGCGTTTAAAATTAGACACAAATGTAATGAAGAAGTCACTTAAGTTATTGTTAAATTTTATTGAGAATGTCGGCTGCTTGTTTTAAGGTGTCATGGGTTTTAGCAAAACAAAAACGCAAGACTTTATGGTCAATTTTGTTGTCGTAAAAAACGGACAAAGGAATTGAAGCAATGCCGTTTTTAATGGTTAATTGTTTGGCAAATTTAACATCATTCATAGTTGTAATTTCAGAATAATCTAAGACCTGAAAATAAGTGCCTTTAGAAGGTGTAAATGTAAACCTCGAATCTTTAATAAGTTCTAAAAACGTATCGCGCTTTTCTTGATAGAAACTTGGCAATTCTAAATAATGACTTGAATCTTGGAGATAATCTGCTAAGGCTTTTTGAGTTGGATGATGTACTGAAAACACATTGAACTGATGTACATTTCTGAACGCTTCCATTAATAGTTTTGGAGCGCAACAGTAACCAATTTTCCATCCAGTATTATGAAAGGTTTTTCCGAAAGACGCTGTAATAAAACTGCGTTGCTTTAAGTTTTGAAATCGGCAGATACTTTGGTGTTGCTCACCATCAAAAATTATATGCTCATATACTTCGTCACTGAGAACAATGATGTCTGTATCATTAGTGAGTTCCTGAAGTTTTAGCATATCACTTTTACTCATGACAGTACCGGTAGGATTGTGTGGCGTATTGATAAGGATCATTTTTGTTTTAGGATTGATATGGTCCTTAACAACATCCCAATTTATTTTATAATGTGGAGCTTCTAAAGCAATCCCAATGGTTTTTCCACCATTGGCTTCAATTGAAGGTTGATAACTGTCATAAGCTGGTTTAAAAATGATGACTTCGTCATTAGGTTTTATAAATGAAGAAATAATTGTAAAAATGGCTTGTGTTGCACCAGCAGTCACTGTGATTTCAGTTTCAGGATTGTAGCTTGAATTGTATAGAATTTGAAACTTATTGGAAATAGCTTTGCGTAATTCCATACTTCCAGCCATTGGAGCATACTGATTGTAACCAGAATTCATGGCTTTAGTTACTCCATTAATTAATTTTTGATCGCTCTTAAAATTTGGAAACCCTTGAGATAAATTAATAGCATTGTGTTCGTTGGCCAAAGCACTCATTACTGAAAAAATGGAGGTTTCTACGTTGGTTAATTTTGGTGTGAATTGCATAAAAATTGTTGAATTATAAAGATACTATTTTTGATATATAGTCGTTATTCATTCTATGAAAAAACTAGTTTTAAGTTTATTGATTTTCATTTGTATCTATAATCTACCTGCTCAGGAAGTTAAAACTATTCATGTATTTGTTGCATTATGTGATAATGTGAATCAAGGCATTGTACCTGTTCCTGCTAAACTTGGCAATGGTCAAGATATTAAAGGGAATTTATATTGGTCAGCTCTCTATGGTGTAAAAACTCATTTTAAGAACAGTAAGGATTGGACGTTAATGGCTTCGGAAACAGATATAAGTAATCATATTTTAGAACGTGTATTATTTAAACATAAAACGACCAACACTTATCTTTTAGCTGATGCTTATGACGGAAAGTACATTAAGCAAACAACTATTGATTTTTTGGAAGCTACAGCTGGACGAAATCCTTTACATATAATGTATGAAGATCAAATACTAAACTTTGGAGGTGATGCTCAATTGTTATCGTATATAGGTCATGATGGTTTAATGGAGTTTCGTGTTGATGGAGATTTTAAACCAATTAATGAAAATAAGCGTGATGCCATTATTTTGGCGTGTATTAGCAGAGATTATTTTAAGCCATATTTAAAACAAACCAACGCAAATCCGTTAGTTTGGACAACAGGTTTAATGGCTCCCGAAGCATATACACTAAAATGGGCAATTGATGGTTGGATACTACATGAAGCTGATTCTGAAATTAGTGATCGTGCAGCGAAAGCTTATAATCAATATCAAAAATGTGGATTGGGAGGAGCAAGGCGATTGTTGGTGACGGGTTATTAAAAAACCCTCACATCTCTGCAAGGGTTTTCTTGTTATCTAAAAGCGGAGCGCTCTAAAAATCTAATGATCTAGTAACGATAATGCTCAGGTTTGTAAGGACCTTCAACTTGAACACCAATATAACTAGCTTGTTCTTCGCGAAGCTCAGTAAGCTCAACTCCGATTTTTGCCAAGTGTAATTTTGCTACTTTTTCATCTAAAGCCTTTGGTAACATATATACATCATTTCCATAAGCTTCCTTGTTATTCCACAATTCGATTTGTGCTAAAGTTTGATTTGTAAATGAATTACTCATTACAAAACTTGGATGTCCTGTAGCACAACCTAAGTTTACTAAACGACCTTCAGCTAAAATGATAACATCGTTTCCGTTAACATTATATTTATCAACTTGTGGCTTAATAGTATCTTTGGTATGTCCATGATTTTTATTTAACCAAGCCATATCAATTTCGTTATCAAAGTGACCAATATTACAAACGATTGCTTTGTCTTTTAATGCTTCAAAATGACGTGCTTGAACTATATCTTTATTTCCAGTAGTGGTAATAACAATATCAGTGTTTCCAATTACTGTTTCTAGTTTTTTGACTTCAAAACCATCCATGGCAGCTTGTAAAGCACAAATTGGATCAATTTCAGTTACCGTAACTATACTACCAGCACCTTTAAAAGAAGCAGCAGTTCCTTTACCAACATCACCATAACCACAAACAGTTACACGTTTTCCTGCTAACATTGTATCTGTTGCACGACGAATAGCATCTACAGCAGATTCTTTACAACCGTATTTGTTATCAAATTTAGATTTAGTCACCGAATCATTCACATTGATCGCTGGCATAGGTAAAGTACCGTTTTTTACACGTTCGTATAAACGGTGAACACCAGTTGTAGTTTCTTCAGATAAACCATTAATTCCAGAAGCTAATTCAGGATATTTATCTAACACCATATTGGTTAAATCTCCTCCATCATCTAAAATCATATTTAGAGGTTTTCTGTCTTCACCAAAGAACAAGGTTTGTTCAATACACCAATCAAATTCTTCTTCTGTCATGTCTTTCCATGCATAAACAGCAGTTCCTGCATCAGCAATAGCAGCAGCAGCTTGATCTTGAGTAGAGAAAATATTACATGAACTCCAAGTTACTTCTGCACCTAAAGCTTGTAATGTTTCAATTAAAACAGCCGTTTGAATGGTCATATGCAAGCATCCAGCAATACGAGCACCTTTTAACGGTTGTGAATTTTTATACTCTTCACGTAAACTCATTAATCCTGGCATTTCTGCTTCGGCCAATTTAATTTCTTTTCTTCCCCAAGCCGCAAGCGACATGTCTTTTACCTTATTCGGTACGTAAGCAACAGTTTTTGTACTCATATCTTTTTCTTGTTTTAAAATTGCATAGCCTTTGGGTTTATGGCTTAAATAACTAAATTCGCTATATTAAAAATTACCAAATTCGCCTTAGGCGATGCAAAGATAACCATTAAGTTTCAGATAATTAAATGCCACTTTATAAAACTATTGATGTAAACTCACAAACTACTGTTAAAATCTGGAAGATTACAGAGTCTTATGAAGAGTTATTAAAACCCTTAGACTTAAAACCTAACAGTTTAGAACGTGTTTTAGGAATGAAAAGTGAGCTTCATCAACGTGGTTTTTTGAGTGTGCGTCATCTACTTCGAGATTTTGGTTATACAGATCAAGATTTATTTTATGACAACCATGGGAAGCCACATTTAAAAGATGGAAAACACATTTCTATAACACATTCGTTTACATTTTCTGGAGTAATAATAAGTGATAATGACGTTGGAATTGACATTGAAAAACAGCGTGATAAAATAACCATTATTGCAAAAAAATTTGTGGATTATGAGTTTTATTACTTATCTAAAAATGACAATGATTACATCAAAAAACTTACAGTGATTTGGGGAATTAAAGAATCCTTATACAAATTGTTTGCAACGCCAGGAATGTTGTTTAGAGAACATTTTTTAGTTATTCCGTTTATGATAGAGGACACAGAAACAGTAGCATGGATAGATTACCAAAACAAAAAATACAGATTCAATACACATTTCTTAGAATTTGAAGGATTTACGTGTGCTTATGTAACCACCTAAATGAAAGCAGTTCAAAAAAATATACGAAGTTCAATTTCTAAAGGCGAACAGCTTTTGGCAGTTTTGATGGATCCTGATAAAATTAAGCCTAAGGTGATATCTGAATTCATGCAAAAACTAAATCAATCCATAGCAACACATATTTTTGTTGGTGGAAGTACGGTTAATGATAATGACACGAAAGCTTTAGTTGTTGAAATTAAAAGGCACACCAATTTGCCTATTGTTTTATTCCCAGGTGATGTAACTCAAATCACAAATGATGCTAATGCATTGTTGTTTTTATCCTTGATTTCTGGAACTAACCCAGATTACCTTATTAGTAAACACATTACAGCGGTCTCCAAGTTGCGAAAGTCTAGCTTGGAAGTTATTCCAACGGGCTATATTTTGATAGAAAATGGTAAACAAACGTCTGTAGAAAAAGTGACTAAAACAACACCACTATCAAGACAAAATGTGCAACAAATTGTAGACACAGCAAAAGCAGGAGAACTTCTAGGAATGCAATTAATATATCTCGAAGCTGGCAGTGGTGCTTTACATCCTGTACCCTTAGAAATTATCAATTCTGTAAAGCAGGAACTAAGTATTCCATTAATTGTTGGAGGTGGAATTAGAACTAAAAAGCAATTAAAGGACGCGTACAATTCTGGAGCAGATCTAGTCGTTATTGGGACAGCTTTTGAAGAAGATGATGCTTTCTTTGATGAATTAAAGAAATAAAAAATAGAATATAGAGAAAAGAATAAAAGGTTAGAAAATTAAGATGCGAGTCTTGTCTATTTTCTTTTATCTATTCTCTAGAATCTCAAAAACCATGAACATATCAGTTGAATTAACTTTAACGCCCTTGCAAGATGATTATGAACCAGCAATAATTCATTTTATAAAAAAGCTGCGGTCATCAAATTTAAAAGTCCTCGAAAATCCTTTGAGTACCCAAATTTATGGTAACTACGATGAGGTAATGGCATTGTTAACTATTGAAATAAAAGAGGTGTTTCAACTAATAGAAAGAGGATTGCTTCATATTAAAATTGTAAAATCTGATCGTTACGACTATGAACCACATTTTTGAGTTTCTTTTCGAAATTTATCAAAATAGAGCGACTCATCTCATTGTTCTTGAAGCGATAGCTTTTTTCTTTGGTATTGCAAGTGTCATTTTCGCAACAAGAGAAAACATTTTAGTATATCCAACAGGATTGGTGGCAACGATAATTACCGTTTATATTTTTCTTCATGATGAACTCATGGGAGATATGATGATGAATTTCTATTATTCAGTTATGAGTATTTATGGATGGTGGAATTGGTCAAGAAAAAAGAATAATAAATATGTTGTGCCGATTTCTAGAACAAACACAAAAGAAAAGTTGATTGGATTTGGAATGTTTCTACTAACAATGCTCGTAACGTACTTGATTTATAAAGGCTACGGAACAGTCATTGATTCTTCTAATTATATTGATATTTTTACATCAGGAATATTTTTTACTGCCATGTGGTTTATGGCAAATAAAAAGTTAGAAAACTGGACACTTTGGATTTTTGCAGATATTATCACTGTACCACTTTATGCGTATAGAGGTTGGGGAATGTTATCTTTGCAGTATTTAATATTTACCATTTTAGCAATACAAGGCTATTTAGCATGGAAGAAAAGCTTAAACAAATCTCAGATGGAAACTCAAACTGTATAAAAGTAGTTTTATATGGTCCAGAATCTACTGGAAAATCATCTCTAGCTAAAGAATTGGCTGCATATTTTGATACAGTTTATGTAAAGGAATTTTCTCGTACCTATGCTGAAACTAAGGCAGAACAGAATTTAAAGCTAACAAAAGGTGATGTGTTACCAATTGCTATCGGACAAATGAATTCGGAAAATGAACAACTCAAAAATGCAAATAGACTTTTAATTTGTGATACCGATTTGCTGGAAACTAAAGTCTATTCTGAGTTTTATTATAATGGATTTTGCCCAGATATAGTTGAAAAATATGCTCTAGAAAACACTTATGATTTATATTTTTTGACTTATATTGACAGTCCTTGGGAAGCAGATGGAATTCGTGATCAGCCTAATTCAAGGTTAAAAATGTTTACTGCCTTTGAACAAGCACTAGTAGATTCTAAAAAAAAATATTGTATTGTTAAAGGAAGTTTTGAAGAACGACTTAACATTTGCATCACCCAAATACATGAACTTTTAAACAAAGTAAATTGATGTTTTCAGAAAAAGATAAACAACAAATAAAACGTAAAGGACTTACTTTAAGAAAAGTAGAACAGCAAATTGAGCTTTTTGAAAATGGAATTCCTTTTGCAAATTTAGTTGCAGAAGCTACAATAAATGATGGTATATTAAGTCTGTCAGAGGATGATATGCAGGAATTCATGTCTTATTTTGAATCTAAAAAAGATAGTGTTTCCATATTAAAATTCGTTCCGGCATCTGGAGCTGCAACCAGAATGTTTAAGTTTTTATATAGTTTTTTAGAGGAATATGATCTGGAAAAAGGCAGTATCAATTCCTATATTAATCGATATAAAAATAATGACTTATCCCTTTTTTTTATTGGTCTAGAAAAGTTCCCGTTTTATCACATTGTTCAAGAAAAACTGAATAAAACCTATCCTAATTTTGATTCATTGTCAATAAACGAACAGCGTTTAAATTTCGTGAAGATGATGTTAGATACTGGTAAACTAGATTATGGCAATTCTCCAAAAGGTCTAATGCCTTTTCATAAATATAAAAAGCAAGTTGTTTCTACGGCTTTTGAAGAACATTTATACGAATCTGCTTTGTATTCATCTAATAACGAATCGACAAAGCTTCATTTTACCATCTCAGAAAAACACAATCATAAGTTTGATGAAGAGTTTTCAAGAATTGAACAAAAAGTAGAAGAAATAACAGGTTCTAAATTTGATATTTCTTTTTCCTATCAAAAAGAATCTACAGATACCATCGCTGTAACACCAAAAAACAAACCGTTTAGAGAAGATGATGGTTCCTTGCATTTTAGACCTTCAGGTCATGGTGCTTTGATCGAAAATTTAAATGATTTAAATGCGGATATTATTTTTATTAAAAATATTGACAATGTTGTTACCTATAAATACAAGAATGAAGTTGTAAAGTATAAAAAAGTATTGGCAGGTATTTTATTAAAGATACAAGAACAAGTATTTAAATATCTAGAGGTTTTAGAGGACGGCATTGTTTCTGAGGAACAACTCATAGAAATTGGTGAGTTTTTAGTCAATTCAATGAATGTAAAGATTAGTTCGGAGTTTGAAAAATATTCTCGAATTTATCAAATAGAATATTTAACTGAAAAACTAAATCGACCTATTCGTGTTTGCGGAATGGTTAAAAATGAGGGAGAACCTGGTGGTGGACCATTTTGGATTAAAGATGAAAGTGGAAACATATCACTTCAAATCGTAGAATCTGCCCAGATTAATAAAAAAAGTAAAGTTCAAAAACTAATTTTAAAGAATGCGACACACTTTAATCCAGTAGATTTAGTTTGCGGAATTAAAAATTATAAGGGTGATAAGTTTGATCTTAAAAAGTTTATTGATGCTAAAGCTGCTTTTATTACCATGAAAACTAAAACAGGCAAAGACTTAAAGGCGCTTGAATTGCCTGGACTTTGGAATGGTAGTATGGCAAACTGGAATACAGTTTTTGTAGAAGTTCCGTTAATCACTTTCAATCCTGTAAAAACGGTTAATGATTTATTAAAAGCGCCTCATCAAATCAAATCTAATGTTTAATGAACAGGCCTTATTAAATGAATTAACTTTTAAAGCTATTCGAAGTTCTGGCGCTGGAGGACAACATGTCAATAAAACAGCATCAAAAGTTGAACTGACCTTTGATTTAGAATCTTCTGAAGTCTTATCTGAAGAGCAAAAGGACCTTCTCAAAATTAATTTAGAAACAAGATTAACTAAAGCTTTTGTATTGATTTTACAATGTGGAGAGAGTAGAAGTCAGCATAAAAACAAAGCCATTGTTATAGGTCGGTTTTTAGAATTAATCACTAGTAATTTAATTGAAGATAAAGAACGAATTCCAACAAAAACACCGAAAGCGGTTAAAAAAAAGCGATTAGCAAACAAGCGAAAAAATGCTGAGAAGAAGACCAATCGTAAACCACCTCAAATTGATTAATTAAAAAACTAAAGATTATTGATGCCCATTCGATAAATCTATTTTACCTTTGCAACGTTCTCAAAAAAGGGGTGCCTATTATCGGCTGAGATCATACCCATTGAACCTAGAACAGGTAATGCTGTTTAGGAAGCGAGCGTAAAGAAAGTGTCCAGTTGACATTTTTAGCGAGTGCAATTAGGTTATCAATGTTTGTTTGTACTTCTGAATTTAAATATGTTTAAAATAGACATGTAAGGATTCAAAACATAAAACATCATGTCAATATTGTACAAGTTCAATGCTCAAAAAATTAATTTTTAACAAAGAATAATAACCTCTTTTTATTCGATTATTTTTATTTAATCGCATGAATTTTACTATTCTAAAAGGTACAAAAACTAAAAACGCACTTACATTTTTATGTCTTTTTGCATTATCGTATGGTGTCTTTTCACAAGAAAAAGAACAAGATTCTACTAAAGTTGAAACACTTGATGAAGTTTTAGTTAAGGCTGTTCGCGTTGATGCCAAATCGCCAATCACGCATTCTAATGTTACTAAAAAGCAGCTTGCTAAACGTAATTTAGGACAAGATATTCCCTTATTATTAAACTTTTTGCCTTCTGTTGTAACCACTTCAGATGCTGGTGGAGGAATTGGTTATACTGGAATTCGTGTTCGAGGAATAAGCTCTCAATCTACTAATATTACCATTAATGGTATTCCTTATAATGATGCAGAATCGTTAGGTACGTTTTGGGTAAACTTAGGTGATTTTGCATCTTCTGTAGAAAGTTTACAACTGCAAAGAGGTGTCGGAACTTCTACTAATGGTTCTGGCGCTTTTGGCGCAAGTATCAATGTGCTTACAGATGCTGTTTCAAAAGAAGCAAATGGAGAGATTTCTAATTCCTTCGGAAGTTTTAAGTCTAGAAAACATACCCTAAAATTTAGTACAGGTCTATTAAATGAACACTTCGAAATTGCTGGTCGTTTATCTAATATTGCTTCAAATGGTTATATTGACAGAGCTTCGACAGATTTGAAATCTTACTTTTTGCAAGGTTCATATATTGATGACAATACACTTATAAAAGCTATCACTTTTGGTGGAAATGAAGTAACATATCAGGCATGGAATGGTATTGATGCACAAACACTTAAAGAGGACAGAACGTTTAATTCTGCAGGAATTTATACTGATGATGATGGAAGCACTCAGTTTTATGATCGTGAAGTTGATGACTATAAACAAGATCATTATCAATTACATTGGAGTCAACGTGTTAGTAATCGATGGTCCACTGCAGTTGGATTGAATTATACGTATGGTCGTGGGTTTTTTGAACAGTTTAGAGAGGATGATGATTTTTCAACCTACGGTTTTGAAGAGTTATCCGTAAACGGAGAACTTGTAAACACAACAGACCTTATTCGTCGTCGTTGGTTAGAAAATGATTTTTACGTGTTTAATGCTAGCGCAAATTATAAGCACAATAATTTAGATATGATTTTTGGAACGTCCTTCAGTCATTATGATGGTGATCATTTTGGGGAAGTTATTTGGGCAGAATTTGCTAGTCAAAGTGATATTAGAGATCGTTATTATGAAGGTAATGGCAAGAAAAATGATTTATCAGTCTTTGCCAAAGCTAATTTTAGGTTGAACGAAAACATAAAACTTTATGGTGATTTACAAGTGAGAAATGTGAATTATGCAACTTCTGGAATAGCTTCTAATTTGACTAATTTTAGAGTTGATGAAAACTTTACATTTTTCAATCCGAAGGCCGGAATCACGTATGAGTTAAATTCAACCAATGATTTGTATTTTTCTTATGCTCGAGCGAATAGAGAACCGAGTCGTGATGACTTTGAAAATAACGCAGATATAAAACCAGAACAACTTAATGACTTCGAGTTGGGATGGCGACATAAAAAAGGCAATTTTAGTTTTAATGCAAATACTTATTTTATGCTTTATAATGAACAATTGGTGCTTACTGGAAATATAGATGGTGTTGGTAATCCAATTAGAACTAATAGTGGAGAAAGCTATCGTTTGGGACTAGAATTAGAAGCTGTAATTCCTGTGTCATCAAAATTAACTTTACAACCTAATGTGACATTGAGTTCAAATAAAAATAAACAAACAATTATTCCTTTTGATGGTGAATTAGTGAGTTTAGGAAAAACAAATATTGCGTTTTCACCAGAGCTTATTGCAGCCAATGCTATTGTTTATCAACCCATTAAAAACTTACAGATGTCATTGTTGAGCAAATTTGTAGGAGAACAATTCATGAGTAATACTGAGGCGGACTTGTCAAAACTAGACAGCTTCTTTGTCAATGATTTTAATATCTCATATACCATTGAGCCAAAATCAATTTTTGATGCCGTGATTTTTACAGGATTGATTAATAATATTCTTAATGAAAAGTATGTGTCTAATGGTTATTATTTCACCTATGATGACGATTTTACAAATCCAGGAACAATAACTACGGTAGAAGGCAATGGGTTTTACCCACAAGCCACTACCAATTTTTTATTAGGAGCAACCCTAAAGTTTTAATTTGTTATGACTTTAGTTCTTTTGAGTTAATTGGAAATAGTTAATTCCGATCCATTGGCAGTTACTCGATACTCCTGTAAGGCACAAGCTAATTGGCCACCTTCAGAAAAACCAGTTAATAAATTGTATTGGTTTTCATCGGCACAACCACAGGTTACCAGAACGCCATTAGCACTCATAAAAGAACAAGTGTCTGTCACGTGATTTGGATCAGCAGCATCAAAAGCTCTAAAGTTTCCACCAACATTAATCACATAAATTCCAGCCACTCCTTCATTTGGGATGTAGACAGAATTTGTAGTAAATTGTAATTGACTATACTGAGGTAGGTTCAAACTAATGGTTCTATTCACACCTATACTGGGTAAAAAATTACAATTATTTATATTGCCGCCATCATCCTTTTTACAAGTTGTTAAAAGTAAGAGCGATAAAATGAATACAAGTTTCTTCATTGGTGCATTAAATTTTGGAGGCAATTTACAATATTTTAAAGGTTGAAATAAATATTTTGTATCTTTGTATAACAAATCTCGTGTGAACGGGATTTTTTTGTGCTGAACTAGTTTATTCATAAATATCTATTATAAATCAAGGTATTCATGAATCTGTGATTTCAGCATCTTTTTTATTAATAAACGAATGAATTATGAGTAAAGTATCTTATTATACTCCTGAAGGATTAAAAAAGTTAAGAGACGAGCTTAAGCATTTAAAGGATATTGAGAGACCTAATGCGTCTCGAGCAATTGGAGAAGCAAGAGACAAAGGAGATTTAAGTGAAAATGCAGAGTATGATGCAGCAAAAGAAGCACAAGGCATGTTAGAAATGAAAATTTCTAAACTTGAAGACACTTTAGCTGGAGCACGTGTTATTGATGAATCTCAAATGGATACATCTAAAGCATTGGTGTTATCTAAAGTGAAGATAAAAAATCAAACAAATGGCATGGAATTGACCTATACATTGGTTGCTGACGGTGAAGCAGATTTGGCCTCAGGTAAAATCTCTGTAAATTCACCTATTGGAAAAGGTTTACTGGGAAAATCTGTTGGTGAAGTTGCAGAAGTTCAAGTACCAAATGGTGTTATGAAATTTGACATATTAGAAATTTCTAGATAATCAATTCCTGCACATGCAGGAATCTCATTAATATATTGCAAAAAGGTTCCTTCAAAAGAGGAATCTTTTTATATTTACATACACTCCTAAATAAATCAAACAATGGCATCTGTCTTCACGAAAATCATAACAGGCGAAATACCATGTTATAAAGTTGCAGAAACTGAAGATTACTTAGCGTTTTTAGATATCAATCCGAATGCCAAAGGTCATACGCTTTGTATTCCTAAAAAAGAAGTTGATAAACTCTTCGATTTAGAAGAGTCATCGTATCATGGTCTTTTAGAATTTTCTAGAAAAGTTGCTATTGCCATTGAAAAAGCTGTGCCCTGCAAACGAGTTGGAATGACTGTTATTGGCTTAGAAGTGCCGCATGCACATGTGCATTTAATTCCACTTAACACCATGGAGGATGCTCGATTTATTAATAAAGTGAAATTTGATAATGACGAGCTACAAACTATTGCAAATAGCATCGCTTCTCAGTTATAATTAAAAGGATAAAACTCCAGTTACAAACAGCATTACGATAATTAAAAGGAGTAAGTCAACACTTATAAAAACCCAACCTGCTAGTTTGAGTTTTAAAGATTTTGATTTAGGTGTTACAGCTCGTTTTTGATAATCGACAACTTGTTCAATGTCATGTGTCCAACGCACCGGGAAAATATCAGTGTTGCAGGTTTTACAATGCATTTCATGAACCGTATCTTCTGTAATAGCTTTATAGAATAAGTTTTCAACAAACTTCTGCTTAAATGTTAGCTCTAGTCCATCCTTAGAATAGCATTCAGGACAATTATTATTGAGCTGAACTTCCTTTAAAGTGAAATATTGTTGCGTTTTCATATCTTAAAGTTAAGACAATAGTTTTAATGAAATTTGCATCGTAGTTCCTTTACCAATTTCAGAGTTAAGCACTTTTATTTTTCCATTATGGTAATCTTCTATAATTCGTTTTGCTAAAGAAAGACCTAAACCCCAACCTCGTTTTTTACTAGTGTAACCAGGTTGAAAAATGGTATTATATTTTTGTTTTGAGATTCCCTTACCTGTATCTTTAACTTGAATCTTTACAAATTTTCCATCATTTGTAATGGCCAATTTTAGTTGCCCTTTTCCTTTCATAGCATCAATGGCATTCTTAACTAAATTTTCAATCGTCCAACTGTACAATTGTTGATTAAGATTGACAAACATTACGTCATTAGGAGCAGTGATTTCAAAGTCAATTAATTTTGATGATCGCGCTTTTAAATACTCATACGAGTCTAAGGTTTCTTTGACGATATCTAATTTTTCAAGTTTTGGAACCGAACCAATTTTACTAAAACGATCAGTGATGGTTTGCAACCGTGTAATGTCTTTTTCTATTTCTACTAAATAATCAGGATTGACTTGCTCAGAACGCAATATTTCTGTCCAACCAACGAGTGAAGATAATGGCGTTCCAATTTGATGTGCAGTTTCCTTTGCCATTCCTGTCCATAATTTATTTTGATCGGCTGTTCTAGAGCTTTTATAAAAGAAATACGCTAAAGCAGCAAATAGAAAAATAATAAGCAAAAGTGCTAACGGATAATACTTTAGTTTATTAAGTAGAGGAGAGTTACCGTAGTAAATTGTTGAATAGACTTCACCTTCAAAAAAGACTTCAATAGGCTTGTTCTCATTTTTAAATTTTGTAATAAGCTTATTTACAGCTATTGAATCTTTAGTTTTAGATTCATCGATATTATTTATTACTCCAACAGTTTGTGTATCATTAATCATAACCAGAATTGGAGTAGAAGTGTTGCTATTAAGAATTTGCAACATTAAATCTAAGTTCGGATTGTTTTCAGATTCTAGAAACTCGGTTTGCGCAGAAGACCAAATTTTCATTTTTGCACGTTCTTCATCTTTAAAATGTTGAAAAAACACGTAAGTATTCCAAAGAATAAGTGAAATAATAATAAAGGAAGCCACAATGACAACCCATCGTGTTAAGTTTCTGTTCATGGTTTGAGCCATCAAGTATAATTTTTGAATTTTAAATATAATGGATTTATGTTAATAATATTGTTCTAAGGCTATGCAAATCACTTTCATAACTTTAGCATTATGGTTACATTTGCTTTTTTAATAGGTAAAACGAAAAGTTTAGATGGCATCTTTTGATCCTAAAAGTATTTCAACAGCAAAATTACATGGGTATTTGTTAAGTGCAGTAGCACCAAGGCCAATAGCTTTTGCTAGTACAATAGATTCAGACGGTAATCCTAATTTGTCTCCTTTTAGTTTTTTTAATGTGTTTAGTGCCAATCCACCAATACTCATTTTTTCACCTGCTCGTCGTGTTAGAAATAATACAATAAAGCATACTCTAGAAAATGCTCAAGACACTAAGGAGGTTGTTATTAATGTTGTTAATTATGACATTGTTCAGCAAATGTCTTTGAGTAGTACAGAATACGCAAAAGGTGTTAATGAGTTTGATAAATCAGGTTTGACAATGTTAGAATCTGAAGTGGTCAAACCCTATAGAGTTGCAGAATCTCCTGTTCAGTTTGAATGTAAGGTCAATGAAATTATTGAACTAGGAACAGAAGGAGGAGCTGGTAATCTCATTATATGTGAAGTTTTGAAATTTCATATTGATGATTCAGTAATGGACGATAAACAAATTATAATTCAAGAAAAACTAGATTTAGTTGCGAGAGCTGGAGGCAACTATTACAATAGAGCAAAAAGCGGCTTTTTTGAAATTCCAAAGCCTTTATCAACATTGGGTATTGGAGTTGATGCCATGCCAAGTGAAGTTAAAAACAGTATGATTTTAACAGGAAATGATTTAGGAATGTTAGGTAATGTAGAAGTATTACCAACAAAAAAAGAAGTGGAAGCATTTATAGATAATGTAAGTGAACGTTATCCAAATATTAGAGAAATGTCTCATAGACAAAAACATAAAATAGCTAGAAATTATCTAAGCTATGGCGATGTTAATAGCGCTTGGAAGCTATTATTATCATAAAAATAATAACATAAATTAATTATAAGTATTACGAGAATGGAAGTACAAGGAAAAGTAAAAATGATTGGCGAAACGCAAACTTTTGGTAGCAACGGTTTTAGAAAAAGAGAATTGGTAGTTACTACTGAGGAACAATATCCACAACATATTTTAATTGAATTTGTTCAAGACAAAACAGATTTATTAAATAGCTATCAAGTTGGTCAAGGCGTAAAAGTAAATATCAACTTAAGAGGACGAGAATGGGTTAATCCACAAGGAGAGACTAAATATTTTAATTCGGTTCAAGGTTGGAGAATTGAAAATCTTGCAGCTACCGACGAAAATATGCCACCTGTTGCTCCAGCTGAAGCATTTGAGCCAGCAACAAACTTAAACGAAGAAGATCACGACGATCTTCCTTTCTAAGGAACCTTTTTTCTGCGAAGGCAGGAACCTTATAAATTAGGCCTCAATGTTTTTTTAGCATTGAGGTTTTTTATTGATTTTTTACGCATACAAATATGATATTACTCACCAAAGACATAACATTTCCAGATGTTTCCAAAGCTACAGATGAAGGTCTTTTAGCATTTGGAGGTGATCTATCTACTGAGCGGTTAATATTGGCCTATAAAAGCGGAATTTTTCCGTGGTTTGATGATACTGATCCAATTTTGTGGTGGTCTCCTGATCCTCGTTTTGTGTTGTTCCCTGAGCAATTAAAAGTATCAAAAAGTATGAGGCAAGTCTTAAGAAATTCAGATTTTGAAATTACAATAAACAAAGATTTTGAAGCTGTTATAAGTAACTGTTCAAACATAAAAAGGGATGGTCAACAAGGTACTTGGATTACCAATGATTTAAAAAATGATTACATTAAACTTCACGAGTTAGGTGTTGCAAAATCTGTTGAAGTTTGGTTAAAAAACGAATTAGTTGGAGGCTTGTATGGGATAGATTTAAATAATGGAGTGTTTTGCGGTGAAAGTATGTTTAGCAAAGTAAGTAATGCCAGCAAAGTTGGATTTATTTCGTTTGTTCAAAACACAAATTATAAGCTAATAGATTGCCAAGTGTACACAAATCACCTTGATAGTTTGGGAGCAGAAGATATGTCTAGAGATGAATTTTTGAAGTACTTAGATTAAACGTCATTATATCTAAAACAATTGACTTCGTGATCATTAACCATTCCAGTTGCTTGCATATGCGCATACACAACTGTTGAACCTACAAATTTAAAACCTCGTTTTTTTAAATCTTTACTTATAGCATCACTTAATGGTGTGTTTGCTGGTGCATCTTTGTAATTCTTGAGACTGTTTTTTATGGGTTTGCCATCAACAAAATCCCAAATGTATTTTGAAAACGAGCCAAACTCTTTTTGAATGCTCATAAACGCTTGTGCATTTGTAATGGTTGCGTTTACTTTCAATTTATTTCTGATGATACCTTCATTTTGTAATAAAGCATCTATCTTTTTTTGATTGTAGGTTGCGATTTTTTTATAGTCGAAATTATCAAAAGCAGTTCTGAAGTTGTCTCGTTTTTTTAAAACAGTAATCCAACTTAAACCAGCCTGAAACGTTTCCAAAATTAAAAACTCGAATAAGGTATCATCATCAAAAACAGGAACACCCCATTCTTCATCATGATAAGCTTCATATAAATCACTGCCAAGGCACCAACCGCATTTATGTTTGGTCATAATATGTATTTCAAGAAGTTATAAGATAGAAAATCTAGACTAAAAATGAAAATTAAGGTTAACAAGTCCTACTTTTCTAAAACCAACTTTAAAGCTTTCGTTTGTTTTATCTCCAAAAGTATCATTATCAACAAATAAATTGTATTGAATTAAGAAAAGCGGTTCAATAGACAGGGAAAAGTTCGGACTAATATAATAGGCGATACCAAGAATTGGACCAGCTCCAATTTTGTAAGCTTCCCTATTGGAGCTTCGGAATTTTTCATATCTAGTGAGAATGTCCACACCATAATAAAACTCCCATTTTTTTAACAACTTTATATTTTTATCGATTCCAACTTTTATTCCAGCTTCTGTTGAAGCATTTTCATCATTATCGCTAAAATAGCTTACACCAAATCTTAAGGAATAGTCTGTGTTTAATTTGTAACGGTAATCAATAGTATAAGCACTTTCATCAGAATTAAAAACGACTTTTACAAATTCTGAAGCACCAATCCCTATTTGGTGTTTATGTTGTCTTGGAAAAAAAAAATCAGTATCGTTTACATCTTGAGAAAACCCAAAAGATGTAAACAATACTGAAAGTAATACGATGAGGTGTTTCATTTAGTTAATAAATGCCGAGAAAATCGTTTCTAGTTGGTTTACAAAATCGTCACCAACATATCGTGTAACATTGTCACTAGTTCCGTCTTGGTAAATAATAGTTACAAAAGCACTACCATCAGCTTCTTCATTGTAAACTAAATCACCAACCTTAGCATTGTTGTAGTAGGCATCTGCATTAACAAATTGATTAATTTGACTAACAGTTATATCACCATCAATTACAGCTAAATTGTCTATTTCAACACTATATCTAACTTCGAAGTTTTGGTGTAAAACTGTACCAAATGCATGTGAAAAATCTTCAGCACCTGCAATGTTTGCGTAATCTGAAGTGTTTAAAACAATAGTTGACATGATACTAGTTACACATGAACCATTGTTTTGTAATCCGTAAGTAAAATCAAACTCTGTTGATGTGTTTCTACTTAAATTAATAGTGTGTGTAAATGGAGCTGTTGTCACACTTAAATCAATGTTTGAAGGAAAAGAAAAATTAGAATTAACCTCATACACAACATTAGATAATGAGATATTAAAAAGTTCTATATTGTTCTTTTTAATGTAGCCAGTAAAAGCCGTCGGTAATTCAGAATTTTCGCCATCAAAAGTTACCATTTGAGATGCATAAGATGTAATGGCTAATTCTACATTATTTGATGCACTATTTTCATCATGTGGAAACAAAAACACCATAGTATTATCAGCGCTATTAGTGAAATCCCAATTTTGTGAAGTAGCATTCCATGCATAGATTCCTACGTGAGAGCTAAATGAAAAATTCTCAAACTCAATATTAAAAACATCTAATCTATCTAAAAGCAAATCAGCATAATCACTATAGATTTCGCCATTTGCAATATTAAAAAAGTCTTGTAACTCAGTAGAAAAAGCACCATCTTCAAATGTTTGTAAACAGCTTAGTAGCTGAGTCATTGAAGCTTCAATGTTTTGTTGGTCTTCTGCTACAGTAGTAGTGCTATCTTGTGTCGTTGAGTCATCAGATGATGAACAAGAGTTGAAAACGGTCGTTACACTTAAAAGTGTAATTAATAGGATGCTTTGTAGTTTTTTCATGATATGTTTTAAAAATAAATATTTCATGCAAATATATATATTTAGTTAAAATTTAGAACTTTATGTAGTAAGTATTTAAATGATTTTTCGTCTTAATTCTTGACGATCCAATGAAGACTTTTGATTATATGATTTTAGTCATTTTTCATTGGGTGAGTTTAAACTAAATTGCAACTTAAAATTTATGACAACATTGGAACATATAGCAGTAAAAGACATCCTTAGCGAAAGCTTACACAAAGGAATTTCATACCAAGATTATCGCACATTAGTCCGTGATTTAGTTGAACAAGGTTCAACTACAGGAAATGATAAAACGGAAGCATTAGTAAATTATACAATGCTAAATGACCGACGAATGAAGCGATGGGATAAGACCATTAAAATTTCAGAAGCGATTAAAGACAAAGTTTCAAGATTCAATAGAAACGTGACTTGGCTTGTCATTACAGAAAGTTGGTGTGGTGATGCAGCTCATGTAATTCCAGTTCTAAATAAAATTGCAGAACTTACAGATAACATCAATTTGAAATTGGTTTTAAGAGATGATAATGAAGCTTTAATGGATCAGTTTTTAACTAATGGTGGACGCGCAATTGCGAAATTAATCATGATTGACAACACTACTGGTGATGTTCTAAATACATTTGGGCCAAGACCAAGTGAAGCGACGCAATTGGTAAATGATTATAAGGCTAAACATGGAACATTAACACCTGAATTTAAAGAAGACTTACAAGGTTGGTACAATAAAAATAAAGGTCAAAATATCATTGATGATATTATGACCTTACTCGATCTTTAACCTTTTCCTTTAAAATAATACGTAATAGATCCTATCTGACTTTTTGAGTTTGCATCAGAAGAAAAGATGGCTTTGTTTGCATACTCTAATGCGTGATCAATTAAACATTGATTGTTTGAAGATGAAGATGTATTGATATACGTATCTGTAACTAAACCATTGGAGTTAACTGTGATATTGACCACAATTTTTCCTGTGGTTTCACACAAATATATTGGAGGATCTAATCTTACCTTATCTCTATTTCTTAACGAAAATGTGACACTGCTGCTTTTATTAGAGGTACTATTCTTATCGCTTTTTTTTGAAGAGTGCATTGCTAAAATATCATTTGCTTTATTAAAGGATTGACGCTCTTTTTCATTTACCGCATAGGCTTTTGAACTGTTATAATCAGAATTAAAAGTTATTACATCATCTGGAGTTTCTGAGGTTTCTTCTGAAATTTCCTCGTGTTTCTCAGTTGCTTTTTCAATGTCGTTGGATGCCATCGATTTGAAATTCTTCATCATGTCCTTAAACTCTTGATCTTCATTAAAGGCTTCGTTGGTTGTCGATTTTGCAGCTTCAGCAGCCTTAAGTTCTTCTTCCAAAGCTTTTAGTTCTTCAATAGTTTGAGGTTCTATTTCGTAGTAACTTTCAGAAATAAATTCTCCAGCTTTTTTAATCTGAAGACTAAACATAGCCAGGACTACAGTTCCAGAAATTAAGAATGTAATCAGCAAGGCTTTATGTTTATCTAAGATTTTCAAATAGGTTAATTTTTAGTTTTGGTTGCTATATGATATACGTTAAGATAAGTAATTTAGATTAAAAGAAGTTGAAATACAATTCTAGTGTAACTAAAAATTCAGGATAGTTTTGCAATAAAATCTTCTGGTGACATGGCATCATTAACGTGATATTCACCAATTTTTGTGCGCCTTAATACCGAAAGATGAGCACCCGAATTTAGTGCTTTCCCAAAATCGTGAGCCAACGATCTAATGTATGTGCCTTTACTGCAAACCACTCTAAAATTGATGAGGTTACCGTCAATAGTTGTGATTTCGAATTCTGAAATACTGACTGTTCGTGATTTGATGTCCACGTCTTCTCCAGCTCTAGCAAATTCGTATAAACGTTTGCCATCTTTTTTTAACGCAGAAAACACAGGAGGAAATTGTTCAATATTTCCAATAAATTGGGATGTCGCTTCATAGATAAGATCATTATTGATGTGATCTGTTGGAAATGTTTGATCGATTTCTGTTTCTAAATCAAATGAAGGTGTTGTGCTTCCGAGAACAAGGGTTCCAGTATATTCTTTGTCTTGACCTTGAAATGTATTGATTTGTTTGGTCATTTTTCCAGTACAAATAATCAATAATCCCGTAGCTAAAGGATCAAGAGTTCCTGCATGGCCAACTTTTATTTTTTTTATATTGAAAGCCTGTCTAATCTCCCAGCGCAACTTATTAACGGCTTGAAATGAGGTCCAGGTTAGTGGTTTGTCAATAAGTAAAACTTGTCCAGCTTGATAATCTTCAGCAGTAAGCATATGTTTAGATTGAAGCGATTCCAATCGCGATTAAACCAACAATCACACAGTAAATAGAGAAGTAGATCAATTTACTTTTCTTTACGATGCTAATCATCCATGTGCAGGCAAATAATCCTGATACAAAAGCAGCAATAAATCCGATGCTTAAAGATGTAAAGTTTGAACTGTCATAAGTGAGTTCACCACCTATAATGTCTTTAGCTATTTTTCCAAAGATTAGAGGGACAACCATCAAAAAAGAAAAACGAGCTGCTTTAGTTTTATCATTTCCTAGTAAAACAGATGTCGAGATGGTGGCTCCTGATCGAGAAATACCTGGTAACATGGCAATAGCTTGTGCAAAACCAATTACTATGGCATTTTTAAATGAGATATTTTTTTTGGTGTCTTTGGCTTTGTCTGCTAAGTATAGGAGTAAAGCGGTTAAGATTAGCATGAAGCCCACAAGTTTGATGCTTCCGCCAAATAATTCAGCTAATTCAGCTTCATAAGTATATCCAATTAAAGCAGCTGGTAACATGGATACTGCAATTTTAGATGCAAATTGCAAATCGTCATTCCATTGGAATTTTAAAATACCTTTCAATAAAGACCAAATATCTTTTCTGAAGACCACGATGGTACTTAAAGCAGTCGCAAAATGTAAAACAACAGTAAATAATAAACTTTCTTTCGGAATGGATTCATCTCCAAGAATGGCTTTACCTAATTCTAAGTGACCACTGGATGATACAGGTAAGAACTCTGTTAATCCTTGAATAATGCCTAAAATAATTGAATCAATGATATCCATGTGGCAAAAATATCAAAATAGAGACATGAAAAGCTAAAAAGAAGGTAAATTTATAATTAAGATTTTGAATCTTTATTCGGATTCAACAGAATAGCATACACTTGAATTCCGAAGCCAATCAACACCATAGCAGGAGCAAGTCGAATTCGTCTCCAACTAAAGATAGAAGGGTCAAAAACATTAGGATCATCGCTTCCACCACCAGACATTAAGATAAAACCTAGGGCTATAAAGCCTAAACCGATAAGCATGAACTTATAGTTTTTCTTTCCGAATATGAATTCGTTTTTAGTGGTCTCTTTGCGTTTTTGTTCTCCCATGATTAAATAATGGTGTAAATATAAAAGAAATTTTAGAGCAAATTCTTAATTAAATATTAATAGTATAACTGATCTGTTTTCAGATTTAAGAAACGCTGTGTTGCAATAAACGTACTTATCCATGTAATCAAAACACCCAATAAAAAGATGCTAATAAATAAAGCAGCTACCAAAACAGGTTTCTGTAGCAGCTCTAATTCAGGAAAGGTTAGATCGAGATAATACAATACAATTCCCATTCCTATTAATGCAACAACAGCTCCAATTACTCCTAATTGTACACTTTTAAAAACAAAGGGACGTCTAATAAATGTTTTCGTCGCACCAACCATTTGCATGGTTTTTATAATAAAACGTTTAGAATAAACAGCTAATCTAATAGAACTGTTAATCAATAAAACCGCAATTAATGTAAA
Organism: Psychroserpens sp.; assembly: GCF_034670085.1. GTDB lineage: Bacteria > Bacteroidota > Bacteroidia > Flavobacteriales > Flavobacteriaceae > Psychroserpens. The sequence goes on along the minus strand of NZ_JAXMOD010000001.1, from coordinate 384,298 downwards.
TATAGCACTGAGCAATAACACCCAAAATGTGATTTTCTTGACGTTATTATTCATCAATTCTACAAGATCATTGTCGTAAGTGATATCTTCAATAAATTTTTTATTAGCTAATTCTTCCGAAATACCATCTAGTGTCTCATTCGTCACATAATCTGCTTTCAAATAGACATCAATGGAGTTTTGTAAGGGATTATAACCTACAAAATCCATAAAATCTTCACCAGTTTCAGCTTTCATCAATTCGGCAGCTTGCTCTTTTGAAACATATTCGGTCGATTTAGTGTATTCAGCCATGGCTAAGGTATTCTCTAATTGATCAACTTCAACTTGTTTTGCCGAATCATTCAAATAGATAGTCACTACAACTTGCTCTCTAAAATGGTCAGCTACTTTTTTAGCATTCAAAACGAGTAAGCCCAAACAGCCTAACAAAAACAAGACTAATGCAATACTTATTACGACTGAAAAGTAAGACGTAATTAATTTTCTTTTTTGATATCTGTCAAAAGATGAACTCATATTCTAAGGCGTTGATGGTGTAAAAATATAAAAGAAATCTCTTTGTATAATGTTTACAACGCTTAAACTTTTAAATGTGTTGTAATACCTTTAAATTTGCGGTCTAAATTTGCAGAACAACAATGAGTTATCATTTTAACGAGATAGAAGCCAAATGGCAAAAATATTGGGCAGACAACCAAACATTTAAAGCTGAAAATAACAGTGCTAAGCCTAAATATTATGTATTAGATATGTTTCCTTATCCTAGTGGAGCAGGCTTACACGTTGGCCATCCGTTAGGTTATATTGCTAGTGATATTTATGCGCGTTACAAACGTCATAAAGGATTTAATGTATTGCATCCTCAAGGTTACGATAGTTTTGGTTTGCCTGCAGAACAATATGCCATTCAAACTGGTCAGCATCCTGCAATTACTACCGAAACGAATATTAAAACCTATCGTCGTCAATTGGATCAAATTGGATTTTCATTCGATTGGAGTAGAGAGGTACGCACTAGTAATCCAGAATATTACAAATGGACACAGTGGATTTTCATACAGTTATTCGAATCGTATTACTGCACAGATTCAAATATGGCAAGACCAATTTCAGAATTAATTGCTGTGTTTGAAGCTGAAGGGAATACACAAATTAATGCAGCTTGTGATGATGATGTTGAATCATTTACTGCTGAAGATTGGACTAGTTATTCTTCCGAAGAGCAACAACGCATCTTATTAAAATATAGATTGACCTATTTAGCAGAAACGGAAGTGAACTGGTGTCCAGCACTAGGAACCGTTTTAGCCAATGATGAAATCGTGAATGGCTTATCTGAGCGAGGAAGTCATCCTGTAATTAGAAAGAAAATGACGCAATGGAGTATGCGTATTTCGGCTTATGCTGAACGCTTACTTCAAGGATTAGATACTATAGATTGGACGGATTCTCTTAAGGAAAGTCAGCGCAACTGGATTGGAAAATCGGTTGGAGCATCTGTAACTTTCAATGTGATTCCTGCTGTCACGTCGAGCGCAGTCGAGACGTCTCATAAAATAGAAGTCTTCACAACAAGACCTGATACCATTTATGGTGTGTCATTTATGACCTTAGCTCCAGAACACGAATTGGTGTCAAAAATAACTACGGAAGCTCAAAAAGCAGAAGTAGAAGCTTATATACAAGCGACGGCAAAGCGAAGTGAACGTGACCGTATGGCTGATGTAAAAACCATTTCAGGAGCATTTACTGGAGCGTATGCTGAACACCCATTTTCAAAAGAACCCATTCCAATTTGGATTGGTGATTATGTTTTAGCAGGCTACGGAACAGGAGCAGTAATGTCAGTTCCTTGTGGTGATCAACGTGATTATGATTTTGCAAAACATTTTAATATTCCTATTCCTAATATTTTTGAAGGTGTCGATATTTCAGAAGAAGCATTTGCATCTAAAGAGAATGTAAAGATTGCGAATAGTGATTTCCTTAACGGATTAAATTATAAGAAAGCAACTAAAACTGCTATTTACGAATTAGAAAAACTTAAACAAGGCGAAGGAAAAACGAATTACAGATTGCGTGATGCTGTGTTTAGCAGACAACGATATTGGGGCGAACCATTTCCTGTGTATTATGTAAATGGAATGCCACAAATGATAGCACAAGAACATTTACCAATCGTGTTGCCAGAAGTTGAAAAGTACTTGCCAACAGAAGAAGGTGAACCACCTTTAGGTCGTGCAACACATTGGTCTTGGGATACAAAAAATAATAAAGTAGTTTCAAACGACCTTTGTCATTCAGAGCACAGCGAAGAATCTGGTTCTGTCACGTCGAGCGCAGTCGAGACGTCCTTAGACAACGGAATCTATCCTCTTGAACTAAACACCATGCCAGGATGGGCAGGAAGCTCATGGTATTTCTTCAGGTATATGGAAGACCTTGCCGACAGAGATGAAGCTTTTGCTACTGAAGATGCGTTGAACTATTGGGAAAATGTCGATTTATATATAGGTGGAAGCGAACATGCCACTGGACATTTACTGTACTCACGTTTTTGGGTGAAGTTCATGAAAGACAGAGGTTTTGTAAATGTTGAAGAACCTTTTAAAAAGTTAATTAACCAAGGAATGATCCTTGGGACGAGTGCTTTTGTTTATAGAGAAGAAGGTACCAATAGATTTTTGTCAAAAGGATTAATTGAAGGCAAACGGGTACAACCTATACATTCAGACGTGTCATTTGTAAATGCCTCAGAGGAACTGGATATTGAAGCTTTCAAAAACTGGAGAGTAGAATTTAAAGATGCAGAATTCATCTTAGAAGATGGCGTTTACAAAGTAGGTCGAGACGTAGAAAAAATGTCCAAGTCCAAATACAACGTCGTCAATCCAGATGCCATTTGCGAGCAATATGGCGCAGACAGCTTACGTTTGTATGAAATGTTTTTGGGTCCATTAGAACAAGCTAAACCATGGAATACTGCTGGTATTACTGGTGTTCATGGCTTCCTTAAAAAACTATGGAAATTATATATTGACGATAATGGTTTAAAAGTCGATGATTCAGAACCAACAAAAGACAATTTAAAAACACTTCATAAAACCATCAAGAAAGTGGAAGACGATATCGAGAACTTCTCGTTTAATACGTCTGTATCTACTTTTATGATTGCAGTAAATGAATTAACCGCTCAAAAATGTACAAGTAAAGCAATTCTTGAACCTTTATTAGCTTTGATTTCACCTTATGCACCTCATATTGCAGAAGAACTCTGGAATAGACTTGGTAATGAAACGTCTATTTCTACAACACCTTTTCCAACATTTGATGCAAGTCATTTAGTTGAGAGCAGCAAGAATTATCCAATATCATTTAATGGTAAAATGCGTTTTACTTTAGAATTGCCATTAGATATGACAAAAGATGAGATCGAAAAAGCGGTTATGGCTCACGAAAAAACCATAGCGCAATTAGAAGGTCGTACGCCTAAAAAAGTGATTATTGTACCGGGTAAGATTGTAAATATTGTAGGATAAGATATGAATATATATAAGCTCAAAAGAAATGATAAGATTGGCTTATTTTTATTTGCAGCTTTTGTAATTACAACGTCTTTAATTTACGTGTTTGAAGAGCGATTTGATAAACACCAATGGAGAAGTGAACCAACAAGGCGTTATCAAATGGTCGACGATATTATTGAATCGCAAATGCTTAAGGATAAAACTAAAGATGAAGTTATAATGCTTTTGGGAGAACCTAACTCCGTAGCATCTACAGAAAAGGATTTCTTTCTTTACAGATTAGGGAATCCGCCTAGTTTTTTCGAATCAAAACGTGAACAATTGCTTATTGTCTTTGAAGATGACAAAGTTTTGAAAGTTGCTACTACTTTAGAATGATTTCTTGTACTTTCATGGCATCATTTTTTTAAAAAATTGAATACTTCATATTTTGAGGGTTCATATTTGAGAATTTCATAAAAATTATTAAGAACTCAAATTTCAGTAAGTTCCGATAAAATATTCATCGTATTTTTCTTTCAGCAACCATAAAATTTTTCTACTTATGATTATAGGAGTTCCTAAAGAAATTAAAAACAATGAAAATCGTGTAGGAATGACTCCTTCAGGTGTTTTCGAATTAGTTAAAAACAACCACACTGTATTTGTACAAAAAAATGCCGGTTTTGGTAGCGGATTTTTCGATCAAGATTATACAAATGTTGGAGCTATAGTTTTAGATACAATTCAAGAAGTTTATGCATCATGTGATATGATTGTCAAAGTAAAAGAACCAATAGAAGACGAATATCCTTTAATTACATCAAAGCATATCATTTTTACCTATTTTCATTTCGCATCGAGCAAAGTGCTAACGAAACAGATGCTTAAAAGCAAGTCCGTTTGTATTGCCTATGAAACTGTTGAAGATAAAGATGGTTCTTTGCCATTATTAACTCCAATGTCTGAAGTGGCAGGACGAATGGCCATACAGCAAGGTGCTAAATATCTAGAAAAACCAATCAAAGGAAGAGGTGTTTTACTCGGTGGTGTACCTGGTGTGCCTCCTGGAAGAGTATTGGTTTTAGGTGCTGGTATTGTTGGAATTCAAGCGGCTAAAATGGCAGCTGGTTTAGGAGCTCATGTGACTATAATGGATATCAATATGAAGCAATTGCGATATGTAAATGATGTGATGCCAAACCATGTCGTTACAGAATTTTCCAGCGAATACAATATTAGAAAACGTATTAAAGATCACGATTTAATTATTGGAGGTGTATTGATAAAAGGCGCCAAAGCACCAAAGCTGATCACACGTGATATGTTAAAAGATATGCGGCCAGGAACTGTAGTTGTTGATGTTGCAGTAGACCAAGGAGGCTGTATAGAAACCACCAAAGCAACGACTCATGAAGACCCAACTTATATTATTAATGATGTTGTGCACTATTGTGTTGCGAATATGCCTGGTGCAGTTCCTTATACGTCAACTTTAGCTCTCACAAATGTCACCTTACCTTATGTGTTGAAACTGGCTAATCTTGGCTGGGAAAACGCATGCAAACAAGATGAAACTTTAGCAAAAGGTCTGAATATTGTAAATGGTAAAATTGTTTTCAGAGAGATTGCAGAAGCTTTTAATTGGTCTATCGATACCATATAAAAACTGACAAAATTTCCTAGATCAAAATTGGCGCACTTTTTGTTATCTTTAAGGTATAATTTTAATATAAAAAAAGTATGAATGGAATGATGGGATACTACGTGCTAATTGGAGCGATAGCTTTAGTGAGTTGGTTAGTGAGTAGCAAATTAAAACGAAAGTTTGCTCAATATTCTAAAGTGCAATTACGTAATGGCATGAGCGGACGAGAAATTGCCGAGAAAATGTTAGCAGATAATGGCATAGGTGATGTTGAGGTGATTTCAGTGTCAGGTCAGTTGACAGATCATTATAACCCGAAAAATAAAACAGTAAACCTTAGTGAAGCTGTTTACAATCAAAGAAATGCAGCTGCTGCAGCCGTTGCTGCACATGAGGTTGGTCATGCAGTTCAACATGCACAAGCATATAGCGCTTTAGGCATGCGTTCAGCTTTGGTCCCAATTGTAAGTGTAACATCAGGAATGTCACAATGGTTAGTCATTGGAGGTTTAATTCTTGGTGCTGCTGCTGGAGTAGGTATGGGCTATTGGGTAGCTGTTTCAGGATTAGTCTTTATGGGATTTGCGACCTTGTTTAGTTTTATCACATTACCAGTGGAATATGATGCAAGTAACAGAGCGTTGGCTTGGTTAAAAGCTAAAAACATGGTAACTCCTGAAGAATATAATGGTTCAGAAGATGCTTTAAAATGGGCAGCCAGAACGTACTTAGTTGCAGCAATTGGAGCTCTTGCTTCATTATTGTATTGGGCACTTCAAGTGTTTGGAGGTAGAGACTAATAATAGTTTTTAAATAATATATAAAGTCGGATATGTTAATTATCCGACTTTTTTCTTACATTTCATATTCTAAACAATCAAACATTTTTATGGAAAATCAAATTCAAGAACCTGTATTACTCAATGAGGTATCTGATGTAGATCGCGTTGCCTTTTACAAAAAAACATATAGCCATGTTGCAGGTGGTGTACTCTTTTTTATTCTCTTTGAATATTTATTACTCCAAAGCCAAACTATAATTGACTTTGCATTATCTATGACAGAAGGCTATCGTTGGTTAATTATGCTTGGAGGATTTATGTTTGCAACTAATTATGCTGAACGAATGGCACTAAAATCGCCAAATAAAAACACACAATATTTAGCTTTCGGACTTTACATTCTAGCAGAAGCTTTTATTTTTGTGCCTCTTATTTATATTGCTGCATTTTATATGGAGTCTGGTCCAGAACTCTTAAATCAGGCAGCTATTGTAACTTTAGCACTATTTACAGGATTGTCTGCTGTGGTGTTTGTTACAAAAAAGGACTTTTCATTTATGAAAACGGGATTAACAATTGGCTTTTTTATAGCCATTGGGTTGATCGTTGCAGGAACACTTTTCGGATTTAATTTAGGGCTATGGTTTTCGGTAGCCATGTGTTTGCTTGCTGGAGGTTCTATATTATATCAAACCTCTAATTTGGTAAATAAATATACAACTGAAGATTATATTCCTGCTGCATTAGGGTTGTTTGCATCTTTAATGTTACTATTTTGGTATATACTCAGCATATTTTTGTCAAGAGATTAAACAGAATTAGCATACACTAAAAAGCCTCTGAATTTTCAGAGGCTTTTTAGTTTAGATTATATAGCTTAACTTTAAAAAACCATCGCTTTACTAATAAATCATAGTAGTTCCCCTTTTTTGAGGATGCTCTACCTTGTTATTTAAGTAGCTTTACATTATTTGAATTATTAATTTTAATTATCACTATTTTTATAAATCATTTTGAAGTATAAGTTATCTCTAATAGTTGCTCTAAGTTGTTCCATGATATTGTTTTCTCAACAAGAATCAAATACCTTAAGTAAAACTATAGATTCTATAATTCATAATGTAGATAATCTATCTTCAGATCAAGAACGAATTAGTGAGTTAACCGGTTCTGCAGGAAAATACAGGTATGTTTCAGATACTAAAAAATTGCTGAATAAAGCATTAGAAATTTCTACTCAATCAAATCAAAACGAGTTTTTAGCCCAATCGTATTATTCACTTGGAAACTATTACTATTTCAATTCAGAGTTAGATTCAGCGTTGATATATAATGAAAAAGCTAATGATTACTTAAATGATGGAGATTTGCTTTTTTTGAAGGCCAAAGTTCTAAATTCTAAAGGTACTATTTACAGAAAAAAAGGTAATGTGGTTTTGGCTATTTCTACGATGTTAGAATCAAAAAATTTAATGGACAAGATTGATACTTTGGATTTTACAGATGCTGAAAAACATCAGTTTAAAGGTCAAAATTTGGTATTGAACAATTCATTAGCAAATTTTTATAATCAAATGGAAGATTATGATACAGCACTAACCTATTATGATAATGCGTATCAAGCCGCTCTAAAACTTAATGCTACTGTAAACGCAGGTGTAATTATGTCTAATAAAGGCGAATCGCTTTTAAATTCTGGAAAGATTAAAGACGCCATACAAGTGCTAGAACAAGGGAAACAACTAAAAATAAAAGGTGAAGCACATCCTCGTTTAATTGCTAATTCTGATTTAAATATTGGCCTAGCATACTCAAAAAATAGAGAAGATGAAAAGGCTCTTGAATTTTTAAATATTGCGTATGATTATTATTTGAGCAACAAACTAGATGGTAGACTGGCTTTAGCTTTAAATTATAGAGGTGAATTATTTTTAAAACAAGAACGCTATTTAGAAGCTAAAAATGATTGTGAACAATCCAAAAAACTGGCCTTAGAACAAAGTGATTTAGAATCTTACAGAAACTCTTGTGATTGCTTGTATAAAGCGTATAAGCAATTAAATTTATTTGAGAAATCTCTTGAAAATCATGAGATCTACCTTAAGACTAAAGATTCTTTATTCAGTGAAAAAAACATAAAAAAGCAAACACAACTTGAAATGCAATATGCGTTTAAAAAAGAGCAAGAGTTGCAAAAGCTTGAGGCCGAAAAAAACGAGAAACAACGTAAATTGTTTTTGTCTTTTGCCATAATAGGTTTGATTGTCGCGTCATTACTAACGTTTTTATATTCAAAAAACCGATCTAAAAGCAAGTTATTGGCTACTCAAAAACAATTGTTAGAAAAAACCGTTGGAGAAAAAAACATGCTACTTAAAGAAACACATCATCGTGTTAAAAATAGCTTTCAAATTGTTTCCGGATTGTTATTTTTGCAATCTTCTACTATTAAAGATAAAGCAGCTTCAAAGGCCTTAAAAGAAACACAAAATAGGATTAATTCTATGGCTGTTTTACATCAAAAATTGTACAAACAGGATCATACTTCTGGTATAGACTGTAAAGATTATATCACGGCGTTAATAGCTGATATATTGTCGTCTTATAGTCTGCCTAATATTGAAAAAAAACTTTCGGTTGAGCCCATTATTATGGATATTGAAGTGGTTACTTCTTTAGGGCTCATTATTAATGAGTTGGTTACTAATAGCTTGAAGTATGCCTTTACTGAGGAAACAACTAATAATATAATTGAAATTAAACTACAACGACAAGAAGATAACATTGTTCTTGAGGTAAGTGATAATGGTATTGGACTTTTAGAAGATTGTGACAAAAAAGATTCACTTGGATTGTCCTTGGTAAAAGATTTATCTGAAAAAATTAATGGAAAAATTAGTTTTCAGTCCTTACAAAACACGCATCCAAAAGGCACAAAGGTGGTTATTATTTTAAATGAAAACGATATATTGTAATTATGAAATCTATTTACATCGTAGAAGACGAACCTATTATTGCTAGAACTATTAAAACGGCTTTGGAAGAAGAAGGCTATACTATTTGTGGTATTGCCAATAATGGAAAGGAAGCCTTGTACGATATTGATGATTTACAACCTGATTTGGTCCTTTTAGATATCACTTTAAAAGGTACTGTTGATGGCATAACTGTGGCTGAAAAACTACAGAAAAAAAGTAAAATTCCATATGTGTTTTTGACTTCACTTACAGATTCTGAAACAACTGAACGCGTTAAATTAACGAGGCCTGCAGGTTTTATAAGCAAGCCTTTTACAATAGCAAGTTTGAGAAATAATATAGAAATTGCACTGTTTAAATTGAATGCAAACGTCACTGGTGAAAGTGAAACCACGGTTGATGATGATTCTCTTTTTATAAAAAACAAAAGTGAATTCATTAAACTAAGTAAAGCCGATATCCTTTTTTTTGAAGCTTCAGATTTTTATTGTTATGCCCATACTTTAGAAAGAAAAATTTTAATTAGTAGAACCTTAAAATATGTTGAAGCTAATTTCAATGACTCTTCATTTTTGAGAGTCCATCGTTCTTATATCATAAACCTCAAAAAGATTGATGCCTTATTTGATGGGTATTTAACTATCAATAAAAAGACAATTCCTGTAAGTAAATCGAATAAAGAAAAACTGCTTAATTCATTATCATTATTATAAACATTCGTTTACTGATAATATCATTCTTCTCACTTAAAAAAAAGCCTCTTATACTTTTTAATTATCAATAAATCAATGCATTGGATGTAATTTTATGTTGTTAGGATTCCTTGAATCTTTTCATTAACCAACAAAACCACATAAAATGAGACAGCTTAACTTTTTTCTTTTGCTAGCTTTTTTAAGCTTTAATATCAATGCTCAAAACACCTTTGTTCCAGATGACAACTTTGAGCAAGCCTTAATAGATTTAGGCTATGATTCTGGAGCCTTAGATAATAATGTCCCTACTGTTAATATTAATACCATCACTTATTTAAATGTTAGTAATAATGCGATTTCTGATCTTACTGGAATTGAAGATTTCACAACATTAACTAGTTTAGATGTATCTTCTAATAACCTAACCAGTTTAGATGTAAGTAATAATTTAGCCTTAGAAATTTTACAGTGTTTTAATAATAGTTTAACTAATTTAGATGTAAGCAATAATATAGCATTAGAACTTTTAAACTGTCATACCAATAATATAACCTATTTAAGTCTTGTTAACAACCTGCTATTAGAGACCTTATATTGCCTTAGTAATGAATTGACAGGCATAAATTTAAAAAATGGGAATAACACAATTATTACCTATTTTAATGCTTTGCTTAATCCAAATTTAGCTTGTATTCAGGTTGAAGATGCAACATACAGCGAAGCAAACTGGACATTCATTGACGTACAAACTAGTTTTAGTGACAACTGCTTTTATAACAGTACAACCTATGTTCCGGATGATAATTTTGAACAAGCCTTAATAGATTTGGGTTATGATTCTGGACCATTAGATGATTATGTTCCAACAATTAATATTAATACGGTTACTTCTTTAGATGTTAATGCTAAAGCTATCTCTGATCTTACTGGGATTGAAGATTTTACTGAACTAACTACTTTAGGATGTAATTTTAATAATTTAACCAATATAGATCTCAGCAATAATATAAATTTATTGTATTTGGGATTAAGTAATAATAATATCGCTAGCCTGGATTTAAGTAATAATACCGCATTAAAATCTATAGCATGTAATGGGAACACCTTAACTCGCTTAAATTTGGTTAATAATCAAGCATTATTGTCTTTAGATTGCAGAAGTAATCAATTGTTTGGTTTAAATGTTAAGAATGGAAACAATACCAAGGTTTTTTATTTTAATGCCACTAATAATCCTGACCTATCTTGTATTCAAGTTGATGATGCTGCATACAGTGGTGCGAATTGGACCAACATTGATCCAACAAGTAGTTTCAGGAGAAATTGTCGTTATGTAGCCACGTATGGAAATAGGTTTAGCCAAGACGTTTTAGATTCAAAAAAAGTTTCATTTTCTGATGAAAAACTTTCAATATATCCAAATCCTGTAAACAGCGAATTTACCATTTCTTTGCAATCAGATGCTTTATATTCAATATTCAATATGAATGGACAAAAGTTACTAGAAGGACGTTTGGTTATGGGAGAAAACCATCTGAATATATCACAATTACAAACAGGTATGTACTTTCTACATGTTGTTAATGATGGCGTTTTAATCCAGAAGAAACTGATTAAACAGTAAGAAAGTGGCGATTTAAATCTTTATTTGTCGATCTATTTGTTGATCTAATGAAATAAAGGTTTCTGTCCTTGAAACTCCTGTAATAGATTGAATGTCATTGTTGAGTACATGCATAAGATGCTCGTTGTCTTTACACAGAATTTTAATGAAAATACTCCAGTTGCCTGTTGTGTAATGACATTCTAAAACTTCCGGGATTTTTTGTAATTGCTTTACAGCTTCAGGATTACTAACCGCTTTATCCAAAAACACACCAATGAAAGCCATTGTTGTATAGCCTAAAACTTTAGGATTGATAACAAACTTAGAACCTGAAATCAATTTTGATTTTTCAAGTTTTCTTAAGCGTTGATGAATTGCAGCTCCCGAAATACCAACTTGTCGTGCAATTTCGAGAATAGGAGTTCTAGCATCAGACATTAAAGCTCTTAATATCTTTTTATCAATACCATCAATTTGTATGTTTTGGTTAACAGTTTTCATCTCGTTTTCTTGTTTGTCAAGAATTGATTATCACACATTTAAAGGATTGTAACCTAAATAAGGAACTTCCTTTTCAGTAAATTTAATTCCGAAGTCCTCTAATTCTTTTAGAATAGGATCATATATTTCTTTGTGAATTGGAATTTGTACTCCTGGAGTGGTTATTTTTTCATTTAAAATAGCTAAAGTTGCTATGGCTACTGGTAAACCTACAGTTTTTGACATGGCAGTATACGTTCTGTCATCACCTTTGGTAACCATTGTTGAATCTATTTGATGCATCTTACCATTAAGTTCATATCCAAATTTGTGATACATCACTATCATATCCTTATCTTCATCTTGTAATGTCCAACTATCTTCCAAAATCTTTTGAAGTATTTGGGCTGGAGTTGCCTCTTTAAGTTCAACCATCTTAGTTTTACTGAAAAGATTTAACTCTTCCAATTTATCCCAAACAATATCATCTTGATCAATTTTTAAAGCATGTCTGAATTTTAATTCAACCGAGTCCGTTGGGCTATACGGTAAAAATGCATTTATAAAATCGCGATAACTCATGTTTTCACTATCTTCAATATGATAACTGTCATCTGTCATTCCTAATTGAACAAACACGTTCCATGCACGACCAAACCCAACACGACGAATTGTACCTCGATATAAGGTTTTTATATCATCCATGCCATAAGCATCTTGGTATTTTAAAGAATCTCTGTTAGCATAAGCTTCAAACCGTCCATAGCCATCAATTTCTAAAAATTCTGTACGTCTGAATAATCGATTATAGGGAATATATTTATAAGTACCTTCTTGTAAGAACTTTGCAGCACTACCTTGACCTGCTAAAACCACGTTTCTAGGGTTCCATGTAAATTTGTAATTCCACAAATTGTTATCACTTTCAGGAGCAACAAGTCCACCAGTAAAGGATTCAAAAAGAATCATTTTTCCACCTTGAGATCTAATATCATCAATAATTTTCATGGCACTCATGTGGTCAATACCAGGATCAACGCCTATTTCATTCATAAACACGAGCCCTTTATTCTTTGCTGCATTGTCTAAATCTTCCATTTCCTTGCTTACATAAGAAGCGGTTACCATATGTTTTCTGTAAGTGATACAGTCTTTGGCAACTTCAATATGATAACGTGCAGGAAGCATAGATACTACAATGTCAGCATTTTCAATAGCATCTTGTCTTGAATGGCTACTGAAAATATCAAGGTTTATAGCTTGACCATTTTCATGATTATCAATTAGTTTTCTAGCATTTTGAATATTGATATCACCTACAATAATGTGAAGGTTTTCTTCAGTAGATTTATTTAATAAATATTTTATAAGGAACGATGCAGATTTTCCTGCACCAATAACTAAAATCTTTCGCATAATGGATTTTGTTGAGTAGTTTTGTTGTGACGAATTTACTAAATACTAAGGGTTATTAAAACCAAAAATTCAATTATATGAATAGGACTATTTTTATAACAGCTACTATTTTAGGACTGCTTGCAATTGTATTGGGAGCTTTTGCAGCTCATGGATTGAAATCTTTAATTCCACTGGAGTCGCAGCAAACATTTGAAACAGGAGTGCGATATCAAATGTATCATGCGTTTTTCCTACTTGTTTTAGGGAATTTAAAAATGATCTCAGAAAAATCAAAACGAATCATTTTCTATTTAGTCATCCTTGGTTTGATTTTCTTTTCGGGATCAATTTATGGTCTAGCTACAAACGTATTGACATCATTTGATTTTAAAAATATTGGATTTATGACACCAATAGGTGGTTTGTTATTAATAATAGCTTGGTTCATATTGTTGATAAACTTTTTAAAAATGAGTACTGATAAATCATAAATTAAAGGCTGTACTTTAAAATATTGTTTAATTTTGCAGTCTAAACAACATAAACAAATTATGGTAAACCATACACAAAGTACGAAATCGATTGCGTTAGATGATTATGGTATTAAAAATGCTAAAATTAGATATCAATTATCTGCTGACGAACTTCATAACATTACAATAGAAAAAGGTCAAGGTGTTGAGTCCTCAACAGGAACTTTAGCCGTTAACACAGGTGAGTTTACAGGAAGGTCTCCTAAAGACAGATTTATTGTAAAAGATGATATTACTAAAGACAAGGTTTGGTGGGGAAATATTAATATTCCGTTTGAACCAGATGCATTTGATAAGCTTTATGATAAGGTTGTAAATTATCTTTCAGAAAAAGAAGTTTTTGTAAGAGATTGTTATGCATGTGCTGACACTAATTACAAATTAAATATTCGTGTAATTAATGAGTATCCTTGGAGTAATATGTTTGCCTATAACATGTTCTTGCGTCCAACAGAAGATGAATTAAAAAGCTTTTCACCTGAATGGACAGTAATCAATGCGCCAGGATTTATGGCTGATGCTGAAATTGATGGTACAAGACAACATAATTTCGCGATTTTAAATTTTTCTAAAAAAGTTGCATTAATAGGTGGAACGGGTTATACAGGAGAAATTAAAAAAGGTATCTTTTCTGCATTAAACTTTATTCTTCCTGTATTTAAAAATACATTACCTATGCATTGTAGTGCTAATGTTGGTAAAGACGAAGATACTGCCATCTTTTTTGGTTTATCTGGTACTGGTAAAACAACATTGTCAACAGATCCCGATCGTAGTTTAATTGGAGATGATGAGCATGGTTGGACCAATGAAAATACTGTGTTCAATTTTGAAGGAGGTTGCTATGCCAAAGTAATTAATCTATCTCAAGAGCAAGAACCTGAAATTTATGAGGCTATAAAAAAAGGTGCTATACTTGAAAATGTAATCCTTGATGAAAAGGGTGAAGTAGATTATGCAGATACATCAATTACCCAGAACACAAGAGTAAGTTATCCTATTTATCACATCGATAATATAAAAGTACCTTCCATAGGTAAAAACCCAAAAAATATATTTTTCCTTACAGCTGACGCGTTTGGAGTATTGCCTCCAATTTCAAAATTAACACCTAGTCAGGCAGCATATCATTTCATTTCTGGATATACAGCAAAAGTTGCAGGAACAGAAGCTGGTGTTGTTGAGCCTCAACCAAGTTTTTCTGCATGTTTTGGAGCACCTTTTATGCCCTTACATCCAACGGAATATGCTGATATGTTAAGTGCTAAAATGAAAGAGGCTGGCGTAAATGTGTGGCTAGTTAATACGGGATGGACAGGTGGTCCTTATGGCGTAGGTACTCGTATGAAATTAAAATATACTCGTGCTATGATAACAGCAGTACTTAATGGAGAATTAGGTTTATATAACTATGACGATTATCATATTCATTCAGTTTTTGGAGTTGCACAACCAAGGTCTTGTCCTGGAGTTCCTCAAGAAGTTTTGAGCCCAAGAAAGTCTTGGAATAATGATGAAGCTTATTATAAAGCAGCTTTTAAACTATCAAATGCATTTCGTGAAAACTTTAAACAATTTGAAGATTATGCTAGTGAAGAAATAAGACGTGGTGGTCCTCAACGCTATACGTTTTAATTAGTTACTAGTGTTAAACAAAAAAAGCGATTTCAATTAGAAATCGCTTTTTTTATGTTTTTTAAAGACTGTTATTTTCCTTTATTGGTCTTTTCTATATATTTATCTAAAGCCATAGTCATAGATGGTGTCTCTGGAGTAGGAGCCGCAATATCAACTCTTAATCCATGAGATTCGACAGCTTTTATAGTCGTATTTCCAAAAACAGCTATACGCGTTTCATTTTGCTTAAATTCTGGGAAGTTATGAAATAGTGATTCTATACCTGAAGGACTGAAAAACACTAAAATATCATAGTATACATTAGCCAGATCTGATAAATCACTAATAACCGTTTTGTAAAACGTTGCTTGTTTCCATTTAACGCTTAAGCCATCTAAAATTTCTGGAACCTCAGGTTTTAATTTATCTGTTGTAGGTAAAAGGAAACTTTCGTCTTTGTACTTTTTAATTAAAGGCGACAAATCTGCAAAGGTTCGTTTACCTACATAAATTTTACGTTTTCTGTAAACTACATACTTTTGTAAGTAATAGGCAACGGCTTCAGATTGACAAAAATATTTCATGGTGTCAGGAACCTTAAATCGCATTTCTTCAGCTACTCTAAAAAAATGATCTACAGAGTTTCTACTCGTAAGTATGATAGCCGTATAATTGACAAGATCAACTTTTTGTTGTCTGACATCTTTAGCTTCTACTCCTTCAACATGAATAAAAGGTCTGAAATCAATTTTTACTTTTTGCTTTTCTTGAAGATCAAAGTAAGGCGAGTTTTCTATTTTAGGCTCTGGTTGAGATACTAAAATCGTTTTCACTTTCGTCATATCCAATTAAGTGTTTTAAGCGTTAAAATCTTTAATTAACTTATATAAAATTAGATAGGGTCCAATTTCAAGAGCGCAAAGATACAAAATAAAATAGAATAAATTATTTAATAATAATTTTTGATGATTTTTAAAAGAGGTCAAAAATCCAAGGAGATTAATCAAAATTATTAAGCCAATACATCCATAAATAACAGGCTTAGTTGGAGCAATTGTATATATTAGTATGCAATTGATAGGGAGTAATAAAAAGCCCGTATAATTTTTGAATGTTGTTTTTTGAAATAAATAAGCATCTATTAGTGAATCTATTTCGAAAACACTTCCTATTAAACGTTCTAAAAGCACCTTAATTAAAAAGAGGACTCCAATACCAAAAATAAGTTTAAAAAATTGCGTGAGGTCAAATTCTGATGGATGTACTAACGATGCATAAACAATATAAGAAAATACAGATACTGATATAATGAGATTAAGAAATAATAAGGCATCAAAACCATCAATAAATTTCTGATCTCTAGCATAAATTTTTAAGTATTTCGAATTACCGATTACCGTAACAAAATCTTTAAATCTGGGCGCAAATAAAAATTTCGACAAGGTAATAAAGGCTAATCCTAAAACTAGAAAAACGGTAAACCAATCGTTAGATATAACTTCTCTAAGCATATTGTAAAATTATAAAGAAATTTCGATGTTGTATCACTTTATATTTCAATACTTTTTAGAGATTTATTAAGATTAACATTGTTTATGATTTTTACTGTTAAATTATTCGTTTAAAAACTTACTTTTGTCAAAGTTGATAAAAACTTACAACGACTTTATTCTAATGAGAGACGCCATAGTCATTATACCAACCTATAATGAAATAGAAAATATTGAAGCAATTATTCGAGCTGTATTTTCTAAAGATAAGGCTTTTGATATATTGGTGGTCGACGATAATTCGCCAGATTTAACGGGTTTAAAAGTTAAAGCGTTACAAGAGGAGTTTAAAGATCAGCTTTTTTTGTTATCACGACAAGAAAAAACAGGTTTGGGTTCTGCATATATTGCAGGCTTCAAATGGTGTTTAGAAAAGCATTATGATTACATTTTTGAAATGGATGCCGATTTCTCTCATAATCCAAACGATCTTATTCGTTTATATAACGCTTGCGTTGCAAAAGAGGCAGACATGTCAATTGGATCGAGGTATATTAACAATAATATTAACGTTGTGAATTGGGACATGAAGCGTTTATTGCTGTCTTATTTTGCCTCGAAATATGTGAGATTGATTACAAGAATGAGGATTCATGATACAACAGCTGGATTTGTCTGTTATAAACGAAACGTTTTAGAAGCTATTGATTTAGATAATATCAAGTTTGTTGGTTATGCATTTCAGATTGAAATGAAATTTAAAGCCTATTTGCAAAAATTCAATATTATTGAGGTGCCAGTTATATTTACCGATAGAACAAAAGGGAAATCAAAAATGAGTGGAAGTATTATTTCTGAAGCTATTTTTGGTGTTATTAATATGAAACTAAAAAGCCTATTTAGTTCTTAAATAGAGGAGTTAACGGTTGAGAATTACATAAATGAAAACAAAGACTACACTTATTAAAAATGCTAGAATTGTAAATGAAGGCAAAATCACAGAAGGTGATATTTTAATTGAAGACGATATTATTACGGAAGTTTCAGATACTATAAGTGCTAAATCTGCAGATGTTGTTATTATTGATGTAGAAGGCAATTATGTGTTTCCTGGAGCTATTGACGATCAGGTTCATTTTAGAGAACCAGGTCTCACACATAAAGCAAATATAGAAACAGAGTCTAGAGCTGCTATTGCAGGTGGAATAACATCTTTTATTGAGATGCCAAATACTAATCCGCAAACAACAACTGTGGAAGCATTAGAACATAAATTTGATATTGCAGCAAAAACATCATACGCTAATTACTCGTTTATGTTTGGTGGTACAAATGATAATCTTGACGAAATTTTAAAGGTCGATCCAAAAACGGTTGCAGGATTAAAATTATTTTTAGGATCATCAACAGGAAATATGTTGGTGGACAATCCTAAGGTATTAGAAAAAATCTTTAGTAGTACCAAGATGGTTATTTCTGTACATTGTGAAGATGAAGCGACCATTAGAAAAAATCTGCAAGATCATATCGATCAATATGGTGAAGACATTCCAATACGTAAACATCCAATTATTAGAAGTGAAGAAGCGTGCTATATTTCATCATCTAAAGCTATAGAACTAGCCAAAAAAACTGGAGCAAGATTACATGTATTTCATTTGTCAACAGGTAAAGAAACGAGTTTGTTCACAAACAAAATTCCTTTAAAAGATAAAAAAATTACTGCTGAGGTCTGTATTCATCACTTATGGTTTAGTGATGAAGATTACGATAAAAAAGGAACGCTTATCAAGTGGAATCCTGCCGTTAAAACAGCAAAAGATAGAGACCAGTTATGGAAAGCACTTTTAGATGGTAGAATTGACGTCATTGCTACAGATCATGCGCCTCATACGCTAGAAGAAAAAAAAGGGATATATACTAAAGCACCTTCTGGCGGACCCTTAGTTCAGCATGCATTTGTTGCTATGATTGAAATGTTCCACAAAGGAAAAATATCATTAGAGAAAATTGCTGAAAAGATGTGTCATAATCCTTCAATTTTATTTGAAGTTGAAAAACGAGGCTATATAAAACCAGGTTACTTCGCAGATTTGGTCGTTATCGATATCAATAATCCTTGGTCAGTAAATAAAGAAAATATTTTATATAAATGTGGCTGGTCTCCTTTTGAAGGTACTACATTTAAATCAAGAATTACACACACTTTTGTAAATGGAATTTTAGCATACAATAATTTTAAGGTAATTGATGTTAAAGCAGGTAAACGATTAACTTTTAACCGATGATAAAACGTATAAGCCTTCTCATATTAGTTTTAGGGTTATGCTTTGCTTGTCATCGTATAGAGAGACCTAAAAAGCCAGATAATTTAATTCCTAAGGATAAGATGGCAGATGTGCTTTTCGATGTGTTTGTGTTTAATGCAGCGAAAGGATCAGATCATGGTTTGCTTCAAAGTAATAATGTTACACCAACGATTTATATTTTTGAAAAACATCAAATCGATAGTCTACAATTTGTAAAGAGTAATGAATATTACGCCTATGATGTTAAGGCGTATGAAGACTTAATAAATAAGGTTGAATTAAAAATAAAGGCAAAGAAGGCATTTTTTGAAAAAGAAAAAGAACTTGAAGAAGAACGAAGAAAGAAAAGATTAGATTCTATTAAAAAAATTGGAGATTCCATTAAACCAGGAAAGAACTTAAAATCATATAGAAAAAATTAAATGCTCTTGGTGTCTTTTAAATAGAATTTAGCAACCTTATCGATTGAATTATCTATACTATTAAACTCCATTTGTAAAGCGTTTTTAATTTTTGAATTATTATAAACGCTTTGGGTTCTAACAGATTTAGCGAGTTGTTTTGAAAGTTTTCTGCGTTTACCTAACAGTTTACTTGTTAGCCAATCTAATCGCCAGCCAAGTTCCAAAACAAAAGGAGTGGCAACTTTTTTCGCAGGTTTTACATTCAAGGTTTTGGCAACTTTTGTCTGAAAGTCATTAAACGATAAATTTTCAGAAATTAAAATATAACGTTCATTTACTAGGTCGCTCTTCATTAATTGATACATAATGTCGCAAACATCCCAAACATCAATATAACCAGAAGATCCTGATCCGTAATAGTTTAGGCCTTTGTGAATTAGTCTAAACAAATTTCCACTACTACCACCTTTCCAATATCCTGGACCTAAAATAATTCCAGGATTAATAATAACGGCAGGAACACCTTCTTGAGTACCTCTCCAAACTTCCATTTCAGCTCCATATTTTGTAATAGCATAGACACTATTATCGTCTTCTGGATTCCAATCAGTCTGCTCGGTTATGAATTGATTTGGATTTGGTTCATGGCCAATTGCTGCAATTGAACTAACATAGCAAAGCTTTTTGACCTTGTTTGAAATGCAAAGGTTAACAATATTAGCAGTGCCTTCAATATTTACAGTTCTGAGTAGATAGTATTTATCTGGTTCAAAACTCACAAATGCAGCACAATGATAAACAAGGTTCACGTCTTTAAACGCTAGTTCTAGATCAGGAACATCATTTAAATCGGCTTCAATCCATTCAATCTTTTCGTAGAGGCTTTGATAGTTTTCGGTATAATAAGAGAAGACATGTTTTACGCGATCTAGTGTTTGTGTTCTTCTATATATCGCTTTAACCTGTTCGTTTTCACTAACAAGCTTGTACAATAAATGCGAACCTACCAATCCTGTGCCTCCTGTAACTAAAATCATTTTGTAAAATTAGACTTTTTTCTTTTGAGCTATAAATCTATATTTGCCAAAGATTACTAATTTACTTGATATGATAAAGAATTTTGTTGAAGAGTTACAATGGAGAGGAATGATTCATGATACAATGCCTGGCGCAGAAGATCATTTAATGGAAACAATGCGTTCTGCTTATGTTGGGTTTGATCCTACAGCAGATTCTTTACATATAGGAAACCTTGTGCCTATCATGTTATTGGCACATTATCAACGCTGTGGACATAAACCATATGCTTTGGTTGGTGGAGCAACTGGTATGATTGGTGATCCTTCAGGTAAATCTAGTGAACGTAATTTATTAGATGAAAAAACCTTACGACATAACCAAGACGCAATTAAGAATCAATTGGCTCACTTTTTAGATTTTGAAAGTGATGTGCCTAATTCTGCTGAATTAGTGAACAACTATGATTGGATGAAAGAATTTTCATTTTTAGAATTCATTCGTGATGTTGGAAAGCACATTACAGTCAATTATATGATGGCTAAAGATTCTGTGAAGAATAGAATTTCTTCGGAATCTAGCGATGGAATGTCTTTTACAGAATTCACATATCAGTTAGTTCAAGGCTATGATTTTTTGCATTTGTACAGAGCAAATAATTGTAGCATTCAAATGGGAGGAAGCGATCAATGGGGAAATATTACAACAGGAACCGAATTGATTCGTCGCATCGCTCAAGGTAAAGGATTTGCTATTACTTGTCCATTAATTACGAAAAGTGATGGATCTAAGTTTGGTAAGTCTGAAGGTGGAAATGTTTGGCTAGATGCCAATAGAACGTCGCCTTACAAGTTCTACCAATATTGGTTAAACTCTAGTGATGAAGATGCCGAAAAATATATCAAAATTTTCACCTTTTTAACTGAGAATGAGATAAAAGCAATTGTATCTGCACATCAAGAAGCACCTCACCAAAGAGGATTACAAAAGCGTTTGGCTGAAGAAATTACAACGATGGTACATTCAAAATCAGATTTTGAAAATGCCGAAAAAGCGTCTAATATTTTGTTTAGTAAAACCTTTAAGGCAGATATTAAAACTTTAGATGAAAAAACCTTTTTAGATGTCTTTGAAGGTGTGCCTCAAGCCGAAATTTCTAAAGATGAGTTGTCAGAATTAGATATGATTGGAGCTTTAGCTGCCAAAACGAATTTCTTAGCATCTAATAGTGATGCACGTCGTGCTTTAAAAGAAAATGCAGTAGCAGTTAATAAAGAAAAGGTAAAAGAAGATTATCAATTATCTGAAGACGATTTGATAAATGGAAAGTATATCATCCTGAATAAAGGAAAGAAAAATACATACATTATAAAGGTAATGTAAAGAAAAACGCCTCATCATTTGATGAGGCGTTTAACATTAACCAACCAACGGTTGAAGCCAAGTCTTCTTTTTCATAGAATTCTATACTATTCTAAAAATAATAGCTTCCTGATTTTTGTCGGCTTTTTATGGTGAACCTTTCACATTATTTTACAAAACTAATAAATTACATCCTCTAATGTCACTAGAATCAAATCTGCCAATAATTTCAAAAGTACCATCTTTAGCAACACGACCTAAATCTTGAGTTGCAATAAATGAACACGAATTGATATTTGCCAAATCTATGACATTAATACCTCCAGTTTTTTGAGGTGTTTGAAGCGCAAGTGCATCTTCAGGATCACGCGTGAGTATTCGCATCCAATTAGGACATTCAAACTTCCCATTACCTTTAGAATAGGCTTGGCTTAATAATTCGGTCATACCATATTCACTATGAATAGTTGAAACACCAAATCCTTGTTTTAAAATCGAATGTAATTCGGCTCTAACCAGTTCCTTTCTGCGACCTTTCATGCCACCAGTTTCCATTATAATTGTATTGTTAAGATCGAATTGATAGGTTTCAACTAAGTCTAATAATGCAAATGAAACACCGATGAGCAATACCTTTTGTCCTTCGGAATCTAAAGTGATAAGCTGTTCTCTTAATTCTGAAATGTTATCTAAGTAAAATCCACTTTCAGTATGTTTAGATTGTGAGATCATATCATTCACCATGTAAATCAAAGAAGACCCTTGTCGCTCTAAATAACTTGGTAATAACGCTAAGATGACATAATCTTCAATATTTCCGTAGAACGCCTTAAAACCTTTTCTAAAACTGTCTTGGTAGAGGTTAAGATCTGTCACAAAATGTTTACTTGTAATGCATCCTGTTGTGCCACTACTTGAAAACGTAGCTTCAATAGGATCATTCGAACTTAATACCTTATGGCTTTTAAAAAACTGAATGGGTAAAAAGGGGATATCTTCAATTCGCGAAATATCACTAGGATGTTTATATAATAAATCACAAAATGAACGATACACAGGATTGTTATTAAACTGAAATTTAAAAACATCTAGTGCTAAAGAATTGAATGCATCGTTTGAAGACAACGAAAAGATATCCTGAGTGTTTATCATCACTACAAAAGTACTTAAAAAGAAAAAGCGTTGCCAACAGACAACGCTTTTAAATGTATTATAAAAATTAAGTGATTACTTAATGATTAATTTTTTAGTAACTGAAGCATTATTTTGCGTCACCTTTAAAATATAAACTCCAGTATTTAGAGCAGATACATTTAAGCGGTTATTATTTAATGTTTCATTAATAACTTGTTTTCCTAAAATATCATAAACAGCAACAGACATGTTTTCGCTGTTAGCGCTTAAGATATTTACAAATCCTGATGATGTTGGATTTGGATATACTTTAAAACCATTTGCAATGGTAAACTCTTCGTTAGAAAGCGTTTGAGCAAACGTTTGTGTTATTGCTAAGTTATCAACTAAGATGCCTTCGTTATCAGAAGAATCAGATTGTCTGAAAGCAAAAGATGCCACAGTATCACCTGGATCAGCTTCGTCAGCACCTAAAATAGATGTGTCAGATTCTAAAGAGGCATCAACCCAAAGTTGTGCAATATTTGTGTCTTGATCGTATTTTACAGTGATTCTATATGTTGTATCATAGGATAAATCTGATGCCCAAGTTGCATCTGCAGTATTTTGATCACTAGATATACCTACTGAGTAATCTCCTCCACCTGTTGGAGCGACAATATCAAGTTGAGCTTTGAAGCCAAATCCATCATTTTTAAAATGTGCAAAGTATTCAAAATCTGTTCCGCCACCATCACCAATTGGTGCTGCTAATGCAGGAACTGTCATATCAAATGCATAATAAAGTACTCCTGAAACTGAAGTAAACGGTAAATTCACATCTTCACTTGGCGTTCCATGTTGAACTAAAGCTTGACCAGAAGTCACTACTAAATCATCTGGAGTTCCACCATGACTTGCCCATTCACTGTTTCCAACTAAAGGACCATCAGCATATGTGAATGTGTCGTAAAGTGGTAATGTTAATTGAGGATCACAGTTAGGGCTGTTAATATTTCTTGAGAAACTACAGCTAGAATTACTTGCATCTCCAGAGAAAAGCACAGAAAAATCTGTTCCTTCAGGAATATTTGTAATTGTAATAGTACCATCAGCAACACTATCAGGATCATCACCACCAAGAGTACCAATTCCACCAGTATCAACTGTATAATCAGAATTTCCAGCTCCAGTATAAGCTATAGTTACGTTATAAGTATCTCCAGGTCCAGGATTAACGGCATCACAAGTTTCAGTAATCGTCCCTACTTGCAAAGTACAAGGGTAAGCAACAGTAAAGCTAATCGTGTCAGAATCTAAAATACCACCATCAACCAATTCAGCAGTAACTGTTACAGAGTCTCCATCAGCTAAAGAACTAATTTGAAACGGACTTGAAACACCGTTGTTGACATCTGGAGTTCCTCCATTTATAACTACTGTAATATTAACTGTTGCACCAGGTGCATTTGCTACTGTAAAATCTACATCTACCATAGTTGTACCCGAATCAAGTGGTTGTCCATCGTTAGGAGATGTGATACTAATTGTTGGATTAGTGTTTACAGTTGGAGAGTATGTTCCTAATGGAAATACTGAAGCACAACCTGCATTAGTTCCTGTGTCATCACCAAGGTCACAACCATCAAGAGCATTAATTCCACTATAAGTCCATTCTGCATCATCAAATGTTGCATTTGGACCTTGACCATCAATTCTGTAAGCCCAACCATCAAGGTATTCCCAAGTTTCACCTGAACCATCTACACCATCAACACCTATAACATCGCTAACTGAACCATTAGCATATAAGATTACCACATCATCACCATTATTGTTTAATTCACCACCTGTAACTTCATATGTAGGAGCAATTCCTAAATATTGCGTAAACCATGGTGATTCAGGAGAAATGTAAATAAAATCACCAGCAGTGTAACCATCTGCAGGGAATGTATAAGTTTGAGTTCCCGTAGAAAGATTTCCATTTCCAGCTCTTTCAATTCCATAAACACTTAAATCTGCAATGTCATTTACGACATATAATTCAAGACCTTTTGGAAAGCCTCCAGGAAGAGGACCATCAATAATCCCAGTAATAACTAAATCTTGTCCAAAAGACAAACTAGTAACTAAAAGAGTTACTAATAAAAAGTAAAGTTTTTTCATAATTTATATAATTTTAGATTGATAATAAAAATAGCGGAACAAATATAACAAGATTTAAGGGTTTTTACTAATTAATAAAGTGATAAAGCGCTATTTTACAATATGATAATATAGACGTCTAATTACCTTACAACCAGTTTTCTAGTTGCTGATAATTCATTTTCTTTTATTTTGAGAATGTAGAGACCAGGAGATAGTCTTGAAATATTAATGGATTCCCCTAAAATTGAAGTTGCAATTATTTGTTTTCCTAAAACATCATAAATCTCAATGCTTTTTGGTAAATTATGTTTAGTTATAACATAGAGTTTTCCGTTTGTTACAGGATTTGGAAAAATAGATAATCCTTCGATATTTGATGAGGGTTTAGTTGTATCCAACGATTGAGTATGACCTAAATAAGGAAAGTTTAAGGCACCGAGAACTAAAAAAGTAAATAGGTAATTTTTCATCACGTTAATAATTTAGTACTGAATTTAAGTATTATACACCAAAATTTGTACCAAAAAAATGTTAAACTAGGTCATCATTGTAAAAACCTTTGTTGGATGAATTGCAAGGTTAACTTAATGTTATTAATGAATTGGATAAGTAATTTTTTTGTTATTAATTTTATCTTTACCTAGGATTTGTGAAATGTATGGCAAACCCTTTCTATTTTATAAAGAACAGCTTTATTATGAGAAAAAGAGATATTAAAATTTTGCTGGTTGATGATGAACCAGATATTTTAGAAATCGTTGGTTATAATTTGTCTGCCGAAGGCTATAAAGTTATGACTGCTGAAAACGGTCTTGAAGCTGTTAAATTGGCAAAAAAAGAAAAACCTCAGTTAATTATTTTAGATGTCATGATGCCTAAAATGGATGGTATTGAAGCTTGTGAACAAATACGAAAAAACCCAAATTTAAGAGATACAATTATTACCTTTTTAACGGCAAGAGGTGAAGATTATTCACAAATGGCAGGTTTTGACGCTGGTGCAGATGATTATATTACAAAACCAATCAAACCAAAAGTTTTGGTGAGTAAAGTAAAAGCCCTATTAAGGCGACTTAAAGACGAAGAACCTTCCGACAGCATTCTTAAAATAGGAAATCTAATCATTAATAGAGAAGAGTATAAAATAGCGCTTAACGGTAAAGAAATCATTTTACCTCGAAAAGAATTCGAATTGTTATCTTTGTTAGCAACAAAACCAGGTAAAGTCTTCAAACGAGAAGAAATCTTAGATAAAGTTTGGGGAAATGAAGTTGTTGTTGGTGGTCGTACAATCGATGTCCACATAAGAAAACTTCGAGAAAAAATTGGAGACGAAAGCTTTAAAACCGTTAAAGGTGTTGGTTATAAGTTTGTAGATTGATGCAAAACAAAATAAAAAAAACGTATAAGTTTGCTTTTAAAACTTCATTATACGTCACTATTTTTTTAACGCTCTTATCGAGTGTTTTTTTGTATTTATTACATTCAGTTGATGTTGTGTATCTGTTAGCTTTTGCCATATTCACTTACCTCATTTCTTTTTTAGTCATTCAATATAGAGTAGAGCGATTTATCTACAGACGGATTAAAAGAATTTACGATGATTTAACGCTTTTAGAATCTACAACTTTAAGAAAGCAGCCAATAACAACTGACATGGCAACTTTAACACAAGAAATCGATAAGTTCGCTCGTGATAAAAAGCTTGAAATTGAAACTTTAATCGTTAGAGAAGAGTATCGAAAGGAGTTTTTAGGAAATGTGTCCCATGAACTTAAAACACCTTTATTCACAGTTCAAGGGTATTTGTTAACCTTACTTGATGGCGCAATTGATGATAAAAATGTTAGAGAAAAATACCTTACTAGAGCCAGTAAAGGTTTAGAACGCCTTATTTACATTGTTAAAGATTTAGATATGATTACCAAATTAGAAGTTGGTGATTTGAGACTGAATATTGTAACATTCAATATCATTGATTTGGTAAAAAATGTCTTTGATTTATTGGAAATGAAAGCTGCTAAAAAGAAAATCACACTGACTTTTGATTTAGATTACGATTCTCCAATTATGGTTTCTGCCGATAAGGAACGAATTCAGCAAGTGCTCACAAATTTGATAGTTAATTCTATAAAATATGGCAGAGAAAAAGGCACAACGGAAATTAGTATAGAAAATCTTATAAAAAATAAAGTGATTGTTCGAGTAACAGATAATGGGGAAGGGATTTCAAAAGAAAATATACCTCGCCTTTTTGAACGATTCTTTAGAGTGGACAAAAGTGGTTCAAGAAAAGAAGGTGGATCTGGTTTAGGGCTAGCGATAGTAAAACATATTATTGAAGCTCATAATGAGCGAATTTATGTTGAAAGTGAATTAGGTGTTGGGAGTGAGTTCTCATTCACCTTGGAAAAGGCGGAATAGCTTTTTATAGTTTGTTGTGTACTCAGTTAAATGTAATCCTCTAAAGTCATCAACTGAGTTTAGCATTTCAATTTTAAATTCTTTTTGGTCGCAACTTGGTACAAACCCTAATTTTGTTAATCGTTTAGCTATATATTCTTGTTCAAATTGTCCAGGAGTTGGAATGAAAAACGCTTTTTTTTCAAGTTTCGCTAAATCCATAACTGTTGTATAGCCTGATCTCGATAAGATAATTTTACTTTCGTTTATTGCATTTTCTAATGCATCACTAGTCATAAAATTATAGATAGTGATATGTTTATTAATAGATGCTTTAGATTCGCCATCAACAACACCTTTTATAAATAACACATTACCATGATACATCTCGAGTTCTTTTAAAAGTAATTTTTCTAATAGAGTTCGCTGAGGTTCAGGACCAGAAAGTAAAACTAAAAGATCATATTTTAATTGCCTTTCTGACTTTTTAAAGCGACTTAACGGACCAATATATTTCAAAGTAATTCCAACAGAATCTGAATGACCAAGTTCGCCACTCAAGTTATCGTCACCAATAGTATCAGGCACCCAGCATTCATCAAATCGAGTGATAATTTTTTGATGCATTTTTGTGCTTAACCACGTCGTGTTTCCGCTTAACACTTTTAATTGATGTGTCATAAATACACATGGAATATGTTTGTCGTGCACGCCTAATCTGTTGTCTGAAAGAATCCCATCAATACTGTAATCTTTAACAATAGTTTCAGTAGCTTTTTTTTCTGCCGTAATAGCTTTAATTAGTTTAGGCGAATTTTGAAGCATTTTCAATTTAAAAAATTGCCCGTTTTTTGGGTAGGAAATGTTGTAGGAAGGTAAATTAACCGTTTCAAGATTAGGGAATTCTTTTTGTAATAATTTTAAAGCTACGCCATCACTTGCAATTACAGGCTCAAAACTATTTGCAACCAACGCTTGTATTAAAGGTATACATCTCGTAGCATGACCTAAGCCCCAATTTAATGGAGCTACTAATATTCGTTTTTTAGGTCGATTGTGCATTGGTTGAACTAGTTATAGAATTTCAATAGTTTCAAAATTAAAGATGACACTTAAAAACAAAGATAATACTAATATCTTTCCTTAATTTTGACGAAATATTTTATGAACTGTGGGAAGTAAGAACAAATTAAAGCGTTTTAATGAAAATGAAACGTTTGCAAATGTCATTCAGCCATCAAGAGATGAATTGGTAACCGATAATTTTCAATGGAAAGGACATTGGCAAGCCAACTTTTTTAAGAACTCCAATCCCTTGGTTTTAGAACTAGGATGTGGTAAAGGAGAGTATTCTGTGGCATTGGCTAAAAAATATCCTGAAAAGAATTTTATAGGTATTGATATTAAAGGAGCTCGATTTTGGAGAGGTGCAAAAACGGCTATTGAAGAAGGTATTCCTAATGTTGGTTTTTTAAGAACTCAAATTGAACTCGTTGATTTCGCTTTCGCCAAAAATGAAGTCGATGAAATTTGGATTACGTTTCCAGATCCACAAATAAAATATAAGCGCACCAAACACAGGATGACAAATTCTCAATTCTTGCAACGCTACAAAACCATTTTAAAACCTGATGGCATTATTAACCTAAAAACCGATAGCGAATTTATGCATGGCTATACCTTAGGTCTTTTACAAGGTGAAGGTCACGACATTCTCTATGCTAATCATGATGTGTACAAGCAAGAAGGGAGTCCAGAGGATGTAACAGGCATTCAAACCTTTTACGAATCTCAATATTTAGAGCATAACAAACCAATTACGTATATTAGGTTTAAATTAAAATAGATTTTGAACATTACAGTTATTTTTTTTCTAGGTTTATTGATAGCGCTTTTAGGCGTTATTCCACCTGGACTATTAAATATGACTGCAGCAAAAATTAGTTTAAAAGAAGGCTCCAATAGAGGGATTATGTTTTCTATTGGTGTTTGTCTTATTGTTTTTTTACAGACCTATATAGCAGCAATGTTTGCTCGTTATTTGAGTAATCACAGAGATGTTGTAGAAATTTTGCAACGTGTTGCTTTTGTTATTTTTATATTAATCACAATTTATTTTTTATTAATTGCTAAATCTGAAAACAAACCAGATGTAGAAACCGATTCAAGAAGTAGTAAACACAGTCGTCTATTTCAAGGGATGTTTTTGTCTGCTATAAATGTGTTTCCTATTCCATATCAAGCTTATATGACCATAACTATTGCAGGTTTTGGTTGGTTTGCGTTTGATCCTACGAGTATATTAACCTATTGTTCTGGTGCTTCAATGGGAACTTTCGTAATGCTGTACGTTTATATTTTCTTTTTTGATAAAATCAAAAGTAAAAAGTTTACATCCCAAAAGAATATGAATAAAAGTATTGGACTTATAACTGGAGTAGTAGCAATTATAACTTTGATTCATATTATAAAGGATCTTTAATATGAAGCCCGAAACTTTAAATTTCTTCGATAAAGTATACGAGGTTGCCAAACAAATTCCCTACGGAAGAGTGACCAGTTATGGAACCATAGCCAATTATTTAGGCGCAAAACGAAGTGCTAGAATGGTAGGCTATGCCATGAATGGTTCTCACGGAAAAGATGTTCCTGCGCATCGTGTTGTAAATAGAAAAGGGCTTCTCACAGGAAAACACCATTTTGATGGCACTAATCTTATGCAACAATTGTTAGAGAGCGAAGGTATTACCGTTATAGACAACCAAATACAAGATTTAGATCAGATTTTTTGGGATCCAGCTAAGGAATTATAGAGGCGTTTTACTTAGATAATCTATCCTAATTAAGCTATAGGAAATTGCAATCCTAACACTTTAAACTTCAAGCTTTATTAAGTATCTTTGCATTTAGAATTAATCTAGATAAGAATACTTGTCAGGTTGAGCTCAGTTGAAACCTATTTTAGTTAAAGACTGTTTTCACACAATTTAAACTTATGAAACTAAACAAACAAGATATACTCAAAGCACTCGAAACTATTTCTGCACCTGGTGAAGGACAAAATATGGTGGAGAGTGGAGCAGTTACAAATGTAGTAACCTTTGCCGATGAGGTTATTGTAGATATTACAATCACGAATCCTAGTTTACAAGCCAAAAAGAAAACCGAAGTAGAAATCATGAAAACCATTCATGATAAGGTGTACGAAAAGGCTAAAATATCGGTAAATGTAAAAGTGAATGCGCCAGCCAAGTCTGCGCCTAATGTAATTAAAGGAAAAAAAGTTCCTGGTATTCAAAATATAATAGCTATTGCTTCCGGTAAAGGAGGTGTTGGTAAATCTACAGTAACAGCTAACCTTGCTGTGACTTTAGCAAAAATGGGATTTAAAGTTGGTGTTTTAGATGCCGATATTTACGGCCCATCAATGCCAATTATGTTTGATGTAGAATTAGAACGACCATTAGCCGTTAACGTCGATGGGAAATCTAAAATGCGTCCTGTAGAAAACTATGGCGTAAAAATGCTATCGATTGGCTTTTTTACAAAACCAGATCAAGCTGTTGTTTGGAGAGGTCCAATGGCTGCAAAAGCGCTCAACCAAATGATTTTTGATGCGGCTTGGGGAGAACTCGATTTTATGTTAATCGATTTGCCTCCAGGAACAGGTGATATTCATCTAAGTATCATGCAATCGCTACCAATTACAGGAGCTGTTGTGGTAAGTACACCTCAAAATGTTGCCTTATCAGATGCCAAAAAAGGAGTGGCTATGTTTCAGCAAGAAAGCATCAATGTACCTGTTTTGGGTATTATCGAAAATATGGCTTACTTTACACCAGATGAGCTTCCTGACAATAAATATTATATCTTCGGAAAAGAAGGTGCTAAAAACCTCGCTGAAGATTTAAATGTGAGATTTTTAGGTGAGTTGCCATTGGTTCAAAGCATTAGAGAAGCAGGAGATGTAGGTCGTCCAGCAGCCTTGCAAACTGCTACAACTTTAGAACAAGCATTTGAGAAGCTAACTCAAAATGTTGTTGAAGAAGTGGTTCGAAGAAATGACGATTTGCCACCAACCGAAGCGATTAAAATAACCACTATGGCTGGATGTTCAGCAGTAAAGAAATAACATATGAGTACAGAAGAACTTAGACTGAATGTCGAAAAAGCATTAGATGAAATTCGTCCTTTTTTACAAAGTGATGGAGGCGATATTTCATTATTATCTATTGAAAATGATACCTTGGTTAAGGTGCAATTACAAGGTGCTTGTGTTGGTTGTAGTGTAAATCAAATGACGCTTAAATCTGGTGTTGAGATGACCATTAAAAAATATGCGCCTCAAATAGAACAGGTTATTAATATTGAAGCTTAGTTGGGCGTGACCACAAGGGTCAGGCTTTCGGCAGTCGCTTTTTTTACTTGTCATTCTGAGCTTGTCGAAGAATCTCTAGGAACATAAAAAAGAGCTCCAACAAAGCCTCAATCCTTCACGCAAACTGATAAATGTCATTAAATTTAGATTTAAATTTAGAGAACTTTGTCATTACTAAAATATAAATGAATATGACCTGCAAGGCTTCCAAAACCTTGTAGGTTTTAAATTAAAATGAAAGTAGAAATCATGAGATTCCTACTTTCTCAGAACTAAAATGATTAAAACAGATATACTCATCATAGGAGCTGGACCAACTGGTTTATTTACAGTGTTTGAAGCAGGTTTATTGAAATTAAAATGTCATTTAATTGATGCATTACCACAAGCTGGCGGACAATGTTCTGAGATTTACCCTAAGAAACCTATCTACGATATTCCAGCTTATCCCGAAATTCTTGCAGGTGATCTTACCGATAAATTATTAGAACAATGTAAACAGTTCGAACCTGGTTTTACCTTAGGAGAACGTGCCGAAACAATCGATAAACAAGAAGATGGGACCTTTATTGTAACAACCAATAAGGGAACAAAACATCAAGCTCCTGTAGTGGCAATTGCTGGTGGATTAGGAAGTTTTGAACCTCGTAAACCATTATTAGAAAACATTACAGACTACGAAGATAAGGGTGTAGAATATATTATTAAAGACCCTGAAATTTATAGAAATAAAAAAGTCATCATTGCTGGTGGAGGAGATTCTGCTCTAGATTGGAGTATTTTCTTAAGTGATGTGGCTAGCGAAGTGACACTAATTCATAGGCGTAATGAATTTCGTGGCCATCTAGATTCAGTAGAAAAAGTTCAAGAATTAAAAAACCAAGGCAAAATTGAATTAATAACTCCTGCTGAGGTTGTGGGACTTGAAGGCGATAATAAAATACAAGCACTATTAATAAAGAAGGAGGATGAAACAATCAAAAAAGAGTGTGATCATTTTGTACCACTTTTTGGATTGTCACCAAAACTAGGACCTATTGCAAATTGGGGATTAGAAATTGAAAAGAATGCAATTAAAGTAAATAATGCTTTAGATTATCAAACCAATATTCCTGGCATTTTTGCTATTGGTGATGTCAATACCTATCCAGGAAAATTAAAGTTAATCCTTTGTGGTTTTCACGAAGCCACATTAATGTGTCAAGCCGCTTACCAAATTATAAATCCAGGAAAACGATACGTTTTGAAATATACAACAGTAAGTGGAGTAGATGGATTTGATGGTACACGAAAAGAAGCGCCAAAGGCAGTTGTTAAAAAGATAGAGTAGTGGAACAAGATATTAACATAAAAATAACCGATAGAGCTGGTGTTACGCACGAGATTTTAGCACCAACAGATATGGCTATGAATCTTATGGAAGTTGTTCGTTCGTACGAATTGGCTCCAGAAGGAACGATTGGGATTTGTGGTGGCATGGCCATGTGTGCGTCTTGTCAATGTTATGTGTTAAGTGAAACCGAATTGCCAGAAATGCAAGATGATGAGGAAGCAATGCTAAGTGAAGCGTTTTATGTTAAGGATAATTCACGTTTAGGCTGCCAAATTCAAATGACTCCAGACATGGAAGGCTTAGAAGTCGAGTTAGCTCCAGAAAGTTAATTGGAGTAAAACCATCCCACTCTTTTTTACGTAAATATGGTCATAAGAATACACTATGGCAGTTTTTGTAGTATTTACATCTAAACCAAAAGATTACAGAATTTTATTTAAGTATAATGACAAGATTGAATTTTCAAGTAAATCTTTCAGTACAAGGGTTGAGTGCCTTCAAATGATTCGCCTTATGCGTAGTAAATGTCATAAAGACGTATTCTATAAAATTAAAAATTTAAGTTGTGGAAGTTGGTGTTTCGAATTTGTTGAACCAACTCGTAATGATGTCATAGGTTGCAGTAAAACCTATACAGATAAAATTACAGTGCTAAATAAAATTTCACACATGAAAACAAAGGCTCAGAAGGCTAAGCTTAAAAGTGTTTAGCTTAAACTATTCAGTTTTGTAAGCTGCAAGTTTTCGAGGACCTTCTAATAAAACCCGAACAATTTTTAATGTGCCATCATCAGTAGTGGCAATTTGCCATTTGATTAGAGATATTTCACCATTTTCAATTTCAATACCTGTAATGCTTCTGGGATGCACACAACTTCCGTCGTTAAAAAAAGCAATATCTCCTGGTTCAGGAAAACGAGGCCTATGTGTATGACCAACAACCGTAATTAAGTTGTTATTTTCTATAATCCACTTTTTAGTTCTGCGCTCAACTTTAATTAATTCTTTATAATTTTTTGCTGGACTCGTAGGATCTGCAATGCCCATAACATTTAATGGTTTCCAAAGAATACGAACTAAAAACCGACTCCACTTCCAAAAAATATAATTCCACCAATCTGCTTGATGACCATGTGTTAAAAACAGCTCTTGATCAGTTTCAGAATGTTTTAATACTACAGCTTCCTGATATTTGAGGTCACAAAATAACTCTACGTCTTCGCCAATTTTAGGGTCAAAATAAGTCGATAAATGCTTTTCTACATATTTTGGATCGCGATAGACCATGTCATGATTTCCCCAAATCATATGTAAACGGTTCTGCTCATGAAATAACTTCATAAGCATGTATACATTTTTATGTGCATTCAAAATGGAATCAAACGAGAGATTTTCCCATAATTCATCACCATCACCAAGTTCACAGTAACTAAAACCTTCAGCATAATAATGCTTTAAGGCATGGAAATAAATATTTCTATTATTGGCAAAGTCATCCGCAAAACTATTATCACCTCGATGACAATCACTAAAAAGAACATATTTACTAGAATTATCAAAGTTGACAATTTTGGCATTTTTATAAGCGCGATCTAATCTAGTTTTTGAAGACATGAAGTAAATGTAAACAAAAAATGCTACTCTTAAACGAGAAGCATTTTCTTAAATTTCTATAAAATTATTTTACCCGCAACAATTCAGTCTGAGTGCGATAATTAAATGTCGCTTAGCGACTATTTGAAGGCGTTTAGACCAGTGACATCTAAACCTGTAATAAGAAGATGAATGTCGTGAGTTCCTTCGTAAGTCACCACACTTTCAAGATTCATCATATGTCTCATGATCGAATATTCGCCAGAAATTCCCATGCCGCCTAACATTTGTCTAGCATCACGAGCAATTTTTAGTGCCATATCCACATTGTTACGTTTCGCCATAGAAATTTGTGCAGATGTAGCCGTTCCATTTTCACGCATAACGCCTAAACGCCATGCAAGTAATTGAGCTTTTGTGATTTCAGTTATCATTTCAGCTAATTTCTTCTGTTGTAATTGAAATTGACCAATAGGTTTGCCAAACTGAATACGTTCTTTGCTATATCGTAAAGCGGTATCATAGCAATCCATAGCTGCTCCAATTGCTCCCCAAGCAATACCAAAACGTGCAGAATCTAGGCAACCAAGAGGAGCTCCAAGACCAGATTTGTTAGGTAATAAATTCTCTTTAGGAACCTTTACATTGTCAAAAATAAGTTCACCAGTAGCACTTGCACGAAGCGACCATTTATTGTGTGTTTCAGGAGTTGAGAAGCCTTCCATACCGCGTTCTACAATTAAACCATGAATACGTCCACTTTCATCTTTAGCCCAAACTACTGCAATTTGGCAAAAAGGAGAATTTGAAATCCACATTTTCGCACCATTTAAAAGGTAATGATCTCCCATATCTTTAAAGTTGGTTACCATTCCTCCAGGATTACTTCCATGATCAGGTTCGGTTAACCCAAATGACCCAATCCATTCTCCAGAAGCTAATTTTGGTAAGTACTTCATACGTTGTTCTTCATTTCCGTATTTCCAAATAGGATACATGACCAAAGATGATTGTACAGAAGCAGTACTCCTAACACCAGAATCTCCACGTTCAATTTCTTGCATGATTAAACCGTAAGAAATTTGATCTAATCCAGCACCTCCATATTCAACAGGAATGTAAGGACCAAAAGCACCAATTTCTGCTAAGCCATTAACAATTTGTGTTGGGAATTCAGCTTTTTGAGCATAC
This sequence comes from Psychroserpens sp., assembly GCF_034670085.1. Classification (GTDB taxonomy): domain Bacteria; phylum Bacteroidota; class Bacteroidia; order Flavobacteriales; family Flavobacteriaceae; genus Psychroserpens. The sequence continues at coordinate 348,308 of NZ_JAXMOD010000001.1, read as the reverse complement.
TCCTCAATGATAGGTGAAACGTCACGTTTTACCCAATCTCGAGCTGCATCACGTACTAATTTATGTTCTTCAGAAAGTAATTCATCAAGATTATAATAATCAGGTGCTTCGAATAAATCTGGCTTCATTTGTATGTTGTTTTGTTTGAATCACAAAAGTAACGAAAACGTTTTCAGTTGACAATTTAAAGATGAGATTTTAGTATATAAAAAATGAAATTATTTGGACTTAAGCATTTAGAAATTTGGACAACAACAAATGAAAATGATGAACACCTTGTTCTCTTGTTGGAGAAAATCGACCAGCCTTATAAAAAGAAGAACGAACACCTTTTTGAACATTTTCAACTACGAACTCATCTTCTCGTTCAACCTTTTCTAGTGCACTTCCTGCACCTTTATCAAGTTTTGAAGGATCGTATACGTAAGAAATAAAAGAGACTTTAGTTCGATTTAATTCAAGTGGTTTTACAATATTTATAGAAAGTCCCCAAGGATAAAAATTGAACATCATGTTTGGGAATACCCAATAATAATAAGCGGCAACATTTTTCCCGTAATCAATGTGATCCTTCGGTAAATCAAACACGTCTATAGCTTCATTTGTATAACCAATTTGTAAATTGCAATGCTCATAAATTTCTGTAGTATAGCTGCCGTAATCTAATACTGCATTTAAATCTTCATGAACAAAAGGAACATGAAATCCTTCGAGGTAATTATCGCAATATAAAGCCCAGTGCGCATGAACTAGAAAATCTTTTGATAATGTTGTGTCGAGGTGGAAATCTTCTAAAGGTAAAAACCCAATACGTTCGTTCATTGTATCAATGACTTGTTGAAAATCGAACGCTGGATGTAATCCAGCAAATAAAAAGGGACCCCATTTTTTTAATGGAAATTTGTGTAGGTTATCACAAGGTCTTGGAAAATTTTTAGCGTCATTAAATTCGGGCATATGTTCGAATTCGCCTTTAAGATTAAAGCGTCTTCCATGATACATACACGTGAGTTTATTGGTTTTTCCTGAATGCAATGCAACTAAATTTCCGCGATGCGTACAGACATTTGTTAAGCAATTTATACTGTTATGGTCATCTTTAGTAAGCACCATGGGCTCGGTTAGAAAGCCGTCGAGAAGAACAAACGGATGGACAGATTCTGATAAGGCAACTTGATTTTCATCGCCAATCCACTGCCATGATTTTAGAAACACTTGTTCTTTTAGATTTTCAAAAGTGGCTTGGTCTTTATAAAACGAAGTTGGAAGTGTTTCTGCTTTTGTAATATCGGAATCAATATGGAATTTAGATGGCATACGCATTATTGTTAGGTGATAAGCTGTCTTCTAATTTACGCATTTATCAATTACCTTCTGACAAACAATTAGAAATGACTATAAATAATACGCCAATAACTTACATTTTTAAATAAAAATCTCTTGTTAAATTGATGTAGTCTTCTGTGTAGTTATGACGAGAGTTTTCAATGATTAATTCAGTGGTTTTTGTTACTGTTTTAGAAAATGAAAATTCAATTAGACTTCGTTTTATATCAGATGAAGGTGTGCCTTTTACGCGCGTTATTCGTTTTGGGAAAAGAGTAATTTTGTTGGCTAATGAGATGAAATGTTGTTCTTCATTACATGGGATTATTACTGAAAATACTCCCTTTTCAGATAATAAAGACGACATACGTTCTAATAATTGCTCAAAAGGCATGGCATCTTGAAATCGAGCCAAATCACGTTGGTCGTTTTTAGTTTTATAAGTTTCAGAATAGAAAGGTGGATTACAAATAATTAAGTCATAAGTGTCATCAATTTCTTCAGCAAACTCACCTAAAGAAGCGTGGTAGCAAAACAAACGATCATTCCAAGGGGATTGTTCAAAGTTATCTACGCATTGTTCATAGGCACGGTCATCTATTTCTATAGCTTCAATCACTTCGGCATGACTTCTTTGTGCTATCATTAAAGCTAAAATTCCAGTGCCTGCACCAATATCTAAAACTGAAAACGGGTTGTTTTCAATTGAAGTCCATGCACCTAATAGAACACCATCTGTACCAATTTTCATTGCACATTGATCTTGATCTAAACTAAATTGTTTGAATTGAAATGGTTTATTCATCTAAATACAAATCAATCAATCCTTCTGGAGTGTTAACAAAAATGGTTTTATTCGCTTTATCAACTTTTGAGATAAACTCATCATTCATTGGGATTAAGATTTCTATGCCATCTCGATCTATCTCAAATAACGACTGTGCAGTAGAATCATTTACAGATTTAATAACACCAACATGTCCAAAGTTTTTGTCCTCTACTTTAAATCCAATGATTTCGTGAAAATAAAATTTGTCATCATCTAGTTTTGGTAAAAACTCTAGTGGTAAGTATAAATTACTTTTGATGAGTGAATCAGCATCTTCTTCGGTATCGACATCTTCAAATTTAACACGTAACAATTCAGATTTATGAAGTTGAGAAGATTCTATAAAAAATGGCACTAGATTATTTCGAACTTCTATGAAAACAGATTCCATATGTTCATATAATCCAGGTTCGTCAGTATCTAATTTGACTAATAACTCCCCTTTAAAACTATATTTTTTAACAATCTTACCGAGAAAGAAACACTCTTTTTTATTCATAAGTAATTGTGCTATTTAACAAAAAAACTCCGATACAGTGTATCGGAGTTTAAAAGTATAAAAAAAAATTTCTATTCTTCTTCGTTTGAAGCAGTCACTTCTTCACCTTCAGCTTGAGCTTCTTCGGTTACTTCTTCAGTTACTTCTTCTTCAACAACAGGAGCCGCAGCTGCTATTCTTGCTTCATTTACTGCTTTTTCAGCGGCTAATGCATCAGCTTTTGCTTTCGCTTGAGCTTCAGATAAACCAGCTTCCTTAGCCATTACCTTAGTTGCTTTTTCGTCTAACCAAGCATTAAATTTAGCTTCTGCTTGTTCTTCTGTTAAAGCACCTTTAGCAACACCACCTGCTAGGTGATTTTTGAGCATTGCACCTTTATAAGATAAAATTGCTCTGGCTGTATCAGTTGGTTGTGCACCATTCTGTAACCATTGTACTGCACCATCAACATTTAATTCTACAGTTGCTGGGTTAGTGTTTGGATTGTAAGCACCTAATTTTTCTAAGTATTTACCATCTCTTTTTGATCTTGCATCTGCTGCTACGATCCAGTAGTAAGGTTTCCCTTTTTTACCGTGTCTTTGTAATCTAATTTTAACTGACATATGTAATTAATTAGTGAGGTTCGCGACCTCTATTATTAATGAGAGCGCAAAGATAATACAATTATTTAATTTAGAACATTTTATTTGAAATTAAGTAATATTGAAATTTTATTATACTTTTGGAAGTTCTAAAACGTTATATTTACCTAAAAATGTGCCTCATTTTTATTTAGAGGAAGAAAAATTAAACCCAATGAAAAGACTAGCTATACTTCTCATAACAGTTATAACTTTTGTTAGTTGTGGAGATGAAGTTGAATTCAATTCGCCATCAATACAAGGAAATAAAGATTATGTACTCTGGAGAGCAGAATTTTTTAATGCTTCGATAGATATTAATGGATATTTAACCATTACAGGAGGAAATAATGTGGAAACATTAGAACTAAAAATACCTTCTGTTGCAGTTGGTCGTTATATTTTAGGCGATGTGAATTCTATGGAAGCACGATTTACGGATGCAGATGGCACTGTCTTTTCTACAAATAACAGACCAGATCCTAGCGTGACACTTTACCCTGAGTTAGGCGAAATTAACTTAGATGAGATTTTAAATAACACATTTTCCGGAACGTTCCGTTTTAATGCTTTTGATGCATCTGGATTACGTGTTGTCAACTTTAGTGGAACTACTCAAGAGGACCCACTTAATGGCGGAATATTTTATAAAGTACCTTTAACATCTGGGAGTATTCCTGCTGTAGTTTTTACTTGTGACGACGCTGATGAAGAGACTGCTTTAGCTCAAGCAGCTTTCGATGCCACAACAGCTCCTGAACTTACATATATTAGTAGTGATGATTATACGACTGCTTGTCAAGTTTTTGTACAAGCAATGCTTCAGCAAAGAACGTATTGTAACGATCTTAATGGTGCCCTTGAAATAAAAATCAACGATTTAAATCCATGTCCTTTCCCTTGTGAATTTGCTGTAGCTAATAGAGATGTAGCTGAGGCAGCATTTGAATTGGCTACCATTGGAAATTATGTCTTAGCATGTACAGATTATCAATTCTATTTACAAGAACAAATCGAATTTTGTGGAGATCCTGATGGAACTATTCAATTAGAACTTGATAGTATAAACTGCGGAGATGATGATGGAGATGGAATCCCGAATGCCTTTGAAGATTTTAATGGCGATGGTATGTTTGATGATGATACAGATGGTGATGGGATTTTTAATTATTTAGATGACGATGATGATGGTGATGGTATTCTTACGATTCATGAAGCTAAAGATGAAAATGGAAACCCTATTGATACAGATGGCGATGGCGATGTAGACTATTTAGATAATGATGATGATGGTGATAGCATATTAACACAAAATGAAAATGCAGATCCAAATATGGATGGAAATCCTGCAGATGCTGTAGACACAGATGGCGATACAATCCCAGATTATTTAGACAATATGTAATACAATTTAAATATGATATACAAAAAGCAGCCTATGGGCTGCTTTTTTTGTTAAATAGTCATAAGACTTTGTTAAAGATGTTAATTTGTTCGATTTTTCCTACATTTATTCTTATACTCTATACAGTTGGATGTGAAACAATACGCATCACAAAAGAAAGTATTGGAATTAAAAATGTAAAAGATAATATGAAGTATTCAGAAAAAATTTCAAACAAGTTAAACGAATTATTAGTAAAAAATTATGATGCAGAAAAAGGCTATATGAATGCCATTAATAATGTTGATAGTGATAGATTAAAAATGTTCTTTAAAAGAAGAGCATCCGAAAGAAGTGAATTTGCAAAAGAATTGAGAACTGAAATCTTACAGTATGGAAAAATTCCAGAAGATTCGGGAAGTTTTAAAGGAACAATGCATCGCAATTGGATGTCATTAAAATCAACTTTCAGTTCAAACAATGAAGAGGCAATTCTTGAAGAGGCAATTAGAGGTGAAGAGGCCAGTCTTGAAGAGTATAACGAAATACTGAAAGAAAGTAACTTGCCACCAACTATTGATAGTTTATTAATAAAGCATAAGAATTCAATTCAATCTGCAATTAATTCAGAAAAAGTTCACGAAGAATTAGTATCCTAATTACGATTATATAATGTATTTAAGTCAGCTCATTTGAGCTGACTTTTTTTGTTTAAAACTGTTTATAACTTTCCTTTTAAAAAAGAGGAGTTTCTTCGTAATTTTATGGACTTACTTTCCAAGCGATACTTCGTAAGGTTTAGATTTAAAATAGAAATAAAATTACATGTATTTAATCTTCGATACTGAAACTACAGGATTACCAAAACGTTGGGATGCACCAATTACAGATGTTGATAATTGGCCAAGATGCATTCAAATAGCTTGGCAATTGCATGATGACATGGGAAACTGTATTGATCATCAAGATTATTTGGTACAACCTGAAGGTTTTAATATTCCTTATGATGCTGAGAAAATACATGGAATTTCTACAGAATTAGCGCAGGAGCAAGGTATTCCTTTGCAAGAAGTGCTTGAAAAATTCAATAATGCATTATCTAAAACAAAGTTTGTTGTTGGTCAAAATGTAAAGTTTGATCTCAATATTATGGGAGCCGAATTTGTAAGAGAAGATATTACAAATCAACTTCAAGAACTTCCTGTTTTAGATACTTGTACAGAACATACTGCTGCACTCTGTGAAATTCCAGGTGGTCGTTATGGAAAGTTTAAGCTTCCGACATTAACAGAATTACACCAGTTTCTTTTCAGTACACCTTTTGCTGAAGCTCACAATGCAACGGCAGATGTTGAGGCAACTACGCGTTGCTTTTTTGAATTGATTCGATTAGGTGAATACACAAAAGAGCAATTAGACGTTCAACCTGATTATTTTCAGAATTTTAATGCGAAGAATCCGCAAACGATTCAATTAATAGGTCTAAAGCACATCAACCTTAAAAAGAAAAGTGCCAAAATTAATGAACGACTCCAAAAGGCACAGGTTGATGATATTTCAGAAGCAGAAATAAAACAGAACATTTCTGGCCTAGCTGATGTTGATTTTGTGCATCTTCATAACCACTCACAGTTTTCAGTGTTACAATCTACCATTAGTATTTCTGACTTGGTTGCTGTTGCAGCAGAACATAAAATGCCAGCTGTAGCTTTAACCGATCATGCCAATATGATGGGAGCTTTTCATTTTGTGAAAGCAGTGAATAATCATAATAAATCTGTTAAAGCGAAAATTGTAGAAGCTCAAGAAAAAGGCGAAACATCAGATTTAAGAGAAATTAAACCAATCCTTGGTTGTGAGTTTTTTGTATGCGAAGATCATGCTGATAAAACTCGAAAAGATAATGGTTATCAGGTTGTTTTGATTGCTAAAAATAAAAATGGCTATCACAATTTAGCTAAACTATCATCACATGCATTTGTAGATGGTTTTTACTATTTACCACGAATTGATAAAAAACTCATTCAGCAATACAAAGAAGATTTAATTTGTCTTACAGGGAATCTCTATGGAGAAGTGCCAAGTAAAGTGCTAAACGTGGGAGAAAACCAAGCCGAAGAAGCTTTAATCTGGTGGAAAGAAGAGTTTGGAGATGACTTGTATGTGGAGTTAATGCGACATAATCAAGAAGATGAAAATCGTGTGAATCCAGTGCTTATTAAGTTAGCACAGAAACACGATGTGAAACTTATTGCATCAAATAATACCTATTACTGCAAACAAGAAGATGCTAATGCACATGATATTTTATTATGTGTTAAGGATGGCGAAAAACAAGCGACTCCAATTGGTCGTGGAAGAGGATATCGCTACGGTTTACCCAACCAAGAATATTATTTCAAGTCTTCAGAAGAGATGAAAGCCTTGTTTAGAGATATTCCTGAAGCGATTACTAATATTCAAGAGGTTGTAGATAAAGTGGAAGCCTATCAATTAGCAAGAGATGTTTTATTGCCTGCATTTGATATTCCTGAAGAATTTAAAGATGAAGCTGATGTAGCCGATGGCGGAAAACGAGGCGAGAATGCTTACTTAAGACATTTAACCTATGAAGGTGCTAAAAAGCGCTACGAAGACCTTTCCGAAGAGATTATAGAACGTCTTGATTTTGAATTGAGTGTAATTGAAAATACGGGTTATCCAGGTTACTTTTTAATTGTTGAAGATTTCATCCGTGAGGCTCGAAATATGGATGTCTCTGTTGGTCCAGGTCGAGGGTCTGCAGCAGGTTCTGTGGTTGCTTACTGCCTTTGGATTACAAATATTGATCCGTTAAAGTACGACTTGCTTTTTGAGCGTTTCTTAAATCCGGATCGTATTAGTATGCCAGATATTGATATCGATTTTGATGATGAAGGTCGAAGTCGTGTCATGGATTACGTGATTGAAAAATATGGATCCAATCAAGTGGCTCAAATAATTACTTACGGAACCATGGCTGCAAAGTCATCTATAAGAGATACGGCTAGAGTGTTAGACTTGCCATTATTTGATGCAGACCGAATTGCGAAATTAATTCCGACAATGTCCAAGCTGAATAAGATTTTTGGACTTGATGAAAAAGAACTAGGAAAGAAATTTAGAGCTGAAGATTTAGAAAAAGTAAATCAGTTACTCAATATTGCTGATGGAGATGACTTAGAATCTGAAACGGTTAATCTAGCAAGAACTTTAGAAGGTTCTGTTCGTAATACTGGAATTCACGCTTGTGGTGTGATCATAACACCTGATGATATTACTAAATTTGTTCCTGTAGCGACCGCTAAAGATTCAGATTTATATGTGACACAATTCGATAACTCTGTTGTTGAAGATGCTGGTTTGCTCAAAATGGATTTCCTTGGTTTAAAAACCTTGACCTTAATTAAGGATACCGTAAAAATTGTAAAAGCAAAGCATGATATTTTGCTTGATCCTGATCATTTTCCATTAGATGATGAAAAAACTTACGAGTTGTTTCAAAAGGGAGAAACAGTTGGTGTATTCCAATATGAATCGCCTGGAATGCAAAAACATCTAAAAGATTTAAAGCCTACGGTGTTTGAAGATCTTATAGCAATGAATGCCCTCTATCGTCCTGGACCAATGGAATATATTCCGAGTTTCGTGCGTCGTAAACATGGTGATGAAGATATTGAGTACGATTTGCCAGCAATGGAAGAATACTTAAAAGAAACCTACGGAATTACAGTCTACCAAGAGCAGGTAATGTTACTCTCTCAAAAGTTAGCCGACTTTACCAAAGGTGAAGCCGATGTACTCCGAAAGGCAATGGGTAAAAAGCAGATTGCGGTTCTAGATAAAATGAAACCAAAATTTATAGAACAAGCAAGTGCTAAAGGCCATGATGCTAAAATTCTAGAAAAAGTTTGGAAAGATTGGGAAGCATTTGCAAGTTATGCCTTTAATAAATCGCACTCAACATGCTATGCATGGATTGCTTATCAAACAGCGTATTTAAAAGCACATTATCCGGCAGAATACATGGCAGCTGTGCTGTCTAATAATATGAACGACATCAAGCAGGTAACCTTCTTCATGGAAGAGTGTAAGCGTATGCGATTAGATGTTTTAGGTCCAGATGTCAACGAGTCGTATTATAAATTTTCAGTGAATCAAGATTATGCAGTTCGCTTCGGAATGGGAGCAATCAAAGGTGTTGGTCATGGTGCTGTAATGACGATTGTTGAAAACAGAAAAAAAGAGGGTCACTTTAAATCAATTTTTGATTTAGCCAAGCGCATCGACCTTCGCGCAGCTAATAAAAAAGCATTTGAAAATTTAGCTTTGGCTGGAGGTTTTGACGGATTTGGAGAAGCGCATCGTGCGCAATATTTTCATGATGATGGTGATGGAATTACCTTTTTGGAAAAAGCTATTAAATATGGAGCTAAACATCAGGAAAATGAAAATTCTGCTCAAGTGAGTCTGTTTGGCGCAACTAGTGAAGTTCAGATAGCAGAACCAATAGTTCCACCTTGTGAAGAATGGGGAACAATGGAAAAATTAGCTCAAGAAAAAGAAGTGGTTGGTGTTTATATTTCAGGTCATCCTTTAGATGATTTTAAAATTGAAATGAAAACCTTTTGTAATGGTAACTTGGCACTTTTTAATGAGTTAGAAAATTATGTCAATCGCGAAATAACCTTTGGAGGTGTAGTTACAGATGTGCAACATCGTGTGAGTAAACAAGGTAAAGGTTGGGCTTTATTTATGGTTGAAGATTATACAGATAGTTATGAGTTTAGAATTTTTGGAGAAGAATATCTAAAGTATCGACACTTTTTGGTTAAAAATAGTTTTGTCTATGTGAAGTCCTATGTACGAGAAGGTTGGGTAAATCGTGAGACAGGAAAAAAGAGCGATCCAAGATTGCAATTTAATAGTTTTCAATTGCTTCACGATGTGATGGATACCTACGCAAAGAAACTATCAGTTCAACTAAATATTGATGATTTAAAGGAACAGCGAATTGCTAAACTTCAAGATCTGTTTAGAATTCATGAAGGTAATCATGCGCTCAATTTTGTAATCTATGATAACGACGAGGAAATCAAATTGAATCTGCCAAGTAGAAAACAAAAGGTCAAAATTTCTCAAGAACTTCTTCAAGAATTGGATACCGATGGAGTGTACTACAAATTGAATTAGTGAAACATTTTAAGATCGTTTACTACATATCTATAAATTAAAACCGTAGATATGAAACGTACAAAATACATTTTGCTTTTTATTGGAACTGCAGGTTTGACTGCAGCTTCTATTGGATTGGTTAATGGAGATGCCTTTTCTGATCACCTAATGACTATAGTCTGTGGTGCAAGTTTAATATTTGGTTCTTTTCAAATAAAAAACCAAAAAACGATTAAGTCTTAGGTCGTTTTAGTGTCTAAGTAGTCATTTAAATTGTCAAGAGAGTCATCCCAAAATTGTTCATAAAATTTCATCCACTTATTGAGCTCTTTGAGTGGTTTTGCATTGGCATTACAAAAACGTTCCCGACCTTTTGTGTCTAAATGAATGAGGCCAGCATCTTCTAAAGTTTTAATATGTTTGGTAACGCCTTGCCGGCTAATTTCAAATTGATTTGCAATTTGTGAAATTGATAATGCCGAACTTGCAATCACTAAGGCATGAAATATATCACGCCTCGTTGGATCTGCAATAGCCTTAAATAATTGTGTGATTCTATCTTGCATCAAGTTGTTATTTTAGATAATCGATGAGTTGATTGATACAACCATCCCAACCGCCATTAAAACTCTCAAACATTGCAATTGCTGAGTCTCCAGCATAGTTTGAAATGCCAGAATGTTCTAGATGTAATTTAGTGCCGTTATTAGTTGGTGTTAAGGTCCATGTTACCGTCGTTTCAACATTAGTATTTTCTACAATCCAGGTATATTCTAATACATAAGGATTAGATTGTTTAACTTCTCCTGTAATGGTTAAACAGCCTTTGTCTTCACTAGCCGTGAAGGTGTAATTATATCCCTTCTCTGGTTTGAAGTCAGCTTTAATAAACCAAGTTGAAATTTCTTCGCCTTTTGAAATGGCATTCCAAACTTTATCTATTGGGTGGTTAAATACTTTTTCTTTTGTGATAGAATCTTTCATATTATGTTAGTCTTTTGGTTAATACCTTATTTTGAGATTGCTAAATTATACTAAAAATATTTAATACGCAACTTTTTGGTTGCATATAAAATAATGTGTTTGCGCTAAGGATAGAACGGCTTGTTTGAGCTCCTCGAATAGAGCGAGTAGTGAAAGCCTGACCCTCTGTAACTTTTGTGGAAGAGGGAAGTGCCCAAAAAAGTATATATTGAATCAATAACCTTATAATCAAAACAAATACTGCCATTGTAAGGTTTGGCAAAATTTTTGACTAATTTTGTGTATTAAAACGAAGTTAAACACATTTATAACATATAATTATGGCATTAGAAATAACAGATGCAACGTTTGAAGAAACAGTATTAAATAGTGACAAACCAGTAATGGTAGATTTTTGGGCTGCTTGGTGTGGACCATGTAGAATGGTTGGACCAATCATTGACGAAATAAGTACAGAATACGATGGTAAAGCTGTGGTAGGTAAAGTAGATGTTGATGCAAATCAAGAGTTTGCTGCAAAGTATGGCGTTCGTAATATTCCAACGGTTTTAGTTTTCAAAAACGGAGAAGTTGTAGGTCGTCAGGTAGGAGTTGCTCCTAAAAACGCGTATACAGAAGCTATCGATTCTTTATTATAAGATATTATCTAAAAGAAATGATAAAAGGTTTGCCAATATGGTGAACCTTTTTTTATTTTTAGCTAATATTAAGACCTAAGACAAAATAGATATGAGCAAGCAAACTAAAGCACAAGATATAATTGATAATAAATTATTAGAGGAACGTAAGGTGTTTCTTTGGGGAATGGTTGATGATAAATCGGCGAAACACGTGATTGATCGTTTGATGTATTTAGATGCGTTAGAAACCAAAGACATCCATTTATATATTAATAGTCCTGGAGGTTATGTAACATCTGGTTTTGCCATGTACGATTGTATTAAATCTTTAAAAAGTGATGTGTCAACGATCTGTACAGGTTTAGCTGCATCAATGGGATCGATTTTGTTATCTGTTGGAACTAAAGGCAAACGTTTTATTCAACCGCATGCTCGTGTCATGATTCATCAACCAAGTGGAGGTGCTCGTGGACAAGCAAGTGATATTGAAATTACGGCTCAAGAAATTTTAAAAACAAAAGAATTAAGTGCCAAAATTTTAGCAGATAATTGCGGACAGGATTTTGATAAGGTGATGAAAGATTTTAATCGTGACCATTGGATGGGAGCAAAGGAATCTAAAGCTTACGGAATTGTTGATGGTATTCTAAAATAGATAATGAATTTACAAGCAGAACTCAATAAAGCTGGAGGATTTAAAAACCTAGAACTTCTTGCTAAGCAAGTCGTGGAAGGTTTTATTGCAGGAATGCATAAAAGTCCGTTTCATGGGTTTTCAGCTGAGTTTGCCGAACATAAAATCTATAACCAAGGTGAAAGCACACGTCATATCGATTGGAAGTTATACGCCAAAACGGATAAACTTTATACCAAACGTTATGATGATGAAACCAATTTACGTTGTCATCTTATTATAGATAATAGCAGTTCAATGCATTATCCTGAACTGAAAGATTTCAGTATTTCAAATTTGAATAAAATTGGCTTTGCGGCACTAGCATCGGCATCGCTCATGCACATCTTAAAAAAGCAACGTGACGCAGTAGGCTTAAGCATTTATAGTGATGCGTATGATTATTATGCACCAGAGAAAGGAAGTGAACGTCACCATCAAATGTTACTTAGTCAATTAAGTAATGCCGTCGTTACTAAATCGCTTAATAAACAAACAGAAACGTATACCTATTTGCATCAAATTGCAGAGAACATTCACAGGCGCTCTTTAATTTTCTTTTTCACCGATATGTTCCAAACGTCTACAGATGATGTGAAATTATTTGAAGCATTAAGGCATTTAAAACATAACAAACATGAAGTTGTATTATTTCATGTGATTGATAAAGATAAAGAGCTTAAGTTTGATTTTGATAATGCGCCAAAACGGTTTATTGATGTGGAGACCAATGAGTTTATTAACCTGTATCCAGATACAGTTAAAGAAGGTTATGAAATAGCTGTAGAAGAGTACTTTAAAGCGATTAGATTGAAATGTTTGCAATATCAAATTAAATATGTTGAAGCAGACATTAATCAACCTTTTGATAAGATCCTAACGACATACATGGTAGAGCGTCAAAAATTTATTTAAAATTTTTCTCAAAAATCTTAATAAAAGATTTGTGATATTAAAAATGCAATGTATATTTGCCCTCGCAATAAAGCAACGGTCTGGTAGTTCAGTTGGTTAGAATGTCGCCCTGTCACGGCGAAGGTCGCGGGTTCGAGTCCCGTCCAGACCGCTAAAAAATTGCAAAACTAAAGCTTCAAGAAATTGGAGCTTTTTTTAAGCGATACAAAAACGTTGTGTTGTTCTCAGAGGAATCTGAGAGTTGTAAGAAATTCAATTTTTTTTGAGTTCTTACCGATGAGAAGCTTTCCTTTTTTCTTAATTGAAAATCGGGATGCTTTTTTGTTTTTTAACCTTTCCTTGGCACAAATTTTTCAAAAACATTTTCTTTTTTTTATGTTGAAAACTTTTGTTATAAATGCCTTTCATCTATGAAAAGTATCACTTAAAAGAATAAACTATTTTTTATAAACAAAAAGTTTGAAAATTCTTGGGTTTTGTTATATTTGTTTTCTTGATAATAATTTAACATATAACTTGCTTAATTGTTATTCAATCTCCATTTCTTCTAAAATTACCTACCTATTTTATTAATTAATGCATTCGTGCAAACATTAAGCTATTAACTAATTTAACTTTTATGAAAAAATTTACATTTTTACTCTTTTCCTTATTGGCCGTGTGCTCGTATGGACAAGTGTCGATTGACGAGGACTTCGATTCTGGTACTCCCGCGGGATGGACAGATACTTATGCCAACACAACATCACAAGTTTGTGCTGGGCAATCTGAAAGAGACAACATTTTTACTGCTGCAGGTGGAAGCATGACTTCACCTAATCAGGTTGCTATTTCTAATGGAACTGATATTACATTTTCCATTGACTACAAAGTAGTTGATTGGTCTGCTGCAACTGTAGCTACAGCTGATGGTTGGGGAACTGCTGATTTACAGTATTCTACCAACGATGGTGCTACGTGGATTACCGCTGGTACTATTGATGATTCTAATGATAGCAACTCTAACGTTTGTACAACGTTTAGTGTTACTATTCCTGGTGCATCAGTACCAACGAGTTCAGATCTTAGATTTAGAGTATTTAATACTTGGGCTGCAGGTGATTATTACTTTTATATCGATAATTTTTATGCAAATCAAGTGGCTGCATGTCCTGCACCAACTGATTTAACAATTGCTAGTTTTAATGCATCAAGTGCAACAATTAGTTGGACAAATGGTGCTTCTGAAACGGATTGGGAAATTGCAGTTCAAGCAGACGGAACAGGTGTTCCGGCTTCTGGTACAGCAATTACAAGTAATCCTCATTTCGCTTTAAGTCTTACACCAAGTACAGCTTATGAAGTGTATTTAAGAGCAGATTGTGGAGGTAGTGGTACTAGCCTTTGGGTAGGACCAGTTGATTTTACAACGTTGCCTTCATCTGCACCAAGTTGTCCAGCAACATTTACCTCTTCTCCAGATGGAAGTTGTGGTAATTTTGATACACCTATTTCATGGGATGCTTCAGCAACAGCTGATGGCTATCGCATAACTGCAGGTACGAGTACAGGTGACAATAGTATTTTTGATAATGTAGATTTAGGTAATGTAACATCTACAACTATTCCTTCTCAATCTCCTGGAGCGACATATTTCTATACCATTTCTCCTTATAATGTTGTGGGAACAACACCATGTACTGAGCAATCTTATACTACAGCTGCAAATGCTTGTTTATGTGTGTCAGTGCCAACTTCAATTGATAATAATGGGATTAATAATGTAAGAGTAGGTCTTGATGACTACCCTACAACTGCGGTGTCATATACAGACCATTCAGGTCCTATAAACCAATTGAGTCAAGGTCTCCCACTTAATGTAGAAATTACATTTGTAACTGGGTTTACTTACGATACACATATATGGATAGATTTTAATGATAACGGAGATTTAACCGATCCAGGAGAGCTAGTATATTCTGGTGTATCAACAAGCGCTAATCCAACGACTTTAAATGCTTCGTTTACAGTACCTGGTTCAGCTGCTGTAGGTCAGCATAAAATGAGAATTGGTACTGCCGATTCTGGTCAAGCTACTCCTAATCCATGTTATAATGGTTCATTTGGTGTAACTTTAGATTTTGATGTCAATATCAGTGCTCCTGCATGTGTGCCAGCTGTTGTAAACAGTGCTGTAGTAGTGCCAAATTGTGCTGCTGGAACATTTACAGTTGACGTTGATGTTGCCTCTGTAGGAACAGCAACATTCCTCGTTGGTCTTGCACCAACGCCGATTGTAGTGGGTTCAAATATTGTTGGACCATTTCCTAATGGTGCCTTATCTCCAAATATACAAGTTGTAGATATTACCGATGGATCTTGTAATTTTTCTGTTGGTCAATTTATTAATGATCCTTGCCCACCAGACGCACCAGCAGGTGTGACTTGTACAACAGGTACTTCATCAATTGTGTTTACAGAAGAATTTGATGCTGTAGGCGGTTGGACTGGTGATATAAATTCAGGAAATGATTCTTGGGAAATTCCAGATGGAGCTACATCTACAAATACAGGTGCAGATACTGCATTTAGTGGAGCTAACTATATGAACTGGGAAGCATCAGGAAATAATACAAATTCTGGCTCAATTGTGAGTCCAGGAATTAATTTAACGAATGCTGTAGATGGCGCTGAACTTGCTTTTTATATGCACGCTTATGGAGCAGATATGGGTACACTTGAAGTAGGTGTTGGAACATCTGCTGCTGGACCTTTTACAAATGAATTTACTTGGGTTGGAGATTTCCAAACAAGTGGAGCAGATGCTTGGGTGCCAGTTGGTGTTAATTTAGACGCTTACATGGGTCAAGTTATTTATATAGAATTCAAACAGACAGGATCAGGTGGAACAAATTTCTCTGGTGATATGTCTATTGACTTAATGACTGTTGAAGCTTGTGGTAATTTCTGTTTTGATCCTACTGCATTAGCAGTATCTAATGTTACTAGTTCTGGTGCTGAATTTGCATGGACAGCTAATAGTGGAGAAACAGATTGGGAAATAGCAATTCAAGCTGCTGGAACAGGAACACCTGGAGGAGCCGGATCTGCTATTACCGCAAATCCTTACACGGCAACTGGACTTACTGGGGATACAGCTTATGAAGCTTATGTAAGAGCCGATTGTGGTGGAGGTTCTTTTAGTTTATGGGCTGGCCCTGTGAATTTCACAACCTTATGTAGTGCACTTGTACCTACATATATAGCAGATATGTCAACTAATGTTCCTGACTCATGTTGGGAAGAAGCTGGAAGTGGTGAAGTTGCTGCTGGTCCTGGAGGCTTCGGTGCTTCAGATTGGCAAGATGATACAGATTATGCTATAGGTGGTTCAAATGAAATTAATTTATTTGGTAATACAGATAGAGAATGGTTAATCTCACCAACCTTTGATTTATCTGGTGGCTCATACCAATTGGAAATAAATGTTGCCGTTTCAAATTGGAACGACGGATTTACAGCTGATACCATGGGTTCTGATGATGAAGTTCAGTTATTGATCTCTGAAGATGGAGGTGCAACATGGACTAACTTAACAACATGGAATGTTGGAAACCAACCTGCTCTTGGTGGAACAGAATATATAGAAGATTTATCTTCTTACACTGGTAACGCACAATTTGCGATTTGGGCTTCGGATGGAACTGTAGATGATTTAGAAGATTATGATTTCCATGTTGGACAATTTATCGTAAGAGTACCTCCTACATGTCCTGACGTTGCAGGTATTACTATTGATAGTAATACAGATACAACTGCCGAAATTAGCTGGACAGCTGGTGGAACTGAAACGGATTGGGAAGTTCTAGTTCAATTAGACGGAACAGGTTCGCCTACAACTGGTGCAGCTGCAACAAGTAGTCCTTATTCAGCAACAGGTTTAACTGCTGAAACAGCTTACGAAGTTTATGTAAGAGCTGATTGTGGTGGTGGAAATTATGGAACATGGATTGGCCCTGTTGATTTCACAACTGCTTGTGCAGTGGAAACAGCGCCTTATACTGAAGATTTTGAAAACGCTGGAGCAGTTCCAGATTGTTGGACATTAGGAGGTGATGAGAATTGGTTATTCAATCTTACGGGACCTAACCATGTTGGTAATGGTGGTACTTTATCTGGTACAACCCCTTCTGGGCTTTATTATGCTGTTATAGATGATTCTACGCCTGATGCGGCAGATGCACAATTATTGTCGCCATTGGTAGATTTGACACCTTTAACATCACCAGCTTTATCTTTTTATCTCATTAGTGATAACGAAGGTTTTTCTAGTGCAACTTTAACTGTAAGCGTTTATGACGGTGCAGCTTGGAATACTATGGCTACTTTAAGTGGTAATACTGCTGGATGGGAAGAACAAATCATCGATTTAGGAGGCCTTACTTTTACAGGACCTGCGCAAGCTCGTTTCTCAGTTGCGGATTCTGGAGAATTCTATGATGATATCGCAATTGACGATGTAAGTTTCTTAAATGGACCAGCATGTTTTGATCCTTCTGGTTTAGCTATAAATAATTCTGGAAGTACAACAGCCGAAATCGGTTGGGCTTCAGGTGGAGCAACGGCTTGGGAAATTGCAGTGCAAGCTGATGGTACAGGAATTCCAGTAGGAGCGGGAACTGCTACTTCTAGTAATCCTTATACGGCAACTGGACTTTCTACCTTAACAGCTTATGAAGTGTATTTAAGAGCAGATTGTGGTGTTGATGGATTTAGTGCTTGGGTTGGACCAGTTGATTTTACAACGACGTCTAATGCAATTACAACATTCCCATACAATGAAAATTTTGATGCTGGTGACGGTGGATGGACTGCTGATAATACAGCAAATGGTACATGGCAACTTGGTGCTCCTGCAAACACAATTATAAATAGTGCCGATTCAGGTACTGATGCATGGGTAACTAACTTAACTGGTGCCTATAATGCAAATGATGATTCAACTGTAACGAGTCCTCCATTTGATATGAGTTCACTTGCTAATCCTGTAATTGAAATTAGCGTTTGGTATAATGCTGAGTTTAGTTGGGATGGTATGGTATTACAATCATCAATCAATGGTGGTGTGAGCTGGCAAAATGTTGGTGCACTTAATGATCCTAATAACTGGTATAATGATGGAACAATTGGTGGAACACCTGGTGGACAACAAGTAGGTTGGACTGGAAGAAATTCTACTAGTAATGGTTCTGCTGGATGGCTTGCAGCTAAAAATAGTTTAATTGGTCTAGGTGGTCAAAGTAGCGTTATTTTTAGAGTTGCATTTGGTTCTGATGGATCAGGTCAAGATGAAGGTGTTGCCTTCGATACTGTGAGCATTTATGATCCTTTATGTCCTGATGTAACTGGTTTAACTATTGACAGTTTTACTGCTGAAACAGCTGAAATTAGCTGGACTGCTGGTGGTATAGAAACAGATTGGGAAGTTGTAGTGCAAGCAGATGGTACAGGTACGCCTGGTGCTCCTGGTACAGCAACAACAAGTAATCCTTATTCTGCAACTGGCTTAACAGAATTGACTGCTTACGAAGTATATGTAAGAGCAGATTGTGGTGGTGGTGAGTTTAGTGCATGGGTAGGTCCTGTGGACTTTACAACTGAGGCATTATGTCCTGCAGTATCTGGATTAACAATAGATACGTTTAACCTTGATTCAGTTCAAGTAAGTTGGACTTCTAATGGTACAGAAACTGATTGGGAAATTGCAGTTCAAGCTGACGGAACAGGAACTCCTGCTTCTGGAACAGCGACAACTAATAATCCTCATACTGCAACTGGATTAGCAAATAATACAGCTTATGAAGTGTATGTTAGAGCTAATTGTGCTGCTAACGGATTTAGTTCTTGGGTAGGACCTGTAGATTTTACTACATTATGTGGTCCTCTTACTCCAGATTATACTGCTGATATGTCACTTAACGTTCCTGACTCATGCTGGGATGAAGCTGGTAGCGGCGAAGTTGCTGCTGGTCCTGGTGGACTTGGAGCTTCAGACTGGAGACAAGGTACATCGTATGGTGTAGGTTCAAGTAATGGTATCAACATGTTCGGTACAACTAAAAGAGAATGGTTATTATCACCAGCCTTTGATTTATCAACTGGTGGTCCTTACCAATTAATTGTTAACGTTGCAGTTACAGATTGGTTAAGTTCTACGAATCCTGATACTATGGGATCTGATGATCAGGTACAACTCTTAATATCTACAGATGGTGGTTCAACATGGGTTAATTTAACTACTTGGACTGCTGCTGATGCACTTCAGCCTGCAGGTACAGAATATACTGAAGATTTAACTGCCGAAACTGGTACTGTGCAATTTGCAATTTTTGCTTCTGAAGGAACTGTTGATGATGCACAAGATTATGATTTCCATGTCGGACAGTTTGAAGTAAGTGCAATTCCTGCATGTCCTAATGTTTCAGCAATTGCTGTTTCAAACATTACAACGACTGCAGCAGATATTGCATGGACTAATAATGGAACTACTGCATGGGAAGTAGCAGTACAAGCTCAAGGAACAGGAACACCTGGAGGAGCTGGTACAGCAACAACTAGTAATCCATATACCGCAACTGGCTTAACAGCTCAATCTGACTACGAAGTGTATGTAAGATCTGATTGTGGTGGTGGACAACTTGGTGATTGGATTGGACCAATTAATTTCTCATCAGCTTGTAATACATTTACTACATTCCCTTACACTGAAGGATTCGAAAGTGGTGTGCCTCCAACATGTTGGACTTCATTTAGAGGAACTAACGGTTTGGGTACTACATATGATTGGACAACTTCTACAACGGCAAATTCTGGATCAGGTGCTGCCACTGTAAGATATTCTACATTCCAAGGAGGTGGTGATCCTCAAGATTGGTTAGTAACTCCTGCATTTGACTTGAGTGGTTTAACTAATCCTGAATTATCATTTTTCCATAGAGAATCTTTTACAACAGATTATGGAAGTGAATTAACTATTAGAGTATCTACTACAGATACGGATCATGCGTCGTTTACGACTATTGCAACTTATACTGAATTTGACAATACTACTTACCAACAATTAGTAGTAGACTTAAGTGCTTATAATTCTGATACAAATGTGTATGTAGCTATTGTTTGGGAAAATAATGATGGAGATACCTTGTTTGTTGATGATGTTGCAGTTTATGATAACGTACCTGGTACATATACATATACTAATGGTGTGTGGACACCTGGAACTCCTGCAAATGATTTAGATGATATTATCATTGCAGCTGGTGATTTAGTGATTGGTGCAGATTTTACTTGTAATTCTATGATAGTAAATCCTGGAGCAAGTGTAACTGTTAATTCAGGAACGACACTTGAAGCAACTACTGGATTAACATTACAATCTAATTCTACTAGTTATTCTAGTTTAATTCGTAATGGTTCTGTTATTGGTGCTATGACTTATGATCGTCATATCAATATGAATGGATCTGGATCAACAGGTAGTAACGATTTAGTGTCAGCTCCTTTAACAGGACAGGCATTTAATGTGTTTGCTGCAGCTAATCCAAATATCTTAAATAATGGTACATTATTCTTATTTGGACCACTTGAAAAAGTAACAGGTCAATATGTAAATTGGGCTGCTACTGAAACAACAACATTAGATCCTGGTGTAGGATATAGATCAGGAACTACAGATAACGGTACAGTTACATTTTCAGGTGTAGATAATAATGGAATTGTAACTAATGATATCCAAAATACTGGCTCTAATAATGCAGCATGGAACTTGGTAGGTAACCCTTACCCATCATACTTAAATGTACAGAACTTCCTTTTAGAAGATGTTGGTGGTTTGGTTAACTTTCAATTATTTGAAGCAACAACTGCTGCTATCTACGGATATGACGGAAGTGCTCTTAATGGTTGGACAGTTTACAACTTAGCAACGACAACTCCATCTACTGTAATGGCTCCTGGACAAGGATTCTTCGTGAGCGCTGATGCAGCTAGTACTGCCGCTTATGATCTAGAGTTTACTCCAGCAATGAGAAGAACTGGATCTAGCGATGATTTCATCGTTGGTCGTAATGCTGAATTAAATTATGTGTCATTAAAAGCGAGTACAGCTAGTAATGCTTTTGGTACTGATATTTATTTTAATGCTAATGCAAGTCTTGGATTCGATCTAGGATATGATGCTGCACTATTTGGAGATTCAACTCCTGATTTTGCTATCTATTCTCATCTAGTACAAGATAACGCTGGAAAAGCAATGACTTTACAAGCTGTTAATTCGTCGGATCTTTCAGATGTAGTTATTCCTTTAGGAGTACATGCAAATCAAGGTGAGCAATTAACGTTTAGCATTGATGATATGAGTTTACCAGCTTCTGTTAATATATATCTTGAAGATGTAGTGGCTAACACCGTAACATTATTAAATAATTCTGATTACGTGATTACTCCAACAACAGCATTATCTGGAACTGGACGTTTCTTCTTGAGAGCATCTGAAGATGCTTTATCAAACTTAGATAACAGTCTTGATTCGCTTAATATTTTCGCTTTAAACTCTTCTAAGGAATTAGTTGTAAGTGGACAATTATTAGATGATAAAACAATGTTGAGTCTATATGATATTCAAGGTCGACTAATATTAAGTACAGAACTTGATAGTACATTATTAGATAACCGTATTGATGTATCTAGATTTAATTCTGGTGTGTATGTTGTAACTGTTCAAAATAACAGTCAAGAAGTCACCAAAAAAGTTATTATTAAATAATAGCAATATAAGTCTTGGATTAAAAGGGTTTAACTTTTTACCCTTCCAAAACGCTAAACATTGCAAAATTAAAGCTCCAAGAAATTGGAGCTTTTTTTTATGTGTAATATCGTTGAGGTTTAGATAAATCTTAATAGTTGTATAGGACTTAATACTGTATATCAACCTACTAATGGAAGGCTTTCCTTTTTTCTTTATTGAATATTGGAAGGCTTTTTAGTTGTATTAAAGTTTTACTCACACTTAGTAATTACCTTAGCTATGAAGAAACACCTACCCTTTGATGTAAATAACTGATGGTGTTTTGAACGATTTTGCTCTTAAGACGGGAGTTACCCTAACCGTAATTCTGGTTTTGATATTATATATGCTTTTTGATGGGTGTTATACAATTAAATAGGCAATAAGACATTCAAATGGGAAATGGTATTAATTAAATTTTGAATTAGCAGAGTTATTAACACGTAATGAACAAAAATTTATATAAATAACGCATTTCATCGATGAAATAATACATTTAAACTGATTTATTTTTGTTGACACGTAAAATAGTAGTATGTTTACAGTCCTTCATAAGCCCCTAAATCACTTATCAAGGTAAATTTATTAATCCATTCTATGTTTTAGACGTATTGTACGTTTAAAATTCCCTCAGAAATTTTTTGAATTTTTGGCAGTTTTGTCATTTAGTTAATAATCCATTCTTCCCTCGACTGGCATTTTTTGATGCTATTTAATTATTAACAACAATAGAATTTTAATAAACCCTAAATTATAAAATTATGAAGACCCTAAAAATTACATTCCTACTATTAGCCGTGGCATTGTTTACTTTATCTGGACAATCAAGTTCAGAGGTAGTAAAAGAAAATGTTACTCAAATTAAAAAAAACTCATCAACGTATGATTTATTAGCGCATGCTAAGAAAAACAAAACTATCCCTCCAGCAGGTGGAAGTTTAGGGATATAACAACATATAACATTCTTTTTTAAAATAGCACTATCTATATAGATAGTGCTATTCTTTTTTGTAAGCTTAATTTTAATTAATTTAAACTAAATTTGAAATTACTTTAAAGATGTTTTTAATGAGGAGTTACTTTCTTTATTTCTTTGTTTTACTTTCAATCTATGCCAACGGGCAACAAAATAATAGTATATCAAAAATAGATAGTTTAATTACGTTATCTAAGGATATAACTATTCCGTTAGTTGATAGAGAAGCTTATGCTAGTGTTTCTTTAAACTTGGCAAATAAGTTAAACAACGACACTTTAATCCTTAAAACAAGAAAGAACCTATCACTACTTAAATTCGAAGCAAATGACTATGAGTCATTTAAAATTTTAAATAAAGTTAATTTAGAGCTTGCTTTTCAACTAATGGACTCATTAGAAATTGCTTCGGCTTATCAAAATATTGCTCAATCTTATTACTATGAGAACATAAATGATAGTGCCTATTTCTACTATTCGAAATCAATAAAAATTTATGATAAGCTGGAATTTTTGCAAAGCAAGGCTTATATTTTGATGACTATTTCGGATATTCAAGAAACTGAAAAAGATTATATAAGCAGTGAGGAAAATGCTATATCAGCATTGAAACTATTTGAAACTTTTTCTGAAAGTCAATATAATTTACAACAATTATATAATTTAAATAATCTGTTAGGAATTATTTCATTAAAACTAGGTCATTTTGATGAGTCACTTGACTATCATAACAAAGCGGAATTAGTGAATAGAAAAATTGATAATGGATTTTATAATGAAATTTATACACAAAACAATAAGGCTTTTGTATATCGCAAACAAAAGAAATATGATAAGGCTCTAGAATTATATCAAGGTTTAGTTAATATTAAAAATGATTACAATGTTTACGATCCCACATTCTATCCTCTTGTTTTAGATAATCTAGCCTTTACAAAATTTGTGGCAAACCATAAGGATAATGATCAAATAGAGGCTCTTTTTAAAGAAGCTTATCACATAAGTGATAGCCTTAATGACAACTTAACAAAGCTTCCAATTAGCATTGATCTTTCAAAATTTTATTTAGAATTAAAGGAGAAAGATTCCTCACTTAAATATGTTAATACAGCTTATAAAATAGCAAAAGAAACCTCTTCAAATGAAATTTTATTAGATGCCTTGAAAGTTCTTTCTGAACTAAAAGGAGGTGAGGAAGGCAAAGCATATCTTAATGAACATATTAAACTTAGTGATAGTCTATTAAATGTTGAACGCAATGTGCGGAACAAATTTGCTAGAATTGAATTAGAGACAGATGAATTGGAAGCAGACAACGAACGGATGTCCCAACAACGAATGTGGTTGTTAATTGTGTCTGCGGTATTATTAGTGACTTTATTTTTCTTGTATATCATAATCACACAACGTGCAAAAAACAAAGAGCTTCAGTTTGAAAAAGACCAACAAAAAGCAAATGAGGAAATCTATAACCTGATGTTATCGCAACAAGATAAAGTTGACGAAGCAAGAGCTAATGAGAAGAAGAGGATCTCTCAGGAAATGCATGATGGCATTTTAGGACGATTATTTGGGACACGACTTAGTCTTGATAGCCTAAATTTTTCAGAGGGCAAAGAGGCTATTCAAAACAGATCTAATTACATCAATGAATTAAAAACTATTGAAGATGATATTCGGAAAATATCCCACGACCTTAATACCGATTTTGTCTCTGGCTCAGGATTTATGGATATTGTTTCAGAATTGATTGATAAACAAACCAAAGCCTATCAACTAAAATCTGAGTTTGAATTTACCGACGATGTCAGCTGGGAAATGGTTTCAAATAAAAACAAAATTAATATCTATCGAATTATTCAAGAAGCGCTTCAAAATATATATAAACATGCCAAAGCCGAAGCGGTTAAAATTAGTTTTCAATTAAAAAATAACGTAATTTTATTATCCATCACCGATGATGGATTAGGATTTGATGTTAATAAGAGCAAAAAAGGCATCGGAATAAAGAACATTAATGCTAGAGTTAATGATTTAGAAGGTGCAGTAAATTTTGTTTCCAAGATAAATGAAGGTACAACCATAAACATAGAAATTCCTTATAAAACCAACCCATAATGCAGCACATTCATATTTTAATGGTTGACGATCATCCTATCATAATTGAAGGATATCAGAATACGTTGATGGCTACAAAAAATGACAACCAGACTTTAGTAATCGATACTGCTAATACATGTGATGCAGCTAACTTATTAATGGAAAGAGCGGCAAATGAACGACCTTACGACGTTTGCTTTTTTGATATTAGTTTGCCACCTTCGGCTGATGGAAAAATCACATCTGGAGAGGATTTAGCTAAAATTGCTAAAAATTTATTGCCTAATGCTAAGATTATTATTCTTACCATGTTTAATGAATCTTATCGCATACATAGTATTGTAAAAGAAATTAATCCTGACGGTTTTTTAATTAAAAGTGATTTAACATCTAGTGAACTCGCTGAAGCTTTTCATCATATATTAATTGATCCACCATATTATAGTAGTACGGTTACTAACTTTTTAAATAAATCGGTGATTAATGAAATTTATGTAGATGAAGTTAATAGAAAAATTCTTCATTTGTTAGCACAAGGCATGAAAACTAGAAGCCTCCCAGAACATATTAATCTATCGATGAGTGCCATTGAAAAACGAAAAAAGCAACTTAAATTACTATTTTCGATTTCAGATGGAAAGGATGAATCTTTGATTATGGAAGCCAGAAAGAAAGGTTTTCTGTAATAAATCAACTTATTTGACGCTTTTTTGCATTTAAATCACATCTTCAAACACCTGTCATTCCTAGAAACTACGGTTTTTCCGCATGAAGTTTACGGTTTTTCCGCAACAAAAAGTTATTATCTAAACCTATATTTGACTAGTCAACAGAATTAATTAATCCCTCTAAGTATTTTGTTGAATTAATAGCAAAGAAAAAAACCTAACAACTCAAATGAGCTGTTAGGTTTTGTCTTTAGATCTATTTTGTATTAAAAAAGTACATCTTGATATTCAACAAGCTTCACTATAAAGAGCCCTAAAAATATTAGCGCTACAATAAATTTCACAAAAGTCGATGCTAAAAACCCTAAAAATGACCCAAATGCAGCTTTAAGTGCTTTGTCAAATTCACTTTTGTTTAGGAGTTCTCCAACTAAGGCTCCAACAAATGGACCAATAATAATCCCTCCAGGAATGGGTGATAACAATCCAATAATTAAGCCTATTGAAGTTCCAATCATGCCAGCTTTACTTCCTCCAAAACGTTTAGTTCCCATTGCAGGAATAATATAATCTAGGATCCATATTATAATGGCAACGATAAGTGTAATAATTAAAAATGTCCAGTTCATTGGAATAACATCAGTAAGATGTAAAATAAGTAATCCAATCCAGCTGGTTAAAGGACCAGGTAAGATTGGTAAAAAACTGCCAATTATTCCTAAAATCATAAAAAAGGCAGCAAGTATGGTTAAAAATATATCCATTTAATAAGATTAAAATTCAATTAGTTAGACGTCATAACCATACTTTTGTTACATTATTCAACTAAAAATTTAGTTTAAACTAAATTTTTAGTTATATTTGAATGTTTAAATGATATAAAATGAAGCAACTTACAAAAGCAGAAGAGGAAATTATGCAAGTTCTATGGCAGTTAAAAAAAGCCAATGTTAAAGATGTTATTGCACAATTACCAGAGCCAAAACCTGCTTATAATACGGTTTCAACAATAGTTAGGATACTAGAAACCAAAGGATTTGTTGATTACGAAAAGCAAGGTAAAGGGCATGTATATTTTCCAATTGTTCAAAAGCAAGATTACAGTAATCAATCTATAAACACTTTGGTGGATAATTATTTTCAAGGGTCTTTTCAGAGTATGGTATCATTTTTTGTAAAGAAAAATGATGTAGATCTTAAGGATATGGAATCTATTTTAAAAGAGATTAATAAAAACAACGCTTAACATGCTACACTATATATTGCAAGTCGTTGCCTTTCAACTTGGGTTTTTAATAATTTACGACGTATTTCTTCAGAAAGAAACCTTCTTCAATTGGAATAGAGCTTATCTTTTGTTAACGGCAGCACTGTCTATTTTGATTCCGTTTATTAAGATAGATTTTTTAAAAGCCATTATGCCAGAGGAATTTGTTATTCGTTTGCCAGAAGTTATAATGGGTAGCGTGACTAAAACAAATTCAATTCAATCTGACTTGGCTAATCTTGCCGGAATCACCATTAAACCTGAATCAATTTCTGTTTGGAATATCATCCTTGCTAGCGGAATGTGTCTCGCATTACTAATTTTAATATTCAAAATTTTTAAGCTGGTGTTGTTGGCTTCAAAACACCCAAAACGCTGGAGCAATAACTTATTAATTATTAACCTTATCAATAGTAATGCAGCATTTTCATTTTTTCATTATGTGTTTTTGGGTGAAAATATAAATGTGAAAGATCGCACTTCAATTTTAGAACATGAAATAGTTCACGTCAAGCAAAAACATACTTTAGACTTACTATTTTTTGAAGTGCTCCGAATCGTATTTTGGTTCAACCCTTTAGTTTATGTGTATCAAAATAGAATCTCCACATTACACGAATATATTGCCGATGAAAAAGCTGTTAAGCAACAAAGTATAGCTGAGTATTACAACAATTTGTTGGCTCAGGTTTTTGAAACACAACGCTTTTCATTTGTGAATCCATTCTTTAAACAATCATTAATCAAAAAACGAATTATTATGTTGAGTAAAACAAAATCAAAACAAGTGCATATTCTAAAATATACATTGTTATTACCTGTGGTGTTTTTAATGCTTATGTATACCACTTCATATGCGCAGACACCAGAAAACATTGAAGAAACAACACTAACTCAAAATTCTCAATCAAATGATGAAAATCAAAAAGAAACAGTTTTAACTAAAAAGATAGATGCTATAAAACATCAAGTTGAAATTAAAGGTCATATAACACCAGAGGAAGAGAAAGGGTTTGAGTTATTAGTCAAACTATTTTCAGGAACTGAGGTAGATCTAGAATTGGTTAACAAGGTTCAAAAGTATATGAATACTCCAAATCAAACGGATTTAGTAAAAGCTATTAATGCTGTATTTGAACAAATTCAAGTGCAAGGACATTTGTCTGAATATGAAGAAAAATCATTAAAAAGATTACTAGTGCTAACTTCAAATGATGGTATAAATAACCCTATGTTTCAAGATGTTATTGAAACTGTAGAAGTGCCTTTTGGAGTTGTTGATGAAGTTCCAATTATGGTGTCTTGTGAAAACTTAAAAACGAATGATGAACGAAAAACTTGTTTGAGTAATGGGATAGCGGTTCACGTTAATAGAAATTTCAATCTCAATTTAGCAAAGGAACTTGCATTAGTTGGAAGACAAAAGATTTGGGTTATTTTTAAGATTGATGCCAACGGAAACCTTGTTGATGTTAAGGCGAGAGCACCTCACCCTAAATTAGAAGATGAAGCCATACGGGTAATTAATTTATTACCACAATTTAAACCAGGAAAACAAGATGGAAAAGCAGTAACTGTGCCTTATAGTTTGCCAATAGTATTTCAAATAGCACCTGATAATAAAGAAGACAAGAAAAATTAATGAGAACAGTATTTGCCCTATTATTTTTTATAACGATATCTAAAACCGAAGCTCAGTCTTCGGTTTTAACTATTGCAGATAGCTTATACCTTAATGGCAATTATAGTAAGGCCATAACAACGTATCTATCTCATAATAATCCAGATGAAGTTTACGATAAAATTGCAAAATCTTATGTAGCCATTGGTAATTATGAACTTGCGCTAAACTATTATAAGCTCTCTAGAGAAGCACATCCTGAAGATGCTCTAACGACATACGAGTATGCTAAACTCTTGTCAAAAACAAAACAATTTGAAGCCTCAATCGATGTGTTTAATGAATTAATGAATGTCGATTATCGCAATCCGAATTACCATTATGAAATGGGTTTGGCACTAGAAAAAATGAAGGATTCAACTGCTATGAATCGGTTTAGAACTGCTTACGATTTAGACAATACACATCAAAAAGCCATATTCAAAATTGCGAAGCATTTTCTAATAAAACGGAAACATGACATCTCTCATCGCTATATTGATAAAGGCTTAGAGAGTTATGAAAACAATCTAGAACTCATAAGTTTAAAAGCCCAGAATTATTACTATCAAGATTATTATAAAGACGCTAAAGTTTGGTTTCAAAAGCTCATTGATTTAGGTGAATCTTCAGAATTTATACATGAAAAGTTGAGTATTATTCATGCTGATTCTTCAGAATATGAAGAGGCAATTACGCAACGAAAATTAGCTTTAAAATATAATCCAAATGATGCAAATGCACTTTTTGTAATTGGAACCTACTATGAACGGCTTAATGATTACGAAAATGCTGAAAAGTACATGTTACAAGCCTTAAAACTAAAAGACATTCCGTTGGATTATGAGTATCAAAAATTGGGAATGGTACTCAACAGACAAGAACGTTATAAAGAAGCTATTGAAGCTTTTAAAGTATCTGTAAAAGAGAATCCCGAGAATGTGTCTTCAGCGTTTTTTATAGTGACTACTAAAGATCATTATTATGCAGACATAGATCCTAAAATTAAAGTTTATGAAGATTTTATTGAAAGATATCCTAATTCTCCTTTCAAAAATTTTGCAAAACATCGATTATCAGAATTGAAAAACGAAAAATTTCTTAAGGAAAAAGAGTAAACCATTATAATATCTAAAAAAATTGTACTTTTCGCTTTCAGTTCAACCAACATGAAGCGCATACTTATTTTTCTATTGCTTATCAACGTGATGTCTTGTGATGACTTCAACAAGAAAAAGGTATATTCTGAAGAATTATTAGAAAATGAATTGGAACTCTTTACATGGAATGATGTAGATGAATACCCAACATTTTCATCCTGTGATTCGACTTTAGGAAAAGTAAATAAAAAGTTATGCTTCGAAAATACCTTACGAGATATTTTAAATACGAATTTATCTCAACATCATATTATGGTTTCAGAGTCTATTGAAGATACTATTCAATTAAAGATTACTATAGATAATCAAGGTGAGTTTTCAATCAATTCTATTACAAGTAGTGCGTTAACAAAACAAGAAATTCCACAATTAGATAGTTTGTTGCGTAAAAGTCTAGATTCGTTACCTAAAATATTTCCAGCAATAAAACGAAGTCAGCAAGTCACAACCCAATTTAGTTTACCAATAATTATTAAAATCGAATAGCCAATTTTTGCATCAACCTTAAGATTTCTACATAGAGCCAAATGAGTGTGGCTAGAAGTCCCCAAGTTGCGAGCCATTCTTTAAATTTTGGAGCCTTATTTTTATAACGTTCTATATAATCAAAATCCAAAAGTAAGGCGAAGGATGCTACGATTGCAGCGATACAATTAAAGATAATGGCAAACCAAGATGTTCCCCAAATGTAACTTTTGATTCCGAAGAAATTTAAAACCATAGAGATGATATACACAACCATTATGCTTACCACAGACGTAATGATCACGCTTCTTAGCTTTTTTGTAACCACAATGACTCTAGTCTGATAAAATAAGAGCATCACAAAAAACGTAACTATAGTAACACCAATGGCTTGGAATGGCATTTCAGGAAAATGTTTATGTGCATAAGCCGAAAATCCACCTAGAAAAATTCCTTTTGCAATTGTGTATAACGGAACTAAAAAAGGTGCCCAATGCTGTCTTACTGAAATGATTACACTTATTATAATTGCGGCCAACATACCACCAAGTGTAAACCATTTTACAGGCATGCCATCTTCGTTAAGTTTCCATATGTAACCTGTAATAGCAGCAATAACTAAAATACAAAGTAGTGATTTAAACAAAATACCAGAAACGGTCATTTTCTTATTAGAAGGGTTCTGGTCGTCCCAGAAGTACTCTGAAAATACGGGATTATTGGTTTTGTAATTAGTTAAGCGCATTACAATTTAAACTTGTATCCAATCGAGAAATCAGTTGAGAAATTACCTTGATTATCAATAAGTAAGGCAAAGAGTTCATTATAAGCTAATGTAATAAAACTGTTTTTACTTACATTAATATCTGCTCCAATTCCAAAGATAAAAGGCACGTCAAAAGCGGTTTCGTTAAATTCTTCTGTAGTTATAACACCATTAACATCTGATATTACAGTTGAATTTGAGAAGTTAAGAGTAGCAAATTTCACATTAGCATAAAGGCTAAATGTTTCTTTATTAATCACTCGAAAGCGATAACCTAATGATAATTCTGTCGTAGAATATTTTATATCTTCTTGTTCAATAACATGTTTTAATTGCATAAACACTGCATGTCTGGAAATACGGTCAGCTTCTAATACTTCTAATTCTGCACCAAATAAGGGTGTTTTTTCATTGTTTGGATTTGTAACAAAAGGACTATTAGTCAGACCTCCAAAAACTCCAATTCTAAATTGAAATTTACTCCTGCTTACGTTAGATTGGTAATTGCTATCGGCAGAAACATTATAAGCATCTATAAACTCTTTTAAGCTAAATAAGGTTAGATTCAGACGTTTTGTAGACATAGAGTTATTAGTCAACTCATTGAGTAAAGTTTTGTATTCTTCTTGAAATTTTCGATCTGCCTTTGTGTTTTTTAATTCAGTAATGGTATTATCCTCAGTTCTTACAAAATAGCGATAGGTACCATCTATAATATTCCAAAGCAAATCTAATTTACCATCTACTTCAGTTTTTAATTCAAGTGTTTCTCCATTTATGGTATAGCTTTCTTGAGCTTGTAAAAACGAAACACTAAGAATAAAGCAAAGAATACAGATTATTTTTTTCATCAGGATATTGGGTATTGTTACCGTAAATCTAACAAAAATAAATGAGATAACACTATTTGGAGTAAGCTCTGTCTTTCCATTTGTAACCTTTAAATACTGAGATAAAAACTACGTAAACAGAAAAGAATGGATAAATAAAACTTGAAAAAAGAAAAGATCCTAAATACGACTCTTGGTTGAAAAAACGAGCCGTTTTATACAGTAATAAAAAATCAATGCAAAATTTAATAACAAAGGTATACAACAAGGTTTTTGGTGATATAAATCCTGCAAGAGTTAGCAGAGGTGAACACACTAAAAAACCGTTCATTAAAAATACAATTAGTCCAGTTAGTTTTCCAAAAAGGCTATTATAACTTGATGTTTTTGCTGCCCAACGTACGCGTTGAGATACTAATTTTTTAAAATTGGGTTGCGCTAAAGTTGTTACAATTGCATGTTCATTTTTCAAATAATGAATCTCTTTCCGACATTTTTTGATTGCCTTTTGTAATAAGAAAATATCATCACCACTAGAAATATGTGTATTGCCATTAAAACCATCTAATTCTGAAAATAGTGATTTGGTATAAGCCAAATTTGCACCATTACACAATATAGGTTTATGCATTCCAAAACCTCCAATACTAACACCTTGAAGACTCAAAAAGTCGAGCAGTTGAAACCGTTTTAAAAACGAGTTTACTTCATAATAGGTGACAGGAGCTACAACGAATTTAGCATCATTTTTCTGGATAAAACAGTCAAAACTATCCAGCCAATATTTCGGAAGTTTGCAGTCAGCATCTGTAGTTACAATCCATTCATATTTAGTTTTGGAAATGGCTTTAGTAATCGCGTTTTTTTTTGGAGCACTAGAATTACGGTCATTCGTAATAATGCTAAAATCGATCTGTGTTTTACTTAATTTACTTCGAATTAGTTTTACAGAATCATCCTTAGAATCGTCATCAACAAAAAGAATTTCAAATTTGTCTTTAGCATAATGTAACTCTAAAATGGACTGTAATAAATCAGGAAGATTCTGTACTTCATTTCTAAATGGAATTACAATACTAAAACTAACTTTGGCAGGAATATCTTCTAGAGTTATTAACTTTATCTTGTCAAATCCAATAGTAAAACTACCAATCAAAAGCAGATATAAAACGATGATTACTATTGAGATGATGAGCATTATAAGTTGTTGTCTTTAGGTAAATTAAAATTTAGCACGTAATAACTTCCAAATACACTTGGTAAAACAAAATTAAGAAGCCACATTAAAGTTACGATACTAAGTGTTGTAAAATCGTTTACACCAACAATTGAAAACAAATATACAGCAACACTACTTTTTATAACGACATCAAAGATAAAAACAGAAGGTATAATAGAAGCTAATAAATACATTGTAGTGATCACAACCATGGCATTATAATAGCTGACGTTTACACCAAAAATTGTAAGTAAATAATAAAACTGAAAAGAAAAGACAAGATATCTTATTACAGATAAAACCTGTCCAATGATTTTTGTTTTAGCTGAAATGTTTTTATAAAATTGTACTAGTCGTTCAATTGAAAACCCTTTAATTTTAAACTTTTTTTGTTTGAGACCAAAAATGGCAAATAGTACGACAACACCAATAATAACTGCAAAGCGAGATACTTTGAAGTAATCAATATTTAGGTCATATTTTGAATTTAAAAGGTATAAACCAAAACTACCAAATACAATAGTGGTTCCCATTTGCATCATATTACCTAAGAAATTCAACAAAACTATTTTTTTTCGCTTTCCTAGAGTATAGTATATGGCTTTGGCTCCATACTCTCCAATTCGATTTGGTGTCAATAATGAAGCCGTTAAAGACCCTAAACTTTGTTCAAGAGCATTTTTGAAGCTTATGTTTTCAATTGTGGCGACTAAGGCTTTCCATTTTAAAATTTCTAAAAACCAGTTAAAAAGCGTTAAAAACAGTAAAAAAAGGACAGTTTTTGTTGAAAAAGTATTATTTTCTTTCAAAAAATCGATAAAAACGTGAAAATCGAGTTCGTCGTTTTCTGTTAATTTTTGGTAGATAAAATAAAATGCACCAACAACGATACTTAATTTAATAAGTACAAGAAAGAATTGTTTAGTTTTGTATGGAAGGCTTGCAAAATACATAGAAATGCAAAATAAACCATTTAATGATATGATGTCGATTTTTAAAACCCAAAAACATAAATTTTTAGTTATAACGTTGTTGTTTACGATAGTTTCGTTTGCTCAAAGAGATACTAATAAATGGAAAGCACAAATCGCTTTAGGTTTAAATAGTCCTTCACAATCTGGTTTTGTAGAAGGGTTTGAATCGAAGCCCATGAATTTTCCAACAATTAATGCTGGTTTCCAACGTATGTTTAAACCACAGTTTGGTGCTAAACTAGATTTTGGATTTAATAGATTCACAAACGGAAATGATTCGCCTACATTTAAAATTAATTACACAAGAATAAATGCTCAGTTTGTATATGATCCAACCACATATCTTTCGTTTTTACCAGAACAAATGGGTTTGGTAGCACATGCAGGACCTGGTTATAGTATGGTGAAGCCTTTGGGTAATTACACAAATAATAATGTATCGTTTTTAAATATGATGGCTGGTCTCGAAGTGCATTACGGCTTAAGTCAGTACATGTCATTATACACAGATGTGTCTTATATATTGGGATTAGGAGGAAGTTTTGACCCAATAACAGAAGGTTTTGGCTCATTTAGTGGAAATCTTTTAACGATTACTTTCGGAATTACATTCTCATTAAGTGGATGTCAATATTGCTAATAGATGACTAAAGAAAAAATTATATTAGGAATTGATCCTGGAACGACTATTATGGGTTTCGGACTCATAAAAGTTGAAGGTAAATCAATGCGCTTTTTACAGCTCAATGAGTTAGACCTCAAGAAGTATAGCGATCACTATCTTAAATTAAAACTTATTTTCGAACGCACTATTGAACTTATTGATACACATCATCCAGATGAGATTGCAATTGAAGCACCTTTCTTTGGGAAAAATGTTCAAAGTATGTTGAAACTTGGAAGAGCACAAGGTGTTGCTATGGCAGCAGGTTTATCGCGTGAAGTTCCAATTACTGAATATTCGCCTAAGAAAATTAAAATGGCCATTACAGGAAGTGGAAATGCTAGTAAAGAACAAGTGGCAAAAATGTTACAAAGTTTATTAGGCTTGAAAACTTTGCCTAAAAATTTAGATTCGATGGATGGTTTAGCGGCAGCAGTTTGCCATTTTTATAATGAAGGTCGGATTGAAATAGGTAAAAGTTATTCTGGTTGGTCGAGTTTTGTGAAGCAGAATGGTGATCGTGTAAAGAAATAAAAACATTTGGATCAATTTATTACACCTCAAACACTATTAATTCTAAGATTTGCATTTTTATATTATGTTGGTCGAGAATTGTATTTAACGCGATTCAAAAAAAAGCAAAATAAGCTAATTTGGTTTATGATTATTTTAATTTTCGGCTACTATGGATATGCTATTTTTTTAGCTTTCAGAAGACGATTGGTCCTTAAACGGAAATTTCAACCCAAATTTAATCTAAGATATAACAATTAAAAATTAAACACATTTCAGGCATCTATATCCACATACCATTCTGCAAACAGGCTTGTCACTATTGCGATTTTCACTTTTCAACAAGTTTGAAGAAAAGGGATGAGATGGTAAATGCGTTAGGAAAAGAAATTCAACTTAGAAAGGATGAATTTAAGAATACTACTGTAGAAACGATTTATTTTGGTGGAGGAACTCCAAGTTTGTTAACGATTAAAGAGCTTCAGTTTTTAATAGCTACCATTTATCAAAACTATACAGTGATTTCAAATCCAGAGATCACACTTGAAGCGAATCCCGATGATCTTTCAATTAAACAAATCCAGAATTTATCGACATCACCAATAAACAGGTTAAGTATTGGTATTCAATCCTTTTTTGAAGCCGATCTTAAACTTATGAATCGTGCTCATAATGCTGACGAAGCCAAAGTATGTTTAGATCAAGCAACACAATATTTTGAGAATATTTCGGTCGATTTAATTTATGGTATTCCAGGTTTAAGTAATGAGCGATGGAAGGAAAATATAGAATTAGCCTTGTCTTATAATATTCCGCATATTTCAAGTTATGCTTTAACAGTAGAACCAAAAACAGCTTTAGCAAGTTTCATCAAGAAAGGACTTATAAGTGATGTAGATGATGACCTAGCACACGAACAATTTCATATTCTAAAAGAAACATTAGAGACTTCGGGTTTTGTGCATTACGAATTATCTAACTTCGGAAAGGAAGGCTACTTTAGTAAAAATAATTCGGCTTATTGGCAAGGTAAATCGTATATAGGTATTGGACCTTCAGCACATTCTTTTAATGGAAAAGAACGCGGTTGGAATGTGCGTAATAATTCAAAATATATAAAGGCGATTCAAAACGAAATACTACCAATAGAAACTGAGTTTTTGACGATTACTGATCAATATAATGAGTATATCATGACAGGTTTGCGAACCATTTGGGGTGTGTCATTTCATAAAGTAGAAAACGAATTTGGCACAGTTTTTAAAGATTACCTAATTGAACAATCAGAAGTTTTTATACATCAACATTTATTGTATATTGATGATGAGCATTTACGCGTCACCAAAAAAGGACAATTTTTATGTGATGGAATAGCTTCAGATTTATTTAAAATTAATTTATAGTGTTAGCAACAATCCAATACAATTCCAGAAAACTACAAATAGATTTATCAAAACCATTAGATATCTCTATTCCTATGCGAGCTTCAATAAAAAATGTGAATGCATGGTATATTGATGAGCCAAAAATTGAACCTGTTCATTCAGACGATTGGATAGGAAGTGTTTCAGAAGGCGCAGATGTTAACTTTAATAACATTCAATTTAATCCGCATGCACATGGCACACATACTGAATGTGTAGGACATATTACCAAAGAATTTCACTCTGTAAACAAAAATTTAAAACAGTTTTTCTTCCTTGCTGAAGTTATTTCTGTAGCTGCTGAGAAATATTTGAAAGACACAGTCATTTCAAAAAAACAATTGCAGTTTGCGCTAGGAAATAAAAAACGTGATGCCATTGTAATAAGAACGTTGCCAAATATGAAAGATAAATTGTCTAAGCAATATTCAAAAACGAATTGGACGTACTTAAAAGAAGATGCAGTTGAATACTTGGTAAGCAAAGGCATTAAACATTTACTAATTGATTTGCCTAGTGTTGATAGGGAAGAAGATGGAGGTGAACTCAAAGCACATAAGGCATTTTGGAATTTTAACGGGAAACTCAGGAAGGATTGCACAATAACCGAATTTATATATGTCCCAAATAAAGTGGATGATGGAGAGTATTTTTTAAACTTGCAAATCGCTCCTTTTGAAAATGATGCGTCACCAAGTAAACCAGTTTTATTTAAAGTTCTCAATAATATTAAAGTGAATTTTTAGTCTTTATTCAGATTCTATAAAGCAATTAAATTAGTATGGAAACATTTTTTATCATTATCATAAGCATCTTAGTAACCTTAGCTATTGTTACGTTGGTGAAACAATTCAGTATAAAAAAAAGAACCAATACCCAATCTGTGATTTTATTAGATAAGATTAAGAAAGTCTGTAAGTTTATTACGGTAGAAGGTGATTTTGCTGAGATTTACCATTATGAAGATGTAAAAGAGCGCTATCTTAAACTCATTACAAGTCGGAAAAAAGCACTTGTAGTTATTAATGCGAAAGCACATGTTGGATTTGACTTATCAAAAATTCAACTAGAGTCTGATATGAAGACCAAGACAGTTAAACTATTCCATTTTCCGCAACCAGAAGTCTTATCTATTGAAACCGATTTAAATTACTATGATAAAACTGATGGTATGTTCAATAAGTTTGAAGCATCAGATTTAACCGAATTACACAACGAAGCGAAACTTCATATTATGAATAAAGTACCAGAAAGTGGATTATACGAGGTAGCTAAAAAAGAAGCTTTAGAATCTGTGTTACTTATTGAAACTATTGTTGAAACTATTGGTTGGAAGTTAGATTATTCAGCTTTAAAAATTGAAGATAAAACACCTAAAAAACTTAAGGAGTGATAGAAATATCAAAGGACAAATCGCGGTTGGATGTCAATTTGATTCAAGAGTTTTTGACTGAAACGTATTGGGCAAAAGGAAGATCAAAAGATGAAGTTAAAACATCAATTGAACATTGTTTGTGTTTTGGAGTGTATATCGATAACAAGCAAATTGGGTTTGCTCGAATAGCAACAGATTATGTAGTTTTTGTGTATCTAATGGATGTATTTATTTTACCAGATTTTAGAGGGAAAGGCTATGCTAAGCAATTAATGAAAGCTATAAATGAAGAACCCTTGCTTCAATTGTGTAAAACGTGGATGTTAAAAACATCAGATGCACACAAACTATACGAACAGTTTGGATTTACTGAACTCAAGCATCCAGAAAAAGTAATGGAACGGTTATTAAAATGAATATAGAAGACTATAGAAATTACTGTATGCAAAAGAAGGCAGTTTCAGAACATTTCCCATTTGATCAAGACACCTTAGTATTTAAAGTTTTGGGAAAGATGTTTGCCTTAGCTTCATTGAAAAAATGGGAAGAAGGAGAAGCCTTTATAAACTTAAAATGTGATCCAGAATACGCTCAAGAACTGAGAGCAGATTATGAAAGTATCAAACCAGGTTATCACATGCATAAGCAACAATGGAACAG
Organism: Psychroserpens sp.; assembly: GCF_034670085.1. Taxonomy (GTDB): domain Bacteria; phylum Bacteroidota; class Bacteroidia; order Flavobacteriales; family Flavobacteriaceae; genus Psychroserpens. The sequence continues at coordinate 309,718 of NZ_JAXMOD010000001.1, read as the reverse complement.
TGTTTATATTCATAGTGGTGAATTGCAACCTAAACTTATTTATGAGTTAATTGATCATTCTTATGATATGGTTGTTAAAGGCATGACTAAAAAAATGCGTGAGTCCTTATTGTAACTGTGGTCTTGGTAAATTTACCTATCATTGTAAAAAAAATAAAATGAGTGTATTACAAACCCTTCAAGAACGAAGTAATAATAGCTGTGAATTATGCAGTGCAACTAACGATTTATCTCAATATACAATTCCGCCTTCTTTAAATGAAAATGTGGCAAATGATATTCTCGTATGCAAGACGTGTAAGGATCAAATTGAAGGCAATACCGATATGGATCCTAACCATTGGAGATGTTTGAATGATAGTATGTGGAATGAAAATGTACCAGTTCAGATTATGGCTTGGCGCATGTTACAACGTCTTCGAGCTGAAGGTTGGCCCAAAGATTTGTTAGACATGATGTATCTAGATGATGATGCTATTGCTCTAGCTAGAGCTACTGGAGAACATGAAGATGAAGCGAATAAAATAATTCATAGAGATGTTAATGGAGTGATTTTAGAATCAGGAGATTCGGTTGTTTTAGTGAAAGACTTAAAAGTGAAAGGCTCTAGTATGGTTGCTAAACAAGGAACTGCGGTAAGAAACATTAGATTAGATCATGAGAATGCTGAATATATTGAAGGTAAAGTTGGAGCGCAACAAATTGTGATTATCACCAAATATGTAAAGAAATTATAAAATTAAGATTGAAAATCATTTGGTTTCAATACCTATAATCCGTCAGCCTTTGGATCTTAAAAAACATCAAGAACGTCAAAATAAAAATTTAAATTTATGTCGTATTTAAAACCTGTAATCCTAATTCTTTTTTTTAGTTTGTTTTCCTTTCAAGAAAGTGCAAACTTAAGGTCTGCATCCGAAGAATTGCAAGCCATAATTGACAACTATCAAGACCATGAAGGTTACGATAGAAATGAATATCCTTTAGGACTTTTTACAAAAGACTATTACAAATCTGAAGCTGAGTTTGCTCAAATAAAGTTGAATGAATTGTCCAAAATTGATACTGAAACCTTAAATGAAACTGAACAAATTTCATTAACGCTTTTAAAGTTTGTGTTGCAGGATCAAATTGATTATTACGAATTTGAAGGTTACTTGAACCCTCTGTTATCAGATTCAGGGTTTCATTCCAATTTAACCTATGAAGTTAGACCGCTTACTAACTATTGGCAAGTTAAAGAATATCTTAAAAAACTGAATGCTATTCCTGAGTTTGTAAATCAAAATTTAGTGCATTTACGTCATGGTCTTGAAAAAGGAGTCTCTCAACCAAGAATTATTTTCGAAGGGTATGAATCGACTTACGATACACATATCGTTGACAATTATGAAGACAGTTTTTATTATTCGCCATTCAAAAGCCTTCCTAGTGATTTAAGTGAAAGTCAAAAAGACTCCGTTTTAACTGCAGCTAAGGTGGCTATTAAAACTAGTGTGACACCACAGTTTAAAAGAATAAAAACCTTTTTTGAAACGGAATACCTTCCGAAGACTAGAACTACATTAGGTGTTTCTGAAACGCCAAATGGAAATGCGTATTATCAAAATAGAATTAATTATTATACAACGAGTAACCAATATAGTGCTGATGATATTCATCAAATTGGGCTCAAAGAAGTTGCAAGGATAAAATCTCAAATGGAAACTATTATCAGTGATTTAAAATTTGAAGGAAGCTTTGAAGATTTTTTCCATTTTTTACGAACAGATAAACAGTTTTATGCCGAAACACCTGAACAATTGCTAATGATAGCTAGAGACATGGCTAAACGAGCTGATGCGCAATTACCACGTTTCTTTAAAACCCTACCACGTAAACCTTATGGTGTTGCTCCAGTTCCTGATGCTATTGCACCAAAATATACAACAGGTCGCTATATTGGTACAACAAAAGAAAGTACAGATCCGGGTTATTATTGGGTTAACACCTATAATTTGCCAAGTAGGACTTTATATACAATGCCTTCATTAACAGTTCATGAAGCTGTTCCAGGTCATCATCTGCAAGGGAGTTTAAATAATGAATTAGGTGATAGCATTCCCAGATTTAGAAAAAATTTATATTTATCTGCTTACGGTGAAGGTTGGGGATTATATTGTGAGTTTTTAGCTGAAGAAATGGGAATGTACACTACACCTTACGAAGAATTTGGTAAGTTAACCTACGAAATGTGGAGAGCTTGCAGATTAGTTGTTGATACGGGAATTCATGCTAAAGGCTGGACACGAAAACAGGTTGTAGATTATATGGCTTCAAATACAGCATTATCACTTCACGAAATAAGTACAGAAACAGATCGATATATTTCATGGCCAGGACAAGCCTTGTCTTATAAAATAGGCGAACTTAAAATAAGAGAACTTCGTAAAAAAGCGGAGTTCGCACTAGGTTCAAAATTTGATATTAGAGAATTTCATGATGTTATTTTAAATCAAGGAACGGTTACCCTTGCAATTTTAGAGGACAGAATTAATAATTACATTCATAAAACAAATACCAATTAAATATTTTAATAGGCTGTTGTTGTGCATTTTATCGGATAAAAAAAACCATTCATGAACCAAATCTTACCAATTATACATTTTGTCGAATAAATAGCAAGAGCTGTTTATAATTTTGGATATTGAAGTCAGAAATCATTGATTTTAGCACCAAAATTTACAGTGAAATTAACCTTAAAATGCTATTATGGACTTAGAAATTACACATTCAAACAACTTTTTTAAAGTAAAAGGCTCTTTAGATAGACACAATATTCATGTGTTTAAAAGTAAATTCAGAAATATTTTTGAAAAAGCTAATGCAATTACAATAAGTATTGAAGATTTAAAAAGTATAGATCGACATGGTGTTACTGCAATAGCGCAATTACACAACGAATCGATCATTAAGCATAAACGTTTATCAATTATTGGCTTAGGATGTAAAGATTTATACGACCATTTTAAATCAGAAAGCCCAAAAATATCTGCGGCCTAGTTGCTATAATGCATTTTTTTGATGTTTAAAAAAAGCATCTGCCTGAAGTTGCATTAATTCCCTTGCTTTTTTTCGCTTATACGTGTAAAGCTCATCTTCTTCTGCAATATCGTTATAGATTTTGTTATTGAGGGTTTGGTCTGTTTTTAAAAGAATTTTACGCTCATTTACTTTCTGCTCTACCCATGTTTTAACTGCGGTCTCAGCATCTTCTAATTTATAATCATATTCACCTTTAGGTGATAATAACTTCGCGAAAATAGGAGACGTTTCAATAGCTAAAAACAACAATAAAATAAAAAGTGATGGTAACCAAGGCAATTCACCTAATGCATTTACACGAGCCATTAAACCATCAAAACCATCAATAATAGGTTGTGAGGTTACGACTTGAGTATCATAATCTGATTTTAATTGTGTGATTTGATCTTCTTTTAAGGTTATTTTAGCTTTATTATCTGTTTTAAGTTGCTGTAACTCTGCTAAAGCAGCATCGTGTTTATCCCGCTTTTCTTTGTATACTGGACCTTTTCCTAACAGATGTGTTCCAGCAGTTCCTTCGGCTTCAGAAATGTATGTACTATAAAGCGCATTAACTTCAGCTTCTTTAGTGTTTATTTGGGATTGTAAATTAGTTATGTCGCTTTCAAGTGCCTGTACATTTGGTGTGAACTGTTGTGCAATTTGTGTTTTATTAGCTAAGGTCAAATCATTCTTTTGTTCTAAAAGCACTTGATTAATTTCCTTCTCAAAAATTTTCAGTTCTAAAGGTTTTGATATCACAACTGCAATAATCACGGCTAACAATAATCTAGGAGAAGCCTGAATGATTTCATCAATAATACTGTCACGTTTTTTAATGGTAGACACAATAAAGCGATCTAAATTAAAAATTAATAATCCCCAAACAAAGCCAAAAGCTATGGCTGCAAAAAGATTATCAAAAACGGTATATAAGGCATAAGAACAAGCAATAAAAGCCATGACAGCAGTGAAAAACACTGTGGCTCCAATGCCAGCAAATTTGTTTTGTTCCCCTATTGAGCAGTTATTTAGTATATCAGTGTCAGATCCTGAACAGATGATGAAGAATTTTTTGAGCATGATGATTTGATTTTGATTGATTATCTATTAGAACGCTAAAAAATGACAGATGTTACACTTTTTATTAAGAAAAAGACCATTCAGTTAAGGTTTTTCAGATTTATAAAACAACATTTTAGAATTTGTATGTAACTAAAATCCACTATATTTGAAGAAATTAAAAGAAAAATTGCCCACAATGAAAACTTTTAAAACTACTATTTTATGCCTCTTTTTATGTGCGTTTAATTCACAAGCACAATCGATTCAAGATATTATTGATAAAGTTAGTTTAGACACACTATCGCTAACAATTCAAGAGTTTTCAGGAGAAACAGCTACAGTTGTCGATGGAAATTCAGTAACCATTACCAATAGACAACAAGCTAATAACGATTTAGCTGCAGATTATTTAGTTCAAAAACTTGAGCAACATAATAATCTGACTATTACAGATCAATCCTTCAATAGTAACGGAAGAAACATAATTGCCACTCAATTAGGAAAAACCAATCCTGATGATATCTATATTATTTGTGCGCATTACGATTCGGTAGCAGACTATTGTGCAGATGATAATGTTACAGGAACTACTGCTGTTTTAGAAGCAGCAAGATTATTATCAACACAATGTCTTGACAATACAATAGTTTATGCCTTGTGGGATGAAGAAGAAATAGGGTTAAATGGATCTTCCTTTTATGCAGCTCAAGCTGCTGGGAATGGCGACAATATTTTGGGTGTCTTAAATTTAGATATGATGGGTTACGATGGTGATCCTTCAGGATCTGCAGGTGATAATCAATTTGATATTGATGTCAGAAATTTTGCAGGTTCCATTGCAATGAAAGACGACATTATTGCCGTGTTAAATAGTTATACTTTCGATTTAAGTGTGATTGAGGTTAATCCTGGAACTTTTTCAAGTGATCATTCAAGTTTTTGGGCCAACGGATATTCTGCAGTATTGCTAGGTGAATCATGGGAAACCAATGACCAAACTCCTTTTTATCATTCTTCAGGTGATCGTTATAGTACATTAGACTTACCATATTTTTATGAGTTAACAAAACTAACAACAGCGTATATGGCTACAGTAGGAGGATTGGTTGGTGTAGATAATAGGATTACCCAAACAGTTACCACCTTAACTTCTAATCAAGCTTCTGCTTCATACCAATGGATTAATTGTGATACAGATTCTCCAATTTCTGGAGCAACTGCACAATCTTATCTTCCGACAGTTAGCGGAAACTATGCGGTTGAAGTTACCTCTGGTACTTGTGTAGAAATCAGTGATTGTGTTGCATTCCTGACATTAGGCCTAGATGATTTTTTAGCTAATGAGATCAAAGTATTTCCTAATCCAGTAAAGTCAAACCTTAATGTCGAAATTTCTGGAAATACCGAATCTATTGCGTTAGATTTATTTGATGTGTCCGGAAAATTAGTAATGCAAAAGAGTATTACCAATGAAGCCATTTCAATGCAAATAAAAAATCTTCCTAGAGGTATTTATTTCTTAAAGGTCTCATCTTCTGAAAAAACAGGAACTTATAAAATTGTAAAAGAGTAGATAATTTTATCTACTCAATTCAGTAAAGTACTTATAAAACAATGGAATTGTTTCAATGCCTTTAAAATAATTCCAAACACCAAAATGTTCGTTAGGAGAATGAATTGCATCACTATTTAAACCAAATCCCATTAAAATGGTTTTACTCTTCAATTCTTGTTCAAAAAGTGAAACTATAGGAATACTTCCACCACTACGCTGAGGTATAGGTGTTTTTCCAAACGTATCTTGATATGCTTTTGAAGCAGCTTTATAGCCGATACTATCAATAGGTGTTACATAACCCTGTCCACCATGATGCGGTTTTACTTTTACTCTTACACCAGCAGGTGCAATGCTTTCAAAATGAGTTTTAAATAAGTCTGTAATTTCTTCCCATTCTTGATGAGGGACTAATCTCATAGATATTTTTGCGTAAGCTTTGCTCGCGATAACCGTTTTAGCGCCTTCTCCAATGTATCCTCCCCATATGCCATTAACATCGAGTGTTGGCCTTATGGAGTTTCGTTCGTTAGTTGTATAGCCCTTTTCACCATAAACAGCATCTATATCTATTGAATTTTTATAGCCTTCTAAGGAAAAAGGTGCTTTTGCCATTTCTGCTCTTTCTTCATCAGAAAGATCTTCTACCTTATCATAAAATCCAGGAATTGTGATGTGGTTGTTTTCATCATGAAGAGAGGCAATCATCTTTGTTAAAATATTAATAGGATTCGCAACCGCTCCACCATATAATCCAGAATGTAAATCTCTATTCGGGCCAGTAACTTCAACTTCAACATAACTTAAACCTCTTAATCCAGTAGTTATTGATGGAACATCTTGAGCAATCATTCCAGTGTCAGAAATTAAGATGACGTCATTCTTGAGTTTTTCCTGATTGTTTTTTACAAATTTTGAAAGGTTAACACTTCCAACTTCTTCTTCACCTTCAATCATGAACTTCACATTACATGGTAATTGATCTGTTTTTGTCATGAATTCCATGGCTTTAACATGCATATACATTTGTCCTTTATCATCACAAGCACCACGAGCAAAAATAGCACCTTCAGGATGTATTTCTGTTTTTTTAATAACAGGCTCATAAGGTGGTGAATCCCATAGTTCTAAAGGATCTGCTGGCTGCACATCATAATGACCGTAAACCAATACCGTTGGAAGGTTTTTATCAACCATTTTTTCACCATAAACAATTGGAAAACCATCAGTTTTACATATTTCAGCATGGTCACAACCTGCTTGTAACAAACTTTCTTTTATCACATCGGCAGTTTGAATAACATGATCTTTAAAAGCGGGATCAGCACTAACAGAAGGAATTTTAAGCAGTTCTATCAATTCACTTAGAAATCTGTCTTTATGGTCTTTTATATAGGATTGAATGTTTTGCATATACGTCAAATTTTATGTTCATTCAAAAATACAAAAATGAAGATGATTTTTTCACTATTAAAGTTATTTGAATATTGAAAGTATTGTTTATATTTGCAACCCAATATTCATTGGAAAGTTGCAGGCGTGGTGGAATTGGTAGACACGCTAGACTTAGGATCTAGTGCCGCAAGGTGTGAGAGTTCGAGTCTCTCCGCCTGTACAAAATAAAAAGCCGACTCTTTGGAGTTGGCTTTTTTTATTCTATTGTAAAAAAAGCTTTCCAAAAAATATGGAAAGCTTTTTCAGGCTAATTCAAATTGCTATAAATCAATTTAAAGTTTTAATATTTTTGATGTCAAAGTTTGACCATTTTTATTTTCTATTTTAACTAAGTAAAGGCTTGGGCTTAAATCTGAAATATCATAAGAATCATTTTTAGTGAACTCGCCACTAAATGATTTTACTAATTTACCAGTGATATCAAAAATTTCTAATCGTTCTAAGGCCTTATTCGTTTTAAATGATGTATTTACTGGGTTTGGATAAATACCGAAAGTATTATTTGCTATAAAGGCTTCATTACTTAAAGTAGAAGGTACATTTCCAAAGATTCTAAATTGACCAGCAGGAATAGTTACTGTTGCGGCATTATAGATTGTGCTACCAGTTTCATCCATGAGGTCATACCAATTTCCACCAGTTGGAAAACTAGTATTTATAGTTCTTGAAATCACATCAAAGTTTGCAAGTATAACAACATTCCTTAATGATGAAGATGGAAGAGAGGTGTCAAAAACATCTATTCTTGGAGTTAAACTTCCAGATGTAATTGCGTAATCTCCTTCAAAAACAGGTTCGTTAATTTTTAAAGCATTCAGTCTTGCCCAATCATCATAGATTTGTTTCCTATTAACATCACCCAACCAATTTTCTGTCCATTGAGGCTGTGGTTTTGTGTCTAATTTACAATCGCCATCGGTTCCTCCTGGTTCGTTAACGACACCGTTATTACATGTAAATATTGAGTTATCCATTCCTAGAGCTCCAAAGTGCCAAATCATTTTAGGTCCAGGAACTGTTAAGGTTACAGCTCCTAATGCTGACATTCTTGATAAAGCAGTATTTAAATCTGTAACATTATGAGAAGCATTTGTATTATTTCCGAATTGTAGGTTTCTATACATTAGGCGTTCTTCATCGTGACTTTCAGCATAACCTATAACTCTAGCTCCTTGAAATTGTGAACGAGATTTGTGACCGACAGCATTGATATTATTACCAGAATTATAACCCATAGTTAATTGGTTATATTGGCTGTTCATTATTCCCCACATCATGACTCCTTTGCCTTCATTGTAACGATAATTAGCCCATTCTTTTTCTTCGTTTTCAGAACCTAAATGCTCAAAAATCACATAGTGAGTAGGATCTAAAGACCAGGAGTAATCAGCGTAAGCCTTCAATATATCTACGCGGTCTTGTTGGTAACTATTTGTACACCCTTCGTTATTTTCACAATTTTGAGTAAATCCTTTTGTTAAGTCCCAACGGAATCCATCAATTTTAAACTCTTCAATCCAATGCTTAACAACACGTCGAGTATATTCTTGAGTTAAACTGCTTTGATGATTAAAATCTGAGCCTACGTTATAACTATGTTTAGGTACTACATTAAAATAAGGATTATCACTACTTGGTCCACCCCAGCCATCACCATCAGGATCATTCATCCACATTCGTTGCATTGGGTTTCTTCCGAAAGCATGATTCAAAGCCACATCAAGAATAACTGCAATTCCGTTTTGGTGACATACATCAATAAGTTCTTTGAGTTTATTTTCAGTACCATAATATTTGTCTAAAGCCATGTGAAAAGCTGTATTATAGCCCCAACTTTCATTGCCTTCATATTCCATTACTGGCATTAATTCAATGGCATTTACATTAAGATTTTTAAAGTAATCTATACGATCAATTAAGTCTTGATAATTACGGTCAGCATCAAAATCTCTAACAAGTACTTCATAAACAATTAAATCTTCCTTTTTAGGCTTTTGAAAGTTTGGTACCTGCCAATTATATGGTGTTTGTCCGGTTTGAAGAACAGTTACTTCTCGTTCTTGACCCGCTGGATATACTGGTAAATTAGGATAACTATTACTTGGAATGAAAGGATCATCAAAAGGTGATAATACTAGAGTTGAAAAGGGATCTGCAGTTTTTACTAATCCAGGAGAATTCGTGATTGGGTTAGTATCAAAAACCCAGTATTGATATGTTTCAATTTGTCCTGGCGTTAGACCTGTTAACTCTAACCAATACTTTCCAGTTGAAGGATCACGTTTCATAACATGGGCATTGGTTGGTGTATAGTTATTGAAACTTCCAGCTATTTGAATGAACTCTTTGCCAGGTGCATTTAATACTAAGGTTGCTTTGGTAGCATCTGTGCCATAGTTAATACCATCAACTGCTCCAGCAGGTAATGCCTGATCTGCAACAGTAGGAACTACTACAACTTCAAAAGAAGCTTCACCAGACTCAGAAGCATTTGGTGCTGGTGGAGAACCAACAACCTTAACAGTACCACTTTGGGTAATATTGTTAATTGTATAATTACAAGCTGGAAATCCACAAGATCCAGATGCAATCGACACATTATTATAAAAAATCTCATAAGTACCTTGAACAGTTGTGCTTCCTTGAAATTTAATAGTGGCGCTGACACTTAAATTGCTTCCAGAATTTATAACAACCAATTCACTAGAGGGTTGATTAATAATTATTTGGACACTTCCGATAGGAAATATATAATCATTACATCCATCATCTTTTAACTCTTGAGTACCATCTTCATTTCTAAATACCATCCCAATTTGAGTAGCAGCATCTGCTTGAGGTTGGGTAATAGCATAATACGTTTGAGGCGTAATTGTAATACTAAATATACCTCCTCCTTCATTTGTCATTTGACCAACACCATCATCTTGTCCCCAATTACCTATAACACTAAAACCAAAAGCGTCTGAATTATTACCAATTCCCGAGTGCATGTATACTTTTGAAGGGTTGTTAAATCCATTACAGTTTGTTCCAGTTGTGTTGTTAGTATCAAGTGTTATGGTTACAGGTTGGTCGACCTCAATTGCACCAACACTCAAGGTAACTTGAGCAAAAGTGTTTAATGAAATAAATGTAATTAAAGAGAGTAAAAGTTTTTTCATAGTAATAATGTTTTATAAAAAAGGCTATGTATTCACATAGCCTTTAATAAGAATTTTATTATTTATTCTACTGTGATTGTTAAATTCCCGGTATCTACGGTTACAGTATATGTGCCGGGAGTGCCATTGAAAAAGAAATTGCTATCGCCATCCATGGCGTTGTTCAAATCTGTATCAATAGTATATCCATCTGCTTCGTAAGTTGGGTAGTTAATACCTGTTCCCCAATCACTATTAACTGTAAAGAATCTGAAAGCATCATTAGTTAATGCAACTTGTCCAGAGTATATTCCAGCACCAGTACAAGGTAAAGCAACCGGAGTATCCCAAGACCAACCAGCATCTACAACACCTGCGCCAACCATCCATAATTGATCAAAGTCACATTGAAGTTGTTCTGGTGCTAAAGTTATAGTCTTGTTAATATCATCTACTGTTAAAAAATAAGTACCTGGAGTTCCATCAAAAGAGAAATTACTGTCCCCATCCATGGCATTACTAAAGTTACTATCAATAGTATATCCATTTCCTTCATACGTTGGATAATTCGTTCCACTTCCCCAATCGCTATTAACTGAGAAGAATCTAAAAGTGTCATTTGTTAAAGCTACATTTCCAGAGTATGTTCCGTTTCCAGTACAAGGTAGAGCAACAGGAGTATCCCAAGACCAACCAGCATCAACAATACCAGCACCAACTAACCATAATTGATCGTTATTACAGTTTGGACCAACCACAGGTGGACCTAATGTAATTGTTTTAGCTACAGTATCTATTTCTAGAAAATATTCTCCAGGTGTACCAGTAAATTGGAAGTTACTGTCACCATCCAAAGCATTTGCTAAATTAGCATCAATAGTATAACCTGCACCTTCATAAAAAGGATAGTTTCTTCCAGAACCCCAATCACTGTTTACCGTGAAGAATCTGAATGCATCATTAATTAAATTTATATTTCCAGAGTATTTAGTGCCTTGTAAAGGTAATTCAATAGGTGTGTCCCATGACCAACCAGCATCAACAGCACCTGCACCTACAACATAAAGAATTGGAGCAAGTTCTACACTGTATGGCGTTACTGCAACAGTAACTGCGTCAGAAAAACGTTCCATATTTCCAGCTTCCATTTCTATGGTAGCTTTTATTCTTACATCTAGGTTGCCAACTTCTTCAGCAATAAGTCCAGCATTCAAAACTATGTCATTAAATAACTCATGAGTTCTTGAAAAAGTCATTCCATCTGCACTTTCAGTAACAGCACCAGCAAAACTTGTTCCAGCTACTGCAAATTGTACTTCATAAACAACATCCACCGAACTGTTTTCTCCAAAATCTGGATCATTCCAAGCAACGTTTATTGCTTCATCATTTGGAGTAGTTTCCAGTAAAACAATTGAAAACGTACTATCTGGACTAGAAATCACGGGAGCAGCTTCAGAATATGATGATACACTAAAACTTACACTATTTGAAATTTCAGATCCAGTTGTTACTCTCATAAAAACTGTAAAGGGTTCAAATGCATCTGCACCTTCATTTAAAACAATTGAATTAAATTCTGCAGTAGTCATGGTAAAACGGTCAGTAGTAGAAGAACCTATTACCAAAGGACTTTCAAATAAAGCATCTGGAGATAATTCTACCATATAACCTCCAGAACCAGAAGTTAATTGATCATTCCAAACAATTGAAAATGCTTCATTGTTTGGGAAATTGTAATTTAAATTAATGTTAGATATCGCTGGATCTAATAACCTAAATGTGGCATCAGGAGAAGTGATTTCTAAACTTTCTTCGGTTTCGCATGCGACAAAGACTAAGAATAGACCTAGTATTAACGCAGTAATTTTATTTATTTTCATAGTGTTATTTTTATAAATTTTGTGGAATCAGAATATAGTCTCCAGTTAAGTCGTTAAACCAAACTTCATAATCATCTTGAACTACAACTGGAATGCTTCCGCCACCATCGGTTGCTACTCCAGAAAAAGAAGTTGACCCACCCCATGTAGATCCAGTATTTGTCATAATTTGTAAATCACCAGGTTGAAGATTTACGTTAGAAATGTACCATAAATGAGTGTCAAAGCTAGATTGTGTAAAAGCAGTATCTGTTCCTACAGCATCACCTTGTAATGTCATACTTGAAAAACTTGTCGAACCAGATTCATCTGTAGAATCCATGGTATAGGTATTCGATGAAAAATTAATTGTAAAGGTATAATAGCCATCAGAAGCTACACCAAAACGACCAGGATCACTATCTTGAGTTGCCGGATTACCAGCAATGTTTCCAGAAGATTCAATAGTGTCACTTCCTTCAGCAGCTGCTACGCCCCATTGTGGTTGCCATTGTCCTCGTACTTCTAAAATTTTGAATCGACCATCATCAAATCCACCACCACCTTTGGTAAAGAATCCAGTATAACGATATAGATTATTGTTTTCAGAATCTCTAAATAATGGAGGATTATTGTTGTTATTATTCCAATCGGCAGAAGTTCCATTACCAACTAAATAGAAATCTTTAAATACATAATTGAAATATGGTTGCACTTGAAAACTAATAACGTTAGAAGCCACAGGAAGTCCGTTTTGAGAACCTATTGAGCTCACAACTCTAGTGTATATTGTACTAAACATAAAAGGAGGTAATCCTGCAGATCCTGCTGCAGAATTTAACTCATTTACAGATAATGTAGCAGATGTTGTTCCAACAACTGAAGTAGCATTTACAGGATTGGTAAATGACTCATCCGATGACATTTGTACTGCATAGTTTTCTGAAGCTTGTTGATTATAATTTGCTTCGTTCCAATTAAATGTTACAGCAGCATTTCCAGGATTTGAAGGATCTAATTCGATCATAGAAATTGGAACTTCTGATAATACAATTGGAGTTGTTTCTGTGGCTGTAAATATATTTTCGTCATTTTCACAAGCAATTGTAAACAGACCAAACGATAATACAGCTAGAAAAATATGGATTTTTTGTATTTTTTTCATTGTTAAATTTTTTATTAATACCCAGAATTTTGAGTAAGATTTGGATTTGATGACATACTTAAATTAGGTATTGGAAACAAATTTAAATGTGAAGGTATAGCGATACCATTACTTCCATTTCCTTTCCATGCCCAATTGTAATTTCCACCTGTAAATAATCCATATCGAATTAAATCTTGTCTTCGGTGAGCTTCCCAATGTAATTCTCTTGAACGCTCATCTAAAATAAAAGGCAATGTTAATTCTCCAGTTGTTATTAAATTAGGGTTGTTAGCACGCATTCTTAAATCATTTATTAATTGAACTGCTGTATCAATAGTTCCACCACCACCTCTTAAATGCGCTTCAGCATACATCAGATGTACATCTGCTAATCTAAATAAAGGGAAATCTGTGTCAACAAAAGTTTGATCAATTCCTGCCTGTCCATTAGACTTGACATTTGAATATTTTTGAATGATAAACCCTGTATCTCTATCTGAAATATCAGTTATGCCAATTGGTCGTCCATCAGATATAATAGTATTTCGATCGTCATTTGAAAAATCGCCACCTTGCCATAATTGAGCAAATTCTTTTCTTACTCTAAGTGCGCCTCCCCAGCCACCTTCACTAACTCCAACTTCAGAACCATTAACCTCAAGACTACCAACCGAACCATTAATCATTACAGTTGTTGGACCGAAGTTTTGTGTTGTTGAACCATCTGATACAATAGGGAAAATAATTTCATTTTTTGCAGAGTTGATATTGTTGTCTGCCATGAAGTTATGCTTATAATTCGAAGCTAATGTATAACCAGAATTAAGCAATTGTTGACAGTAATTCATACAATCTGAATATCTGTCTTGTCCTATATAAACTTCGGCATTTAAGTAAATTTTTGCAAGAATCATGTAGGCTACACCTTTATCAGCTCTTCCATATTGCATATTTCCTGATTGATTTGCTCCAACATCAAGTAGGTCATCATCAATTGCGAGTAATTCGCTTTCAATAAAACTGAATAACTCTGCTCTATTGGCTACAGGTAATACAGTGTTCACTGGATCAGCTTCTGTTCCAAAATTTGCTTTTCCGAAGAGATCCATCATATAATAATAAGATAATGCTCTAAGTAATCTTGCTTCTGCACGATACGCTACGATATCTTGACGTACAGCATCTGAAACACCTCTACTATCTAATTTTTCTTGAGTTGTTTCTCTTAAAAAATTGTTCGCTAATGCAACTGTTAAATGAGTTCTACTATACATTCCCAAGATAAGTGGGTTTTGAGCTGTCCAAATATTTCGTTGAAGTTCTCTTGTACCTGGATCGTTTTCATAGGACCAAATCATTTGGTCTGCAGTTAAGGTTTGCATGTAAAGGAGTACACGTCCAAATTGACTGGTTCCTGCATCAATACCTGCAATGTTGGATGATCCTGGACCTTCTGTTCCTGTTAATGCTAAATTTCCATAGACACCTGCAATAACTCGTTTGTAAGCACTTTCACTTTCAAAAAGTTCTGAGCCTAATAAAGTATCATCATCGTTAGGTGTAATGTTTAGGTCTTCTGTACAAGAGAATAACATAAACACGGACAATAATGATAAGATACCAATGTTTTTAATTCTTTTTTTCATAGTCTTTTAAAATTTAATATTAGCACCAAATAAAATATTTCGTGATCTTGGATAGATTGTATTGTCGATACCGTTAAATACTTCTGGATCTAAACCGCTGTATTCTGTAATTACAAATACATTTTGTACGCCTCCCCAAAGTCTTACGGATTTAACAACGTTTGATAATTTTTTAAAGGTATACCCTAATGTAATGTTATCCATCTTCAAAAACGATGCGTTTTCTAAATAGATATCAGAAATAATAACGTCTGATGTTCTTTGAAAATTAGTCTGAGTAACAGAAGTAGGAATATTTCCTAAAACAGCATTATCTTGTAATAACTCATATTGAGCTCTTGAAGAATTTACATTATTATACACATAGTTTCCAATATTAGCTCTTAAGTTAAAAGAGAAATCGAAGTTTTTATAATCTAAACTAGTTTGAAATCCTAAAATAACATCAGCATCTGGATTAGCTCTTAGATAACGATCTTGATCATTAATAATATTGTCTCCATTTAAATCAGCATAAGCACCTTCAATAGCATTACCTTGGTTGTCGTACAACTGTTTAAATACATAAAATGAATTAGGTGCCTGACCTTGGCTAAATAACTGAATAAAGTTTCCAGTTCCACCAGCAATTCCTCCAGTAGTAACATCTTGACCAGAAGGTAAAGAAGTAACTTCTCGATCTAACAATGTCGCATTAAAATTGAAATTTAAGTTAAAATCTTCTTTTTTAATGACTTCAACATCTGTTGTGAATTCAATACCATTAATTCTTAATTCAGCAATATTTTGAATTATACTATTCGTAAAGTTACTACCATCTGCTACTGGAGCATTAAATAATAGGTCTTGAGAATTTTTTTGAAAGAAGTTTAAACTACCACTTACTCTGTTATTAAACAAACCATAATCGATTCCAAATTCAATGGTCCCAGTTTCTTCCCATTTTAAATCTGGGTTAATAGGTGATGGTATTAATGAAGGTATTACTTGATTTCCAAATTGGTATTGAGAATTTTGGTTTCCTGTACGGTATCTTTCTAAAAAGATGTCTTTTTCACTAATATCTTGTTGGCCTGTAAAACCATAACCAACTCTTAATTTAAGATAAGATATCGTTTTAGAATCTTTTAAGAAATCTTCATCGCTTATTTGCCATGCTAATGCACCGGAATAAAAATCACCCCATCGATTATCAGGTCCAAAACGAGACGTACCATCTCTTCTATAGGTAAGCGTTAATAAATATTTTTCAAAAAAGTTTAAGCCAGCTCTACCAAAAAAACCAATGTTAACTACATCTGGATCGGTAAATGTGTCACTATTACTTAGTGGGTTTAATTTATTTCCAGTAAAAAAACCATCGTTGGTGAAAATTTGATAAGAATAACCTGCTGTAAGTTCTGTGCCAACATCACCAAATGTTTTCTTATAGTTTAAAAAACCATCAAGAGATTGATTCTTTCTAATTTGGTATTTTATTTCTTTGTTTCCTTTTACATCATTATTTGTTGCAAAAACTGCATTTTGATCTTCCCAAGCAGAAGTTTGATCAAAACCTAAATTTAACACAGCTTTTAACTCTGGTAAAAAATGAAACTTGTAATCTAAGTTTATGTTACCAAAAAAACGTTCAGCATCAGATTGGTTATTTGTTTGTAACAACGATGCAACTGGGTTTTGAGTTCCTAATGAGATTAAATCTCCATCTCTATGTTGATAATAACCACCAAATGGAGATGTAGAATCATAAACTGTCTGAGTTGGATCGTATCTTAAAGCAGCACCAATTTGTCCTGAATCTGCAAATCTGTTATCTTCAAAAGAAAGGTTTGCATTTACATTTACTTTTAAATGATTATCAAATAAACTAGGGTTTAACGCTACAGACAAGTTACGTCTATCAAATTCAGAGGTTAGAAGTGCACCTTCTTGTTTTGTAACTCCAAAAGAAAAACGAGCAGGTAAAGCTTTAAATAATGATCCTCTAAGCGTTACATTGTGCTGTGCAGAAACTGTTTCTCTAAAGATTTCGTCTTGCCAATCTGTATTTGAATTACCCAATAAACTTGTATTAAGTGTAGTTCCATTAATAGGTTGAGAATTTACTAAGTTTCTAAATTCATCAGCAGAAAAAACATCTATGCGATCAGCAATTTCACCAAAAGTGAATTGCACATCATAATCTGCACTGAAATTAGATTTACCTTTTTTAGTCACAATAATTATTACACCATTTGATGCCCTAGAACCGTAAATAGCTGTGGCAGACGCATCTTTCAATACTGTAAAAGATTCTATGTCGTTTGGATTAATACTAGCCAAAATTCCTCTAGAACCATTTACATTATCATTGGTGATTGGTAAGCCATCAATTACAATTAATGGATTATTCGATGCATTAATAGAAGAACCACCTCTAATTTTTATTTCAGATCCAGATCCTGGCGCACCACTTGTGTTAACTGTTACACCTGCAACTCGACCTTGTAAAAGGTTTTCAGGAGTTACGATATTACCTTTTGTAAAATCTTCAGAGGTAATAGATTCTACTGAACCTGTAGCATCCTTTTTTGTAGTTGTACCATAACCAATGATGACGATTTCATCCAATTGAGCTGCGTCTTCTACCAAAGCTACATCCAAAGGAGATTGATCAGAGTAAATGATTTCTTGAGTAACATATCCTAAATATGAAAATACTAGGATATCGCCTTGATTAACTTTGATGCTGTAAAGACCATCAAAGTCTGTTGAGGCTCCAGTTGTTGTGCCCTTAACAAGGATATTAACACCTGGTAAGGGAGATGCATCAGCTTGATCTGTTACAGTTCCTGTTACCGTAGTTTGTGCAAATAAAGTTGCAGGTAACAAAAAAGCGAGTAATAGCAAGCTATTCAAAAATGTTTTCATACACTATTTTTAAGTTAATTTCATTTAGTTAATTGATTATATTTTCACTTCTAAGGTTAAAATTATGTATTTTTTGAGTAAATACTGTATTATCCGTTTGTAATTGTGTAGCGAAAACGTTTTCGTGTTAAAAACTTTTTTTAAATTAACAGAAATCAATAAAAAACATCCTATAATTATGGATTTTACAATAAAAGAATATCTTTATTGATATATTAAGAAATATAGGAGCAACCTTTTTTCTTTAAAAATAATAAAAAATATATAAATAGTCAATTCTAACCTTGTTCAAGGATTTTATATTTTATTAGATTTTGATTCTAAATTTTACCTTTTTTGTATGAAAAGAAAAGTTACGCTAAAACAGATTGCTAAAGAATTAGATGTTTCAATATCTACGGTATCTAAAGCGCTTAGAAACAGTATTGAAATTAGTGAAGATACAAGGCAAAAAGTACAAGCGTTCGCAAAATTGTATAACTACAGACCCAATAATATTGCCTTAAGCCTTAAGAACAGAAAAACTAAAACTATTGGGATTATTATACCCGAAATTGTGCATCACTTCTTTTCAAAAGTAATTACTGGTATTGAATTAGTAGCAAACAAACGAGGCTATAATGTTATTGTTGGACTTTCAAATGAATCATTCGATAAGGAGGTAATTAATATGCAAATGCTTGCTAACGGCAGTATTGATGGCTTTATTTTATCCATCTCTAAAGAGACGTTGCAACAACAAGATTACCATCATTTTACAGAAACTATTAATCAAGGAATGCCAATCGTAATGTTTGATCGTGTTGTTAATGAAATCCCTTGTGATAAAGTCATTGTAGATGATGTCAAAGGTGCGAAAAAGGCTGTAGAAAAGTTAATATCTAATGGTTGTAAAAACATAGCTATTATTACTACTAAAGACTATGTTAGCGTCGGGAAATTAAGAACACAAGGTTATTTAGAAGCATTTGAAGAACATAAATTACACCCTAAGGCATCTCTAATATTGAAGATTGAAGATAAGCTTCTTTCTGATGATCATTTGGATGCTTTAGAGAAGGAAATTGAACAATTATTTAAATCAAACAAATCAATTGATGGCATTTTTGCAGTTAATGAATTGTATGCAGTAACTGCAATTAAGGTCGCAAGAAAACTCGGATTAGAAATCCCAGAGTCTCTTCAAGTTATTAGTTTTACTGATGGTGTGCTCTCAAAACACTCAACACCTAGTCTAACTACAGTAAGGCAACACGGACAACAAATTGGTGAAAAGGCTGCCGATTTATTAATCAACAGGTTAGAATTAGATGAAACGGAAGAAGAGGAAGAAGAAATCTATGAAACCGTTGTTATTGAAACCGATTTGATCGAAAGAGAATCGACCAAATAATAGATTTAATATCGAATAATTAAAAACTTTACTATATTTACAACCAAATCAAAACTTATATTTTCACTTCTACATTTAAGTTTTGATAAGTTTTATCGCTTGTCAATAGTATTAATTTAAACATACTATTATGAAAAAGCGCACGCTTGGTTTTTGGGAAATCTGGAACATGAGTTTCGGTTTCTTAGGAATTCAAATGGGTTTTGCCCTTCAAAATGCTAACGTCAGTCGAATTTTTCAAACCCTTGGAGCAGAAGTTGAAGATATTCCTATTCTTTGGGTTGCTGCACCACTTACAGGTTTGATTGTACAACCAATAATTGGATATTTTAGTGATCGTACATGGCATTCTAAACTGGGTCGACGTCGTCCTTATTTTTTAATTGGAGCTATTTTAGCATCATTAGCATTATTTGTGATGCCTAATTCGCCAGTATTATGGTTTGCAGCAGGAATGCTGTGGATTATGGATGCATCAATTAATGTTTCCATGGAACCGTTTAGAGCTTTTGTTGGAGATAACCTTCCTGAACATCAATTGACTAAAGGCTTTGCAATGCAAAGTTTTTTTATTGGTATTGGCGCTTATATTGCCTCAAGGTTGCCGGAATTTATGACTTACATAGGAATCTCAAATACTGCACCCGAAGGTGTTATCCCAGATTCAGTGAAATATTCATTTTATATTGGAGGTGCAGCTTTTTTAATTGCAGTATTGTGGACGGTTTTAAAATCTAAAGAATACTCTCCTGAAGAAATGAAAGTTTTTGATGCTGAGGAAAATGCACGTTTCGATAAAGAAAAGCCTTCCACTGAATGGTTTCAGAATAATGGAAACTCACATTTGTCGAAAGGTCTAATTACAACATTAATTGGGTTGATATCAACATATTTAGTTTACCATTTTGACCTTAAAAAGGATTTATTTGTTCTAACTCTTGGGCTTATTACACTTGGTGGAATTGCCATGTTGATTTCTGGACTTCTACAGAAGAATAATAAAACTGAAAGTGGCTTTGTTAATATTATGAATGATTTTCAATCCATGCCTCAGATAATGAAACAATTGGCTTGGGTACAATTTTTCTCATGGTTTGCGTTATTTTCTATGTGGATTTATATGACGCCTGCGGTGACAGAGCATATTTACAAAGCGACAGATACAACATCTAATGCATACAATTTGGGCGCAAATCAAGTAGGAGCCATGTTTGCTAACTACAATATAATCGCTGCAGCAGTGGCTTTTCTCTTACCATTATTAGCTAAAAAAACAAGTAGAAAATTTACCCACTTTCTTGCCTTAGTTGCTGGAGGATTAGGTTTAATGTCACTCTATTTTATATCTAACCCATCTGTATTTACTATAGAATGGTTACCAATGATTGGAGTCGGTATTGCTTGGGCAAGTATTTTATCTATTCCTTATGCTATGCTTTCAGGTTCACTGCCATCTAGCAAAATGGGTTATTATATGGGAGTTTTTAACTTTTTTATAGTTATTCCACAATTAGTAGCAGCTTCAATTTTAGGGTTTTTAGTGTCTAAATTTTTCGATAACCAACCTATCTATGCCTTATTAATTGGTGGAGTGTCAATGATATTAGCAGGTGTGATATCATTAACAGTTAAGGATAATCAAACAGTAGAAAACAATGCATAAAAAAGGATTTATTTTTGATCTCGATGGAGTAATTGTTGATACAGCTAAGTATCACTTTTTAGCTTGGAAGAAACTTGCCAAAAGCATTGGCGTAGATTTTTCCGAAGCACAAAATGAACAACTTAAGGGTGTAAGCCGAGTTCGTTCGTTAGAAAAAATATTAGAATGGGGAAATCAAACCCTTTCAGATGAAGATTTTAAAAATCTTATGTCTAAAAAAAATGAAGACTATTTAAGTTATATCAATAAAATGGATGCGTCAGAAATTCTTCCAGACGTGTCTAAAGTTTTAGATTTTCTTATTGAAAACAAACAAGCGATTGCTTTAGGATCTGCAAGTAAAAATGCTACTCCAATTTTAAAAAAGGTTCATCTGTTAGAAAAATTTGAAGCTATTGTTGATGGTAATGATGTCTCTAAAGCAAAACCAGATCCAGAGGTATTTCTAATTGGTGCCAAGCTTCTTCGAGTTCATCCTAAAGACTGTATCGTTTTTGAAGATTCAGTTGCAGGTGTTCAAGCTGCAAATAGTGCTAATATGATTTCTATTGGTATTGGTGATAAATCAGTACTGCATGAAGCTGATTTTATTTTCAAAGATTTCACTGAAATGTCTCAAGAGTTTATTGAGCAAATTATTTCAGGACAAATACGTAAACAATCAAATAATTTATCAATCAATAACTGATTTTTAAAGTAGAATGAATAAAAATTATATACAACCAGATAACTGGTCAATCATAGAAAAAGGTTTCGACCCAAAATATGTTAAGTCTTCAGAAAGCTTAATGAGTCTTGGAAATGGAGCTATGGGTCAACGTGCTAATTTTGAAGAGCATTACTCGGGAGAAACATTTCAAGGAAGTTATGTTGCAGGTGTTTATTATCCAGATAAAACCAGAGTTGGTTGGTGGAAAAACGGCTACCCTGAATATTTTGCTAAAGTATTAAATGCCCCAAATTGGATTGGAATTAACGTTTCAATTAATGGAGAGCCATTAGATTTAGCGAAGTGCAATAAAGTCGAAGATTTTAAAAGGGAACTCAACATGAAAGAAGGTTGGTTGTCAAGAAGTTTTAGAGCAACACTTCAGAATTTTATTGAAGTTAAAGTTGAAACTAAACGATTCTTAAGTTTAGACATCGATGAGATTGGTGCTATAGAATATAATGTAACGGCTGTAAACAATGACGCTCAAATTGTTTTTTCTCCTTATTTAGATAATGGTATCACCAATGAAGATTCTAACTGGGATGATAAATTTTGGGATGTGCTTAGTGTCAATCACGAAGATGAACAAGCATTTATCGTGTCTAAAACCATGAAAACTCATTTCTATGTATGTACGTCAATGCAAACCCAAGTGGCTTTAAACGGAACTGTTTTAAAGCATGACAAAACCGTTAATGATGCCATTGATAAGATTTCATTTACCTATCAAAATCAGGTCACTAAAGGAGACACAATTACACTCACAAAGTTTGGTGGATACATATCTGATAGAAACCATGATAAAAATGAATTGGTTTCCGAAGCAAAAAAGACATTGAAAAAAGTTTCTGAGTTAGGTTTTGAAGCTTTACTTAATATGCAAAAACAAGCTTGGGCAAAAATATGGGATATGGCTGATATTACCATCGAAGGTGATGTAGCTGCTCAACAAGGGATTCGTTTTAATATCTTTCACTTAAACCAAACGTATCTTGGGAAAGATGCTAGATTAAATATTGGTCCTAAAGGATTTACAGGTGAAAAATATGGCGGAAGTACGTATTGGGATACCGAAGCCTATTGCATTCCCTTTTATATGGCAACTAAAGACCAAAATGTTGCAAAGAGCCTTTTAGAATACCGTTATCATCATTTAGAGAAAGCGATTGAAAATGCTGAAAAATTAGGCTTTTCTAATGGCGCAGCATTGTATCCAATGGTAACGATGAATGGTGAAGAATGTCATAACGAATGGGAAATTACTTTTGAAGAAATCCATCGTAATGGCGCCATTGCATTTGCGATTTATAATTACCATCGCTATACAGGAGATTACAGTTATATACCACAAAAAGGTCTAGAAGTTTTAATTGGAATTGCCAGATTCTGGCATCAACGTGTTAATTTTTCTGAAGCAAAAAACCAATATGTTATGCTTGGTGTAACTGGTCCGAATGAATATGAAAACAATGTCAATAATAATTGGTACACAAATTATATCGCAAAATGGTGTATTGAGTATGCATTAGAGAATATTGATAAAATAGAAAAGGAGTATAGTTCAGATTATACAAGAATTATGCATAAAGCGAAATTGTCAAAAGCTGAATTATTACAATGGAAAGCCGTTGCTGATAATATGTACTTTCCTTTTAATGAAGAAAAGAACGTCTTTTTACAGCAAGATGGATTCTTAGATAAAGAATTAATTACCGTTTCAGATTTGCCAAAAAGTGAACGGCCAATTAACCAAAAATGGTCTTGGGATCGCATTTTGCGTTCGCCTTATATAAAGCAAGCAGATGTACTACAAGGATTCTACTTTTTTGAAGATCATTTTACTACTGAAGCGTTAGGTCGACATTTTGATTTTTATGAACCTTTTACAGTTCACGAAAGTTCATTATCGCCTTGTGTACATAGTATTCAAGCAGCTAAATTGAACCGCATGGAACAGGCTTACGAGTTTTATTTGCGAACTTCTCGTTTAGATTTAGATGATTATAATCATGAAGTTGAAGAAGGTCTTCATATCACATCTATGGCAGGAACTTGGATGAGCATTGTTGAAGGTTTTGGTGGTATGCGAATTGTGAAGGACACCTTGTCTTTTGAACCTAAAATTCCAGAACAATGGGAAGGATTTTCTTTTAAAGTGAACTTCAGAAACCAAATTATAAAAGTTAACGCTTGTAAAGATCAAACGCATTTTGAACTAGAAGGTCACCACGATTTAGAAATTTTGGTTAATGGTAAATCAGTAATTATAAGTCCAAATAATTTGGTAACTGTATAAATATCGAACACACTTAAATTGGTTATTATGAATAAACTTATCTATTTATGTTTCTCATGTCTCATCGTTTTAAGTGTGTCTTGTAAAGAACATACTTCAGAAGATGTTAAGACAGTTGAACAACAATCTGAATTCATAAATCAAAGTAATATTGAACGTATTGAACCACCAAATTGGTGGATTGGTTTTAAAAATGATGAACTTCAGCTTTTAGTAAAGCATAACAATATTGGAGATTATACACCAAGTATATCATATCCTGGCATTTCTTTAGGTAAGGTTTCTAATGGAAATAACAGTAACAACTATTTATTTATCGATCTTATAATTTCTGAAACGACCGCAGCTGGTAAATTCAATATCAAATTCAAAAATGAAAATGGCGATGAGTTGATTGATGTTTACGAATTAAAAACGCGACAAAAACCTGCCGAAGATTATCTTGGGTTTAATAGTTCTGACGCACTTTACCTAATTACTCCAGATCGCTTTGCAAACGCAAATACCAATAATGATTCACCCTTGTCGATTGAAGGTCAGCCAGAATTACTTGAGCGAACCATTGACAGAACTGATAATTATGCACGGCATGGAGGAGATATTGAAGGTATTACTCAGCATATTGATTATATTCATGATTTAGGTTTTACAGCAGTTTGGCCACAGCCAATGCTAACTAATAATATGAAGCAAGGTTCTTATCATGGTTATGCTATTACAGATTTGTATCAAATAGATCCACGATTTGGAACGCTTGAAGAGTATCAAAACTTGTCTCTAAAGTTAGAAGAAAAAGGGATGAAATTAGTCATGGATCAAGTAGCTAATCATTGTGGATTAGAACACTGGTGGATGAAAGATTTACCGTTTAAAGATTGGGTGAATCTTCAAGCCAATTATGAAAAAAATATTGACAATTGGGATTGGAAAACAACAATTAACTCTAATCATAGACGAACTACTAATCAAGATACATATGCTTCAAAATACGATAGCGATGGTAATTCTCAAGGTTGGTTTGTGGCGACAATGCCAGACCTAAATCAGCGTAATCCTTTTATGGCTAAATACATTACACAAAATAGTATTTGGTGGATTGAAACAGCTCAGTTAGGTGGCATTCGTCAAGATACATATCCATATCCAGATAAAGATTTTATGAGTGATTGGGCTGGAGCAATTATGACAGAGTATCCAAACTTTAGCATCGTAGGAGAAGAATGGAGTTACAATCCATTACTTATTGGATACTGGCAAGAAGGTGCAAATAATAGAGATGGTTATGATTCAAATTTAAGGTCATCAATGGATTTTGCAATGCAAGTTAAAGTGGTTGAAGCGCTAAATGAAACAGAATCTTGGGATAAAGGTTTAGTAAAAATCTATGAAGGTTTAGCCAACGATTTCCATTATGCGAGTCCGAAAGATATAATGGTTTTTGAAGGCAATCACGATATGAGTCGCATTTTTACACAATTGAAAGGTGATATCACAAACACTAAAATGGCTGTAGCAACCTATGCGACAATGCCTAGAATTTTACAAATGTATTATGGAACCGAAATCTTGATGAACGATTTCGAAAAACCTGGTGATCATGGATTAATTCGCACAGATTATCCAGGAGGTTGGGAAGGTGATACCAAAAATGCATTCACAGGTGAAGGTTTGTCAGAGGATGAAAAAGACATGCAATTATTTATGAGAAAACTATTAAATTACAGAAAACATAGTAAAGCCATTCATGACGGTAAAACAATACATTTTGCGCCATTTAATGGTATATATGTGTTAACACGTTCCTCTGAAGATGAAACCGTTGTTCTCTTTTTAAATAAAAATGATAAGCCAGTAACTTTAGATTTAGAGCGTTATTCTGAAGTTGGTTTAGAAGGAAAAACTTTAAAAAACATCATTTCTGATGATACATTCATATGGAAAGACACGTTCAGCTTGGATTCAAAAGGGGTATTTCTATTAACGACAAAGCACTAGTTTCTAAATGAAAAAACTCGCATACATATTAAGCTTACTTATCGGATTTAGTGTTTCTGCACAAGTAACTATTGTAGTTGATAATCTCCCTGAAGAAACTCCGGAGAATGCCTCCATTTTTATTTCAGGTGGTTTTGAAGATTGGACTGGTGGACAAGAACAATACAGACTCGAAAAAAAAGATGGAACATACCAAATCACTTTACCATTTTCTGAAAATTTGCTATTCAAATTCACACAAGGATCATGGCAATCGGTAGAATGTAACTATAAAGGTGAGGCCATTGATAACCGAAACTACATCTTTAAAAAAGCAAACGACACCATGCATGTAAAAATTGCTGGTTGGACCAATCTTTTTGATGCCCAAAAGGTATCCACAGCTACTAAAAATGTGTCCGTTTTATCTGAAGAATTTGAGATTCCACAACTCAATACAAAACGTCGTATCTGGTTATATTTACCTCCAAATTATGATACATCAAACGAATTATATCCCGTAGTTTACATGCATGATGGTCAAAACCTTTTTGACAATAGCATGTCTTTTTCAGGAGAATGGAGTGTAGATGAAACACTTAATAGATTATATAGTGAAAAAGACCTAAAATTGATTGTTGTTGGTATCGATAATGGAGGGACAAAACGATTAGATGAATATTCACCTTGGAAAAACGAAAAATATGGTGGAGGCAAAGGAGAAGCATATACTAAATTTATTGTTGAAACTTTAAAACCGTATATCGATAACAACTATAAAACCTTAAAAGATAAGAATAATACGGCTATAATAGGAAGCTCGATGGGTGGATTGATTTCACATTATGCAGGCTTGAAATATTCAGATACTTTCGGTAAAGTAGGCATTTTTTCACCTGCATTCTGGTTTGCACCAGAAGTGAATGAGTTTTCTAAAAGCCACGGAAACTTAAAAGACTCCAAACTGTATTTTTTGGCTGGTGGAAAAGAAGGTGGTAATGTGAGTTTTGAAGAAATAAGCCAGACGGAAACTGATTTAAATAGGGTCATAACCATTTTAAAAAATCAAGGTTTTAATCCCAAAAATATACAGTCTAAAATTGTTCCCGAAGGTGAACATAACGAAGAACTTTGGAGAACTAATTTTGAAGAAACAATATTATGGTTGTTTTCTGAAAACGTCAAAGAAAGAACCTTTATTGATGCAACATGGAAAAATAATCAATTGCAAATTAATGTTTCTGATGGTAGTTATAAGATACAATGGTATACTTCTGAAATTATTGAAACAACCTTTATTCCAACGGGAGAAACGGTTCTCAGTAATTCACATGCAGTTGTTTTAGAAGCTAAAAACCCTAAAGTTGAATTTTTTGATACTACTGAAAATATTATTTTACAGTCCAATGGAATTGATGTAAAAATATCTAAATCACCCTTTCAAATTTCTTATAATTATAAGGATAATCCAATCATTTCAGAAAAAGTAGGTTACGTTAAAAATGATAGCTTGGAAACCATTCAATTCAATCTCACAAAAGATGAAATCTTATATGGTGGAGGTGCAAGAGCACTAGGGATGAATCGACGTGGTAACCGTTTAGAGCTCTATAATAAAGCACATTATGGTTATGAAACTCATAGTGAATTAATGAATTTTACATTGCCCATTGTGATGTCTTCAAATAAATACATGGTACATTTTGACAATGCACCAATTGGGTTTTTAGACTTAGACAGTAGACGTGACAATACTTTAACTTATGAAACCATTTCAGGACGTAAAACCTATCAGGTGATTGCTGGTGATTCATGGTATGATATCGTCGATAACTATACAGATTTAACAGGGAAACAGCCAATGCTGCCACGTTGGGCTTTAGGTAATTTTTCGAGTCGATTTGGATACCATTCTCAAGAAGAAGTTGAAATGACTATCGATAAATTCAAAGAAGATAAAATTCCAGTTGATGCTATAATTTTGGATTTGTTTTGGTTCGGAAAAGAGTTGAAAGGTACTATGGGAAATCTTGAAGTCCTTAGAGATTCATTTCCAGATTTTGAAGGTATGATTAAACGCTTAAATGATAAAGGCGTAAAAACGATTACCATTACTGAACCTTTTATTTTAACCACTTCCAAAAAGTGGGATGAAGCAGTAACAAAAGATGTTTTAGCAAAAGATTCGATTGGAAAACCTGCAAAATATGATTTCTATTTTGGTAATACAGGCATTGTAGATATATATAAACCTGAAGGAAAACAATGGTTTAAAAATATATACAAAGATATTTCTAATATGGGAGTTAGTGGGTTTTGGGGAGATTTAGGAGAACCTGAAGTACATCCAAGTTGGGTACAACATGCCACTGGTTCTGCTGACGAAGTCCATAATATTTACGGTCATGATTGGGCAAAATTAGTGTATGAATCAAGCTTAGAAGCAGACCCAAACAGACGACCATTTATTCTAATGCGAGCTGGTTATTCAGGTTCACAACGTTACGGCTTAGTCCCTTGGTCTGGTGATGTGAATAGAACTTGGGGAGGATTGCAATCGCAACCCGAAATTGCACTTCAAATGGGAATGCAAGGTTTAGGTTATATGCATAGTGATTTAGGTGGTTTTGCTGGTGAAAATCTTGATGACGAATTGTATGTAAGATGGTTACAGTATGGTGTTTTTCAACCAATTTTTAGACCGCACGCTCAAGAAGATGTAGCAAGTGAACCGGTTTTTAGAAGTGATAAGGCGAAAGCTCTGGCAAAGCAAGCGATAGAATTACGTTATAAACTCTTGCCATATAATTATAATCTTATGTTTGAGAATAATCAAACAGGAGTTCCTTTGATGCGACCTTTGTTTTTTGAAGAACCAAATAATTCAGATTTGTTTACTTACTCAGATACCTATTTATGGGGAAAAGATATTTTGGTTTCTCCTATTTTAGAGGCTGGTATTTCAGATAAAGAAGTCTATTTTCCGAAGAACTCTAATTGGTTTGATTTCTATACAGGTAAAAAATTTGAAGGTGGACAAACACAAACTATTCAATTAAAAGAAAATTCAATTCCAACTTATGTAAGAGCTGGTGCCTTTATTCCAATGACCAAGGTGGTTCAATCTACTTCTGATTATACTGGTGAAAATATAGAAGTTCATTATTATTATGACGACAACGAAATAACTAGCGAAAGTAATTTCTATAATGATGGAGGAACCTTACCAAGTGCTTTTGAAAAAGCAAATTTTGAGTTTTTTAAACTGTCAGGTTATAGAAATGGAAACATACTAAAAATTATTAGCACTTCAATATTGGGAGTGCCATTTGCTGATAAACAAACAGCCTTTACAATGAAAATTCACAACATCGATAAACCAAAGTACGTCAAAGTTAATGGCAAGAAAGTGGATTTTTCATGGAAGAATGAACATAAACTTTTAGAATTTGTTTACATCAAAAATTCCGAAATCAAAATCAAACTAAATAAATAATCCGAATGAATCAAACAAAACTAATCCTGTTATTACTAGTTATTACTTGTTTTTTTGGATGTAAACACGAAGAAAAAACAATTGAAGAACCTACAAAGCCAAAAGTTGAAATGAAGAAAAAAGAAGTCGTTTATCAAGTCTTTACTAGATTATTTGGAAACACGAATACAACGAATAAACCCTGGGGAACTATGGAAGAAAATGGCGTTGGAAAGTTTAGTGATTTTACTAATAAAGCATTAGCAGAAATCAAAGATTTAGGTGTTACTCACATTTGGTATACAGGTGTGCCGCATCATGATGTGATTACAGATTATACCAAATACGGAATTTCTAATGATGATCCAGATATCGTTAAAGGTCGCGCAGGATCACCTTATGCCGTTAAAGATTATTATAATGTGAATCCAGATTTAGCTGAAAATGTAGATAGTCGTTTGCAAGAATTTGAAGCACTTATTGAACGTTCTCATGAGGCTGGATTAAAAGTCATTATCGATATAGTACCTAATCACGTCGCGAGAAATTATCAAAGTTTATCTAATCCTGAAGGTACTTCAGATTTTGGTGCTGAAGATGACAAAACAGTGGTTTATGATGTCAATAACAACTTTTATTACAATCCTGGTGAAGCGTTTATCGTCCCAAATTGGAAAAACGGATACCAGCCTCTAGGTGGTGAAAATCATTCAATGGCAGATGGTAAATTTGACGAAAATCCAGCAAAATGGACAGGTAACGGATCAAGAGCATCGCAACCAGATATGTACGATTGGTACGAAACTGTAAAAGTGAATTATGGTGTTAGTCCTGATGGTGAGAAAAATTTTGATGAGCTTCCTGAAGGTTCTGAAAATGAAGACTACAAATCTCATTTTGAATTTTGGAAAGGCAAAACAATTCCAAGTTCTTGGAAAAAGTTCAAGGATATTACTTTGTATTGGACAGCTAAAGGCGTTGACGGATTTAGATTTGATATGGCTGAAATGGTTCCAGTAGAATTTTGGAGTTATATGAATTCGCATATTAAAATGAAAAATCCTGATGCATTTTTATTAGCCGAAGTTTATAATCCGAGTTTATATAGAGACTATATTAAAAAAGGGAAAATGGATTATCTGTATGACAAAGTTCAATTGTATGATACATTGAAACATGTTATGCAAGGTCATGGAAAAACAGATAATATTCCGCCTATACAAGAGGATTTAAAAGATATTGAACACCATATGCTTCACTTCTTAGAGAATCATGACGAACAACGTATTGCTAGTCCAGATTTTGCAGGAAGTGCAGAAAAAGGAAAACCAGCAATGGTAGTTTCAGCAACGATTAGTACATCACCAACCATGGTATATTTCGGACAAGAATTTGGTGAGCCAGGTGCTGAAGATTTAGGTTTTGGTGATCCAACTCGTACTTCAATATTTGATTATGGCTCAGTGCCAAGTATGGTGCGATGGGTAAACAAAAAACAATTTGATGGTGGACAATCAACTCAGGATGAAAAGGCATTAAGAGATTTTTACAAGCGTTTATTGAACTTTACAATACACAGTTCAGCCTTAGCTTCAAACTATCAAGATATTCATGCCTATAACCATAAAAACACAGCATGGTACAATGATAAAGTTTTGTCTTATGTACGTTGGAGTGATGATGAAAAATTAATAATTGTTACAAACTTCAATGCAGAAAACACCTATGGTTTTGAGTTGCAATTACCTGAAGATTTAGTTGAAAAATTGAACCTTGAAAATGGTGAATACGAAGTTAAAGACCAATTATATGATAACTATACTTCAACATTAAAAGTTGAAAACGGTAAAGCAAAAGTAAGGATAGATATCAAGCCACTTGAATCATTTATTTTAAAAATAAAGTAATATGAAAAGACTAATAACAATAATTTTAATCTTATTAGCATTGAGTTGTAAAGACAACAATACGAACAATAATCAAACCGCAGTTGAGGTTACTAATGAAGTTTCAGA
Source organism: Psychroserpens sp. (assembly GCF_034670085.1). Taxonomy (GTDB): domain Bacteria; phylum Bacteroidota; class Bacteroidia; order Flavobacteriales; family Flavobacteriaceae; genus Psychroserpens. Next base: position 278,344 of record NZ_JAXMOD010000001.1, on the reverse strand, counting down.
AACTGTTGATCGGCCTTTCATTTGGGAAGGTGCTAATCTATATTTTCTATTAACAGATCGTTTCAATAATGGAGATTCGTCTAACGATGTTAATTTTGATAGAACATTGGAAACGGCAAAACTCAGAGGTTTTAAAGGTGGAGATATCAAAGGTGTGACTCAAAAAGTAAAGGAAGGTTATTTTACAGAGTTAGGAATCAACGCCATTTGGATGACACCAATCGTGGAACAGATCCATGGAGGAACCGATGAAGGGACTGGAGTTACTTACGGTTTTCATGGTTATTGGGCAAAAGATTGGACAAAAATTGATCCTAATTTTGGAACAAAAGAAGATTTGCATGAATTGGTACAAGAAGCGCATGCCAGAGGAATAAGAATTGTTTTAGATGCTGTAATTAATCACACAGGACCTGTCACAGATAAAGATCCTGTTTGGCCTGAGGAATGGGTTAGAACTGGTCCGCAATGTACATACAATGATTACGAGAGTACAATAACATGTACGTTAGTTGCTAATTTACCAGATATTAAAACTGAAAGTAATGATAATGTTGAGCTACCTCCTCAATTAGTTGAAAAGTGGAAATCTGAAGGTCGTTACGAACAAGAAGTTGCTGAATTAGATGCCTTTTTTAAACGCACAGGTCACCCAAGAGCTCCACGTTTTTACATTATAAAGTGGTTAACAGATTATATTACAGAATTTGGAGTAGATGGATACAGAGCTGATACAGTAAAACATACGGAAGAAAATGTTTGGGAAGAATTTAAAACGGAGTGTGATTACGCGTTTGCAGATTATAAAAAGAACAATCCTGATAAGGTTCTTGATGATAATGGTTTTTACATCGTGGGTGAAGTGTATAATTACGGTGTAAGTTCAGGTCAGGAATTTGATTTTGGAGATAGGAAGGTGAATTATTTTGATCCTGCAAGTTTTCATAGTTTGATAAATTTTGAGTTTAAATGGAATTCTAAAGAGATGGAATATGAAGCATTGTTCAATCGCTACTTTGAAGTATTACATGGTGATCTAAAAGACTTTGGCACTCTAAATTATTTAACGTCTCATGACGATGGTAGGCCTTTTGATGCCCAAAGGAAAAAGCCATATGAAACGGCTAATAAGTTATTGTTGTCACCAGGAACATCTCAAGTGTATTACGGAGATGAATCCTCACGTGCGCTTATTATACCTGAGACTGTTGGAGATGCAACTTTACGTTCGTTAATGAATTGGGATTCAATTGCGAAAAGCCCAAGAACAAAAAAAGTGTTAAGTCATTGGCAAAAATTAGGAAAATTTAGAGAAAGACATCCTGCAATTGGAGCTGGAAGGCACCAAAGGATTTCTCAGAAACCTTATCTGTTTTATAGAACATTTTCAAAAGGCAATTACAAGGATGTAGTAGTGGTTGGTTTAGATTTGGAATTAGGTAAAAAGACCTTAAACGTTTCAAAGGTTTTTAAGGATGGAGTAACACTTCATGATGCATATTCTAAACAAGATGTTACAGTTAATAATGGAAATGCGATATTAAATTCAGAATATGATATCGTTCTATTAGAAAAGAAATAAAGTCAAATAATGAAAGCTATATTGATAGTCATATCTGTCTTTTTAATGGTGTCATGCCATGATTCCGAAGTGCAATCTTTGAAAGTTGGTTCACCAAACAATACTCTTAAAGTCAGTTTTAGCCTTTCTAAAACCGGTAAACCGTATTATAAGGTTACCAAAGAAGATAAGGTGATTATTGATACGTCTTTTTTAGGTTTTGATTTTAAAGATGTGCCTGATTTCGATAAAAATTTCATTGTAAAAAACTCAAATAGTTCAGTGTTTAATGAAACTTGGCAAATGCCTTGGGGAGAACAATTGGACGTAGTCAATAATTATAATGAACTCAAAATAGAGCTTCAAGAAAAAGTATCACCAAATCGCTTTTTAAACATCATTTTTAGAGTTTATGATGATGGAATTGGTTTTAGATATGAGTTCCCAAAACAAGACAATTGGGATGAGGTTTTTATCACCGAAGAACATACACAATTCAATTTAACTGCAGACTATAAAACCTTTTGGATTCCAGGAGATTGGGATATCTATGAACACTTGTATAAAACAACAAAGTTTTCAGAAATTAATGCGCTAAACTATGTAAATCAACCTATAGCTCAGACATATATTCCAGAAAATGCGGTGAATACACCTGTCACGATGGTTGGAAAAGATGGTACGCATTTGAGTTTTCACGAGGCAGCATTAGTGAATTATTCTGGGATGACTTTGAAAGTAGACACTGAAAAATTAAATCTTGAAAGCAACCTGGTTGGTTCTGAAAATACAGATTATAAGGTCAAACGAAACCTGCCGTTTTATACACCTTGGCGAACAATTCAAATTACAAATAGTGCATCAGATTTAATAGAATCTAATTTAATTGTTAACCTTAATGAGCCTAATAAACTTGAAGATGTATCCTGGTTTAAACCTATGAAATATACTGGTGTTTGGTGGGAAATGCATTTAGGTAAATCGTCTTGGGATATGAACTCAGGACATCATGGAGCAACAACAGAAAATGTTAAACAGTATATTGATTTTTCAGCGAAAAATAATATTAAAGGTGTTCTTGTTGAAGGTTGGAACACAGGATGGGCAGCTGAAGAAGGTGGCTTTGATTTTGTGACTCCATATTCAGATTACAACTTATCGGAAATTCTAGCTTATTCCAAAGAAAAAGGAGTTCATATAATCATGCATCATGAAACTTATGGAGATGTTGAAGGTTATATTAAACAACAAGATACTGCTTATGCATTAATGCAAAGTTTAGGAATTCATTCGGTAAAAACAGGATATGTTGGTAGGCTAAAACCAAAAGGAGAATATCATCACGGACAATTTATGGTAAACCATTACAACCATACTGTTGAAAAAGCTGCCAAATATCAGGTTGCAATTAATGCACACGAACCGATAAAACCAACTGGCTTAAGACGTACTTACCCAAATGCGATAACACGTGAAGGGTTAAGAGGCCAAGAGTTTAGTATTTGGGGACAAGAAGGAGGAAATCCACCTGAGCATTTACCTATTGTTGCCTTCACAAGGATGCTAGCTGGACCAATAGATTATACACCAGGGATTTTCAATATAAAATTTAATGACTACAAAAAAGACAATCAAGTAAATACAACACTAGCCCAACAACTGGCTTTATATGTTGTAATTTATAGTCCAATACAAATGGTAGCAGATTTAGTAGAACACTATGAAGCTAATTCAGAACCCTTACAATTTATAAAGGATGTTGGTGTAGATTGGGAATCGACTATAGTTTTAAATGGAGAAGTGGGAGACTTTGTTACTATAGCAAGAAAAGAACGTGAAACTGGTAATTGGTTTTTAGGAAGTATTACTGATGAAAATTCTAGAACATTTGATGTTAGTTTTAACTTTTTAGAGGAGAATCAAGACTACATTGCTATTATTTATAAAGATGGAAAAGATGCTCATTGGGATAAAAACCCTTTGGATATAAAAATTGAAACCTTGACTGTTAATAATCGCTCCAAATTAACATTAGAACTTGCTGAAGGTGGTGGTACTGCAATCAGTATAATAAAAAAGGAATGATTATGAAGAGAATTTTAATACTAGTAATTTTATTGAGTGGTATATCTACATTCGCTCAAGTTGGCATTGGAACTGTAACTCCACAAAGTACGTTAGATATTAATGGGAATCTATCTGTAAAACATGTGACTTTAACAGGTGCAGGAACTCCAACACTTATTGATGATGGTGTCTATATTTCGGTCATTCCTACAGTTAATGATCAAGATTTTCAATTGCCTAATGCTGGTGATTTTCCTGGAAGAATCTATATCATAAGAAACGTTCAAGATACTGTGAATGCAGACATTGTTTTATCTCCTACAGATATTACTGCTGGTGTTTTGTTTTTTGCAGGCGACAGTAGTACTGGATTTGTTGGGCCAGTAAACATGGATACAGGTTTAGGAGGAGGTCATAGAACAAAAACACTTATTTTTATTAGTGATGGGTCTAATTGGACTTATGGAATTTTAGGATTTTAATTCAATTATATTATACCGATTAAAAACTATTCTTGTAACATTTTTAACGTAAGAAAGTCTTAATAATAACGACCAAACTATTAATTTGTAACTTTATATGTTCCAAAATGTTATTATGAAAGACATCAACGATAATCTAGTGTCACCTTTTAAACTCTTAGTTAGTTTTAACAAACTGCTTAAGCATTATGAGGCTTTAGCTGAAAGTGACGATGAATTTATTGCTGCTAAGGCGAAGCGTGTTTTAAAAACAGCTGATGCTTATCCAGTTCTTCGAGAAGGGTTTAGTGATATTTCAATCCTTAAAGAACGCGAAAAAGAAATTGGAATTATACTGCAAGATTCATTTAGTCCAGTGTTGTCTAAAAATGAAATTAAAACAGCATCTGTTCCTTTTCATAATCTTATTTTTAACTCTTCTGAGCGTTTCAAAAGTATTATACAAGAAGCAGGAGATGATTTCGAATTGAAGATAAAGAATATGCCTGAAGATGATAGGTATATAATCGCTTGTACTATTATTCTAGCATTTTGTTATGGATTTGAAATGAATTTCAAACGACCGTTTTATTACGAAATTCCGAATGCTAAAGGAATTATGCAATTTTATAAAATATTGTATAATGCCGATTTTACGGAAATTGTTCGGACTGAAAGCGCGCCAAAAATAACTCAAAATGATATCGATGAACTTTTAGATAATTTCGAAAATATTGAGTTATGGAAAGAGAAGTTTCCACAAGACAGCTATACATTTAAAGGATTTGTGATTTCTAATATTTTTAATGTTACTGATGACCAATCTATTTCAAATATAAAAACTGCTTTAATTGGTGAAGAGAAAAGACAAAGTGAAGGATTTATGGATGATTTTCATGAAATCTTCCGTTCGCTTTTAGGCTTAAAAGAAATTAAAGTCGGTTTTTCAATTTTTAATGAGGAAGAAAGTCGTTTTGAACGTGTTTATGGAACTGATATGAATAGTTTTTTGCTTCATGATTTAGAATCTAATTCTTGTTCAGGAACCTTATGTAGTAGGTCTTATAAAACCTTACTTCAAGATAAAAAATTCTACACTGTTTCAGATGTCGATAAATATTATGAGTTATCAAAAGGAAAAGCACCACAATATAAAACCCTTAAAAACCAAAATATAAAGAGCGCAATTTTAGCTCCTATTGCCAATGAAGAAGGATTAATGGGAATTCTTGAAATTGTTTCAGAAGAACCAAAAATTCTAAATAGTATTAATGCCAATAAATTAAATGATGTGATGCCATTTATTGTGTCGGCTGTTGAACGTTCTAAGAATGAAGAAAAGAATTTAATTGAAGCCATTATTCAAACGGAATGTACTTCAATTCATCCTAGTGTACATTGGCTATTTGAAAAAGAAGCGAAAAACTTTATTAAGGACAAGCTTAATGGTATTGAACCAAACTTTAATAAAATTGCATTCGAAAATATTTATCCATTATATGGACAAATTGATATCAAGGGATCTTCAGAAGCCAGAAATTCAGCAACAAGAGAAGATTTGACAATTCAATTAAATGCAATAAAATCTATCGTTGAAAATGCATTGAAAATAGAAAACTTGCCAATTTATGAGCAGTGTTTGTTTCAAATAAATAGTTATTTAGAAGGCTTAAAAGAGAATTTTCAAGTGGATAGTGAACAACAAATATCAGCTTTTATTAAGCACGATATTGATCCTGTTTTGCAACACCTTCAATCAATAGACGTATTAAAATCACAATTAGATTCTTATTTTGATAGTATTGATGATAAGGTTGAAGTCTTATACCATCACAGAAAAAACTACGATGATACCATTGCCTTAATCAACAAAGAAATGGCTTCACTTCTTGATAAAAAACAGGTTGAAGCTCAAGCAATGTATCCTCATTATTTTGAACGGTTTAAAACAGATGGTGTTGAACACAACATGTACATAGGTGAGTCTATTACCAAAGATGAAAGTTTTAATCCTATTTACTTATATAACTTAAGATTGTGGCAATTACAAGTGATGGTTGAAATGGAAAATGCATTTTATTTAATGCAATCTGAATTTCCAGTCCATCTTGATGTAGCTTCAATGATATTAGTGTTTAATCAACCCTTATCTATCAGTTTTAGAATGGATGAAAAACAATTTGATGTCGATGGCACTTATAATGCTCGATACGAAATTGTTAAAAAACGAGTTGATAAGGCTTATATCAAAGGTACTAAGGAACGTGTAACTCAAAAAGGTAAGATCAGCATTGTTTACTCACAAAAACAAGATGAAGTTGAATACTTGAGATATATTAAATTTTTACAATCTAAAAAGTATTTAGATGATGATGTAGAAATCGTTGAGTTGCAAGATTTACAGGCAGTAACTGGTCTAAAAGCGATTAGAGTAAGCGTACTGTATCACAAGGAAAACAATGATAAAGATTTTTATACTTATGATGATTTAATGAAAGAGATTAAATCTTAGACAGCATACAAATTTTTATGATCCTTCTTTTCTTGAATTAAATGGGTTTCAGAGTCTGGATCTAAAACCTCTTGAATATCTATTCCTGGATTATTTTTCACAGCAATACCAAAGGCTATTAAAGACACAATGATGCCTACCATAAAAACAGTATAGGTAATCCGAAGGATTCTGTATTTACGCTCTAATACCTTTCCTAGAAAATATAAATCCTTAGTTAACGCTTTATAAATGTAGTCTTTATCATTAACCATTTCTTGAATAGCCCATTCAAATTCTTCTAGTTTCATTTTATGAAAGTTTCCAAAGAAACTTAAATTTACCTTTTGGTTTTTTACATCTTCTTTTGTGAATTGGCCACTCGTAACATTAGGACGTGTAGCAATAATAGACATGACCATAGATATTACACTAAATAAGGTAAATATAACTGTTGGCCAAGTTAGATAAGGATTGGTATCTAATTTAGAAATTAAATTAGCCAAAACAACAGAAATTATAATAGCGTTTACAGAAAGTAAAATGTTGGCTTTTGTATCAGCAATATCACTTAGTTTTATATGATTTCTAAGCGCAACTCTATAAAATGTCTGAACACCACGCTCAGGACTGTCATTTTTATATTGTGCTTTGTATTTAGCTTTAATTTCTTCTTTCTTGAATTTTTGTTTTTGTTTTTTCTTTGCTTTGAAGAGTTTTGAAAGATTCTTGTCTTTAGTAGGTTGCCAATTTTTCAATGCATAATCAGTATAAAATTGATGCTTTTTAGCTAGTACTTTTATGTTTTCATTTCGCCATTCAGTTGGTGAATAGGTATTTATGTGTCTTAATTCGAGCTCTTTTCTTAAAAATTCGCTTGCTTCACTAAAATATTTTTTACCAAAATGGGACGCATCTGCATCTCTTATTATTTTCCCGAGTTTTGTTGTTGGTTCCTCCTTAAATTTTGTTTCCATAATGCATTTGCCAACAGACTCAATAATTGTCTTTTCGACATCTTGTTCTTTTAGGAATTTTGTGACAATTTCAACACTTTTCTCTTCATGATTATCTGCACCTTCAATATAACCAGTGTCATGAAAGAGAGCTGCTAATTCGAGAATTAAGGCATCTTCTTTTGATAATTCGGTGTTCTTAATAATTTCACGTATACTTTTTAATACACGTTCAGTATGTTTATAATTATGATACAAATAGGTTTGATCTAATTCGTTTTTCAATAATTCAAAAACAAACGTTTCAGCTTTAGCAATTAAAGTATCCATAAGAAGATTTGATTTTTAGTAAAAATACTAAACTTTAGTTAATGTAATATATGTGCTTTTATTTGTCGTAAATTTATAAAATGCTTTCATCAATCCATGAAAAGATAAATGGTGTAAGGAATTGAAACTTACATCGACTATTATTAAGTTGAAAGCATACAATATTAATTAAAAAAAGAAAGGACCTATTATATGCTTACTTGGAAAGAAGTGATTAACTTTTCCGTTAAGGGAAATCCTACTCCAAACAAACGAGTAGAAAAAACAGAAGCCGAATGGCAAGCTCAATTAACTCCAGAGCAATTTAGAATTACAAGACAAAAAGGAACAGAGCGACCACATAGTGGAGCTTTATGTAGTATTTATGATGAAGGTCAATACAACTGTATTTGTTGCAATACACCTTTATTCGATTCTACGATAAAGTTTAGTTCGGGTTCAGGTTGGCCGAGCTTTACTCAGCCTATTAAAGAAAATGCCATTAAATACGAAAGAGATACAGCATTCGGAATGGTTCGTGTCGAAGTTATGTGTAATACGTGTGATGGCCATTTAGGTCATGTATTTCCTGATGGTCCAGAACCAAGCGGATTGCGATATTGTATCAATTCAGAATCTATGCAGCTCGAAAAGGAGGTGACTAATGACAACTAGAAATTTACAAATTGCCACTTTAGGAGGTGGTTGTTTTTGGTGTACAGAAGCTGTGTTTCAAGAAGTAAAAGGTGTTAAAAAAGTAGTATCTGGATATTCTGGAGGAACTGTTCCTGGTCATCCAACGTATCGTGAGATTTGCTCAGGTTTAACTGGTCATGCCGAGGTCATTCAAGTAACTTTTGATGCTAATATCATCACTTTTGAAGATATTGTTGTCATTTTTATGACGACTCATGACCCAACAACTTTAAATCGTCAAGGTGCAGATCGTGGTACACAATATCGTTCAGTGATTTTTTATCATAATGAAGAGCAAAAAGAAAGTTCAGAAATTGTGGTTAAAGAACTTCAGCCGTATTATGAAAACCCAATTGTAACTGAAATTTCACCTTTAAAGGTGTTTTATGAGGCGACCAAAGAACATCAAAACTATTATAAAGAAAATCAATCTCAAGGCTACTGCAGTTTTGTGATTACTCCAAAATTAGCTAAGCTTCGTAAGCTGCATGCCGATAAATTGAAATAATCTTAATTAAGAAAAGGAAGGACAATTAAAAATGTCAAAACAAGTAGAAGAAAACAAAGCGTTTAAAGCACCTGAATTTAACGTCAACCAATGGATTGATGCCAACGGTAATAAATCTAATCCAATTAAACTATCAGACTTTAAAGGAAAATTTAAAATTGTGTATTGTTTTCAAAGTTGGTGTCCAGGTTGCCATAGCAAAGGATTACCAGATTTAAAGCAGATGGTAGAGACCTTAGAAGGAAATAATAACCTAGTTTTTTTAGCGATACAAACTGTTTTTGAAGGGCATCACGCTAACACCTATCAAAAAATGGTAGACACCCAAAAGCAATACCAGCTACAAATTCCATTTGGTCATGATGCTGGACATGATGGAAAGTCACGATCTATAATTATGGATAAATATCAAACAGGAGGAACACCTTGGTTTTTGTTTATTGATAAACATGATAATGTTGTGTTTAGTGATTTTCATATTAATCCTGATGCAGCAATAGATTTTTTAAAAACAATTAATTAGTTTTTAGAAAACCATTTAGGTTTAATAAACGTAGATAATGAAACTAGAAATCAAACTTTATGGCACCGAAAGGTGCCATAAAACACAATATTATAAAACCATTTTTGAAAACCGAAATCTTAATTATAAGTTTTACGATGTTGAGGAAAATTTAAATTTTGCTGAAGATTTGCGTAACTTATACAGCAATAGGAAACTCAATTTTCCAACTATAACTATTAATACTAAGCGATTGAGAAATCCGTCAGAAAAAGAGCTTTTAAAATGGCTAGATAAAAAAGAATGAATTTAAACTTCAAACATACTTTTACTGAAGAATTACCTTCAGATCCTATTTTAGAGAATTCGAGACGACAAGTAAAAGAAGCTTGTTTTTCCTATGTAAATCCTAGGCAAACAAATGCTCCAGAAATGCTCCACGTATCAAAAGAAATGGCCGTAAATTTAGGTATTTCAGCAAGTGATTTGTCTACTAAATCATTTGTAAATGTCTTTACTGGAAACCAACTTTTACCTAACACAAAACCCTATGCTATGTGCTATGGTGGACATCAATTTGGGCATTGGGCAGGACAATTAGGAGATGGTAGAGCTATTAATTTGTTTGAAATTGAGCATAATAATAGGCAATGGACAGTGCAACTTAAAGGTGCTGGAGAAACGCCATATTCAAGAACTGCAGATGGTTTAGCAGTTTTGCGTTCGTCTATTCGAGAATATTTATGCAGTGAAGCTATGTACCATTTAGGAGTACCAACTACTAGAGCTTTGTCTTTGGCTTTATCTGGAGATGAGGTCTTAAGAGATATGTTGTATGATGGTAATTCTGCTTACGAAAAAGGAGCAATAGTTTCTCGAATTTCACCTTCGTTTCTGCGATTCGGCAGTTATGAAATTTTTGCGGCTCGACAAGATCATAAAACATTAAAGATTTTAGTTGATTTTACGATAAAGCACCATTTCTCACATTTAGGAGTTCCTTCAAAAGAGACGTATATTAAGTTTTTTGCTGAAGTTTCAGAACGTACATTGCAAATGATTATTCACTGGCAACGTGTCGGTTTTGTTCATGGTGTGATGAATACAGATAATATGTCAATTTTAGGTTTAACCATAGATTATGGACCTTATGGCTGGCTGGAAGGTTTCGATTTTGGATGGACGCCAAACACAACCGATAGCCAACATAAAAGATACAGATTTGGAAACCAACCTAATATCGGACTTTGGAATTTATACCAACTAGCCAATGCTTTATATCCTTTAATTGAAGACACCGAACCTTTAGAAAATATATTAGAGCGTTATAAAACTGATTTTGAAACACAATCTGTGCAAATGATGAAATCAAAGTTAGGATTAGAAACTAGAGAGGAGAACGATCATTTACTAATTCAAGCTCTAGAAGATGCTTTGCAACTAACAGAAACTGATATGACTATCTTTTTCAGAAACTTAAGTAACTTTAAAAAAGGTGATGGTAAAAAAGGTTTAGACATTGTAAAAGATGCTTTTTATGTTTCAAATGAAGTATCTGATACTATTGCACAACAATGGCGAGATTGGTTTGGACGTTATGATTTTAGATTAGAAAAAGAATTGATTTCTGATACTGACCGGCAAGTAAAAATGAATAAAGTAAATCCAAAATATGTGCTCCGAAATTATATGGCTCAATTAGCAATTGATGACGCAGATAAAGGAGATTATAATTTAATTGATGAGTTGTTTCAATTACTAAAACAACCTTATAATGAACAACCAAATCATGAAAAATGGTTTGCTAAACGTCCAGATTGGGCTAGACATAAAGTAGGCTGTTCAATGTTATCTTGTAGTTCATGAAACACCTCTAAACTAAAAAATAGTTTTAGAATTAATATATTTAAGCTTAACACTAATAATAAAAAGTCTTTCCTAATGGAAAAACTTTTAAATAAAATTATGAAGAAACCTTTTAGGATAATTTCAATACTCGTAGCAATTGTATTCTTAAATGCTTGCGCTACTTATAAAGCTCAATATAAAGCAGAAGAAGATAAAACTGTTGAACTACCAAATAAAGAAATAGATAAAGTTTTTTATTTAATTGGTGATGCAGGTAAATCGCCTAATGGAGGAATGTCTAAAGCTTTAACAGCTTTTAATAATCATATCGAAAATAAGGACACAAAAGATGATTATACTATTTTTCTAGGAGATAATATTTATCCAGATGGTTTGCCTGCTAAAGGCAAAAAAGGTAGAGATGAAGCAGAGAATGCCCTCAATGGTCAAATAAAAGCAGTTAAAGGTTTTAAAGGAGAAGTTCTGTTTATTCCAGGTAATCACGACTGGTATGCAAAGGGACTTAAAGGCTTAAAACGGCAAGAAAAGTATATAGAAGATGCACTTGGTAAAAACACATTTCAACCAGAAAATGGTTGTCCGCTTGAAAGTATTGATGTAAGTGAATCTATTCAGTTAATTGCTATAGATACGCAATGGTATTTAGAGAATTGGAATGACAATCCAACAATAAATGATGAATGTGAAATCAAAACAAGAAATCGCTTTTTTGAAGAATTAGAAGGTGAGCTAAAAAAAGCACAGAATAAAACCATCATTTTAGCAATGCATCATCCTATGTATACCAATGGAGTACATGGTGGATATTATGCAGCAAAAAAACATTTATATCCAACGCAAAGTAAATTTCCAGTACCCGTTGTAGCTTCTTTAATTGCTCAAATTAGAACTCAAGGCGGTGTTTCAATTCAAGACCGATTTAATGAACGTTATAATCAATTAATGAAACGCTTAGAAACATTAGCATTTGATGCTAATAACCTGGTTTTTGTTTCAGGGCATGAGCATACACTTCAGTACATTGAAAACGAGAAAATCAAACAAATTGTTTCAGGTTCAGGTGCCAAAGAGTCTTTTGCCCAGTTAAGTAATAATGGTTTATTTTCTTATGGAAAACAAGGTTTTGCCGAATTAACAGTATTTAAAGATGGCAGCAGTTGGGTCACCATTTATGGAGAAGAGAATGGTCAACCTAAACGACTTTTCGCAAAAGAAGTATATGAACCAACTAAAGATTATGATGTTTCAGATTTACCTGAAAGTTTTCCGCAAGAAATTGAAGCATCAGTATATTCTAAAGAGGAAACTGATGTCTCTGGTTTTTTTGAATCTGTTTGGGGAAGCCATTATCGAGATTTATACAGTACAAAAATTAAGGTCAAAGTTGCAACCTTAGATACGTTGTATGGCGGATTAGAAGTGGTTAGAGCTGGAGGAGGACATCAAACAAGGTCACTCCGATTGAAAACTAAAGATGGTCGTCAACTTAATATGAGAGCGCTTCGTAAAAGTGCTACACAATATTTACAAACGGTTTTATTTAAAGACACATATATCCAAGACGAGTTTGAAAAAACGGCTATAGAAGGTTTAATTCAAGATTTTTATACAGCAGCACATCCTTATGCTTTTACTGTTGTTCCAGATTTATCTGACGCTGCAGAAATTTTTCATACCAATCCAAAGATTTACTTTATTCCAAAGCACAAGGAATTAGGGAAATATAATAATGATTATGGTGGAGAATTGTATATGATCGAAGAACGACCAGAAGATAATTATTCTAACGAAAGAAATTTTGGCTTTGCTGATGATATTGAAAGCACTCATGATATTATTGAGAAAATTAGAGAAGATGAAAAGTATAAAATTGATGAAAATGCTTATGTGAGAGCACGTTTATTTGATATGCTAATTGGAGATTGGGATCGTCATCAAGATCAATGGCGTTGGGCACAATTTGACCAAGAAAATGGTGATAAATGGTTTCGACCAATTCCAAGAGACCGAGATCAAGTATTTTCAAACTTTGATGGAGCGTTATTAGATGTAATGCGAATCATTTCAGGATCTACAAAGCAATTGCAAGTGTATGATGATGAGCTCAAAGATATTGAATGGATGAATGCAGCAGGTGTAAAACTAGACCGTATAATGGTACAGCAAGCAACCAAAGAAAAATGGCTAGAACATGCTCAATTTTTACAAGAGAATATTACAGATGAGGTTATAGAAAAAGCGTTTTCAAAAGTACCTAAAGAAGTGCAAGACGAAACCTTAGATGAAATAAAGAAAAATTTAAAAGGAAGACGATCAAACCTTCTAGATATTGCTAAAAGATATTATGAGTTTTTGAATGAATTAGTAATTTTAACAGGTACTGATAAGGATGACTATATTGAAGTAATAAGAATTGGTGATAATGAAACACATGTTAAAATATCACGAATTATTGATGGAAAAAAAGGTGAAGTAATCGTCGATAAAGTTTTTCATAAGGATGTCACCAAAGAACTCTGGATATATGGATTAGATGATAAAGACATTTTTGAAGTTACTGGAAAAGCCAATAATCTTATTTTTACGAGGCTCATTGGAGGCCAAGAAAATGATACTTATATTATTAAATCTGGTCGAAGAGTTAAAGTTTATGATCATCAAAGTAAACAAAATACTATACAAGAAAACAATGGAGGTACAATAAGATTAACAGATGTATATACCCTTAATCTTTTTGATTTTCAGAAGCATATTGTAAATACTAGTGTGATTACACCTGCCATTGGTTTTAATCCTGATGACGGCATGTCATTGGGCTTTCAATTTGTAAAAACTAAGAATGGTTTTCAAAGAAATCCATACTCACAACAACACCGCTTTAAAGGAGGTTATTTTTTTGCTACTAGTGGATTTTCTCTTGCTTACGATGGTGAATTTGCCAATATAATGAATAATTGGAACTTGCATGTTGGAGGTCGATTTACTTCTGAAAACTTTACGAATAATTTCTTTGGTTATGGAAATGAAACAATTAATAATGATGATAAACTTGACCTAGATTTTAACAGGGTTAAGACAAGTATTTACATGGCAAAAGCTGGAATCCTCAAGAAAGGAAACTTCGGTAGTGATTATGGATTTAGAGCCATTGTTGAAGCCATTGAAATCGATAATACACCTGATCGATTTATTGCTGAGTTCGCAATGCCTTTCGAAGATTTCTACAGTAGGAGAATCTTCGGAGCGCTTGAAGCAGAATATAAGTACGCTAGTTTTGATGATAAGTTAAATCCAACTCGCGGAATGACATTCCTTATTAATGCTGGTGGAAAAACCGAATTTGAAGAAACAAAAAACACCTATGGTTATCTTAATACGGATTTAGGCTTTTATAATGCCTTAAGTCGAAATCGAAAGTTGGTATTAAAAACAGATGCTAGATTACAAGTAAGAGTTGGAGATGACTTAGTTTTTTATCAAGCAGCAAACATTGGAGGCCAAAATGGATTAAGAGGATATCGTACGGAACGATTTACTGGGAAAAATTCATTTGTTGGGAGCGCAGATTTGCGTTACAGTTTTAATTCGTTTAAAACGAATACATTACCTTTGCAAATTGGTGTTTTTGGTGGATTTGATGTTGGTAGAGTATGGCTGAAAGGGGATTTTTCAAATAAATGGCATAACGATTATGGTGGAGGTTTTTGGATTACGGCTGCAGATAGCCTTTCAGGAACCTTCAACTTATTTAATAGCACTGAAGGTTTAAGGTTTTCTTTTGGGTTTGGTTTAAATTTTTAATACATAAAGATAGTACGATGGCACTTCACAATCCAACATTAATTTGCATACCAGATATTAGTGGATTTACTCGTTTTATGAGTGATACAAACATAGAATTAAGTGCTAAAGTCATTCCAGCACTTTTAAATGAGATTATTTACGCCAACGAAATTGGTTTGAGAGTTTCCGAAATTGAAGGCGATGCAATTTTGTTTTTTAAAAAAGGAGAGCTGCCTCCTTTTAAAGACTTAATAAATCAATGCAAGTCATTTTTCACTCAATTCTATCAACAGTTAGATGCATTATCTAAGAAATATAGTAAAGAGAAAGGAGTCAGTAATGTACCTCAATTAGGATTGAAAATAATCCTCCATTTTGGAGATAATGTAGAATCTGTCCAAATAGGTAATCGCATCAAACTCATGGGAGAAGATGTTATTGTTGCTCATCGTCTTTTAAAGAATGATATTAAGGAAGACGAATATTTATTAATTTCAGAACAGTTATTAAATCAATATCAAGATGAGGTAATTGAAAGGAATTTTGGTTGGGGAGAACTACAAGATGACGAAGAGAGATACAAACATCTAGGTGAAATTAATTACAGCTATGTGAAAATGACAAAGTTATTAGAGTAAATAGATTTATTTATTTTAAATCAAAACGGTAAATATATCCGCCTTCATTTTTGTTTTTTTCATCCGAAATAAGAACTTGGTTGTCCATAACTAGATTTATTCCTTCTTTTTGAGTGTCATGACCAAACTCTAAAGCATCTATTTTTCCGCTAAAAAAATCATCACTTTGGTAACCTGATAACTTCCATACTTTATCATGATTAAGCAAAACTACAGTCCTGCCGTCCTCACTAATATCGGCTGAAGTCACCTTAGTATGTTTGCCCTTAAGTTTAACTTTCGAAATGTAACGTGCTACATGATTGCCAATTTTGTTAGGGACTTTAATGAGTTCACATTTTTTATGGTCTTTACTGAAAATATAAAAGAAATCATTATACAAAAAGAACGATTCAAAATCTACCGAATCCATGTCTTCTGGTAGTGTAAAATTAATTACGCTTGCATGTGTAGAAGATGTTGCATTTTCAGCATTATCAACTTTGTAAATAGTAAAACTTGTTCTTTTTTCATTGTTATTGCCGAAATCACCTATGTAAATATTGCCTTCATAATCTGATGCCAAATCTTCCCAGTCAATATTTTCTGAGTTGTTAATTTTAATATCCTTTACAATATCTCCTTCAAGGTTTAATCCATATAAATGGTTCGTATTTCCTGCATCTTGTATGACCCATAACACATCCGAACCCTTAATTTTTTCTATAGCAGATGTTTCTTTTAAGCTAGAAGAAATGTCCGCTAAAACATCAAGATTTCCTGTTTTGCAAGACATGAAAAATAGACCGATTAAAATATGTTTTATATATGTTTTCATAGTACGAAATATAACATAGTTATCGTAAAACTAAAATTTTAAATCTTAAACTAAATATAAAGTTCACTTTTTTGGACCTTTAGAATTACCATTTTTTTTAGCTTTGGAAAAATAAACATTGCCTTATGAATTCAGTACAAGATTTATTACAATTGATTCATCTAAAACAAATTGAAGACACCAAATTTGAAGGGTTAAGTAAAACCGTTGGTAGTCCAAATGTTTTTGGAGGTCAGGTGTTAGCTCAAGCCATAAATGCCGCTTCTCGAACAATTACAAATGGGAGGATTTTACATTCTTTACATTCCTATTTTTTAGAACCAGGACATTTAGAGGTGCCAATAGTTTATGATGTTGGTGTTGCGAGAGATGGCGGAAGTTTTTCAGTACGACGGGTAACTGCATTACAAAACGAAACGATTATATTTATTTTATCAGCTTCATTTCATAGACTAGAAGAAGGTTATGAGCATCAAATTGAGATGAAGAGTAATATTAAACCTCCAGAAGAATTAATGAGTTGGACAGATTTGCTTGATACCTATCGTGATGTGCTTCCGAGTAGAATTAAAGGGTTTTTTGAAATTGAACGTCCTATAGAATTCAAACCAACTCAAATTCCTAATCCATTAGATCAAAAAGATTTACCGCCTTTTACAGATGTTTGGGTGAAACTTAAAGGAGATGTTTCCAATTTGGATAGAAGCGCTAAACAACAAATTTTAACTTATATTTCAGATTATAATATTCTAACTTCTGCCATGAATAGACATGCGAGCAAAGCCAATTGGAATAATACACAAACGGCTAGTTTAGATCATTCAATGTGGTTTTTTAGAGATTTTGATTATGACGACTGGTTGCTCTACTCTATCGAATCCCCAAACACATCTAATGCTAGAGGTTTTGCTATAGGAAACTTATTTACAAGAGATGGTGTTTTAATTGCTTCTGTGGCTCAAGAAGGTTTAATGCGTCCAAAATAATGTCAAAAAAAATTTTAAAAATAGGCCATAGAGGCGCAAAAACATATGTTGCTGAAAATACAATTGCGTCAGTAGAAAAAGCTTTAAATCTTGCAGTTGATGCTATAGAAATTGATGTTCATAGATGTGCTTCAGGAGAACTAGTTGTCTTTCATGATTTCACTTTAGATAGAATGACAAATGGGACTGGTGAAGTCGCAAAGCATACTCTAAGGCAACTCAAAAAACTGAAAGTAAATAATCAATATGAGATTCCTACATTAGAAGAGGTTCTTGATGCTATTGATAAAAAATGCCTTCTAAATATTGAACTGAAAGGTCGAGATACAGCGACAACGACTTGTAAAATAATTGAAGACTATATCAAAACGAAGCACTGGAATGTTGACCATTTTATAATTTCAAGCTTTCAGCATCAGGAATTAGAGATGGTTTATAAACTCAATAATCAATTGCGTTTGGGTGTTTTAACCAAAGCTAGTGTTTTAGATGCTATAGATTTTGCTGAAACCATTAATGCCTATGCCATTCATCCAAATGTGGCATTAGTAACAAAAGATAATGTGAGTTTAGCTCAAAATAAAGGCTATAAAGTTTTAACTTGGACAGTTAATGACCAGTCAACTATCGAACGAGTGAAAACATATCAAGTTGATGGTATAATTTCTGATAATCCTGATATGATATGAAGGCATACGATATTATTATTGTTGGAGGAGGAGCAGCAGGCTTTTTTGCTGCGATTAATAGTGCAGAGCAAAATTCAGCTTTAAAAGTTGCTATTCTTGAGCGTGGTAAAGAAGGACTTCAGAAGGTTAAAATTTCAGGTGGAGGACGTTGTAATGTCACGCATGCCGAATTTATGCCTTCCGAATTGGTTTTAAATTATCCAAGAGGTGAGAAAGAATTGTTAGGACCCTTTCATCAATTTATGACTGGAGATACTATAGAATGGTTTGAAAAAAGAGGTGTCGAATTGAAAATAGAAGACGATGGAAGAATGTTTCCTATTTCAAATTCATCTCAAACTATAATAGATTGTTTTCTAAATGAAGTTGAAACGCATCAGATTGATGTGTTATATAATCATTCTGTAAAAAATATTAACGTGTTACCTCGAGCGCAGTCGAAAGGTCTCAATTTTGAAATTAACACTAACCAAGGTGATTTTTCTTGTGCAAAACTTCTAATTGCCACTGGAAGCAATCCTAAAATATGGAAGTTATTAGAAGATCTTGGACATACGATTTCTCAGCCAGTTCCGTCGTTATTTACATTTGATATAAAAGATGAACGCATTGCAGATATTCCAGGAGTTGTAGCACAACATGTTGAGGTCTCTGTAGTCGATTCTGATTTATATAGTGAAGGTCCACTTTTAATAACTCACGTCGGAATGAGTGCTCCTGCAATTTTAAAATTATCTGCATTTGGAGCAATAGAATTAGCGAAACGCGATTATAAATTTGAAATTGAAATCAATTTTATCAGGCAAACCTTTGATGATTGTTTGGAAGAATTAAAAGATTTAAAACAAGATTTTGCTAGGAAAACTGTGTTTAAAATGGCCCAATTTGACTTGCCAAAACGCTTATGGCAAAAATTAGTGTTGGCTTCAGAAATGACTAATGATACACGTTGGGCAGATTTGAATAAATCGCAATTAGAACAATTAGCAGCTCAACTTACAAAAGCAACATTTAAGGTTACTGGCAAAAGCACTTTCAAGGAAGAATTTGTCACTGCTGGTGGAATTAACCTTAAAGAAGTGAATTTTAAAACCTTTGAAAGTAAGCTTCATGAAAACATGTTTTTTGCAGGAGAAATTTTAAATATTGATGCCATTACAGGTGGTTTCAATTTTCAGAATGCTTGGTCTGGCGCATTTATTGCTTCAAAATCGATGTCACAATTATGAAAACATATATTGCACTTTTAAGAGGAATAAATGTTGGTGGACATAAAAAAGTGCCCATGGCTGAACTACGAGCTATACTTTCAAAATCTGGTTTTGAAAATGTGGCGACTTACATTCAAAGCGGAAATATAATTTTACAATCGTCCCTTTCAGATAAAAAAGAAATTGAAAGTCGTATTCAAAAGTCGATTTTAGACCATTTCGGATTTGAAGTTCCTGTGATTGCCAAAACAAGAAAAGAATTACAAATCATTTTTGACACCTGTCCATTTTCAGAAGAAAAAAAGGCGACTAGTTATTTCATTATGCTGAGTGAAATTCCAAAAGCAGAATATTTGAGTTTGGTTTCAGATATAACGTTCGATAATGAAGAAATAATAATTATTAAAGATTGTCTGTACTTTCATTCTTCCATAGGTTATGGCAATTCTAAATTTAATATGAATTCGTTTGAGAGAAAGCTAAACCTAAAAGCGACCTCAAGAAATTATAAAACTATGGTTAAACTTATTGAGCTAAGTAGTATTTTTTAAACGTACAAATACCATTACTCAAAATTAATGAGGAATGGTATAATGTAATAAAAATACTTGATGTTACGGAAATGCTTACCGTTTAATGATTTTCATAGTTTTAGATTTTCTAGCAAGAGTTTTAATGTTAACAAAATATATTCCCGGACTACCGTCAATAGTTAAATCAACAGTATTTGTATTTACGAATCGTTCATTAGAAATAACTTGTCCGAGAATATTTGAAACAATAATGTTTAATTCTCTAGTGTGTGGTCCTACATTTACATTTATATGTCCATTTGTTGGATTTGGATACACCTTAAAACCTGCTAGGTCATCATTTAAAGTATTTAATGTCGCTCCTGGTCCAACTAAGTAAATAGCATTATCTTTACTTTCAACTGAAAAAATTATTGAGTTTCCACCAAAATCGGCTTCAATAGTTTCTGGTAAATTAGTAGTATTAAGAGATGATGCTGAAATGATTTCAAATACGGCATCAGTAGGAGGTAAATACCCTAAAATAATATTAATACCTCCACTAATATCAGCATTGTTTTGTACGACAACTTTGTCATATTCAGTGCCGATTGTTGGGCCATCGATTTCAATATTAAAAACCGCTTCAGAAGCTGTTGTTAAGTTTCCAACAATGGTTAGAATTCCGGGAGAATTTCCAGGAGAAATTTTTCCTGTTTCTACATGTGAATTAGGTAATTGGAAACTACCACTACCTGACAAAGTTCCATTATTTGTTAAGTTTTCTCCAAAAGCCAAAGTGCCTTCTTGGCAAATAACACTTGCGAAGGGTCCTATTTGTAAATCTGTTAAGTTTACTGAAGATATTCCAGTGCCTGAAGTTTTTATCAACGATTCACTATTTAATATTCTTAAAGTGTGCTGAGAGCCACTGGTATAACCAATTATTATATTGTCCCCATCAATAACAAGATTATTGCGGTAAATTGTAACGGTACCATTATTAATATCAAATCCTTTTTCACTTACAACCATTGAAGAGTTTGCTCCTTGAGATGTAATTTCAAATCCATTCTCTATAGTTTTATCTCCTGGTCCATCTACAAGAATTGAGCCTCTATTAATAATAAATGACTGAACATTAGTATCAATTCTAGAAAGAGATCCCGCTTTCCAATTTAAACTGGCTGACTCATTAACGCCTACAAAAGAAAACATATCTAAATTACCATTTATTACCAATTCATTATTATCTCCAATGATAATACGATCAGCAGTTGTTGTTCCAGCACCATCTGTAGTAACAGTAGCACCAGTTGGTGAGTTGATTATAACAATGTCTGTCGTTAATGGTACACCATTTGGATCCCAATTTGTAGGTGTATTCCATAATCCATTGCCTGCTTCTCCATCCCATGATTTAGCAGATGTATAATTAATACCTATCACAGTAAATAATATACCATCAGCTTGACATTGAATGCCTAATGTCGTTTCATAGCCTCCTCCAGATTGATTTTCGGGAACAATATCGGTAGTAGCTATGTTACAAAAATTTGAGTTTCCTTGAATAATTTGATAACTATTTCCTATTTGTGGCACATAAGCAGAAAAACTAATATCTACATCTCCAAAAAAGGAATAACCACCTCCTAAAATAACTTTAGCATAATCATTTAGATCTGTAATAATTGGAGAAATGACACTAAAATTATCTACATTAAGATTTCCAGATATATTTAAATCTCCATACATAAGTAAATTTGCTCCATTTGCTAAACTTAGAGATCCATAAGTAAAAGAAGAACCAATAAATTCAACCGCAAAGCCATCAATTAAAACATCTTCACCATTGAAAGGTACATCGCCAGAAATCCAATTAAAAGGATCATCCCATGAATAACCATCGCCTTCGCCAGTAAATTCGTTTTGTGCATTAGTAGTAATTGATGCAGATATAAGTATTAATAAAAGTATGTGTTTTTTCATGATTAATAGTTTTAATATTTTGAATATGTAGGTTGATTTATTATTGATTTGAGCTTCTGTCCAAGTGCCATTGACGTTTAAACCCCCATTTGGATTATAATTTGGATTGTCACTAGTTATAAGTTGATTGATGTGTGTCATCCTTAAATCAGAAACATCAATACTCGCTTTACTTTTTGATAAATCGCACTGCTTCTTTCTCAGATATTTTAAGCAAATACATACCACCAGATAAATCAGAAATGTCTAATCGTTCCATAGGGGAAATACTGCCATTTGCAATTTGTTTTCCTAAAATGTCATAAATATTATAATTTTCTGTTTCAGAAAGCATATTAACTTTTATAAAGTCTTCAGCGGGATTTGGACTGATACTAATGTTGTTTATTGAAAAATCACCTATTCCTAATGCTCTATCAAATTTGGATATTTTATTAGCACCATTCTCAAGAATAAAAATAGTAGTATCATTTATTGCTATATCAAAAGGATTGTCTAGTCCTGTTACTAAATCTGTTGCAAAAGGACCTGAACTACTTAAATCTTTCACAGAAATTTTATTATCAAATCTCTCTGCAATAAATAATTGGTTATTATCAATAACAATACCTAAAGGCACATTCAACATAGTTACCAGATTTGTAGGTGATGTATTTGCATCTGCCACATTTACTATTGAAACCCTATCTGCAATACCTTGAGCCATATAAAGAATGTCTCCCTGTATAGCAAGTCCTGTAGGGGAAAAATTAAAGCCACTTGTGGAAACTAGCACTCTAGTCGGAGTTGTTTCTGTAATATCAATTCTTTCAACTATACTACTATTTGGATCTGAATAGTATAAAAAATCACCATCAATCAGAAGATAATTGGGAGTGTTAAGCCCAGTTATAAAATCTAACCGAGTAGGATTTGTATCGGTAACATCAATTGTAGAAATTCTACCAGCGCTGAATTCTGAGATATAAAGTGTATTACCATCTATTGCCAAACCACGTATACCAGCTAAACCCGCTATTACTTGTTGTGGTACAGGAGTGGCTTCTGTTATATCAATTTTAAATAAAGTATCGTCAGTTGCATAATAAAGTGTGTTATCATCCAATAACATTCGTTTAGGGTCACTGATTCCTGTAACTATATCTGTAGTTTGAGCTATGGCAGAAAATGAAATTAAGATTGTAAATAATGTGTATATATATGTTTTCATGATTTCTAATTATTAAATGAGTAGAATATTAATGGTTGATTTGAGCTTCCGTCCAAGTGCTAATTACGTTGAGGTCACCATTAGGATTGTAATTGGGATTGACGCTTAATGTCCAATCTTTTGGACTGATATTATAGCAGATAGCATATTTTGCTGCGTATATGTAATAAGAAAGTAATTTAGAGATCTTTTTTGTTTAGATTCTGAAGGTTGCACTGAGAGTGTAGCTTCTCTTTCTGGATTTGAGGCCGAATTGATACAAGGCACACACATAATGGCAGCAAGTATCACTTTGAATAATACGTTTGAACGATTCATAAAATAAAAGTTTTAAAATTATGAATCTAAAGTACTTAGGAACCAAATTATGACGTTCGGATTATTGCTATTTCGCAACTATCGGAACTAATTTGTAGTGTTTTTCCTGAATTGAGAAGGAGTCTGTCCTGTAAATTTTTTAAAGGTATTATTAAATGTTGTTTTAGAATTAAATCCGGATTCTAGTCCAATGGAGACCAAAGTGTATTTTGAAAATTCAGGGTTTAGTAATAGTTTTTTTGCTTCATCCACTCTTAAGGAATTAATATAGCCGCTAAAGTTTGTATTAAGTTCAGCATTTATAATTCTAGACAGGTGACTTTTACTAAGTTGTAGTTCTTCAGATAATTGATCTAATGAAATATTAGAATCTAAATAACGCTTATTGTTATAGACAATGTCTTCAAGTCTTGAAATATGGTTGTTTTTTGAAGTTTTCTTATTGGGTGTTTCATAGTTTTCAATTTTTGATGATCTAATCTTTTTACGTTCACTTAAAATATTCAACTTATGCATTCCAATATATCCCATAATATATATGATTATACTTACAATTAGATCCATAGGCATATAGAAAGCATTTTCGTCTAACATGTATTGATATGTATAATAGAGCCAAGGTATAGTTGTTATTAGCAGTAAAATTAGAAAGACCCTTAGCCAAATAAATTCTGAAATTATCTGTTGGTTATTGATAAGCGATGCTCGCTTTTTGTAGTTTCGAATTTTAATGAAAAGAATACAAAGGACAATTAGAAGCAATAATATGTTTACATAATCTCCATAAGAATCTGTCAAATCTGAAGATTCATTAAGAAACTGATTAGTTTTCCATGTTTGGTTAGTAATTAGCGAAACTATTTTAAAAGCAATTGTATTTACCATAAAGAATACTGCAGGAATAAATAGTAGCCACTCAACTTTTTTTATGTTACTTTTTGGGTAGAGGTAAAATTTAATAAAAAAGTATAAAAAAGGAATTTCTAAAAAACCAAAGGGCAGATAAATTAAATTGAATTCATGCCATGATACGTTTTCAAGGTCTTCAATGAAATATTGCAATTGCGACAAAGCAACCATTAAAAGCATTAAACCTAGAAATTTAGCCGATTTTAAATTATACTTTTTAGAAAATAATATAAATGAACCAAGTAACAACCCTTGGAATATTGCTGCAATAACAAAGCTGTAAAGAATATCTATTTTCAATAAAGTCTAATTTATCAGTTTATTCTTATTGTATTATGTTTTAAATATACCTTATTTTTGAAAAAGAATATATTTTAATGTCAGAACAACAATTTATTCCTAAGTCTTATTTCAATAAAATTAAGCATGGAAGCGTCACATGGTCATCACCAAGCAATATTGCTTTAGTTAAATATTGGGGAAAAAAGGACCATCAAATTCCAGAGAATCCATCCATAAGTTTTACCCTAGACCATTGTAAAACTACAACAACGCTAGGTTATTCAAAAAAGGATAATAGCGATTCTTTTTCTTTTGACGTGTTTTTAGATGGTAAGCAGAAAGATGATTTCAAACCAAAAATTGAAACATTCTTTAAACGAATAGAGCGCTATGTGCCATTTTTAAGAGATTATCATTTTAAAATAGAAACGTCCAATACTTTTCCTCATAGTTCTGGTATTGCATCTTCGGCATCAGGTATGAGTGCTCTTGCGTTATGTTTGATGAGTATTGAGAATGAACTTAATGACTTTCAGAACGAAAGCGAAGAATCTCAAGATAATTTCAATAAAAAAGCCTCTTTTTTAGCACGCCTAGGTTCCGGAAGTGCTTGTAGAAGTATTGAAGGTGACTTGATTGTTTGGGGAACTCATAAAGACATTGAAGGCAGTTCAGACTTGTTTGGGGTAAAATACCCTTATACAGTGCATCAAAACTTCAAAAATTATCAAGACACTATTTTATTAGTTGATAAAGGAGAGAAGCAAGTCAGTAGTACTGTTGGTCATAATTTAATGCATAACCATCCATTTGCTATTCGACGTTTTGAGCAAGCTCATGAAAACATGTCTAAACTTATCAATATTTTTAAAATTGGCGATGTAGATACCTTCATAAAAATCGTAGAAAGTGAAGCCTTAACGCTTCATGCCATGATGATGACCAGTATGCCTTATTTTATTTTGATGAAACCTAATACATTGGAAATCATTAATAAAATATGGGCTTATCGGACCAGAACTAATTCAAAAGTGTGTTTCACTTTAGACGCTGGAGCCAATGTTCATGTGTTATATCCTGAAAGCGAAAAGGATTCAGTTTTAGAATTTATTAGAACTGAACTAGTTAACTATTGTCAAAACGGACATTTTATTTGCGATCAAATTGGCTTTGGTGCACAACTGATTTCCGATTAAAAATCAAAATATTATAAAAGACTTAACGCTTGATAATAAACCAAATAATAGAATAATACGTATATTTGTTAAAGCAAATTGCTAGATATTCATGAAAGGACCACTTTTTTACTCAAAAATCTTACTCTTTGGAGAGTACGGAATCATTAAAGATTCTAAAGGTTTATCGATTCCTTACAACTTTTATAATGGCGCATTAAAGACTGAAGAAAATCCGTCTCAAGACGCTGTAAAGTCTAATGAAAGTTTGAAACGTTTTGTAGCTTATCTTAAAGAGATAGATGCTAAATTAGTGACTTTTGATATTGAAACTTTAGCTAATGATGTAGAAGCAGGAATGTATTTTGATTCATCTATACCTCAAGGATATGGAGTTGGAAGTAGTGGTGCATTAGTAGCTGCTATTTATGATCAATATGCATATGATAAAATCACAGTTTTAGAAAACTTAACAAGAGAAAAGTTATTAAAACTTAAAGTGATTTTTTCTGAAATGGAATCGTTTTTCCATGGAAAATCTTCGGGATTAGATCCATTAAATAGCTATTTAAGCATTCCTATTTTAATAAATTCTCACGATAATATTGAAGCAACTGGAATTCCAGCACAACAAACGGAAGGTAAAGGTGCAGTATTCTTATTAGATTCTGGAATTATAGGAGAAACTGCTCCTATGGTCCGAATTTTTATGGAAAACATGAAACAAGAAGGTTTTAGAAGCATGCTTAAAGATCAGTTTATTAAACATACTGATGCTTGTGTTGATGATTTCTTAAAAGGAGATGTAAAATCCCTTTTCAAAAACACAAAACAATTATCAAAAGTGGTATTGAATCATTTCAAACCTATGATTCCACAACAATTTCATGAACTTTGGAAAAAAGGAATTGAAACTAACGAGTATTACCTAAAATTATGTGGTTCTGGAGGAGGAGGTTATATCTTAGGATTTACGAAAGATATCGATACTGCCAAACAATCACTTAGAGACTACAAATTAGAAGTGGTCTATAATTTTTAATCCTATGCAAAATACAATTAGTGACTTTTCAGTTAGTTTATTTGTTTGGCAAGCATTCCTTATCCTAGGATTTGTTGGGATAGTATTTATTCTTTTTAAATTATACAAAAGGTATTTATCCAATTAATTCGTATTGATGTTTACGCGCAAACAAAAACACATATTACTGAAATTTTTCAGTATGTTTTCTGTAGTGCGTGGTTACAATATTCTTGTGATCGTTATTGCTCAATACTTAGCATCTATTTACATACTTGCACACGACAAACCCTTAAAAGCAGTTTTACTTGATTTAAATTTACTAATGTTGGTGTTGGCTTCGGCAGCTACCATTGCTGCAGGTTATATCATTAATAATTTTTACGATTCAGAAAAAGATTTAATTAATCGACCCAATAAATCTAAATTAGACCGTTTAGTAAGTCAGAATACAAAGTTGTCTTTTTATTTCGTGCTTAATTTTTTTGCTGTCGTCATGGCAAGTTATGTGTCGTTTAGTGCAGTTTTGTTTTTCTCCGTTTATATCTTCGGAATTTGGTTTTATTCACATAAGCTAAAGAAACTCCCTTTTATAGGTAATCTCATATCAGCTATTTTAACGATTACCCCATTTTTTGCCATTTTCTTGTATTACAAAAACTTTGAATCTGTCATTTTTGTTCATGCTTGTTTTTTATTTTTAATAATTTCTATGCGAGAACTCACTAAAGATTTGGAAAATGTGAAAGGTGATCTTTTATTAGATTATAAAACAATTCCTGTGGTTTATGGTGAAAAAGCATCAAAACTTATGTTGACAGTTTTGATATTACTTACAAGTATTCCTGTGTACCTGCTTTTAAATCATTATGACGTTGGTCACATGTATCTGTTCTTCTATTTATCTGTTGTTTTGCTACTTGTTTTTTTAGTATTGCTTTGGAAGTCAAACACCAAAACTCAGTATTTAATTCTACATAATATTTTAAAATTTATAATTTTAGCAGGTGTGTTTAGTATTGTTCTGATTAATGTAAACCTTGTTTTAAACCGAATCTAATGAATCATATCCTTAAAGTTGCACTAGCTCAAATTTCTCCAGTTTGGTTGAATAAAGTCGAGACGCTTAAAAAGGTTGAAAATTCAATTATCGAAGCTGCGAAAGCAGATGTTGAACTCATTGTATTTGGAGAAGGTGTGGTGCCTGGCTATCCGTTTTGGCTTGCATTAACTGGAGGAGCAGAATGGAATAAAACAGTTAATAAAGAACTTCATGCACATTATGTAAAGAATTCTATTACGATTGAAAAAGGCGATTTAAATGCTATTTGTAACTTAGCAAAAACGCATAAAATGGCAGTCTATTTAGGTGTTATTGAACGACCTGGAGATCGTGGTGGTCATAGTATATATGCGTCTTTGGTGTATATTAATGCCGAAGGAAGTATTCAATCAGTTCATAGAAAACTTCAACCCACTTATGATGAACGCTTAACTTGGGCTCCAGGAGATGGAAACGGACTTAGAGTGCATTCACTTAAAGAGTTTACTGTTGGTGGACTGAATTGCTGGGAAAATTGGATGCCATTACCAAGAGCTGCATTGTATGGTTTAGGTGAAAATTTACACATCGCAGTTTGGCCTGGTAGTGAACATAATACCAAAGATATTACACGATTTATAGCCAGAGAATCTCGATCTTATGTCATTTCAGTATCTAGTGTAATGACTAAAGACGACTTTCCGAAGGATACACCACATATTGAAAATATTCTAGATAAATCTCCTAATGTTCTTGCAAATGGAGGAAGCTGTGTTGCTGGTCCTGATGGCGAATGGATTATTGAACCTGTTTTAAGTACAGAAGGCTTGATTGTTGCTAATTTAGATTTTAATCGCGTATTAGAAGAGCGACAAAACTTTGATCCTGTTGGGCATTATTCGAGGCCAGACGTCACAAAACTATCCGTAAATCGCAAACGTCAATCTACGACAGAATATTTCGATTCGTAAGGAGTAATATACTACCTTTGCGGAAAATTAGTAACTATGAGCAGACATCAAGGCACAAGCGGAAAAGGGAAACCTTCAGGAAGAGGAGCAAGTAAGCCTACCAATAAAAAATCGGGTAGAGGACGTGATAATGCCAAAAGCAATAGTTTATCTAGAGGTAATGCTCCAACAAGAGTAAATGCGCCTATTAAGAAAAAACAAACGCCTTCAAAACCTTCAAATCCGGATGTGATTCGATTGAATAAATACATCTCCAATTCAGGCATTTGTTCTAGACGTGATGCTGATATGCATATTTCAGTAGGAAGTGTTACTGTAAATGGAAAGGTGGTTACCGAAATGGGTTACAAGGTGAAACTTGAAGATGAAGTAAGATTTGATGGTGCTCGTATAAATCCAGAAAAGAAAACCTACGTTTTATTAAATAAGCCTAAAGGCTTTGCTACTACCACTAGTGAAAGCAAAGGAAAAACAGTTATGGATTTGGTTGCTAATTCAACATCTGCACGAATAAAGCCAATAGGACGTTTAGGACGTAATTCTACTGGATTACTGTTGTTTACAAATGATGATGTTATTGTTAAGAAGTTTACAAATTCTAAAAATGGTGTGGAGCGCCTCTTCGAAATAGAATTGGATAAAAACTTGAAATTTGAAGATTTAAAAAAGATCCAAGACGGCTTAAAGATTGAAGGGAAATTAGTGCCTGTTGAAGAAATTAGTTACATCGAAGATGCTCCTAAATCTAAAGTTGGTCTTAAGATTAAAAATACCGGAAATACCATTTTGCATACCATTTTTGATTATTTAAAATACGATATTGTACGTGTAGATTGTGTAGCCATTGGTCACCTTACTAAAAAAGATTTACCTCGTGGTCATTGGAAACATTTGACCGAACAAGAACTCAATACATTAAAGATGTTGTAGATGATTGCTTTCATTTCTCAACCTTAAAGGTATACGTAGCAATCAAATCGTTTCCAATTAAAAAGTGTGTATCATAAAAACCAGTGTCTTCAAATTTGAGCTCTAAAGTCAAAGACAAATTATCTAAAACAATACTTGAGGGTTTTACAGTTTTAGGATGAAATCCATTGTCGATTAAAAAATGAACATCCTTAGCATCAACTGTTTTTTGAAGTTGATATCTGAATGTGACCTTATTATTTTTCAGAATCACTTGATGCATTTGTTTAGGATACTTATGATCCGTTAAATTGGAATAGGCTTTGCCATAAATGATAGGTGCTCCTAAAAATTCTTCAAAAGTCGGATTAGAGTCTAAAAGTGACCATTTATTTTCTAAGGGAAAATGATTAACCGAAAAGAGTTTTGGGTCGGCAAGAAAATAACCATCGTTATATTGAAATTTAAAGGCGAATGTTTCTTGGTTTGGAATGCCACTTGCCCAAGTAGGATCACAGAGATACCATTTGTTGTTTAATTTTATTGCATTCCAAGAATGATTAGGAACATCAAATTCTTCAATGTTAGTAGTACTTGTTTGTCCAAACCCATGTACAATTTCACAATCTAAGTTAGCTAATTTTGAAAGTTCTTGAACAATATAAGCATAACCAGTACAAATCGTTTTGTCCTGTTTTAGGAGTTTTCTAAATATTTCTTTCTTAAAACGATCATTCCAAGCCTTAAGTTTTAGGCTATCATTTTTAAACTTTGTTCGTTTTCTTTTATTCCTTAAATAGAGATTGTAATCATTGGCAATATTTGAGCACACCCATTTATAGATAGCTCTAAACCGTTCAACATCTGTAGTTAAGTTTTCAGTAAGCTTAAAAGATAATTGTGGTAAATTATCAAGCCCTTCATCTTTACAGGCTAATGCTATTTGATCTGCTTTTTTGAAATCAATATGATCAAAATCAGATATTTGAGCATGAGATTGAAATGCAACTATGAAGAGCAATAAGTATCTCATTATGTTCTGTTCAATTCTAAAAAGAGATTCTTATTTCTAGCGTTTAGACTTATAAGGTGTGTCTGAGTTTGGCGCACCCATAATTTCGACAAGGTCTGTCGTTAGGGTTAAATTGATGAACGTTGTACTTGCATCAATTTTTATTTCTTGTTTTTCATATCCCAAGAAACTAAACACCAATACATCACCAGAACTTAATAACTTTGGAAAGGTAAATGCTCCGTTTTCATCTGTTATTACACCAGTCTTACTACCTTTAAGGACAATATTTACTCCTGGCAGAGGCCCAGTTTCATCACTTACTTTACCTTTTACCGTAATTTCAGTAGTAGTTGTTGTTTGTGTTTGAGCAGAAATTGTATTGAATGCCACTGTAGCAATCATAAAGATACCCAATAATAAATATTGAATCATCCTAGTTCTAATTAAGTCTGTTCTACTTTGAGAAAGTTTTACTTGTGTTTCCATGATTATTATGATTTTGTTTCTATCAAAACTATGAAATGAATAGATTGATATCAATTTACTTTTAGTATTCTAACTGTTTCACTTAGTGAAACCTACATTTTAATGAGTAAGTCATAAAATTAAAGATTATAAAATAAATTCTTTGAAAATATTAGTTAAAAAAAAATCTAAAAATGTTTTGCGTGTCAAAAAATAAATTACATTTGCGTCGCTTTTTAAGAATTTATATTTTAAAGCAAAGCATATAGCTGAACACATTGAAACATGTTTTTATGTTCGGGTTTTTGAAAATTAGGAAGTCATATTCAAAAGCAGCTTATAGATTAAGTAACCGAATTTTAGAGCTTACTTCCGCTTACTACATATTGATGAGCCAACATTTGTTTGGGTTCATTCCTACAACTCATCCTCAAATTCAAGTTTGATTTTTAAAATTTAATACCGCATAAATGCTGAATTTTAATTTCAGTTTATACCCTTAAATTTTAAAAAAATAATAATGAACACAAAGTATATTGACTTGGTGAATCAATCGTTTGATTTTCCTCAAGAAGAATTTAAACTTGAAAACAAAACATTAGAGTTTCATGATGTCAACCTTATGGAATTGGTTGAACAGTATGGAGCACCTCTAAAATTCACATATTTACCTCAAATTTCTAATAACATAAATCGTGCAAAACAATGGTTTGCCGATGCTATTGTAAAGAATGATTATAAAGGAAAATATCATTACTGTTATTGCACAAAAAGCTCACATTTTAAGCATGTATTAGATGAAGCTTTAACCAATGATATTCATATTGAAACGTCTTCTGCATTTGATATTGATATTGTTGAAAGGCTAAAGGCCGAAGGGAAAATTACAGATAAAACTTTTGTAATAAGTAACGGATTTAAGCGTGCGCAATACATTACTAATATTGCGCGATTAATTAATAATGGACATAAAAATGCGATTCCTATTATTGATAATTATGAGGAGATTGATCTTCTTTCAGCTGAAATCAAAGGAAAATTTAATGTCGGTATTCGTATTGCTTCAGAAGAAGAACCAAAATTTGAATTCTATACCTCAAGGTTAGGAATTGGTTATAAGAATATTGTTCCTTTTTACAAGAATCAAATTCAGAATAATAATAAGGTAGAGCTCAAGATGCTTCACTTTTTTATCAATACAGGAATCCGTGATAATGCATATTACTGGAATGAGCTTGCAAAATGTTTGAAAGTTTACACAAGTTTAAAAAAGATTTGCCCTTCACTTAATAGTTTAAATATTGGTGGTGGATTCCCAATTAAAAACTCCTTAGTATTCGATTTTGATTATGCTTATATGGTTGATGAAATCGTGAATCAAATCAAACTAGTTTGCGAAGAGGAAGACGTAGATGTGCCAAATATATTTACAGAATTCGGAAGCTTTACTGTTGGAGAAAGTGGTGGAGCTATTTATGAGATTTTATATCAAAAACAACAAAATGATCGTGAGAAATGGAACATGATTAATTCGTCTTTCATTACGACTTTACCAGATACCTGGGCAATCAATAAGCGCTTTATAATGTTGCCAATTAACCGTTGGTATGATAGTTATGAGCGAGTGCTTTTAGGCGGATTAACATGTGACAGTGATGATTATTACAATAGCGAACAACATATGAACGCTATCTATCTTCCAAAGTACAATAAAGAAAAACCCTTATATATTGGCTTCTTTAATACAGGAGCTTATCAAGAATCTATTGGTGGATTTGGAGGTTTGCAACACTGCTTAATTCCGTCTCCAAAGCATATTTTAATAAACAAGGATGATGACGGAAACATCACCACAAAATTATTTAGTGAACAACAAAAAAGTGAAGACTTACTTAAAATCTTAGGTTATAATGAGCAATAAAAGTTACGCAGGAATAGAAGACCAATATTCTAAATTAGACAGTTCAAAAATTGTACTAATTCCAGTACCTTATGATGGTACAAGTACTTGGCAAAAAGGAGCAGATAAAGGACCTGAAGCGTTTTTAAATGCTTCTGAAAACATGGAACTTTATGATATTGAAACAGGAACAGAAGTGTATAAACAAGGTGTGTTTTTGGCAGATCCTGTTACAGAAAATAGCTCTCCTGAACTTATGGTCGAGGCAGTTCACCAAGCAGTCAAAACTTACATTAAAAAGAATAAGTTTGTAACCACTTTCGGAGGAGAACATTCTATTTCAATAGGAACAATTAGAGCATTCAACGAATGTTTTGATAATATAACTGTATTACAATTAGATGCACATGCAGATTTACGAAAAACATATCAAGGTAGCAAAAGCAATCACGCTTGTGCCTTGTATGAAGCAAGTCAGACGACAAACCTAATTCAAGTTGGTATTCGTAGTATGGATGTGATCGAAACTACCGTTATGGATGAAGATAAAACCTATTTTGCTCACGACATGGCAGAAGATGATAATTGGGTCGATTCTGCAATAGATCAAATGACCGAAAATGTTTATATCACTATTGATTTAGATGTATTTGATCCTTCAATTATGCCATCTACAGGAACGCCTGAACCCGGTGGTTTACTATGGTATGAAACTTTAGATTTTTTACGTCAGGTTTTTGAAGAAAAAAATGTAATAGGATTTGATATCGTAGAATTATGTCCAAACTCTAATGAAAAGTCTTCAGATTTCCTTGCAGCAAAATTGTATTACAAAATGCTAAGTTATAAGTTTTTGAACGACGATGCTGAAGACGATTTCGATAATAATTTTAATGAATCTAACGGAAAATCTAACAAGGTTTCTAAATTTAATGATGACGATGACAACTAAAGGAAGTATATCACAGTTTATAGAAAAGTATTATTTACACTTTAATGCCGCAGCTTTAGTTGATGCAGCAAAAGGATATGAAGATCAATTAAATTCAGGAGCAAAAATGTTAGTCTCATTAGCAGGAGCTATGAGTACTGCCGAATTGGGAAAGATTTTTGCTGAGATGATTCGTCAGGATAAAGTGCATATTGTGTCTTGTACAGGTGCAAACCTTGAGGAAGATATTATGAATTTAGTTGCACATTCACATTATAAACGTGTGCCAAATTATAGAGATTTGACACCTCAAGATGAATGGGATTTATTAGAAAAAGGACTAAACCGAGTTACAGATACGTGCATTCCAGAAGAAGAAGCTTTCAGAAGAATACAAAAACATATTGTAAAAATATGGATGGATGCTGAAGCTAATGGTGAACGCTATTTACCTCATGAGTATATGTACAAGTTATTATTATCAGGTGTATTAGAAGAACACTATGAAATTGATTTAAAAGATTCTTGGATGTATGCAGCAGCAGAAAAAAATCTACCTATCGTTTGTCCAGGTTGGGAAGATAGTACAATGGGTAACATTTTTGCTAGTTATGTGCTTAAAGGCGAATTGAAAGCAAGTACTATGAAGTCTGGTATTGAGTATATGACATTTTTGGCTGATTGGTATACGGACAATTGCCAAAAAGGAATAGGTTTCTTTCAAATTGGAGGAGGTATTGCTGGAGACTTTCCAATATGCGTTGTGCCAATGCTATATCAAGATATGGAACGTCCAGAAACACCGTTTTGGAGTTATTTTTGTCAAATAAGTGATTCTACAACAAGTTATGGTTCCTATTCTGGAGCTGTGCCTAACGAGAAAATTACTTGGGGAAAATTAGATATTGATACACCAAAATTTATTATTGAAAGTGATGCGACAATCGTAGCACCATTAATTTTTGCTTACCTTCTAGATTTATAATGGACGATCATAAAATTGAAAATATAGAGTTAAAGTATTTAACGGTTGCTGATTTTGAAGAATTAAAATCGGCAACGCTCGAATCTTATGGAGGCGTGTTAGATTCTTATTGGAAAAAAGATCACATCCAACAACTTACAACCAAGTTTCCTCAAGGTCAAGTGGTTATTAAAATTGATGGACAAATTGCTGGATGCGCGCTATCTCTTATTGTAGATTACGACCAAATTGATGACCATCATACCTATGCCGATATTATTGAAGGTGATGCATTTAAAAACCACGATCCTGATGGTGATGTCCTTTACGGAATAGACGTTTTTATAAAACCAGAATTTAGAGGATTACGCTTAGGAAGACGTCTTTATGATTACCGAAAAGAAATCTGTGAAAACTTAAATCTTAAGGGTATTGTCTTTGGCGGACGAATGCCAAATTTTCACAAGCATAAAGAATTAACACCAAAAGAATATATCGAAAAAGTAAAACGCAAAGAAATTCACGATCCCGTTTTAAATTTTCAAATTTCTAATGATTTCCATCCTGTTCGAATTTTAAAAGGCTATTTACAAGGTGATACAGCATCTAATGAGTATGCCGTTTTAATGGAATGGGATAATATATATTATACAAATAAAAGAAAGAAGGCAACTACCATTAAAACTATTGTAAGGTTAGGGTTAATACAGTGGCAAATGAGAACCTATAATAGTTTGGAAGAATTAATGCAACAAGTCGAGTATTTTGTAGATAGTGTTGCGGCTTACAGATCAGATTTTGCATTATTCCCTGAGTTTTTTAATGCACCATTAATGGCAAAGTATAATCATATGCACGAGCCAGATGCGATTAGAGAATTAGCTAAATATACTAAGGTTATTGTTGAAAAAATGCAACAATTATCAATCTCATACAATATCAATATTATTACTGGAAGTATGCCAGAACTTATTGATGATAAATTGTATAATGTAGGTTATTTATGTCGAAGAGATGGAAGTCTAGAACGATATGAAAAAATTCATGTTACGCCAGATGAAGCAAAAGTTTGGGGCATGCAACAAGGTCATAAATTGCAAACCTTTCAAACAGATTGTGGTAAAATTGGAATTTTAATTTGTTATGATTCTGAGTTTCCAGAATTATCTAGATTATTAGCTGATGAAGGTATGGATATATTATTTGTACCGTTTTTAACAGACACTCAAAATGGCTATTCTAGAGTGCGTTTGTGTGCGCAAGCACGAGCTATTGAAAATGAGTGCTATGTTGCTATTGCAGGAAGTGTTGGGAATTTACCGAACGTTAATAACATGGATATTCAGTATGCACAGTCGGCTGTGTTTACACCTTGTGATTTTTCATTTCCAAGTAGTGGTATCAAAGCAGAAGCTACAACAAATACCGAGATGATTTTGGTAGCGGACGTCGATTTAGGTTTGTTAAGGGAGTTGCATTCTTTTGGAGCTGTGAAAAATTTAAAAGACAGAAGAAAAGATGTGTATAACGTTATCCGTGTAGAAAAATAAATACTATATTTAGGCTAAATTAGCTCCAATTATTAGAAAAATGAAACACAAAGACGCAAATTTAAAACGAGTTATTGTTGATTTTAAAAAATTAACTCCTGAAATTTTAGCCTTGTTGGTTGAGAAATATCCTGATGGCTATGATGATGATAACATCATCACCTTCAGAAATGCCAATAATGAAACCGTTGAAGCTGTTGAAGTCACTACTGAAGATACTAAGTACTTAGTAAAAGTGAGTACGAAACTTGAATTGACCATGGAAAATTATGATGAAGATGACTATGAAGAATTTGAAGATGATGATCCAGATGCAGTACAAGATCCAGACCTAACTCGTGACGAAGACGTAGAGGATTTAGATTAATTTTTTTGAATTTTATTTCAGATTATTTTGTAATTTACTTTATAGAAATTAACGACTTGCTTTAAATTCATTTATTATGGAAACAGCTTTTCACATGTCACTACCTTGCTTAAGTGTAAAGGAAACCAAAAACTTCTATATTGAAACTATTGGAGCCTCAATTGGAAGGTCATCCCAAACTTGGGTAGATATTAATTTATTTGGGCATCAATTGACATTTATTAAAGCCCAAAAGTTTAATTTTAATAGTCCCAATTACGTATTTGAAGGTAAAATTTTACCATCCTTCCATTTTGGAATTATAGTTAATGAAACCATTTGGAACACCATTTATAAGAAACTAAAGGAAAAAAAACTAGAACTTGTAGATCATAGCTCATTTCTAAAAGATAAAGCTGGAGAGCATCAATCCTTTTTTGTTAAAGATCCTAACGACTATATGTTGGAATTTAAATGTTTTAAAAAAGAAGACAATATTTTTAAAGCCTAAATCATTTTTTAGATTTTGCACATTGGTTGTCAAATCTAGTACTTATTAAAAACGCATATATTTTATTCCACATGTAAGTCATCATGATGACATTACTAAAAGCACTAACGGACTTGAAGTGGTTAGCTTCCGAAGGAAACAACTCTTATTTTCAACGTTTAAATTTTATTAAAATGAAAACAAAAACTGCAATTAATGCTAGCTTTTTAATGGTATGTTTATTCTTTTTGACATCAATGGTTTCTGTAAATTCTACTGAAACATTTGAAGGTGTTTTCGATGGTAAAGAAGATTACGGTTACAATTTTATTGGCATTAATGAAGAAGATGAAGAATACACAATGACATTTCAAGACATTGATGAATCACTCCTAAAAACATTCGATTTAAAATCTGAAAAACTTATAGGCTCAAAATTCATGGTCACTTATACTATAAAATCTGAAACTTTAAAAGATGAAGATGGTTATGAAGATGAGATTGAAACCTATACAATCAGAGCGCTTAATAAACTAT
Organism: Psychroserpens sp.; assembly: GCF_034670085.1. Taxonomy (GTDB): domain Bacteria; phylum Bacteroidota; class Bacteroidia; order Flavobacteriales; family Flavobacteriaceae; genus Psychroserpens. The sequence continues at coordinate 240,264 of NZ_JAXMOD010000001.1, read as the reverse complement.
AAAATATTTTATATGATAAACAAACCAACTCAGATGAGTTGGTTTTTTTTATTGGTGTTTCAAACGTTTTGAAATTAAGACGTCCCAAATCAAAACCGCGTAAACGATACCATATTCAAAAGCTATTATCCATAGATTTTCAGATTTATCAGCTTTGTTGAGATTAATATAAGCCAAGTAACTGAATATAATTACAAAACTCCATACCAATGGAAACTTATAATTAGTAAATACACTCAAAATTAAAAGGGTTGCTAAATACCAAGGATGCACAGTTGTGCTCAAAAACAAATAAAAGGAAAAGGCGAAGAGCATTGTTGTAAGAAGGGTTTTGGTTGAAATCTGCCTTTTGTAGAATGATAATACAAGGACAAACACAACTATTACAACTGATACTATTTTTCCAATTAATGCAATTTCATTATAACCTGTAAATAGATAGCCTATCTCTCGAGCAACATAGTAAATACTTGCATTAAACTCGAAATTTTGAAACCATAGTGCAACTGTTTGCGTATAATTATTAATAAATTCCGAAGAGAAAAAAGGCGCAAATAGTAAGCATGTTGTTAAACCAATAATACCATAAAATGAAATCAACTTTTTAAAGTCAATTTTTGAAGAGGAATCGTCATTCTGAACTCGTTTCAGAATCTCATTGTTTTTATTCTGGTCATTGAGCGAAGTTGATTTGAAGTATCGAAACAACAATGGTAAAAAAAGAAGTGGAATCAATTTCACCGAAATTGATAGAGCAAATATAACTGCTGCCCATTTCCATTTGCCTGAATGTAATAGGTATAAACTCCAAACTAAAAAGAAAATCATAACACCTTCAAAGTGTAAGTTCCCAGTTAATTCAATAATAATAAACGGATTTAAAATATACCAAAAGATATTTTTAACCGGAATATTGAGTTGCTTAAGCAAGCGTTTTCCGAAGTAGAGAGTTCCGAAATCGGCAGCAACAATTAATAAACGTAATACCATTGCTGAACCCAAAATACTATGACCAGAAAATAGTCCTGCAATTACAAAACACAATTGATTTAAAGGTGGGTAATTGGTGAAATGACTTCCATTAAGTTGTCCCATTCCTGCATATAATTCTCTAGCTTGAGCTACTGGAAAATTTTGCGTATCTATAAACGATACTGGAGTATATAAGTATGGATTAAATCCTTCTAGAATCATGCGTCCATCCCAAATAAAGCGATAGAAATCTTGTGATAAATTTGGAATTGCTAAAATGAAAACTGCTCGAAATAGAAAGGCAATAATGGTTAAGAATTTGATGTTGTCTTTAGCGTACTTCAGAAGCAGAATAAATATAATCCAAAGCGCAGTATAGAATGTAATAAGTTTAGTATATTCTGTTCTTATTAAGTTATAACTAAAAAGCCAATAGAGAAAAAGGCCAACAAAAGTAAGCAACAACGGAATTTTATAAAATTTCCAGAACTGCATTACATTTTTGAGGATATTGATTTAAAGAACACATAACCAAAACCTAAGAATAGCATTAAATGAAATGGGAATAATCCGAAATCACCGCCTTGATCTCCAACTATAAATGCGCTATATAAACCAAATCCGAAATAGAGCATAAGGATGCCTTCTATAATGACATGAGGCGATATTTTTTTTCTGAGGTATTTATTTCCTTTCCAAGAATCTTTTAAGGTGCTAATATTAAATTTTGGTGTACGAACAAATTCACTTCGTTTTCCCAAATGACCTTCTAAAACAGCAATAGAGTTGTGTAGTGAAAATCCCATTGCTATTGTAAAGAATGTAAAAAACAGTCCTATGTAACTGAAGAAATTTTTAAAACCACTACCATATATCTGTTTATACATAAACCAATAACAGATAAAAAAGATTACAGTACTCATTACGAAAAAACTCATGAAGTAAAAGTAAAACCGTAGATGAGCATATTCATTTTTGATATATAACATTGGTATGCTCAGGACAGCAACAATAAGAACATTTAAAAACATGGTACTGTTTAATAAATGTAGTAATCCATGAATTTTTGTTTTAGCTGAAATGTTTTTTGAGGAAATTACTCGCTTTAACATCTTTCTGAAATTTTCAGCGCCACCTTTGTTCCAACGAAATTGCTGTGAACGTGCAGCACTTATAACTACAGGTAATTCAGCTGGAGTTTCAACATCTTCGAGGTACTTAAATTTCCAATTTTTAAGTTGTGCTCTATAACTTAAATCTAAATCTTCAGTTAAGGTATCGCCTTCCCAATTTCCAGCGTCTAGGATGCAATCTTTTCTCCAAATTCCTGCTGTTCCATTAAAATTGATAAAATGCCCTTTGCTATTTCGTCCAACTTGTTCGAGTGTAAAATGAGCATCTAAAGCAAAAGCTTGAATTTTAGTAAGTATTGAATAGTTACGATTAATATGACTCCATCGCGTTTGCACAACACCAATATGTTCATCCTTAAAATATGGAATTGTACGTTTTAGCCAATTTGGTTTAGGAAGAAAATCGGCATCAAAAATGGCAATAAATTCACCTTTTGCAATTTCCAAACCTTCTTTTAATGCACCAGCTTTAAAACCCGACCTATCCGTTCGCGTTATGTGTATTATGTCGAGACCTTTAGTTTGAATTTTTTCTATGTGAAGTCTTGTTGTTTCAATAGTCTCATCTGTAGAATCGTCTAGTACTTGGATTTCCAATTTATCTTTTGGATAATCAATAAGTGCAATGTTGTCCAGCAAACGATCCATAACATACATTTCGTTAAAAACAGGAAGTTGAATGGTGACAAAAGGAACTTCTTCTGGTTTAGATAAATCAAAAGTATCACAAACTTTATTTGCTTTTTTTGAAGACAGGTAATTGAATAGCAGGTTGAGTTGAGCTAAAGAATACATGAAAATCAGTATAATTGCTATAGTGTAAATGACAATAATTATCGTTTCGAGAATCATTTTTTTAAACTGTATTTAAAAATCCAACCTAAGATTTTTACGCCTGCAAATATAGCACCTTTTACGGTACCTGAAACTTTTGAGACACCTATTCTATTTCTGTAGTTTACGGGTATTTCAACATAAGTCAATCGCTGTTTTAAGACTTTTAATTGCATCTCAACGGTCCAACCATAAGTTTTATCTTCCATGTTTAAATTAAGAAGCTTTTCATACTTAATAGCTCTAAAAGGTCCTAGATCTGTAAATTTTGCTCTAAAGAATAAGGACATTAAAGTGGTAGCGAGCCAATTTCCAAAAACTTGAGGAATGGTCATCGACCCATTTTCTCTTAATTGTTTTACTCGTGCTCCAACTACAAAATCGATATTGTCTTCAATAATTGGATTAACTATTTTAGTGAGTTCTTCTGGGTAATCACTATAATCACCATCTAAAAACACAATAATATCAGGTTGTTCTAGTAGACCAGAAATATAACCCATTCCTTTTAAACAAGCATAACCATAACCCTTGTTTTCTTCAGTAAGAACTGTTGCTCCAGCCTTTTCAGCAATTACTTCTGTACCATCATTAGAGTTATTACTGACTACAATAACTTCATTTACAATATCTGGAATATCTTTAATGACATGTGCTATAGAATCTGCTTCATTGTAGGCAGGAATAATAACTTTTATATTGGGCATTTAGTTGGTTTGAAAGTGTAAAAATACAATATCTTATTTTTCGTTTACCAATTCCATTAGATCGACATCATTCCCTAAAAGAATTTCAGTTGGATTAATACGTCCTTTCATGCTATCATTTTCTAATTTAAGAACACCTCTTGGGCAAACTGCAGCACATATTCCACAACCAACACAGCTTGAACGCACAATGTTTTCACCTTTTTGAGCATAGTGACGAACGTCAATACCCATTTCGCAACTGTTGGAGCAATTTCCACACGAAATACATTGACCACCATTTGTAGTAATTCTAAATTTAGAAAATAAACGTTGTTGAAAACCAAGAATAGCAGCCATAGGACAGCCAAATCGACACCAAGAACGACTTCCTAGGATGGGATAAAAACCTGTCCCAATAACTCCTGAAAAAATGGAGCCAATGTAAATTCCGTAAGTAGATCGTAAAGTCCCAGCTTTCACATAGAAGACGTGATCTGTCGAACCAGTGAAATGCATAGTTACTAATAAACCAATTACAACAAAGAAGCCAATCGCACCATATTTTGCGTCTTTACCTAATTCATGTCTTTTAAAAAGCATAACTCCCACAAATACTAGTGTTAAGAATCCAATCACCAAACTAATAAATACAGCTTTTGTTAACCAAAAATCATTACTATCATACCCTAAGTACGTATAAACCATTGCAGTTGTCATAACCACTGAGAATACCAAAACAAGATGAATTAACCAGCGTTCTAATTTCCAAGCAGACATTTTTTTAGATGATAAATGTCTGAAGGAGTCTCCTGCAGTTTCTGCTAATCCACCACAACCACAAACCCAAGAGCAATACCAACGTTTTCCGTATTTATAAGTTAATATTGGTGAAATAACAAAGATTGAAATGATACCAAATAAAATCAAGGCTAAACCAATGTTTCCATTCGATAAAAAACCTTTTACAGACCATTCATCAAAAATGTAATAATTGAGAGGCCAGACACTTTTTAAATCGTAATAAGGTAAATCGTTGTTCATGACATACATAAATTCTGGAATCAAAAAGGCAAAACCTAATTGGAAAAACATCACAGAAATTGTTCGAACTTGTTGATATCGGTTGTGTCTATACTTTAGAATAAATTTATAACCAAAAGCTAGAATAGCTATGGTGTACAGCGTTCCGTAAACAAACCACTGACTTGCATTTCGTCCGCTTAATAACTGACTAAGAGGGTCAAATAAGCTAATTAAACCATTGTTAGAAGCACCATCAACTCCTAAGCCCAAATACTGTGGATAAAAATACAGCACAATATAAAATGACGTTAGAATAACACCAACTATCCAACCCCAAATTCCTCGAGATGAAATGGATTTAAACCAAACACCATCATTTTTTATGCCTTCTAATTTGGTCAAGTAGGCTTCCCTTGAATAGATAATTATTCCAAGTGAAATCATTCCTAGTGATAAACTTAAAAACAAGCCTTGATTTGGAAAATTAGTATTTAAAATTGCTAATGTTAAAATTAGTAAACCTACAATGCCAATTGCTAAAGCAACTTTTTGTTTGGTTGTAATATCTAAAGCGTCAGGTTTTGCTAAAGACATGCTATGATTTATTTTATTACTCATGGTTATGCGGTTTCTAGTTGTTTGTTATAAGCCGATAAGATTTCAGCTTCGTAATGACTATAGAATTCAGGATCAAAATTTGCTTCAGAAAGATGATTCATCACATAATCAACATCTCTTTTCTCACTGAGCCAAGTATCAAATGTTTCATGACGCATTCTAATTCCAAAGGTGTTAATTCCTAAAAACTCATTACTGTCTTTGTGATAAGCAACTGTGATACATTTAGTGTCATCATTGTGTTTCCAATGGAAATGTTGTTCATAGTCTGGCCTTCCTTTTTTTCCAAAAACCCAACCATAGGTTTGATATTCAATATCTAAAAATTTGGCAGAATTAAACCAATGACCTGGTTTGTATGCCATACGATTACCACAAATGGTTTGCGCTAATGTTTCTCCCATCATTCGACCTGAATACCAAACGGCTTCAATAGGTCTTCTGTTTCCAATGGCTTCATGTTGTTCGGCACAATCTCCAATTGCATACACATCTGGAATGTTTGTTTCAAGAAAGCGATTAACTTTAACACCTCTGCCAATTTCAATTTTTGAAGATTTCACAAAACCTATATTTGGCGAAACACCAGCTGTTAATCCAACGACATTACAAGCAATTTCCTCTCCTGTTTCTTCAATGACTACGGATTTTACATGTCCGTTTTCATCAGATTTTATTTCCTTTAGATTTGTTGATAACCGCAAATCGATATGATGGTTTTTTATGTGTCTATTTATCATCTGACTTTCACCTTCTGGTAAAACGCCATTCCAAAAACTAGATTCTCGAACTAAAAATGTTACAGGAATACGTCGCGAGTTTAGCATTTCGGCAAGTTCGATGCCTATAAGTCCACCACCTACAATCACAGCTCTTTTACAAACTTTATTATTAGGTGCATGTACCTCTAGATTATCTAAATCTTGTTTATGATACATTCCCATAACACCTTTAAGGTCTTGTCCAGGCCATCCAAATTTGTTTGGTTTACTTCCAGTAGCAATGACCAATTTATCGTAGTTGAGAACTGGACCATTAGCAAGTTTTAAAGATTTATTATCGGTATCTATGGCTTCAACGTATGCATTACGTAATTCGATTTTATTCTTTTTCCAAAACCAATCTTCATAAGGTTGTGTGTGTTCAAATTTCATATGTCCCATATAAATATACATGAGCGCAGTACGTGAAAAGAAGTGATCAGTTTCTGAAGATATAATTGTGATTTTTTTATCGGAAAGCTTTCTAATATGTCTTGCTAAAGTGACTCCTGAAATTCCGTTTCCGATGATTACGATATTATCCATAGATTTAAGTTAGATGAATCTTTTGTCGAAGGTTTTGTTAAAACCTTAAACGGTATTGGCTTTTTGATTAAATTTAAAGATTAAATATTTGGTATGAGAATAATTTTGACATTACGTGTTTTACTTCTTCTTTTTATAGTATCCGCATGTGCTGCGCAGAAAGAAAAAGTTAATGGACTTAGTTTTGTTGCGTCGCCCGAAACTATTAATGAAACACATACAGAACCTGTAATTAAAGTTGGTGCGAATTATACTGCAATTATGCCTTTTGGTTTTATACGTGATTTAGAGCATCCTGAGATTATTCATAATACAGATAGACAATGGTTTGGAGAAACTAGAGCAGGAGCAAAACAATATATTGAAGCCTTAAAAAAGCGGAAGGTCAAAATCATGATTAAGCCTCAAATTTGGGTTTGGAAAGGCGAATTTACCGGACTTATAAAAATGTCTAATGAAGATAACTGGAAAGCTTTAGAAGCATCCTATTCTAAGTTTATTTTAGAATACGTAGATCTCGCTGAAGAAACTAATGCTGAAATCTTTTGTATTGGAACCGAATTAGAAAACTTCGTCAAAGAACGTCCTGAATATTGGCATAAATTAATAAAAGAAATTAAAAGTGTTTACAAAGGGAAACTAACGTATGCAGCCAATTGGGATGAGTTTAAACGCACACCATTTTGGAGTGATGTTGATTATATTGGAGTTGATGCTTACTTTCCAGTGAGTGACAATCAAACGCCTACGATTGAAGAATGTAAAGCTGGTTGGCAAAAGCATAAACAGCTTATCAAATCACTATCTGAAACACATAATAAACCAATTTTATTTACTGAATATGGCTACCGAAGTATGGATTTTACTGGTAAAGAACCATGGGAAAGCGACCACACAATTCAGTCGTTAAATTTTGAAGGGCAAGCAAATGCAACGCAAGCATTATTTGAAGAGTTTTGGCATGAAGACTGGTTTGCAGGAGGATTTGTTTGGAAATGGTTTCATAACTACGATAAAAGTGGAGGCGATAAAGACAATCAATTTACACCTCAAAACAAACCTGTTGAAGCCATAATTCAATCCTTTTATAAGTCCGAATAAATCAAATTACCTATTTATATTTGTATTAAAAAGTAAATTATGAGAACACTTGCCATTGGAGATATTCATGGAGGATTACGAGGATTGATTCAACTTATGGAAATTGCTAAGGTTAGTAAAGACGATACACTCATTTTTGTGGGTGATTATGTTGATGGCTGGAGTGAGTCTGCTCAGGTAATTCAGTATTTAATGGAATTATCGAAAACAAATACCTGTATTTTTATTAAAGGGAATCACGATGTTTGGTGTGAAGATTGGTTGCGAACTGGCGAAGGTGAACCAGTTTGGTTAGCTCATGGTGGACAAGAAACAGTTGAAAGTTATGCATCTCTTTCGGAAGCAGAAAAGAAACAACATTTGTATTTTTTTGATGCTATGGATCTTTACCATATTGATGATGACAATCGATTATTTATTCATGCAGGTTTTACATCAATGCATGGCGTTGAAAAAGAATATAATTTTCGAAATTTTTATTTTGATCGCACGCTTTGGGAAATGGCAATAACGATGGATAATAGTATCAAAAAGGATTCTGAACTGTATCCAAATCGGTTAAAGCAGTATTTCGAAATTTATATTGGTCATACACCAACAATAAATTTTTATAAAGACAAACCTATGAATGCAATTAACGTTTGGAATATTGATACAGGAGCTGCATTTACTGGAAAACTATCTGCTATAGATATTCATACAAAAGAAATTTTTCAAAGTGAGACCTTACAAGATTTATATCCAAGTGAACAAGGAAGAAATAAAAGTTAATCACTTAATATGTGTCTTATAGTAAGCAAATAAATCATCTGCCGACGCACCAAACCATTTTTTGACATAGATGGCCCAGAAGTGGTATTGTAAGGTCCAAATTCCATGCTTTTTGTAAAGTCTTGCTGAAGTGCGAATCTTTTTATTAATGACAATAAATTGCTTTCTTTCGTATAGTTCATTGATTAATATATTGTCTTCGTAGATGATGAAGCTTTCATCATAACCTCCAATTTCATTAAAAAGTTCACGCGTAATAAACTGACTTTGATCACCACCTCTGCATGCTCGCCAAGAAAATTGCGTGAGCCAACTTGCTAATCTTAGCCACCAATGTTGACTATCAAATTGCATTCTGAAACAACCAGCTAGATGGCCTTTGTTGACTTCAGAAATAATAAGATCATCAAAATGTTTTGGTGGATAAGAATCAGCATGCAAAAAATAAAGGATGTTGCCAGTTGCTTTTTTTGCTCCAAGATTCATTTGTTTAGCACGTCCTTTTTCAGAATGTAAAAGTGTTATGTCAGGTTGAGCGCAGTCGAAACCTCTTTTTCGAGACCTCTCGACTGCGCTCGAAGTGACTTTATTTATGATTTGTATTGTATTATCCTGGCTTCCGCCATCCACTAAAATGATATCACTTATATTCGATTTTGAAGAATGTTCATTTAAATGAACAAGGAGTTTTCCAATGTCTTTTTCTTCATTTAAAACTGGAATTATAATAGAAATTTTAGTCATTCAAATTCCAATTATAATCTTTGTAGCTTTTTTTTGCTTTCTCTGAAATTGTAACGTCTGAATATTGGTTTAAGAAGTCGATTAAAGAACTTTCGTTTGATTTAAAATCACCTCCATACCATTTAAATATTTTAGATAATTTGATGCTACTTTCACTAAGTTCATTTTTAGACGAATCACCTAAAAACCCTTTTGTTAGAAGGACTAAATCGGAATCCAGATTTTTGGATGTAAAGGCTTTATTGTATAATCTCGGACAAGAAACTGCGGCACAAACTAATGCAAAATGAATACGAGGTTCATCCATTTTTCGAATGATCCTGTGTTCTACGTCATTAAGCGTGTACCATTTAGCTCCTATTTTAATAAAACGATGATTCCAAGGTCCATCAATATCTTTAATACTTTGTATTGGGTAATTATCTAAGATAAGTTTTATGGTAAACGCATTGTAAACATTCATCCAATACGCAAGTGTTTCATCTTTGCTCCAAGAATCTTCAGGTGGTGTTTCAGAAAGTGAATTCAAATAGCTGTAAAATTCAGTTTTATCAGATTTGAAACCATTATAATTAACATTGCCTTGTTCTGAAACATGTTTTTGAAGCAAATTGTTCCATGCTTCATGATTAAATACTTCTGTGTCTTGGCTTCCAGTTATTTCAGGTTCAGTTTCAACTTCAGAAATAGTTTCATTCGATTCTATTTCGGATGGAGTTTCAATGGTTGTAGTGCTTTCATTTTCAATTGATTCGAACACTTCCTCTTTTTGTTCTTCAACTTGAATAACTTCCTCTGTTGTAGAAGTACTAGCAATTTGTTTGCTGCTTCCACAAGAAATTATTAATAACACTAAGACTAAAATTGAAATAGGTTTAATTGACATCTACTTTTTCTTTAACGGATATAACTCCTGACTAATAAAATCTTTTGGGAATTGTTCATCACCATCAAAACCTAATTCTATGTCTCTTCCGCTATGCGGAACATAATTTGTTTTGAAAATGTAATCCCAGATACTTAATGTTAGTCCGTAGTTAACACCAAACCTAACATGCTTAGGTAGTTCTTTTGCATGATGCCAAATATGCATCTTCGGATTGTTAAAGATATATTTTAGTTTTCCGTAGTCCCAACCCAAATTTGCATGGTTAAGATGTCCAATTGCGATAGCGAAGAAATACACAATAGCAACATCTTGCGCACTATAATTTGCAATAATTGCTAAAGGAATATATCTAATGGAATTGTAAACAACAGGTTCCATCCAATGGTAGCGTAAATGTGCTGCAAATCCCATTTCTTTTACGCTATGATGTACTTTATGGAAATTCCACAACCAAGGCACACGATGTAATAATCGGTGTGTATTCCACTGTACAAAATCATTCACTAAAAAGAAAATCAGTAAACCTAACCATTTTGGTAAATCTGTAGAATCAAATAATTGAAAACTGGAAAGCGATAAACCAACAGCACCTAAAATATCGTTAAAGAATTCGGCAGCTGTATTTGATAAGGCGATGAGCACAATTAAATTCAGAATAAAAAAATTAAAGAACATATAAAAGGTGTCTAGCCAGAAATCTTTACGAAACAACGCTTGATTTTTTCGCCACGGAAATGTAATTTCTAATAACCAAACTGCAATAGAAATAATAATAAGTCCATAAAAATAATTGTCCCAGTTATTTTCAAAAAGAACCTCATTTTTGAGGTAATTCCAATAGCCAGAGTACGAGTTTTTTATTATGTCGAGATATTTTTCCATAGACTATAAAGATACATTTTTTAAAAAAAATAATAGGCTTGTGTAACCTTTTTGTAAATTAAAGGTCTTCATACCAAACAACCATCAAAGAGAATTGAAAAGACTAACCGACGAAGAAGTAATGCTCGATGTATCTCGAGGAAATTTAGATGCTATGGCTCACATTTTTGAGCGCTATAACAAGCGGTTGTATAATTTCTATTTTCAAATGATAAGAGATAAGGATGCTTGTGAAGACATGACTCAAGCTGTTTTTTATAAAGTCATGCGTTATAGAACATCTTACAAAGGCGGACAATTTGTGTCATGGATTTTTAAGATTGCACGTAATGTATTCTCAGATCATTATCAGAAGTCTAAAAAAACATCAAATACCGAAAATCTCGAATTTGTTGCCAGTAATAATGCAGATAGTAAGATTGAAAGAAATGATGATATTGCCCATTTGCATTACGCATTAAACATATTGAATAAAGAAGAAAAAGAATTAATCATTTTAAATCGATTTCAAGGCATAAAATACGATAAAATAGCAGATATAATTGGAAGCAGTGAAGGTGCAGTTAAAGTGAAGATACATCGTATTATAAAAAAATTGAAAACCGTTTATTTAGAAACCATATAGTCATGGAGTGTAAAAATATAGAAGAACAATTAGTAGATTTTATTGATGGCCAATTGCCTCCTGAAGATTCTCAAAACATTAAGCAACATATAAAATCATGTGATGCTTGCAAGTCAAATTATGAAGACACAAAGGCACTGTTTTTGGCTTTTGAAAAGGTAAAAGAAGAAACTCCAAGTGATAACTTAAGAACTGGATTTTATAACCTCTTAGAGGAAGAAAAGCAATGGCATGATGATAAAATTGTGAAGCTTACTGAATCGAAAAAAGATTTTCCATGGAAACAAGCATTTCAAATTGCAGCTTCCATTATATTGATGTTTGGTGGTTATTTTTTAGGTAGTCACAATTCGAAACAGACTGCAAATCAAGAAATTTCTGCATTACAAAAAGAAACCATTGAATTAAGAGAAGATATGATGTTGGCAATGATTGAAAATCAATCACCAAGTAAACGTATTCAAGCCGTAAGTTTTACAGAAAACTTTGTAAAACCAGACGTTAAAATATTAGAAGCGTTAATAGAACGTATGCAATATGACGGAAATATGAATGTGCGATTAGCTGCAGCAGAAGCATTATCAGAATTTCCAAAATCAACTATTGTAAAAGAAGCGTTTATTGAAGCACTAACTACCCAGAAAGATCCAAGTTTACAAATTGCAATTATTCAATTTTTGGTAAAAATCCAGGAGAAACGCGCGATTGCTCCAATGCAACAATTATTAGAGCACGAGGATACAGCAGATTTTGTAAAAGAGCAGGCAAACAGTGGTATTTCGGAAATTATTTAATAAGAATCAATTAAAAAATCAGTAAAATGAAACAGATAAAACGAACAGGAATTATAGTAAATTTTATAGCAGTATTATGCTTTATGTTTACCAATGCTCAAGAAGATTATTCGAAGCGTTTAAACGGCATTACAAAAGTAAAAATTGAAACAGGTACACATGTTAAGATAATAGCGGGTACAACGAATGAATTGAAATTCACAAAATATGTGTATGATAATGACGACCACGATCATGACAATTGTGACCATGAGCATAATGTAGAATGTCACGATTGTGAGGAGAATAATAGGGATGATCGTTCTAAAGGCCTAAAAGCCGTGTACTCTGGAGGAGTCGATAATACTGGATTTGGAATGTCTATTGAGCAAGAAGGCACTGTATTACGAATTAAAGATTTAAAATCATGGATGCAACGTAGCGGATTGCAAATTATTTTACCAAAAACTATGGATATTCATTTAGATTGTGGTAATCTAGGGAGTGCGGTTTTAAGAGGGTTTTCTTCGGAAATAGAAGTGAACACAAATGTTGGCAAGATTATCCTTAAAGATGTTACAGGTCCAATTACTGCACATACCAGTACTGGAACTATTGATGTAGATTTCTCAAGCGTTAGCCAATCGTCACCAATCACTATGAGTAGTTCAACAGGGATTGTAGATGTGTCTCTTCCAGCTAATACGAAAGCCGATTTAGAATTGCGTTCTAACATGGGAACCATTTATACCGATTTTGATTTACAAATACCTACAAGCGATGGAATGAAGGTTGTAGGTTCTACCCAAAGAATTGAAACTAAACTCAATAATGGAGGTGTCAAAATCGTCTTACGTTCTTCCACTGGAAACGTATATCTAAGAAAACAATAATCAATCAAAAAATCGAACACATGAAAAAAATCTCATTTTTTCACGAACTCTTCCATAATAGGAGAGGCGTGAGTAATAAATTAATAATAATTGCTTTGCTAAGTGTTGCAACACTTCATGCACAACGACATGTTGAAATCAAAGAAAGTCTATCAAAAAACCAAGATGTATTTCTCGATTTTAAATTTGCGCAAGATATAAGAGTAGAACACGGCAATACAAATGATATAAAAGTGAAAGCTTCAGTTAATATTGATGATGGAGTAGGTAATGCGTTTTTCAATATTAAAACAGACAATTCATCAAGACATTTAAAACTATATTCAGATTTTGGAGATTATTTTAAAAACCAATGGAAGGATAAAAACAGAAACAATTGCGATAGGACAACAATTATAAATTATGTGGTCATAGTTCCTAAGAATGTCAATTTAAAAATAAAAAGTATTTCTGGTAGTGTTATTATGGATGTTTTTCAAGGAGATTTAGTTACTGATTTAATATCTGGAGACGTAATAATTAAAAAATATGATGGAGAGCTTAGACTAAAGACCATCAGTGGAGCATTAGATGTTACCGTAAAAAAAGCCGATTTAAGAGCAAAATCATTGACAGGCACGATTTATTCAGATTTAGAATTTAGAAAAAACACGTCTAGTAAATCTTACAATGGATCTCATAATAGAGTTTCAAAACAAATAAATGGAGGAACACTTCCTTTAGAAATGGAAACCATCTCTGGTAATATTTATATTAGGAAGAGTTGATGGTTATGCATGGTTAGTTTAATCAAAAAAAAGCGCATTCTTTAACGATGCGCTTTTTTATGATAATTTTATTTTCTTGAATGAGTGAGATAAATAAATGACGATTATCTTCTAGCAACAACCTCCACCATCATAATGGTATGTAGATTCACTTATAAAGATATCATCTCGTTCTAAGTTTGCCAAAACTCCAGCCGTTTTATCACAAATCGCTAAAGGTTGATTTTTAAGCAATACATGTCCAGCTTTATCATCGAAATAATCATCCTCACCATAATAAATTGCCGCTTTTCCTGTGAAAACACAAGGTCCATCACTTGGCATAGGGTCTTTAATGGCTGCAACTTCAATAGATTCAATATAAATCAATTCGTTTGTTGGATAATGTTTAGGGTCTAAGATTCGATACGGTTTTCTTGCTCTAATTTCAATAGTTCCAAAGCCAGCATCAGTTAGAGCTTTTATGTATTCTGAAATAGGTAAGCTTCCACTTAAACAAAGTGCTCTTAATCTATCATCGTTTCGCAATTCGTCATTCATGGGTTGCTCACAAGTAGGATCACTCATTACTAAACGACCATGAGGTTTTAATACGCGATACATTTCTTCAATGGCTTTCTTTAAATCATCAGCTTTAAAAATATTGAATAGACAGTTTTGAGCTGCCACATCGATACTATTATCGTCAACAGGAAGATGCATAGCATCACCTTTTTTAAGATCAACAAATTCAGATTTGAACCAATCATTTTGAGCTTCAGCTTCGATGAAATTTTTACGAGATGCTTCTAACATTTCGTTTACAACATCAACTCCAATAACTCCACTTTTTTGACGATTGAAATAGGCAAATTGTAGTAATTCCATACCACCTCCAACACCAACATAAAGCATTTTAGGATTGTTTGTTAAATCACGAGCATGAACTGTACTTCCGCAGCCATAATTCATTTCTTGCATGATTCTTGGGATTTTTAAACCTGGTAATTCCCAAATAGGGTTCGTAGTACAGCATAAACCAACATCAGGTGTTAAGGCTGCTTCTTTATATAAATCGTTAGTTGCGTTTAAGTAGCTCATAGCTTAAATTATTGTATCATATTTTGATTCATAAAGGTAGTCTCTTCATCAACAAAAATGTGTAACATATATTACACATTAAATAGTTTTTATTAATTCTTTAAAAAGGGTAATCATATTAGGTTCTGCTTTTCCGGCAATTGCTATTATTTCTGCTATATCGACTGCTTTTAAGTTGTCTGGATCACATTCGTCTGTTAATACCGAAATTGCAGCTGCTTTCATATTTAAATGGTTCGCAACAATGATTTCAGGAACTGTACTCATCCCAACGGCATCAGCACCAATAATTTTGAGCATTCTATATTCTGCTCTTGTTTCTAATTGTGGTCCAACAACACTCGCATAAACACCTTCATGTAATTTGATGTTATGTGCTTTTGCAATGCTTTTAAATTTGGCATTAATTTCCAAATTATAGGGTGCACTCATATCTGTAAATCGCTCTCCTAGTTCTTCAACCCCTTTAAATGCTAATGGAGAACTTCCTTGTAAATTAATATGATCATCAATCAACATCAATTCTCCTTTTTTATAGTTTAGGTTTATGGCACCGGCAGCATTTGAAACTAGTAGTGTTTTAATTCCAAGCTTTTTCATAATTCTTACGGGAAAGGTGACATCTTGTAAAGTGTAGCCTTCATAAACATGGAAACGTCCTTGCATCACAACCACTTTTTTTCCTTCTATTAGGCCATAAATTAATTTACCTTTATGAAACTCAACCGTAGCTGTTGGAAAATTAGGAATGTGATTATAACTCACTTCGCAAATCACTTCAATTTCGTTTGTAAGTTTACCTAAGCCTGTCCCTAAGATGATTCCGATTTCAGGATTTTTAAAACCTTTATCAGCCAGATAATTAGCAGTTTCTGTTATGAATTTAATCATTTAGTTGTTTGATTTTGTATTGTAATTCTTCGTTGTTTTTATAAAAATCTGATGTTTCTAAGTCTTCAAATGTATCAATGTCATTTAAAACAGCTAAGGTAGCAAATGTTGTATTGTTGTTTTTCAATTCTGAAAGCGTTTCAGATAATAAATAACTTTGACTCCAAGGTTTGTTTTCAAATACTTTGGTATTCATTTTTGACATGCCTATGAGGTAATAACCACCATCTTCAGCAGGTCCAAAAACAACTTCAGAATGTTCTAGAGCGTTTAAACCTTTTCGAATGTGAGAAGCATTAATGTCAGGTAAATCTGATCCAATTAGGACAATGCGATTGTAACCATCTTGAAAACCTTTTAAGAATGCGTTTTTCATGCGTTCACCTAAATCTTTTCCTTCTTGAACAGCTTTATACGCATTTTGCCATTTGGTATCTACAACAGCATCAGAAAAATAGATTCGTAAATCATTATCTAAATCGTCTGTTGCCTCTTCTGTGACTTTTACGAGTGCTTTATAAACTTCAAATGCAGCTTCATTACCAATAGTTTTTGCAAGTCTGGTTTTTACTTTTCCTAATGTGATGTTTTTCACGAAAACAATGACGAGTTCCTTATTCATGAATTTTAATTCCATTGTTTAACCATTTGCTCCATTTTTTTGAAAACGTATGGATGCTATCTGTTTCTTTATCCTGAGCATTGACAACTGAACCGTTTTTATTTTTCCACTCGAAAATTCCACCATATAAATTTTTTACATTGGCATATCCAGCTTTTTTCAATTTGCTTGCCACTACTTCTGAACGAATTCCAAGAGAACAATACACAACAATCTCCTGTTGTTTATTTGGTATTTGGTTTTTTAAAACTTCAATATCAAAATTTTCATATCCAACACAAAGGGCATTTTTAAGATGACTTACAGCATATTCTTTTGGTTCTCTCGCATCTAAAAGAATGACTTCAGTTTTTTGTATCGATAATTGATCAACAGAAATATAGGGGACTTGATTTGAATTATATTTTCCTAACAACTCTGATAAGTTTTCTTGCGAGAAGCTGAAAAATGAAAACAAACAAACGATGTATATAATCAGTATTCTCATATTATATAACAGCACCTTGACAACTACTTCCTGCACCAGCTGTGCATCCATAGCAATGTTGTGAAATGACTATGTTTCGTCCTTCCAATAATTCTTCATTAAAATCTGAAATATGCTTTACCTTACTGTTTACTGGTAGTTCTAACATTTGATTGAAATCACAATCGTACAAATAACCTTCCCAACTTATTGATAAGGTATTGGTGCACATGACATTTGAAACTGCTGTAGGATTGTAAGCTTCTACTAATTGATACATATAATCTTCATAGTTTTCTGATGCAATTAAGTAATCTAGAAAACGAGATATTGGAAGATTAGTAATAGCAAAAAGGTTATGAAATTGAATATCAAAATCATCATGTAATGCCTTTTTGAAATCTTTTTCCATAGACCTTTGATCACCTGGTAAAAAAGCACCTGAAGGATTATAAACTAAGTCTAGTCTTAAATTACTATTGGGCATGCCATAACCAATAGCATTTAAATCTTGTAAGGCTTTAATTGATTTGTCAAAAACTCCATCGCCTCTTTGTTTGTCTGTTTTTCCTCTTGTCCAATGCGGCATTGAACTCACTACATGAACATTGTGCTTTTTGAAAAACTCTGGTAGATCGTAATATTTTTTGTTAGCTCTAATGATGGTTAAGTTAGATCTTACTATAAAGTCTTTAATGCCAACTTTGGAAGCTTCTTCAACAAACCATCTAAAATCTGGATTCATTTCTGGAGCTCCACCAGTTAAATCTAAAGTATGTGCACCAGAATTTTTAATCACTTCCAAACACTGTTTCATCGTGTCTCTAGTCATTATTTCTTTTCTATCTGGACCAGCATCAACATGACAATGATCACAGACTTGATTGCACATATAGCCTACATTTATTTGAAGTATTTCAAGTTTTCTCGCTTTTAAAGGAAACTGACTTGTTTCGGAAATCTTATTTTTAAAAGTTGGTAATCCTCCATTTTGAAAAATACCATTTGATAAAATTTCTAATTGTCTATTGCTATGTGCTAAATCGCTTCCTTTTTTATGTAGAGATTGGGTCTTTAATTTCGTCATCAACTACTAACCGTCTAGTTTATTAATTTTATTCATCATCTGCACGCCATGTACTAAAGTTGCACCACCTTTTATTGCTGCACCAACGTGAATGGCTTCCATCATTTCTTCTTTGGTAATACCACGTTGAAGTCCGTCTTGCGAATACGCATCAATGCAATAAGGACATTGTTCAGTATGCGATACTGCTAAAGCGATTAAAGATTTTTCTCGAGCACTTAAAGCGCCTTCTTCAAAAACTTTTCCATAGTATTCAAAAAATTTAGTTCCCAATTCTTCACTCCATTCAGTAATTTTTCCAAATTTTTTAAGATCGGCTGGGTCGTAATATGTTTTTGACATATTTAAAATTTTAAGCGTTAATTCATCTACGTAAAAAGTAGATATTAGGTTTTAAGTCGGTTTTAATTATCAAACTTAACAGAAAATTTAGCAGAAAGCTAATTTATTTTTTATCACTAAAATGAAATATGGTTTACACTAAAAAAACCTTACTTTTAAATTCTCTTTTTACAAGGAATGAAGAATTGGATTGAACTATTATCGGAATTTAATAAAAAGCAACAACCTGTCGCTTTAGTTACTGTAACAAAATGTTTAGGGTCAACACCATGTGTTGTTGGTTCGCGAATGATTATTACGCAAGATAAAGCGCTATTTGGAACCATAGGAGGTGGGAAGTTGGAATTTATGGCTACTGATGAAGCCATAAGAGCCTTAAACGAAAATAGGATTATTGAATCTAGTTATACGCTAGGTCCCGAGTTTGAACAGTGCTGTGGAGGAAAAGTTGAATTTATGATAGAACCTATGAATCAATTACCGGAATTATTTTTATTTGGAGCAGGACATATTGGCTTAGAAATAGCTAATATTTTAATTGATACACCATTTAAAGTTAATCTTATCGATTCTCGTAAAGATTGGTTTAAGGACAAAACATTAGATGAGAATATAACCTGTTGTCAAGTTAATATCGATGACTTTAAAACATTTAGAGATGTTGTGAAATGGGGAAAAAACTGCTATGTTTTAGTATTAACTCATGATCATTCCATTGATTTCGAAATTGTTGCAATGGCACTTCAAAATGACACTAAATTCTTAGGATTAATTGGGAGTAAAACAAAACGCGTTCGATTTAATAATATGCTCATAAAAGAGATGAATATCGAAGAAGGGATGAGCAATGTGGTTTGTCCTATTGGATTGCAAGTTGGAGGTGACACACCCAAAGAAATAGCGATTAGTGTTGTTGCTCAATTACTAGAAGTGCACTACAAAGGATGAAGAATAATAAATCTGTAATAGATAAATTAACTGCTCTTTGGGCTTTAAATGAATCAGGTCTTGGCGGATTTCTTCATGTTTTTAAAACACCTTTTACCGGAATAATTGTTGGCGGAATTGCTATTTTACTCATTAGTTTAATTGCGTACTATGCAGAAAACAAATGGAAGGCTATTTTAAAAGCACTATTGATTGTTTTAATTATAAAAATGGCTGTTAGTCCATATTCTCCATTTGGAGCGTATGTAGCCGTAAGCTTTCAAGCGCTTGTTGGTGCCTTTTTGTTTTCGAAGTTTTCTTGGAAAGGCGCTACTTTAATGGTTTTAGGAATGGTTACATTTTTAGAATCTGCGCTTCAAAAATTATTAATTCTCACTATTGTTTATGGAACTGAACTTTGGGATGCTATTAATATATATGGCGCTTATGTCCAGAGAAAAATGGATTTTGTTTCTGAAACATCAACTGCTTCGGTTTTAGTGACGACTTATCTATTAGTTTATGGAATTTGCGGAATTCTAGCCGGATTATTCATTAGAAGTATGATCAAGATCATTTCGAATAAGAAGCAAGACAATTTTTACTTAGTACCTAACGAAATTGAACCTGAAAAGAAGACAACTAAAGCTGCATTTAAATTTAAAGTGGTTTGGATTTGGCTACTAACAGTCACCATTATTGTTTTGGCGTTTACATTTTTTGGAGGCGATTTGTTTGGTTGGCAAAAAGGAGTTTATATCATGCTACGTAGTCTACTAATTTTACTACTTTGGTATTTAGTCATAGGACCTTTTCTATTGAAATTGGTTCAGAAATATCTCAGTACAAAGAAGTCGAAGTACAAAGACGATATTTCTAATGCTATGGACTTATTTCCGTATTTCCGACAGATTATTTTATACACTTGGAAGGAAACAAAATACTTAAAAGGGTATACGCGTTTCAAATATTTTATGGCGAATAGTATTTCAAATTGTATTCATTTTAATTTACCTTCTGAATAATCTGTCATTCTGTAATTGATGCGAAATGTAATTTGTTAACTAAAAAGAGTCTCACTTAAGGCATAATAAATTGCCATAATTGCTGAAAACAGAGCGCTTCCTAAAAAACGCCATTTGAGTTTGAATCTATTCTGAATGACATAATTCGCAATAAACGAAATAGGAATATTGACTACAAACGACCAAAATGCTATTTCAAGAAGATTAAAACCAATAGCTTCTATTTGGCCTGAGAATAATTTGATACATAATAAATGTCTTGCAATCCACAACGGATTAAAATATAAAATAGCTAAACCTGTTTTGGTTAAGGTCGCTTTTAAGCTTTTTAAATGTTCTGTTTTTTTAACAATCCAATCAAAGTAATTCGGAATTTCAAATGCATAAAAAGTTGCACCAATAAAGACCATTCCAAGTAATCGATACCATGAAAACTCATCTAATAAAAACGCAGGAATAGTATCTCCAGCACTGTAAATTAGTGCGCCTTTTAATATGTTTTGTTTTTTGTAGTGTAGTGCGATATCGCTTTTATTTATTATAAAGACTCATTAAAACTTTCTCTGGAGTCATTGGCGCATGAAATTTTAAATCATAATCAGGATTAAAAGCTTTAATAGCATTTTGAATCGCAAAATAAGCACCAATTCCGTACATAAGAGGAGGCTCTCCAACGGCTTTAGATTTTAAGATTGCTAAGTCATGACCTTGAGTTTCCACAGGAATCACTTCCACGTGTTTCGGTACAGAAAAGATATCTGGAATTTTATACGTCGATAAAGCATTTGACAGTAATCGTCCATCATCATTATATGCGATTTCTTCCATGGTCATCCAACCGATTCCTTGCGCCAAAGCACCTTCGACTTGACCTAAATCAATGCCTTCACTCATGCTTTTTCCGTAGTCATGAACAATTTTAACCGAATCAAATTCGTAGGTGCCACGAGTGCAATCTACAGTAGTTGTTATAATGGCTGTTCCGTAGACGTGATAAGCAAATGGATGGCCTTTTTCTTTGGTTTTATCAAAATGAATTTCTGGCGTGGCGTAGTGCGCATTTTCAGTCAAAGCAACGCGTTTCAACATGGTTTTACCGATGAGTTCTGTCCAAGTTAATTCTGATTTTTCAGATTTAATATAGATGTATTCATCTTTCAATTCGATGACGTCTTCGGAAACATTTAATTCTTCAGAAGCCACTTTTTTCAAACGACCAAGTAAGGCATTACAAGCTTTCAAGGTTGCTTTTCCGTTTAAATCGGCTGTAGAACTTGCAGCAGAAGGGGATGTATTTGCAACTCTAGTAGTATTTGTGGTTTCAATTTTAATTTTTTCAATAGGAATGGAAAATACTTGAGCTGCAATTTGCATCATTTTCGTGTTCACACCTTGTCCCATTTCAACTGCAGCTGTGCTAATTCCTACGCTTCCATCGAGATAAATATGAACCAAAGCACGAGCATGGTTCATTGGTGTATTCGTAAATGAAATCCCAAAAGTGATTGGCATAAAAGCTAATCCTTTTTTGAAGCTGGAATTCGTTGTATTGAAGTTTTTAACCTCTTTTTCAAGCGCTTCTACATCATATATGGTTTTTGCAGAATTCCAAGTGTTTTTTGCTTCTACTTGTTTCGCAATTTGACCATAAGAAAAGCTGTCGTTTTCATCTAATAGATTTGCTTCCTGAATTTGTCTAGGAGATACACCAATGTCATTTGCCGCTCTGGCAATTGCAGATTCAATAACGAACATGCCTTGAGGACCACCAAAACCTCTGAATGCGGTATTAGGAGGTAAATTTGTTTTACAACTAATGACTGTGGTTTCTACGTTAGGAACAAAATAACTATTCGTTGCATGAAATAAAGTTCGTTCGGCAATAGCAGGCGATAAATCGGCAGCAGCTCCAGAATTTTGAAGAAACTCAGCTTCATAGGCCAAAATTTTCAAGTCTTTTGATAATCCTATTTTATAAGTGCTTTCGTATGGATGACGTTTTCCTGTCATTCGTAAATCGTCATGACGGTTTAATACTAGTTTAACCGACTGATTTAAATGATAGGTTGCTAAAGCAGCCATTACAGCCCAAGGTGTAGCTTGATCTTCTTTTCCTCCAAATCCACCACCAAGACGTGTGACATCTACTTCAATTTTATGCATAGCAACACCCAAAACCGTTGCCACTGTTTTTTGAACAGCAGTTGGTCCTTGGGTTGAAGATGTGATTTTTATATTGCCTTTTTCAAGAGGTTCGGCATAAGCACCTTGTGCTTCGATGTACAAATGTTCTTGACCATTGGAAAAGGTTTCGCCTTCAAAAATATAGTCACATTCTTCAAATCCTTTTTGAGTATCACCCAAACTAAAGGATCGAGGTGCATTGATGAAGCTTCCTTTTGCTTTGGCTTGTTTTGCAGTTGTTATTACTGGTAATTCGTCAATCTCAATTTCAATTAGTTCTCTTGCTTTTCTAGCAATAAATTCAGATTCAGCTACAATTAAAGCGATTGGCATTCCCCAAAAATGAACCTCATTTTCAGCAAATAAAGGTTCGTCAGGAATAATACCTCCAATTTGGTTTTCACCTGGAACATCTTTGTAGGTAAAAATACGTTCAACACCTTCTAAAGCTTCCGCTTTAGAATAGTCAATATGTTTAATTTTTCCATGCGCTTTTGGTGAGTCAAAAACAACAGCATAAAACGTACCTTGCCTAATGTTAACATCATCTACATACAAAGATTCACCTCTAACATGTGTATAGGAATCTAAATTTTTGATGCTCTGTTTTAATGATTTAGAAACTGCATCTAATTTAGAACCCAATGTGTTATTTGGTTTATGTTTATGCATGTTGAACAAAGTCGTTTAATGAGAATTGCTTAGGGAATAATTTGGTAAAATGTGCAAAAAATAATTGTCTGCCAAGTAATCGTTTGTATTCACTTGTACCACGCACATCGTTAATTGGTGCGATTTCATTTTGAAGAATAGAATTAGCTTCAAGAATTGTTTCTGAGGCTAACCGTTTTCCAGATAAAAATTTTGAAGTTTCATGTAAATACTTCGGAATAGCAGCAACTCCACCAATCGATACATGTGCTTCTGAAATGATATCATTTTCAACAGAAAGTTGAATTGCAGAATTGACACTAGCAATATCTAAATGTGTTCGTTTACAGACTTTTTCAAAATTAAAAAAAGAAGAATTAGTTGGTAATTTAAAGCTAATAGCTGTTAATAATTCACCTTCTTTTAAATCATAGGTTTTATAGCCTTGATAGAACTTCTTAAGTGGAACTTGTCGTTCATTGCCATTTTTATTTGAAACAGTAATATCACTATTAAGGGCTAAAAAGAAAATAGTCATATCGCCAATTGGAGAGGCATTTACCAAGTTGCCACCAAAGGAAGCCATATTTCGTATTTGCTCTGAAGAGACCAGTTTAAGGTGTTTTTTTAGATTAGGAAAATAAGTATTGATTTCAATGTGATTCCATAAATCAGACACAGTAGAATTCGTGCCAATTGTGCAACTGTTATTTTCAATCTGAATACCTTTTAAATAGTCTTTTTCGGCAATAAGATGGACTGAATTATCAGCTAAATGATCAGCTTGTTGAACGTATAAATCAGTTCCTCCTGAAACAAATTTTCCTTTAGGTTGATTTCTATCCTTAGTCTCTAAGTCAGTAAGTCGTTTAGTTATGGTTTTAAAATAGTTTGGAATAAATTCATTTTCAATCAGCCAATTAAAGTTGGTGTCATGTTTTTGGTTTTGAAGCTGCTCAACCATTTGAATTGCAGCTTTTTCAATGGCTTTGTAACCTGTGCATCTACAAATGTTTCCACTTATAGCATCTAAAGCATTGTTTAGATTGTTTTCTGAATTTGATAAAGCAAAACCTGTTAATGCAACCACAAATCCAGGAGTGCAAAATCCGCATTGCGTTGCATAATTTGCTTTCATAGCTTCTTGAGCTGCAGTTAATTTGTTTTGAAGATTTGTGCCTTCAACAGTTACAATATGTTTTCCATGGGCATTTCCTAAAGGAGAAATACATGAGGTGATACTTTGGTATTTAATCGAATCATTTTTAAGTGTTCCAACTAAAACAGTACATGCACCACAATCACCTTCACGACAACCAATTTTGGTGCCAGTAAGACGTTGTTCATATCGCACAAAATCAAGTAATGTCATCCCAGAATGTTCAGACGTTTTAATAGTTTTATTATTTAAAATGAAGGTTATCATGAACTAGTATTCAGTTTTATCTTCTTTTTTGGTCCATTCTTGAAATGGTTGTAAAGCAATCTCACGAGCTAATTGCTCAAAAGGAATGCTTCTTTCGGCGTAAGGTAACGGAATTTCCTTATAAATAAACTCATCATCAAATCCAATATTTGCTGCATCTACTTGATTACTTCCATAATATACTTTATCTGGTCTTGCCCAATAAATAGCACCTAAGCACATAGGACAAGGTTCACATGAGGTATAAATTTCACAACCATCTAATTGAAATGAATCTAAATTTTTACAAGCATCTCTAATTGCCGTGACTTCTGCATGTGCTGTTGGATCATTAGTTGAGGTTACTTTATTATTTCCTCTTCCAACGATTTTTCCGTCTTTAACGATTACACAACCAAATGGTCCGCCTTCATTGTTATTCATTCCTTTTAGAGCTGCATTAACAGCTTCTTGCATAAATTTGTCTTTGCACATGTAATTTTAAGTTGTTTAATTAAATAAAGTTGAACAAGCTAATATACTATTTTTTAAAATGAATATTTCGCTTTATAATCCTAGTTAAAACCAAAAAACCCGATTCAAATAGAATCGGGCTTTTAGTGGTGGTGCCTCCAGTACCATTTTTGACTTGAACATATGTTATCTTATTTTAACTATATTTAATCTTAAGCCTTAATTTGTTTGATTTAATATAGGTTTTTGAATAATTTATCTATATTTGATATAACAATAAGTAAAGAGGATGTTGTCCCTTTTGTTGTCCCCTAATAAATATATTTAAATTATTATTTTATGAGCAGAGCAATTCAATCTACTTCAGGAACCATTAAATATAGATTAAAAGACGTCAACGCTAAAGCAGAAACTTCAATAATTTTAGATTACAGTTTTGGGAGAAATAATCGTCTAAAATTTGCTACAGGTTATAAAGTAATTCCTAAAAATTGGGATAAATCTAATCAAAGAATTAGAGCGTTATCAACATTGAAAAATAGGGAAAAAGTAAATAAGGATTTGTTGAGGTTTTGTTCAGACTTTGCTAATCAAGTTTCAAATCTATCAGAAGTTGAGAAACAAAACAGAGATATCCTTAGAGGTTTGTTAGTTAATATAATTCGTGAAACGGAGGAAGTTGATAAACTAATCACTTCATTTTTTGAATTTGCTGATGATTTTATAAAACGCAAAGAAAATCAAGCCAAAAATATAGGAGCAGTCAAATTAAGTCCAGTCACAGTAAGGTCATATAAGCAAACTGTAAATAGATTAAGGGAATTTAATAAAAACGTCAAATACAATTTGGATTTTAATCTCATAGATTTAAAATTCTATTATACATTCATACAATATTTAGAAAACAATAATTACTCTATAAATACCATCGGCAAGCACATCAAAAACCTAATCACCATTTTAAATAGGGCATCTGAAGATGGTGTTAATACTAATTTTAAATATAGACATCGAGAGTTTAAAGCGGTATCAGAGGAAACAATTTCAATTTACCTTAATGAATCAGAAATTGATGCTTTGTTTAAGGTGGATCTGTCTAAAACTAAAGATTGGGAACTCGCACGAGATATTTTTCTGATAGGTTATTATACAGGTCAAAGAGTTTCAGATTACAATGGTATTGCAAAAGGTCAAATAAAAACATTTGATGGTAGAGAAGTTTTTGAGTTTAAGCAAAAAAAAACCTCTAAAACGGTTTATGTGCCTATTCATCCAAGGATAAAATTTATAATGAAAGAGAGGTATAATGGTAATCTTCCTCGAAAACTAAACGCTCCTGATATCAATGAATTTGTTAAAGAGGCAGGTAGGAAAGCGAAAATAAATGAGCAAATAACTATTCAAAAAACAACTGGAGGGAAAAAAGAACTTGAAACGGTATTAAAGCATAGTCTAATTGTTTCACATACAGCTCGCAGATCGTTTTGCACAAATGCATATTTGTCAAAAATGCCCACAATGGATATTATGGCTATAAGCGGTCATTCTACAGAGCGAGAATTTTACAAGTACATTAAAGTGACACCTCAAGAACGTGCTGTGAAAATAGCCGAAAGTGCATTTTTTAAAAATTAGTAATTAATAAAAATTTATTTATGAACGATAAAGACGCATTCGCAATTCATCAAATAGAATTTAATCAGTTGAATAAAGATGATATTGAAAACAGCTCAAAATTTGTATTACAGAATTACTGCTGTTATGAACCTAAGTTAGACGTTAACTTTTATTTAAAATATTTCATTTATAAACTTCTGTTCGATACAAGAATAATTGAACTAACGGATTTTCTTGAATATCATTATGATTATTGTGAGAATCCTGAAAAATATTACTCTATTCTCGATCTTGAAATCATTCCAAAAATTTTAGAAATTATTGAGAATGCAGAACCTAATTTTCAAGGGCGTGGATATTATAATGAGGAAGTGTTGGAAGGTGGATTTATTGAAAGCGAAGGGGTTATTTATAATTGGGACTTAGACTATCCAAAAATGTATCACCTTGCAGGGCTAAAGAAACTGCAAAATCAATTTAAGAAAAGAATACAAATAGTTCAAGGTTTTGTTGACGAATATGAAGAAAAGGCTATGACTAAACCTCTTAAATGGATTTCTGGCCCTTCACAATTGGCTATTGTCATAAGAGAGTTGATAAATAAGGGATATATGGAAGCCGATAAAACTCGTGGAGAAATTAATAACTCTCGTCTATCGAGAGAATTATTTAAAGCTTTTTCTATTGAAGATTGTGATTCTCCAAAATCAATAGAAATATATTTGAGTTCAGGTAATAAAAGATACCAGAAGGCTAAAGAGGTTTTTGACAAACGAGGGTTTTCAATTCCTGATGCGGATTACACTTAATTTTCATGCTGTATATATACTGTTATATACATTAAAAAATTGAAAAACAGTTGGTTATGATGTAGTTTTGAAATGGAGTAATTGAAATAGCATCAAATGAAATCAACACAAACACACGTTTATCAAACAACTCCCGAGGAGCTTACTGAAAATATCTTGATTGGTGTTGATTGTAAGTTAAAGGAGTTTTTTGATAAATATAAGCCACCTAAAAAAAATGAAGAAGAGCTTCTCACGGTTGGTGAAACTCTTGAAATTCTAAAATGTTCCAAACAAGCACTTTGGAATTGGCGCAAAAACGGTATACTCCCTAGTTATCGATTAGGGAATCGTGTCTACTACAAAAAGAGTGATATTTTTTCGAAACTCATTAAACAGGAATAGTATGATAAACAAAGGATTTATAATGCTACATCGTGAGTTAATCGATTGGGAATGGTATACGGATGTTAATGTTTGCAAATTGTTCGTGCATTGTTTGCTAAGGGTTAACTACAGCAAAAAAAAATGGCAGGGGATTGTTGTGAATAAAGGAGAGTTTATTACATCTTACGATAAACTTACAGTCGAAACGGGGCTAACGGTAAGTAAGGTAAGAACAGCTTTATCAAAATTAGAAAAAACAAATTACCTCAAAGTAGAAACTACAGCAGCTTATACTAAAATCAGCTTTCCAAAATTAAATGATTTTGTTGTTGAAGTTGGTCAGTCACAAAATGACACGCCAAATGACATACCAAATAGCAATGAAGTAACAAACATTTCACAATCAAATGACAATCATTTAGCAACAACGAATACTAATAATAATTTAATAAAAAATAGAAAAAAGATATTTAGAGACAAGGTTTTCTCTCACTCCACTTTTGATAATATAATTTTAGAATCTTTTTTTGATTACTGGAGCGAGCTTAACGCTGATAAAACAAAAATGCGTTTTGAAACAGAACGATTTTTTGAAATTGAGAAACGTTTAAATAAATGGGCTGCAAATGAACGACCTAAAATGATTTCAACAAAAGTTAAACCTGAATTATTAACTAATAGATAATGAAATTATGAGACTTAACCAGACACAAAAAATCGGGGAATTAGTTAGCAATTTTAAAACACAAAAAGTGAAAACTGATTGTCCGAAATTGATAATGCATCCACAACAAATCTTCACCAAACAGCAGTTATGGGACGAATTTATTATCGAGTTTCAAATGGAATATCGTAGAGAATTTAAAGGGTCTACTGATAACTTGGCAAATATCAAGGTTTTGTTTTACTACTTTTTAAATGATTTAGAGTTCTTTAAATGTGAAAACCTTATATATGCTGAGAATGAACCATCTTTTAAGAAAGGATTGATGGTAGTGGGGAGTTATGGCATTGGCAAAAGTGCATATTTTAAGGTGTTTGAGAAAATATTTAATAAGCATAAAATATTAAGGTTTAAAGGCTATGGTGCAAAAGATTTGGTAAAAAGTTATGAAGCATGTCCTACACCATTTGATAGGAGTTATATGTTGGATAAAACGGTAAGGCCAAAGTTGTTTATTGACGATATTAATTCAGAACGAATTGCAAGCAACTACGGAAATTGTGATGTAATTGAGGATATTCTCTTTAAACAAAACGAAAAAAAATACATAACTTATGTAACGTGCAACCATACGAATCCCGAAAACAACATAGAGCAAACATTGTTAGATTTAGGTAAAAGGTATGGTGGAAGGATGCACGACCGTTTCTTTGAAATGTTTAACATCGTTGTTTTTAAAGGAAAGAGCATGAGAAGATAAAAGGTTAAATTAAACTTTATTTTACGTTTTAATTAATCAAAATTTTAAAAAAACTATGAAAACAACAAAATTATGTAAACATTGTTTCCAAACTTTTGAAGCTAGAAGAACCAATCATGTGTATTGCACCACGAGCTGCAAAACAAAGGCAAGTTATAAAAGAAATGATTATAAATATGTTTCAGGACACTATCAAAAAGAAGAAATGTTATCAAAAGTTGAGAGTTTAAGTCTTCCTGTAAAAACTGATATAATGGATTCTATTAAAGCTATAGAAAACAAGATTGAAACCATTCAAAAAGTTCCTAAGATAAATGCAGCTTCTATTTCGAATACGACAATAGGTTGTGCTGCTGCCGATGCGGCTATTTTTACCGCAAAAAAATTGTTTGCTCCAAATACATTGCCCGCAACAAAAGGTGATATTCTTGCCTTGAAGAATGAGTTAAATGAGTTGAAAAGAATGTTACAACAACATACTACAAATAAGCATCCTTTTTTTTGATTATAAATAATTGCTATAGGTAAATGACCACAATATTTGTTACTTTTATCCGACCGTATTATTGGTAATTAAATTTATGGCATTATTCCAAACTTCAATATTAAAAGCCTATTTAACCCAACAAGATAATTTAGCAGTAGAACGTGCCTATAAAAATTACACCATGTATTTTCACAACCTAACCATTCAAGAGAATATTAAAAACTCTAAAGAGGAGCAATAATAAGTCAAGTTTTTGGATGAATTGTTTGTGAGGGTTTATGATTATAATCTTAATCGAACTAAACTTGAATCAAAAATAACTAAGTCCTTGGTATTTTTTAGAAAATTGACTAAACTTCATTAATGAAAAATGATGGTAAAAATTTTGAAAAATTAACTAAAGAGTTCTTCTCTTATCTATTCAAAAGGTTAGGATATTTAGTTCATAAAGAGCGTATCCAATTTAATGGAACACAAGATGGTTTTGATGTCCAAATAGCTATTGGTAAAGATTATAAAGAGCGAATATTTTATATAGAGTGTAAAGATTACTCAACGGATGTGAACTTTGCTAGTATAGTTACGAAATCATATGAACTTTTAACTAATTATAAATTGAGTGAGAACGATATGGCGCTATTCGTTAGTCCCAAATCCGATTTTAAAAATAGTAAGAATGCAGAAAAATCAGAACCAACATTAAATGGAATTTTCCCTTTCGATATAAGACTATTAGAGAAATCAAATGGGATTAAAAACTTGTTTGCTTTAAACAAAGACATCTACAAGGAAATTTACAAACAAGAGTGTAGTCTTAAAATTAATGAAGAGGAGGAAATTGAAAGGTTCAAAAGTATTATTTTTTCAAGGGGCAGCTTTAGAAAAATCATAGTTAGCGAAGAGGATAAAGAAAAATTTATTTCGAATGCAAAAAAATGTTCAAATTATATTCCACGAAGTTTAATTAAGGAAAGAAAAGCTAAGAAGTCTCATAGATATTTATATCACGAAGAAGATGATTCAGATAATCTAATCTCAATAGTTAAGGACAATATTTTAAAATCAAAAAATGATGGGTTGGCATTGTTAGGAAATCCAGGTTTAGGCAAATCTGTAGAATTAGCTGAACTGGCACAATACTTTTGGGAGAATAGAGAAGAAACTAATACCATCCCTTTTTACAGAGTAATAAACAGTTTTACTATTGATAGTAAAATAAGTGATTTTCTTCCAAAAGATTGGGATAAGATACCTAACCTTTTGATTATTTTGGATGGCTTGGATGAAATATCCTATATAAATGAGTTTAAGGCTAAACTCCAAAACTTCATTTCTAATAACAAAGATGAATTTCAGAATATTTATTTTGTTCTTAGTTGTAGAACCAACATTTATGAAAATATTGTAAAAGGAATACCAAAATTTGAATGCTTTTTTCTTGACAGTATAAGCTATCAAAGCGCAATAAATCATTTACAGTCAGCATTCAAATTTCCACGTAAAGTAATTTTAGGCTTACATGTTAATGAAGACCAAAGAGAGTTTTTAGAAAACCCTTTTTATTTAAACCTTTTCGGAGAATACTATTCGGAAAACTCCAGTTTACCAAAAAACAAAACTGACCTAATTGAAAAATACGTTGATAAAAGGTTAGAGGAAGATAGGGTTAGAAAGTTTCAGAATAAAGAATATGATAAGTCTATAATATTTTCCGCATGTAAAAAAACTGCATTAACTATAGAGGCTATGCAATCAAGAGTGATTGAAGATTCCGAACTAACAATGTTAATTCCAAATCATAAGGCAGAACTAATTAATTCTTGTTTTATTGAAAAAGTTTACAACGCTGATAAATGGCAGTTTGAGCATAAAAACCTTCAAGAGTATTTTGTCTCAAAAGCCTTGATGAAGCTTCCATTTGATGAAATCATTAGCTTTATTAGTCTTAATTCTGATAATAATAAAACGCACCCATCATGGTTAAATTCAATATCCTATTTGATTAATGATTTAGAATCAACTGATGAAACTTACATAAATTTAACTGAATGGCTAAAAAAATACGATTCAGAAGTTCTATTTAAATCTGATTCAGACAGAATATCGAAAGACATAAGGTCAGATGTTTTTCAGGATTATTTTATTAAAAGATGTAAGGTTAATACTTTGTGGATAAGGACGAATGATAGTGAAACAATAAAAATTGCCAAGTTTGGAGACGACGTTAAAAATATTGATTTTTTAATCTCTGAAATAAAAGACATAACAAATCATAGAAGAACAAGAATATCTGCTTTTGATTTATTGTCTCACATGAGTTTGAATGAAAGAGAAAAAGAAATAAAGGCTTTGGTCTTAAAATATTTAGATGATAATAATGAAGATTTTGATTTAGATGCAAAATCAGATTTATTAAGGTTTGTAAAACGATTAGAATATCATTTAGATGAAGAGTTCTTTACAAAGTTGTTGTCTAAAATTCAAGAAAATGACCATCACAGAATATTTACTTCCATATTAGAATGTTTTCAAAAAGAGCTATTTATCAATGAAAAATCGGTTGACCCTAATAATCATATAGATTATATTAAGAAAGTAGCTAAAGTAATAAGCGGTGAAAAGGAACGAAAGCACCCAAAAGAGAGGAATATTGCTTCTAATGAAAGACAAAATTTGAAGAATGCTCTTTTGCAATTTCGTGATATTGATTCATTTTTATTTGCTTTAGATTTTCTTTTAATAAGAAAGGACAATTATCATCTTAACGAAAGTGAAATTACAGATTCAGTTAAAAGGCTATCTGCAATGTACTCTAATGATGAAAAGGTTTTAGACAAAGTTGTGAATTTTATTTATATAGGAATTAAAAAAAGGCAATACCTCTTTGAATTTGAAAAACGATTTTGTGAGTTTTTTAAAATTACGAATACCCAACACAAAGGCTTTTTAAAATTCTATACACTAAGAAATAAAATTGGCGTGCGATTTATGTCTTATATAGCTACTGAAAAATGTATCAGTTTTTTGGCTGAAGAATACATAAAGAACAATATCAATAGCAAAGCAATACTACAGTTTAGAAATATTCTAAGTTGGGATAATTTAAAGTTAAGTTTAGAGTTTCAAAGAATTATTCTAAAAGAGACGAGCTATGATTTTGAAGGAGATATTTTAGAAGAGGTAAAGAGGAGTCAATGGAAACAATTTAATGATGTTAAAGAGAGTTTAAATTTTGATTTATTATTTGACAAAAGTAGGATAAAAGATTCAATAAAAATTCTATTCAATAATCTTCAATCAGATAGGACAAGTTGGGAGACTCTTCACGATTTTGAGCAAATTTATTGGAAAAGTCTTGAATTACAAAAATCTATTCCTCAATCATCCATTAATATTGTCCATGATACACTACGTCTTTCTGATTTCAAACACGTTAGCTGTGGTGATGTTTTTAAATTAATCAACAGCAAATTATACCTAATAAAGAAAATTAAAGAGGAAATTCATTCTAAACGGAAAAACAGACTAAATCAAGGAGTAAAGATTACAAAAGAGCAATATGATTTTATCAATAATTGGTGCCAAGAATCGATTAAATCCATAAATCTTGAATCAGAATCTTTATTAGATAAAGAGGAATGTGATTTTCTTTGGTATTTTAGAAATCTACTTAATTTAAAGTATCCTGATGAAATACTTTTAGAATTATTGGAGGTTGATGGCACAATGAATTTTAACGGACAGCATCATGGTATTGGCTATATATGTGAAATATTAGATAAATCAACTGTTGATGATAGGATTATTCGAAACATTGAAAAAGGCATTAATGTTGAGCAAATAAGAAAAAACCACTTTATCTATGCTATTGATAACCGCTTAAGAAAGGCTTATCCTAAAATAGAAGACTACTTATTAGATAACAATCAAAACCATTACTTTAGAAAAGAAATCTTAAAGAAATATTACCAAATTAACCCTTCTGTAGATTTACTTAAAAAAATTGCAAACAAAAATATGCAAGAAGAGATTACAGATGATATAGTATGGTCAATTTTCGATATTCTAATTGAAAATAACCAAAGTGATTTCGTTATTGATAAAATACGATATTACTATAATGCAAATGATGAACACTCAAAAGAATTAATCACTATTAAATACCTTATTAAATCTAATTATGAAAAGGCATTCCTATATTTTAATAATTGGATTAAAGAACAAAAAATATATACTCGAAGAACTAAAAATAGTTTACGTACAGAGGACTTTCCTAAGCATAACAACCCAAAATCAATCCCATATATCATTGTATTAATTAAAACTTACTATGAAAATAATGAGTTTAAATTTGATGAGTATAGCAACCCTATAAGGTTTATTGTTGAATCAATTAATGCTATTGCTCAAAACAATTCCCCAGATGTATGCAAACAACTTATTGAAGAGTTAGAAATATGCAGAAAACCACTTGACAATAATGAGCATGACCTATACTACATCAATTCAACCTTGTTGGATTTAAAAGATATATATATAAAATTAGAATCTAAACCAATGTCCTTTCCTTCTATCGCAAGTAAAATGGATAAATTTCAATACTATTTTGCATAGAAATAATTAAAAGAATTAATTATTTTCATTGTATTGTTTCTTAAAACAAGATGCATCTGTTTTATCTATTTATAGGGAAAAAATGAATAAACAATTTCAAATCAAACAAAGGAGAAGGAGATTGATAGTTAATAATGTTTGTTGTTTTAATGAGAATGTTTTCAACTGTATTTACTCGCCAACGTATTTTTTAAGTATTTTCAATAAGACTTTGCAATACCATTGCATTAAATAATTAATATATTTGTCTAAATTATATGAAAATATTCGTTTCCATATCAATGTCTATTTTATTCTTTTTTCAAGGGATTAGCATAGATATTGACTTTTGTGGCCCAATAAAAGAAATTTCAAGCATCATTACCCATTATCAAGACCACAAAGTTTATGGCGACTCTTTCTTTGAATATGTAGTGGAAGACTACTTTGGCAATGATGCTAAAAATGAAGAGCATCATCATAACCCAGATAAGGAGAATACACCAATCCATTCCCATAATCAGTGTTGTCACCCTTTGGTATTAATTATTTTGAACAACAATTTGGCTTTAAACTATCGATTAAAGTTTGAAGAGAAAAAACAATATAACTTACATAAAGTAAACTTCACTTCCAGATATTTGGAATCACTTTTCCAGCCACCAAGGGCATAATTCAGTTATTTAAAGGATGACTATATCCAATTTTGAGCCTAAAAGGTTCTTTTCATTTCGTGTAATTCTATTTTCTATATCAGAATTGTACCGAAAAGTTTAACTGAATTAAAACATTTTCTATGATTAATAAAATCATTGATTTTTCAATCAATAACAAATTCATTATTGGTTTGCTAACGCTTACCATTATTGGAGCAGGTATTTGGAGTATGACCCAAGTACCAATCGATGCTGTTCCAGATATTACCAATAACCAAGTACAGGTCATTACGCAAGCACCTAATTTAGGTACAGAGGACATAGAACAATTTGTAACCTACCCAGTAGAAGTGGCAATGAGCAATTTACCTGACGTTCAGGAAATCCGCTCCATTTCTCGTTTTGGTTTATCTGTGGTTACTATAGTTTTTGACGATGATATGGGAACGTATCTCCCGCGTCAATTAGTAGCTGAAAAACTAAACGAAGTTAAAGAACAGATCCCGAGTGGTTTTGGTGAGCCAACTATGGGACCAATTTCTTCTGGTTTAGGAGAAATCTATCAATACACACTAAAAGTAAAACCAGAATATAAAGACAAATATTCAATTACCGATTTACGCACCATGCAAGATTGGATTGTACAGCGTCAAATGGCAATGGTGGAAGGTGTTGTTGAAGTGAACGCCATTGGTGGCAAAATTAAACAGTATGAAGTGGCTGTTGACCCAAACGAACTAAAAGCTATTGGTTTAACCATTACTGATGTTTTTGAAGCTCTTGAAGCCAACAATCAAAACACAGGTGGTGCATACATTGAAAAGAACCATCAAGCCAATTTTATTCGTGGAGAAGGATTGGTACGTAGTTTAGAGGATATTAAAAAGATCACGGTTAAAAACACAAACAATATTCCAATTACTGTTGGCGATATTGCTACAGTACAGTATGGTGCTGCTATTCGTTATGGCGCTTTAACTCAAGATGGCGAAGGCGAAGTCGTTGGTGGTTTGGTTATGATGCTTAAAGGTGCAAATTCAAACGATGTTATTGAGAATGTTAAAGTACGAATGGCTCAAATTGAAAAATCGCTACCAGAAGGAGTCATTATCGAACCTTTGTTAGACCGAAGTAAATTAATAGCAGAAACGACTTCAACGGTTGCTACTAATCTTATTGAAGGCGCATTGATAGTTATTTTTGTTCTTATTTTCTTATTAGGAA
Source organism: Psychroserpens sp. (assembly GCF_034670085.1). Lineage (GTDB taxonomy): Bacteria > Bacteroidota > Bacteroidia > Flavobacteriales > Flavobacteriaceae > Psychroserpens. The sequence goes on along the minus strand of NZ_JAXMOD010000001.1, from coordinate 203,913 downwards.
ATTGGCGAGGTGGTTTAATCGTTGCTTCAACAATTCCATTGTCTTTATTATTTGCATTTATACTAATGAATGTGTTTGATGTTTGGGCAAACCTAATGAGTTTGGGTGCAATAGATTTCGGTATCATTGTCGATGGTGCTGTAATTATTGTAGAAAGTACCGTTTTTCTAATTGCTTCACAAGTCCTAAAGAAAAAGAAGTTAACATCTAAAGAGCGTGATGGTGTTGCAGCAAATGCCTCAAAAAAAATGATGAATGCTGCCTTTTTCGGTCAGTTAATTATTTTAATTGTATTTCTACCAATATTAGCATTAGAAGGTATTGAAGGGAAAATGTTCAAACCAATGGCATTGACTTTCATTTTTGCGATGATAGGTGCGATGGTACTTTGCTTAACCTACGTCCCAATGATGTCTGCACTGGTGTTAAGAGCACCAAAAAGCGATAAAAAATCGTATGGTGATAGATTTGTGCATTGGGTTGAGGATAAGTACCAACCCTTATTGGTGAAGGCATTGCAAAAAGGGAAATGGATTATTGGTATGGCAGTCGTGCTATTCGGAATTACAGTCTTTATGTTCACGAGAATGGGTGGCGAATTTATTCCACAATTAGATGAAGGAGACATTGCATTTCACGCCATTTTAAAACCCGGAAGTTCTCTAACTGAAACGATTGAAACCACTACAAAAATTGAACAAATTGTAAAAGCAAAGTTTCCAGAAGTTGAAAAAATAGTAAGTCGAATTGGTGTTGCCGAAATTCCAACAGACCCAATGCCAATGGATTTAGCCGATGTTTTTGTAATCTTAAAACCAAAAAGCGAATGGACAACCATTGAAACAAAAGACGAACTCATTGAAAAAATGAAAGAAGCTGTGGAAATAATTCCTGGTGTTAACTATGAGTTTACACAACCTATTGAAATGCGATTTAATGAACTGCTTGAAGGCGTTCGTGAAGATATTGCTATTAAACTTTATGGTGAAGATATAGAGGTGCTATCACAAAAGGCAGAAGAAATATCTAAAATTATTGCTGGTACTTATGGTATTGGCGATATGAAAGCGGAAGCTACAACAGGTTTGCCGCAAATGACGATTTCGTATAACAGAAATAAATTGGCACAATATGGACTTCAAATAAATACTTTAAACCAAATTGTACAATCCGCATTTGCAGGAGGTACGGCAGGCGTTATTTTTGAAGGTGAAAAACGGTTCGATTTGGTTGTGCGTTTGACTTCGCAAAATCGAAAGGATATTACAGATGTGCAAAATTTGTATATCAACTTGCCTTCTGGTGCGCAAATTCCGCTTCGCGAAATAGCTGATGTAAGTTACAAAGGAGGTCCAATGCAAATCAGTAGAGACAATACCAACAGAAGAACTTATGTAGGTATCAATGTAAGAGGTCGTGATGTTAAATCATTGGTAGGCGAAATCAAAACTAAATTAGATGCACAATTAGAACTGCCATCAGGTTATTTCATTCGCTATGGTGGTGCTTTTGAAAATTTAGAACGTGCCAGTAACCGTTTACAAACTGTTGTTCCAATTGCCTTGTTACTCATTTTTGTACTGATTTATTTTGCATTGAAATCCTTACCACAAACCTTGATGATTTACATCGCAATCCCAATGGCAACCATTGGTGGTGTAGTAGCATTGTGGTTACGAGATATGCCTTTTAGTATTTCGGCAGGTGTTGGTTTTATTGTGTTGTTTGGTGTAGCAGTATTAAACGGATTAGTAATGATTAGTGGTTTGAATGAGTTAAAAGAAGAAGGAGTTACCAACCTAAAAGATAGAATTATAGAAGGTACAAAACGAAGAATTAGACCTATTATGTTAACCGCTTTTACAGATGTTTTGGGTTTCTTGCCTATGGCAATTTCAGCATCAGCTGGAGCCGAAGTACAACGACCTTTAGCAACCGTTGTAATTGGTGGTTTGTTAACCTCTACATTATTAACATTATTCGTTTTACCTATATTATATCATTGGGTAGAAAATAAATCATTCCATTTTAGAGCTAACCAAAAAGTAATTATAGTTACTACCATCATAGCTTTTATGTTTTTGTTCCCAATATCTGGAAATGCGCAACAAATAAATGATTCGTTACCTATTATTTCGATGCAAGAAGCTGTAAAATTGGCTAAAGAAAACTATCCAAGTTTAAAACAACAACAACTTGAAATTGATAAGCAACAACAATTAAAAGGAACTGCTTTCGATTTTGGGACTACCCAAATTTTTACAGGTGGCGAAGAAATTAATAACGGAAATGGTATTTATACAACTATTGGTGTTGGTCAATCAAATATAGACGTGTTTGGTATTTCACCAAAGAGAAAATTACAGGAGCAACGTATTCAGTTAGCCCAAAAAGCCTTTCAGCTTTCAGAATTAGCTTTAGAATTGGAAGTAAAAAAAGCGTGGGCAAATGCTTTACAGAGTAAAAGGAATTATAATTTATACAAGGAGTTAGATTCTATTTATGCCAACTTTGAAAAAGCAGTAGCGCTAAATTATGAAGTAGAAGCTATTTCACGGTTAGAATATTCGGCTGCCAAAAATCAAGCCTTACAGATACAGAATAAATTTTTGCAATCAAAAAGCGAATATGTTATTGCTTTACAACAATTAAACTTGTGGTTGATTTCAGATGATTTTTTCACGGTTTCAGATGAAATTAATATAGAGAATGAATTAAATGTAGAATCCTTTAGTATAGAAGCACACCCTTTATATACTATTTCTCAACTTCAACTCGCAGAGGCAGAAGCAAACTTTAAAGCTGCCAAAGCTGAAAATTTACCAAAGTTAAACCTTCAAGGTGGTTTGCAAAAAGTAAACGGAAATTCAGGGTTTTATACCTATCAAGCTGGTATTTCCATACCGTTTTTATCTGGTACAACAAAAGCACAAGTTAGAACTGCAAAAATTGATAGGCAAATTGCCGAATCAAATATGCAGTTCAAGCAAAAGGAAGTGCAATCTAAATTTAATCAAGCCAAAGAAAATCACCAAAAATGGAAAACATCTTGGCTATTCTATAAGGATGAAGTATTACCACTTATTAAAGAACAAAAAACTGGTGCTTTGTTTGCTTATAAAGAAGGAGAGATTGATTACACAGCGTTTACACAACTTATAAAAGAAGCTATTCAATCTGAATTACAAGCTCAGGAAGCATTAATAAATTATTTAGAAAGCACATTTCAACTACAATATTTTAATCAATAAGACAATGAAAAACACACGATATTTAATTTTAGCACTACTAACAGTTTCATTTTTAGTTGTTGCTTGCGGAAATAAAGAAAGCCATAAAAAAGTTGATGGCCATTCCCATAACGAAGAACAAAAGATTGAAAAAAACGATGACCATAGCGAAGGCGAAGAAGTGATGCTTTCACAACAACAGTTTGAAGCCTTAAAAATGAAGATAGACACAATTGCATTGCGTAATATGAGTGGTTATGTAGAAGCAAATGGCACATTGGAAGTGCCACCACAAAGTGAAGCAGCAATAACTTCTGTAGTTGGTGCAAATGTATTATCCATAAAAGTGATTGAAGGAGACAAAGTGAATAAAGGTCAAGTTGTGGCATATCTTTCACATCCAAATATTATTCAAATGCAAACCGATTATTTGAATGCTTTTAGCAATAGTATTTTTTTAAAGAAGAACTTTGAGCGTCAGCAAAAATTATATGATGCAGGAGTTGGCTCTGGCGCAAATTTTCAAAAAGCCGAAGCCGAATATGATGCTTCTAAAGCTATGGTAAATGGATTGGAAGCCCAATTGAAACTATTAAACATAAATCCGTTATCAGTACGAAATGGAACAATTTCTCATAGTATTTCCTTGCGAAGTCCTATTGAAGGCTATGTACAAAAGGTAGAAGTAAAAACAGGACAGTATGTTGAACCACAAACCGAACTTTTTGAAATAGTAAACACACATCACGTTCACGCCGACTTAATGGTGTTTGAAAAAGATGTGTATAAAGTTAAGAAAGGTCAAAAAGTAACCTTTAATGTACAAACAATGCAAGATGAAGAATTAACAGCAGAAATTTATTCCGTAAGTAAAACATTTGAAGATAACCCTAAAGCGGTACACGTACACGCAGAAATTGAAAACAAAAAAGGCATTCTAATTCCTGGAATGTATATTCAAGGGAAAATCCAAACTGAAAATACGAAAACTATGGCGTTGCCCGAAAGTGCGATAGTAAAAGAAGGTGATAAATTTTTTGTGTTTTCGGCAGAAAAAGAAAATGACGATTGGAGTTTTAAACCAGTTGAAGTGCTTTTAGGAGCGAAAGATGGCAATTGGATAGCAGTTCAATTTACTGAAGAACAAGATAAAATCACAAAATTCGCTTATAACAATGCCTATTATCTTATAGCAGAAATGAAAAAAGGCGAAGCAGAACACGAACATTAATTATGCAAACAATAGAACAATTATTAGAGTCAAAAGATATTCGAGTTACGGCAATGCGTCTATTAATTTATAAGTTTCTTGCAGAAAAGGAAGTAGCAGTAACATTAAGTGATATAGAAAATGCTTTTGAAAAGGCAGATAGAACCACTTTGTACAGAACTATTAAAACATTTGAGGAAATGGATATTGTGCATCAAATAGATGATGGTACAGGAATCACTAAATATGCGTTGTGTGAAAACGGCTGTAATTGCGAGATTGAAACCGATTTGCATTTGCATTTTCATTGCAATAACTGTAATGAAACCATTTGCTTAACAGATCATAAGATTCCCCAAATTAAAGTGCCAGAAGGCTTCGTTTCAGAAAATGTAAACTTAGTAGTAAAAGGTATTTGTGATAAATGTAGTGGACAATAATTGCACTTCCATTGCACGCATTGGTATTATATTTTTACAATAAAAATAGATAATAATGAAACTGAATTATAAAATACCAAAGTATTTAAAAGATGCTTATAATAAAGAACTTGGTTTATATGAAGTTGCTTTGGCTAAAAGTGATTTTACTAATGCGTGGTATCATTTAGAACGCAGTCATATCATAGGGCAATCTTACCCAATAGAACATACCTATTCACATTGGTTAATGCTAAAGTTTGGATTTATGCAAAAAGATACTAAAGAAGTACTCGGTCAAATTATTAGGTTACTTGTTGGTTATTGGAAATCATTTATTGACCACGTGCCACTTGGTAACACAGGTGGTGCAAACGTACCACCATTAAAATCTATGCCTATACCTAATGATATTAAAAATTTATTCAATTCAAAATGAAAAAAAAAGTCAATTTAAGAGATTTAAAACCAAATTCAGAAGAGCAACATAGTCACGATGATGGTCACAATCATAGCGGCAGTTCAGGTAATATTAAAGCCTATATTCCAGCAATCATAAGTTTTTCAATGCTTATTATTGGTATTGGGTTAGACTATTTTGATGTTACCTTTTTCAAGGATTGGATTCGCATTATATGGTATGGTATTGCTTATTTACCAGTTGGGCTTCCTGTTGTAAAAGAAGGTTTGGCAAGTATTAAAAAAGGCGATGTATTTACAGAGTTCTTTTTAATGTCTATTGCTACTATTGGTGCGTTTATTATTGGCGAATATCCTGAAGGAGTAGCAGTAATGTTGTTTTATGCAGTTGGGGAATTATTCCAAAATGCAGCAGTTAACAGAGCAAAAGGAAATATAAAAGCCTTACTTGATGTAAGACCAAATGAAGCTCTGGTATATCGCAACAATGATTATGTGTCTGTAAGTCCTGAAACGGTTGAAATTGGCGAAAAAGTGCAAGTACGTGTGGGAGAAAAAATTCCATTGGATGGTATTCTACTTTCCGACAAAGGTTCATTCAACACAGCAGCATTAACAGGCGAAAGCAAACCAGATACTATTGCAAAAGGCGAAAAAGTATTTGCTGGAAGTATTAATATGGATGGAGTAATTGAAATTGAAACCACCAAAGAATTTAAAGATAGTTCCATTGCTCGGATTTTGGATATGGTACAGAACGCAACAGCTCGCAAATCTAAAACAGAATTATTCATCAGACAATTTGCTCGAATTTACACACCAATTGTTGTGTTTTTAGCAATAGGTGTTACGTTTCTTCCATACTTTTTTGTAGATGATTATGTCTTTAGAGATTGGTTGTATCGTGCCTTGATTTTTCTTGTAATTTCTTGTCCTTGTGCTTTGGTAATATCAATTCCATTAGGTTATTTCGGTGGTTTGGGAGCAGCTTCAAAAAATGGAATTTTGTTCAAAGGAGCTTCGTTTTTAGATGCAATGACCAAAGTTAACACGTTGGTAATGGATAAGACAGGTACGGTAACCAAAGGCGTTTTTAAAATCAAAGAAGTAAAGGCTATTGGTTGGGAAGAATCCGATTTTATGAAGTACTTAATGGCGATGGAAGAACAATCCACACATCCTATTGCAAAAGCTATTTTAGAATATAAAGGTGAAGTCGCAGATTATGAGGCTTCCGAAGTTACAGAAATAGCAGGAAAAGGTTTAAAAGGTATAGTAAATCGTAAGACTGTTTTAGTTGGTAATAAAGCCCTAATGTCAGCCAATAATATTAAAATTTTAGAGGAAACAGAAACTATTGTAGAATCTATAGTATTAGTATCTATAGACAATGAATTTGCAGGTTATGTTGTCATTGCAGATGAATTAAAAGAAGATGCAAAAGAAACAATTACAGCCTTACATAAAGTTGGTATTAATAATATAAAGATGCTTTCAGGTGATAAGGATTCCATTACCCAACAAGTAGCAAGAGAATTAAATATTGAAAAAGCTAAAGGTGGTTTGTTACCAGAAGATAAATTAAATGAAGTTGAGCTTTTAAAACAAAATCCTGAAAATAAAATTGCTTTTATAGGTGATGGAATTAATGATGCGCCAGTTTTAGCAGCAAGTGATGTAGGAATAGCAATGGGTGGTTTAGGAAGTGATGTGGCTATTGAAACAGCAGATGTTATCATTCAAACAGACCAACCTTCAAAAGTCGTAAGGGCTATTAAAATTAGTCGTTCCACTCGTAAAATTGTATGGCAAAACATCATTTTAGCATTTGGAGTAAAAGTGATTGTATTGATTTTAGGAGCAGGTGGTTTAGCAACAATGTGGGAAGCGGTTTTTGCAGATGTAGGTGTAGCATTATTAGCAATATTAAATGCAGTTAGATTACAACAAATGAGATGGAGTTAACCATTAAACTTCTGTTAAACAAAATAAGGAGTTGTTAAATTTTTGTAACTTCGCAATCAGTATGAAAAAAGTATTCCATAAAATAATGTCTTTAGCAATGGCTTTTGTAGTGTTATTCTCTACAATGTCATTTACTATGAATATGCATTATTGCGGAGATACTTTAGTAGAAACGGCTATTTTCCATAAAGCCAAAGGATGCGGTATGGAAATGGAAAAACCTTCTACTGAAGGATGTTCTATTACCAAGAAAAATTGTTGCGATGATAAACAATTAGCAATTGAAGGTCAAGACGAACTTCAATTACAAGTTGACAAAATTTCATTTGAACAACAGGTATTCATTGCTTCATTTGTTCATACCTATATTAACCTTTTCGAAGGTTTAGATAACAATGTATCTTCTTACGAAGAGTACAAACCACCACTCGTCGTCAGGCAAATCTTTAAGATTGACGAGACTTATTTAATTTGATTTTTAAACAATAGACTGTTTTATCCTATGGCTTTATGCTATGTGGATAATTTGTTGTATTCGGTGTTTTCTCAACACCAATGTCTAACTGTTTAATAATCAAAATATATGCTTAATAAAGCAATCAAATTTCTTATCGAGAATAAACTCGTTGCAGTACTACTACTCGTCCTTTTTGTAGGATGGGGTACAGTAAATGCACCTTTCAATTGGGATACAGGATTTTTACCAAGCAATCCTGTAGCTGTAGATGCAATTCCAGATATTGGAGAAAACCAACAAATTGTATTTACAAAGTGGGATGGTCGTTCACCACAAGATATTGAAGACCAAATTACCTATCCATTAACCACATCCTTGTTAGGTATTCCTGGAGTAAAAACCATTCGTAGTTCGTCTATGTTTGGCTTTTCAAGTATCTATATCATTTTTGAAGAAGATATAGAATTTTACTGGAGCAGAAGTCGTATTCTCGAAAAACTAAACTCATTACCAAGTGGTTTATTACCTGAAGGTGTTAATCCTGCTTTGGGACCAGATGCAACAGGATTAGGACAAATATTTTGGTACACACTTGAAGGACGTGATGAAAACGGAAACGTTACTGGTGGTTGGGACTTACAAGAATTACGAAGCATTCAAGATTACTATGTAAAATATGCGCTGTCCTCTGCAAGTGGAGTTTCTGAAGTAGCATCTATTGGTGGTTATGTTCAAGAATACCAAGTAGATGTTAATCCTGAATTGATGCGTCAATATAATATTGGATTACATCACGTTGTAAAAGCAGTTAAGGAAAGTAATAAAGACATTGGTGCACAAACTATTGAAATTAATAATGCAGAATATTTAGTACGTGGTTTAGGTTATGTGAAATCTATTGAAGACATAGAAAATGCAGTCGTTACTTCCGAAAATTATACAGCAATACGAATTAAAGATATTGGAAAAGTCTCTTTAGGTCCTGCAACACGACGTGGGTTATTAGATAAAGAAGGTGCTGAAGTTGTAGGTGCTGTTGTAGTTGCGCGATATGGTGCAAACCCAATGGAAGTAATCAATAATGTAAAAGAGAAAATTAACGAATTAAGTGCAGGATTACCTTCAAAAGTATTAGCAGATGGTAGAACCTCACAAGTCACCATAGTACCATTTTATGATAGAACAGTATTAATTCAAGAAACATTAGACACACTTAACGAGGCATTGACTTTAGAAATCCTAATTACCATTTTGGTTATTATCATTATGGTATTTAATCTTCGAGCTTCAATATTAATTTCTGGCTTATTGCCTGTTGCGGTTTTAATGGTTTTTATAGCTATGAAGTTCTTTGGTGTAGATGCAAACATTGTCGCTTTATCTGGTATTGCAATTGCTATTGGTACAATGGTTGATGTCGGTGTCATACTTTCAGAAAACATTATAAGGCATTTGGATGAAGATAATGGAACACAATCCATTAATACAGTAGTTTATAATGCGACAGCAGAAGTTTCAGGCGCTATTGTTACCGCAGTAATGACAACAATAATCAGTTTCATTCCTGTATTTACTATGATTGGTGCAGAAGGAAAATTATTTAGACCATTAGCCTTTACAAAAACCTTTGCTTTAACAGCATCTATTATTGTTGCTTTGTTTTTAATACCACCATTTGCAGCATTTTTATTCAGAAAGAAAAGCATTAAAACCAAATTTAAATATGTTTTAAATGGCATTTTTATAGCATTGGGTATAGTAGCAATAGTTTACGGTTATTGGTTAGGTTTAATATTGATTGGTTTTGGAATTGTTGCACTTATAAAGCAACAGGAAATAGTATCAGAAAAACAAGCCAACCTTATCAATATTATTATTTCGGTATCAGCGATAGTATTCCTGTTAGCCGAATATTGGAGACCATTAGGTGTTGATAAAAGTATCTTCTGGAATCTCATTTTTGTAAGTGTTATATGCTTTGGTTTATTAGGTGTTTTCTCATTATTCATTAAATATTACACACGTATTTTAAGGTGGTGTTTAGATAATAAATTATTGTTTCTATCTGTACCAACAGCTATTGTAATTGCAGGGTTTTTCATTATGAAGAATACAGGCAAAGAGTTTATGCCATCCTTAAATGAAGGCTCATTTCTACTTATGCCAACTTCAATGCCTCATTCCGGCGTCGAAGAAAATAAACGAGTTTTACAGCAATTAGATATGGCAGTAGCCAGTATTCCAGAGATTGAAACGGTGGTTGGTAAAGCAGGAAGAACAGAATCAGCTTTAGATCCAGCACCACTATCAATGTACGAGAATATGATTCAGTATAAGCCAGAGTATATGCTGAATGAAAGCAGAGTACGCCAACGTTACAAAGTAAATGAGGATGGTTTGTTTGAATTAAAAGATGGTCGATTAATTCATAACGTAAATATAGCTGTCAGTTCGAGCGCAGTCGAGAACAAAGCGATAATCAAATCAACTTTATTAAATGTCCAAAGATCTCAACTAATTGAAGATGAGGATGGCGAATACTATCGTAATTGGAGACCAGAAATTGAATCACCGGACGATATTTGGAATGAAATTGTAAGAGTCACCAAATTGCCAGGTGTTACATCAGCACCAAAACTACAACCTATTGAAACCAGATTGGTAATGCTTCAAACAGGAATGCGAGCACCTATGGGAATTAAAGTAAAAGGTCAAAACTTAAAGCAAATTGAAGCGTTTGGAGTGCAATTAGAAAACATTATCAAGGAAGCCGAAGGCGTTAAAAAGGAAGCTGTTTTTGCAGACCGTATCGTTGGTAAACCCTATTTGTTAATTGATATTGATAGAGAGAAAATTGCACGTTATGGAATTTCTATACAAGATGTTCAGGATGTATTAAAAGTAGCAGTTGGTGGTATGGTATTAACACAAACGGTTGAAGGTCGTGAGCGATATGGTGTTCGTGTGCGATACCCAAGAGAATTAAGAGCAAATCCAACAGACTTACAACAGATTTATGTGCCAGTTGAAAAAGGCAGTCCTGTTCCATTAAGCGAATTGGCAACCATTCGCTACGAAAAAGGTCCACAAGTCATTAAAAGTGAAGATACCTTTTTAGTAGGTTATGTCTTGTTTGATAAATTAGATGGTTTTGCAGAAGTAAGCGTTGTTGAAAATGCACAAGCATTAATCCAAGAAAAGATAGATTCAGGCGAATTAATAGTTCCAAAAGGAATCAACTATGCATTCACAGGAACTTATGAAAATCAATTACGAGCAGAAAAAACGCTATCTGTTGTTGTGCCATTAGTCTTGGCAATTATCTTTTTAATTCTGTATTTCCAATTCCGTTCTGTGGCAACCTCATTAATGGTATTTACAGGTATCGCAGTAGCGTTTGCAGGTGGATTTATAATGATATGGCTCTATGGTCAAGATTGGTTTTTAAACTTCAATTTCTTTGGCGAAAATATGCGAGACTTATTTCAGATGCATCCCATTAATTTAAGTGTAGCGGTTTGGGTTGGGTTTATTGCACTCTTTGGTATTGCAACAGATGATGGTGTAGTAATGGCAACGTATTTAACGCAAACTTTTGATAGAAATACACCAGAGAATAAAAAGGAAATTAGAGCGTCCATAGTTGAAGCAGGAGAAAAACGTATCAGACCCTGTTTAATGACTACAGCTACTACAATTTTGGCATTATTACCAGTTCTAACCTCAACAGGACGAGGAAGCGATATTATGATTCCAATGGCAATACCAAGTTTTGGTGGAATGCTTATAGCCTTAATAACCTTATTTGTAGTTCCAGTATTATATAGCTGGAAATCCGAAGTTCAACTTAAAAGAGCAACAAAATGAAATACTTAAAAATCAATTTAAAAACAGTCTTTGTTCTTTGTTCTTTATGCTTTGTTCTTTCTGCACAAAGTCAAGAGTTAGAAACGCTTATTGATGTAGCATTAAATAACAATCCAGAAATTCAAAAATTTGAGTTGCAATACAAAAGAGCTTCTGAAAAAGTAAACGAAGTCAATACCATTCCTAATACCGAATTTGGTGTAGGTTACTTTGTGAGCGAACCAGAAACGAGAACAGGAGCGCAACGCTTTAAAGTATCTGCTAAACAAATGTTACCGTGGTTCGGAACAATTACTTCACGAGAAAATTATGTCAGATCATTAGTTGATGCAAAATATGAAGACATTGTTATTGCAAAACGAAAATTGATGGCTTCTGTATCACAATCCTATTATAATTTATACGCCAACAAATCGAAACAAAAGGTGCTAACAGAAAACATTAAACTATTGGAAACCTATGAGACATTAGCACTAACCTCTGTTGAGGTTGGTAAAGCATCTGCTGTAGATGTGTTGCGATTACAAATGCGTCAAAATGAAATGCAACAACTAAAAGATGTTTTAAGTCAACAGTTTTTAGCAGAACAAACGAATTTGAATAATCTTTTGAACAGGGAAAATGATGTTCCTGTTACTGTAGTAGATAGTTTAATGATGCCTTCAGAAGACTTTGAAATCACTACTAAAAATTTAGCATTACATCCCGAATTGTTGAAGTATGATAAACTATTTCAATCCATAGAGCAATCAGAATTACTAAACCAAAAAGAAAGCAGTCCTATGATTGGTTTTGGATTAGACTATATCAATGTTTCTGAAAGACCAGATATGAATTTCTCGGATAACGGTAAAGATATTGTGATGCCAATGGTTTCGTTGACAATCCCAATTTTTAATAAAAAATATAAATCTCAAACCAAGCAAAATGAGTTAGAACAGCAAGAAATAACAGCTCAAAAACAAGAACGATTAAACACTTTGGAAACGCTTTTAAGTAAAGCGATTAATGAACGAATTTCTGCAAGAATAAGTTATGCTACGCAAACCAAGAGCTTAAAACAAGCCAAAGATGCTGAAGAAATTTTAATCAAAAGCTACGAAACAGGAACGATTGATTTTAATGATGTTTTAGATATTCAAGAACTACAATTAAAGTTTCAAATGAACCAAATAGAGTCTATTAAAGGCTACTATGTGCAAAGCACAATTATTAATTATTTAATACAATAGTAATGAAATGAGTAGATGTATTTATTATAAATCTATTCAAGATTTTTATAAGCGAATTACATCTGTCCATTAAGAAAAAATAAATAACAACAGATGAAACACACATATCACATACACGGAATGACTTGCAACGGTTGTCGTACTCACGTAGAAGAAACACTTTCTAAAGTGGAAGGTGTTTCAAAAGCAACAGTCAATTTAGAAAAGGCAGAAGCTACAATCGAAATGGAATCGCATATTCCTATAGAAACATTTCAAGAAGCCTTAAGAAATGATGGTGGGAGATACAGTATTCATAAACAAGGTGAACATCATCACCATTTAGAAGATAAAAAGGAAAAACAACCAAAAGCAAAAGGCACAGGTACATTTTATTGTCCTATGCATTGCGAAGGAGATAAAACTTATGATAAAGCAGGAGATTGTCCTGTTTGCGGAATGGATTTGGTCGAAGAACAAAATCTAACAACAGCTACAACTGAACAATGGACGTGTCCAATGCACCCAGAAGTTGTAAAAGATGAGGCAGGTTCGTGTCCTATTTGCGGTATGGATTTAGTACCAATGCAACCAGATGTTTCAGCAGAAGAAAAAACCTATAAAAAACTATTGAATAAGTTTTGGATAGCATCCGTTTTCACTTTCCCAATTTTTATAATCGCAATGAGCGAAATGCTCAATAACAATCCTTTGTACGATATAATGGAACAAAAATATTGGAACTGGATTCAATTCGTTTTATCAATTCCAGTCGTATTCTATGCTACTTGGATGTTCTTTGAACGTGCTTATAGAAGTATAAAAACGTGGAATCTCAATATGTTTACCCTAATTGGGATTGGTGCAGGTGTGGCTTGGTTATTTAGTGTGTTTGGAATGTTATTTCCAGATGTATTTCCTGAACAATTTAAAACTGAATCAGGTGCAGTACACGTCTATTTTGAAGCAGCAACGGTTATTCTAACCTTGGTGCTTTTAGGACAGTTGTTAGAAGCTCATGCACATAGCAAAACCAATTCGGCAGTAAAAGAATTATTAAAGTTAGCACCTAATAAAGCCATTAAAATAGTAGATGGTGAAGAAGTTGAAGTCAGTATCGATGAGATAGAATTAAATGATATTCTAAAAGTGAAACCAGGAGATAAAATTCCTGTGGATGGTGTGATAACTGAAGGCGAAACAACTATTGATGAATCTATGATTACAGGAGAACCTATTCCTGTAAACAAATCTCAAGAAGATAAAGTAAGTAGCGGAACAATTAATGGGAATCAATCATTCTTGATGAAAGCGGAAAAAGTAGGAAGTGATACGTTACTCTCACAAATCATTCATATGGTTAATGATGCAAGTAGAAGTCGCGCACCTATTCAGAATTTAGCAGATAAGGTATCAGGATATTTTGTACCTGTTGTAGTTCTTATTTCTATTATCACATTTATTGTTTGGGCAATTTGGGGTCCAGAACCAGTTTATGTGTATGCGTTTGTGAATGCAATTGCAGTACTAATCATTGCGTGTCCTTGTGCTTTAGGTTTAGCAACACCAATGTCTGTAATGGTTGGTGTGGGCAAAGGTGCTCAAAATGGTGTATTGATTAAAAATGCAGAAGCTCTTGAAAAAATGGATAAGGTAAATACACTTATAGTTGATAAAACTGGAACTATTACAGAAGGAAAACCAACGGTAGAAACAGTAGGTGCTTTTAGTGATGCTTTAAGCGAAAAAGAGCTACTACAATACATCGTTTCATTAAATACCAATAGCGAACATCCATTAGCAGAAGCAACTGTTAAATATGGAAAAGAGCATAATGCTGAAATAACAAAATCTGAAAACTTTAGTGCTGTTACAGGAAAAGGTGTTGAAGCTATAATAAATGATAAAAAAATAGCATTAGGTAATCCTAAAATGATGGAATATGCCAAAGCAGATATTACTTCTACAATGAAAGACGAAGCTAAATCTTACCAAAAACAAGGTAAGACAGTTTCTTATTTGTCGATAGATAAAACCGTTGTTGGCTATGTAGTTATTGGAGATAAAATAAAAGAAACAAGTGCCAAAGCAATTAAAACACTTCAAGATAAAGGCATTGATGTTATAATGCTTACAGGCGATAATCACGATACAGCACAAGCTGTAGCATCAGTACTTAATCTCGCAGATTTTAAAGCCAGTATGCTACCAGAAGATAAACTCAAAGAAGTAAAGAAACTGCAAGAAAAAGGAAAAGTGGTTGCTATGGCAGGAGATGGTATTAATGATGCACCAGCATTGGCAAAAAGTGATGTAGGTATTGCAATGGGTACAGGAACAGATGTAGCTATAGAAAGTGCAATGATAACGTTAATAAAAGGCGATTTACACGGAATAGTAAAGGCTAAAAATTTAAGTCATTCCGTAATGAGAAACATAAAGCAAAATTTATTTTTTGCACTTATTTATAACACATTAGGTGTGCCAGTTGCAGCAGGCGTATTATTCCCATTTTTTAGCATTTTATTATCGCCTATGATAGCTGCGTTAGCAATGAGTTTTAGCTCTGTTTCAGTAATAGCAAATGCGTTGAGATTAAGAAATATAAATATATAAAATAATGAAGAATCTAAAGAAGTTCTTGATGAGATTGAAAATAGCAGCTAAATTAATTTGGTCAGGCAATTTGAGGATTATTATCAAAAATATTTCCACTAGAATTAATTCAGAAATAACTTCAATTGGATTTGAGAGAGAATCAAGCAAAAGCTTTATAACCCCTAATTCGAAAATAAGTTTTTCAATTCGTCCATTTAAAGACTCAGATTTAAATACATTAAAAGAACAATTTCGACACGAAAGGTTGGTAAAAGAAAGAATGGAGACTTGTTATATAGCATTTGATTCTAATAACAATAATTGTTACAAACAATGGTTAATAGGTTCATCTGAAAATGTTAAAATTAAAAATTATTTTGGGGACCTTTTTCCTACCCTAAAGGAGCATGAAGCTTTGATTGAAGGTGTTTACACTAACCCAGATTTTAGAGGATTAGGTGTTATGCCTAGAGCGATGTCATTAATATCCGAAGTTGGTTTTAAAAGCGGGTATAATAGAATAATAGTTTTTGTTAATCTTTTGAATATTCCATCTTTAAAAGGGTGTTATAAATCTGGATTTACACCTTATGTAATTCGTAAAGAAAAATGGTTTTTGTTTAAGAGACATGTGTCTTTTGACAAAATACCATTAAGTGTTAGTAAGGCGCTTGCTGATTTAAATATAAATAAATTAAAATAGTATGAAAGCAGTAAAAATAATTTTAGTTATAGGAATTCTAATAATGAGTTGTAAAGAAAAAAATAAAGATGTTTTTAATAGTAAATCTGAAAAGGTAATTGATGATAATTCAGAACCATCTAAAAAGAAACCTCTAAGCCCACATACATCTGTAATGGAAATGATTGGCGATGCGCATATTCGTATAGACTATTCATCACCAGGTGTAAGAGGGCGAATCATCTTTGGTGGGTTAGTTGGTTATGACAATGTATGGCAGGCAGGAGCGCATAATGCCACTTGGATAGAAACAAATAAGGATTTAATCATAAATGGCGATATTCTTCCAAAAGGTAAATATGGATTTTTTACAATTCCATCAAAAGAGGATTGGACTATAATGATTAATAAAAACTGGAATCAGCACGGGAAAGACGATTATGATGCAAATGATGATGTGATACGATTTAAAGTGACGCCAAGTATTTCAGATAAAATTACAGAGCATTTAGAGTATAAAGTAAATAAGATTAGTGAAACTGAAGGAAGTATTTCTCTTGCTTGGGAAAAGGTTACAATTAGCTTTCAATTCAAAATAAATCAATAAAATGGTAAACAGGCATACAGCATTAAAAATAAGGAAAACACATCGCTATTTAGGGTTGTTTTTGGGTATTCAGTTTTTATTTTGGACTATTAGTGGTCTGTATTTTAGTTGGACAAATATTGATGAAATTCACGGAGACCATTTTAAAAATATGGAATACCAGCCTAAAGCATTTAACAACCTCATTAGTCCATCACAACTTAATGGTTCTCAAGGTATCAATACTATTGAATTGAGAGACATTAATAATTCGCCTTACTACTGGGTGAATAACAATCAGCTATACAATGCTATCGATGGGAGTTTAAAATCTAATATCACAAAAGAAGAGGCTTTGTATATAGCACAACTTAATATGAAAGATGGCTTAAAGGTAGTATCTATAGAGCAGATTGGTGAAACAGGAAAACAACACGAGTACAGAGAAAAGCTGTTACCTGCTTATGTAATATCCTATGAATCTGATGAAGCTCTTAAATCCTATGTATCTATTACTGATGGGAAGTTTCAAACCGTAAGACATCGGAGTTGGCGTTGGTTTGATTTTTTATGGATGACACATACGATGGATTATGAAGGAAGGGATAACTTTAATACAATTGTTTTAAGAGTCTTTTCTCTATTGGGTTTAATTACTGTATTAAGCGGATTTTTACTTTGGTTTACTTCCTCACCTACAATTAGAAAATTAAAGAAAAAAATATTAACACAAAAACCAAAAATTATGAACACACAAGAACACAAAAACGGAATGAGCAACTACACAAAGTTCTTCTTAATGTTGGGAGCATCTTTTGTTGCAATGTACATCACTATGTATCTCAATACATACGAATTTGACCACGTTTGGATTAGTCTTACAAGATTCTATATGGTTTGTTTAGGGATCTCTACAATGGCTTTAATTATGTTTTTCTTTATGAAAAATATGTATAGCAGTAAAAAGAAAAATTTAGGAATTGTAATAGGTAGTATAGTTCTTTTTCTTGGAGCTTTAGGTTTAGTACGTGACCAAGAATCAACAGTTGGTGATGTACTTTGGATGAAGGGTATGATACCACATCATTCCATAGCAATTCTAACAAGCGAAAGAGCAGATATAAAAGACCCAGAAGTTAAACAATTAGCAGAGGATATTATTAAAGCACAGAAAAAGGAAATAGAAGAAATGAAAGCAATGATAAAACGATTAGAAAATGAAAAATAATAAAATAGTCATATACATAGGTTTATTGGCAGTAGGTTTGCTCTTGGGTTGGTTCCTATTTGGTGGTTCATCAAAAGAAGAAACAGAGCACAATCACGATAAGGTTTCAGCAACTAATCAAATGTGGACGTGTTCTATGCATCCACAAATTATGCAACCAGAATCAGGTGATTGTCCTATTTGTGGTATGGATTTAATTCCTGCTGAAAATAGCTCTGATGGTTTATTAGCAGACCAATTCAAATTAACCGAAAATGCTATGGCTTTAGCCAATATTCAAACAACCATAGTCGGTAAAGGAAATGTTGATGGCAACACAATTAAATTATCTGGTAAAATTGCTGAAAATGAAGAAGCTAATGCAGTACAAGTAAGTTATTTTTCGGGTAGAATAGAACGTTTGAATATCAGTTTTACAGGAGAAGAAGTCCGTAAAGGTCAATTATTAGCAACCATTTATTCGCCAGAATTGTATGCAGCACAACAAGAATTGATTACAGCTTCATCATTAAAGGAATCACAACCTACATTATACAAAGCGGTTCGTAACAAATTAAAATTGTGGAAGCTCTCTGAAAATCAAATCAATCAAATAGAAGAAACTGGAAAAGTAAAAGAAAACTTTCCAGTTTATGCAACGGTTTCAGGAACAGTTACCGAAAAATTAGTAGAACAAGGTGACTACATAAAACAGGGTCAACCATTGCTCAAAATTGCAAACCTCAATACGGTTTGGGCAAATTTTGATGTCTATGAAAATCAAATCGATTTATTTAAAAAGGGGCAAGAAGTTTTAGTGACTACAAACGCTTATGCTAATAAAGAGTTTAAAGGGAAAGTAGATTTTATTGAGCCAATTTTAAATACCAGAACAAGAACAGTAACCTTACGTGTGGTGCTTACTAATAAAAACGATGTATTTAAACCAGGAATGTTTGTAACAGCAAATATTGAACGAGTTTTAAGTAGTAATAATGAAGTATTAACAATTCCATCCTCTGCTGTACTTTGGACAGGTGAACGTTCTGTGGCTTATTTAAAAACCAATCCAGACCAAACCGTTTTTGAAATGCGAGAAATTGTTTTAGGTAATCAAATTGGTAATGAATATGAAGTTTTAGAAGGCTTATTTGTTGGCAATGAAATAGTAACTAACGGAACATTTACTGTAGATGCAGCAGCACAATTACAAGGCAAAAAATCAATGATGAATAAAGATGGTGGAAAAGTAATGACTGGTCACGAAGGACATTCAGGAATGGATAATAAGGCATCAAAAAAAGAAAGTGACCATGCTAATATGAGCGGAAGATTGACAGTATCAGAGAAATTTCAAGAACAATTAAAAGTTGTTTACTATGATTATATCAATTTAAAAGATGCTTTAGTTAAAGAAGATTCAAAAAACACTTCAGTTAATGCATCAAGTTTATTGAATAATTTAGGTAAAGTAGATATGAAATTGTTATCAGACAATAATGCTCACACACATTGGATGTCATTAATAAAAGAAATACAATCTTCTGCAACATCTATTTCTAAAACGTCAGATATTAAAGCACAAAGAGATCATTTCAAACATCTATCATCACACTTAATAAGTGCTGTTCAACTATTTGGTGTTAAGGAAAAAGTGTATGTAGAATTTTGTCCGATGGCAGATGATAACAATGGTGCATATTGGTTGAGTACAGAAGAAAAAGTAATCAATCCATATTTTGGTGAAGCAATGTTAACCTGTGGAGAAGTAAAACAAGTGATAGAATAATAAATCAAATAATAACAATTAAATTTTAAAACAATGAACAAAGTAATTTTAAGTGTAGCTGTAATAGCAGCATTAGGTTTAACAAGTTGTAAGAACGAAACCAAAAAAGTTGAAGAAACTACGGCTACAGAAGTATCAAAAGAAATGGCAATGACAGACCTGTCTTTTGGGGTAAGAGGTAATTGTGGAATGTGCAAAAGTACTATTGAAAAAGCAGCTAACGGAGTAGATGGTGTAGCAAGTGCTAGTTGGGATGTCGATAAAAAGAAAATTGATGTTTCTTTTGATGCTTCCAAAACTGATGCCATGGCAATTCATAAGGCTATAGCAGCTTCAGGTTACGATACTGAAAAAGTTGCAGGAAGTGAAGAAGCTTATAAAGATTTACCAGGTTGTTGCAAATACGACCATGAAATGATGATGAATCAATCTGGAGAAACGAAATCAGAAGACCATTCAGATCACAATCATTAACATAGCAATTACGAATAGAACTCTAAAATTGAGTTCTATTCGTAGTTTTATTCATTTATTCAGCCTAAAATCAGGTAATGTTTAAAGAGTGCTCTGTCCCTTTTGTTGTTCCTTCTAAAAACCAAAAAAACCTTAAATCATTTGAAATCAAATGTTTAAGGCTTTTTAGTGGTGGTGCCTCCAGGAATCGAACCAGGGACACAAGGATTTTCAGTCCTTTGCTCTACCAACTGAGCTAAGGCACCAGTCGTTTAAAACGAGAGTGCAAATATATATGCATTTTTAGTATTACCAAAAAGAAACTTTAAAAATTTATTGCCTTTATTTATTAAAATGCCAAACATCAATAATTACAATAGATTAATATGTTATATTTTGGTTAAACCGACTTTAAGTTTTTTTTGCATTTTGTATGTTTACCACTTATTAATTTACGATGAATTTAATAATAGACGTAGGAAATACCTTAGTGAAACTGGCTGTTTTTCAAGACAATGTGCTATTTGAGAAATTTGTAACACCACATGATGGGTTTTTAATTTCGATTAGGAAGGTGCTAAATAAGTATCCAATTATTTCTAAAGGAATAATTTCGTCTGTAGGTAAATTAAATGAAGAAGATGTTCTGGCTGTCGCATCAGAGATTGATATTTTAGTTTTAAATTCTGAAACAAAACAACCTTTTGAAAACCTTTATAAAACACCTAAAACTCTTGGTGTTGATCGAATAGCGTTAGTTAGCGCTTCGGTTCAACAGTTTTCAAACTCTAATGTACTTATTATAGATGCAGGAACTTGTATTACCTACGATTTTATAAATACTGAAAATGAATATTTCGGTGGCGCAATTTCACCTGGAATAAGATTACGATATAAAAGTCTCCATAATTTAACCGCAAATCTTCCGTTACTTGAATCTAAACTACCTGAATCTATAATAGGAAACACTACAGATAGTTCAATTCATTCCGGAGTTGTTTTTGGTGTTTTGAAAGAAATAGATGGTGTTATTAATGACTATAAAGAAAAATATTCGGATTTAACAGTTATTTTAACAGGAGGAGATACCAATTTCTTGTCTAAACAATTAAAAAATGGCATATTTGCCAATTCAAATTTTCTTTTAGAAGGTTTGAATTTTATTTTAGAATATAATACACAATAATGATAAAAAAACTTGTATTAGTTTTAGTTGCTTTTTTTGCATTACAAATGAATGCTCAAGAAGGTACAGCTTCTCCATATTCGTTTTATGGAATAGGTTCTTTAAAATTTAAAGGAACAGTAGAAAATAGAAGCATGGGTGGATTGAGTATCTATACAGATAGTATTCATGTTAACCTTAGAAATCCTGCTGCATATGTAGGTCCGAATTTACAGATTTTTAATAATGAAAGTCGTCCAGTTAAATTTGCAATTGGTACGAGTCATAATAAAATCAATTTAAAAGCAGATTCTGGAAGCGCAAAGACAAGTTCTACTACAGTAGATTATATGACCATATCAATGCCACTTGGAAATAAATTAGGATTTGGTTTAGGTATTTTGCCATATACTTCAGTGGGTTACAAATTAGAAAACACGAATAGTAGTAACCAGGTTGTAAATAGATATAGAGGGGAAGGAGGTTTAAATAAAGCATTTGTGGGTCTAGGCTATAGAATTACAGATAAGCTGAGTGCAGGAATTGATATGAATTATAATTTTGGAAACATCGAGAATACAGCGATTGAGTTTCTATATGATGATGAAGGAAATATTATTCAATATCAATCAAGAGAGGAAAATAAATCAAACTTGAGTGGTTTAAATATCAATTTTGGATTGACATATAAAACCATGATTGATGACAAACTTGAATTACAATCTGGATTCACATATTCTCCACAAAGTGATATTTCATCAAGAAATACAAGATCACTTGCAACTATTGTAATAAATCAGCAAAGTGGTCAAGAAGTTGTTGTAAATTCAATCGATGAAGATTTAAAAGCAAAAGGTTTAGATGAAACTAATTTAAGGCTGCCATCTAGATTGTCTTTTGGAGCAGGAATTGGAGCGCCAAGAAAATGGTTTTTAGGAGCAGAGTATACGTATCTTAATACCAGTAAATTTTCAAACCCAATAGTAACTATAGATAATGCTAATTTTGTAAATGCATCTAATTTTTCTATTGGAGGATTTTTTGTTCCAGATCCTGATTATTTCTCTTCTTACTGGAAAAGAATCACTTACAGAGGTGGTATCCATTTTGAGAATACTGGATTAGAAATAAATAATGAAACAATAAACGAGTTTGGCATATCTTTTGGAGTTGGATTACCAGTTGGGAAATATTTTTCAAATGCTAACCTTGGTTTTGAACTTGGTAGAAGAGGTACAACTAACCAGAATTTAATACAAGAAAATTTTGTGAATTTCCAACTAAGTCTATCATTAAACGATAGATGGTTCGAAAAAAGAAAATATAACTAACATAAAATTATGACAATGAAAACGAGAATTATTTTAGTATTAGCTGCTTTGTTTTTAACAGCAAACTTCGGTTTTGCTCAGCAAGATGAAGAGTGTATGCTTAACTTAACCATAATGAGCGATTATGTTAAGAGTAAGAAATATGATGAAGCTTATGAACCTTGGATGAAAGTGAGAAACAAATGTCCAAAGTTTGGTTATGCTATTTACGCATACGGTGAAAAGATACTAGATCATAAAATTGAAAACTCTGCTGGACAAGAAAAACTGGATTTTATTAATGATCTGATTGTTGTTTGGGATAAGGGAATGGAGTATTACCCAAGTAAATATGATATAGGAGAGGTGCTTACAGATAAAGGATTATTGATGTATGACAACCAAAAA
Organism: Psychroserpens sp.; assembly: GCF_034670085.1. Classification (GTDB taxonomy): domain Bacteria; phylum Bacteroidota; class Bacteroidia; order Flavobacteriales; family Flavobacteriaceae; genus Psychroserpens. Next base: position 180,936 of record NZ_JAXMOD010000001.1, on the reverse strand, counting down.
GAAATGGGTCTTACAGATAAACAAGTATATGATGCCTTTGATAAAGCTTATAAGCAAGACTTAAAAAACTTTACAAGTGCTAAAGGATTATATGTGTACTTTACTAAGATTGTAGATTTATTTAAAGCTGGTCAAGCGCCAATACAAGATGTATTTAATAAATATGATGATGTGTCTGAGCAGTTAGAAACAATTAATGCGGATTATACAATTAAGTTGAATAAACTAATTGAGAAAGAAGAAGCTGGACAAGCATTATCAAAGAAAGAAGGGAAATACAAGCCATTTTATCAAAAATCTTTAGTAGCTAATGATAAAATATCAGGAAGTTTAGATACATATCTTGGTCAGTTAGCTAATTGTGAGAATTTAATTCCACTATACCAAAAAGATTTTCCAACTTATAAAACGGATGCTATTTGGTTAAAAAGAGCCGTGAGCAGAATGTATAATAAAGAATGTACTGATGATCCTTTATACATTGATTTAGTAAAAGCGTATGATGCAACTGCGCCTTCTGCAGATACTAAATACTTTGTCGCAACTATTTTATATAAGCAAGACAAAAACAAAGAAGGAGATGATTACATTAAACAAGCTTACGAGTTAGAGACAGATGTGTTTAAAAAAGGACGTTTGGCTAAGAAAATTGCCAATGCCTATAAAAAACGTGGAAGTTATGGAGCTGCTAGAAATTACTACCGAGAAGCATTAAAGTTAAATCCTTCAGATGGGACACCTCACTTGCAAATAGCTGCAATGTATGCTAAGAGTGCTAATAGTTGTGGTGACACTAACTTTAATAAAAGAGCTGTGTTTTGGTATGCAGCTGAAGAAGCTTTAAAAGCAGGAAGAGTAGATGCGAGTATGAAGTCTGCTGCACAACAAGCTGCTAATTCTTATAATGCAAATGCACCAACTAAATCTGAGATTTTCCAGGAAGGAAATGCAGGTACAACAATTAACATTGGTTGTTGGATTGGTGGTAGTGTGAAAGTGCCTAATCTGTAAATGAAATTAAAGTTTTTACATATAAAAATAGTCATAGTCACAACAATTGTTGTGACTATGTTTTTTTCATGTAAGAACAATTTTAAAGATGTTCAGCAAATAGGAGTACTTCAAAATCAACCTATTGGTGAAGCAAAAAATATCGATTTAAGATATACTGAAGCTGAAGATGCCAATGGTAAAGTAATTGCAAATCTCAAAAGCCCGAAAATGTTAGATTACTCAAATAGAGGGTTTTCATTTTCTGAGTTTCCAGAAGGCGTGAACTTGTCTCTTTTCGATGAAAACGGAGATAAAAATATTATTTTGGCAGACTATGCAATTGTTTATAATAAAACTGATTTAATCGATTTACAAGGGAATGTAATTTTAATTACACCGCAAAATGATAGCCTATTTGCAGATCAGTTGTATTACGACCAAAAGCGCGAATGGTTATTTACTAATCAACAAGTAAGACTAAAATCTGCGACTTCTAATCATGGAAAAGGAAATATTTTTGATTCTGATACTAAATTTAAAAATTATACCATACTCGAAGGAAGTGGTGATATGCTTTTAAAAGACTAATAGTTTAACTAATTTAGTAAAACATCTCTATCTTTGTAGTAAATATTTATTTTCGATATGAAGCTACTTCAATTTTTTCAATACATATACCTTTTTTTTGGTGTGCTTTTTATTTATGATGGATTTGCAAGTTGGAATGATGGAACCAATAGATCTTATATCTCATTCGTTTTTGCAGCGTTAGCTATTTTTATGTTTTTCTTCCGAAAACGTTTCAGGAAAAAATTTGACGATAGGAATCCTAAATAAATATGGACTTAAGCATCCTGACCATTATTATAATGTTATTGCTCTCTGCCTTCTTTTCAGGTATGGAAATAGCATATGTGTCTTCCAATAAAATTCACATAGAGATTGAAAAAAAGCAAGGTGATTTTCTTGCTAAAATATTGACACTTTTAACTGCAAAGCCTTCTAAGTTTATTGCAACTATGCTTATTGGAAACAATATAGCCTTAGTTATTTATGGTTTCTTAATGGGTGATGTTTTAGTGGCTTGGTTCCAATCGAAATTGCCCACAGATTATCAAGTTTTAAATTATTTACTTAATGATTTAAGTCTGCTAACACAAACGGTAATTTCTACAGTTATTATTTTGATTACTGCCGAATTCTTACCTAAGGTGTTTTTTCAAATATATGCGAATTCATTTTTGAAAATATTTGCCTTTCCAGCGTATTTATTTTACTTGTTCTTTTGGTTTTTATCCTCATTTATCATTTGGATTTCAGATAAAGTGTTGAAAGCCTTCTTTAAAACCGATGGTGATGATGTAGAATTGGCTTTAACCAAGGTTGAGTTAGGGAATTATATTAGCGAACAAATGCAATCTGTTGAAGAACATGATGAGGTCGATAGCGAGATTCAGATTTTTCAGAATGCCTTAGAATTTTCTGAAGTTAAAGCACGTGAAGTCATGGTGCCTCGAACCGAAATTATTGCTGTAGACGTAAAGGAATCTGTGAAGAATATTAGTACAATGTTTATTGATAGTGGTCTGTCAAAAATATTAGTTTATCAAGATTCTATTGATGATATTTTAGGATATGTACATTCGTTTGAATTATTCAAAAAGCCTAAATCTGTAAAAGGAATTACATTACCAGTAGTGTTTGTTCCAGCAACCATGTTAGTGAAAGATGTACTTAATATTTTAACTAAAAAACGAAAAAGTATTGCTGTGGTAATTGATGAATATGGTGGAACTGCCGGTATAATGACTGTAGAAGATATCGTTGAAGAACTCTTTGGTGAAATAGAAGATGAACATGATAGTGTTGAATTAACAGAAGAAAAATTAGAGAATAATCATTTCAGGTTTTCTGCTCGTTTGGAAGTGGATTATATTAACGAAACGTATAAATTAAACCTTCCGGATGGAGAAAACTATGAAACCCTTGGAGGACTAATTGTTGACGAAGCTGAAGAAATTCCTCAAGAAGGTGATGTTGTTACTATTGGTGTCTTTAAATTTAAAATTTTAGAGGTGTCATCTACTAAGATTGATGTCGTTGAATTAAAAATTATCCAAGAAGATTAGATATTTAAAAATAAGTAAGTCAATTCACACGAAAAGTAGTTTGAAAAATTATAAGGTGTCTCCAGTATTTAACCGATAAAACCCGACACTCATCCAAAGTCTTGCACATACCTTGATATTTAAGTAATAAAAACATAATTCTCCTTTTATTATTTAATAGAAAATGGTATTTTCGCCCACTTATTATTTGATAAAATATACATAAAATGGCAGTTTTAAATAAAATTAGACAACGTTCTTTGTTTTTGATTCTAATCATTGCACTAGCATTGTTCTCATTTGTACTTACCGATTTGTTTAGAAACAGTGATGCGCTTTTTGGAGGTTCTCAAGATGTAGTTGCTACCGTAAATGGTACAAACATTAATAGAACTGACTTTATGAACAGAGTTGAGCAAATGCAAAATCAGTTAGGTCCAAATTCTACATCAACTCAAGCAATGTCTAGAGTTTATGATCAAGAAGTGAGAAAAGCAATTATGGCATCTCAATTCGATAACCTAGGTTTAAGTGTTGAACAAGATCAAATGAAAGATTTACTTAAACAAAGTTTTTCAAGTTATCCTGAATTTCAAAATGAAGCTGGTGTTTTTGATGAAAATAAACTAACTGAGTTTGTAAATAACCTAAAAGCTCTTAACGGACAAAGTGCGCCATTGAGTACATTTCAAATTAACTATGAACAATGGGTTAGTACAGAAAACAATATAGCATTAGGAGCTCAAGAAAGAGCGTATTACGCTATGGTTAAGGCTGGTGTAAATGCTACTTTAGGAGAAGCTGAAGTTGACTATATGTTAGAAAATGCAACGAGAGATTTAAGTTATGTTCAAATACCTTTTACATCTATTGCAGATAGCTTGGTAGAAGTGTCTAAAGCAGATATTACTAAATACATTGGTCAGCATAAAGACCAATATAAAGTTGATGCAACCAGAGATATTAGTTTTGTTGAATTTAAAGAAGTTGCTAGTATTGAAGATGAAGACAACCTAAAAGCTGATTTATTAAAGTTATTAGATAATCAAGCTTTATTTAATGAATCTACAAAAAATACAGATACTATTATTGGTTTTAGAAATACAACAGATGTAGAAAATTTTGTAAATTCTAATTCAGATGTTTCGTATAGCGATACATTTTTAACTAAATCTCAATTACCAACAGTAGCTGCAGATACAATTTATAATACTAAGGTTGGTGGGATTTACGGTCCTTATAAAGATAACGGATTCTACAAATTATCTAAAGTAGTTGCCGAAACACAATTGCCAGATTCAGTTAAAGTAAGACATATTTTAGTGCCTCACCTTGGAGCTCAAAGTGCTCAACCAGACGTTACAGCAACCATTGAAGATGCAAGAGCATTAGCAGATAGTATAAAAACAGTTGTGACAGCTAACCCTTCAAAATTCCCTGAATTAGTAACTGAGTTCTCTTCAGATAAAGGAAGTGTTGAGAATGGTGGTGAGTATGATTTTCACCCAATCACTCAAATGGTAAAGCCATTTAGCGATTTTGAATTTCAAAATAACATAGGTGATATAGGTGTAGTTCAAACTGTATTTGGTTTCCATATTATTGAAATCTTAGATCAAAAGAATAAATCAAGAGCAATTAAAGTTGCGACAATAGCACGTGCTATTGAGCCATCTGAAAAAACTATTGATGCAACATTTACTGAAGCTTCTAAGTTTGAATTAGCATTGCAAAAGGAATCTTATGAAGATGCTGCAAAGGCACGTGAATTAACTACTAAACCAGTTAATGGTATTAAGGTACTTGATGAAAACATTCCAGGTTTAGGGAGCCAAAGAGCAATTGTTCGTTGGGCTTTTGAAGATGGAACAAAGGTAGGAGATTATAAACGTTTCTCTATTCCTAGTGGAGGTTATGCTGTAGTTCAAGTTGTAAAAGCGACTAAAAAAGGATTAATGGATGCTGAGAGCGCTTCTGCAACAGTACTTACTGAAATAAGAAATGGTAAAAAAGCGGCAATGATTATAGAAGGTATCACAGGAACTACAGTTGCTGAGATTGCTAAAAATCAAAATAAAGCTACAAACACAGCAACTGCTGTAAATATGAAAAACCCAACCTTATCTGGAGCTGGTGCAGAACCTAAAGTTGTTGGTGCTGCTTTCGGATTGGAAGAAGGTGGCGTTTCTAAACCGATTATTGGAAATAAAGGTGTTTATGTTGTTCAAGTTACTAAAATTAACGAGGCTACATCATTAGACAATTACCAAGCAATTGCAAATCGTTTAAGTACTGCAAGAACTGGCGCAGCGCAAACCAAAGTGTATGAAGCTTTAAAAGAAACGGCAGATATTGAAGATAATAGAGCTAAGTTTTTCTAGACTTTGTCATTTAAAATATAAAAAAGCTTCACGTTATGTGGAGCTTTTTTAGTTTAAAATCATGTCATCATAGGCAATAACGGTTAAAAAACCTTTGTCTTTAAAGTACTGCTTAGGATTATAGTCTGAAGCGGCTAAAACAAAATCGCCTCCCCAAGCTCCGAGACTTTTAATGCTGCCATTAAAGTCCTTAAAAAGTTGCTCCTTGATGGGTTTTTGTTTTATGATTTTAGAAATAATTTGTTCATGGCCATCTATTAATTCTTGAAAGTGTTCCAACGAATCACATCCAATCATGTTATGTGTAATTCGATTAATTTGTTCAATATCATTTCTTAAATCGGAAGTATTAGCTCTATATTGAGATATACCTTCTCTACTATTTTGTTTTTGATTTAAGTGAACAAAATACAAGTGACTTTTAAATGAAGGATTAAAACTAACGATTTTGATTTCTCTTTTTTTGTTATCCTGTTTGTTGTCATCCTGAACTTGATTCAGGATCTTCTTATAAGTAATAGGTCCTTTAGCTTCAGCACAAGCAATATCATAACCACTACCTCCAAAAGTTAAATCAAGTAACGTATACGGATTGATTTTAGCCCATTTTGAAATATTGTGGACTAAAGTAGAAGAGGTGCCTAAACCCCAATTTTTTGGAAACTCAAGTTGGGTGTTAATGTCAAACCCTTGATTTCCATGTAAAAACTCAGGATTAAGTTGTTTGGCAGCGTTTAAAATTTGTAGCAATCGATTAGAAATAGAATCGTTATCCTGAACTGGTTTCAGAATCTCATTATTTTTAATTAAAAATGTTGCTTCAAACCAAACCACGTTGTTTTCGTCAAAACTTTTCCATAAGAGTTTAGAATCTTCAATAGGCTTAACCAAAAGATCTTGTCCAAATTTAGTAGGAATAGCCAATGATATAGCGCCATCAAGAACGACGTATTCTCCTGTGAGGAGCAATTTTCCATGGCTATAATATCGTTTCACTAGTTGTTGGCTCTTAACTTATTAATGGTGTCTACTACTGCGCTATGCGAAACAGCATTTGTTTTAAAATGTGATACTAGAATCTTTTTTTCTTCTGAAGTGGCCTCAAACTGATTTAAAATATTCATGAGATGCATTTTCATATGACCTTCTTGTATCCCAGTGGTTGTTAACGATCGTAAAGCAGCAAAGTTTTGAGCTAAACCAGCAACAGCAACAATTTGCATAAGTTCTTTAGCTGAAGGTTTACCTAGCATTTCTAAAGCCAATTTCACCAAAGGATGCAAACTTGTTAAACCACCAACAGTGCCAAGAGCTAAAGGAATTTCCATCCAGAATTTGAACAACCCATTATTCAGTTCAGCATGTGTTAAACTACTGTAAGTTCCCTTTCTTGAAGCATAGGCGTGAACTCCAGCTTCAACGGCTCTAAAGTCATTACCTGTTGCTAAAACAACGGCATCTATGCCATTCATAATGCCTTTATTGTGAGTAACTGCTCTATATGGTTCAACTTCTGCAATCTTAACTGCTTGAATGAATTTTTCTGCGAATGCTTCAGGTGATATGTTTGGGTTTTCAGTTAAATCTTCAACCTTGCAACTTACTTCAGCTCGTACTAAACAATTTGGGACATAATTGGACAGAATACTCATCACAACATTAATATTGCCTTGCAATTTAGTCTGTGCCTCTGTCTTTAATGTTGTTGCAAATTGTTCTAAGCAACTATTTATAAAATTTGCTCCCATGGCATCCATGGTTTCAAACGAGGCATGCAATTGATAGTAATTATCTAGACTTTCAGTTTTGTTTTTGAGTTCGATATCTAAAATACCTCCTCCACGTTTCACCATACTATTAGTGATAGACGACGTATCTTCATAGAATTTAGATTTTATTCCATTGAAAAATGACTCTAAAACTTCAGAATTACCATCATAAGTAAAGTGAACTTGACCAATTTTCGTCGTTGAAATCACTTCAGTTTTAAATCCACCACGATCAAACCAAAATTTCGCAGCTTTGCTTGCTGCAGCAACGACCGAACTTTCTTCAATTGCCATTGGTATTGTATAGGTTTGTCCGTTAATTAAGAAATTTGGAGCTACACCAAAAGGAAGATAATAATTGGTAATTGTATTTTCTATAAATTCATCATGCAGTTGTTGAAGTTTACTATCGCTATTCCAATATTGTTTTAAAATGGTTTTAGCATTAGCGTTATTTGAAAAATAGGTGTCTACGATCCAATCAATTTTTTTGGATTTCGACAATTTAGAAAAGCCAGTAATAGTTTTATGCATTTACTTGAATTTAAGGATACAAAGATACTATTCTTGTATGTAATTCCCTTTACAGTTGCTACAATTGCACATTTAACTGTTAATAGTTAGTGTTTTTTGAGTAATTTTTAGTAAACTTGACATATTTTTATCAAAAAATAGCATGATTCTTGATGCTTTGTCAATAATTGTGAAAAACACTAACTAACACTAATTTTTTTATGTCAACTACTGCATTGAAACCTCATCAAAAAGAGCTTTTCGGACAACCAATAGGTTTGTACATTTTATTTTTAACAGAAATGTGGGAACGTTTTTCCTACTATGGTATGCGAGCACTTCTAGTGTTATACATGACCACACAAACTATCGGAGATGATCGAGGTGCAGGATTAGGATGGACAAGTAAAGAAGCTTTGGCCCTTTATGGTTGGTATACAATGTTGGTATACGTGATGTCAATTCCTGGAGGAATGATTGCAGATAAATTGATAGGTCAAAAGAAAGCAGTTTTATTCGGAGCTATTATACTTTGTCTTGGTCATGGTGTCTTGGTTTTAACCGACATTTGGGCTTTTTATACAGGTTTAGGACTTGTAATTCTTGGAGTTGGACTTCTAAAACCTAATATTTCTACAATGGTAGGAGGTTTATACAAGGAAGGTGACATACGTCGAGATAAAGGATTCAGTATTTTTTATATTGGAATTAATTTAGGCTCTTTACTTGCTACTATGATTGTAGGATTAGTAGTTGCTGAATGGGGATGGCACGCTGGTTTCGGATTAGCAGGTATTGTGATGCTTTTGGGTTTAATCAATTATGTTGCTGGTCAAAAATATTTGACACAAGTTGGAAATTTTGAACCACCAAAAAAAGATGATCCAAACGAAATCTCTTACGGAAAACTTTACGGAAAACTATTTAGTTCGCCCACTCAATTAGTATTCGCAGGAATATTATTATTGATTTCTGCTTTTGGATGGTATAATTTAGGTTGGGGTTACGGACTTTTATTTGTGTTTCTTACCGCAGTAATTTCTTTATTAATGATGATTTATAAAGAATTAGATACTCAAGTTTTTAAAGATCGATTTATGGTATTGCTATTATCATTTATTATGGTAATTGTTTTTTGGGGAGCTTTCGAGCAAGCTGGTGGATTGATGAATTTGTACACAGAATCTAAGATTGATAGAGTATTGTTTGGTTGGGAAATACCAACGGTTATGTTTCAAAGTTTAAATGCTGGGTTTATAATCTTGTTTGCCACAGTAGTAGCTTCTATTTGGGCTAAACGAAAATTAAAAGGCAAAGAGGCATCTTCACTTTTTAAAATGGCATTAGGTATCATTATTATGGGATTCGGATTCCTTTTTATGGTATTTGCGGCTATGGAATTTGAGAAGTCTGGAACATCAAGTATGATTTGGTTAGTCTTAGCTTATTTATTTCATACAATTGGAGAATTATGTTTGTCTCCAGTAGCACTGTCATTCATAACAAAATTGACTCCTGTTAAATATGCGTCATTAATGATGGGTGTATATTTTGCTGCAACTGGTTTAGGAAGTAAAGTTGCTGGTATTGTAGGAGAATCTGCTTCTGAATTTGGAGAATACACTATCTTTTTGGGTATTTTAGTATTTACCGTTGTAATTGGTTCTTTATTTATTTTAATACTAAAACCTTTAAAACGGTTAACTCATGGTGCTGAAGATAATGAACGAATGATGCATACTGATGAAGCTGAAGGATTTGAATTAGCAGACAATTAAAAAAACATAAAACACTAATTAAACCCTCTATTTGAGGGTTTTCTTCTTATAACTAAACTTTCTTTTTATGAATACTGATATCGAAAATCTATTTAAAGACAAGGTCATTGGGCATCCAGCTGGACTATTTGTAATTTTCTTTACTGAAATGTGGGAACGTTTCTCATTCTACGGAATGAAAATCCTTTTAGTACTATTCTTAACTGCTCCTTTTTTAAGTGATAATCCTGGTTGGGAATGGTCTCGGGAAAATGCATTAGCATTAATAGGTACGTATTCTTCTTTACTATATCTAACACCAATTGTTGGTGGTTGGTTAGCTGATAAAATTACAGGTTATAAATGGGCTGTAATTATTGGTTGCTTTATTATGATGCTTGGACATTTAGCCATGGTTTTTGAAACCACCTGGTCTTTATACTTAGGTTTGGCCCTTTTAGTAATTGGTACTGGTTTTTTTAAGCCTAATATGACCTCAATGATTTCTGAAATGTATAAAGGAAAGGAATCTAAAAAAGATGGAGCTTATACCATTTATTACATGGGAGTTAATGCTGGTGCTTTCTTCGGAATGATGCTTTGTGGTTACTTAGCAGAAAATATTGGTTGGAGTTATGGATTTGGTCTTGCAGGTATTTTTATGCTTGGTGGTCTTATTCAGTTTTGGTTAGCTAAAGATTTATTTGGTCAGATTGGTGAAAAGCCTTCTAAAATTCACGAAGTTGAACTGCCTCAAAATATTAATGAAGAAAGTCCACGAGATCATGACACAACTGATGCTCCAGAAAAACTTAACCCGTTTACAATGGTAGATAAAGTTTTAATTCTTCTGTCTTCAATTGGAGGTTTATTGTATTTGTTTAATGATCCTATGTCTAAGATTGGTAATGTTAATATTTTGAACTTTAATATTGCTGGTTTAGATGGTTCAAATGTGACTATTCTTTTGGCTTTAATCTTGTTCTTATATCTAATAATAACTAGAATAGGTAGATATTCAAAAGTGGTTAGAGATAAGATTATTGCCGTGTCTATTTTTGGAATCTTTACAGTCTTTTTCTTCGCAGCATTTGAACAGTCGCTTGGCTCAATGACATTGTTTGCAAGAGATTATACTGATCGATTACTTACAGGTTCATCTGCAATGATTTTTAAGGTGATTGATACAATACTAACAATTGTTCCTTTAGCAATTATTACTTGGGTGCTGTTTTTATTATTTAAAAAGACCTTTTCTAAAATAGCTGCTTCAAATATTGTTTTAGCCCTAACTTTTGTATTTCTTTGGTTTGTAGTTGGTTATAAAATCATGAATGAATTTAGCAAAGATGCTACCGAAGTAGGTGCTTCTTGGTTCGGAATCTTAAATTCATTTTTCATTATTACTTTGGCGCCTTTATTTTCTAAATGGTGGGAAAGTAAATACAATCCTAGTGTTGGAATGAAATACGGATTTGGACTTATGCTTTTAGGACTTGGGTTTGGAATACTTGTATTTGGAACAATGGGAATTCCTCAAGGTGCTAAAACAGCTTCTGTGAGTATGATTTTCTTAATCCTAGCGTATTTATTACATACTATGGGAGAATTATGTATTTCACCAGTTGGTTTATCATATTTAAGTAAACTAGTTCCTGGACGAATGATAGGATTTATGTTTGGTATTTGGTACCTGGCGATTGCAATAGGTCAGAAAGCTGCTGGAAATATGGGAGGAATGATTGATAAAATCACAGAACAATATTCTCTAAGTACATTTTTCTTAATATTTACATTGGTTCCAATAGGTGTAGGTGTGATTTCAATGTTGTTAAATCCAGTGCTTAAAAAGTTAATGCATGGTGTCAAATAACGAGTAAATCGTTAAAATAAACGCAAAATGCTCCTCTTTTGGAGCATTTTTTGTAAGTTCGGAACAGAAATTGCAACACATTAATCATGAAAAAAATAACTTACATATTCGTTTTAGCGCTATTAACCTCGGTTAGTAGTTTTGCTCAGGTCAATGAAATTAACTGGGTAACTTTTGAGGAAGCTTTAGAACTTCAAAAGAAAAATCCAAAGAAAATTATGATGGACGTCTACACAAATTGGTGTGGTCCATGTAAAATGTTAGATAAAAATACGTTCCATAATAAAGATGTAGTGGAATTTGTAAACAAAAATTACTACGCTGTTAAATTTGATGCTGAAGGGGATTCAACTGTTAATTACGATGGAAAAACGTTTAGTAATCCAAACTATAAAGCAGAATTGAAGAATAGAAGAAACGGAGTGCACGATTTAACTCGTTATTTAAAAGTTAGCGCCTATCCTACTGTAGTGTTCTTTGATGTGGATGCTAAGGTAATTTCACCAATTAGAGGTTACCAAAAACCACAGCAACTTGAATTATATTTAAAATTATTTTTAGGTGATGACTATGTATCTATGACAAGTCAAGAAGATTTTAATGCGTATTATGAGGCTTTTAAACCTCAGTTTCAACAATAAATAAATTACTTTATAATAAACGCTCCCTTTTCATAAGTTTGATGAAAAGGGAGTTTTTCTTTTAAGCAGGTTGCTTTCCATCGTTTAACATAAGATTTATAATTGCTGCCATCTGCAATAATCAATTCTGGTTTTAAAGAGTCTATAACACGTTTTAGATTTAATTTTGGCGAGTTTCTTAGCAGAATATAATCGGGTTTGAAACTTACCTTATAAACACCTAAGCTATCAATTACTAAAAGTGTTTTATGAGATGTTTTATATACATTATAGATAGAATCATATCTGACTGACTTTATAAAATTACCAACTTTATAATCACTAATAAGCTGCTCTCTTTTTAAACTTGTTTTATCTAAGTTGTGATATATTTTTAAATTGGTGTTTTTCTTTTTTCCCAAGACACTATACCTGCTTTTATGAAATATGATAAAGGCTTCAGAAGTATTACTCTTTTTTGTGTAAATTATTGTGCCTTGCAAAACCACAATTGAAATTAAGAGAAATGCTATTCTGTTAAAATTTATTTTTCGATAAACTAAAATTGAAGCTAATAATAAGAGATAGGTTGAAAACAGATGTTTAGCCTCAAAAGAAATGTCCTTAATTAGAAATTCTTCTTGGTTAGAAACCCACAATACAACATAGTTCATTGCACCTATTAGACTTCCATAAGCATTAGCTAATAGTTCTGGTAGTACATTCAAAATTGACAAAATAATGACCAGAATCCCAAGGCCTAAAATCAATCCTAAAAATGGAATAATCGCCAGATTTGAAATAAAAAACAAACTTGGAAATTGATGAAAGTAAAACAAACTTATTGGTCCAACTCCTAATTGAGCAGCAATAGTAACTGTAAAAATTTGCCAGAAATAGTCTATTATTTTCCATTGAGGAGACCATAGTTTGTATATCAATGGTTGAATTGAAACAATAGCAAATACTGCTAAATAACTCATTTGAAAACCAACATCAAACAAAAACATAGGTTTGACTAATAACAGTATAAATATTGAAATTGATAAGGTGTTGTAAATGTTTGTTGGCCGATTTAAATGCATTGCGATAGCAACAATACTAAACATGGTTACCGCTCTAGTTACTGAAGCTGATAATCCAGCAATAACAGCAAAACTCCAAAGTAAAATTAGAATGATAATAACCTTGAACGTCTTGCCTCTTTTTAAGTATTCTAGTGGTTTTAAAACAAAATTCAGCATCATAAGTATGATGCCAACATGTAAACCCGAAACTGCGAGTATATGAATTGCACCAGCATTAGCATAATCTGTATACATATCGCGATCCATATCTTGGCGTTGACCAAGAATGAGTGCGTTAATAATGGCCAATTCTTCAGGCTTAAAATTGAAATTGTTCAATTTGGTATTGATGGTTTGCCTTAAATCATCAGCATAACCTAAAACACTTCGGCTTTCAGATTGAATTTCAAAGATGGAATGCTCTTCAATAAACAATTGATGATAGATATACTGCTTTTCTAAATAGGCTTTATAATTAAACTGATTTGGATTTAACGGACTTCTAATCTCTTGAAATTCTGAATGGATGAGTAAGATGTCATCTACATTATATTGTTTAGAACTCCTGTCTTCTTTTTGAATGTTTAATAGCATTTTTCCTTGTACATGCGTCTCATTTATGTTCTGTAATTCAACACTATATTTATGGTGATATCTAGTTGATTTAAGACGTTCTTTTATTCTGAATGTGATATCATTTGAGACAGTTATATCAACATTTTTATTGTTACTGTAATGTGCAGGGAAATTTTTGTGCTGATGGGTATTGTAACTTAATAAGCCCAGAGCAACCATCAGAATATAAGCGACCAACCCAAACCAAATGGTTTTATTTAAATTCCAACTAGCAATACGATGTGCTATGAATAAAACAAACAGCAATCCAATTGTAAAGTAAAATGCATAGATTAGTTTTGTATAGAATAAATGGGAAAGTATAATGCCAACTGTTAGGCAAAACGTTAACTTAATAATAATAAAATTGAGTGACTTCACACTCTAAATATAGTAAATAAACTATATTTAGAGAAAATAATCTACATTACACGTCTTGCTTGCACATAAGCTGAGTACCAATAGCGTTCAGATAAATTAGAAGTAATTACACCTTTGCTTGTTGTAGAATGAATAAACTCAACGTAACCAGGTCTGCTTTTAGTAACTATACCAACATGATTTACTTTTCTACTATTCTTTTTTGTGGCAAAGAATAGCAAATCACCTTCTTTGACTTTTTTAACATCAATCCAATCTCCTGTATTTTTTAAGTCTGAAGTTGTTCTCGGTAAGCTAATATTTTCTTTTTGAAATGCGGTTACTACTAATCCAGAGCAATCCATACCACGTTTAGTTGTGCCTCCATATTTGTATCTAGTGCCTTTAAAAGTTTGAGCATAATCAATAATGCTTTCAATGGTTTTGGATGGTGCAGAATTCGTGTTGTTTGTTTTTTTAGTCCTGACTTTTGTTGTTTTAGACTTTTTAGTTGTTATGCCTTTGGAAGAATTACAACTGCCAAAACTGATACATAATAAAAGGAGAAGGAGGATTTTTTTCATAGACTGCAATTAAAATCTAAAAATAGATAATTGATTTAATTAGGACAGAAGATTTGATTTACGTTTTTAACAATGTTATTTACAACTGTTATAAATCAATGTTGCAGCTTTGTCACTAGCTCCTTTACCACCTAATTTTTTTTCTAAATCATAGTAATCTATGAACAATCTGATACGTTCGGTATCCTCAAGGATATTTCTCAGTTCTTTTTTGAGTCGCTTTTTGTTTAAATCACCTTGAATTAATTCGGTAACCACCTCGCGATCCATTATTAAGTTTACAAGTGAGATATATTTTAATGTAATAATTCGCTTTGCGATTTGATAAGAAATATTATTTGCTTTATAACAAACAACTTGTGGAACTTTAAATAAAGCGGTTTCTAAAGTTGCTGTTCCTGAGGTTACCAAAGCGGCATGCGAAACACTTAATAAATCATAAGTTTTATTCGAAATAAAAGCAACATTGTCTTGTTTAATAAATGGTTTGTAAAAACTGTATTCCTGACTTGGTGCTCCAGCAATTACAAATTGATAACCATTGAAATCATCGACCAAACTCAACATAACGCCGAGCATTTTTGTGATTTCTTGTTTTCTACTTCCAGGTAATAGTGCGATAATGGGTTTGTCGCTAAGGTTATAGTCTTTCCTGAACGTTTTTTCATCAACCTGTTGCCGATTAGATATGGCATCAATTAATGGATGACCAACAAAATGGACGTCATAATCGTATTTGGCATAAAATTCCTTTTCAAAAGGAAGGATAACATACATGGCATCAACATCACGTTTTATTTTTTCTACACGACCAGCTCTAGATGCCCAAACTTGTGGAGAAATATAATACTGAGTTTTATAATTCTTCTCTTTTGCCCATTTCGCAATTCGAAGATTGAATCCAGAGTTGTCAATAAAAATGATAACATCAGGCTTATAACTTTCAATATCATTTTTACAAAAACTTATTAATCCTAAAATCTTCCGAAGGTTGAAAATGACTTCAGCAAAGCCCATAAACGATCGGTCTTTGTAATGGGTTACTAATGTACCACCAACAGCTTGCATAAGGTCGCCTCCCCAAAATCTAAATTCAGCATTAACATCTTGATGTTGTAATGCTTTCATCAAATTGGAACCATGTAGGTCTCCAGAGGCTTCGCCAGCTATGATATAGTATTTCATGTATTTAAAAATAATCTAATAAGTGATTATAAAAAATATTATTACAGAGTATTGTTTTGTTAATGCCAATTATTGGCTCTCAATTATGTATATCGAATTATTATGGTTATTAAAGCTACAATAATGGTAGCAATAAGGACGCCTTTTGCTTTTGATTCTTTGTTTGTATTTATAAATAGAAAGAAAGCACCTAGATTTAAAAGCGCTCCAATACTAACCAATTTAGTAAACACACCTTGGGCAAGGGCAATTCTTAAAGAGTCTTTGATTGATTCTCCAGTCCCAAAGAATAATAGGGATAATGTTAATCCGATAGCACTTGCAATTAGGCCAATAATAATTCCTATGATTATGTCTTTATGTTTCAAATTCCCAAGTATTTAGTTGTTGAATGCTATGATGAGCAGTTAAGTCAAATTGAATAGGCACGACCGCAACATAGCCATTAGCTAAAGCCCATTCGTCTGTATCTTCTCCATGATCTAGATTAACAAATTTACCTGTTAACCAATAGTATTCTCTTCCTTGCGGATTAGTACGCTTGTCAAATTCTTCTTCCCAATTGGCTTTGGCTTGACGACAGATTTTGATACCTTTTATGTCCTTTTTATCTAGATTAGGAATGTTTACATTAAGCACAGTGCCACTATCTAAACCCTGTTTTAATACATTTTCGGTTATAGTTTTTACATAAGTTTTACAAGCGTCAAAATTCGCACTCCAATTATAATCACAAAGTGAAAACCCTATTGCAGGTATGCCTTCAACCCCAGCTTCAATAGCAGCACTCATTGTACCTGAATATATAACATTAATAGAGGAATTTGAACCATGATTAATTCCAGACACACATAAATCAGGTCGTCTGTCTAAAAGTTGTTTAACTCCAAGTTTTACACAATCTGCAGGCGTTCCAGAACAGCTATATTCCAATTGTGAGCCATCATCTATGGTTACTTTTTCAACCTGCAATGTTGAATTAATAGTGATGGCATGACCCATTCCACTTTGTGGACTATCAGGTGCTACAACTACAACATCACCAATTGAAGTCATGACTTCAATTAAAGTCCTTATGCCTGGTGCAGTAATACCATCATCATTAGTCACTAAAATAAGAGGCTTTTTTGACATGTATTTATTTTTTTAGACACCTACAAAAGTACACAAACACGCTTGAAATTCCTATAAATAGAGGTTTAACAAAAAATTAGTAGCACTTGACTTTATTGGCATGATTTTTTCTTTTACTTTAGTAGAAATTATAAATTCTATGGCATCGCTTATACAGATAGATTAAAAGTCTAACTATAGCAGTGAATGACATGAAAAATGAATTATGAAAAATATTATGCAAAGAAATTATAAACTATTGCTTTTGGTGTTGCTTTTGGCATTTGCTTCTTGCAGCTTTACATCTAAAAAATTTGAAGATCCAGATAAGGATAAGTTAATTATTCAATTAGTTACATACCTACTAGATCAAACACATTTTAATCCTCAAGACGTTGACGATGATTTTTCAAAAGAGGTATTTGATGATTATTTAGACCAACTAGATCCTATGAAGCGCTATTTTTACGCGTCTGATATTAAGGAGTTTGAGAAATTTAAAACAGATTTAGATGACCAAATTAAGGCGTATGACGTTGCTTTTTTTAACCTAACTTATGATCGTTATGTTCAAAGAATAGCTGAATCAAAAGAAATATATAAAGAGGTATTAAGCAGTCCTTTTGACTTTTCCTTAGATGAAGAATATTCTACAAAGTACAAGGAATTGGACTATGTTAATTCGAAAAAAGAATTAAAAGAACGCTGGGCAAAACAGCTTAAATTTTCCACTATTGCTAATTATGACGATTTAATTACTCAAAAGGAAAGAGATATTGAAGCCAACACTGATTCAGATGTAGCCAAAAAGTCACTTGTTGAGTTGGAAGCAGAAGCCAGAGATATTACACTGAAATATTTAGATGAGCTATATGGTTATGTGCAAGACAGAGAAAGAGAAAATTTACTTTCGGTTTATGTAAATGTTATTGCACGTCAATACGATCCACATACCGCATATTATGAACCTGAAGATAGAGAGCGTTTCGATGCTGATATATCTGGTAAATTTGAAGGTATTGGTGCTAGACTTGAAAAAAAGATTGACATAATTACTATAACTGAAGTTATTGCAGGTGGACCAGCATGGAGGCAAAAGGAGCTTGACGCAGGAGATCAAATCTTAAAAGTAAGGCAAGAAGACGAAGAAGAACCACTTAATATTATTGGAATGAATATAAGTGATGCCGTGAAGTTTATTAAAGGACCTAAAGGAACGGATGTCACACTTACTGTAAAAAAAGTAGATGGTACAGTTAAAGATATAACTATTACAAGAGATATAGTAGAGATAGGCGAAACCTATGCTAAATCTTCTACAGTTATTAAAGATGGGAAAAAATACGGGATTATAGATTTGCCAAAATTTTATGTCGATTTTAATGATGTTAATAATCGTAATGCGGCTTCAGATGTGAAGATTGAATTAGAAAGATTAAAAGCCGAAGGCATTGAAGGTCTTGTTCTTGATTTAAGATATAATGGTGGAGGTTCATTACAAACTGTTGTGGATATGGCTGGATTTTTCATAAAAGACGGTCCTGTTGTTCAAGTCAAAACAATTGGAGAACCAAAAGAAGTCTTAATGGATAGAGATAGATCTATAGTTTGGGATGGACCATTAGTGATTTTGGTAAATGAGTATTCTGCATCTGCTTCTGAAATTTTGGCAGCTGCAATGCAAGACTATAAAAGAGCAATCATAATTGGTAGTGATCATACTTTTGGAAAGGGAACGGTTCAAACTGTCGTAGATCTTAACCCAATGGTTAGAAATAGTACAAGTGGTGATGTAGGTGCATTAAAGTTGACTATTCAAAAATTCTATAGAATTAATGGAGGTTCTAATCAATTAGAAGGTGTAAAAAGTGACGTTGTTATTCCAAATCGATTAAGTTATATTGATATAGGTGAAAAGAATCAGGAAAATCCTTTGCCATGGAGTAAAATTGAAGCTGCTCAATATGATGTTTGGGACAGCTATTTTGATTATGATGCAACTATAGCAAAGAGTAAAGAACGAATGGCAAATAGTGAACAATTAAATTTAATTGATGAAAATGCTAAATGGGTAAAACAGATAAGAGATCAGAATTTGTTTTCACTAAATTATAAAGATTATAAAGCTTCACTTGAATTAAGTGAAAAGGAAGCGAAACGATTTGAAGAGCTTTCTAATTACCAAACGAACTTAACGTTTGAATCTTTAACTCAAGAGTTAAAGTTAATGGAGCAAGATTCTGTTTTGAAAGAGAAACGCGAACGTTGGCATACTAATTTAAGCAAAGATGTTTATATTGAAGAAGCACTTAATGTTTTAAATGATTTGAAAATGACATACGGCATTAAATCAAAAGTTGCGACTACAGTAAAAAATTAATATGAGTAATCCTAGTGGCTCATTAACCAAATTAGCGCTTCAAAAGTTTAAAAAAAACTTTTGGGGCGTTTTAAGTTTTTGGCTCATTGTAAGTATCGGACTTATTTCCATTTTCGCATATACAATTGCACCAGACGATTCGCAAAATGCTAATCAAATGCATTTGTCAATACATTCAAAATCGCCTGGATTTAAAGTGACTCTGTTAAGTTTGCCTTCAGAATTAGATATTCAACAGTCTTTCATGTCCAAACTATTCTTCGGAAAACTTAAAACAGATACCGAAATACCTATATCAGAATATAAAATTGATGATCAAAATTTAGTTTATACAGAATATGCTTCCGATGGACTAACTGGTGTTGAGAAATCAATTGACATAAGCCGTTTTCCAAACAACGATTACTTAAGTTATATAAAACAAAAGACCTTCATTTTTGGAACTGATAAATACGGAAGAGATTTACTGAGTCGTGTTTTAGTTGGTTCTCGTATTTCTTTCTTTATTGGCTTTATCGCTGTTTTTATTTCTTTAGTTATAGGAATTTTAATGGGAAGTGTTGCAGGATATTATGGAGGTAAAGTCGATGCCATTATTATGTGGATTATAAACGTAACATGGTCGATTCCTACTTTACTATTGGTAATTGCTATTACTCTAGCTTTAGGTAAAGGATTTTGGCAGGTGTTTATTGCAGTTGGATTAACAATGTGGGTAGAAGTGGCTAGAGTTGTTAGAGGGCAAATTATTAGTGCTAAAGAAATGCAATATGTGACTGCTGCAAGAGCACTAGGTTTTAATGATTATAGAATAATAACTAAGCATATTTTACCTAATATAATGGCACCAATTATTGTGATTTCCGCAGCAAATTTTGCGGCAGCAATACTTATAGAAAGTGGTCTTAGTTTTTTAGGTATTGGTGCACAACCTCCAATGTCAAGTTGGGGAGCAATGATAAAGGATCATTATAATTATATCATTTTAGGAAAGCCTTATTTGGCCTTAATACCAGGATTGTGCATCATGCTTTTAGTAATGGCGTTTATGTTGATTGGTAATGCGCTAAGAGATGCATTAGACGTAAAAACTTAGTTTAACCAATGAGATAAATTTCTTCCTGTTAATTTTTCTATGTAATGAATATCGTCTTTAACATTATCTATAATATATGCTCTAGTTTTAGATGATAATTTTGGTTTTTGATTTATAAAATCACCATTAAAATAGTTTTTAATAATAAATCCGACCTTTCGTATCTTTTCAATTACAGTTCTTGGCTGGTCATATTTATGATGTAAAACTCTTCTATTGAAACTTTTGTTTGAGTCCAAAACTTTTGCACTAATAGTTGTACTCTTAAGGCCTAAAAACTTAAAAGTAGAATCTAAAACATCTTGAGGGTTTGAAATAAAATCTTCAAAAAACAACAATTGAATTTGGTCTATTCCAAATCGATTTATATACGGTTCAATTTGCATGGCGTATCGAGCAGTATCCAAATAATGTTGGTTCCTGGTTAAGACTTCATTCATGTCATCAATAGTTTCATGGCCTCGATTATAAGCATGTATATAGTGAGATACAATACGATCTATTGGGTGTCTCATCATATAAATGATTTTCATTTTTGGATTGTATTCAAAAATATCTTGATGAATATTCTTATTGTAATGTGGGTATTTGGAATAATTTGTAGAGCCATCACCATATAATTTAGCAGATTTTTTTTTAAATAATGAATGGTAATGTTCTAAGTTGTCTCTCCAATTTGGGTCACTAAAAAATTGTGGTTCTTTGGGGTCGCTAAAACAAATGTCGGGATGTTGAGATAATCCATTGCTTAAGCTAGTAGTTGCTGATTTTGCTGCTCCAATAAGTAAAAAATCTACAATCACTTTAGAGATATTTATCGCATTGAGTTAATCTGATGATTTGTGTCATCTATAAATTGAAGCACCTCATCACGGCCAATGGCTTTTGATGAAGAAGTTACAAAATGAGGAGGTAATTCTTCCCAACTTTTTAAAAGTTCTTGACAATAGTCTTCTACTTGACGTTCAATGGCTTTAGGTTTTAACTTATCTGCTTTGGTAAAAATAATAGAAAACGGAATTTCACTTATGCCTAAGTATTCCATAAATTCTAAATCAATTTTTTGAGGCTCATGCCTTATGTCTACCAAAACAAACGCCGAAACTAACTGCGTTCTTTTTTCGAAGTAATTGGTAATAAATTTCTGAAATTTTCGCTTCGCAGATTTTGAAACTTTTGCATAACCATAACCTGGTAAATCTACCAAAAACCAATTTTTGTTGATTAAAAAGTGGTTTATAAGTTGTGTTTTCCCTGGTCTTCCCGAAGTTTTTGCAAGATTTTTATGGTTGGTCAGCATGTTTATTAATGAAGATTTTCCAACATTACTTCTTCCAATGAATGCATATTCGGGTAGATGATCCTTCGGACATTTGTCTACATCAGAATTACTCAATACGAATTCAGCAGTTTTAATAAGCATAACA
Organism: Psychroserpens sp.; assembly: GCF_034670085.1. Classification (GTDB taxonomy): domain Bacteria; phylum Bacteroidota; class Bacteroidia; order Flavobacteriales; family Flavobacteriaceae; genus Psychroserpens. The sequence goes on along the minus strand of NZ_JAXMOD010000001.1, from coordinate 159,095 downwards.
AAAATTTTTCGCGACAGCGATTGTATTAGAAATTACGTTCTTTAAGCCAAGAGTGCAATATTTCATTAAATTGATTTGGGTGCTCCATCATTGCAGCATGACCACATTTATCAATCCAAAACAAGTCTGAATTTGGTAAAAGTTCGTTGAATTCTATTGCAACTTCAGGTGGAGTTACTGTGTCATTTTTGCCCCAAATTATGCCAACAGGTAAAGTCATTTTCGGCAAATCTTTTGCCATATTATGTCTTATGGCGCTTTTTGCTATAGCAAGTGTTTTTATAAGTTTATTTCTGTCATTTACTGTTTCGTAAACTTCATCAACGATGGCTTTTGTTGCCACTTCAGGATCATAAAAAACCTCTTGTGCTTTTTTCTTAATCACCTCATAGTCACCACGCTTTGTGTAACCGCCACCCATTGCGCTTTCGTATAAACCAGAACTTCCAGTAATAATTAATGCTTTAACTTTCGCAGGATATAACTTTGTGTGATAGAGACCAATATGTCCTCCCAAAGAATTCCCTAACAAAATAACCTCATCAAAGCCTTTAAATTTTATAAAATCATGAAGGTATTTTGCAAAACTCTTTACGTTTGTTTTTAATAGAGACATCGAATAGATAGGTAATTCAGGTATAAGAACCTTGTAGCCTTTTTTACTAAAAAATGTGGTAACGGCATCGAAATTACTTAGTCCACCCATGAGTCCATGTAATACAATAATTGGAGTGCCTTCTCCAACTTCAATGTAACTGAATTCCTTTTCCTTCTTTAAACGATGCGCCATTAATTATAGGTCATTTGATCAAAAACAAATATAGGTATTTCAATTAAAACTTCCCGATAATATTTCTATCGAACATAAATGAATACGAATGAGATGTTAACAATGCTTTTGGGATGATGTTATTATTTTTTAGCAGTCTGATTTTTAAATTTTTAGCACCCAAATCTGGCGGTAAATCAGCTGAAAAATCGCAGATCATCGAAAATTTATCAACAAAAGTGGAGTAGAGTGGTAAAATGTGGGATAATTTTCAATATATTTGAATCTTAATCGTTACTCATAGTAAATCAATCATTTTGAACCCATTAATAGGAACTTATGAATGTAAGGTGGATGCCAAAGGAAGGCTCATGCTTCCTGCTGCAATAAAAAAGCAGTTGCTTCCAGTTTTGCAAAATGGATTTGTTTTGAAACGCGCTGTCTTTCAGCCGTGTTTAGAACTCTATCCAATGAGTGAATGGGAAATGTTGATGCAAAAAGTTAATAAACTCAACCGTTTTAAAAAGAAGAATAACGATTTCATACGTCGTTTTACTGCTGGTTTAAAAATGGTTGAAGTTGATGCAGCTGGTCGATTATTGATTCCAAAAGATTTAGTGGCTTTTTCTGGCATTGCCAAAGAAATTGTAGTGTCTTCTGCAATTAACATTATTGAAATTTGGGACAAGGAAAAGTACGAAAAGGCAATTGATGATGCTACTGGTGACTTTGCTGATTTAGCTGAAGAAGTGATGGGACAAGATGATGACGATGGAATATCATAACCCAGTTTTGCTAAAAGAAACCGTTGATGGTTTGAATATTAAACCTGATGGAATTTATGTTGATGTAACCTTTGGAGGTGGAGGTCACAGTAGAGAAATATTAAATCGATTAGGACCAAACGGGAAGTTGTTTGCCTTTGATCAAGATAAAGATGCTCTTTTAAATACAATTGATGATGATCGATTCACATTGATAAATGAGAATTTCAGATATGTAAGACGATTTTTAAGATTTTATGGTGCAAAAGAAGTTGATGGGGTTTTAGCCGATTTTGGAGTGTCTTCTCATCAGTTTGATGTTGCAGAACGAGGGTTTTCAACGCGTTTTGAAGCTGATTTGGATATGAGAATGAATCAAGATGATACCATTTCTGCTTATCACGTTGTAAATGAATATGAAGAAGAGCAAATAAGGCAAGTTTTGTTTCAATACGGAGAATTACGTCAAGCACCAGCAATGGCCAAAGTAATTGTTGAAGAACGAAAAAATGAGGAAATAAAAACGAGCGAACAATTAAAAGGGGTTCTAAAACGGTTTTTAAATCATAAAAAAGAAAATAAAGTACTGGCTCAGATTTATCAGGCGATTAGAATAGAAGTGAATCAAGAGATTGAAGCTTTAAAAGAGTTTTTGATACAAACACCAGAAATTTTGGTGAAAGGCGGACGATTAAGTTTAATCTCATACCATTCACTTGAAGATAGATTAGTAAAACGATTTATAAGAAATGGCATGTTTGAAGGAGAGCCTGAAAGAGATGTCTTTGGGAACTTTGAAGTGCCACTAAAAAAAGTGGGCAATTTAATTGTTCCCTCCAAAGAGGAGATAGCTATAAATAATAGAGCAAGAAGCGCAAAGCTTCGTATTGCTGAAAAATTATGAAAAAAAATATTTACAGCATATTAAGAGGTAAATTTTTAGTAAGTGATGATTCCTTTAAAAACTGGAAAATTATCATTTTTATTTCATTCTTGGCTATAATAATGATTGCTAGCTCACATACAGCTGATCAAAAAGTATATGAGATTGCACGACTAAAAAATGAAGTTAAAGAACTAAGGTCAGCATTTGTTGACGGACGAGGAAAACTAATGAGAATGAAAAAAGAGTCTCATATAGAAAAAGAAATGAAAAAAAAGGGGATTGAAATTTCAGAAAACCCACCAATAAAAATAATAGTAAAATCACAAAATTGAAACTGTGGCAACAACCGAAACTAACATATTAAACAGATTGTATTTCATAGCTGGATGTATGTTTGTCTTCGCTCTGGCTGTAGTTTTTAAGTTGTGTACCATTCAATTTGTACAAGGTGATGATTACAGGGCACTAGCCGAAGAACGTACAGTAAAAAATCATGAAATTCCTGCTAATAGAGGAAATGTATATTCTGCTGATGGTAGTTTGCTAGCCACTTCTATTCCCAAATACGATATCAGGTTAGATGCTATTCAGCCAAAACAGGAAACGTTTAATAAATACATTAAATCATTATCTGATTCATTAGCAAAATACACTGGAAAATCTTCTAGCTATCATCAAAATTCAATACATAAAGCTAGATCTAATAAGAATAGATATTTTCTATTGGCTCGAAATATTAGCTATTCCGATTACATTAGATTACGAAATTTTCCAATGCTTGAACTTGGTGCGATTAAAGGAGGTCTTATCGTTGAGCAAACTACTAGGCGTGAGCATCCAATGGGAGGAATTGCCGAACGTACTATTGGTTATGAACGAATTGATGAAGATAAAAATGTAACAAGGGCAGGAATTGATGGCGCTTTTGGTATGAAATATTTAAGAGGAGTTAATGGTTCGCGATTGAAACAAAAAATTGGTAATGGTCAATGGAAACCTATTGTAGATTATAATCAAGTAGACCCAAAAGATGGTTATGACGTCTATACAACGATTGATGTTAATATTCAGGATATTGCACACCATTCTTTGTTAGGCCAATTAGAACTTTATGAAGCAGAACATGGTTGTGCAGTTGTTATGGATGTAGAAACTGGTGAGATTAAAGCGATATCAAATCTTGGGAGAAACAAAAACGGCAATTACTATGAACGATTAAATTATGCTGTTGGTGAAAGCCATGAGCCAGGTTCTACGTTTAAAGTCATGGCGTTTATGGCCGCATTAGAAGATAAAGTTATTGATACATCTACTATTGTAAATACGTATCAAGGAACTAAACGTTTCTATGGCAGAACAATCAGCGATTCACGTGGTCACGGTGAAATTTCTGCGGCTCGTGCTTTAGAAGTATCATCAAATATCGGTTTGGCTACCATAATAGATGAAGCTTATTCTAAGCAACCTAAAAAATTCATTAATAGATTGAAAAGTTGGAATCTTCATGAGCCTTTAGGGATATCAATTATAGGCGAAGGAATTCCAGACATTGCTGAACCAGGAAAGGAAAATTGGAGTCGTAATGCCTTGCCATCAATGGCCTATGGATATAACCTTAGAATGACACCTTTGCAGACCCTTACCTTCTATAATGCTATTGCAAATAATGGCGAAATGGTAAAGCCAAGATTTATAAAAGCAGTAAAAGAGTTTGATAGAGAGATAGAGGTTTTTGAAAAAGAAGTACTAAATCAAAAGATTTGCTCAGATAAAACCTTAAATGAAATACGTGAGATTTTAAAAAATATTGTGATTCGTGGAACAGGTTCTAAAATGTATTCTGAAAACTTTTCTATGGCAGGTAAAACGGGAACAGCAAGAACAGATTACAGTAATTATGAAGAATGGCGAAAGGATAGAAAATACGTGTCTTCATTTGCAGGTTATTTTCCAGCTGACAACCCTAAATATTCTTGCATTGTTGTAATACATAAACCAAGTACAAAAGTTGGTTACTATGGAGCAGATGTTACTGGTCCAGTTTTTAAAAGGATTGCTCAAAAAATTTATACGGAAACACCTTTGACAGATGAGGTAGAATCCCTAGAAATTGTCAATACTAAAGTTGAAAAATCATTTGAAGCCTATTACGATATCGCAAACACCTATAAAACTATTATGCCAAATGTTGTTGGATTACCAGCTATGGATGCATTGGCATTATTGGAAAATATGGGATTAAAAGTGAAGCTAGAAGGCGTTGGAGTGGTGAGAAATCAATCTATAAATAAAGGTGAAAAGATAAAACCTAATCAAGTAATTGTATTAGCTATTTAATGGCAGAATTAAAAGACATATTATACAAGGTTACTATCAATGCTGTTGTTGGAAGCACAAGTATTGATATTAATACTATTCATTTTGATTCTCGAGCAGTTTCAAATGGAGACGTCTTTGTTGCTATAAAAGGAACAGCAGTTGATGGTCATAATTATATCGAAAAAGCAATAAGTCTAGGTGCTATTGCTGTAGTTTGCGCAGCACTTCCAGAAATATTGCACAATGGAATTACCTACATAGAAGTTGAGGACACAAGTAGTGCATTAGCGTATATGGCGTCTAATTTTTATGAAAACCCATCGCGTAATTTAAGATTAATTGGTGTCACTGGAACTAATGGGAAAACTACGATTACAACACTCTTGTATCAACTGTTTAAAAATGCAGGTTATAAAGTTGGTTTATTATCTACTGTAAAGGTTATGGTTGATAATACTGAATACAGGGCAACTCATACCACTCCAGATTCATTAACCATTAATAGGTATTTGAAACTTATGAATGACGTTGGTGTTGAGTTCTGTTTCATGGAAGTAAGTTCACATGGCATTCATCAAAAACGTTCTGAAGGCTTACAATTTGAAGGAGGTGTCTATACCAATTTATCTCATGATCATTTAGATTACCATGATTCGTTTGCTGAATATAGAGATGTTAAAAAATCATTTTTTGATCAATTACCAAAACAGGCTTTTGCATTAGTGAATATTGATGATAAAAACGGTTTGGTAATGTTGCAAAATACAGAAGCAAAAAAATATACCTACGCTCTTAAAACCTATGCAGATTATAAAGCACAAGTTCTAGAAAATGAATTAACTGGCTTGCTTTTGAAACTGAATGGCAGTGAATTGTGGACAAAATTGATTGGAAATTTTAATGCATATAATGTTGCAGCTATTTATGGTACCGCCGAATTGTTAGGTCTTGAAAAAGTTGAAATATTAAGACTAATTAGTGAATTAGAAAGTGTAAGTGGTCGTTTTCAATATCTAATTTCAGATGAGAAAATTACAGCTATAGTAGATTACGCTCATACACCAGATGCACTAAAAAATGTATTGGAAACCATTAACAGTATTCGTACAAAAAACGAAGAATTGATAACTGTGGTTGGTTGTGGAGGTGATAGAGATACAACTAAGCGCCCAAAAATGGGTCACATTGCTTCAGCCTTAAGTAATAAGGTGATTTTTACTAGTGATAATCCTAGAAGTGAAGTTCCGGAAGCTATTATTGGAGACATAGAAAAAGGCGTTGAGCCCCAAAATTTTAAGAAAGTAATTTCAATAACAGATAGAAAACAAGCCATAAAAACAGCTTGTCAGATGGCGAACTCAAATGATATCATTTTAATAGCCGGTAAAGGTCATGAAACTTATCAAGAAATTAAAGGTGAACGTTTTGATTTTGATGATTTCCAAATAGTACAAGAATTTTTAAAGCAGTTACAGAAATAATTTAACCAATGTTATATTACCTATTCGAATATTTAGAAAAACAGTTCCAGTTGCCTGGAGCATCACTCTTTGGGTTTCTAACATTTAGAGCTGCTGTAGCAATGATTTTATCGTTGTTGATTTCTGTAGTTTATGGAAAACGAATCATACGTTTTTTACAGAAACAACAAGTTGGTGAAACCATTAGAGATTTAGGACTAGAAGGTCAGGCTCAAAAAGCTGGTACACCAACAATGGGAGGAGTAATTATTATCCTTGCAACCTTAATTCCGGTGTTGTTACTAGCAAAATTAGAAAATGTCTACATTATTTTATTGATAGTTACTACGCTTTGGATGGGAGTCATTGGATTCATTGATGATTATATAAAGAAGTTTAAAAATGATAAAGATGGACTAAAAGGACGTTTTAAAGTTCTTGGTCAGGTTGGATTGGGGATTATAGTTGGAGCGACATTGTTTTTTCATAATGATGTTACTATTAAGGAAAAACTTCCTATTGAGCAACAACAAGAATTACTAGCTGAAAACCCTAACATTTCTCCTTTTGAATTGTTTCAACTTGAAGAAAAATCTACAAAAACAACAATTCCGTTTGTTAAAAATAACGAGTTTGATTACTCAGATTTAGTGACATGGATAAGTACTGACTTAGAAAAATATGCTTGGTTGATTTTTATTATAGTAGCAATTTTTATCATAACAGCGGTTTCAAATGGTGCAAACCTCACAGATGGAATTGATGGTTTGGCTGCAGGAACGTCGGCCATAATCGTACTCACATTAGGGATTTTCGCTTGGGTTTCTGGTAATATCATTTTTTCAGATTACCTCAATATTATGTACATCCCTAGAGTTGAAGAAATTACTATTTATATCGCGGCATTTGTTGGAGCACTCATCGGGTTCTTATGGTATAACACGTATCCAGCACAAGTGTTTATGGGAGATACTGGGAGTTTAACGATAGGTGGAATCATAGCTGTAATAGCAATCGCTGTTAGAAAAGAATGGTTAATTCCATTGCTTTGCGGAATTTTCTTAGCCGAAAATTTGTCAGTAGTCATGCAAGTAAGCTGGTTTAAATACACAAGAAAAAAATATGGTGAAGGACGACGCATATTTAAAATGTCGCCTTTACACCATCATTATCAAAAATCAGGATATCACGAAAGTAAAATTGTAACCCGCTTTTGGATTATAGGAATCTTGCTAGCAATACTTTCTATAGTAACACTGAAAATACGATAGATGAAAAGGCTAGTAATTCTAGGAGGAGGAGAAAGTGGTGTTGGAACAGCGCTTTTAGGGAAAGACAAAGGATTCGACGTTTTTGTGTCGGATAAAGGAATAATAAAAGAGAAGTACAAAGAAGTTCTTATACATAATGAGATTGAATTTGAATATGGTCAGCATACAGAGGCTAAAATTCTGAATGCAAATGTAATCATGAAAAGTCCTGGTATTCCGGATAAAACTGTTCTAGTGCAGCAAATTAGAGCTAAAGGAATTGCAGTCGTTTCTGAAATTGAATTTGCATCAAAATTTACTGATGCCACATTGGTCGCAATTACTGGTAGTAATGGTAAAACAACGACGGCTAGTTTAACCTATCATCTGCTAAAACAAGAGTTAAATGTTGGATTAGCTGGTAACATTGGTGATAGTTTCGCTAAGCAAATCTTGGAGGAGGATTTTGCAAACTATGTGCTTGAAATAAGTAGCTTTCAGTTGGATGATATAAAAACATTTAAACCTAAAATTGCCGTTCTACTGAATATCACACCAGATCATTTAGATCGATATGATTACGTGTTTGAAAATTATATCGCTTCAAAATTCAGGATTGTTGAAAATCAGACAAAGGATGATTATTTCATCTATGATGCCGATGATGAGGTTATCGATTCTTGGTTAAAACAACATCCCATTCAATCAACATTATTGCCGTTTTCATTGACAAAACAAATTGAAAATGGCGCGTATTTAGACAAAGACAATATTAAAATAACAATAGATAACAACCAGATAATTATGCCAACAGCAAATTTAGCATTAGAGGGAAAACACAACATTAAAAATGCAATGGCTGCTTCAACAGTAGCGCACTTATTAAAAATAAGAAAGCAAACCATTCGTGAGAGTTTAGAAAATTTTCAAGGTGTTGAGCATCGATTAGAGCATGTACTTAAAATTAATAAAGTGCAATACATCAATGACTCAAAGGCTACGAATGTAAATGCAACATATTATGCTTTAGAAAGTATGGATGCTCCAACAGTATGGATTGTTGGCGGACAAGATAAAGGGAATGATTATCAAGAGTTATTTCAGTTTGTAAATGAAAAAGTGAAAGCTATCATTTGTTTGGGAGTAGACAATCAAAAACTCATGGAGAATTTTGGAAATATGGTCGATATCATTATTGAAACTCAATATATGAGTGAGGCTGTTAAGATTGCATATAAAATTGCTGAAGCTGGCGAGAATGTGTTGTTATCACCAGCCTGTGCAAGCTTTGATTTATTCGAAAACTACGAAGATAGAGGTCGTCAATTTAAAGATGCAGTAAGGAATTTATAAACAATGTCATTTTGAAGGAAGAATCTCTCGTTTTTTAAGATTCTTCGCTTTGCTCTGAATGATAAAAAAACAAGAATAATAAAGAGAAACTGTGCAAACACTATTTAAAAACATAAAAGGAGATCGATTAATATGGGCAATTGCTGCTTTGCTAGCAATTTTCTCATTCCTTCCTGTGTATAGTGCTGCAAGTAATTTAGCTTACGTTGGAGGTTCTGGAAATACCTTTGGGTTTTTTGTTAAGCATTTTATGCATCTCATTTTAGGATTTGCAATTATGTATGGTGTACATAAAATTCCATATCGATATTTTAGAGGTTTATCCATGGTTATGATTCCAATTGTCTTAGTATTACTAGTCATAACAATGTTGCAAGGAACAACAATTGAAGGTGCAAATGCAAGTCGATGGATTCAAATTCCTTTTGTTGGTATGTCATTTCAAACATCAACATTAGCTGCTGTAGTTTTAATGGTGTATGTCGCTCGATATTTGTCAAAAATTCAAGACCGAAAAATTACGTTTCAAGAAACCTTATTGCCATTATGGGCTCCAGTCTTTTTTGTTTTGATACTTATATTGCCGGCTAATTTTTCTACGACTGCCATCATGTTCTTAATGATTATGATTCTAGCATTTATAGGAGGTTATCCCATTAAATATTTAGCTGTAATTATAGGTACAGGAATTGTTGCTTTATCTCTTTTTGTATTGGTTGCGAAAGCGTTTCCTGATGCTATGCCGAATCGTATTGATACTTGGATGAGTAGAGTTGAAAACTTTTCAAATGGAGAAGATACTGAGGCAGATTATCAAATAGAAAAAGCTAAAATAGCTATTGCTTCTGGTGGTATAAAAGGTGTAGGTCCTGGAAAGAGTGTACAAAAGAATTTTTTACCGCAATCGTCATCAGATTTTATTTTCGCAATAATTATTGAAGAATATGGGTTGATTGGTGGTTTATTTTTATTGATAATGTACTCGTGGTTGTTATTTAGAATTGTCATAGTATCTCAAAAATCAGATACTGTATTTGGAAAATTATTAGTGCTTGGTGTTGGCTTGCCAATTGTATTTCAAGCTTTAATTAATATGGCTGTTGCGGTTGAATTATTTCCTGTCACTGGACAAACATTACCCTTGATTAGTAGTGGAGGAACTTCTATTTGGATGACCTGTTTAGCTATAGGAATTATTTTAAGTGTCAGCGCAAAACGTGAAGAAATAAAAGAACAAGAAATTAATGAAGATAATCCGCTTGAAATATTAAGCGAAACGATTTAATGAGTAACTATAAAATCATATTGTCTGGTGGAGGAACTGGAGGTCATATTTATCCTGCGATTGCGATTGCAGATGAATTAAAATCCCGTTTTCCTGATGCTGAGTTTTTATTTGTTGGTGCTTCAGATCGGATGGAAATGGAAAAAGTACCACAAGCTGGCTATGAAATTGAAGGTTTATGGATTTCAGGATTACAACGTAAACTGACTTTGAAAAATCTAATGTTTCCATTTAAATTGATTGTTAGTTTGTTGCGATCAAAAAAAATCATAAACACGTTTAAGCCTGATATAGCCATTGGTACTGGAGGATTTGCAAGTGGTCCGTTATTGAAAGTAGCAGCTTCAAAAGGGATACCTAGTATAATTCAAGAGCAAAACTCCTATCCAGGAATTACAAATAAGCTTCTAGGCAAAAAGGTAGATACCATTTGTGTGGCTTATGAAGGTCTTGAAAAATACTTTCCAAAGGAGAAAATAAAATTAACAGGAAACCCTATTCGTAAAGATTTGTTAGATGTCGAGCACAAACATATTAAAGGTAAGGATGCGTTCACATTAATACATAGTAAACATACACTTTTGATTTTAGGAGGAAGTCAAGGGGCAAGGAGGGTTAATGAGTTAATTGAGAGTAAACTCGACTATTTTGAGTCGTTAAATGTGCAATTAATTTGGCAATGTGGTAAACTGTATTATCAACAATATAAGCAGTATAACAAACTAGACCATGTTCAAGTGCATGCCTTTTTGAACAACATGGATATGGCTTATGCTGCTGCAGATATTATTATTTCAAGAGCAGGAGCAAGCTCTGTATCGGAACTCTGTGTCGTTGGAAAACCTGTGATTTTTATTCCTTCACCTAATGTCGCAGAAGACCATCAAACAAAAAATGCAAAGTCTATTGCAGATAAAAATGCTGCTGTTTTGATTAAGGAAAGTGATTTAGAAGGTCAGTTTGAAAGTGAATTTACAGAACTGTTGAATTCAAAAGAAAAAAGAGAAAATTTAAGTAAAAGTATAAAGGGTTTAGCATTGGTTAATGCCACAAAGGATATAGCAAACGAAGTAGAAAAATTGTTGAAGTAATACATGAATTTTAAACACATAAATAACGTTTATTTTATTGGAATTGGAGGCATCGGAATGAGCGCTATTGCACGATATTTTATGGCTAAAGGTTTGAACGTTGGTGGTTATGATAAAACAAAAACAGACATTACAAACTCGTTAGAAGATTTAGGTATTTCGATTCATTTTGAAGATGATATACGCTTGATTGATGATCCGTTTTTAAGTCAGGAAAACACTCTAGTTGTTTATACTCCAGCGATTCCCAAATCGCATACCGAATTAAATTACTTCAATTCGAATGGCTTCGACGTTTTAAAACGTTCGGCAATACTCGGAGAAATTACAAGACAAACATTCTGTTTAGCGGTTGCAGGTACACATGGAAAAACAACGACCACAAGTATTTTAGGGCATTTACTTAATGCATGCGATGTGAAAGTAACGGCGTTTTTAGGTGGAATAAGTGAAAACTATAATTCTAATCTTATTCTAAATGGAACAGATGTAACTGTTGTAGAAGCCGATGAATTTGATCGTTCCTTTTTGACTTTATCTCCAGATTATGCATGTATAACCTCGATGGATGCAGATCACTTAGATATTTATGGAGATGCTTCAGAATTAGTTAAATCCTTTGAGGATTTTTCAAAAAAAATTAAACCCAACGGAAAACTATTCGTTAAAAGTGGATTGCCAATTAAAGGCATTACCTATGGCATCGAAGACGATTCAGATTATTCCGTTCAAAACATAAAAATAATAAATGGTAGCTATGTATTTGATGTAAAAACACCACATACACTACTCGAAGATTTTAAATTTAGCCTACCTGGTAGACACAATCTGTCGAATGCTTTAATTGCCTTGGCGATGACTGTAGAATACGGAATCCCTAAACCGCAGCTCGCCAAAGCTTTAGCATCCTATAAAGGAGTGAAACGCAGATTTACGTACCAGATTAAAAGCGAAAACTTAGTATTTATTGATGACTATGCACATCATCCTGAAGAGATAAATGCAGTGCATCAAGCAGTTAGAGAAATGTACCCAAATAAAAAAGTATTGGCCATTTTTCAACCCCATTTGTTCAGTAGAACTAAAGATTTTGTTGATGACTTTGCAACGAGCTTATCTCAATTTGATGAGATTTTATTACTAGACATTTATCCAGCAAGAGAATTACCGATTGAGGGTGTAAATTCAGAATGGCTTTTAAGTAAAATTAATATTGAACACAAAAAATTAATTCAAAAATCAGAATTAATTCAACATATAAAAGCGTCTTCAGCACCAATTATTTTAACTATAGGTGCAGGCGATATTGGAGAAGAAGTAAAATATATAAAAGAAGCATTAAGTATTGCGAGTTAATTATAATTACATAAAGGTCTCATTATTACTGCTGTTAGTTGGATTTTTGTTCGCGTTTTCAACGCTTAGAAATTCTACTAGAACAGTAAATACTCCAATGATTCAATTTGTTGGTGATGATAATCTGTATGTAACACAGGAGACTGTTAGTAAATTGTTAATACAAAATCAAGAGAGTGTTACGAACAAGCCTAAAGATATTATAGATTTGAACGCGTTGGAAACTGCCCTGAATTCCAACCCAATGATTAAGCAAGCGCAAGTGTTTATGAGTGTTGATGGCTCAATCACTGCAAATATTGAACAAAAAAAACCTATAGCAAGAGTAAGTACAAATGCATCCTATTACATTGATGAGCAAGGTTCTTATATGCCTTTATCAACAAATTACACAGCACGTGTGCCATTAATAACTGGAGCAATTGAAAAAAATAACTTGTCAAATGTATTCACTGTAGCCCAAAAAGTTAAAGTGGATGAGTTTTTGAAAAAGCACGTCGTTGAGATTCACCAAAATGAAGATCAATCAATCGATTTGAGATTACGTGATACTGATTTTAAGGTTCATTTAGGAAATTTAAACCTGTTAGACAAAAAAATCAATAATCTCAAAGCATTTTATTTGAAAGCGACAAAAGACAAAGCGTTAGATAGTTATAGTGTAGTGAATTTAAAGTTTGATAAGCAAGTTATTTGCACCAAAAAATAAGTGATGGAGAATAATAAAATTTCAGTAGGATTGGATATCGGAACCACAAAAATTGTGGCAATGATAGGTCGTAAGAATGAATATGGAAAGGCGGAAATTTTGGGTATTGGTAAATCCAAGAGCTTAGGTGTTCATAGAGGAGTTGTGAATAATATTACACAAACAATACAATCAATACAGCAAGCTGTTCAAGAAGCAGAAGCAGAAGCTGGATTAAAAATAGAAGACGTCACTGTTGGTATTGCTGGCCAACATATTAGAAGTTTACAACATAGTGATTATATCACAAGAGCAAATTCTGAAGTTGTCATTGACGAAGATGATATTGATCGATTAATAAACCAAGTGCATAAGCTTGTAATGTTGCCTGGTGAAGAAATAATTCATGTGTTACCACAGGAATATAAAATTGACGGTCAGCCAGAAATTAAAGAACCAATTGGTATGTATGGAGGTCGCTTAGAAGCGAATTTCCATGTTGTTGTTGGACAAGTATCATCCATTAGAAATATTGGTCGCTGTGTAAAAAGTTCTGGTTTAGAATTAGAAGGCATTACATTAGAACCTTTGGCTTCTGCAAATGCAGTATTAAGTCAAGAAGAAAAAGAAGCAGGTGTAGCATTAATTGATATAGGAGGAGGAACAACAGATTTGGCTGTATTTAAAGATGGAATTATTCGTCATACAGCAGTTATTCCTTTTGGAGGAAATGTAGTTACTGAAGATATAAAAGAAGGTTGCTCGATAATTGAAAAACAAGCAGAATTGCTTAAGATAAAATTTGGTTCTGCATGGCCAGGAGAGAATAAGGATAATGAGATTGTATCGATACCAGGTTTACGTGGACGAGATCCGAAAGAAATTACCTTAAAGAATTTGTCTAAAATTATACATGCTAGAGTCGTAGAAATCATTGAGCAGGTTTATGTAGAGATTAAAAATTACGGTCATGAAGAACAAAAAAAGAAATTAATTGCTGGTATTGTTTTAACTGGAGGTGGTAGCCAACTTAAACATTTAAAGCAATTAGTAGAATACATAACAGGAATGGATACCAGAATAGGTTATCCTAATGAGCATTTAGCAGGAGACAGCGATGATGATATTGCCAGTCCTTTGTTTGCAACCGCAGTTGGATTGGTGATGGACGGTTTAAAGCGTCAAGAGCGTAAACGTGTTGAAAAAGAAGTTGAAGAGATGGAACTTGCTATGGAAGAGCATTCCGAGGAGCATATAAGTCATGAAGAAGAACGGATTCAGCAACCTAAAAAAGAACGTAAATCGTTCTTAGATAAATTAACTGAACGTGTCAAAGATTTTTTAGATAATGCTGAGTAATCAAAGAATTAAATCTATTGAATAAAACATATTAAGTACAAAACAACAACCAGTAAAAAGAATATTTATGAGCAACAACATTGAATTAGGCGATATTGCATTCGATTTACCAAAAAACCAATCAAACGTCATCAAAGTGATTGGAGTTGGTGGAGGTGGAAGCAATGCCATTAATCACATGTTTCAACAAGGGATTAAAGGTGTTGATTTCGTGATTTGTAATACAGATGCCCAAGCATTACAAAATAGTGGTGTCCCAAACAAGATCCAATTAGGAGTGAATTTAACCGAAGGGTTAGGAGCAGGAGCAAATCCCGAAGTAGGAGAGCAAGCAGCTGTTGAAAGTCTAGAAGATTTAAGACGTATGCTAGGTACAAATACAAAAATGGTTTTTATCACTGCAGGAATGGGTGGAGGTACAGGAACTGGAGCTGCACCAATCATCGCAAAACTTTCAAAAGAAATGGATATTTTAACTGTTGGTATTGTAACCATGCCATTTCAGTTTGAAGGAAAAACAAGAAACGAACAAGCTCAAAAAGGAATAGAAACCCTTCGATCACATGTAGATTCGTTAGTGGTAATAAATAACAATAAACTTCGTGAAGTCTATGGTAATTTAGGCTTTAAAGCTGGTTTCTCTAAAGCGGATGAAGTCCTTTCTACTGCATCTCGTGGTATAGCAGAAGTAATTACACATCACTATACACAAAATATTGATTTACGTGATGCTAAAACAGTATTGAGCAATAGTGGTACTGCAATTATGGGTTCATCTACCTCTTCAGGTAAGACTAGAGCGCAGGAAGCAATTATGAAAGCCCTAGATTCGCCATTATTAAATGATAATAAAATTACTGGTGCTAAAAACGTATTGTTGCTGATCGTTTCAGGTTCTCAAGAAATTACTATTGATGAAATAGGTGAAATAAATGACCACATTCAAAATGAAGCTGGACATGGCGCAAATATTATTATGGGTGTTGGTGAAGATGATTCTTTAGAAGAATCTATCTCTGTGACAATTATCGCTACTGGTTTCGATATTGATCAACAACATGAAATTTCTAATACAGAGCAAACGAAGGTAGTTCATGCTTTAGAAGATGATCGAAATGATGTGCATGTGAAAGAAAATGATCCAGCGATTATCACACCCGATATTGTACTTGAAAATGATGAAGTTGGACCAGAAGTAGTGGTTCACACATTAATGGAAGAAGATGATTTAGATACAGTTGTAGAAGATTTTGAAACTAATTTAATCACAACTACTGAAATTATTAAAAATATAAATGTAGTGTATGATGAAGTCCTAGATCATAAATCAATTGATGAAGATTTTATTATTACACCTATTCAGGAGACGAAAGAGGAAACTGTTGATGAAATTGAAGAGGAGCAAATTACGTTAACATTTGATTTGCCATTGTCTTTTGGTCAAGAAGAAGAGGAAACAACAGAAATTGAGGAAAAGACTGTTTTTGCACTTGAAGAAGTCAAAGATTTAGATGTTAATGATCATATTGAAATAGTTCCTGTTACTGAAGCAAATGAAGAAGGAGAGACGCGTTATGCACTTGATGACTTTATGACTTATGAGTCCTCAATTAATGAAACAAAAACAAAAGTTCAACCAGAAGTTGAAGAAGAAATTGTATTTGAGAAAAAAATGATTGAATCTGAGGTTTCTGAAGAAGAAATTAGAGAAGAAATTGACCCGATGAACAGCCCAATTTCAGAATTACTTAAAGAGAGAGCTGACGAACGTAGACGAAAGATGAAAGACTTTAACTACAAATTCAATACAGCTAAAATTGACGAAATTGAAAAAGAACCTGCATATAAAAGACAAGGTGTGAGTTTAGAAGAATCTCAACATTCATCAGATACCAAGGCTTCAAGAACTTCGGTAGCTACAGATGATAACGACGACATTCAATTGAGAAGCAACAATTCATTTTTACACGACAACGTAGATTAATAGCAAATTTAGTTTAGTGTTTCACACTTTGTTAAACCCGAAAAGTTGAGAAAAGCTTTTCGGGTTTTTTATCTTTTAAAATGAGGTGGCAAACCAAAAGCACTTAGATTTTTCCTATCTTCGCAATCTAAGTTAAATACGGTATAATGAGTTTGCAAAATAACATAATGACTGCTATTAAAGCGGCAATGAAAGAAAAGGATCAAGTAGCTTTGGCAGCTTTAAGAGCTGTTAAATCTGAGTTATTATTAGCACAAACTTCAGGTTCGGGAGAAGATATAACGGAGGATGAAGAAATAAAAATTTTATCCAAGTTAGTAAAGCAACGCAAAGATAGTGCGACTATTTATACAGAGCAAAATCGTAACGATTTAGCAGAACCAGAATTGGCACAGGCTAAAATAATATCTCAATTTTTACCTGCTCAATTAAGTGAAGAAGACATTGAGAAGGTAGTAGCAGCAACTATTGAAAAGGTAGGAGCAGATGGTATGAAAGATATGGGAAAGGTTATGGGAATAGTTAATAAGCAATTAGCTGGACAAGCTGATGGCAAAACAATTTCAACAATTGTAAAATCTAAATTATCTTAAGAGATTCCTGCCAATGCAGGAAGTAATGGCCTCGTAGTTCAACTGGATAGAATATCAGATTTCGGCTCTGAGGGTTGGAGGTTCGAATCCTCTCGAGGTCACGAATAAATAGAAAACTTCTGTGTTAAATCAAGCTTGCTTGAATTTATAATCAGAAGTTTTCTATTTTCAAAGCGGAGCTTTGAGGAAAGACGAACGTAGAGAGTCAATCTTATAGTAAATCAAGCTTGCTTGAATTTATAATCAGAAGTTTTCTATTTTCAAAGCGGAGCTTTGAGGAAAGACGAACGTAGAGAGTCCATGAGAAGGAATAATTAAGAATAAGTTTTTTATCTAAGAGAAGCTCAATATGATTTAAAGTGATTGGTGATTTCTAATAAAATCAGTTTAATATATAAAAGTGTATTTTTGAGTATAGGCCTTAACTAAAGCTGAAAAGAATTTTAAAACAAAAATGCACAACCTACTAGCGATTATTCTACAACACAAACAAGAACTTTCACCTCAAGCAGAGTTGGTATTTAATGCCTTATTGTTTTTTATTATTTCTATCGCGTTTTTTTTTATGCTATTTAAGCTGTTTAATTTTATTGAAATGGCTTACATAGAGTACGTTAAAAAACATCTGTTTTACAATCATTTATATGTTATTAAAAAGAAACTCTCCAATGAGCGCAAGGCAATACTTAGACAAAAAATTAAATTTTATAATAACTTATCTAGAAAGCATAAATCTTATTTTGAACATAGGGTTAATAGAACGATAAATCGTACCGAATTTATTGGTAAAGAATTGGAGGTAAATGACGAAATGAAGGTTGTAATTTCTGCAACATTAGTTAAACTTACTTTTGGTTTAAGAGATTACAAAATTGATTCTGTAGAACGTATTTTAATTTATCCTGAAGAGTTTTATTCAAGAACCAATAAAAACTACCATAAAGGTGAATTTAACTTCGGATATAGAGCGTTAGTGTTGTCTTGGAAAGATGTATTACATGGTTACCATGTAGAAGATGACAATCTTAATTTAGCAGTTCATGAGTTTATTCATGCTATTCATTTTTATTACATGAATGTTAGAAAACGAAGTACGAGTTCTGCAATATTTTTGGATTCCTATTATGAACTTACACAAGATTTAGACACCAATAGTAATTTAAAAGAAGAGCTAGTGTCGTCGAAGTATATTAGAGAGTATGCCTTTACCAACCAATTTGAGTTTTTAGCTGTAATTATTGAAACCTTTATCGAAACTCCACAAGAATTTAGGTCTCAATTTCCAGAGATTTATAATAAAGTAAAAGGAATGCTTAATTTTAACTTTAAAGGCTATTAATTATAGTTTAATAACGGCCTGAAGCATGTATTGAAAGTGATTGTTATCAAATTGTCGGTCTTTTGCGTTAACTGCAAATTTCCCAACACCTTGAAGTCTTATACCTACATTGTCTGAAACCCAAATTGTACCTCCAAAGACTAAATTACCAGATGAGTTCAACTCATTAACCGAGAAAATACCAAAACCAGCACCAGCATAAAGATCTATCCAATCTGCAGTAAAAAGTACATCAGAGAAATAGTATTTAATATACGTATTAGAAGAAATATAAAGATAGTCTTCTTTTAAAATACCACCATCGATTTCATTTTTAACTTCATATCCATTGAAAGTTAAATCTTGTTCAATAGCAAAATATTTTGACCATTTATGCTCTATAGCTAATGCCAAAGGGTTTTTGAATTGAAATTCACCTAAGCGAGCAAAAGGTTGCCTAGTACCTAAGCTTCCAACAGCATTAACGCCGACCATAAGTTTCCATGGAGCATCTATATAATCAGATTCTTCAGTAATATCATATTCCGTTTCTGAAGTTGTTTGTGAATGACCATTAAAATTAAATAACGTCACTAATATTAAAAGTAAAACTAAATTTCTCATAGTTAAAAAATAATGTAAATCAAATATATGCTTTAAGCACTAATTTACAAAGAAACAGTAAACATATTACATTAAAAAGTAATCACTTAAGAATTTTTAAGCTTTGTTAGACCAAAAATTCTTTTATAATCTTTAACGATATCCTTTCTGTAGTTTTTGTTTTTAAAAAAGAACCATATTCTACTTGTAATAAGTGTGCTCAAAAATTGAATCTTTCTTATCATATAATCTATGCTTTTTCTTAAAAAAGGATACTTTAATTTTAATAAAAACAAATTATTTATAAATAGATTTGATTTGAAAGCATCAAAATCAGTAAAGAAAATCTTGGCTATTGAGAAGTAGTTTTTGAAATAAGCTGGTTTAAACTTATCATCATAGCTAAAATCATGATTCCTTTTTATGATAAGTAAATCATAAATAGATTTAAGGCTTATTCGGCTAAAAGTATAACCCGAATCATTAGCTTGAAAATTCAAAATTGAATGGAATAACAAGTGTTGATTAGAAGGTACATACACGTTTTGTACTAGTTCTTTAGAATTTAAAATGTCTTTAACAGCTAAAACACCATTATAAGATTTCAAAAGTACTTTGCTGTGAATTTCCACAGCCGCCAAATTCAAATTATGTTGTAATCGAGGCAAATGCTTATTGTCGAAATATTTTGCGCTAATGCCTTGTGTCGTCTCGATATAGTTGTCTTTTATTAGTAATTGATAACTGTCATCAATTTGATCGTCATTAACCAAGATGTCAATATCACCAAGCATTCTTTCTCCAAAATCATTATAATAATTTTTGATTAAGTATGCACCACCTTTTAAAAACACATAATCTATATTGTTTTTATTGAATATTTCAGCAATATTTTTAATCTCATTTAGTAAGGTATTGTTTCTATTTCTATTAATGGATGTTATTTCTTCTAAGTATAAACACAAATCTTCAGGAAGGTACTTTAATAAATTCTTTGCTTTTAGTCTACAATAGCAGGTTGTTAAAACAAGATAATCACTCGCAATAAACACAAACTGCTCCCAATCTATGGTATTGGAAGTCATCTTTTGTTGCAAAGTTTTAATGGAGTTTTCAAAACTCAAAATATCTGCAATTAATTGAAGGGTGTATTTATATGAATTTTTTTGTGAAGACAATAGTTTTTATTAAGTACTTAAAAGTAAGTAAAAACTTTTATGATTCTTCGAAGAGATCTTTAAATTTTGAAATGGCAAAGTCATTATTGTTGTAATTCAATTCGTAACACTTAACATTTTTAAACCAATTTATAAATTTTAAAGCATGTGATTCTTCTGGAGAAATCCAAGAATCTGGAATTAAAGTTTCAAGAATTTTTTCAGGTGATACAAAGCTAAGATGATCTTTCTTCGAAGCATCGTATTTTACATATACAATTTTATGACATTCAAAACTTGCTGGAAGACTTTCATAGCTAATCACAGGAGGTACATATTTAATATTTACCTTTTTTGGACCGTTGGTATGAGTTTTTAATAAATCTATGCCCTTTAAATAAGGCTTTAATGCATCAAAAGCTCCTTTTTTAATGGATGTAGCTGCAGGATAACGATATAGTTCAAGATTGTCTTCATACAGAGGCGTGAAGTCATCACAAAGGATGTCATAGCCATGAGCCATTAACAACACTGAAAGTGTGCTTTTTCCATTACCTGAATCTCCAATAATCATTATGGACTCTTTTCCATTTGATATTGTAGAGGCATGAAATGTTGCTACCCAGTTATTGATATCCTTTTTATGAATTGTATTTGTAAGCTCTAAAGCAAATTTCCCTTGAAGGAAATGGAATAAATCCGTTTTATAGCTGCCTATATGCACTCCGTTTTTTAAGAGGTGTAAGTCATCATTTAGTTTGAAAACGTTAAAGAGGACATCATAATTAGAAGTGTTTTCTATAGAATGGTGATTCATTTGAGGATGAACCAAACCTTTTAGAATTTCAGAGTCATAACGAATACATACAATCGAGTCAGAAAACTTATAACAATGTTCAATATAGGAGTCAGGAACTGTTGACACTTTATTAGAAATTACGTCTTCCTCTCTTTCTATATTGGCATCTTTCAAAAACCCTGAGATATCATCATAAAGCGTATTAGCTTGAATCGGATTAAGTTGAAAGTTCGTTGACAAGTTATCAACAAATGAATCCCGACTTTCGTCAGGATTCATATAAAGTTTTATAAGATTGCTATTTACTTTTGATGTAACAACATATCTGTTTGATTTTTCAAACCAAAGTAAAACAGTATCTTCATTAATATCATGAATTAACTTTGGAGACAGATTTGTTCTCAAATCAAAAAAATAGATTTAATCGAAAGGATTTCCTCCTGGATCTGGTGGAGAAGAAGCTTGCGCTTGTTTAGGGTTTAAAATGATGAACGTTCCAATTGCTGTTAAAGCAGCATACTTGCTCATCTTTGTAATTGCCTCCTTACGAGTAATTTGGTTTTGTGATTCTAATTTTTTCATTTTATTGTTGTGATAAAGGCCAAAAATAATAAAATTATTTTAATGTCATTAATTTTTGACCTATTTTTTATAAAAATTATTTAGTCTAATATAACTTTCTTAGTTTGTTCTTGACTGTTGTTTTGAACAGTAACAATATAAACTCCAGCGTTCACACTTGAAACATCTATACGGTTTTGTAAAATAGAGTCATTAAGCTTCGTGCTTAACACTAATCTACCTTGAATGTCGTATAGGTTTAACATAGTATTCTCTTCTGCTAATTGGCCACTTATTACAAGTTCATCAGAAGCATTTACTGCAAAGATGTTTAACATATCAAGACTGTTGTCTAAAGTTGATAAAGCATCCTCTGAAGCTCTTAAGAAGAAACGTCCAGTTCCTGATAACGCTGTTGATGGCGTCATTACGTAGTCAGAGTTGTTTAATAATGTTAAAGTGTTTTCAACCACATCTTCAAGATATACATTAACAGAAGCTGGTAATGTCATGTCAGAAATACTAAACGTAATTTGCTCACCTTGATTTGCATTTACACCTAAAGCGATTGTCACATCAGAAAGGTTACTTGAGTTTAATGCTTGTAAAGCCATTGGTTTACCAACATTATCTTGAACTAAGTGAGAGTAGATTCCAAACTCAGGTGGCGTATCACCCCAAATTCCTGCATCGTATCCTACATCAAATCCTTGACTTGCGTTAGAATTAAAGTATAAATCAGTATTATATGATTTATCATTTGCACTTACATTAAGTATTAAATAAGTTAAAGCAGCATTACGACCTACAATAAAGTCATCACTACTACCTGTACTTCTCATAGCAGGAGTAAACTCTAAATCAAAAGCAGCAGTATTAGCTGCATTAGCACTCACAAAGAATCCTTGCCCAGGAGCCATTACTGTTGATGGTGTAGTCGTTGCTAGGTTGTAAATTGTCCAACCGTTAAGTGCACTTCCATCATATCCGTAGATAGCAGCTGTTGTTGCATCAAATAATGCAAGGTTAGTGGCACCACCAACATCATGATTAAGGAAATCCTGAACATTAATATAAGAAGGATAAGGATTACCAACAAGGTTCCAAATTTCGTTGTTAGATCCACCGTTAATAATGTCATTTGTTACAGTACCATTATTTGCAGTTCCAGTAAAAGTTACTGAGCCATTGTCTGTAGTTCCAGTTCTGTATCCTACACCAGGATCAAGAGTTGAAGTTTCAGTACCAGCCCAATTCACATACTGTCCAGTAACCTTTTCAAACGGTCCAAATAAATATAAAGTACCATTATTTAAAATGTTAGAGTTAGCCGCTGCAAACGTATTAAATGCTTGACCTGTTAAAGGCGCAGAAACTAAATCGTTACTTCCTGTAGATCCAGAACCATTCATATTTACATGACGTTCGTAAGTCATTGTGCCAGCTACCGTACCGTCAAGTATCAAACTTGAATAACTCGTAGCGCTAGATTCTAATGTCATACCACTAGCTGTTGTAAGTGTTACTCCTATATCAACAGTAAGCCCAGCACCAGGATTAACTGTCATCGAGTCACATGATAAATCAGAACTCAATACAGCATCACCAGCCGCAATAACAACATCATCATCAGTCGATGCAAAACCCATTGGGTTGAATGGCGCCCAAGTACCACTTGTGTATGTAAAGGTTGTTGGTACATTATCATAAATAACTACATCATCCAAATACCAATTGTCACCATCGTCATTTGCCATAACAAAGGCGACGTAAACTGTTGCTTCACTTGCATAAGCAGATAGGTCTACACTAAATTGATCGTAACTATCGACTGAAAAATCAGCCTCTGTGTATGTTTGAACTGTAGTAAATGATGCATGATCAGTATTAGTGGTAGATACTCGTATTGTATAAACAGTACCATAGTCTGTTCCAAAATCTTCTGACGCATAGAAAGATAATTCTGGGTTTGTAGCGGTACTCATATCAAGAGCAGGAGTTACTAACCAATCTTCTGCACCTGTTGCGACATTTTCATATCGTACAAATGCTGCTGATGATCCACTGTTAGAAAATCCAGCCGTTGTCCAATCAAATCCTGTTCCTTCACCATTGGTGCCTCTAAACGACGTCCAACATGTTGGAGGTACACCGCTTTCGAAGCCTTCAACTAGAGGTAAAGAAAATGTATTACAAGCCGTTGAAAAATTCACAGGTCCAATCCATGCACCTAACTGTCCGCCACCACAATCAGAACGCACATATACTTCGTAGTCTGTTTGAGCTGTTAATCCAGCTGCGTTATATGGATTACTAGTTGTTGCTGTGCCAGCACCACCAGGTGTTCCTGTTCCTTGAGCTTGTATTGCTACTTCCCAATCTGTTTCAGAACCACCATTGGTCCAATCAATATCAGCTGTAGTTGCACTTATGTTAGACACAGCAATACTTGATACATCAGGACATGCAGGAGGCGTTCTCACTACAAATTGCCCAACAAGGAAATCATAATCTTCTGCGTCATTAACCGTACCATCTGATGCCCAAATTGCGAATCGCACATCTGTACCAGTTGTTCCAGTTAAATCTTCAGTATATTCTGTACCAGCTAAAGCTGGTTGGTTTCCAACATTCCATGTTGTAAGATTAGTCCAAGTTGTACCACCATCTGTACTCATTAATAATTGTACCTCATCATCAGATCCCATAGTAGCAGCTGTAAATCCATCTTGCCAGTCTGATACTGCAACGTTGACAACTAATTCATATCCATCAGCAGATAAATCAAAAGCTGGTGATAATAACCATTCTCTATCAGTATTGCCAGCAAATAAATTAATTGCATTGGCATCTCCTACAGCATAAGAGGCACTTGTGTCTCTCCAATCAGAAGCTCCTAGTCCACCAGGACCAGCAGCAACTTCACCGCTTCCAGCTTCATCCCAACATGAATCTGGTACATTTGTTGACATATCTGCTGTATAATCAGGTACAATTGCCGTACAATCTGTAGTGAAATCTACAGGTCCAACCCAAGTACTAAAACCATTACCAGCACCAGTACAATCTGCTCTTACATATACTTCGTAAGCTGTATTTCCTGTCAATCCACTTTCAGTATGTGGGTTGTTTGTCGTTGCAGTTCCAGATCCAGGAGTTCCCGTTCCATCAGCTTGAACAGCGATTTCCCAATCCGTTTCAGAAGCACCATTAGTCCAACTAACAGTTACAGAATCACCTGTAAAGCTATCAATAGTTAATCCGGATACCTCAGGACATAACGCATCTGTAGTAAAATCAAATGGACCAACCCATCCTCCAAAATCAGTTCCTGCAGTACATTCTGCTCTTACATATACTTCGTAAGCCGTACTTGGAGATAAGCCACTTTCAGTATGTGGATTATTCGTTGTATTTGCTCCAGAATTATCTGCAGTACCAGGAGTTCCTGTTCCATCAGCTTGAACTGCTATTTCCCAAGCAGTTTCACTTCCAGCTGCTGTCCAACTAATTGTTGCAGACGTAGTTGTTGAGCTATCAAGTGTTAAACCTGATACATCAAAACATGTAGCGCCTGCCGTAATTGATAAATCGTAAGTTGTAGTTTGAGGCGACGCCCAAGTAGAGACTACTATATAATATGTTTCGCCATTGGTGACAGGAAAAGCTGTAATGCTTAAATCTGCAGTACTACTGGTATTCGTGTCTCCAGCCGCACATGATGTGCCTATATCTGCACAATCGTTGTAGATAAATACACCTGTGTAAGTATCCGTAATATTTGTTAGGTCAACATTTATAGAACCATCTGCACTAGCAGTAAAAGAGTAGACTTTATCATCACCATTTAAATAAGATGAAGTTGATCCACATCCACTAGCGCCAGGAGATCCTGAGTAATCATCACCAAAACCAGATGTAGTTTCAGCAACAGCTACGTAAGGTAAACTACTTGCATCAACTGGACTATTACAATCTGTGCCTAATGGTGGTGCAGCTTCAACAGTAAAAGATTCTTCTGAACAACTAGAAGCATCACCATTTAAATTATAAGGTGTAATTGTTGTATAATATGTTGTGCTATATGATAGTCCAGCTGGAGTGTAAGATGTTGTATTTCCTAAGTCTAAAGTACCTCCTGAAATATCAGTTCCTCCCATTGAAGAACCAACTGCAATTTTGTATCCTGAAGGTCCTCCAGTTGCTGCAGACCAAGTTAATGTTCCGTCAATAGCAAAATCTGTCGTAGCAGAAGTTAAGCTAGAATCACAGTTTGGTGGTGTAGCAGCCACTTGATTTGCATAAAAATCATCGATATAAAAGTAATAATCGCCAGCAGCCCAAGTATTAAATACTCTAAATCTAAGATCTGAACTCGTTGGTACTGAAGCACCAGGAATAGTAACACTAAACGTTGTACAAACGTTAGAGTTGCTATCATTAGAATCATCAATAGTACCAGCGGTAGTCCAAGTAGTACCATCGTTGGTAGAATACTGTAAAGCTGCATTTCCCCAACCATCAGCCGTAGCTACAGTTGCAGCAGACCAATCCACAACTTTATAGCTGATAGAGAATGTGATATCGGTTCCATTAGATGCAGCCACCTGATTAGGAGAAGTCATGCTTCCTCCTGCAGCTGTAAAAATGTTGTCTCTTTCAGATTGCCCAGCACAAACTTGTGATGTTGTGTTAGCATAAGTGTCTGTCCATCCCGCAGGAGTACCAGAATCAAAATCTTCGTCAATTGACACTTGTCCGTACGAGCACACGGCTAATAAGGAAAAGAGTAAAAATGTAAATTTTTTCATAAGTTATTCTTGTTTTAATTAAAACTTGTTTAATAACTTAAATAGGAAAAAAATGGTGGTTTGGGATGGTAAACAATTGCAATAAGTTACAGAATGTTAAGCCGAATTACAAATATATAAAAATGAAAGTGTTATCAAAGATTTTGTTAAAAAATAAAGTGATTATTCTTAAGAGATAATACAATTTTATGAATACCATAAAAAAAGCGCACTACTATTGTAGTGCGCTTTAAAGATTTATTTAAAAAGTATTTTATTTAAGAATCACTTTCTGTGATTTTTCCTGATTGTTATTTTGAACATTAACTACATATATACCACCACTTAAAGATGATACATCAATACGATTTTGTAATACGGTAGAATCAAGTTTTGTACTAAGTACTAATCGCCCTTGAATATCATAAAGATTAAGCATGGTGTTGTTTTGTAATTGACCACTAACAACTAACTCTTTAGAATCGTTTAATGCATAAATATTTAAGGTGTCAAGACTGTTTTCAATTGTAGATAATGACGTGTCATTGGTTCTAATAAAGAAACGACCAGCTCCAGCTAATTGTGTTGCTGGTGTAAATACATAATCTGAGGTATTTAGTAATGTCGTTGTGTTTGCTACAACATCATCAAGGAAGATTTCTATTGTAGGTGGTAATTCGTTAAGCGACATAGAAAATGTTAGTTGCACACCTTGACTAGCTCTTACACCTAAAGGAATAGTTGTATCGTCAAGATTACTAGGATGAAGTGCTTGAATCTGATACGCATCACCTTCATTTTCTTCAACTAAATATGAAAATACTGAGAACGGAGGATTAGTAAAAAGTTCAGCATCAAATCCTAAATCAAAACCAGCACTAGCATTTGGGTTGAAATAAAATTCAGTATCAAAAGAATTTGTATTAGAACTTAAATTCAGTGTAAAATGGATTAAAGTTCCATTGGCATTACGACCAACGATAAAATCATCAGTAGTTCCAGTAGAACGCATACTTGGTGTGAATTCTAAATCATAAAGAGGTGCATTAGTTGCATCAGCACTTACAAAGAATCCTTGTCCAGGCGCAATTACTGTTGCAGCTGTAGTTGTTGCTAAGTTGTATATGGTCCAGCCATTTGAAGCATCACCATCATATCCGTATATGGCAGCTGTTCCTGAGTTGAATAAACTTAGATTTGAAACACCTGTACTTACTTCATGATTAAGAAAATCCTGAACATTAATATAAGAAGGATATGGATTCCCAACAAGGTTCCATTCTTGTTCTTGTGGCCCTGAATTTAATATATCTACAGCTACGCTGCCAGTTGGTGTTGTTCCTGAAAAGGCTAATGTAGCTCCAGAATCTGTAGCAGCTCTGTATCCTGTTCCGCTGGTAAGTGTTGCAGATGTTGCATCTGTATAGTTTTCATAAGCACCTGTGGTTTTATTAAAAGGTCCAAAAGCGTACGTAGTAGGACCCGTATTGCCGTCATCTAAAAGCGCTGTTCCATTCGTTGTTAAAAAACTCGCCCATGATTGAGTAACTGGAGAAGACACTAAATCATTTCCATTGGCATTAGAATTTACATATCTATTATAAGTAATTGTTCCAGTTGCACTATTTGGAATGATACTAGAATATTGCGTACTTGTAGATGCTAAATTTAAAGCACCAGAATTATTTAAATTTCCAGAAACAGTTACATTACTGTTTGAGGGGATATTTAAAGTACTACCACTTTGAACATCTAAATAAGGAACTGTAATGTTTCCAGAAGAACTAACAGTGCTATTTCCAGTTACTGTATATAAGCTATAAAACTCTAAAGAGTTCACAAATAAATTTCTTTGACCAGCTCCACCATCGTTATTGGTACCAGCACTTACATTATAAAATCTAATATTTTCAATCGTTCCAGGACTGATGCTTCCAATAGTTCCACTTTCACTACCAGAAGAACCTCCTGAGCGCACTGCAGTCCATGATACGTCTGTAGCATTTTGAGTAAAGGTAAATGTAATGACTGTATTAGAATCGTAAGCATTTCCATAGAGTCCTGAAGTCCCAGTAATATTGTATTCGTCACTTCCAACATTGAAGTTTATTATAGTAGCGTTTGCAGAATTTCTCAAATCAAATCCTTTATTACCATCTCTAAAATTAACACCAACCGATACTACAAATGAATCCCCTTCTTCTAAAGATTTAGGCATAGTCGTTGTTGCTCCAGAAACAGCACCATTACCACTATTGGCAAACATACCAAAGGAATCTCCACTAACATCTAAAGCTGTAGAGAATGAACCTATAAAACGTCCAGCAAATCCACCACCTGGTGTTGCAGTATCAAAAGTCCAATCACTAAAACCTGTGCCTTGGTTAGTCGTTCCCCAACTACCACCATAATTGTTGGCATCATCTTCACCAACAGAAAAAACAGTTGTTCCTAGTTGCGCTTGAGCACTACCAGTGAGTAAAATAGTAATAAGTAGAATGTATAAATTCTTCATAATCAAATTAATTTTTATGTAATTAGTATGTAAATATATAAAAGTTTTTATACTGCATTAAACGAAAACGTTTTCGTGTTGATAAATTAATAGTAATGGATTAAAAAATTAGCAATATTGTAATTCACTGTTTTTTAATCAAAAAGCGCACTACTATTGTAGTGCGCTTTAAAGATTTATTTAAAAAGTATTTTATTTAAGAATCACTTTCTGTGATTTTTCCTGATTGTTATTTTGAACATTAACTACATATATACCACCACTTAAAGATGATACATCAATACGATTTTGTAATACGGTAGAATCAAGTTTTGTACTAAGTACTAATCGCCCTTGAATATCATAAAGATTAAGCATGGTGTTGTTTTGTAATTGTCCACTAACAACTAACTCTTTAGAGTCGTTTAATGCATAAATATTTAAGGTATCAAGACTGTTTTCAATTGTAGATAATGACGTGTCATTGGTTCTAATAAAGAAACGACCAGCTCCAGCTAATTGTGTTGCTGGTGTAAATACATAATCTGAGGTGTTTAGTAATGTCGTTGTGTTTGCTACAACATCATCAAGGAAGATTTCTATTGTAGGTGGTAATTCGTTAAGCGACATTGAAAATGTTAGTTGTACACCTTGACTAGCTCTTACACCTAAAGGAATAGTTGTATCGTCAAGATTACTAGGATTTAGTGCTTGAATCTGATACGCATCACCTTCATTTTCTTCAACTAAATATGAAAATACTGAGAACGGAGGATTAGTGAAAAGTTCAGCATCAAATCCTAAATCAAAACCAGCACTAGCATTTGGGTTGAAATAAAATTCAGTATCAAAAGAATTTGTATTAGAACTTAAATTCAGTGTAAAATGGATTAAAGTTCCATTAGCATTACGACCAACGATAAAATCGTCAGTAGTTCCAGTAGAACGCATACTTGGTGTGAATTCTAAATCGTAAAGAGGTGCATTAGTTGCATCAGCACTTACAAAGAATCCTTGTCCAGGCGCAATTACTGTTGCAGCTGTAGTTGTCGCTAAGTTGTATATGGTCCAGCCATTTATAGCATCACCATCATAACCGTAAATAGCGGCTGTACCAGCATCAAATAAATTTAGGTTGCTTACACCAGTACTAACTTCATGGTTAAGAAAATCCTGAACATTAATATAAGAAGGATATGGATTCCCAATTAGATTCCATTCGTTTTCAGCAGGTCCAGAATTAATAATGTCCTTAGTTATTGTTCCATTATTTGCAGTACCAGTAAATGTAAATGTTGAGTTGTCATCTGATGCAGCTCTATATCCAACACCAGCATCTAAAGTTGCAGTTTCTGTATCAGCATATGTCACATATTCACCAGTAGTTTTATCAAAAGGGCCAAATAAGAACAATGTACCTGCGCCATTACTTAAAATATTTGGGTTAGCCGTAGCGAAAGCACTAAATGCTTGTCCTGTTAATGGTGCTGATATTAAATCGTTACTTCCCGTTGTTCCAGAACCATTTATATTAACATGTCGTTCATAATTTATTGTTCCACTAACAGTTCCATCTAAAATTAGACTTGAAAATGATGTAGAACTAGACTCTAAAGTTAATCCATTAGAAACTGTAAGTGTTATTCCAGAATCCACAGTAAGACCAGCTCCAGCATTTACTGTTACACTATTACACGTTGTACCACTATCAATAGAAGCATTACCAGAAGCAATAATGATATTGTCACCTGAAGCAGCTGCTCCATTTGGGTCACTAGGTGACCAAGTGCCAGAGAATGTGAAGGTTACAGGATAAGCAGATCCAGGTGTTCCACCATTGTTATCTGAAGCAGCCCAACTTGCTGCTAATGTATTATCACTTGAAACATCAATTAATTCTAAAGAAGGACCAGTGCCATCTGGTGTAGTTGGCCAAGGAGAACCATCATCGTAAATTACTGTATCGATAGTTACGTTAGAACTACTAGGATCATAAATAACAGCTATAGTTGCTGTACTATTTACTAAATTATTACTATCATCTGTTGTTGCAGCAGGAGTAGCAATGGCACTAACATCTGGCGTAAAAGGGTTATCGTCATTAAATGTACCATCACCATCACTTCCCAAGGCTATGGTTAAGTAACTTCCATCGGTAATTACAGTGCTACTAAAATCGAAAGTACTTCCACCATAAGATATTCTCCAATCGGAGTCCAATGTTATATCCGAACCAGATGCATTATAGATTTCAATCCACTCATCATCAGTTCCTGAAGAATTATACATGATTTCTGTAATAACTATATCTCCAGCGATTGGTGCAGTTGTTGGTGTGCCGGAATCAGACGCACCTGCGCTCCAAGAAGTAGTTTTTCGAGCAAAGGCTGTAAAATGATATGTTGTTCCGTTTGTTAAACCTGTAACAGTAACCGATGAACCTGTCCCTTTATATACAGCATATTCGTTTGTTCCTAAATCTGTACCTGAACCAAAAGTAGCGTTAGCAGTATATGCTGAACCATCTCCTGTTGGTGAAACCGATACAGCAGAAGTTGCTTTAGCTACAACTAAAATGTCATCAAAACAACTACCATTCGTCCAATTTAAATCAACAGTTGTATTTCCTGCAGTTGCAGTAAAAAGAGTAACATCTGTTGGTGTTGAGCAATCTGTTGTAAAATTTCCAGTCAATTCAGTTAATTCATAGCAGGTTCCTGTAGTGTTGTACTCATAAACCGCTACATGATATTCAGTAGCTGAGCTTAAGCCGGTAATGCTAACTGTGCTTGCAGTCGTACCTGCATAAACAGCATAATTTCCTGTGCCTATTTGATCTCCTGAAGAAAAAACAGTATTAGCAGTATAAGACGTTCCATTTGTAGGATCTGTATCCACAGCAGAACCTGCTTTAACGACTACTAAAACTTCATCTCCATCACCAGACGTCCAGTTTAAGGTAGCAGTAGTATTAGTTATAGAGGTTGTATTATATGCGGTAGCTTGAGTTGTTGGAGCGGTACAGCCTCCTCCTGTTGAAGGAGCTATTCCAAAACCTTCGTCACCATTAGTTCCTGCAGGATCAGTATTGACTGTGCTAAATCTAGTACTTGGATCAGTCCATCCATCAGTATCACCAGTAGTTAAACCTGAATTTAATTCTATATTTTGGTTTCGAGTATCGACACCACTACCAGTCCAACTTGAACCAGGGTCGGAACCCGCAGTACCAAACATGTCAGTTATGGTTCCTCCATATTTTACAACAAGTGCATCATCTCCATTGAAAGTAAACGCCTTCGTAAAGTGCGTGCTTCCATTTGCTATAGTAACTGTAGCCATATCCGAAGTACCAATAACTATGACATCTCCATCAGCTAATGTACCAGTAGATAATGTAAAGTCTGCGCTTGGAGTTGCTCCATTTGTACCTTTTTCAATTACAAGATTATTAGTTGAAAAGTCCAATGTTGCACCTGTATTATTCCAAATTTCAATTCCTTTAGGAGTTGTGCCAGAATTGGTTTCTATATACTGGCTTATAATTTGACTATACCCCAAGCCAGTCATTAAAAGGGCAATTAAAAGTGTGTAAATTTTTTTCATAGCATTATTGTTTTTTAATTTATAATATCTTGATAGTAAGTTAATTTGAAAGTGGAGCGGATGCAAATATAGTGTAAAGTTGTTAATGTTGAAACTTCAAAATATTAACAAATGTTTAAATCGTCTTAATATTTGAAATTATCTATAGTTACTTTTATGACACTCTAATTTAAATGAAGTCACTAAATCTAAAAATAAAACGTACTGGAATTCAATATAACTCTTGTGTTTAAACTGTTTTATGTAATTGAACAAAAAAAGCACACTAATTTTAGTGTGCTTTTGTATTCAAAACTGTTATTGTTTAGTTGATAATAACTTTTTGTGTTTTTTGTTGTGTGTTATTTTGTACAGCAACTATGTAAACACCACCACTTAATGAAGATACATCAATATGGTTTTCATTATTTGTTGCATCAAGCTCCACTGATATTACATTTCTGCCTTGAATATCAAATAGATTTAAAACAGTATTCTCTTTTATTTGTCCGCTAACTATTATTTCTTTAGAAGAGTTTAAAGCGTAAATATTAAGTGAATCAAGACTGTTATCTAAGTTTGATAAAGCATCTTCAGATGCTCTCAAGAAGAAACGTCCAGTACCTGATAAAGCTGTTGTTGGTGTAATCACGTAATCAGAATTATTTAATAAAGTTACGGTGTTAGCCACTACATCTTCAAGATATATATTGACAGAAGCTGGTAAATTCATATCATCAATGCTAAACGTTAATTGCTCACCTTGATTTGCATGCACTCCTAAAGGAATAACTACATCTGAAAGATTAGACGAATTAATAGCTTGTAAAGTCATCGCTTTTCCAGCGTTATCTTGTACTAGATGAGAATAGATAGCTAAATCGGGAGTAGTATCTCCAAATAGAGCAGCATCATATCCTAGATCGAATCCAAGACTTGCATTAGCATTAAAATAAATGTCAGTACCAAAAGCATTACTAGCTGTACTCGCTTTTAATGACACATAATTTAATTCAGCATTACGACCAACGATGAAATCATCGCTAGATCCAGTACTTCTCATTGCAGGTGTGAACTCTAAATCAAAAGCTGCAGTACTAGCTGCATCAGCACTTACAAAGAATCCTTGACCAGGAGCAATTACAGTAGACGGAGTTGTCGTTGCTAAATTATAAACTGTCCATCCATTTAGTGCACTTCCGTCATATCCGTAAATAGCTGCGGTTGGAGCGTCAAACAATTGAACGTTTGTTACACCACCAACATCATGTAAAAGGAAGTTTTGTACATTCAAGTATGATGGGTAAGGGTTTCCTACTAAGTTCCATTCTGCGTTATTAGATCCACCATTTACGATGTCATTACTAACATTTCCATTTTCAGCAGTACCTATAAATGTAAGCGCACCATTATCAGAAGTTGCAGCTCTATATCCTATACCAGCATCAAGTGTAGCTGTTTCGGTTCCTAAATAAGTTACAAATTGTCCAGTAACCTTTTCAAATGGTCCAAATAAATACAAAGTTCCATTATTAAAAATATTGGAGTTTGCTGAAGCAAAACTTGCAAAGTCTTGTCCTGTTAATGGAGCAGATATTAAATCGTTACTCCCTGTAGTTCCAGATCCATTTACGTTAACGTGACGATCATAAGTCATCGTTCCTGTCACAGTTCCATCAAGAATTAAGCTAGAGTAACTAGTAGAACTAGATTCTAGAGATAAACCATTTGTAGGCGTAAGTGTCACTCCAGTATCTATTGTAAGACCAGCTCCAGGATTAACGGTTACACTATTACAAGTTGTATTTGCATTTATAGAAGCATCACCAGAAGCAATGACAATATCATCACCTAATGTAGCCGTTCCGTTTGGATCACTTGGAGACCAAGTGCCATTAAAGGTATATGTAATTGGAGCTACATATTCTGTTCCTGGAGTACCTCCATCATAAAACCCAGAAGCTATCCAACTTGCACCCAATGTATTATCAAAAGTTAGATCAATTAACTCTAATGAAGGTCCATTTCCATCTGCAGCACTATGCCAATCAGGCGCACCATCATCATAGGTTACTGTGTCTATAGTTGTATTTGCACCACTTGGTTGGTATATTAGTTCTATCGTCGCAGAGGTATTTCCAAGGTTGTTGCTGTTATTTGTAGTATCAGCTGGAGTACCAATAGTACTAACATCTGGCGTAAAAGGATTATCATTATTATAAATCCCATCACCATTACTACCTAAGGCAACAGTTAAATAAGTATTAGCTGTAATCACAGTACCAGTAAAATCGTATGTAGAAGACCCGTAATTCAACCTCCAATCAGCATCTAAAGTAATATCTGCACCAGAATCGTTATATAGTTCTATCCACTCATCATCAGTACCAGATGAGTTAAACATTATTTCAGAAATGACAATGTCACCAGGCATTGGTACAAATCCATCATCATCAAGAATGGTTAAGTCAAATGTGTTGTTAACTCCTACAACAGCAGCATTTCCTCCTGCTACATTTTGTATTTCGAAAGTAAAAACCTCTGTTGATTCGATGACTAAGTCGTCAGTAATAGTTACTGTAACAGTTTGGTTGCCTGAAGTTCCAGCTGGAAACGA
Organism: Psychroserpens sp.; assembly: GCF_034670085.1. Lineage (GTDB taxonomy): Bacteria > Bacteroidota > Bacteroidia > Flavobacteriales > Flavobacteriaceae > Psychroserpens. The sequence continues at coordinate 124,014 of NZ_JAXMOD010000001.1, read as the reverse complement.
TACTGATTGAGTAGTGTATGAATTAAGATCTGCTGCATCACCTGACGTTAAAACTACGTCAAAATTTGTTGCATTTGTAGCATCTTCAAAAAGGATTTCAAAAGTTAAATCATAAGTTCCAACTCCTTCGAATACAGAATCACTAGTTGATGCGAATTGCACTGAAGTATCAGTTGATCCTTCAATAACCAGAAACTCTGAAACTGAGTAGCCATCGCCACCTCCATTTTCAGAGAATTCAAATCCTACTTCTAAGTCCGTAGCTCCTGAAACATCAATATTAGTTAAAGCATAATTCACAGGGTCTCCATTTGTTGACGCTATAGGAGTTTCAACTCTAGCACCACCATCAAGGATATAGAAATACGTAAAATTGTTTTCACCTGCACCAACATTTACACCAGTAGCAGTGATATCAACAACACTAATTCCGGTCACATCAATTATTTGACTTGTAAAAATACCTTGGCCACCCCAATCATCACTAAATAAATCTCCACCTACAACTTCGAATATGTTATCCGAACCATCAGTAGATGGTGCAGTATCGTAAGATAAACTCCAAGCGTTAGGCGCAGTGCCAAAAGGACCTACTGATGCAGGACCTACTGCTGGAGGTGAAGCGGTTGAATGTGCGGGAAATCCGTCACCATCATTTGAAAAGTCGGCATCATATAAAGTGCCAGGAATTACAGCCTCATCATTTTCTAAAATAGTTAAATCAAAAGTGTTATTTGTTCCAACTGCTGCAGCATTACCTCCTGCAACATTTTGAATTTCAAAAGTAAATGTTTCGTCTAATTCTTCTATAATATCATCAGTAATGGTAACTGTGACATTTTGAGTTCCTCCCACTGTTGCAAGAAATGTAACAGGAACAGTAACATAACTATCTATATCTGCAGCATCACCAGCAGTTAAAACAACATCAAATGTAGTGTCATTAGTAGCATCTTCATTTGTAATTGCTAAGACTAAGTCATAAGTACCAGAATCTTCTGCTACAGACGCAGATGTACTAACAAACTCAATACTTGTTGGTAAAGCGCCTTCTTGAATTAAAATATCCGTAACGTTCCATTCTTCAGGACCTGAACCTGCAGCGCCATCATAATAGAATGCTAAGTAAGCTACACCTGTGATTCCAGAGGCATCAACTACAGTAACAGAGTCGGGAGAGAGACCAAAACCTGTTGATGTATTGTTAGGGTCAAACGCTAATGCTGTCCATGTAAATCCTGTTGGGTCACCATATCCTGGGTAGTCGGTCGAATAGCGTAATTCAAATTCTTCAAAATCATTAATATCATCTCCAAATTGTTCCGACGTTGTTACAGCAATGTTTTCATTACTAGTTAAACTAAAATCAATACTGAAATTAGAGATTAACCAATCAATATCATCAGGATTTGGAAACCCGTTCATTGTATATTGGCCAGCAGCGCAAGTCCAAGAATTACTTCCGCTTTGACTATATGGAGCCCATAGAGCAGCACCACAATCTGCAAAGTCTTCCGTATATGGTAAGGCAATTGTTGGAGGTGCATCATTATTTGTTATAGTCAGGTCAAAGGAACTATTTGTTCCAGCGCCTGCATTACTTCCACCTGTAACATTTTGAATTTCGAAAGTGAAAACTTCGTCATCTTCAAAAACCAAATCATCAGTAATTGTTATTTCGACAACTTGATCTGCTGCAGAACCACTTGGAAACGTTACAGTTTCTGTAACATAATTATCAATATCTGAATTATCTCCAGCAGTTAGCACAACATCAAAACTTGTTGCTACTGCGTCTTCATTTATAATTGTAAACTCTAATTCAAAAGTTCCAAAGCCTTCTGAAACTGAAGCTGAGGTTGCAGTAAAACTAACTTCGGTGTCAGATGCACTCCCAGATATAGTAAATGCCGTAGTTGAAATAGGTAAGATTAAGTTACCGTTTGAAGGTTCTATTTGCCAATTAGCAGTATTCATTATTAAAGGTAAATAATCAGCAAAAGCAGATTCACTAGAAATTGATCCAGTATACTTAAAACCATCATTATCATTATTAAAATCAATGAAATCTAACCCGACAGTTAGACCCGAACCTGTAAGAGTTGAAGTACCTAAATCACTGGCTATTCCTGCTAAAAAACCAGGTGTAGGCATAACAGCCGTACTAGGTTGGCTTAACAGCGCAAATAATTCTTCATTACTTGCTCCTAAATTGGCTGAACCACCAGATACAGTACCTATATTAACAGTAGGTGAACTTCCGTTAGTGTTTTCAATTAGAATTACAGTACCAGCAAGAATTGTACTTGTGTGCGACCATTCAATTTCTCCTTCATTAAGGTCAGCAAATGAATCTCCATCCCATTCATTATCTGTAAACCAAATACTTGTGTTTGCAGGAATATCTACTAAGGTTACAAAAGCAAATTCATCAGTTCCGTCAGCATTAAATGCTATGAAAGCGATATCGCCTGGATTTGATTGTGAAAACCCTAAACCAGTAATTAATAGGGCTAGTAAAAGCGTGTAAATTTTTTTCATTGTAATATTGAATTTTATATTTGAATGCAAGACAATTTAATATTGTCGCGACTATAAAGATAACATAAAGTTGTTAATGATGACCCTTCAAAATATTAACAAATGATTAAATACCGAAATTGTTAATAATTTTTTTGATGATATTAGAATGCTTAAATCTGGGATTTGGGTTGTTTTCAAATTTAGAAAAAGTATATTTTTCAGGTCTTAGCTGATTTATTTTAGGTATACAGCAAAAAAAAGCACACTAAAAAAGTGTGCTTTTATATTTTAAACTGATATGTTTAATTGATAATAACTTTTTGAGTTTTCTGTTGTGTGTTATTGTAAAGGTTAACAATATATGCACCAGTCATTAAATTGGAGACATCAATTTGATTTGTTGTCGCTCTACTATCTAATTCTGAAGTGTGAACTTGTCGTCCTTGAATGTCGTAAATATTGATTTTAGTAGTGCCTTGAAGTTGACCTTTTATAAATATCATTTTTTGAGATTTATTGGCATACACTTGAATAGCGTCTAAATTATCTTCAATTACGGATAAGGCATCTTCTGAAGTTCTTAAGAAGAAACGTCCTGTTCCAGATAATGCGGTTGCAGTTGAAACTACATAATTAGAAGTGTTAAGTAGTGTTGTTGTATTTGTAACTGTATCATCAAGATATACATTTATTGATGAAGGCATTGTTGAATCTGCTATACTAAATGTAATTTGCTCACCTTGGTTTGCATGAATTCCTAATGGAATAGTTGTTGCAGATACATCTGTAATATTTAAGGATTGTAACGCTATAGGTTTACCTTCATTATCCTCTACTAAGTGCGAATACATTGCAAATTCTGGAGTAGAGCCAAAAAGTGTTGCGTCATATCCTGAATCCATTCCAAGACTTGAATTGTTATTGAAGTAGAATTCCGTTGTATACGAATCAGTAGCTGTACTTGCATCGAGTTTTAGATAAATCAATTCGTTATTACGACCTACAATGAAATCGTCACTTGTTCCAGTAGATTGCATATCTGGTTTAAATTGTAAATTATAAGCAGCTACATTTTCAACATTTGCACTTACAAAAAATCCTTGTCCAGGAGCCATAACTGTCGACGCATTTGTATTTGCTAAATTATAAATAGTCCAACCATTAGTAGCATTACCATCATAACCATAAATGGCAGCAGAAGTTGGTTCGAATAAGTTAATATTCTTTACTCCAGGACTCACTTCTCCACTAAGAAATGATTGAACATTTAAATATGAAGGATAAGGGTTTCCAACCAAATTCCATTCTTCAAACGACGGTCCAAAATTTTGAATATTCACCATTATGGTGCCAACAACACTATTTCCAGAAAACGTTAGAGTTGTTCCTGAATCTGTTGCAACTCTATAACCAATACCATTTGTAAGGGTCGCAGAAGTTGTACTGTTATAGTTACTAAAATCACCAATTGATTTATCAAAAGGTGCAAATGCATAGGTTGTTGGTGATGTATTTCCATCATCTAAAAGGTCTGCGGCATTATTACCTGCACTTAAGAAGTTTGACCAGCTAGTATTAAATACAGGAGATGACACTAAATCATTACCGTTAGCATTAGAATTCACAAATCTATTATAATTAACTGTTCCAGAAAAGGAGCCATTCACTATAAAACTTGAATAGGTAGTCGAATTCGACTCAAGAGAGATGCCACTTGACGCTAAAAGATTTACACTATTGTTTACTGTTAGGCTAGCTCCAGGATTTACTGTAACTGAATTACAACCAGTGTTAGCTGTTAAAGCTGCATTACCAGAAATGATGATTAAATCACTACCAGAAGGACCAGCAGAATTTGTGCCACTTGGATCACTTGGTAACCAAGAGCCATCAAAAGTATAGGCAATATAAGTTTCAGAAATTCTAAGAAAAAAACGTCCAGTTCCCGATAAGGTACTCGCTGGAGTAACAGTATAGTCGGTATTATTTAATAACGTCGAGGTATTAGTAACTGTATCATTAAGATAAACGTTTGCTGAAGCAGGTAATGTTGACTGAGAGATACTAAACGTTATTTGTTGACCTTGATTTGCATTTACGCCTAACGGAATAGTGACATCTGAAAGGTCAGTAGTGTTTACGGCTTGCAAAGCTAAAGCTAATCCTGCATTGTCTTCAACTAAGTGCGAATAAATTGCAAAATTTGGAATAACACCAAAAAAACCAGCATCATATCCTACATCGAAACCAAGAGTCGCATTATCATTAAAATAGATATCAGTATTATAAGAATTACTGTTCGAGCTCAATCTTAATTTCAAATGCACTAATTCTGTAGTTTGCCCATAACCAATAGTACATATAGTTAGTGCAGCTAAAAGTGTAAGTTTTTTTATCATAGCGGTAATTATTATGTGATCTAAAATTTATCTTGATTTTACTAAAGGAAATGATTGTCAATATTTTAGAACATGCAAATATAGTGTAAAGTTGTGAATGACAAAACTACAGTATTGCAACAACTTATTCTCGTAGTCTTGGACACCTGATTATGTAAAAGGTCACCAGCTTTTTTGAACAAATATGGATAAGTCTAATTACAACTGTTTATTTGTATTTATGTAATACGAATTTTTGATTTTTATAAAACCAAAATAGATTCAATTTGTCTTTTATTTTGTTTTAGATTTGCATCAGCTTGAAAAAAAATTTAATTAAAGCATTTTGCAATGCAAATTTTGTTTTTAATTAATTTAAAATTAAGCAATACGATTAAATTCGTGAAACCAATTAAAAAAGTTGTAGATAGACGTTGAGCGTTAAGAATAAAATAATGAAGGGTGGTTTTTTTCTAGGAATAACTAATGTTATTTCCCAGTTAAATGCAATCGTTCTAAATATCATATTAGCTACTTTGTTATTTGCTGAAGATTTTGGCTTAATAGCATTGGCTACAACTTTTATTGGCTTTATAGCTATGGTCTTTAGTATTGGTTTTGGTTCTGCTGTTATTCATTATAACGATTCAACCCAGAAACAAATTTCTACACTGTATATCCTAAACTATCTTGTTTCCACAGCTACATTTCTAATTGTATTCTTTTCAGCACCTTATGCAGCCGAATATTATAACAATGCAGAAATTGAACCTTTAATCAAATGGTGTTCTATAAACATTTTAGTATATCCAATTTTTATTATCCATTATAAAATACTTGAACGAGATTTAGAATTTAAACTCATTAGTAAGATTGTCATTTATTGCAATGTGTTGAGTGCGATACTTTCAATTACAGCAGCATATTGTGGTATGGGAGTTTATGCTTTAATCGTACAAGCATTAAGTGCGACCTTTTTTAAACTTGTGTTTACTTTATTTTATAGTAAATGGAGACCAAATTTTCATTTTAATATTTCTGAAGTGAAGCATATGATATGGTATGCTGTAAAATATAGATTGTCTACAGGGTTTTTATATTTTGAAAGGAATATTGATTATTTAATTCTTGGTAAGTTCTTTAATTCATCAACCTTAGGGTATTATTCATTTTCATACAATGTGATGTATACACCTGTAAAAAGAATATCAAGCATATTTGCTGAAGTATTATTTCCTTCATTATCTAGTATTAAAGATGACTACAAACAAATAATTGATATCTACTTTAAATCGATGCAGCTTATTGGAATGGTAACATTTCCTATCATGGCTTTGATTTCTTTTAATGCAGATTGGGTAGTTTTAACTGTTTTTGGAATTAAATGGATTGGAGCTGTACCTATTTTAAAAATCTTGTGTTTTGCTGGAGCTTTTCAGTCTATTTCACAATTTGGTACAGTTGTTTTAGACTCCATAGGAAAGCCTGAATTGTCTCTTTATGTTTCGGTGTTTAGAGGAATTATAACAGTATTGGCAATTATCTTGGGGTTTTCATATGGTATTATTACTGTTGCTTATTTAATTTTAATTACCAAAGTTTTAGGTTGGCTGGTGGTCTTGTTTATCATCAGACTTAATGTTAAATTTAGTTTTATAACCCTTTACAAACATTTGAATGGTGTTTTCCTATCTGTGGCTGCATTGATTTTAAGTGAATGGTTAGTGTATTACTTTAATGTCTTACAAGGACAAGATTTTATAAAATTAGTAGCTCAAACGGTACTTGTTGGTGTTTTGATTTGGTTATTTTATAGTCATATTATTAAACAGTTTATTAAAAACGTATTCAAAAAGATTAAATGATTTTAGAATCATATAAGGGTAATTTGGGACTCATTAAGTCACTGCAAAACTTGATTGAAAGCAAATATGAAGACTTGTTTTTAGCTGTAATAGTTCATGGAAGTGTAGCAACAAATGAAGTTATTCCTTATAGTGATTTTGATGGCTTGTTAATTGTAAAAACAAACATGATTGATTCTCAAAAGTTGAAGGACTTTAAAATAGAATCCATGAAGTACATCTATAAGTTTGATCCATTGCAACATCATGGTTGGTTTCAAATAAATGAAAATCAGTTACTTGATTATCCTGAATACTATTTGCCACTGGCAGTTTTAGAAAAATCAAAAGGCATATATCCAGTTTCTAAAGACATTGATCTCAACATACAGATGAATAACCAACCTGATTATTTGATTGGTTTGTTTAAAATGATCAATCAACTTGAACAAAAGGCCATTACTAAGTGGAAACCAAAAAACATGTTTCAACTAAAAAGTTTTTTAAGTCAGATAATGTTGGTGCCTTGCTTATTTTATTCTGCAAAATATAAAGAAGGAATTTTTAAAAAGGAAAGTTTTCATGCCGTAAAAGCTATATTTAACCAATCGGAATGGTTAGTGATTGAACGCGCTTCTCAAATACGAAACGAATGGCATCCGCAACTAAATTATTTTCAAAAAAAGTTATTGCAAATTCCAATTAGATTAGTGAGAAAAGCAGTGGTCAGATTTATGCCAATACACATTCCAAAGCAACATCAAAAATTGATGAACGATGAGTTCTACAATAGTATAATATTATTAGTCGCTAAAATAAAAACAGAAATTTCATGAGAGTAAAGTTTATTGATTATCCTACCTTCATTGAAGTAAGTAAATATGATGAGCTTAAAAACAAGCTTGTGAATCAACTTATATCACATCCTTCAATTCTTAGTGTCTATCAAATGGGTTCTGTAAAAACTCCTGGTATTTCAGATTTAGATTTAATATGTGTTTTTCATAATGATTCAGAATGCAATCTCAACCTTAGAGGTGATTTGTCAAATGATGAAAAGAAAATTTTAACTCATGGCATTTTTGGTGTAGAAGAACAAGATTTAACTACTGCAATGACCTATAATTTATTGTCAAATCTTCAGTTGTTAGGTGGTAAAGATTTGTCACTTGGCAATGTATTGACAACTAAAGATCAAGGGTTAAAAACTCAAATCGCACTTGAGTATTTGTTAAAAATGTATATTGCATTAGATACCCAAACGACTTTGAAAATATCTAAACTTCGTTCGTTTTTGTTATTAGGAAAGGCTATTTCATTCGATTTAGAGCTGCTTAATATTAAAGATGGTGAATTGCATGATTTAGTAAAAAGAGTGTTTGATTATCGTGCGATATGGTTCGAAAATCAACCTAAAGAAAAAGAAGTTCTCAATTTGGTATTAAACTTTCACAAAGAGATTGAAAAATTGTTGAGCAACCTACTTATTGAACATAAATTCTACCTGCCATTTGAGGAGATTTATATGCCTGGAAATTTTAGTGTTAAAAAAGGAGAACGACTAAAAAGAGTTCACAAAGGAATTGTTCTACCAAATCAATTAAAGTTTTTTGGAAAGAAATATATAAATTTACAATATCGATTGAATAAGTTTGAATATGAACTTCCATTTGAAGTGCCTCAAGAAGGCACGATTATAAGTGACAGATTTGAATTTACTAAAAAACTAGTTTTAAAGAGCCGAAAAAGATTCCCATCTTTTGTACCAATTATGTCTAGTCTTTCAATGTATAATAATTACACAGATGAAAAATCTTAAACGTAAAATATTTACAGTAATTTATTACTTCTTTGCTCGGTTTTTGCCGCACAAAACATCGTTTTATTCTTTTGGCACCCACAAAATTAGAAATTATGTTGCGAGTCAAATGTTTAAATCATGTGGACAGAAGGTAATTGTTGGTAGAGGCGCTTCAATTGGTTCTGGCGCAACCATCGAAATTGGAAGTCACTCAGGAATAGGACGAAACTGTTATTTAAATAATGTGGTTATGGGAAGTTATGTGATGATGGGACAAGATGTTTTAATTTTTCCATCAAATCATAATTTTTCAGATTTGGTTAAACCAATGTCTAAACAAGGTGCTGGAGAAATTAGAATTTTACATATTGAAGATGATGTTTGGATTGGTTCTAGAGTTATCATATTAGCATCAGTGAATAAAATAGGCAAAGGCGCAATTGTTGCCGCAGGATCTGTTCTTACTAAAGATGTTCCTGAGTATGCAATTGTAGGAGGTAATCCTGCAAAGGTGATAAAATACCGAAACCAAAGTAATACTGAATAAATGTTTTTGAATATGAATTTAGGGAATTTTAAAAAGAAACATTTATGACCGTTTTGCACTGCATCAATAGTCCGAGTATTGGTGGCATTCAAAAGTTGGTAATTGATCTGGCCGTTGAACAAAAAAATCAAGGCATAGATGTTTCCGTAATGCTTGATTCTAGAGAAGGCGCATATCTTAAACTGTTACTTGATAATAATGTCGAAATAATTGATTCTGGAATTTCTGGTGGTTATGATTTTAGTTTTTCGAAATTGAAAAAATTAAAATCCATTTTCTCGAAGTTTGAAATTGTACACCTGCATAATTTCTCAATGTTAAGATTGATGGCTATCAGCTCTTCAAATTCTGTGTATACCATTCATGGGCTGTCAAAAGGAGTGCGAAAAGAGAATATTATTAAATACACATTTAGAGAGTCTCTAAAAAATTATTTTTTAAATAAAGTAGATGTCTTTATAGCAAATTCTGAATATACCTTAGGTAAAGCTAAATCTCATTACGGTTTAAAAAAAACATACGCTAAAGCAATTTTAAATGGTATTCCCATTCCATCTGGTGAATCCCACGAATTTCAGAATACAAACTCTATTTTTACAATTGGTTTAGTGTCTAGGTTTACAGCAAGAAAACGTATTGATAGACTTATTAATGCCTTTGATATGTTCTTGAAAAATGAAGGAGAAGGTCAATTAATTTTAGTTGGAGATGGCCAAGCAATTGATGACATAAAAAGTCAGATAGAGAAACTCTCGCTTTCAGACCACATAGAATTAGTAGGTTATACAGATAAAGTATCAGACTATTACAAACAGTTTGATATTTGTGTGCATCCTTCAGATAATGAAGGTTTTGGTTTAGTTGCCGTTGAAGCCTATCTTCACGGCTTACCTGTTGTAGCGTTTAATGACTCAGGAGGATTAGTTGAAGTGGTGTTTCCTATAGAGCCAGAAAACATTATAGAAAATGAAACACAATTGGCTGAACGATTAGGCTTTTATTTTAAAAACAGGCAGCACATTGGTGATAAAGCAAATGAAAGGATTATGTACGCAAAGACTAATTTTAGTATGAAGAGAATGTCTTCAGACTATAATGATGTTTACAAGCAATTAATTAAAGGAACTTAAAAATCGATTGATTTATTATGGAATATTATTGGCCAAAGCTAAGTGAAAAAGGTATCGATACAGGTGTAATTAGAATTGGTTATGCGCATGGTTTAGGTAATTTATTGAATGCTTGGGCTAGATGTTATGTATATGCGTCTAAGAAGGGAAATGTCAAAAATATGATCGCTCCAACTTGGGCTCAATTTTCATTTAACCAATGGAAACATAACGATAAGGATAAACGATTGTACGCTGATTTATTCACAAATAAGTATTACATTAATGGATTGCGGAAGCAGTACTTGTTAAATACCCATCCAAAACTGGAGGTTAGTGAGGCAAGCTCCTCGAAAAAGCATGTTAAAACCTTTGAAATTGATGGCAAATCTGGTTTTAATGCGTTTTTACATGATCATCAATTAATTTATGATGAACTGATTAAAATTACAAGGCCAAAGCATAAAAAAGGATTAAATTTTGATTTTTCTAATGCGATTTCAATGCATATTAGATTTGGTGATTTTAAGCGTTACTCTAGAAGTACAGAACTCACGTTTTTCATTAAAACCTTAACTGAAATTAGAAAAAAACTGAATTCAAATATTAAGTGCTATATATTTTCTGATGCCGAAGACGGTGAACTTGAAGAACTCTTGAAGTTAGAAAACGTGGAAAGAATTACTTTTGGAAGTAGTATTTCAGATATTTTAGGATTGAGTAAGTCGAAAATGATTATAGCTTCAAAAGGAAGTACATTTAATAAATGGGCAAGTTTTCTTGGGAGGATGCCCATTATTTTTCCAGAAAAAAACTTTTTAAACCTGTACTACGACACTCCTAATTTGGAGTTAACACTTCAAGAAGATGAAGAAATCCCTGATTATTTTATAAATGAAATAAAGAAGGTTTTAGATTAGTTAGATTTGTCTTATGAAAACAAAAATTCTTTGGTTATCTCCTAACTTGAATCACTACAAATCAAGATTCCTTAATCACTTGGCAGTTGATGCATCGATTGATCTCTGTGTGTTTTCTGGTGCTGGACGAACAAAAATGGGTGACCAAGAATTAAAAGGAGATTGGAGTTTTACACAAATATATGTGGATGTTCCAAAAAAAGCCTTTGGTAACTCTAAGCTTGTAAAACACAAACTGAAATCGATTTTTAATGAGTTCGATTGGGTAATGATACCTGCAGAAAAAAAGAATCTTGCACTCTTTTTCTATGTAATGAAACTCCGAAGACAAAATAAAAATGTACGTTTGTTTTCTTATAACCATCCTGTTCTTAAATCTGGAAATGGTAAGATCACACTACTTGACAAGTTGCTTACAAAATTTTATTACAGAAAACTTGATCGCGTCGTTTTTTACACAGAACATAGCTGCGAATGGGCATTAAAAAACAAGTTTATTGTTAAGGACAAGGCGTATTGGGCAAACAACACTGTCGATAACACAGAAATAAAAAAACACTACACCTATCAATTGCCTCCTGAAAATACGCCATCTATTGTATTTATTGGTCGTTTAATTTCATCAAAACGAATTCCAGATTTAATTCATTACTATTCAGAATTGAAAAAACATATTCCAAATCTAGTATTGGATATTATTGGTGATGGTCCAGAAAACAACCTTATTAAATCGGCTTTAAAATCAGATGCAAATATTAATTGGCACGGCACATTAATTGACGAAGCAGCTATTGCGCCTTTAATGAAAAAAGCCTCGTTGGTTTTTATTCCTGGACATTCTGGACTCTCAGTAAATCATTCCTTTTCTTACGGCAGGCCATATGTAACATTGCAAGGTCCTAGTCATGCACCCGAATTGGATTATCTTGATGAAGGTCAAAATGGCTATGTGCTTGGCAATGATTTTGAATCTAATATTAATACCATTAAAGACCTTTTAACTAATAGAACGGTATTAGAGCGTTTTTGTACTAATGCTAAACAAAAAGGAGACTATCTTTCAGTGCAAAAATGGGTAGAACAGATGAAACAAAGTCTCATAGATGACTAATAAAAAACCTAAAATATTATTTATAGGACCAACACCACCTCCTTATTCTGGGCCTGAATTGAGTATGCAACAGTTTTTGGAATCTGACACCTTAAATGAAACTTTTGACATAAAATTCCTTAAAACAAATTTTAGAAGCGATAACACCAAAAAGGGAAAACTTGATTTTTCCATGCTAACCAACTTCTTTATTTTCTTTTCTAAACTACTTAAATTATTAATCTCAAACAGACTTAAATGTGTGTATTATCCTATTACGCCTACTCAAGTTGGCTGGATAGGTCGAGATGTTTGGACCATTCTTCTAAGTAAACTATTTGGCGCTAAAGTTATTATTCATTTAAGAGGAAGTCACTTCAAATTAAATTTTCAACAGTTTAATGGCTTAATTAAAAAACTAGTAGGCTTTAGTTTGAAAAGAGTAGATTGTGCTATTGTTCAAGCAAAATATCTTGATGATCAATTTTTTCCGTTCATTGACTCTACTAAGGTTTCAGTATTGTATCAAGCTATGGATGTAAATCAATATTCTGATGTATATGATGTTGAGGTTGAAAAAGGAAAGATACTTGTCATGGGTCATATGACTAAAGCTAAAGGTTATACAGATATATTAAAAATAATTCCTGACCTTTGCCACGAATTTCCTTTTGCAAAGTTTTATTTTGCTGGAAATATTAGAAAAGGAGAACGAGGTGTATTCTATAATCAATATACAGGAGAAAAAATAGACTACGAAGATCCTTTTGAAGCTGAACAAATTTTACTGAATTCAGTATATAAAAATAATTACGTAAACCTAGGTATCATTAGTGGAGACGATAAAATGAAACATTTGCAGTCAACAGATATATTTTTGACGGCCTCATATTCTGAAGGTTTTTCAAGATCTTTACTAGAAGCTATGGCTATTGGTAAACCCGCTGTATTTACACCTGTTGGTGCACATCGTGAGGTTTATAAAGATGGTGTACACGGATTTTCGTTCGTTCCAGGACAGTTAGATGATTTAAAGCTAGCATTAAAAAAACTGTTATCAAATCAAGATAAACGACAAGAAATTGGGACTGTAAATAGGAGTCATGTAGTTTCAAATTTTTCAATTGAAAAAATCGCTAATGATTTTAAAGTCATTATCTTAAATACATTGGCGTCATGAAAATTATTATTAGAAAAATGATTCATCATTTGGGTAATCTTCTTAGATTTTTCCAAATGTCTTTCCTGAGAGCTTCTGGAGCAAAAATTGGAAAAAACACCATGATCAGTCTTGGCGCTAAAATAGACGTAAGGCGAGGTAAAGTAATCATAGGAGATCATTGTTTGATAACACATGGTTGCTATGTTTTATCTCATGATGGCGCAGCACATATCATTAATCCTGAAGATAATGGAACAGGGTATGTAACTATTGGTGATCATGTTTTTATTGGCGTTAATACGGTTGTAATGCGAAATGTAACTATTGGAAGTCACTCTATTATAGGTGCAGGTTCAGTTGTAAATAAAGATATTCCTGAAGGCGTTGTGGCAGCTGGTAGTCCAATTAAAATTATAAAGGAATTAGAAAAACCATATAGACCATTACCAAAGAAACATATTAATGTAACATGATTTTAATTCCTATATTAATATACCTCGCAATGATTGTTGCGAAAAGCCAAAGAGGCCTATTTGCTTGTTTTTTAGTTATAGTAGCTACAAAATCAATTATTGATGCTTTTTGGGATTATCGTTTTGGTCCTTTGACTGTAATGTCTGTTCAAGGTGCATTAATTCCTATTCTATTTTATAGTATTTTATTTAAAAAGAATATCATACCTAAGGTTTGGATAAAAACAGCTAAAATCTACCTTGTTGCGTTGTCTTTAGGAGTGGTTTGGGCTATTGCTGTGAGACCTGTGCCATCCTTTGAAATTATTGTGCTAAACCTAAATAATTATCTCGGATTTTTTCTAATTCCATTACTCGTAAATGATAAAAAACGCTTAAAACAGTTTTTGTTGGCTGTCATGATTTGCGGGATTTTTCCAATTGCAGTTAGCTTTTTTCAGTTACAAACAGGAATTCTATTTAGGGAACGTACAACTGTAGGTTTAGTGCGTTATGTTGGTTTTTACCATGATGGTTTTCCTGTTAGGTTTTATGGTTTAACTACCATCTTAGCCATTCTAATATATCAAGCAGTTTTTACTATTAAGAATCCGTATTTTAAAGTGTTTTTAATTGCTTTGGCAGGTGGAGCGTCCCTTTCCATTTATTTGGCATTTAGCAAGGCAGCTGTTGGTATTGTAGTATTTTGGTTTATACTTATTTTATTCTTTTCGCAAGCTAAAATAAAACAAACCATTTCAATTCTTATTGGTTTAAGTATTGTTTTACTTGTATTTGGAGATGTAGTATTCGATAATATTGAACAGTTATTTAGTAAAGAAACTGGTTACCAAAGTGGTGAGGTAAAGGATGCACGATATACATTGGCTGGTCGCGGTTATATTTGGCAAGAATATTGGGATCAATGGTTAAATCATCAGAGCGTATTTTTTCAATGGTTTGGTGACGGAATTGATAGAGCGGTTCACAACGAATTCTTTAGAATATTAGTAATTAACGGTATAATTGGTGTGATTTTATTAATTATGTTTTTTATCCGAATGATTAAACATGTATTTCAGATAAATAAAAATATTAGGGTGTTTGGGATGATGTTATTCGGAATGTACTTTTTTGACTGTATTGGTTTAGTTCCAGGATCATATTATTATTATAATATAATAGTTTGGGGTATCTTTGGCACTTTATTATTAAGTCCACAATTATTTATTAAAAGTAAAACACTATAATGCAACAACTCACACAAAAATTAGGTTCTGGTGATATGATAATTCAAGATGTACCTTATCCGCAATTAGGAAAAGGTATGGTCATAGTTAAAAATCATTACTCAATAATAAGTGCAGGTACTGAAGGCTCAACTGTTGTCGCTGCTCGAAAAAGTTTGCTTGGAAAAGCTAAAGAGCGTCCACAACAAGTGAAGCAAGTTATTGATACCCTAAAAAAACAAGGTCCAGTTCAAACCTATAGAGCAGTAATGAAAAAACTCGATGCGTATTCTCCTTTAGGATATAGTTCTGCTGGTGAGGTTATTGAAGTAGGTGAAGGCGTTACCGAATTTGAAGTTGGTGATAAAGTAGCTTGCGCTGGAGCTGGTTATGCAAATCATGCCGAAATTGTTACTGTGCCAATTAACCTTTGTGTAAAGTTAGATTCAAATACAAATCTAAAAGATGCGGCATACAATACGTTAGGCGCAATCTCTATGCAAGGTGTACGTCAAGCCGATTTACGATTGGGAGAATCTTGTGTTATTATTGGTCTTGGACTTCTAGGACAATTAGCAGCCTTAATTCTAAAAGCATCAGGCGTAACAGTTATTGGAATTGATGTTTCTGAAGCTGCCGTTAAGCAAGCCGCAGATAATAATGTAGTAGATTTAGGACTTACCAGAAATGCAGCAGGTGTTGAAGAACAAATTCAGAACGCAACAAATGGTTATGGAGCTGATGCAGTCATTATTGCAGCTGCAACATCTAGTTTAGATCCCATAAATTTTGCAGGAGCGATTGCTCGTAAAAAAGGGAAAGTAGTTGTGTTAGGTGCAGTTCCTACAGGTTTTGATAGAGATCCGTTTTGGTATCGTAAAGAATTAGAATTGAAAATGGCATGTTCTTATGGTCCTGGACGATATGATTTAAATTACGAAGAAAAAGGAATCGATTATCCATTGCCTTATGTGCGTTGGACTGAAAAACGAAACATGGAAGCGTTTCAGAATTTGATTGCTACCAAACGCATCGATATTGATTATTTAACGACGCATGAATTCGAATTTGAAAAGGCTAAGGACGCTTTCGATCTTGTCGTATCAAAAACAGAACCATTTACTGGGATTGCTCTAAAATATGATTTAAATAAAACGGTTTCGAAATCTAAAATTTCTACTTCTGAAACTGAGCAACTTGGTAAGATAAATATCTCTTTTATAGGTGCAGGAAGTTATGCACAAGGAAACCTTTTGCCTAATATTCCAGATACGAATGAAGTTGGACGAGTAGGTGTATTGACCAATACAGGTACCACATCTAAGCGAGTTGCTGAGAAGTTTAAATTTCAGTTTTGTGCAACAAATGAAGACGATGTGTTAGATGATAAAACAAATACTGTTTTTGTTGCAACACGTCATGATTCGCATGGACCTTATGTTTTAAAAAGTTTAGAAGCGAATAAAAATGTATTTGTCGAAAAACCGCTATGTCTTTTAGAATCTGAATTAGATGCTATTATCGCTTTACAATCAAAAACCAATAAAGCGGTTATGGTTGGTTTTAACAGACGATTTTCACCATTAACTGCAAAATTGAAAAAGGCCGTTGGAAATAATCCAATGACTATGATTTATAGAATTAATTCAGGTGCAATACCAGGAGATAATTGGATACAAGATTTAGAAATTGGAGGTGGACGTGTTTTAGGTGAAGTCTGTCATTTTATTGATTACTTGACGTACTTAAACGGAAGTCTACCAACAAAAATTTCTGCTTCAGCTTTACCAGATGCTAATCAATTAAATGATACCCTGAATATTTTAGTACAATTTGAAAATGGATCATCTGGTGTTATTGGCTATTATGCTAATGGATCAAAATCTCTGACTAAAGAATACGTTGAGGTGTTTTCAGCTGGAATGTCTGCAACACTTAACGATTTTAAAGAATTGAAAATTTTCGGAAAAGGAAAGCCAAAAAAAGATAAACTATTAAATCAGAATAAAGGCCAGAAAGAAATGGTAACTGCATTTGTAAATGGGTTACTTAATGATGGTAAAGCACCAATACCTTTCGAAGATATCGTTGCTGTAACAAAAGCCTCTTTTGGAGTTTTAGAATCTGTAAAACGTGGAGGACAGCAAGTTGAAATATAAGGTAGATTCAAGTTTTTTAAAATTGAAAGCCTATTGTGAAAGCGAAAACTTTAAAGGTTGGGATCCTTATGATGGGATGAATTCTAAAATCTTTCAAGCTTTGCCATTAAAACATTGGGATTTAGCACGATTAGCTTGGATTCAAGGATTTAAAAGAAGTCCAATTAACTTCCGAAAAGTATTATTAGTACCTAAAGAACACAATGCAAAAGGTGTTGGACTTTTTCTTTTAGGATATTGTCGTCTCTATAAATTAGCAGAAAAAGGTTGTGAAGACTTCGGAACAAAGGCTGAATTATTAAAGCGAATAGAAGATATTACCGAATTATTATTGAGTTTAAGAAGTCAAGGTTATTCTGGATCAGCTTGGGGTTATAATTTTGATTGGCAAGCACGACGTTTATTTCTTTTTAAAAAACATACACCAACCGTTGTAGCAACCTGTTTTTGTGTTGAAGCTTTATTAGAAAGCTACGAAATCACTAAAAATGAATCCGTTTTAAAAGAGACATTATCGGCTGCAGATTTTGTTCTTAAGGACTTATCAAGGACACCACATGGTAATGGAGTTATTTTTTCTTACAGCATTAAGGATGGTAATAATACGGTTATTAATGCATCACTTTTAGGTGCGAAAATATTAAGTTATTCTTATAAGTATACCAAAAATCAAAACCATGCAGATATGGCAAAGAAAGCGATTACTGCTGCTTGCGATCTGCAAGAAGACGATGGTTCTTGGATTTACGGATTACTTTCAGTGCAATCATGGAAAGATAGTTTTCACACAGGATTTAACTTAGATGCAATTCAAACCTACCAACAAAATACTGAAGACACAAGTTTTCAAAAATATATAGATAAAGGCACCGAATATTACATAGAACATTTTTTTGAAGATAACGGAATGCCAAAGTATTACCACAATAAAACTTATCCTATCGATATTCATTGTCCAGCACAGGTCATAGTTACACTTTCTAAGTTAGGTGTTTTTAAAGACCATGACGTACTTTTGTCAAAAGTTTTAGATTGGACTATCGATAATATGCAACATAAAAAAGGCTATTTTTATTACCAATTAAAAAAGGGAATGAGCTCAAAAATATCATATATGAGATGGAGCAATGCTTTTATGTTTAATGCAATGGCACATTATTTATTAGAAACTAAATCTGTTAAAAATGGAAGCTAAGTCATTAAATGGAGTGATGACTTTTGCTCCGAAATCTAGAGAAGAACTCATGCAATTTGCTTTCGATAATCATAAAATTATGGTGGCTGTGAATGCAGAGAAAATCCTTCATGCAACAGATGATAGTCGAGCACTTATAAACAGGAACTTAGGCTATCCTGATGGTATTGGAGCCGTTTGGGCACTTCAAAAAAAAGGAGCTAAGAATGTAGTTAAAATTCCAGGATGTGAACTTTGGTTGGATGTCGTTCAGAATTATTACAAAACAAAATCTTTTTATTTAGTTGGTGGAAAACAGGAAATCATTGAAGAAACAGTAGCTAAATTACAATCTGAATTTAAAGGCATTAAGATTTGCAATTTCAGAAATGGATATATAAAAACCGAAGACGAAGAACTTGCCTTAATTGAGGACATTAAAAAGCATCAGCCAGATGTGGTTTTTGTTGCTATGGGTTCTCCAAAACAAGAAAACTTGATGGAGAAAATTCAACAATCACATCAAGCCGTTTATCAAGGCCTAGGAGGAAGTTACGATGTTTATACTGGAAATGTAAAAAGGGCTCCAGAATGGTGGGTTAAAAATAATATGGAATGGACTTATAGACTTTTAAGTCAACCTTCAAGAATTAAGCGACAAATTCATTTAGTAAGATTTTTTGTAAACTTGCACTTAAATCGTTATTAAACGATTACAAAATTAAATTTCAATATGTATAAAATTACAATCATTGCTGGAGCAAGACCAAACTTTATGAAAATTGCACCAATTATTCATGCCATACAAAAAGCTAAAGAAGATGGCTTTAGTATGGATTATAGATTGGTTCATACAGGTCAGCACTACGATAAAAATATGTCTGGTAGTTTTTTTGAACAATTAGAAATACCAGAACCACATATGAATTTAGAGTGTAGTGGAGGTTCTCAAGCAGAACAAACAGCAAATATTATGATTAGTTTTGAAAAAGAGTTACTAGCTAATCCTGCTGATTTAGTACTTGTAGTTGGTGATGTAACATCTACTATGGCTTGCGCTTTAGTTGCACAAAAATTACAGACTAAAGTAGCACATGTTGAGGGCGGAATTCGTTCAGACGATTGGACAATGCCAGAAGAAATAAACAGATTAGTTACTGATAGTATAACGAATTACTTTTTTACTACTTCTGATACCGCTAATGAAAACTTGAAGCATAGTGGAGTGCGTGAAGATCAAATATTTTTTGTTGGAAATACAATGATTGATACCTTGTTGAAACAACAGCCAAATTTTGTACAGCCTCAAGTTTGGAGTGATTTAAATCTTACTGAAGGCAATTATATAGTAATGACACTTCATAGACCAGCAAATGTTGATGAAGAATCTCAGTTAAAAGATATGATTGATGAAATTACAGCACACACCAAGGATTTGCCCTTAGTGTTTCCTGTGCATCCAAGAACCGCGAAAATTTTAGAACGACTACATATAAGTCATCCAAGACTTCATATGGTTGAGCCTTTAAGTTACTTAGAATTTAATTATTTGGTTGAACGTGCTAAAGCAGTCATTACAGATTCTGGTGGAATAACAGAGGAAGCTTCGGTAATGCGAGTTCCTTGTTTAACTCTAAGGGATAATACTGAAAGACCAGAAACAATTAATCTTGGAACTAACGAATTGGTTGGAACTAATCCTAAAAACATGAAACCTTACTTAGAAAAACTGTTTTTAGGTAACTGGAAAAAAGGAAATGATATTCCATTATGGGATGGTAAAACGGCCCATAGAATTATCGAATCCTTAAAGGATTTATTACCAATTAGTTAGTGTATTACAAGTCTTCGTCATAAGTTTGTATTATATCGAAGATTATATGTGTTAGTTTTTAAATTCGTATCTTGCAATGCTATTAATTAAAAATATGATGTCGTCATATGTCATATTCCACTTATGATTAAAACATTACTCGAAAATTTTAATCCTGAAGACAGTCCATTAATTTGGTTAGTTTGTGCATTTGCATTGGCATTTACAATTGCTTATCAAACCTTTCCAACTATTTTATATGTAGCCAAAGAAAAGCACCTTATGGATGAGCCAGATAGTAGGAGTATGCACTCTAATATCACTCCAACATTAGGTGGAATTGGTATTTTTTTAAGCTTAGTTGTGGTAATGACTATTGTCGGAGCAATGCTTAATACTAAAGTGTTACTTCTTGTGATGGGTGGTTTAACAATATTGTTTTTTCTGGGTTTGAAAGACGATTTAACAGTGCTCTCAGCTCGTAAAAAGTTTGTAGGTCAATTGTTTGCAGCCTTATTGTTAATTGTATTTACAGACACACGTATTATTGGGTTTTCGAAAATTTTTGATGTAGATATGCTTCCGTATTGGGTATCTATTGGTTTTACGTTATTTGTGTATATATTAATTATAAATGCGTATAACCTTATTGACGGTGTTGATGGATTAGCGGGTTGTATTGCTTTACTAATAAGTATCATATTTAGCATTCTTTTTTACAATTCTGGAGATTTAAGTTTAGCAACAATTTCTGTCGCATTAATTGGTGCATTAATTGCGTTTTTAAGGTCAAATTTTTCTTCCAAGAACAAGATTTTTATGGGAGATACTGGCTCAATGATTGTTGGGTTTTTACTCGCATTTTTTACTATTAGTTTTATTTCCCAATCGCAAACTAATGTTGATTCAGAATATTTTAGAGCATCACCAGCACTTGCATTTGCGATGTTGTTTTTCCCTTTAATTGATACTTTAAGAATCTTTTTTATCCGAATTTTTATTCTGAAAAAAAGCCCATTCGAAGCTGATAAAAACCACATACATCATAGATTTATTCAATCGGGATTTTCTCATATCCAGACTACTTTTACGATAGTCCTTATAAATTTATTGATCGTAATTATTGCTTTTCATATGCTTCATTTAAATTTAAATACCCAAATTGGTTTACTTTTAATATATGGGTCAATACTGTATTGTTTGCCATTTGTAATTATAAGAGTTATGAATAAAAACAAAAAAAGTATAAAGATTTAGTTTTAATTTACTTTAAATCAACTCTTGCTCTTCTTTGTGATTCCTCTAAATAGATTATATTTGCTCCCTCAACAGATATTAGAATTATGAAGTTAAATTGTATCGTATTTTTATTTATACTCACGTTATCGTCTTGTGCTTCCAAGAAAGATATACTGTACATTCAAGACGCAAACGAAAATAGTAGTACCGAAATTAGCTACCAAAACTCTACCATACAACCTAATGATATTTTAAAAATAACGGTTGAAAGTATTGTGCCTGAAGCTGCTATTCCTTATAATAGAGGTGTAGCTGGAGGAGTTCCAAATAATAGTATACAAATATTACAATTAGAAGGTTATTTAGTTAGTAATGAAGGCACAATTAATTATCCAATCTTAGGTGAGATTTTGTTATCTAAGCTAACTACAAATGAAGCAGAAGAAAAGATAAGATTATTATTAACTGAAGGAGGTCATTTAAATAATCCAACAATTAGTGTTCGTCTTGTTAATGCCAAAATTACTGTTTTGGGAGAGGTTAATATTCCTGGGACCTATAATTTTACTGAGCAGAATATAACGATTTTACAAGCCTTAGGTTATGCTGGAGATTTAACAATTAACGGTAAAAGAGATGACATTATAATTACAAGAGATGTAGATGGTGTAAGAAAAATTACTCATATTGACTTAACTAAAACAGACTTTATGAATTCTGAGTTTTTCTATGTAAAACCCAATGATGTTATTATTGTTAACCCTAACAATCCAAGAGTTAAAAATGCTGGGTTTATTAATGGAACTGGGACAATTCTAACAATAGCGTCTTTAGTTTTAAGTTCAATCATATTATTGTCTAGGTAGTTATGAATACGCAATTAAACAATACTTTCGCGAATTTTGATGATGATAAAGCGGACTTAAAACAAGAATTTAGGAAATACCTCAGGTATTGGCCTTGGTTCGTTTTGGCTTTAATTATTACATCGTTAAGTGCTTATATCTATGTTAGATATGCCTCAAGAATTTATGAGACTACCGCTAAAATGAAAATTTTAGATGAGTCAGACGGTTTAGAATTACCGACCTCTGCATTTATTTTTAAGCGTTCTAATATTAACTTAGAAAACGAAATTGAAATTCTAACGTCTTACCGAATTTTAGAACAGGTAGCTACTGAGCTGAAGCTAAATACAGTATTCTACGAAGAAGGTACGATTCAAACGGCTCAAATTGCGGAATTACCATTTAATTTTGAACAACTCATAAGTATTGATAGTATCTCAAAGCCTTTTTCATATTCCATTGATGTTCAAAGTGAGAATTTTGAAGTCACCAATTTGAGAACAGAAAAGACGATTGAAATACCAAATCATAATAGTTACGAAATGGAACATAATTTTCCATTTGAATTAAAAAAAGGAGATGCTGAAATATTTGAGGAAAATATAGGTAAGCGCTTTATTGTGTATTTCGGACCTCTTAAATCTGCGACTTTAAAATTGAAATCAACTATTTTGGTTGAATCAATTGGTGATCAAAGTGATTTATTAAGCCTGTTGATAAAAGGTGAGAGTAAGTTGCGTTCAGAACGCATTTTAAATACACTCATCGATGTATTTAATAAAGATGGTATAAAAGATAGACAATTGGTGTCGCAACGAACTTTAGATTTTATTGATGATCGTTTTATCTTTCTTGCTACTGAATTAGATTCGGTTGAAATTGACCGAAAAGAATTCAAAGAGCGCAATAATTTGGTAGATCTTGGAGCCGATGCTGAAATTGGATTAGAACAACGTTCTAAATCTGATGAAGATGTATTTCAGATTGAAAGTCAGATAATGATTGCTGATATGTTATTAAATTCATTGAAATCAAATCTTAGTGGAGGTTTATTGCCAGCTAATATTGGACTAGAAAATGGAAATATTAATTCGCTAATTAGTGAATATAATACGGCTGCTCTTCAAAGAGATAAATTAATACGAAGTGGTGGAGAAAATAATCCAACTGTTAAGTTTACACAGTCTCATATGGATGATTTAAGAGCTAATATAACCATATCACTTAATTCATATCAAAAACAACTTGAAGTATCTCAAAGTCAATTAAGAAGTCGAAACAGAAAATTTGTAGGACGAGTGTCTCAGATACCTGAGCAAGAAAAATTATTAAGAGCTATCGAGCGTCAGCAAATGATTAAGGAAAGTTTATATCTTTTATTACTTCAAAAACGTGAAGAAGCAGCGATAAACTTAGCGATTACTGAACCTTCAGTTAAGGTTGTAGACTATGCTTTATCAACTTCTGCTCCAATTACACCTAAGCCTAATGTGGCTTATGCCGCAGCACTTTTAGCAGGACTTTTAATTCCATTTGGAATATTATACCTGATTTTCATGTTAGACACTAAAATACATGGAAAGGAAGACATCCTTAGACTTAATAATAAAATTCCAATAATTGCAGAAATCCCAGATATTAGCAAAAAAGAGAAAGCTATTTTTGCTAATCCTAATGATAGAACAGTATTAGCAGAATCGTTTAGGATTTTAAGTTCTAACGTAAATTATTTACTTCCAGTCAAAGATGATGAAAAAGGTAAAGTAATTTACTGCACATCAACAATTAAGGGAGAAGGTAAAACATTTATTAGTATAAATTTATCGTTAGCGCTTTCAAGTATGAATAAAAAAATCTTGCTAATTGGTGCTGATTTACGTAACCCACAAATTCATACGCATACAAAATTTGATAAAAGTACAGTAGGTCTCTCTGATTATTTACATGATGCTACAGTAGATTGGAAATCTAATTTATTGAAAGGTTTTGAAAAGCATCAAAATCACGATATATTACTCTCAGGAAATATTCCACCAAACCCAACAAATTTACTTACAAATGGTAGGTTTAAAGCGTTAATTGAAGAGGCTAAAGATATTTATGATTATGTTATTGTCGATACTGCGCCTACGGTTTTAGTAACAGATACTATGCTTATATCTCAACTCGCTGATGTAACAGTGTATATTTCAAGAGCAAATTTTACAGATAAAAAGATTCTTAGTTTTTCACAAGATTTATTTGAAACAGGTAAGCTGAAAAACATGGCATATGTTATCAATGGTGTTGGAGCAAGTAGATCTTATGGTTATGGTTATAACTATGGTTATGGCTATGGTTACGGAAGTAAAGAATTAGCTTAGCTGTTAGCTAGATCTTTTAAACCTTTAATGGTGTCTTTCTGGTTTTTACTTTTAAAGACATAACTGCCTGCAACTAACACATCTGCACCAGCTTCAATAAGTTGCTTGGCATTTTTATTAGTAACACCGCCATCTATTTCAATTTTTGTTGAGGCTCCTTTTTTGTTAATCAACTCTTTTAGTTGACTTACTTTAGAAATGGTGTTTTCAATAAAACTTTGACCTCCAAACCCTGGGTTTACACTCATTATGCATACAAGGTCGATGTCATTAATCAGGTCTTCTAAGTGCGATATAGGAGTATGAGGATTTAATGCCACTCCAGCCTTCATGCCTTCCGCTTTAATTGCTTGAAGTGTTCTATGAAGATGAGGACATGCTTCGTAATGAACAGTAAGATTATGAGCTCCAAGATTGGCAAATGTTTTTATATATCGGTCTGGATCTACGATCATTAAATGTACGTCGACAAGTTTTTTTGCATGGGTCGTAATAGCCTTTAAAACTGGCATGCCAAATGAAATGTTTGGAACAAATACACCATCCATAATATCAATGTGAAACCAATCGGCATCACTAGAATTAACCATCTCTATATCTCGTTGAAGGTTAGCAAAATCGGCAGCTAAAATTGATGGAGCAATAAGTTTTGAAGACATAAATTATTTTTTTGCAAAAATAGGATAAAAAAACAAACCCACGGTAATCAGCCGTGGGTTCTTTCATCAATCAAAAAACGAACAGTTATTTTGTAACTGTTTGTTACTGTTATTAGGTCGTAAATAAAAGTATTTACTAACCTAAATATGTTTTTAATATTTTACTTCTAGACGTATGCTTTAATCTTCTAATAGCTTTTTCTTTTATTTGACGTACACGTTCTCTTGTTAAATCAAATGTTTCTCCTATTTCTTCTAAAGTCATTGGATGTTGATTTCCAAGACCAAAATACAAGCGAATGACATCTGCTTCACGAGGTGTTAATGTTTCTAAAGCACGTTCAATCTCAGTACGTAAAGATTCGTGTAATAAATCTCTATCTGGATTTGGAGATTCACCACTACGTAAAACATCGTAAAGGTTTGAATCTTCTCCTTCAACTAATGGCGCATCCATAGAGACGTGACGTCCAGAGTTTTTCATAGATTCCTTAACATCGTTAATAGTCATATCTAACTCTTTGGCAATTTCTTCAGCACTTGGAGGACGTTCATGACTTTGCTCTAAAAAAGCAAATGTTTTATTAATTTTATTTATAGAACCAATTTTGTTTAAAGGTAAACGAACAATACGAGATTGTTCAGCTAAAGCCTGTAAGATAGATTGACGAATCCACCAAACGGCATAAGAAATAAATTTAAACCCACGAGTTTCATCAAATCGTTGAGCTGCTTTAATTAAGCCTAAGTTACCTTCGTTAATTAAATCTGGTAATGTTAGTCCTTGATTTTGATATTGTTTAGCTACAGAAACTACGAAACGAAGGTTAGCTTTAGTTAATTTTTCTAAAGCTATTTGATCACCTGCTTTGATGCGTTGAGCTAATTCAACTTCTTCATCTGCAGTAATTAAATCAACCTTTCCAATCTCTTGTAAATACTTGTCTAACGATGCAGTTTCTCTATTGGTAACTTGCTTCGTGATTTTTAGTTGTCTCATTTATATGTCTACTTTAATTTGGGTAAATGTAAATTACTATATAGTTATACGTAATAAGTGCAAAAAATGTTACAATAAAATTAATATTATTTTAAATTTTGATTAAACTTTTGTTGTTTAAATTGATGTCTTCAAGCATTTCATTAGTGAATTTATAATGACCTTTTGTAGTAATTAGTTTAAAATGATGTGATTTTAAAGCAGTTAAAGTATTTAAAAATATCCATTTCGATTTTAATAATTTAGGTTTATCGCTTTTGAGACTGATATCAAAATAGTGTTTTCTTCCATTTTTCATAGCGACAATGTCAGGTGTAATTGTAATATCACTACCTTTTTTAGTAAAAGATTTAGGAGTTTCATAACCTTCGGCATCGGCTTTAATATCTTCAAAACCATGTTGCTCTAAATAAGCAAGAGAATCATTTAAAATGTCTGAATATTTATCTTTGTCTGAATGTATCATAGCTAATAATATAATGAAAATAGAGCACTTTTCCTAATTTTTACGACTCGAATATCGCAATGAAACGTTTCTAAGGTTAAAGTTTTACCGTTTCCTTTAAATAAATAAAGCCTTGTAAAATGAATTTACAAGGCTTTATAAAATTATTAAAAGAAATTAATCTTCTTATTTATCTTCTCTAGGCTTACGATCATCACGACGGTTATCACGTCCACGATTATCTCTTCCTCTGTTATTATCACGTCCACCAGAACGTTTATCATCTCTTGGTGGTCTTGCTACATAACCTTCAGGTTTTGGTAAAATTGCTTTACGAGAAACTTTTTCTTTACGCGTTCTAGAATCTATACCAAAGTACTTCACATCAAATACATCTCCCATGTTTACAACGTCAGATACATTTTCAGTACGTTCCCAAGCTAATTCACTTACATGTAATAACACTTCATTTCCAGGAGCATCTACATACTCAACAACAGCACCAAAATCTAACATTTTGATAACTTTTACTTCGTAAACACTGCCAACTTCAGGCTTAAATAATATGGCATCAATTTTTGCCATTACAGCATCAATTCCTTTTTTACCTACACCTAAAATTTCTACAATTCCTTCTTCTGTTACTGGATCTTCATTAATAACAATAGTGGTTTCAGTTTCTTTTTGCATTTCCTGAATTACTTTTCCACCTGGTCCAATTAAGGCTCCAATAAATTCATTAGGAACGCGTCTGGTCACCATTGTAGGAGCATGCTCTTTAACATCTTCGTTTGGTGTAGCAATTGTTTCAGTTAACTTATCTAAGATATGTAAACGACCATCACGAGCTTGTTTTAGTGCATTTACTAAAATCTCGTATGATAATCCTTTTACTTTAATATCCATTTGACAAGCTGTGATACCATCTGCAGTACCAGTCACTTTGAAATCCATATCACCTAAATGATCTTCATCACCTAAGATATCAGATAAAACAGCGTAATTTCCAGAATCTGCATCAGAAATTAATCCCATCGCAATACCAGAAACGGGTTTCTTTAATTGAACTCCAGCATCCATTAGTGCCATAGTACCTGCACAAACTGTCGCCATAGAAGAAGAACCATTAGATTCTAATACTTCAGATACTACACGTACAGTGTAAGGACATTCATCTGGCACCATACCTTTTAAAGCACGCTGTGCTAAGTTACCATGACCAACTTCTCTACGGGATGTTCCTCGGATTGGTCTAGCTTCTCCTGTTGAAAAAGGAGGGAAGTTATAGTGTAAATAGAAACGCTCTTCACCTTCAAAAGATGGCATATCTAATTGATTTGCATCTCTAGATGTTCCAAGAGTTACTGTAGCTAAAGCTTGAGTTTCTCCACGAGTAAAGATTGAAGAACCATGAGTTGATGGTAAGTAATCTACTTCACACCAAATTGGTCTAATCTCATCAGTCTTACGACCATCTAAACGCAAACCTTCGTTTAAAGTTAAATCCCTTATGGCAGCTTTTTCTGCTTTATAGTAATATTTAGACACTAAATCACCAAAGTCTTCTAATTCTTCTTCAGAAAACGTAGCTTTAATATCTTCTTTGATTTCAGAAAAAGCGTTGCTTCTTT
Organism: Psychroserpens sp.; assembly: GCF_034670085.1. Lineage (GTDB taxonomy): Bacteria > Bacteroidota > Bacteroidia > Flavobacteriales > Flavobacteriaceae > Psychroserpens. The sequence goes on along the minus strand of NZ_JAXMOD010000001.1, from coordinate 95,628 downwards.
CATGTTTAGCAGATCCAGCTTTAGCAATTGCATACACTTTATCATAAGCCATATCATGAATTTTCTTGGCTAAATCTTCTTCTTCTCTTTCACCTTCATATTCACGAACATCTTTCTTGCCAAATGCTTCTGCTAATCTTACTTGAGCAGCACATTGTACTTTAATAGCTTCATGTGCAAATTTAATAGCATCAGCCATTTCTTCTTCAGAAATCTCATCCATTTCACCTTCAACCATCATTACCGAATCGGCAGAAGCACCAATCATCATGTCTAAATCAGATTCTTCTAATTGAGCACGAGTTGGGTTAATAACAAATTCTCCGTTTACACGACCAACTCTAGCTTCAGAAATTGGGCATTCAAAAGGGAAATCAGATAATTGAATTGCTGCAGAAGCTGCTAATCCTGCCATTGCGTCTGGCATAACATCATCATCATGAGACATTAATTGAATCATCACTTGTGTTTCACTGTGATAATCTTTTGGGAATAATGGACGTAAAACTCTGTCTACTAATCGCATTGTTAAAACTTCACCATCACTTGGTCTTGCTTCTCTTTTAAAGAAACCTCCTGGATAACGACCTGCAGCCGCAAATTTTTCTCTGTAATCTACAGTAAGTGGTAAAAAGTCTACAGGACTTTGTTTGTAATTGGAAACTACTGTACATAATAACATACATTTTCCTGATTGCACAACTACGCTACCATGCGCTTGTTTTGCTAATTTTCCGGTTTCGATAGAAATTTCTCTACCATCACCAAGGTCAATGACCTCTCTAAATACTTTTGGAATCATAAATTTTTTAATTCTAGTTCAGGCACTATTTTGGTGCCAGAACAATGTTAAACAATGGTCGTTGTGTTGTTGTAGTTGTTGTGAGACATGATGTCTTGACCAATGAAAAACTATAATTAGCTTCTTATTTACGATTATTATACTCTGTCGTAAGAGTTATTATATAAAAAAAGAGGCACGAAGCCTCTTTAATATTATTTTCTTAATCCTAATTCTTTAACTATTGCACGATATCTTAAGACATCTTTCTTTGTTAAATAATCAAGTAAGCTTCTTCTTTTACCTACTAACTTTACTAATGAACGCTCAGAGTTATAATCTTTACGATTTTGTTTCAGGTGCTCAGTTAAGTGGTTAATTCTGTAAGTGAATAATGCAATTTGACCTTCTGCAGTTCCAGTGTCTTTTACATTTTTGCCATGTTTTTTAAAGATGGCTTCTTTTTCTTTTTGATCTAAATACATGCTAATATTATTGTAAATGATTTTTATGTACGTTGAAAGTCGATCTTTCAAGCGGCAAATATAGTCATTTTTAATGATTTCCAAATTTAGATACCACTGTTTTTTATTTTTTAAGCTTATAGATTAAACCTTTTATATTTGATATGGTCTTAGCATCATATTAACTATTAAAAAAATAATCATGAAAAAAAGACATGTTTTTAAGAAATCGATTTTAATGCTTTCGGTTCTAGCATTTGCATTTGTAAGTTGTAGTGAGGATGAATCGGTTGAAGCAGATACCCAAACCAGAGATATGACTGAGGTTAGACTTGCGTCTGAAGTGGATATTGCTGGTGCAACGATTAGTGATATCATTATTGATTCTTATGAGAATCAAGAAAGAAATGAGCTAAACAGAACCACTAGTGATCAATCGTATTTACCAGATTGCGTAACAGTTACTGTAGTTTTAGAACAAGGTTTTAGAGAGATTACCTTAGACTTTGGTTCAGAAGGTTGTATTATTAACGGTCATTTGTTAAAAGGTCAAATCATATTCTCTTACACTAGAGATATAGAAGCGCAAGAAATATTGATAAGTTATAATTTGGTTGATTTCTATTTTGATGCAAAACAAGTGATAGGCAGTAGAACTATATTAAGACAATTCTCTAACGAGAATGGGAACCCTCAGTTTACACATAGTTTAGATCTCACAATTATATGGCCAAATGGAGCACAAGCGAGTAGAGAAGGTCTTAAAATAAGAGAGTGGGTCGAAGGTTTTGATAGTGGTGTTTTTAGTGATAATGTTTTTGAAATGTCTGGAAATTGGACCACTACTTTTGTGAATGGTAATACGCATTCGTATGAGGTGTTAACACCATTACGAAAAGAAGTTGTTTGTTCTTATTTTGTAAGTGGAAGTGTTGATGTACAACGAACAAATTTTGGAGGAACATTTGATTATGGAGATGGAGAATGTGATAATCAAGCTACGTTTACAACTAATAATGGTAATGTGATTGATATTGTTTTGAATTAGAGTTTAAAAATTAGGGATAAAAAAAAGCGAGCCAATTGGCTCGCTTTTTTATTTAATTTTTTTTGAAATTATATCTAATTACCGTTGAATAGATTAGTGTATTGTTATCATAATTGAAATCAGATTGAAATTGAAGTCCAAGAGATATTCTATTTTTAGTTAGAAACATAAATCTCATCCCAATAGGCACATTGAAGTATGTGTTACTTATTGGTACGGAGTAATCTCTTTCAAAAGATATATGATTAATACCAATACCACTATAAATATCGGTTGACATCCATTCAAAAATTTTCGGGCTTAATTCATAGAGTAAATTGATCGATGTAAAACTATCATCATTAGTGCTTAAAATATTCACATTTGTACCAGAATTGAGTTGCAAACGAAAGTTTTGCTTGTGTATTTTGAACCCAAGGTCTAAACCTAAATGAATTCCACCTGTACTAAAGTTGTCCTGTTTTTTATTTGTATGAAAGACGCTTAATGGAATTAATTGAATGTCTTTTACAAGAAATTCTTGGCTGTTAGCCAAAAAAAAGGACATAATAAAAAGAGATAATAGAAGTTTGTTTTTCATTATTTGAAGGATCTGAAAGTTGTTGTAAATAACAATATACGAAAATATATAGAAAATTTACTACACAATATTGTTCTTTTATATATTTAGAAGTATTCTAAATAATTTCTCAAATACGAATAGAGTTTGCAAAAACTTAAAAAGCGAGCCATTTGGCTCGCTTTTTTTATTAAAGTACTGATAGTTATTTCTTGATAAACCTTTTCGAAATATAACCATTAGTTGTTTCTATATTCAAAATGTACAAGCCTAATTGTAAATTAGAGACATCAATTGTATTATAATTATCTTTAATATTTAATACGGTTCTTCCATTTAAATCTAAAACTTGAATTGACTTAAATGTATTTGAATTTGACGATTTTACATTTAAAATAGTACGTGTGGGATTTGGAAATAATTTAACATCATTAGAAGCCAAAGCGATTTCATTTAAACCTAAAGTACTTCTATCTTGAGCTTCGTACAGTGCAACGGTGTCCATAAAGATATTTCCAAGAAAATCAATATCAAAAACATTAGTCGAACTTCTAAAAACTAGACTTCCATCTGAATCGTCAAAATAATAATATCCAGTTTGAACAACAGTTCCGATATTAAAAATACCAGCAACTACTAAAGTAATATCCAATACAGTTTTTATTCTAGTGACATTTCCATTATATGCACCTAAACCGAAATCATTAAGATTTAAGGCTCCATAGGCATCAACGTCAGCGTCAAAACTACCTGTAAATGTTCCACTTACATTTGTGCCGTCAACACTTCCAGCAAAAGTTCCACTAACAGTATCTGTATTAGAATCCCCAAAACTTAATGGGAAAGTTCCAAGTGTTGCATTGTTTGTTAAATTTAATTCAAGTCCTTCTTGAGCTGCGCCAGTTATCGAAATTTCATTGGCTACATCTCTAATAAAGAGTCTGCTTTCGGCTGGAGGCATTGAATTTGTAGTAACGACTAAAACTTCAGTTGTTCCAGGATAAGTTGATAGTTCCCCAGACGTTGGAGCTACATTGGTATCCGTATTTGTACCTACTTGTGATAAAGAGGTAAAATTCCATGTTACTGCAGTTCCAGAAGCGCTTTCATCTAATAATACTGTAGAATCTATTAAAGCATAATCTGTTTCCATACTGTTTACAAACTCAGCTATAGGTGCTTGAGCAAAACTAATGAAAGAAGATAATAAGAATGTAAAGAGTAATTTTTGTTTCATGTTTAAAGGTTTGAATTATTGATATTTACGAATGTATGAAATTATTTTATCTTATATAAAAAAAGACCTCAAGTGAGGTCCTTTTTTTAAGTTCTTAATGGTTGATTTTTAATTAAATCAATATATAAATTGACCTTATTTTTTAAATTTTTGCGATGCGTTATAAAATCTAAGAATCCATGTTCTAATAAAAACTCTGAAGTTTGAAATCCTTCAGGTAATTCTTGTCCTGTAGTATCTCTTACAACTCTTGGTCCAGCAAAACCGATTAATGCTCCAGGTTCACTAATATTAATATCACCTAACATAGCAAACGAAGCTGTAGTTCCTCCAGTAGTTGGATCTGTACATAATGAAATGTAAGGGATGCCAGCATCTGCTAATTGCGCTAATTTTACTGAAGTCTTTGCCAATTGCATTAAAGATAAAGCCGCTTCCATCATACGAGCTCCTCCAGATTTGGAAATAATCATAAATGGAGTTTTTTTCTTTAAAGCATATTCGGCAGCACGTGCAATTTTTTCACCAACAACACTTCCCATAGAGCCACCAATAAATGTAAAATCCATACATGCGATAACCAAATCTTGTCCGTTAGATTTTCCAACGGCTGTACGAACAGCGTCTTTAAGATTTGTTTTTTCTTGAGCAGCTTTTAAACGGTCTGGATATTTTTTGGTGTCTTCAAATTTTAAAGGATCTTTAGATGTTAAATCAATATCAAGTTCCTTAAATTTATTATCGTCAAATAAAATCTCGAAATATTCTTTGCTACCAATTCTCACATGATACCCATCTTCAGGACTCACATAAAAATTTTTCTCTAATTCTTTAGTGTCTACAATTTTACCAGTTGGAGACTTATACCATAATCCTTTAGGTGTGTCTTTTTTCTGTTCGGTAGTCGTTTGTATACCTTTATCTTTTCTTTTAAACCAAGCCATTTAATTAGATTTAGTTAATTAGTTAGAGTGCAAAGTTATAAAGTATTTACGTTATTAAGGTCTTCAAATGCTTTTTTTAAACGTTCAACAAATGCATCTTCACCTTTACGTAACCAAACTCTAGGGTCATAATACTTTTTGTTAGGTACATCATCACCATCAGGATTACCTATTTGTTGCTTTAAATAGGCTTCTTTTTCTCCCATGTAATCTCGTACTCCGCTCATAAAAGCATATTGCATATCTGTATCAATATTCATTTTTATGACACCATAACCAATAGCTTCTCTAATTTCGTCGACTGTAGAACCCGAACCACCATGAAACACAAAATCGATATGGTTATGTGGAACATTATGTTTGTTCGATAAGAACTCTTGAGAATTCTTTAAAATTTTTGGAGTTAACTTTACGTTTCCAGGTTTGTAAACACCATGCACATTACCAAAAGCTGCAGCAATTGTAAATTGATCACTTACTTTACTCAATTCTTCATAAGCATAAGCAACTTCTTCAGGTTGTGTGTATAATTTAGAATCATCAACATCAGTATTATCAACACCATCTTCTTCACCACCTGTAATACCTAATTCAATTTCCAAAGTCATACCCATTTTACTCATGCGCTCTAGGTATGTTTTACAAATTTCAATATTTTCTTCAATAGGTTCTTCAGATAAATCAATCATGTGAGAACTATATAATGACTTACCAGTTTCTTTAAAATGTTGTTCACTCGCATCTAATAAACCATCAATCCAAGGAAGTAATTTTTTTGCACAATGGTCTGTATGTAAAATTACAGGTACATCGTAAGCTTCAGCCATTAGATGTATGTGTTTTGCTCCTGCAATAGATCCTGCAATAGCTGCTTTTTGATTTTCGTTACTTAATCCTTTACCTGCATTAAATTGAGCACCTCCATTTGAAAATTGTATAATTACTGGTGCATTTAATGCTTTTGCAGTTTCTAAAACGCCATTAATAGTATTAGATCCAATTACATTAACTGCTGGCAAGGCAAACCCTTTTTCTTTAGCTAGTTTAAAAATCTCTTGAACTTCACGTCCTGTTGCAACTCCACCTTTGATATTATGACTCATTTTTGTGATTTTTTAAGTTGAAAATTAAGTTATCAAAAATACGTAATTTTTAAATAAATTGAAGCCTATTTATCACATAGATGACTAATATATCTACGAAAACGTTATTGTTAGAATGATTAAAAAGGGTAGTTGATACCAATATTATAAACGGCATTTCCGAAATTGTAATCCTTAAACCAACGCGAGCCATTTGGTCGTGAAGGATCATAAGTTTTAAATCCAACATCTAGGCGTAATACGAAGAAACTGAAATCATAACGTACCCCAAATCCGGAGCCAATAGCTATGTTTTTTAAAGAGCTAAAGCCTTCGAATGTCGCCTCTTTATCTTCAACATCATCAAGAACGTTCCAGATATTTCCAGCATCTAAAAAGATTGCACCATTAAAACGACCAACAAGATTGAAGCGTTGTTCAGCACTTAATGTGATTTTCATATTTGCTTCATTAAATTCATTTGTAGATAATGAACTTCCTGGACCTAGATTATAGGCAGTCCAAGCTCTAATGTCATTTGGTCCACCAGCAAAGAAACTTTCTGCAAAAGGAATGTTATCAGAGTTCCCATAAGGAATAGCAACTCCAAAATAGCTTCGGATGGCAAATACGTTCTTCTTTCCTAAATCCCAGTGCTTAACGTAATCAACTTCCGTTTTAATAAATTGAGAAAAAGGAACACCTATTATTTCATATTTACCATTACTGTTTTTGTTTAAATTAAGTGTTTTCGATAAACTCGTTAAGAGGTTTCCTGCGGTTTCAACTCTAAATCTTAAAATAGAAAAATCGTTATCAAATAAGTTTTCTCTTCGATCTTTTATATAGTTGAAACTTGATGAAAAAATAAGGTTATCTTCAGTAAGTCGGTCTTTACGTTGGGAAATATTATTGACATCTTCATAACTATCATCTTCTGGATTTAATGACGTATTATTAGTTAGTACATCATTTATAAATAGATCTGCTCCATCAGGAAGCGATAAATTTGTGTCATCACTTATATAGTTTATGTCTTTTGCAATTTGATTTAATCGATCATACGAATTTTGATATACTCCAAAGTAGTTGTTTATATTTAAGTTTTTCACGAATTGAACATTAAACAAATCAATATTATTTGTTACTTTTTCTGAAGGAAACCAATTATAATTAAATGCACCTGTTAAGGTTTGTTTGTCAAGTCCAATATTTCGTTGGCTAGTAGCACCAATGCTTATTCGTGTGCTAGGAGACATGTATTTTGGAATGATTTTGTCAGTATTGAATGGGAAAAATAGTCTAGGGATGCTCAGTCTTAAATTTCCACCATACTCATTAATATCAAAAAATTGATCTTTACTATCTGATGCATCTCGTGAAGCTCCAATGGCACCTAAGGCAGATATTTCTAATGTTTCAGCTCCTCTAAATACATTTCTAATGACTAGACCAGTACTTATTGAAAACCCAACCGTTTGAATATTACTTTGAGAGACATCAAAATCAAAACCTAAGTCGTATTTTTTTTTGGGTGACAGATATATATTTGCTGTTAAAGTGGTGTCTTGAACATTTTCAATGTATTCAATATTTGGATAGTTAAATGCTTTTAATTCACTTAAATATCTATAGGTTCTTGTTCGGTCTAAATCTCTAAAAATTAAATCTTTGGTTATAAAAACGGCATCTGTCAATGCCTTTGGTCTGAATTTTAATTTTTCATAACTATAAAGGTTATAGTTTTTATATTGAATAGAATCTGTAATGGGTTTGTCTTTGTTTTCATATCTATAATCACTGTAGATATTGACATCCTTTATTTTATAGATTTTAAAAGGCACTCGAGAAACCGAATCTTCTGAACGAATTGCTCTGTTTTCTATAATTAACTCAGTGTTTACTACGTCTCCAGGCAAAATAGTATCTATGTCAAATTTGATATAATCTTGACCAAAATGAAACAAACCAGAATTTCTTAATTCTGCAGTTAGTCTGTTGCGTTCTTGTGTATAATTTAATTCATCAAATTGTTGTCCTTGTTTAATAAGAGCATATTTCTTGAATTTAGTACGATATAAAGAATCAACTACTGGAGAAGCAATATTGGTAGTAATAGAATCAAGAAAAAAAGGATTTCCTCTAGTAACATTGTAAGTTACACTTGCTCTTTGAGTACTATCTTTTTCAATATCAAATGATGTTTTTACATTGAACCAACCTTTGCTGTAAAAATATTTTTTTAAACCAGCAACTGTTTTTTCTGCTTTAGTTTCATTTAAAATAGTTGGTGCTTCCCCCGTTTTTTTTAGCCAATTATTGAATCCTTTTTTCGAACTTATTAAGGCTTCATATTGTTTTAATGATAATAATTTTTTTTGACCTGTTCTTGGGTTTTCTGGATTCCGATACTTGTCATTTAAAATAGAATCTATATTAGGTCGTGCTAAATTAAATATATGAAGTCGAAGCGGTATGCCCAATAATTGACCATTAGGTTTTTGATGAATAAGATTGCTAATCGTTTCTGTTTTATCTTTTTTGCCATCAACCAAAACAGTGTTTTCAGTCAATAAATGGTCGTTTTTACCTACGCGTTTCATGACGTTACATGAGGTGGTAAACAAGATAATCATTACTAGAAACGATATGTAGTAGAGGCTTTTTTTCAACAAAAATCAATTAGAAAAACGACGTAATTCAAATGTACAGTTTTAATGTGCTATAGCATAACAAAAAATAGACCAAAAAAGTATTACTTTGTAAATCCTATTATAAGATACAAAAGTAAATACATTTTGAGTATAACAAAAAATGAGATAAAGTTAATTAAATCCTTAGGTCAAAAAAAGTTTAGACAGCAAGAGGAGCTTTTTTTAGTTGAAGGCGTAAAGGGTATTCGAGAATTTTTAGATTCTGAGTTTGAACTCTATCAATTATTTGCAACAGAAGCTATTTTTGATGTTGAAACAAAGTTAATTTCATCAAAAGATCTTCAAAGAATTAGCGGATTAAAATCACCTAATACGGCATTGGCTATTTTTAGAATACCCAAACCAAAACCTGAAAAAGAATCGTCACTTATTTTAGCACTTGATGATGTAAGAGATCCAGGAAATTTAGGTACCATTATACGTTTATGTGATTGGTTTGGAATTGAAACTCTTGTGTGTAGTTTAGAAACTGTAGATTGTTACAATCCTAAAGTTGTACAAGCTTCGATGGGATCGTTAACTCGTGTTCAAATTAAGTATACCGATTTGGAAGATTATCTTAAACAATCAGAACTTGAAACCTTCGGAACCTTTATGGATGGAAGCAGTATTTATTCCGAAGCATTACCAAAAAAAGGAATAATAGTTATGGGTAATGAAGCCAATGGGATTTCTCCTAATATTGAACGTTTAATCCATAAAAAAATTGGCATTCCTCGTTTTGGAAACCTGAAAGCAACTGAAAGTTTAAATGTGGCTACGGCTACGGCAATTGTATTGAGTGCTGTTAAAGGGCAATAGTTTTGCGTCCAATAAACATTTTAAAATACCGTTTGCACTAATAAAAAGGCATGGATTTTGCTTATCTTTAGCTTTAATAAAACCATCTTTAATGAAATTTAGTATTCTATTTTTATTCGCTTTATGTTTTCCGTTGTTTTTATGCGCACAAGAGGAAGAAATAAATCCACCAAATTATATTAAAACAATTACCTTTAAAAGTAGAAATACTCAGCAAGGAGAATTGCCAATTTTAAGATTAAATGAACCCTTTGTTTTAGAATTTGATGCTTTAGTCGCGACGGAACCAGATTTTTACTATACCATAGAACATTATAATTACGACTGGACCCAATCTAATCTAGTAAAAATGGAGTACATGGTAGGTTTTGATGATTATAGAATTGTTGATTATCACAATTCGTATAATGCTTATCAATTATATTCTCACTATAAATTACAGATTCCTAACGCTCAAACTAGAGCATTGACCAAAACTGGGAACTATATTATTTCAATTTTTAATGATGATAGAGAGTTGGTTTTTACTAGAAAATTCATGATTTATGAGCAGAAAGTAGGCGTAGGAGTTGCTATAAAGCGTTCTAGAGATGTAAGATTTATTGCAGGCAAACAAAGTGTCGATATTTCAATAAATTCAAGTAGTTTAAATATTAATAATCCATTGCAGACTATTAATACTTTAATTATTCAAAACAATAATCTGCATACTGCTATTACAAATGTAAAACCTCAATATACTTTGGGAAAAGAGCTTGTGTATCGCTATACTAATGAGACTGCTTTCTGGGCTGGAAACGAATTTCGTTTTTTTGAAAATAAAGATATTAGAGCGGCAAATGTTGGTGTACAATTCATTGATTTAAAAGATATTTATCATAACTATTTGTTTGTTAATTCTGAACGTGCTCGACGTCCATATACGTTTAATCCAGATATTAATGGTAATTTTTTAGTTACCGCAATTGATGTTGATGACGTTAGTATTGAGGCAGATTATACTATGACACATTTTGCATTAGCTTATCCTGAATTTGATGATGGGAGCAAAATTTATATTTATGGTAATTTTAATAATTATGCATTGGAAGACATGAACAGAATGGTGTACAATAGCGATGAAAATTATTATCAAGCGGCTTTTAAACTCAAACAAGGGTTTTATAACTATAAATATGTTGTTGTAGATCCAAAAGGGAATCTAGATGAAGGCCGTATTAGTGGGAATTTTTGGCAAACAGAAAATAATTATAAAGTATTAGTGTACTACAGAGATCTTGGAGCTAGATATGATGAGTTAATCGGTTTTGGTGAAGCAAGCTCAGTCAATATTTCTAATTAAATTGAATTTGGTTTTAGGTCTAACATCAATTCTTTTCGTGTATCGTAATTTAGTTTTACTTCTATAAATCGCTCTGTGTCTTCACAATAAAAATTGCACTGTTCAATTGGTTTTGCGTACAAATGCAAGCTCAATGATTTTCCTTTAAACCTGTTTCTTAGCTTATGAAAACCAATTCTATCATTCATAAATGATAGCTGATGAGGCACAATAGTTTGTGAGCGTTCTTCTCTTAAACCACCAGAATTGTCTAAGCAATAAAAAACTTCTTCCATTTCACCTTCTAGTAAATATACCCAACAATCCTCACCATCATGACCGTGTATTGAAGTTTCTTGACCTTCGTTCCAACACAATAAAAGTAATTCAAATTGCGCATCATTATATAAGCAATTTCTTGTGTATTTTTCTGAAGACCAACTTTCAAAGGTTTTGAAATCTATAGCGTCAAAATCAAAACTATTCAATATAGAATTGTAATGTGTTTTTGAAGATTCCGACAATAGCTGTATCAGTTCTTGAATGTTTTCTGGAGATTTCAATATGCTATCAATAAATTTGAAAGGGTTTATTCTAATTTTCCGAAAAAATAGGGATAAATTTACACAAAGCCAAAAATTTTAGAATCATAAACACGTATGCATCACGACTTAAAATTGTTTATTGAACTTGCTGAATTTTTAATTAGTGAAGAAGCAAATCATCCAGTAGCAACACCTATAGATACTAAAACTCTATATAATGCTATCGATATCGAACTTCGAGATGAACCTTCAATAGACGACGGTTTTAAGGACACCTTAAAATCTATTATTAAAAGTACGCCAAAAACGGCCTCAAAAGCATTTTTTAATCAGTTGTTTGGTGGACGAATTTCAAGAGCTACGTTAGGAGATTTGTTAGCCGTTATGCTTAATAACAGCATGTATACTTACAAAGTTGCAGGTGTTCAAGTGGGAATAGAAAAGATGATTTTGCAACAAATTTGTGCGCGCATTGGGTATGGAAACACGAGTGATGGTACAATTGCTCCTGGTGGCTCTATGTGTAATTATATGGCCATGTTAATGGCTAGAGATGCCTTTGATGCGTCGATTAGAAATGAAGGTGTATCAACTAAATTAATTGCATATACATCAGAAACTTCACATTACTCGGTGACCAAAAATGCTTCTTTTGTTGGTATTGGGAGACACCAAGTTCGACATATAAAAACGAATGCTAAAGGCCAATTATTAGCTGAAGATTTAGAAAAGCAAATTCAAGATGATATTAAAAAAGGTTACCATCCATTTTTTGTAAATGCTACAGCAGGTACAACGGTTTTAGGAGCTTTTGATGATGTAGTTAGTATTAGTAAAGTATGTAAAAGTCATAAGCTTTGGTTGCATCTTGATGGGGCTTATTGTGGCTCGGTGATTTTTAGCAAACAGTATAAACATCTAGTTAATGGCATTGAGTTAACAGATTCATTCAGTTTAAATGCTCATAAAATGCTTGGGACTCCTTTAGGATGTTCAATTATTGTCACTAAAGATAAAAAGCACTTGTATCAATCGTTTTCTAATGATGCCGATTACCTGTACCAAACAGATGATGATGCTTTTAATTTAGGGAAAACATCACTTCAATGTGGTAGACGTAATGATGCATTAAAACTTTGGACATTATGGAAATCGGTAGGTAATTTTGGATTGGAGAAAATTGTGAACCATCAGTTTAACTTAGCAGAAATAGCAAGGAATTATATTACATCAAACCCAAATTATACGTTATACAGTTTTGAAGATTCTATTTCGGTGTGTTTTAATTACAAAGGGATTTCTGCAAAAACCTTATGCACTAAGCTTTACGAGCATTCAAAATTAATGGTTGGTTATGGTTCTTTTAGTGAAGATACATTTGTGAGATTAGTGACGATTAACACACAAGTAGAAGAAAAAGACCTCATGTCGTTTTTTAAAACCTTAGAGGAATTTGTTGATTCTGAAAGACTTTAGACAAAATGCTGGAAAGTACGATATCGTGTTAAATTTTTGCATAATTAAAAAAAAACGCAGATATTCATTCAAAATTTAGCTATTTTTACATCCTTAATTAAAAATCTTTAATGGTACAACAGGTTACAAGTGGCATAAAAATTTCTGTCGAAACAACTTTCGAAGGCACATTTTATAAAAATTATAAAGTGCATTTTGCGTTTGGATATAATGTGACTATTGAAAACCAAAGTAAAGATTCGGTACAATTAAATTCTAGATATTGGAAAGTGCTTGATGCTCTTAATAATGTAGAAATTATTGAAGGTGAAGGTGTTATTGGTAAAAAACCAGTTTTAAAACCTGGTGAGACACATACTTACAGCTCAGGGTGTTTGCTTACCTCTCCTTTTGGTGCAATGCAAGGCCATTACAACATGGTTAACTTTACAAACACCAATAAATTTAAGGTAATTATCCCTTCATTTAAGTTAAGCGCACCTTTCGCTCTTAACTAAATTATTTTCTTTTTAATTAGTTATAATCTCTCAGGTACTCAAATCTGTAGATAGATTCATCTTGTCTTATATGAAAGAATTTACAATTGGAATTATGAACAAAGAAATAAGTTGAATTGATATCAAAGCCTTCGGTTATAAGTTTATAAATACCATCGCAATCAATATTTCCGTAAGGGGAAATTCGTCGATATCTAAATTCAATCGGATGATTTAAATCATAAATTTCAAACCAAGCTCCTGAACCAATTCCACTTAACCATTGCGCATGATTTTTTTTAATAGTATTGTGCTTTGGTTCGATTGTACCAATCAGGCTAGGGTTATGATCTTTAAGAACATCTAAAAATAAGCGTCGATTTTCTTTGTGCTTGGTTGAGTTAAATTTTGAAATTTCATTAGATTCAGATACCACATAAACATGATTTTCAGTATCTGATAGAATAACATTTCCAATAGTGCTTGGTGTAAACCATTTAGATTTTATAAGATTGGATTTAATCGAATCGTTTGTAACGCTTGTAATTAAACTATCCGTTACAAAACGCGAGCAATTGGATGCTTCTTTTTTAAAAACGGCATAGCGCACAAAACCTTGATCTTGTAATGTTTTAATATAGTGTTTTGCTTTATGATAATCTATAGCATTACAAACCGAAGCATATAATTTGCCTTCACCATGAGTGAGTTTTGGTTGTGATGCAAAAAACTTTAAAATCTCATTAAGATTGACAATTTTATCATTTTCAATTTGAGCTCTCATCGGAATACTAAGTTCAAAGTCTGTTTCTTGTCCTCTAACTCTTCCGTAGCCAGTAGTTGTAATATACCTACCAAAGTCATAATATTCTAAACTACCAGTAGATTTTTCTATAAGAATTAATGCAGCATGACCAGCTCTTACGTATTTTTTGTTGCCAACAAATAAAAACCTAAGTATAGAAGAATACCATTCTGTAGGATGATGTACAATGGTTTCAGGATAAGCAAGTGTAAGAATAATTCCGCTATTCATATAAAAATTAAAGAAAGCAACTTACAAAAATTTACTCAGTTTTTTAACTTCCTTTTAATGGTTACTAAATCTAATTGTTATCAAAAAATCGTACCTTTGCAGCTTTAAAACAATAAGCAAATTTTAAACCAATATTTAAGATGGGAAAAGGATTTTTCAACGTACCAGTAGCTATAAATGAACCTGTGAAATCTTATGCGCCAGGTTCGCCAGAACGTGATGCAGTATTAGAAACTTACAGTAATATGTGGAATTCAAAAATTGATGTGCCTTTGTACATTAATGGAAAACACATAACAACAGGTAACACAAGAACTATGTCAGCACCTCATGATCATCAACATATTGTTGGTACTTATCATTTAGCTGAAAAATCTCATGTTGAATCTGCTATTTCTACAGCTTTAGCTGCAAGAAGTGAATGGGCTGAATTACCTTGGGAACAACGTGCAGGTATTTTTCTGAAAGCAGCTGAATTAATTGCTGGACCTTATAGAGCAAAAATAAATGCAGCAACAATGATTGCGCAATCAAAAACAGTACATCAAGCCGAAATCGATGCCTCATGTGAGTTGATAGATTTCTTGCGTTTTAATGTTCAGTTTATGACAGATATTTATCATGAACAACCAGAAAGTTCGAGTGATGCTTGGAACCGATTAGAATATCGTCCCTTAGAAGGATTTGTTTATGCTGTAACGCCTTTCAATTTTACAGCAATTGCGGCAAACCTTCCTGCTTGTATGGCAATGATGGGTAATGTTGTGGTTTGGAAACCAAGTGATAGTCAGATTTTCTCAGCGAAAATTATCATGGATGTCTTTGAAGAGGCAGGAGTTCCTCCAGGTGTAATTAATGTTGTTTTTGGTGATCCAGTTATGATTACAGATACAGTTATGGCTAGTCCAGATTTTTCAGGATTACATTTTACTGGGTCTACTTATATTTTTAAAGAGCTTTGGAAAAAAATAGGAAACAACATTCATAACTATAAAACATATCCTAGAATTGTTGGAGAAACAGGAGGTAAAGATTTTATTGTTGCTCACAAATCTGCAAATCCAAAACAAGTTGCTACTGCGATTTCTAGAGGTGCATTTGAATTTCAAGGTCAAAAATGTAGTGCAGCTTCTAGAGCTTATGTACCTTCAAATATTTGGGATGAGGTTAAAAGTCAGGTTATTGACGATGTAAAATCTTTCAAAATGGGTTCGCCTGCAGATTTAAATAACTTTGTTACGGCAGTAATTCATGAAGGATCTTTTGATAAGTTAGCTAAATATATCGATCAAGCTAAAGCTGATGCTGATGCAGAAATTATTGTTGGAGGAAACTACGACAAAAGCAAAGGGTATTTTATTGAGCCTACAGTAATTGTCACAAATAACCCTAAGTATTCTACAATGTGCACAGAGTTATTCGGACCTGTAATTACGATATATGTATATGATGAAAATCAATTTTCTGAAACCTTGAAATTAGTTGATGAAACAAGTGAATATGCCTTAACTGGAGCAATTTTATCTACAGACAGGTATGCTATTCAAGAAGCGACTAAGGCGTTACAAAATTGTGCTGGAAACTTCTATATCAACGATAAACCTACAGGTGCTGTGGTTGGTCAACAACCTTTTGGTGGAGCTAGAGCTTCTGGAACTAATGATAAAGCAGGTAGCGCACTAAACTTATTGCGTTGGGTTTCTCCACGAATGATTAAGGAAACATTTGTAACTCCAACAGATTATCGTTATCCTTTTTTAGGTGAATAACTTTCAATTAAATAAATAATAATCAAACCCAAAGCTAAACGTTTTGGGTTTTTTTCATTTAGGAATTTTGTATATTTATTGAAATCAACCTTCCTCAGCATGAAAAATTATTACTTAGTAATTGTTTTACTATTATCGGTTTCAGTTTTTGCTCAAGACAAAAATAATCCACTTTTAAAATTTGACACTTCACAAATGGAAACGACTGTTTTAGTCCATAAATCTCCAATTGTAGATATTCAAAAATATAATGAAACAACTAGTAATAGATTTGTTTTTTACCAAGCCTATAAGGCAATAGCTCAAGGTGATTTCGAAAAACGATTATTGCCATTACAAAGTTTAAAAACACTGAGTAAGCAAAGCTATTTCACTAATGTTATTCCGTTGGCAATTTTGCATTCTGAATATGATGTGATTACAGATGAAGCCATGCAGAATAATTCAGTTTCAAAAGATGCACAAGGTTATTTAGTTAATGATGGATCTTTTGTTTTTGAAAAACAACAGCTAACGGTTGCTTCAGCTCTGCGCTCTAAACATAAAGGCTTGCAAACCACTTATAATTTGGCGTCATCAAGTATTTTTAATATTTCAAATGCGTCTATTATAACTGTAGAAATTGATTTTGATGATGGCAATAATTTTAGAACCATGAATTTAAATGAAAACCTAACAGTTACTTATCTTGAAGCTGGTTTAAAGGTGATTCGTTTCAAAATTGTACTTAATACAGGAGAGGTAATTTTAAGAAATTCTACGATTGATATTACATATTCTAATTCAGATATATATTCAAGATCCAGTGATATTATAACCACTTTTACATCAAGTATTACTCCCGATTTATCTGTTTATAGTGAACCAACGTCTTATCCAGGTACTGGTGAATACGAACTGTTTTTGAGCGCAGACAATATTTTAGATAAGCCTATTTTTTTAGTTGATGGTTTTGACCCAGATGATGGGCGCTCAATTGCAGGTATATATGATTTATTAAATTTTGATAATGGAAGTACAACTTCTAATTTAGGAGATATTGTAAGAGCTGAAGGCTTCGATATTGTAATTTTAAATTTCCCTATTTATGTAAGAACACAAGATGGAGCAGTTATTGACGGTGGAGCAGATTTTATTGAACGAAACGCAATGTTATTAGTTGATTTGATTAATACAATTAATTCCGATAAAGTAGGTAATGAGCAAAATGTTGTTATCGGACCAAGTATGGGTGGACTTATTTCTCGTTATGCTCTTAGTTATATGGAAAGTCAGAACATGGTTCACGACACTAGACTTTGGATATCTTTTGATGCTCCTCATCAAGGGGCAAATGTGCCAATTGGTTTTCAGCACCAATTTAATTTCTTAGCGTTTGGTTTAGATGATTTTTGGATCCTTGGTGATCAAAATGTAGAAGAATTGCAACCTATAATTGATGGGATGTTAAAATCTCCTGCAGCAAGACAAATGCTTACCGATCAGTTCGAGTCGCATATTACAAATAGTGATGGTGTGACCTTTAATGGAACTCTAGCGTTGCCACAACCTAACTATTTTAAGTCATTATTTGATTCAAGAATAAATAGTTTTACACCTTCAGGTTTTCCTGAGCTTACCAGAAATGTGTCTATAATTAATGGTAGCGGAATGAATAATCGTTACCAAAATAATGCTAATCCAGTAAGTGATTTATTACCAGGAAACCAAATTTTAGATGCAGATATTAATATAATGACTGGTGCCGATTTAAAAGTAGAAACATATTTTACTCCAAATGCTGGAACGCAAATAGAAACAAGTAAAGTACATTTAGATTTTGCATGGTGGTTTCCTTTAGCGAACGACAGAATCAATAATGCTAGTGCTGCATCATATACCTATTCTAATGGAATAGATGCTGGCTCTGGTGGACTATTTGATATTCTTGGACTAACGACGGACTTAGCCACTGACGGACTAGTTGGCGAATTCTTAGGCTCCTTAAGTACAGATTATTTTAATTTCATACCAAGTGTTAGTGCTATGGCTTTGGAACCTATAAACAACCAAATTAATTGGTTTGACACACTCGCAAGTGTGACTACTAATGATACACCTTTTGTGAGTTGGTATATGCCAGATGATAATGAACCACATGTAACTTTAACAGATGCCAATGTAGCATTTGCGTTAAACGAAATTATACCAGAAACCTTATCTATGTCTGCTTTTGAAAATGAAAATATAATTCAGATTGAAAGCAATCCAGTAGTAAATGAACTTGTTATTTTAAGTGGAACTCCTATTAATGATGTATTTATTGAAATGTATGATGTTACGGGGAAAATAGTGTATAAAAATAACTTTAATTCACTTTCAAATAGAACTGTAATTTCATTGGATTTGGACTCAGGATTATATGTTTTGAACATGGCAGCTAAAGACCATCTAAACTATAAAACGAAAATAGTAGTAAAGTAATCTTACCTGATATTGACGCATAAAAAAGAGGCTAGATTTATAACCTAGCCTCTTTTATTTGTTTATAAAACGTTTCGCTTAATCGAAATCAATTGAGCTTCCCACTTCCACTTCCTGAACATTATAAATGTCATAGTGAGGAGAATTTGTATGAACTTCATTAAAGTAATCTGTAAATGTTTTAGTGTAAGTGTTTCTTACAAAAGCAATAACTTTTAAGTTAGCCATATTATCAATATTAGCAGGTAAAGCTAGATTAGTGAAATTTCTAACATAATCTTGTGTTAATGAAATGCCTCCAGCAGGAATCACATCACCAAGTTGATCTGTATAAACTTCTCTTAAAACATCTTTATGTACATAACTAGAACCTTGAGAAGATCCAGCTTGTGCAGACGCTGTAGTTACATTATCTTCAATTAAATATAGCATTAATTTAACTTCTTCACCTGGAAGAGCATTGAAACCAACTTTAACTTCAACGTTTAACATACCACCTGAAATAGAAGCATCTAATGCAAGTCCGCAAGTAGCAGTCTCAGATAATTCAGCATTCACTTGTGCCATATTTGGGAAATCCCATCGTGTATCAGGACCATTAACATAAACAGTTGGGAAACCAGTTACATTATAATAAGTTGCCCAAAAACCAGTTTCAGGTATTTCCATTGGGTCAGGATAACTTGCAAACCCATCGTGGTAACCTACTCCGAATACATTTGAATTTGTGTTTAATGCACTAGAAATAGCAGATGCAGCAGGAGGACAGTTTGGACACCATGTTCCAGTAAAGTCTTCTAATAATGCCTTTTTCGTAAATACTTTTACAACATTAATTGTATTAGACGCTGTTAAAGCATTATAATTTGCTACTACAGTATATTCACCTTCTGCAACGAATTGATGTGGATTACTTACAGCATTTCCATCTACAGTAAATGTAGAAGAAGCAGAAACATCAGCTCCTAAACTATCGTAGACTATAAAAGTAGCGTCTTCATTAACATTAATTGGGTTTTGAGCAAATACTAAAGTTAAATCATCTTCTGTTGAAACTACAACAGTTACAGTATTTGATGTAAGACTTCCATAAGTTGCTATAACATCATGTGATCCTGGAGTAGTAAAAACATAAGGATTTGATCTAGTAATACCATCAACTTTAAATGTTGTTTGAGCAGTTACATTGTTACCAAGATCGTCAACTACAGAAAAAGTAACAGGATTACCAACAGTAATTGCTGTTGCGTCTGCAGATAAGACAATTGATGTAGCAGTGCCTCCTCCGCCATCACCTGATGTGTTTTCATCTGATGAACTACAAGATACTACTGCCATGGAAGCAGAAATAAACAATGCTAATAAAAATTTTAATTTGTGATTTACTTTCATTTTGGTATAATATTTGGTTTATTTGCGACGAATATACTAATTATATGTTAAATAATTAAGACAAATACAACGCAAATTATTTAGTATTAAAACATCTCATAATGAAATCGATTTTCTTCATTCTTATTTTTACATTTTCTTTAAATATATTTTCTCAAGATCAAGTTTTAGATATAACTCTTAAAACATTGGATGGTGAAACTACTAATCTTAAAGAGGTTACAGAAAAAAATAGTCTTGTCGTAGTCTCTTTATGGGCAACTTGGTGTGTGCCTTGTAAAAATGAATTAGATGCCATTAATGATGTATATGACGATTGGAAAGAAGAAACAAACGTGGAATTAATTGCAGTTTCTGTTGATGATTCTAGAACTGTAAATAGGGTTAAACCATTAGTTAATGGAAAAGCATGGGATTATACCATTCTTTTAGATACTAATAATGATTTGAAAAGAGCTTTGAATACTGCGATTGTGCCATATACCTTGATTTTGAAAGATGGAGAAATTGTATTTAGACATACTGGATATACGCCTGGTTCTGAAGATGCCATATATGAAGAATTAAAAAAGCATTTATAAATCTACCTCCTTATTTACTAATCAAAATCAATCATCAGCATGAAAGGTTCACTCTTTTTAATTATATCTATTTGTTTATTTTCAATACCTACTTTTGCTCAAGAAGAAGAAAATAATGAAGAAGAAGATAAATCAACGTTCAAGGAGATTTTGAATAATTTGTCAGGAAGTTTTGAGAGTAATGGACAATGGTATCTTAATGACAAAAAGACCGGAACTTTTGAAGATGAAGACCACGTTAGAGCAAATAGTTATCTGAGACTAAATTATTACTTTTTAAAAAATTTCACAGCTGGAATTCAAATAGAAAGTTATGTTCCAAAATCACTGTTAAATTATGACCGCCTTTTAAATAAGAAAATTGATCTGGCTCAATATTATGTCAATTACCGTACTGAAAAAATTGATGCAACAGCTGGTTACTTTTACGAACAATATGGAAGCGGTTTAGTGTTAAGACTTTGGGAAGATACTTTTTTGGGTTTGAACAATTCCATGCGAGGTGGAAAAGTAATGTATAAACCTTTTGATTTTTTAGAAGTAAAAGCGCTTTATGGTAATCAACGTAGAAGTTTGGATATTTCAGATTCAAACATCATGGCTGCTAATGTAGAATTTGATATTAATAAAGCTTTTTCTGGTTCGACCTTTGACGAGATTTCTCTTGGATTGAGTTATGTTAATAGAAGTGAAGGATTTGTAAGTACGAGTGAAGACGTAAATAAAATAACGATTCCAAATGAGGTTGGTGCGTATTCAGCTAGAGTTAATTTAGGATATAAAAATCTATACGTTAATGCTGAATATGTCTACAAAGAAAAAGATGTAAGGTTAAATAATATACGACCAAATAGTGTGACGTATTCAGAAAACAAGCTGTTTGATGGAAATGCTATGCTTCTAAATCTTGGTTATTCGAGAAGAGGGTTTGGAGTAAATTATACCTTCAGAAGGCTTGAGAATATGAGTTTCTTTTCGCAAAGGGAAGATAAAAACTTAATTAATAACCCAACCCAAAGAGCAACAATTAACTTTATACCATCGTTAACAAAACAACAAGATTACACCCTTGCAAATATCTATTTATACCAAGCTCAACCTGGTTTATATGTTGAAAATTACGAATCGCCAAGAGTGAAGGCAGGAGAGATTGGTAATCAAATAGATGTGTTTTACAACATTCCTAAGGGAACTGCACTTGGAGGAAAATATGGAACAAAAATATCAGCAAATCTAGCTTATTGGGCTAGTTTAAATGTGAGAGTTTCAGATCCAGATGGTGTTCCTTTTTTCAGTAGTGATAACCTAACCTATAAAAGTGATTTCCTGAATTTTAAAAATAAAAATTATTCAGACCTTAATCTTGAAGTAAAAAAGAAATGGTCTAAAAACTGGAGCTCAATTTTTACATATATCAACATGTTTTATAATACAGATTATTTGGTTGAAGCTAACGGAACTTCTGTAAAAGCATGGATTGGCGTCGCAGAGACAACAGTGAAATTTGGTAAAGGAAAATCTTTAAGACTTGAAGGACAGCACTTAGCTACAAATGATGATGCTAGAAACTGGGTTGGAGGAACTATTGAGTATTTCTTTAGTCCAAGATTTGGAGTGTATTTCAATGACTCCTATAACTATGAAGATAGTCCTATTGTTGAAAATTCTAAGATTCATTTCTTTAATCTGGGCGGAAGTTTTACAAAAGGTGCCACTAGAGCAGCTTTAAACTATGGAAGACAACGAGGAGGATTAATCTGTGTTGGAGGTGTTTGTAGACCAGTTAGTAAAAACTCAGGAGTAACCTTGAACTTATCAACATCGTTTTAATACTTAGTGTTTTTGTTTATCGTGTATTTTAACCCTTGTATTTAAGTGGTAAATGCACAACTTTTTTGGTATCAAAGAAGTCTTCTTTAAAATAATCACTTAAATTATAAATTGTAGCTGTTCTATAAGTTTCTAGCTCTTCACTTAAGTCGCCTCCTTTTAAATACAGAATGCCGTTTCTAAGTTCGTGTTTTTGCTCTTTTGCAATTTTTCCCTTCACCCAATGAACAAATGTTGGCATCGCGGCAACAGCTCTGCTAACAATAAAATCAAACTGACCGTCAATGTTTTCAACACGATCATGAGACGTTTTTACGTTGGTTAAACCTAATCCATTAACAACTTCATTGACTACTTTAAGCTTCTTCGCGATGCTATCAACTAAATGAAATTGAGTTTCCGGAAATAAAATGGCCAAAGGAATTCCAGGAAAACCACCACCTGTCCCAACATCTAATATTTTTGAATGAGGTAAGAAGGACAGCACTTTAGCAATGCCTAAAGAATGAAGAACATGACGTAAGTATAATTCATCGATGTCTTTTCGGGATACTACATTAATTTTTAAATTCCAGTCTTTGTATAATGTTTCTAACAACTGAAACTGTTGAATTTGTAGGTCAGATAAATCTGGAAAATAATTTTGTATGAGTTGCATTGTTTGGATTTTTCAACAAAAGTATGCATTTTTATGTGTATATTTTTACGAAATAATTAGCATTAAGGCAGCTTTAATTATTTATATTTGCCACATTATACGAAGGCTAATTAAATTGCGTTAGCATTAAAAACACGAATACCATGACAAAGCAAACGTTATCTTTTTCAAGAACAGACTCTGCTAAATTTTTCAGAACATTAAATAAACGTGTAAATGATTATTTTAAAGAAAATAACATTAAAAAAACAGGAAATTGGAAGCTTTACATAAAAGCTATAGTAATGTTTACATTATTACTTGGACCATTAGTGTTGTTATTAACAGTTGATTTGCCAACATGGTTGCAGATTATATGCATGATGGTTATTGGTGTTGGAATGGCAGGAGTTGGAATGAATGTTATGCATGATGCAAACCATGGTTCTTTTTCTAGTAAAAAATGGGTTAATAAATTAATGGGAAGCAGTATTCATATCTTAGCTGGTAATGATTATAACTGGAAAGTACAACACAATGTATTACACCATACGTATACTAATATTCAAGGACATGATGAAGATATTGATGCTGGTAGAATAATCCGTTTTTCTAAACATTCCAAATGGTTAAAAATCCATAAATATCAAAAGTATTATGCTTTTTTATTATATGGTTTATTAACTGTAAATTGGGCTATTACTACAGATTTCAAACAAACTTACGTCTACCTTAAAAGAAAATTATCATATGGTGACTTTCCAAATCCTGCGACGCAATGGACGAAGTTAATCATCGGTAAAATAATATATTATTCAATTTGGGTCGTATTACCTATCGCTTTAGGTTATGCTTGGTGGCAAGTTTTAATTGGATTCTTAATTATGCATTATACGGCTGGAATTATTCTTAGTGTGATATTTCAATTAGCACATGTAATGCCAAATACCGAAATGCCATTGCCGGACGAAAATGGAAACATGAAAAATACGTGGGCAATTCACCAATTATTTACCACTTCTAATTTTTCACCTAAAAGCTGGATTGTTGAGTTTTATACTGGTGGTCTAAACAGACAAGTCGAGCATCACTTGTTTTCGAATATAAGTCATGTTCATTATAAGAATATTG
This sequence comes from Psychroserpens sp., assembly GCF_034670085.1. Lineage (GTDB taxonomy): Bacteria > Bacteroidota > Bacteroidia > Flavobacteriales > Flavobacteriaceae > Psychroserpens. The sequence continues at coordinate 71,341 of NZ_JAXMOD010000001.1, read as the reverse complement.
CTAAAATAGTAAGAGAAACAGCTCATGAGTTCAGTTTGCCTTATAACGAATACAATTCAATATGGACAGCTATTTCTGAACATTACCAGCAATTAAAAGCATTAGGTAAGAATCCAAGTTTGGCTTAATACAATTTCCAGTTTAAACATAACTAATCAAGAATGAGTCTACTTTCAGAAAGAGTCTTAAATATGTCAACTTCTGCCACTTTAGCTATGGCTGCTAAGGCAAGAGAGTTAAAAGCAGAAGGAAAAGATATCATTGGTTTAAGTCTTGGAGAACCAGATTTTAATACTCCAGATTTCATAAAAGAAGCTGCTAAACGGGCTATTGATGACAATTATAATTCATACACGCCAGTTGATGGTTATGTCGAATTAAAACAAGCCATCATTACGAAGTTTAAAAGAGATAATCAGCTTGATTATGCTTTAGATCAAATAGTAGTTTCAACAGGTGCAAAGCAAGCTTTGGCAAATATTGCAGCTGTTTTATTGAACAAAGGAGATGAGGTTATTTTACCTTGTCCATACTGGGTGAGTTATAGTGATATTGTTAAATTAAATGAAGGTATTCCAGTAGAGGTTAAAACATCAATAGAAAATGATTTTAAGCTCACTCCACAGCAATTGGAAGCTGCAATTACTCCAAAAACTAAAATGATTTGGTACAGTTCTCCGTGTAATCCGAGCGGATCTGTATATAGCAAAGAGGAATTAAGAGCTTTAGCTGACATACTTCGGAAATATCCTAATATTATAGTGGTGTCAGATGAAATATACGAGCATATTAATTTTGTAGGAGGTCATGCGAGCATGGCTCAATTTGAAGATATGTTTGACAGAACAGTTACTGTTAATGGTGTTTCAAAAGCATTTGCAATGACTGGGTGGAGAATTGGATATATTGGTGCTCCTGTCAAAATTGCTCGTGCTTGTAATAAAATGCAAGGCCAAGTAACAAGTGGAGCTAATTGTATTGCACAACGAGCGGTTATCACTGCCTTAAACGAATCACCTTCACGTGTGCAATTCATGATTGACGAATTTAAAGTAAGACGAGAGCTTATTTTAGACTTATTAAGTCATATTGAAGGGTTTAAAACCAATGTTCCAGAAGGCGCTTTTTACGTCTTTCCAGATGTCTCCTATTACTTCGGAAAAACAATTAAAGGCGTAACTATAAATAGCGCTACAGAATTGTCGTTATTTTTATTAGAACACGCCAATGTTGCGACGGTTACTGGTGAAGCTTTTGGAAACCCTAACTGCATTAGAATCTCATATGCGGCTTCTCAAGAACAAATTATTGAAGCTATAAAAAGGATTAAAGATGTTTTAGCCTAAATTTATAAATCTAAAAATATTATAAGCCAGTTTAGTAATACTAATCTGGCTTTTTTTATAATTTGGAAATCCAATAGGTTATAACTATAAGGCCAATAACTGCCGTAACTATTTTCTTAACCAAGAGTTTTCGTTGTTGTCTTTTAACTTTTAAACGAATGCGTTTTAATACATGTGGTTGTAATTGAGGTAAAACATAAGGTTTATAACCGTCTTTTTTACTTGTGCCTCCATTCATTTTAGTAAATGGCTTACGCTTTCCGTTTTTTAATAAATTCCTATTATTTTGAATTGTAGCATTCATTGATGAGATTGAGCCCATGATATCTTTTTTTATGCTGAAATACTTCAGACGTCAATACGTTGTAGTTAGTGTATATAATGCCTGTCGATTTGTAAATACGCATCGAGATAACATTAATTCAGAATGTAAAAGATAGTTTTGAGAAAGTGCTCAATCATACCAGTTAAAAGGTCTAATTGTAAAGCAGTATTAAAAAATTACTGCAAGGACGATTACAAAAACAGACACTTTTAAAAGAGTTTCAATACTTGAAGTAAATTGATATTGTCTGCTTTTTACACGTTGCTTAATACCAAAGATAGAAGTTGATTTGCGGTTGTTTAAATTGCATTTAACAACTTTCTTGTAATTTGAATTTAAGATACCTAATGGTGATTCAAATTCTGTTTCTAAGCGACGTATGGGTAACGGCTCTAATTCTTGTGTGATTGATAATTCCATGATGGTTGATTTTTTATGATTATACAAATAAGACGTACAATTCATATAAATGTTACATCAACATTAGCTCTAAGTTGTTAGAAACCAAGTGTTAAATTCCCGAATCACCTATAAATGCTAATTGATTTTGAAATTGTTAAAATTGAAAAATAATTTTAGATTTATCTGTTTCTCCAGAAAAAAGGTGTCAATAAAATTAAAACCGTGAAGAGTTCAAGACGACCAATAAGCATTAAAAAGGAAGACCACCATTTTCCAAATGCTGGCAACTCTGCATAATTATTTACTGGACCAAAATTGCCAAGAGCAGGACCTACATTTCCTAAACTTGAAGCAGAAAGTCCTATGGCAGATTCAAAATCGATTTGTAGCATAGAAAAAACCAAAGCTCCAATAATAAATGAAATCATATAGAGGATAAAGAACCCTAAAATATTAAACACAATATCTCCAGAAACACTTTTCTTATTGTAGCGAACAGGTAAAATGGCGTTTGGGTGCAATGCACGTTTGAATTCTAGGAATCCATTTTTTATCATAATCATATGACGTACAACTTTTACACCTCCAGAAGTACTCCCAGCAGAACCTCCTAAAAACATTAATCCGAAAAAAAACACAACAAGAAATGGAGTCCATAACGTATAGTCTGCGGTAACAAATCCGGTTGTTGTAATAATAGCTAATACCTGAAATAGAGCATGACGAATAGACGCTTCACCTTTTCCAAATACCATTGGATGATCAATTGATGATATGGAGAAGTCTGCTCTAAAATATATGATAAGCGCAGCTATAATGGTAAATAAAGCAATAAACTTAAAATAAAGTTTAAACTCTTCATCCCTTATGGCTTTTTGAACTTTACCTTTAAAGGCAAAGTAACTCAATATAAAGTTGGTTCCGGCCAAAAACATAAACACAATAATAATATATTGAATGATTGGTTGTCCATTCCAAAAGGCTACACTTGCATTTTTAGTAGAAAAACCTCCTGTGGATAACGTACACAACGAATGATTTATAGCATCAAAAAATGACATACCTGCAACTTGTAATAAAATGGTTTCGGCAGCAGTATAACCGAAATAAATGAGCCAAAGACGTTTTGCAGTATCTGTAATTCTAGGGTGGAGTTTATCTGCGTTTGGGCCAGGTGCTTCTGCTGCAAAAAGTTGCATGCCTCCAATTCCTAATAATGGTAAAATGGCAATGGCTAGAACTATAATTCCCATACCACCAATCCAATGTGTTAGACTTCTCCAGAACAAAATACCTTCAGGTAATGATTCAATATCATTTAGTATTGAAGCTCCTGTAGTGGTGTAACCCGACATGGTTTCGAAAAAAGCATTAGTAAAGCTAGGAATGGATTCTGTGAATATGTAAGGAATTGTTCCTGTTAAAGCCATGACAATCCAGCCAAAAGAAACTACAAGATAGCCTTCACGTTTATTGAGTTCTTTTCTGTGGTCTTTTGTAGCAAGCATTGAAATCCCTCCTGCTATAAGGACCAATATTCCTGATAATAGAATTTGTGTAGTTACACCATCTTTATATATAAAACTTACTAAAGCAGCCAATAGCATGAAACCACCATTAAATAACAATAACAATCCGAAAAAATGGAATATGATTTTGAAATTGAGTTTCATTGGTCTATTTCTATCGTTTTATGAATAATCTAAAAGAAAAAAGATTCAACTTTAGTGATTGATCTTGGTAAACAACAGACAACAACTTTGTCGCCTTCTTGTATTTGGAAATTACCTAAAGGAATCACACCTGTTTCATTTCTAATAATTCCTCCAATAATAGCAGATCGAGGGAAATCTAAATCCTTAATGGGTTTTTTAGTGATTTTTGAATTTGGTGAATTGACTTCAAACTCTAGCAATTCAGCATTCATATTACTTAATTTTGTCATTGCCAAGACTTCTCCTTTTCTAATGTATCTGAAAATATTATTCGCAGCTAGAAGCTTTTTGTTTATAAGCGTATCAATACCAATCGACTGTGATAACTGGTAATAATCCATGTTTTCGACTAGGGCAATGGTTTTTTTAACACCTTTAGATTTTGCGACTAGACATGACATGATATTAGTTTCAGAATTACCAGTAACAGAAATAAAAGCGTCCATGTCACCAATATTTTCTTCTTCTAAAAGTTCTACATTTCTACCATCGCCATTTATGACTAAGGCGTTTGGTAAATCATCAGCAAGCTCATAAGCAGCGTCTTTATCTTTTTCAATAATTTTTACATTGAATTTGTTTTCACAAAGATCTCTAGTAGTTTTAAATCCAATCTTACTTCCGCCAAGTATCATTACATTTTTGACTTCTACTTTAACGCGACCTGAAAGTTCAAAAAGTTCATCATCACCACCTTTCGACGTTACGAAAACAACTTTATCTCCTTCTTTAAACTGCGTATCTCCTCTTGGAATAATAGTATATTGCGTCCCAAAACGTTGAATAGCTATTGGAATAAAATGTAGTTCGGGAAATACTTGAGCAGCTTCTTTTACAGTTTTCCCAACAAATGAAGCTGTTCTTGATAATCGTAAACTAAGCATTGTTAATGCACCTTCTTCAAATTGGTAGGTGTCATTAAAACCATATTGATTAAGTAATAGTTCTATTTCTGAAGCTGCTAGTGCTTCTGGTGAAATAAGCTCATCAATACCAAATTTTGTAAATCCAACCTCATCTTTGTTATCAATAAACTCCGCATTAGATATTCTAGCAATTGTTCGTTTTGCACCTAATTGTTTGGCTAGTACACAGGCTGTGATATTTGTGGTTTCAGAAGATGTAACTGCAATAAATAGTTCTGAAGTATTAATTCTAGCTTCCTTTAAAATAGCAATAGAGGTGACATCTCCTTTTATAACTCGTATGTCTAAATGGTCATTGGCATAGGTTAGATTCTCCTTGTCAATATCTATAAGTGTAATTTCTTGAGATTCGTAAGACAATAGTTTTGCCAAATGAAATCCGACTTCTCCTGCTCCAGCAATGATAATTTTCATTAAATAAATTGTATTGAAAAAACATACAAATATACTATATTATTATCTCAATTAAAGTAAATGATGCTTGATAATAATTCGTGGACTAAATTCTTAAATCCTATAGGATAGTTATCTATATTTGCAAAAAAAATATAGGTGTCAAAAGTAAAACCATATAAAAATAGCGACTTAAATAAGAAGGAGCAGGTCACTCAAATGTTTGATAATATTTCAAAAGAGTACGACGGTTTAAACCGTGTTATTTCTTTTGGAATTGATATTAAATGGCGAAACAAAGTTGTGGATATTGTTGCAAAGACAAATCCTGAGACTATTTTGGACATCGCAACTGGAACTGGTGACTTGGCAATTAGTTTGGCGAAAACGGATGCTAATAAAATAGTTGGATTAGATATTAGTGATGGCATGTTGGAAGTTGGAAGAAAGAAAATAAGCACTAAAAACTTGAATGATAAAATTAGTATGGTGTTGGGTGATTCTGAACATTTACCATTTGAAGATAATTCTTTTGATGCCATAACTGTTGCTTTTGGAGTGCGTAACTTTGAGACCTTAGAGAAAGGACTAGCCGAAATTTATCGCGTTTTAAAACCAGAAGGTATTTTTGTAATTCTGGAAACATCACTTCCTACAAAAACACCATTTAAACAAGGGTATAACTTTTATACTAAATATATTTTGCCTACTATTGGAAAAGTGTTTTCAAAAGATCAGTCTGCCTATTCGTATTTATGCGAATCAGCTTCGGTTTTTCCTTTTGGCGAGGCATTAAACAATATTTTGCGTAAAACTGGGTTTAATAACGTTGTAGATAAACCACAGACCTTTGGTGTTGCAACTATTTACAGTGCATCCAAAGCATAATGTAAATTTATGAAGAGAGTATTTATAGTCTTAGCTTTATTAATTGTATCACAAACTGTGTCAGCACAATTATTTAGTAGAGAAAAAATTAAGAATAACGAAAACTTTGATAAAGCTCGATTGTCATGGGGTTTTTATCTAGGTTTAAATAATTACGATTATCAATTTACTTACGAAGAAGATTTAAAAGATATTCTTGTTGAAACGAGTGCCGGTTTTAGTGTTGGTTTAGTTTCTAATTTACGTATCAACGACTATTTTGATTTAAGATTTGAACCAGGACTTTTCATTTCACAAAGAAATCTTATTTATGACCCTAGCTATTTTAATGGCCTAGAATTTAATGCTTCAGATTTGCTTCGAGAAGTCAAATCGACTTATGTGCATTTTCCATTGCTATTAAAAATATCAACAAAACGAGTTAATAATATTAAACCTTTTATTGTTTTTGGTGTATCTACATCATTAAATTTATCCTCTAACGAAGAAAATCCTGATGATAATAGTGCTGGTCAGTTTCGATCGAAAAAGAATGTCGGCTTTTATGAATTAGGTTTTGGAATCGATTTTTACAACCAATGGTTTAAGTTTTCACCATCAATAAGAGGGATATTCGCGATGAGCGATGAAATTGTAAAAGATGTCGACCCAAATAGTCCTTGGACTGGCAATGTTACAACTATGAAAACACGTGGCATTTTCTTAAATTTTACGTTTCAGTAAAATTAATATTTACAACGTCTCACATTATTTAGTTTATCAATTTTTGAGTTTGGTATAAATACTTTTATTTAGAACCAATAAAAATAACAAACTTCGCTAATATGCTATTGTTTTACTCAATTTATTCGTATTTTTGCACCGATTTTTAGACAACTAATTTCAATAAAAAGCGTATGTCAAAAGACATTAAGATTAAAAAAGGTCTAGATATAAAACTTATAGGCGAAGCTGAGAAATCAGTAGAACAAGCTATTATAAGTAATTTCTGCACTATCAGACCTGAAGATTTTCACAGCGTTATTCCAAAACTTGTTGCAAAAGAAGGAGCCACCTTAAAAGCGGGTGATGTTATCTTTTATGATAAGTCAAATGAAGATGTAAAGTTTGTTTCACCAGTTTCTGGAACTGTGATTGAAGTATTAAGAGGTCCTAAACGACGTATTGATGCCGTTAAGATTCAAGCAGATAAAGAACAATCTTATAACGATTTTGGAAAGTTCAACATGAGTTCAGATGCGCAATCAACTAAAGCTCATCTATTAGCTTCAGGATGTTGGCCTTTTATCAAACAAAGACCTTATGATGTTATTGCTAACCCAGAAAAATCGTCAAAAGCGATTTTTATTTCAGGATATGCAACGGCACCTTTAGCAGCCGATTTAGATTTTGTTTTACAAGGTAAAGAAGCTCAATTACAAGCTGCCGTTTCTGCATTAGCTAAATTAACTGAAGGTCAAGTTCATATTTCTGTGGGATCTAACAATTCACCGTTAGCAAACATGAGTGATGCTTCAATTCATAAAGTATCTGGACCTCATCCTGCTGGAAATGTTGGAACACAAATCAATAAAATTGATCCAGTAAATAAAGGCGAAGTAGTATGGACGGTTAATGCTCAAGACTTAGTTATTATTGGTGACGTATTACTTACAGGAAAATTTAATGCTGAGCGTGTTGTTGCTTTAGCTGGTTCTTCAGTTAAGAAACCAAGATATTTCAAAACTAAAATTGGAAGCGAAGTTGCTACCATGGTTTATGATAATGGTGTAGATAAAGATGGTAACGATCGTATTATTTCAGGTAATGTATTATCTGGAAAACAATTAAAACCAGATGGAAGTTTAGGATTTTACGATAATGTAATCTCTGTAATTCCTGAAGGTGACGATTACGAATTCTTTGGTTGGAATAAACCAATTTTCAATAAAATTTCAACATCTAGAGCGTTAACGTTTTCATGGTTAACACCAAAGAAAAAATTTGCCTTGAACACGAATACTAATGGTGAACATCGTGCTTTTGTTGTTACTGGTTCATATGAAGAAGTATTTCCTTTAGATATGTACCCAATGCAATTATTAAAGGCTTGTATGTATCAAGATTTGGATGAAATGGAAGCTTTAGGAATGTACGAAGTTGCACCTGAAGATTTTGCATTGACTGAATTTATATGTGTTTCTAAACAGCCGCATCAAGATATTATAAGAAAAGGTTTAGACTTAATGCTTAAAGAGATAGGATAATGGGTTTAAAAAATAGTTTACATAATTTTAGACAAAAGAATAAAGACAAAAAATGGTTACCTGCGTTTTCTGCAATCCATACATTTTTATTCCTGCCTAATGAGACGACTCATAATGGGACTCACATTAAAGCTGCAGATGATTTAAAACGAACCATGAATACCGTCATTATGGCGATGGTACCTTGTTTGATCTTCGGAATGTTTAATGCTGGATATCAGCATCATTTGGCTTTTGGGGAGATTGATCGCGCAACAGGAGGTTTCTTTAGTTCAGCATTTTGGACGATGGATAACTTTATGGTTGGCTTCTGGAAAGTTCTTCCACTAGTGATCGTATCTTATGGAGTTGGTTTAGCAATTGAAATCATTTTTGCAATAAAAAATAGCCATGAAGTTGAAGAAGGTTATTTGGTAACAGGAATGTTAGTGCCTTTAATTGTGCCTATCGATACACCACTTTGGATGTTAGCAGTTGCAGTTGCCTTTGGTGTTGTAATAGGTAAAGAAGTTTTTGGAGGAACAGGAATGAATATTCTAAATCCTGCCTTAACGATTAGAGCCTTTTTATTCTTCGCTTATCCTACATGGATGTCTGGAGATAAAGTTTGGGTACAAGGTGCAGTTGAGCGTGATCAAATGATTGCAGCCGGTGAAAACCTTGATGCCATTTCAGGAGAAACTATCCTTGGTAGTTTAGCACAAAATAAAGCAGCTGGTTATGAAGTCATGGATATGTTCTATGGGTTGATTCCTGGTTCAGTTGGGGAAACATCAACAGTTTTAATTCTATTAGCAGGATTATTTCTAGTTTTCACTAAAATAGGAAGTTGGAGAATCATGTTATCTTCAGCTATTGGAGCTTTAGTTATGGGATTAATCTTTAATGGTGTGGTTAGTTCTGGATGGATTACTGAGTCCAGTAAATTCTTCGGATTAATGAGTACCGAATTTTGGCATCACCTTCTAATTGGTGGATTTGCCTTTGGTACAGTCTTTATGGCAACCGATCCAGTAACGGCTTCGCAAACGAATAAAGGAAAATGGATTTATGGATTTTTGGTTGGATTTATATCAATCATGATTAGAGTCTTTAATCCAGCATATCCTGAAGGTGTGATGTTAGCAATTCTATTGATGAATGTCTTTGCACCAACTATCGATCATTATGTAGTGCAAGGAAATGTAAAACGTCGTATGAAACGTCTAAAAGTTAAAACAGCTTAACGATGGAAAAGAGAACAGATAAAAATTCGTATACTATAATATTTGCCATAATTATGGTATTGGTAGTTGGTTCATTGTTGGCGTATTTGGCGTCATCTTTAAAACCTACGATTACAGAGAATCAGCGCTTAGAGAAGCAACAAAATATTCTTTACGCAATGGGAATTAATAATAATGAAGGAACTTCTGCAAACTTTGTAACTACTGAAGAAGCACCAGAATTATTTAAAAAATACATCAAACAACAATTAGTTGTAACCTCAAACGGTCAGGCTACTGAGAATAATGAAGCTTACTTAATTGATGTAAAAAAGGAGCAGGCTAAAGCTAAAGATGGTAAAGTAAGGCAATTGCCTTTATTTGTAGGAGAAGATGAAAAAGGTAAAAAATACTACATCGCTCCAATTAGAGGTAAAGGACTTTGGGATGCAATTTGGGCTTATGTAGCTATGGATGAAAACATGGTTGTTCAGGGTGCTTATTTTGATCACAAAGGAGAAACTCCAGGTTTAGGTGCTAACATTAAACAACGTTTCTTCATGGATGATTTTATTGGAGAACACTTAATGTCTAATGGAAGTTTTAAAGGGATTAATGTTGCTAAAGGTAATGCAGATCCTAAAAACAATGATAAAACAGATAATGAGGTTGATGCAATCGCGGGAGCTACTATAACAGGTGACGGTGTTTCAGCAATGATTAGAAGCGATTTGAAGCTTTATGTGCCTTATTTCAAAAACTTAAAACAAGAATAGTATGGGCTTACTTTCAAAAAAAGACGCAGCTTTAATAAAAGACCCTTTAGCAGATAATAACCCGATTACAATTCAGGTATTAGGGATTTGCTCGGCTTTAGCAATTACTGCAGAATTAGAAGCATCAATAGTAATGTCGATATCTGTACTATTTGTATTAGGTGTTGGTAACGTGGTGATTTCCTTAATGCGAAATATCATTCCTTCAAAAATTAGAATTATTGTGCAACTTATCGTTGTTGCAACACTGGTAATTATTGTGGATTTAGTTTTGAAAGCTTTCGCTTATGAATTAAGTAAAACACTATCAGTTTTCGTAGGATTGATTATTACAAACTGTATCATTATGGGACGATTTGAAGCATTTGCTTTAGGAAATGGACCTTGGAGATCATTCTTGGATGGTATTGGAAACGCTTTAGGATATGCAGTGATATTAATAATTGTTGGATTCTTTAGAGAACTTTTAGGATCTGGTACATTACTAGGAATTCCTGTATTAGGAGATCCAATTGAAAAAACTGGATTGTATGCTTTTGGATATGAAAATAACGGATTCATGTTATTGTCGCCAATGGCTCTTATCGTAGTTGGAATCATTATTTGGGTACAACGTACAAGAAATAAAGCATTAGTAGAAGATTAAAAATTGAATTGTCATTCTGATGTATGTCAGAAGGTCATCAAAATATAGAATATGGAACATTTAGAATTATTTTTCAAATCGATATTTATTGATAACATGGTATTTGCCACGTTCCTTGGAATGTGTTCGTACTTAGCTGTATCTAAAAAAGTGTCTACAGCAGTAGGTCTTGGAGCTGCTGTGATTTTCGTATTAGCAATTACAGTGCCTTTAAACTGGCTATTAGATCAGTATGTGTTGCAACCTGGTGCTTTATCATGGATGGGAGCAGAGTATGCAGATTATGATTTAAGTTTCTTATCATTTATCATGTTTATTGCAACCATTGCAACCATGGTACAATTAGTTGAAATCGTAGTTGAGAAATTCTCTCCTTCATTATATAACTCATTAGGTATCTTCTTACCTCTAATTGCAGTAAACTGTGCCATCTTAGGTGGTTCTTTATTTATGCAATCTAGAGAAATAGCAACTTTAGGTTTAGCAACAACTTACGGAATTGGTTCTGGGATAGGTTGGTTCTTAGCTATTTTAGCAATTGCTGCAATTCGTGAAAAAATAAGATATTCGAATGTGCCACCTGCTTTAAGAGGATTGGGAATAACATTTATTATCACAGGACTTATGGCAATTGGCTTTATGAGTTTTGGAGGAATGTTGACTGGTGGTGATGAGGAAACAAAAGAAGATGCAACAGTTGAAGTACAATTACAGCAAACTGAAGATAATACAGAATTAGCTAATAACACTAAAATAGAAGAGTAGTATGATTTTAGCAGCAGGAACATTAGGAACCGTTTTAGCAACAGTAGCAGCGTTTTTACTAGTTACATTAGTACTAGTGTCGTTGTTATTATTTGTAAAACAGAAATTATCACCATCTGGTCCAGTAAAAATCTTGATTAACGGTGAACGTGAAATTGAAGTCGCTTCAGGTAATACATTATTAACAACCTTAGGTGCAGAAAAAATATTCTTACCATCAGCATGTGGTGGTGGTGGAACATGTATTCAATGTGAATGCCACGTACTTTCTGGTGGTGGTGAAGCATTGCCAACTGAAGTGCCACATTTTAGTAGAAAAGAGCTAGCACATGGTGCACGTTTATCTTGCCAAGTGAAAGTGAAGCAGAATATGGAAATCACAATTCCTGAAGAAGTCTTTGGAATTAAGAAATGGGAAGCGACTGTTGTGTCTAATTATAATGTCGCTACATTTATTAAGGAATTTGTTGTTGAAATTCCTGAAGATATGAATTATAAGGCAGGTGGATATATTCAAATTGAAATTCCTGAATGTGAAATAAAGTATTCAGATATGGATGTTTCAGCGCATCCAGAAGATCATCCTGGCGAACCTGATAAATTTAAAGCAGATTGGGAAAAATTTGGATTATGGCCATTAGTCATGAAAAATACAGAGTTGGTAGAACGTGCTTATTCCATGGCTTCTTATCCAGCTGAAGGAAGACGAATTATGCTTAACGTTCGTGTAGCAACACCTCCATTTGATAGAGCAAAAGGTGGCTGGATGGATGTAAATCCTGGTATCGCTTCGTCATATATTTTTAATCAAAAAGTTGGTGATAAAGTAACAATTTCTGGGCCTTATGGTGAATTCTTTATCAATGAGTCTGATTCAGAAATGTTATATGTAGGTGGTGGAGCAGGAATGGCTCCAATGCGTTCGCATTTATACCAATTATTTAGAACCTTAAAAACGGGTCGTAAAGTAACCTATTGGTATGGAGGTCGATCTAAAGCCGAATTATTTTACATACATTATTTTAGAGCCTTAGAAAAAGATTTTCCAAACTTCAAGTTCTATTTAGCATTATCTGAGCCAATGGAAAGTGATAATTGGAAAGTTAAAAAAGATATTAATGATGAAGCTGGTGACGGTTTTGTAGGGTTTATACATAATTGTGTAATAGAAAATTATTTAAATCACCATGAGTCACCAGAAGATATCGAATTGTATTTCTGTGGTCCTCCATTAATGAACCAAGCAGTTCAAAAAATGGGTGAAGATTTTGGTATTCCAGATGAACACATCAGATTTGATGACTTTGGTGGATAGACTTCAAATGTTATGAAACAAAAAAACCAACTCAATTGAGTTGGTTTTTTTGTGCGCTTACTTTTCAATAAGGATAAAAATATATCATAATCAAAAGTTAATTTTTTAAAATTTCATACGAAATAGATTTCCTTTTACGTTCATATTTATATGAAGAACCTGCTTATAGTTATTGCGACTTTAATTACACTTATTGTTTTAAGTGCTGGAGCAATGCAGTCTAAGCAATTTGTAAAGTCGACTTCAACTACTACGAGTAACAGTTCACACAATTTAATTAATAAGGATAAGCTTACTATTTTGTCTAGAGTTATTGTTCCTAATGGATTTAAACGTGTTAATTATGCCAAAGGTAGCTTTCAAGAGTATTTGAGGAATTACAAACTAAAACCTTTTGGAAGTAAAATAATTAACTATGATGGTTCTCAATATTTTTGGCAAGGTGGTCATATTGGTATTTTAGAAATTCCGGTTCCAATAAATGGCTTGCAACAATGTGCAGATGCACTCATTAGAATTAGAAGCGAATACCTTTGGGATAACAACCGTAAAGATGAGATAGGTTTTAATTTTACTTCTGGTGATTACTGTTCTTGGAGCAATTATGCCGAAGGCTATCGTCCTAAAATCAAAGAAAACAAAGTTACTTTTAGTAAAACGGCTTCAGCCGACCATTCAAAAGCTAATTTTTACAAGTACCTGAACTTAATCTATATGTATTCAGGAACGTTATCCTTATTTAACGAACTCAAATCTATTGATGATTCAGATTTGCAACTAGGAGACATGCTCATCAAAGGTGGTTCTCCAGGTCATATTGTTATGATCTGTGATGAGGTTATCAATGATAAAGGTGATAGGCTATTTTTATTATTTCAAGGCAATACACCAGCTCAAAATGTACATTTGGTTAAGAATCTTGAAGATTCCAAGATAACACCATGGTATCAGCTTAAAAAGGATGAAATAATACCTGTTTCTAATTACACTTTTGGGAGTTCAAAATTTGTAAGATTTAAATAGCATTTGGTTTATATGCTCACATTTCATTCTCGTTTCGATGTGAAAGTATATTAACCTTTTAAATGCTATTAATTATGAAACGAGATTTACTATTAATTTTATTGTTATTGTCCTGCATGATTGCAATGTCGCAAACTACATGGACAGGTTTGGGTGCAACTACTAATTGGAACAATACAGATAACTGGGATACTAATTTGGTGCCAACAGTTGCGGACGATGTTGTAATACCTACAGGGTTTACGGTAACGCTTAATGTTATCGGTTCTGTAAAATCTATTGATGTGCAGGGAAATGCAATCTTTGAGATGAATACAAATTTGAATTATTTTGAAAACTCTTCTTTTGGACCAAATACTACAATTAATTGGACGTCTGGTATCATTGAAGGTAACGGAAGTACCCTTACTAATAATGGAGTTATCAATTTATTTACAGGTAACGTTACTGTTGGTTCATCATCGATTTTAACTAATAATGGGACCATAAAATTTAATGGAGGAGGAGATGTTTTTATTTCGACGAATGGCGTGGTAAATAATACGGTCAGTGGTGTTATTGATTTTGAAGGTGATGATTCTGGTTTTAGTGGAAGTGGAGTAGTACCTAGAATATTAAACAATGAAGGTTTAATTAAAACCTCTTTTAGCGATGTCACAGATAAAACATCTATAAATGTTGAATTAATTAATAATGGTGGAACCCTACAAGTTGAAATGGGTACACTTAATTTGACAAGCATTGGCACTGAGTTAATTGGAGGCGTTTATAACGTGTTTTCTGGAGCAGCTTTAGATTGGGATTCTACAGTGTCTATATCAGGAACGCTTTCAGGTGTCGTTGATGGTGAAATTAATTGGAGAAGTACAGTCAATGTATTTACTTCAGCAGTATTAGAGTTTACAGGAAACGAAACTATAAACTGGCCAAGTGGAAATCTATCTGGAGAAGGAACTCTAACCAACGAAGGTACTATTGAAATTCAAGCTGGTAATGTTACGATTTCAATTTTAACAACCCTAATAAATAATGGTACTATTAATTTTGCTGGATCTGGAGATATTTTTATTGCAACTAATGCCATTTTAAACAATACAACTACGGGAATTATAGATTTTCAAATTGATGATTCTGGTTTTTCAGGTAGTGGAGCAGTGCCCAGAATATTAAATAATGATGGCTTAATTAAAGCGACTTTTAGTGATGTTACAGATAAAGCGTCTATTGGAATAGAATTACATAATAATAATGGAATAATTCAAGTTGAAAATGGAACACTAAATCTTACTAGCAATGGTATTGAATTAACAGATGGTACTTATAATGTGTTTTCTGGAGCAGCACTTGATTGGGATTCGATTGTATTACTATCAGGAACACTTACAGGTTTAGTTGATGGTGAATTTAATTGGAGAAGCACAGTTAATATTTTGGGTTCAGCAACATTTGATTTTACTGGTAACTCAACTATAAGGTGGGCATCAGGAATATTGTCTGGAGGAGGAATTCTAACTAATGAAAGTACAATTGAAATACAAGCAAGTAATGTCACCATTGGTTCTGATACCACTTTAGATAATAACGGTAATATTAATTTTGCTGCAGGAGGTGATATATTTATTTCTACAGACGCTGTTTTAAACAATACATCAACAGGTATTATTGATTTGCAGGGTGATGATTCTGGTTTCTCTGGAAGTGGTGCAGTACCTAGAATTTTAAATAATGAAGGTATTTTAAAAGCTACATTTTCTGATATTACAGATAAGTCTTCAATTGGTGTAGAACTTATAAATAATGGAGGTACGATTCAAGTTGAAAATGGGACACTAAATTTTACTAGTGCTGGCATAGAATTAAATGATGGTACTTACAATGTATTTCCAGATGGTACCTTAGATTGGGATGCAGTTGTAACTGTATCAGGAACACTTTCTGGCGTTCTAGATGGAATTCTAAATTGGAGGAGTAATGTTGTTATCGCTCCAGCTGACTCAACTATTTTCAATTTTTCTGGAAATGAAACTGTATCATGGGCAAGTGGTACCTTAACTGGAGGTGGAACTTTAATAAACGAGTCAAACATTGCAGTTCAGGCAAATAATGTAATCCTTGCAACAAATACTACATTAAATAATAATGGAAATATTAATTTTGAAGGTGGAGGAGATTTGTTTATTTCAACAAATGCCATTCTTAATAATGCAGTTACTGGCGAAATTCTTTTTATTGGTGATGATTCTGGTTTTTCAGGAAGTGGAGCTGTGCCTAGAATACTTAATAATTCAGGTGTAATTAGAACTGTATTTGCCAACGACATTGTAACAGACAAAACAAATATTGGTGTTGAAGTGACTAACACAGGAACAATAGAGGCAGCTACTGGGAATTTAAGTTTTTCAAGCACCTTAGATCATCAAGTAGGTGGCGTAATAAAAGGCATTGCGACTTTTGATCTGCCTTCTATTGCAAATTTTACAAATAACGGAATATTTGCACCTGGTGCATCACCCGGAACGCTTACTGTTATTGGAAATTATATGTCAACGGCTTCTACAATTTTAGATGTTGAATTGGATGGACTACTACCTAGCACAGAATATGATGTCCTAGCAATTTCTGGAACTAATGTTGTGTTTGAAGGAAGTGTTGCCATTACAATGGGATTTGAGGCTAATGAAAATGATACCTTCGATATAGCGACAACCACAGGAACAATTAGTACTCAGAATTTGGTTTCGCCAATTATAGTTGATCACGATGGAAAACAATATACCTTTGAGGTTTCTTATCCAAATAATGACACGGTAAGACTAACGATTATTGACAAATTAGACATTCTTGCACCAGATGTAATCACTCAAAACTTAACACTACAACTTGATGCAACTGGTAATGTTAGTATTTTGCCAACAGATGTAGATAATGGTTCAACAGATAATTGTACACCAACAAATGAGTTGCAATTTGCTTTGGATATTTCAGACTTTACATGTGCCGATTTAGGTGATAACACGGTGATGTTAACGGTTACAGATAATGATAATAATCAAGCTACGTTACCAGCAACAATTACAGTAGAAGATGCTATACTTCCTATAGTAATCACTCAAGATATTACAGTTCAATTAGACGCGTCTGGTAATGCATCTATTCTTCCAGATGATGTTAATGATGGATCGTCAGATAATTGTATGATGGGAACCTTAAGTTTAGATGTCACCGATTTTACATGTGCCGATTTAGGTTCAAATACAGTTAATTTAACCGTAACAGATCAGAGTGGAAATAGTGATTTTGCTTCAGCAACAGTCACCGTTGAAGATGCTATGCTTCCAATAGTAATTACTCAAGATATTACAGTGCAATTAGACGCGTCTGGCAATGCATCAATTCTTCCAGATGATGTTAATGATGGATCCTCAGATAATTGTATGATGGGAACCTTAAGTCTAGATGTCACCGATTTTACATGTGCCGATTTAGGTTCAAATACGGTTAATTTAACCGTAACAGATCAGAGTGGAAATAGTGATTTTGCTTCAGCAACAGTCACCGTTGAAGATGCTATGCTTCCAACAGTAATTACTCAAGATATTACAGTACAATTAGACGCGTCTGGCAATGCATCAATTCTTCCAGATGATGTTAATGATGGATCCTCAGATAATTGTATGATGGGAACCTTAAGTTTAGATGTCACCGATTTTACATGTGCCGATTTAGGTTCAAATACGGTTAATTTAACTGTGACAGATCAAAGTGGAAATAGCGATTTTGCTTCAGCTACTGTTACTGTTGAAGATAATAGTATTCCATCGATAGTGTGTCCTTTAGGATTTACTATTGAAAATGCGGGAGAATTTACCTTACCTGATTATTTTGGAAATGGAACGGTTACAGGATCTGACAATTGTACAGTAGAAAGTGTAGTTCAGACGCCTTCTCCAGGAACGGTATTACCAGATGGAGATTATTTAATTGAATTTTTAATTACTGATGATTCTGGAAATACGAATTCCTGTGCATTTGATTTGAAAGTAGAAGACACCACATTAAGTGTTAATACTTTTGAATTGTCCGAAAACGATATTTTACTATTCCCTAATCCAGCATCTCATAGTATTACATTGAAAAATGCAAGCAGATTAAATTTAGATAATGTCCAAATTTTTGATGTTACTGGAAAGCTAATAAAGACAATGAAATTAAATGATATGGAACTAACTCAAGATATTTTAATAGAGGAATTGGCTAATGGTGTTTATTTTATAAGAGTTAATGCCATAAACAATTCCACAATTACAAAACGACTTATCAAACAATAATATTGACTAAGTGAATTAATGCTATTAATTGTAAAATTATTTTAGGGAGTATTATTTAGTCATAGAGAGTTACCTAAACAGGTAACTCTCTTTTATTTATTTCGTTTTTTTCTAATAGCCATGGCAATAAGAATAATAATCAGAACTCCAAAAAGCCAGAATAATAAATTGGAAGAACTGCTTAATTCTATTGGTGATGCATCACCAATGATTACTAATCCTGCCCAATATTGTGGCGAAATTGTTCTGCCTTGAGCATTAGTTATATAATCTAATTTGGCATGTTTTAAAGCATCACCTTTTGGCATACCTTTGGAAATATTATCATAGAAGTAATTGATAATTTCTGAACTCGATTGCTCGTCTATTTTCCATAAACTGGTTAATATACTTTCGCTTCCAGCATAATTAAAAGCATGAGCTAATGAAATCATTCCTTCTCCAGCTTGATATGTTGGTTTCCCAGTTTCACAAGCAGTTAGTATAGCTAGATTAGAATTTAAATTCTGATTGTAAATTTCGTAAGTGTAAAGTGAATTGTCTTCGTCTGAATTGTTTTTTGCAAAGATTAATCGGGACAATTCTGGACTTACATTGTTAGATTCGGCATGCGTTCCAATATGAATAATTTTATGCTCTTTAGCTTCACTTGTAAAAATTTGCTTTGATGCCTTCTCATTCAAGAAAGAGTCACCTTTAAAAACTTTTGAATACTTTTTCGCTAAGTCTACACTAAATGGTTGCGGTAATAAAGTAAGATAAGTTTTGTCTAGACTGATAGAATCGGTAACTGTAATCCTATACTCATCTTTCATTTGATTTGAAAACTCAGGCGCAAATGCAATAAAGTCCTTGCTATAACCTATTGTTATATTTGGTGTGTCTAGTAATAATAAACTGTAATTATATGAGATATTATGTTTGGCTAAAAGACTGTTTGTAGCCAATTCTGAAAAGGTGTTTATTTTTGTTGGAGTTAAGGTTTCAAAGCTTAAATTAAAAAGTTCTCCATCTGGTATTATAATGACGTCTTCAGTTTGAATTTGATCACTAAAAGGCTGCCATAATTGTGTGTAAAGTTTGTGCAGTTTAGTACTAGTTTTAGAAACGTCTGATTGATTTTCTGCTAAAATGGCTATGCCATCTCTTACATGTTCTGAATTTAGTTTAACAATCTTTTTATCCGTTTTAGTTACAATAAAAGCATAAAGTATATCTTCTATATAAAGGTATCGTACAATGGTAGTTTTCTCTGGAATATTCGATTGTAAATGTGTTAGCGGTTCTTCAATTGTAGCATAACGCATTTTGTAATATTTAGGATAATTCTGCTTTAGGGAATCTAAAAACTGATTCCATTCCGAATTAGAATCGATAAAGTTTTCAATAGTACTTTCGGAAGAATTTAATGATAATCTAAGTTTGTCTTTTAATACATCTTCCCTTGATGTTATTTGATTAGGTAAACCTGAAAATGCAATATTACTTTTTAAATTTAAACGGGAACGAATCCGATTATAGATACTAGATTCATGAATAGAAACGAGGTCATTTAGATAGGATTCATCGTTCGTGTTTTGATATAGATCTAACCTAATTTGTTTAGCAAAATTGAATAAATCAGAATTTTCTTCAATAAGTAAATTAAGATCGTCTGGTGTTTTTATAGTGATTTTTCTGCGTTCTAAAATCCGAATGCCTTCTTCTATCTGATTTAAAATTGATTTTAAAAAAGCCTCATCTTTATTGACTTTTAGAATGTATTTAGACTTTGCATTAGTGAGTAAAGCTCTGGGCTTTCTAAATTCATTCTGTATAGAATCGGAAAGTGTTTTAGGCTTAAGTTTTTTGTCTTTAAAAAAGGCAAGTGCTTCCTCGCTATATTTTAAAGCTTCAGTGTGTTTACCTAATCCCAAATAAACATTGGATAAATTTAAGGTTTGATGAAATTGTGTTAAATTATTTTCAAAATTATCACTATTTGTATAGGAATAACCCTTGAAAGCGAGCTCAATAGCTTTATTAGAATCGTTTATTTTAGTATAAAATTTAGACATTTCTATAAGGGCATCTAAATAGTCTCTAGAATAATTTCCATCAAATTGTTCATTGTACAAAGCCTCACTTTCTTCATATAATCTCTTAGCACCTTCATTATCATTCATGGCTTCATAAATAGAAGCTCTTACTGTTAAGGTAAAGCTATGAAGAAAGGTGTAATTACTTGGGTTTTTATAGATTAGGGACAAACCTTTATCTGTATATTCCGCAGCTTTAACTAAGTTTTTTGCATTGAGATTAGTATGGCCTAAAAGCACCAATGAAAAAACAACATTTGGATCGTCATCTTTTAAAAACTTTAATTTTTCTTGGTAAGAATACGTCATTAAATCAACACCTCGATTATATTCACCCATACCATCATAAAAAGTTGCAAGATTGTCTATAGTAGAAAGACGATAGCGCTTAGCCCTCAGTTTTTTAGATTCATCCTTAGCGACATCAATAAATTTCTGAAAATCAAAAATTGCATCTGTAATATAAACAATGGCTTGATCTGTTTTTCCAGTATTTTGAAAATTTAAAGAAATATTATTGTTCACAATTGCCTTCCAGTAATCGCGATTAATTTCAGTGCTATCCATTAAACTTAAGGTGTTTAAAGCTTTTTTATAATAGAATGTAGAGCTGTCAATTTGTGCACTACTAGCTTGAAATCTGCCAATTGAATTGTACGTATTATATAATTGGCTGAGTTCTTTTTTAGAATGATTTTCTAGTATTGTTTTTGAAGTGTATAAATGTTCTTTTCCAGTTTTAATATTGCCAAGGTTAAGAGAAGCAGTTCCTAAGTTATACTGAATTTTTGATATCCTAAATGAATCTATAGGTTGAATTTGGTTGGCATACTTAAGAGCATCAGTACAGGAGGTATATATTTTATCGTATTGTCTGGCATTAAAATATAAGTTTGACAACTCCAAAAGGGCATCAGTAGTAATACTTGGATCGTGTTTTTGGTCTAAATACTGTACAAGTTGAAGGGCCTTTTCAATTGCTTTTTTAAAATCTCCATTAGCTAATTTAAAACTTCCAACTAAAGGGATATAAGCAACCAATGTATCATAGTTTTGTTGCGATTTAAACTGCTCTATTTGTGTATATAATTCTGTCTGAGCTTCTTGGAGAGCATTAGTTTCTATAAGTTCTTCGACATATTCAAATCCAGAAATGGAATCATTTTGAGATGCTACTTTTGATGTATAACATAGAAATACACAGAATAATACTGCCTTGAAATAGCATAGAAGTTTATTCATCATCTAAATGAGTTTTTAGTCGTTTAGTTCAGATAGAAGGGCTTTGCTATTTTCAATAGTACTAAAGGTAAGATTTTTTTTTGCAAGTTGTAAATTGTTAGTTTTTAAGTACGCTAAACCTAAATAATAATAGGCTTCATTAATAAATGCACTTTTTGCTTGCATTGTTGTTTTTTCAAGATGAATTATAGCTTTATTCTCATTACTATTTGCTAAATGTGCAACTCCTAAAAAATAATTGAGTGTATCATTTTCTGGTTTGATACTTTGAAGTTGCTGCCATTTAGAAATGGCTGTATTATAGTCACCTTGTTTGTAATTTACCATTGCATCGTAAAATTCATAATTAGAATTTTCTCCCATGGTTGTTGCTAATCCTGGATCTGGAGAGAAATAATTAGCAAATAATTTATCGTTCGAGTTTTGATTAAAAAACCAAAAGCTTCCAAGAGCAATTACTAAGGATGCTGCAACTGCAATTTTTCTAAATTGTAGAAAACGAACTTTTGCTGATTTTTTTTCAACTAGATTTTGTGGTATTTCATTATGGAAATTCTCAAGCTCTTCTTTTAAAGATTGGGATTCTATGCCAAGTAAAAGTGTTTTAATATCGTCAACTTGGGTTTTAAAAGCTGAATCATTTTTAAGTTTATTTTCGAACGTTTCCAATTCATCAATAGACATGGTCTCATTGATATATCGATCGACGGTTTCTAATAACTCTTGCGATATGTTAGTATTTGGGTTCATTGCTATTTTTCAATTTTTAATGCTATTTCACGTAATTTTTGCATGCATCTATATTTTTTATTTCTTGTAGAAGCCGCATCTAATTGTAATTCGTTTGCAATATCTTTCATTGATTTTTTATCAAAATAAAATTGTTTTAAAAGGGATTTACACGGTTCTCCCAAATCTTTAAAAGCTTGCATTACTCCTTGTAATCGATGTTCTTTTAAAATGTCATCATCAGTTGCTTCAGAATCTGTTACAGTAGCATTAAAATCGTTGATTTGATCTGAAACAATTGTTTTTTTGTAATCTTTGGAACGTAAATAATCCATCCACTTATTCTTTGCTATGGTATATAAATAGCCATGTATTGCACTTTCACTTTGTGGTGTAAATTTATCTTGCTTAACGTTTTTCCATACGGCAAGAAAAGCGTCTTGATAAATGTCTTTTGCATGATCTTTAGTGCCATTGTTTTTTAGAACTAAAACTTCAATCTTATGATAATTTGTAGTGTAGATAGATTTTAACACACTATTGTCATTAGCCTTGATTGCAGTTACAATATCAGATTGGTTGTCTGTTTTATTATATGTAAAGTCAACTTTTCGCATACATCATTAAATATATGTGAAAATGAATTAGATTACAATCTATTTTGTTAAAGTGCTATCATAATGAGATTAAAGGTTTGTATTCTACATATTGACCTCTTTTTATTAAAATTATTGTCTTTCCCAGTTTTCGGTGATATTATCAAGTACTGAAAAATCGTTTTGTAATATAAGTGTCGTTTCGTTTAATATTATAATATGTTGAATGCCTACATCATTGCCCTCTTCATCAAGGGAGATTAAACTATTGCCTTCTATACGATAGTTTGAACTATAGGTTTCAGAATTAGAACAATTGTTGCCTCCAAAACTTGTGGTTTCAAAAAGGTCACAAGTCACTTTTAATGTCGTTAATAGATCGCATTCTTCAAGGAATAAGTCACCATCTATATACGTTCCAGAAAAATTCCAATCACCAAGTAATAATGGATGTGTGTTATTAACTTTAGGACATGCAATACCAGTACTATCGTCATCTGATTTACAAGAATATGAAATAAAACTAATGAGTACTATTAAAATGAACTTTAAGCCTAATGTTCTCATAATTTGTTTATTGAATGTTTGGATTATTTGGTGCTGCGTCATCTACATCAGGTACGCCATCTAAATCAGAATCTAGTAAACCATTATCATTTACTAATAGTTGATAATTAAGTGGTATAAAAATATTTGCAACTAAACTATCATATTCATTGGTTGGTCCAGCGGAAACTGAAGAAGAGACAAAGGTGCTTCCTGGAAGACCATCTACTATAGTTGCTATGACATAGACCTGACCTGTGAAATTTCCGAAACGAATTAATCGAGCGCTAAAAATTCTTGTAATTCCTCCTCCTAAATTTACAGGCACTGTTTCAGAACATAAGACTTCAAAATTGACATCATTGAATTGATAAAAACCAAACATTAAATTGACTTCATTTGCAACCGCATTTGTGATTGAAAAATTTCCTACAATAGAATAGGTTGGTACATATCTCCAGACTGCAGCATTATCATTATCGCGTACTACATTTACACCAATGGTCCCTTGCGCACCAGGAATTTCTTCATCTAAGGCATCAAAACCACTATAACCTTGAGGTAGAGGAAATCCTAATGCAGGAAAACTGTTATGAATATAATAACCTACTTGATTTGCTAATAAAGGTGGTTGTGTAAGTGGTAGAGAAATCCCTTTTGCATTATCCCAATAGGCAGCTTTTGGGCCCATAATTATGTTTGGGCCATTTCCATTTTGACATTCAGTTTCATAATTATTAAGAATGTCACTATTGTTTCCATTAGTGCTTTCATCACTTTTGCTACATGAAAAGATTAGTGTTAATGACAAAATGGAGCACATTAATTGTATTGATTTCATATTATGTTGTTAAGGTTATATAAAGACATCGTTTTAAACATCGTATGTCATCATTCTATTTTAGTTTTCTATTTCAAATTGAGTCCATTGTGTATCATTTACCCTGTTGTCAATTCTTGGGTCGTAAAATGAATTGTCTGTACCAAAATATTGTCCATTCGTATTCACCCAATAATGTTTGCTTCCCGCTTGAACATTATAACGTTCACCTGTGGCCATACTTGAAATTGTAGACCTTTCACCTATCATGTTTATTGTTTTTGATTGGCCAGCATTATTCATGTCATTTCGCTTTAAATAACCAGAATGATTGATATCTAAAATATCGCTGTATGTATCGCCAATTGATCGTGTGTTATTACCTCTAGATTGAATGGCAGCCATTCGTTGATTATGCTCATTTTGACTTTGTCTAGTTGCATGTTCCCAAAATGCATTGTTAGATCTAATGCTTTTTAATAATTCATTATTTTTAATATGTTGCCATTTCATATTAAGTTGTGTGTTGGCTAATCCAAAAACATAAGCATCTTTAGCACTTTTGAAATAGGCAGCAGGAGCTTCAAGTTCTGTAGACTGAAGGGTCCAATAGACAAAATTGCCTTTATAAATAATTGATTGTATAAATACTATAAAGGACATGTTTCCATTACCATCTTTCCAATCGGTACCAAGTACATTGTATTGTCTCTTACTTCCTGTATTAAGCATTCCAGATTCAAAACGTATCCAAAATTGTAAAACATCTGGTAATTCATAATGGTCAATAAGGTCGTAACCTTGAGATTGTGCTGATGGAATAATATAATTTTGTAAAATGTCGCTTAAAGATTCAACTGGAGCAATTTGTAAATCTTGAGTTTGCATTTGTTGTAATGATTGTAAAGAAAAAGCATCATTTGCATACGCATAATTTTGTGTTTCAGTTTTTGCAACTTTTATATTATTTGGTGCAGTTATTATAAACTCAGCATTTTTTTGAGAATTAAAATTCCAATTTTTTGGTAACGGAATTTGACAAATTACTAGGCCATTATTGTGATCATAAATAGCATTGTTTTTTAAATTTCTTTCCTTCAGTACGCGATGGTTTTCTGAAGTGGCTAAATTTGAATTTCCATATTTAGATTGACTATTTCCAGAATTTGAAAATGTACAAGACGCTAGAATGGTCAATACTATAATACTGATAAAATGGGTTTTGATTTTATTCATCGTGATGGGTTTACAATTAAATCGTTTTGGGAATAAAATGTCATCAAAAAAACTTTTATCGTATTTTTGCATCATGAGTAAAGCACTTTCAAAACAAGAACTTCACAACTTAGCAATGAATCATGTTGGAAAAGATTTAGAACAACGCGGTTTTGAATTTGTAGCGATAAATAGCAAATTAAAAAAACATCCTCAGTTTGTGTGTATTGATAAAAACAGTCAATATTTTTTTGTGATTGTAAAAGCCGTTGTGCTTCCTGAAAATCCTAATAATTATGATGTAGTTTGGATGGAAACTTTTAAAAAACATGCCTTTGATAAAGACGCAAAAGTATTATATGCTGGTGTTGGTCTGGGAAACCCAAATGGAGAAGATTTACCAATCTATCTCAATGAAGATTATCTATTAGAATACAATGGTATTCAAGTCATCGAAACTAATTTAAATTAAATGAACAAATTTACGGTTGTAGTCTTACTATTCGTCCTTTTTTCTTGTAGAGAAAACACTAAACAAACACAGACGTTATTAGAAAACACTAAAATTTCAGGACCAGTTTTTGGCACCTCCTTTTCGGTGATTTATAATTCTGAAATAAACTACACAAAACAGTTTGATAGTTTGTTTGCCGTTGTAAACCAGTCAATGTCCACATATCTTCCAGATTCTGACATATCAAAGTTAAATAGAAATGAAATTGTTGAAATGGATCAACATTTTGTAAATGTGTATTCTGCATCAAAAAAAATATATAAAGCTACTGATGGCGCTTTCGATCCAACCATAGGAGATGTAGTAAATGCTTGGAGTTTTGGAGCTGATAAAAATAAATTCTTGACCGATAGTACAACGATAAATAATCTTATGAGCTTTGTTGGATTTGACAAAGTGATGATGATTGACAAGATTGTACATAAGCAACCGCAGACTTACATTGAGTTTAACGCTATTGCTAAGGGTTATGGAGTTGATGTGATTGCTGATTTTTTAGAATCGAAAAACATTTCTAATTATCTCGTTGAAATAGGAGGTGAGATTCGTGCTAGTGGAATGAATATGGAAAAAGGCACACCTTGGAGAGTCGGGCTGGACGAACCACGATTTGACGGTGAACAGTCCGTTTTAAAAGGCATTTCATTGTCAAACGCTGGAATGGCGACCTCTGGAACGTATAGAAAATTTAAAACTGATGACAACGGCAATCGCTATGCGCACATCATCAATACAAAAACAGGCTATCCTACAAAAACTAACATTTTAAGTGTGTCTGTAATTGCTGAAGACTGTATGACTGCTGATGCCTATGCAACCGCTTTTCAGGCCATGGGAATCGAAAAGGTGACCGAGTTTTTAATTCCACATCCTGATTTAAAAGTGTTCTTGGTTTTTGAAAATGAAAATAAGGAGCTTGAAACTTTAAATTTAAATGACTTTCCAGAAAATTAGTGTTGTTAATTTTCTATATTTATAGTAAATATCTTAAAATGAAGCATTTACTATTCATTCTTTTTTTGTTTCCAATTCTATGTTTAAGTCAATGTCCTCCCACTAGTGGTATATTTACCTCTCAGGCGCAAATTGATGCTCTAGCAATAGACTATCCAAATTGTACAGAAGTGGGTGCCTTTGTCATTTCTGGTGATGATATTACCGATTTAAGTGGTCTTAATCAGATAGTGTCTTGTACTAGTTTTGGACTAGGACCTACTTTAGTATTACAGAACACAATTGGTTTAAATTCCAATATAGTCATACGCTATGTTGAAGGAACAGGAACAGGATTTGGCATAAGCAATAATGCATCATTATTAACTATTGATGGACTAGAAAACTTTGTAAGTCAATCTGGTTTTGAAAGTTCATTTACTATTAGTGATAATCCAATGTTGATTAATATAGAAGGTGTACCCAGTACGTTTGATCCTTTAACATGGTTTTCAATTGTAAATAACGATTCACTTATTAATTTAAATGGTTTAGAAGATTATTGTGCAGGTGAAATAACAACAATTTCTGACAATGATAGTTTAGTAGACTTAGCAGGTTTAGATTGTGCTAGTGGCTCTGAAATTGTGAGAATTTCTAATAATGACGCTCTAATAAGTTTTAATGGGTTGAATCAAATGTGGGCAGGATATTCTCTTTATATTGAAAACAATGCTGTTCTTGAAGATATTAACATCGTTGATGATAATATTGGTTGGTGGCCAGAAGTGACTATTCAAAACAATCCTAACTTATCAGTTTGTAATTCAAATTGGGTGTGTCATTTTCTTTACTCTGTTGGGGTTGAAGAAAGTTTTTGGTATCCTGGAACTTTTGAAAATAATGCACCCGGTTGTAATTCCAATATTGAAGTGGAATATGCCTGTGGAATAAATTCAAATGATAATTGTGGATATCCAACTCTAGCCAATCAATTAGTTTTAGGAGAACCTATCACAGCAAATAATGAATTTGCAACAACATCTTCTCAAACACCTAGCTGCAATGATATTACTAATAGAAAAGATGTTTGGTTTGCATTTAATTCCGGAGATAATACAATTATTGATGTCTTAATTCAAGCAGGATTTTATGTACAACTTTGGGAAGGGGAATGTTATGAATTAACACAAGTGAATAATGCATGTGGCACTCAACTTGATGATATGCCTGTTGCTCCTAATACAATATACTACGTTCAAGTTTGGAACGATGATCCAGCCGATAGAGGTGGTTCTTCTTGGTTTAATCTTACAGTTCAAGATGGGACATTATCAACTCAAGATTTTCAATTTGAAACCGTCAAGATCTTTCCAAACCCAGTGGATGATGTCTTAAATATTCAGTCTAATGAAGCTATCGATAAAGTTGAAATTTTTAATTTATTAGGTCAGAGAATTAAAGCATTGGATATTGGTTCTAATCCTAATTCTATTGATATGTCTGACTTATCTCAAGGTTTGTACTTAATTCAGGTAGGTATAAACGGAAAGGATTCTACGTATAAAGTGCTTAAAAAGTAGTTATTATTTGTAAACCACAGGAATAATCTCGCCTTTTGCTAAACAATATTTGGTAACCTCTTCTTCGGAAAGTGAAGACGTATAATCAACTTCATTGACTTTAAAACCAATACGTCGTAGCTTGTTAAAATAGTCACGACCATAGACACGAACGTGATCGTACTGGCCAAATATTTTTGCGCGCTCTTTTCTGTCGGTAATTGTATTGTCTTCAAAAGTTACATCAAGATTTAAATCTTGCGGAATTTGAAACACACCATAACCTCCAGGTTTTAATACCCGAAACAATTCTTGCATGGCTTTTGTGTCGTCTGGAATATGTTCTAGCACATGATTACATAAAATCACATCGTAGCTATCATCTTCAAACGGTAGGTTGCAAATGTCTGCCTTTACATCTGCTATTGGAGATTCTAAATCGGTAGTTGTATAATCAATATGTTTTAGTTTTTTAAAGCGTTCCAGAAAACACTGCTCAGGAGCAAAATGTAAAACTTTTAAATTTTCAGTAAAAAAATTTGTTTCGTTTTTTAGGTACAACCATAATAATCTGTGGCGTTCTAAAGACAGCGTAGAAGGTGATAAAACGTTGTTACGTTGATTGCCATAGCCATAAGGTAAAAAACTTCTAAAACGTTTCCCATCTATAGGATCTACATAGGTGTTCCCTCTTAAGATAAACGCGAGAATAGGACGAGCAACGTAGCTTAACCTAATTAATAAAGGTCTCGGAATTGTATTTAATATAAATTTAAAGAGACGTTTCATTTTAGAGCACTAAGGCTTCTTTTCTAAACTCATCTTCTTCAGTAGATGTAATTCCTAAAGCTTCATGCACATAAGCAAAGGTTGATAAGATTTCAGGTTTCCCATCTACGATGGCAATATCATGCTCAAAATGTACGCTTGGTTTTCCGTCCTGAGTAACAATAGTCCAACCATCTTTTAGTTGCTTAACCTTGTGAGTGCCTCCATTTATCATTGGTTCAATAGCAACAACCATACCTTCAACGAATTTTTTTCCACGACCTCTACGACCATAATTTGGCATTTCAGGATCTTCATGCATTTTTCGACCTATACCATGGCCAACCAATTCTCTTACAACTCCATAACCATGGGCTTCACAATAGTTTTGGATGGCATATCCAACATCACCAACTCGATTACCAATTTTTAATTCGCGAATACCAACATATAAGGATTCTTTGGTAATTTGAATCAATTTCTTGGTTTCAGGAGCGACTTCACCTATTTCAAATGTATAGGCATGATCACCATAAAAACCATTCATTATTGAACCACAATCTATAGATACAATATCGCCATCTTTTAAAGGAATGTCTGTGGGCAAACCATGAACAACAGCCTCATTAACACTGCAAAGTAAGGTTGATGGACAATCATACAAGCCTAAAAAGCCAGGTACAGCACCTTGTTCCCTTATAAAATCTTCAGCGAGTTTATCTAATTGATTTGTGGTCACACCAGCTTTTACTTCTTTAGCAAGCATTCCTAAGGTTTTAGAAACCACCAAAGCGCTTAAGCGCATTAATTCAATTTCTTCTTTAGTTTTTACTATAATCATCATTAAAAAATATGGGCAAAGATACTTAAATTTAAAACTTTTAACCTAAACATGATATTTGGCAGTTTTTTAATATGAATTGAATATTACCTTTGTGTCATCAACAAATCACATAACAAATGTATAAAGCCGTCAGTGCTGAAGAAGCCCTTAAAGTTGTAAAATCAAACGATAAAATTTATATCCAAGCAGCTGCAGCTGCACCATCTGTACTTATTAAGGCACTAGCAGAAAGACATGATGAATTGCGTAATGTTACCATTTGCCAGTTGCATACCGAAGGAGAAGCGCCTTACGCCAATCCGGAATATGCTAAAAGCTTTCACGTCAATTCTTTTTTTATAGGCAAAAATGTTAGACATACATTAAAAGCAGGGAATGGTTCGTATACTCCAGTGTTTTTGAGTGAAGTGCCTTTGTTGTTTAAACGAAATATTGTGGATATAAAAGTGGCTTTAATTCATGTGTCTGTACCAGATCAACATGGTTACTGTTCACTAGGTGTTTCAGTGGAAGCAACATTAGCTGCAATTGATAATGCAGATCATGTAATTGCTCAAATTAATAAGCAAATGCCTAGAACTTTTGGAGATGGAATTATTCATATTTCCGAAATTGATGCTTTTGTAGAGTGTGATGTGCCTTTGCCCTCGCATCCAGCTTCAAAACCAACAGCTGTTGAAACCAAGATTGGTGATTATGTCGCTAATTTAATTGAAGATAGAAGTACTTTGCAAATGGGTATTGGGAATATTCCCAATGCAGTTTTGTCGAGATTGCATAACCATAAAGATTTAGGTTTGCATACTGAAATGTTTTCAGATGGTGTAATTGATTTAATTCTGAAAGATGTCATCAACGGAAATTATAAAGGTGTAAATCCTGGTCGAGCTTTGGCTACTTTTTTAATGGGTTCTCAACGATTGTATGACTATGTAAACGATAATCCGTTTATAGAAATGCGAGCTTCAGATTATGTAAATGATGTGTCGGTTATTAAACAAAATCCCAGAATGGTAGCGATTAATTCTGCGATTGAAGTCGATCTTACAGGCCAGGTTTGTGCAGATTCAATTGGTTCAAAAATGTATTCGGGTGTAGGTGGTCAAATGGATTTTATTAGAGGTGCATCATTAAGTGAAGGCGGAAAAGCTATCATCGCTTTACCATCAATTACTAAAAAAGGCATAAGCAGAATTGTACCAGCTTTAAAAATGGGAGCAGGAGTGGTAACAACCAGAGCTCATATACATTATGTGGTTACAGAGTATGGTGTAGCTAATTTATATGGAAAAACAATTAAAGAGCGCGTGAAAGCCTTAGTTGAAATTTCTCATCCAGATCATCGAGAAACTTTGGATAAGGCCTATTTTGATATGATGTAAGTTGTTATTTACGGAATAAGCCAAAAAAACCCTTTTTACGTTTTGGAATTTTGATGTCTGGTGTTTCATTGGTAATTATTTGAAACACCTCGCCCCAACCTAAAACACCACCAATATTTCTGTCATCTATATAGATGTCTGCATAAATTTTTCTACTCACTGAATTGTCATATTGCTCTTCAGGAAAACTTTGATTAACTGCGTAGAAGGTAATACCGTTTTCTTTGCAAAATTCAACAGCATCGTCAAGTTTAGAACCGCTTCTGTAGGTCCATAAAATAAGACGATGTCCATCTTGCTGTAAGCGTTTCATGGTTTCAAAGGCAAAGATGCGGGCTTTTCCAACTTTTGGATAAGCATCCTCAACAATAGTTCCATCAAAATCTACGGCAATAACAAGTTTGTCTAAAAAATTCATAGGTTAGTCCTTATAATTGGCAAAAATACAATAATAATCTTTTTTAGATTTAAAGTGTTACTAATGATTTTTGGGTCATTGCTTCAGGTTGTTCAATATCCATAAGATCAAGTATGGTTGGTGCGATATCACCTAGTATTCCATCTTTGATGGTTGTTTTATCGTTATTAATTAATATAATCGGAACTGGATTTGTTGTATGTGCAGTATGCGGAGAGCCATCGGGATTAATCATAGTTTCACAGTTTCCATGGTCGGCAATTAGAATGGTTGTATAATCTTTTTCGAGTGCAGTTTTTATAACATCTTTAACGCAAACATCAACAGCTTCACAAGCTTTAATAGCAGCTTCCATTACTCCTGTATGACCTACCATATCTCCATTTGCAAAGTTTAAGCACACAAAATCAACATCTCCTTTTTGTAACTCAGGAATTAGAGCATCTCTGAGTTCATAGGCACTCATTTCAGGTTTTAAGTCGTAAGTGGCTACTTTCGGAGAGTTTCTTAAAATGCGAGTTTCACCTTTAAATGGGTTCTCTTGTCCTCCTGAAAAGAAAAACGTAACATGAGGATATTTTTCAGTTTCAGCAATTCGTATTTGTGTCTTGTTATGCTTTTCTAATACTTCACCTAAAGTTTCTGTGAGGTTATCTTTATTATAAACTACCTTAATTCCTTTATATGAATCATCATAATTTGTGAGCGTCACGTAATACAAATCTAGTTTATGCATGTTTTGCTCATGAAAATCATGCTGTGAAAGTGCTTCTGTGAGTTCTCTTCCTCTATCTGTTCTAAAATTAAAAAAGATGACAACGTCTCCTGATTGGATTTTTGTTATGGGATTATCGTTTTCATCAACCATTATGATGGGTTTGATGAATTCATCAGTGACATCATTGTCATAACTATTTTGAATGGCATCTGTAGCATTTTTTGAATGCTCACCAGTCCCATTAACTATGGCATCGTAAGCTAATTTTACGCGCTCCCAACGTTTATCTCTATCCATAGCAAAATAGCGACCAGTGACAGTAGCAAGTTTTGTATTTGTGTCTTTGATATGGCTTTCTAAAGAGGTGATGAATCCAAATCCAGATTTAGGATCAACATCTCGACCATCTGTAAAGGCATGAATAAATGATTGTTCTACTCCAGAATTATTTGCTGCATCCACTAATCCAAATAAATGATTAATGTGTGAATGTACACCTCCATCGCTTACTAATCCTAAAAAATGAACAGGCTTGTTATTTGCTTTAGCATATTCAAATGCATTCACTAGTACAGGTTCATCCTTTAATGTATTATTCTCTACTGCTAAGTTAATTTTAACTAAATCTTGATACACTATTCTACCAGCGCCTAGATTCATATGTCCAACTTCACTATTTCCCATTTGTCCTTCAGGTAAACCAACATGAAGACCATCTGTTCTTAAAGAAGCATGAGAATACGTTTTGTAAAGTGAATCAATAAATGGCGTATAGGCATTATCTATGGCAGAAACTTTGGGATCTGGAGATTTTCCCCAACCATCAAGAATCATCAAAATAACTTTCTTATTCATAGTTTGATATTTAATTTCAAAGATAAAAGTTTCTAAACCGAAATGGTAAAAATAAGCTCAAAAATTAATCTGAATTAAAAAGTCATTAGGTAATGATTCAAAAGGATTTAGGCGTTTTAAATGAATTGTGATGCTCTTAACATATTTGTTTACAAATAGTTAAAAAAATGTTATTTATGGATTTGTCATGTAACACTTTAGAAATTAAGTCGTCTATTTAGTATAATCAAAAAACAATCAATTAATTTAAAATCTTTCATCATGAAAAAATCAGTAGTAATTGTTGCAATCGCAATGGCATTTTCGGTAACAGCTTTAAATGCAAAAAATGTAATTAGTAATTCCTCAAATTATGAGATGGTTACGAAAAAAACAACCGTTAGTCCTTTTTGTATGTCTATCGTTAAAGGAGACATTGAAACTGTTGAGAAGTTAATAGCTTTAGGAGCTAATGTAAACAAAACATCTAATGGTTTAACACCTGCAATGTATGCAGCGAGATATAATCGTTTAGATATTTTAAAAATTTTAGTTGAAAATGGTGCAAAATTGAAGACTAAAAGTGATAAAGGTCTGACTGCAGAAAAATATGCAGAAGCATCAAATGCTAAAGAAGCCTTATCGTATTTACAAAGTTTAGAATCTTAAAATACAGGTCATTATAAATGACAGTTATTTGAGTTAGTTAGTTAAAAAAGACGCTTTATTTTTAAAGCGTCTTTTTGTATTTAGCAATCGACTCTTTTATTTTTTCTATTCTATTTTCAGGGTCTGGATGTGTACTTTGCATTTCTGGTACACGATTTGGTCCAGCCGCAGCTTTTAAAATCTCCATAACATCAATCATTTCTTCTGGTTTAAATCCAGCTTTGAGCATAAATTTCACACCTAAATCATCACTTTCCAATTCATCATCTCTACCATTTGTCAACAAGGTGTTTTGTCCAATACCACTCACTAAGCCGCCAATGTCACCTCCAACAGATCCAGCTGTTGCTAAGCCTTGCCAATATTCACTTTCGGCAATTCGTTCTGCACTATGTCTACCTAAAACATGACCTATTTCATGTCCTAATACACCTGCTAATTGATCTTCGTTTTCTAATTTAGAAAACAAGGCATAGGTGATAAAAATTTGTCCTCCTGGTAATGCAAATGCATTAATTGTATTTGGATCGGCTAATAAGTGAAATTCATATTGATATGGAGTTTCTCTAGCGATACTATTATTAATTAATTTATTTCCAATATCATCTACGAATGCTTGGTATTGAGCATTGGGATGTAAACCGCCATGCTGTTGAGCCATTCCTGGAGCACTTGCAAGACCAATTTGGATTTCCTTATCTGGTGTCATCGATATGGTTTGCATACGACCTGTATACGGGTTTTCTTCTCGTTGACTACATCTTTTGACCACGAAAAATAGTGCAATTGCTACACCAATTAACAGTCTTATTTTAAAATTCTTACCTCTCATGATTTCGGTTATTTGTGCTTTAAATTTACAAAAGTTTCGGATTTATATCCAAAATATTATGGTTTAAGTAGTTAGAAATAAAGTCATCAGAAAAATGGTCATTTCCCAATAGGTTTTCATTTGCTATACTGTCCTTAATATTCAGGTTCTTGAATTGTGATAAATACACGTTTGAAAGTGGCTTATAACTATAATGCCATGGTTCATATTTAAAACCTTTTCGATTTGGTTGATTGGTGTACACTAAATAAAACCCAAAATCATTTGCATGATCATCCATCCAAAGTTTCAAGGTTCTAAAACAGCCATTATCTTCAAAATGTCTAGGTTGAAGAACTGATGAAGGTTGCGCGACATTGGCATCAATAATATCGATATCTGTTGCCCAATGATGCCGTGACGTTCCTGGTATGGTAGAATATTCTATGATTTTTTTTATGCTTTCCTGAGGAGTTAATCCTCTATTAATGTTTGCATTGTATTTGCGTACCCAAATTCTATTTTGATGATCGTAATCTCTATAACTAGACACAACTTGAATGTGAACGTCACTTTTAAGTGCTTCTGCCTTTAGTCTTATAAATGCTTCATATGCTTCTTTTCTAAGCAGATATCCATCACCATAAAGATCAGGATTGCCTTTTCCAATAAGTTCTTCATAACTTATTTCATTTGAATTCGTTTGAAATCCAAAATGTGGAATTACAGCTATTGCTAAGCTTGAAGCTAAAGTTGTTTTTATAAATTGTCTACGTTTCAATTTTCTTTTCGATGAATGTACAAGTGAATTTACTAATTCATTTTCAGTTAAAAATAATTATCTTCACTTTAAAATCAATAAATATGTCATTTCGTTATCAAATTTTAGAACCTTCCAAAATAAACGACATCATACCTTTGATACAACAATTAACGAGCCATAAATTTTCGGATGCCATTTTGAAAGAACGTTTTGCTGATATGGTAACTGAAAACTACGAATGTGCCGTAATTTATGATAAAGATTTATTAATTGGTGTTTCTGGACTTTGGTATTGCACGCGACATTACGCTGGAAAAAGTGTAGAATTAGATCATGTGTATATTGCAGAAGATTATAGAAATAAAGGCTTGGGAAGCCAGTTTTTAGAATGGATTTACAAACATGTTAAATCGAAAGGCGTAACAACGGCAGAACTAAATACCTATGTACAAAACTACCCATCACATAAGTTTTACTACAATGAAGGTTTTGAGATTTTAGGTTACCACTTTTTGAAAACCCTTTAATTATTTAAGAGCGCATAAATTAGTTTCGGGATCTACTTCATAAGGTAATTTATCATGTTCAAATATTCTAGCACTTAAAGGACCTTTTAAAATAATGTCAGTTCCATTTACAGCTAACCAACTTCCTTCACGAATTCCTACAACAGGTTGCGTATTAAACGCATGAAATTCCTTAATTCGAGTTTCTCTTGTTTCTCCTTTATGAGTGCTCGTTGGATCTGGATCCAAATAATGCGGATTGATATTAAAAGGGACAAAACCAAAAGTTTTAAAACTTGGTGGATACACAATTGGCATATCGTTAGTTGTGTTTACTGTAAGTCCGCAAATATTGCTTCCTGCACTTGTTCCTAAATAAGGTGTGCCAGAATTAACAGCCTCTTTAATAAACGATAATAAATCATTTTTATAAAGTTGATTAACTAATACAAAGGTATTTCCACCACCTGTAAAAATAGCTTTAGCGTCTGCAACGGCTTTTTTAGGGTCTTCAAACTCGTGAATGCCTTTGGCTACTTTTCCTATTTGGCGGAATGCTATATTAACATTCGCTGTATATTCATCATGACTAATTCCACCTGGTCTCGCATAAGGAATGAAAAGAATTTCAGAAGTGTCCTTAAAGAAAACAGAAAGTTCATCTAGTAAATATTCTAAAGGTCCACTACCATGGATGGTTGATGTGCTAGCTATGATGATGTTTTTCATTGAAAATAATTTTAAACCTTTACAGGTCTATTACAAACTTCATTTTATTTATCGTAAATTTAAGTAAACCTTTAATTTAACAAAAGTTTACAAGGCTTTATGTTGTAATTAATTCAATAGAATTTATTTTTATCTGAAATAACTAACCTATGAAAAAACTATTACCATTATTACTGTTTTGCATAAACTTTTATGCTATAGCTCAGGATGTTAAACGTGTTGTTGTTGAAGGGAAAATCATTGTAGAAGGTAATGATATTGAAGGTATAACCGTCTACAACACATCATCAAATAAAGGAGCCGTTACTGATGAGAATGGCGAATTTAACATTGCTGTTGCTCTAAATGATTTAATAGAAGTAAGAGCTTTGCAGTATCAAAATTTTGATTTTAAAGTGAGTCAAGCTATCTTAAGTTCAAAACGAATTCGTGTAATTCTTATTGAGGAAATTAATAAACTTGATGAAGTATTGGTGATGACTAAAGGGCTTTCGGGCGATTTAGACACAGATATTAGTAGTGTAAAAACCTTCAATCCAAAATTGGATGCACTTTACTTTGGTATTAAAAAAAGTGATGAATATGAATTTACCGATGATAATAGAAGCCAAATAAATAATATTGCGATGCATTCTCAATCTCAGACAATGGTTAATGGCTTAAATATTCGTAATGTCGTTGACCAATTATTATTACCATTATTTAGATCTAAAGTAAAGGATAAAAAAGCAGCTGGAATTCCTGAAGTACCAGTGAGTTCAATTAAATATTATTTTGGTTCGTCATTTTTAGTTGATAATTTTGACATTCCAGAGCATCGTGTAGAAGAGTTCATTAGGTTTGTAGAAGATGATGAAAACTTTGACTTTACCTTACTTAACTATGGAAAAGAACTAGAATTTCTTGAAGTGTTAAGTGAGAAAAGCCAAGCATTTTTAGGTAAAAAGAATGATAAGGATTAAAAAATTTGTTTTTTTAATCTTATGCTTTATTCAGTTTGGAGTTACGTTTTCGCAATCCACCGAAATCCTTGGGAAAGTTACTGCAAGCTCAGATATTGATCGCATTCATGTCATTAACAAAACAGCTCACAAGTTTACCATCACAAATGATAATGGTGAATTTTTAATTTCTGCTTCAGTAAATGATACCATTTTAATTTCTGCCATTCAGTATAAGCCATTAGAGATGGTAATGACAACACAAATAATTCAATCTAAATTTGTTGCAATAGATCTTACTGATAAAATTACAGAGTTAGATGAGGTTGTAGTTGGCAAAATACTAACTGGAGATTTATTGTCAGATATCGAAAATAGTGAGGTTAAGCGAGAATTGAATTTTTATGATTTAGGGATTCCAGGATACACAGGAAAACAGAAAACACAATCCGAAAGACGCTTGCATGAAGCCACTTCAGGTGGTGGTTTAGTGCCCTTAACTCCAATTCTCAATTGGCTTTCTGGTCGAACAAAAAAACTCAAGGGACAGATCGTTAGAGAAAACAATGATAATGCCATGCGTGAGGTTATGTCTGATTTATCAGAAATGTTATTCGATATTGATAACCTTGAAGAATCAAAACGTGTAGAATTTTTTTATTTTGTAACAGATGATCCAAATTTTTTACCGTTAAGTAAACTTGATAATGACATTAAAATGCTAGAGTTTTTACAACAAAAACTGAAAGAATTTAAATCTCAAATTGAAGACGACTAAACACATATTATTTTTTGTTATAGCATGGCTAAATTCTATTGTTTGTGTGGCTCAATCGATTGATTTAAAGGGGCAAGTTGAGGCAAGCGCAGAACTTGAAGGGATTCATATATTAAATATTTCGGCTGAAGAATACACCATAACAAATAGTAAAGGTGCATTTGAAATTTCTGCACAAGTTAATGATACTATATTGTTGTCAAGTGTTCAATACATTCCAAAAACAATTGTTGTTACTCAAAACATGATTACCTTTAAGTTTATAGCCATTACACTCGAAGATCGCGTTAATGAATTAGATGAGGTTATTGTTGGAAAAGTGCTGACGGGAGATTTATTATCTGACATCAAAAATAGTGATGCTAAAGCTGATATTAATTTCTATGATGT
Organism: Psychroserpens sp.; assembly: GCF_034670085.1. Classification (GTDB taxonomy): domain Bacteria; phylum Bacteroidota; class Bacteroidia; order Flavobacteriales; family Flavobacteriaceae; genus Psychroserpens. The sequence continues at coordinate 32,256 of NZ_JAXMOD010000001.1, read as the reverse complement.
TGGCATACCAGGTTATACTGGGAAACCTATTACTCAAAAAAATAGACGGTTACGAGAAGCAGATGGAGGAAAGTTTGTGTATTACTATGGGTTGGTTGCTGTTATTAATATTCATAAGGTATTGAATAGAATTTCTGGGCGAACAAAGACGTTAAAACATCTTGTAAGACTAGAACAACAAGATATCTGTATGAACAAAGCAATTGCTGAATTATCTGATGAGCTTTTTGGTCATTTGGTTTTAGAAGAAGACTTAAAGATGGAGTTCTTCTTGTATGCTTCAGAAGATCCACAATTTTTAGAGGTCTGTAATCTTGAAAGTGATATTAAACTTTTTGAATTTTTAATTGATAAGCTACTAGCCTTCAATATTCAAGTAGAAAGTGGTGAGGATTGAAAAGGAATAAAATTGGTAAAATAATTTAGGTGTCAATCTACAACCAATCGAAACATCTTAGTATATTTGCATTGTGAATCTATTAGCAACATTTTTATTTATTGGAACCACTGAGGTCATGTTCATACTATTTATAGCTGTGATGGTTTTTGGTGCTGATAAAATTCCTGAAGTGGCGAAAGGCTTAGGAAAAGGGATGCGAAGTTTAAGAGATGCTTCTAATGAAGTAAAATCTGAAATTAAGAAGTCATCTGCTGATAATAAAAATTTAGAGACTAATGTCACTCAAGACATTAAAGAAGAAATCACCAAAGTTAAAGACGAAATTGAAGATTTCTCAGGTTCTATAAAAAGAGAACAATAATAGTTTTATTTTTTTCTACTCACAGTCAGTCCATCTCGAATTGGTAGCATTACGGTTTCAATACGATTATCTTCTTTTAAAAGGGTATTAAACTCTAAAACAGCTTTTGTAGAACTATCTTTTTCATTCAGAGGTTCAATTATTTTTCCATGCCAAAGCACATTGTCAGAAAGAATTATGCCTCCAGGATTCATCTTGTCTATTATCAAGTGGAAATAGTTTGAGTAATTAGGTTTATCTGCATCAATAAACACTAAATCATAAGTGTTTTTCAATGTAGGAATAATATCTGTTGCATTTCCTAAATGTTGGTGTATTTGCTTTCCGTAGCCAGATTTATCAAAGTATTTGCGTTGAAAATCTACCAATTCTTCATTCACATCTATGGTGTCAATTTCACCTTCGTTTTGAAGACCTTCAGCCAAACATAACGTTGCATAACCCGTAAATGTGCCTAACTCTAAAATGGTTTTAGGCGACTTTAATTTTGAAATTATACTCAGAACTCTTCCTTGATAAGGTCCACTAAGCATGATAGGTTGCAAAATCTTCTGATAGGTTTCTCTGGTGAGTTGTTGTAATAACTCAGGTTCTTCCTGAGAATGTGCTACAATATACTCATCTAATTTTTCAGGTAAAAAATACATTTCATCTATAAATTGAATTGCAAAGTAAACGATTTTAGATTAGATTTTCTTTACCGATTGCGTTCATATAATGATTCTGATTTTATTTCCTATCTTGTCTTTACTTAAAACCCTCAGCATGCCATATTGGTTGTCTATAGTTATTACAATATTAGTTATTTATATTGCTATTAGTATTGCACTATACTATCTACAAGACTATATGCTTTTTAAGCCAGAAAAACTGCCTAAAGATTTTCAGTTTGACTATGAAAATCAGGATACCAAAGAATATAATTTAGAAACAAGAGATGGCGCTGTGATAAACGGTTTGCGGTTTTTCCCTAAAGGGGAAAGTAAAGGTGTTGTGTTATATCTAAAAGGAAATTCAAAAAGTATAAAAGGTTGGGGAAAATTTGCAATTGATTTCACAAGACATGGTTATAACGTTTTGATGGTAGACTATAGAGGCTTTGGTAAAAGTACTGGTAGACGTTCTCAAAAAGCAATTAAACGTGATCTGCAGTTGGTTTATGAAAAACTAAAAGAAATGACTACAGAAGATCGTATCATTCTCTACGGAAGATCTCTTGGGTCTGGTTTTGCAGCTAAGTTAGCTTCAATGAATCATCCTAAAATGCTTGTTTTAGATGCGCCATATTATAGCTTAACCAAGGTAACTGCTCGTTATGCGCCATTTATGCCGTTGTCTTTGTTGATGAAATATCCATTACCAACATATAAGTGGTTAAAATATGTACAATGTCCTATTCATATCATTCATGGAACTCATGATAAACTCATTCCATATAAAACAAGTGTTAAGTTGTCTCAAGTAAATCCTAATCTCACCACATTGCATACGGTTATAGGTGGTGGACACAAGAACTTGAATAATTTTGAATCCTATCACAGTATGTTAGATGATATAATTAATAAAACGCCTAAAACCATTGATTTAAAAACCACAAGTATTAATGTCATTCACTCCTCAAAACCGACTAAAAAGAAGGCTTAAAAGAGTCCTTAAAATTCTATTAGTACTCTATATTATGATTGGAGCATCACTTTATTTTTTACAAGAAAAGATTTTATTTCTTCCAACCACCTTAGCTCAAGATTATCAATATGATTTCAGATATCCTTTTGAAGAGTTATTCCTTAAAACTGCTGAAGATGTTACTATAAATGCAATTCATTTTAAAACGCAAAACCCAAAAGGAGTTATTTTGTATTTTCATGGAAATGCAGGTGATTTAAGTCGTTGGGGAATTATTGGAGAACATTTTGTATCGCTAAATTATGATGTGTTCATCATGGATTATAGAACTTACGGAAAGAGTAAAGGGAAGCTAAGTGAACAAGGATTTTATGATGATGCCGAATTTTGTTATAACTACCTTTTGAAATCATATACTGAAGAAGACATAGTGTTGTATGGTCGCTCTTTAGGAACAGGAATAGCTACATTTTTAGCTTCAAAATACCAGCCAAAGCAACTCATTTTAGAAACTCCTTATTACAGTATTTTAGATGTGGCTAAACATCGATTCCCTATGTTTCCTGTAAAAACATTATTAAAATATGAATTTCCTTCAAATGAATTTATCACCAATGTTGAATGTCCAATTCTGATGTTACATGGTACAGATGATACCGTAATTCCTTATAGGTCGGCAGAAAAATTAAAGGGTGTAGCTCCAGAAAAAACCACCTCATTTATAACTATTGAAGGTGGCGATCATAACAATCTTATCAGCTTTGATTTGTACAAAGAAGGTATAAAGGCCTTGTTGTTTTAGTTTTTAAATCCTACTCTTTTTTAAAAAGCACTTTCACTCACTCATAAGAGCTATACACTCATTCTATGTTCTTTTTGTATTGTAATCATAATACTTTTATGTAAGTAAAAATTAAAGATTAGAATCAAAAAAAAAGAACAGATGAAAACAAAAACAAAATTTGTAGTATCGACACTTGTTATTATAATGGTGTCTGGCGCAGCTTTATTTCTAAACAAAAGTCTAGAAAAAGAGCCATTATTAGTGAAACAGGAAAAGGGTTGTGTCTTTATGACCACATTTGGAGAGGAGTCTTCTGATGGTTATGCCAAGCATAAAATAAGAGAGAATATCCAGCCAATTGTAAATGAAGGACTAAATTGGTTGGCTAGCGCACAACTTGAAAACGGTGGTTATGGAGCAGGTAGTCATAACAGACAAGGTGAAATGAATCCACATGCGGTAAATGCCGATCCTGCTACAACTTCAATGGTAGCCATGGCAATTTTGCGAAGTGGCAGCACATTAAATAGAGGTGAGTATAAAGAACAGTTAAAAAAAGCAGTAGAATTTTTGTTAACGCAAGTTGAAAGTGTTTCTAAGGATGATGTTTTTATTACTTCAGAAAAAGGGACACAAATTCAATCAAAGTTAGGAAATAATATTGATGCCGTTTTGACAGCTCAGTTTTTTTCAAATTTATTAAAGGAACAGTTAGATAGAGATACTAAAAAGCGCGTGCAAAAATGTTTAGATGTTTGTGTGGACAAGATCCAATCGGCAACAGATAAAGATGGAAAGATGAAAGGAGCAGGTTGGGCTGGCGTTTTGCAATCTGGTTTAGCAACTAGCGCACTGGAATCTGCCGAATCTGTTGGCGCAACACTTGATGAAGTTGTAGTGACCAGCCAAAAACAATACCTAAAAAGCAATTTTGATGAAGAATCTAAATCTGTTAAAACGACTGATGGCGCTGGAATAATTTTATATTCTGTGAGTAATTCTGCAAGAGGATCAGCAAAAGATGCAAGGAAAGCGAAAGAATTAATTGCCAAAGCAAAAAAAGAAGGTAAGCTTAAAAAAGAAGATAAAGTAACCGTGGAAAATTTGCAGGATATTGGCGTTTCAGAAAGTGAAGCCATTTCTTATACGTCTTCTTATAATGTTTATAATGCATCAAAAATTCAAGCACAACAAAATGATGTTATGGCTGGATTTGGTAATAATGGAGGAGAAGAATTTTTAAGTTTTTTGCAAACAGGTGAATCTATGGTTGTAAATGATGACGATGAATGGATGACTTGGTATGATAATATTTCTGGACGATTAATGACCATTCAAAATGATGATGGAAGTTGGAATGGACATCATTGTATCACTAGTCCTGTTTTTTGCACAGCTACTAGTTTATTAATATTATCAATTGAAAATGATATAGAGAATTTGAAACAAACAGGTGAGAATTAGAATTAAAATAACTCGAAATAAAACGAAACAGCTTCAGAGAAATCTGAAGCCGTTTCGTTTCTAATCTTTTTAAACATCTTTATTATCCATTCGGATTTAAAATAGCGTCAATACGTTCTAAAGCATCAGCAATATGAATTCTACTCATTGAATCAGCTCCACGAGCCGAGCGTAATTGAGTGCGTAAGGATTTTAATTCAGCTCTAACAACTGCTCTTATATCCGATTGACTTGTGTTTACTGCAGTAGCTTTTAGGTAAGGATTTCTACTTCCAATTTGATTTTTAGCGGTCATCAAATAGCCTAATCTATCAATGTGTGCACGTTGTAAATTTCGTCTGTAGGTATCCATTCTTTTTCCGCTTCGTAGTTCACTCCAAATACCTTGGCGCAAATCTTTCATCATAGTAGAAAGTGAATAAGCATCATTTCCATTTAATGTTTCGGCTTCTGTTAAACGTTGCATTTTACCTAAGCTCATAATATTGTTTAATGCTCGTACTTGCATTCGTCTAATACGTTCTACAGAACCAGAATACTCTATCCTTCCAAAGATCTCTTTATCAATTAACCAAGTAGGTGTTTCAAAAAGATTTTTATGCAGAAATTTAATAGCCTCTTTCTGATGTTCTTTATTTACATAACTATAAACAGTTCCAGGTTGATCAGCTGTTTTATAATATTCATAAACACCTCCAATATTGTTTGAAACATGATTAGTATATTGATTAAATTGTCCAATTACTTGTCCATACATTTCTTGCAAGTCTTCATAATCTTCTCCAGCTTTAGTTGTCCACTCTATTAGGTTGGGAACAATACGCTTTAAGTTTTTAATTCCGTAATCACTGGCTAACATTGCATCATCACCTAGGTCTTCTCTTTGAGAGCTAGGATCTACGAGATCACTACCATATTGTTCTTTTCCAAAACGATACATTGGATCGCCAGCATGAGCTGTAATCCAACTATTCAAAGTTTCCTTTTCTTCTTCAGCGGTTTTGTCTAAAATTGGTCGATAACCCCAAGAAATGGCATACTTATCATAAACTCCAACGTTTGGCATTAAAGCCACACCTTTGTCTTCAGGTTGCGCTATATAATTAAATCGAGCATAGTCCATTATTGAAGGTGCTGTGCCATACTTTTGAGTAAATTCAGCACTTCTCAAATCTTCAACTTTGTACGCAACACTACTTCCCCAGTTATGAGGTAATCCAAGTGTATGTCCTACTTCATGCGATGATACAAAACGAATCAGTCGTCCCATAACTTCATCTTTAAATTGTGAACTCTGGGCATCAGGATTGATAGCTGCAGTTTGAACAAAGAACCAACGGCGTAATAATGTCATGACATTATGATACCAGTTGATATCGCTTTCAAGAATTTCACCTGTTCTAGGATCACTTACATGAGGACCACTTGCATTTGGAATAGGTGATGCTAAGTAACGAACCACTGAATAACGAACATCTTCAGGACTCCATTCTGGATCTTCTTCAACAGTTGGAGGATCTTTAGCAATAATTGCTTCCTTGAAACCTGCGGCTTCAAAGGCTACTTGCCAATCTTCAATACCTTGTTTGATATACTTACGCCATTTTACAGGAGTAGCTCTATCGATATAATAAACGATTTGCTTTTTAGGAACAACGAGTTCTCCACGCTTAAATTTCTCTAGATCTTCATCTCGGACCTCAAGTCTCCAACGGTCTAAGAATTCTAAAGATTTACTTTTTTGTTCTTCCAAACCATAATCTGTTTGGCTACTTGTAAACCATCCAACGCGCTCATCAAAATAACGACGTTTCATTGGGTTTTCAGGTAATAAAATCATTGAGTTATTGATTTCTATTGAAATGGTTCCAGTACTTGAATTAGATGGAGGAGAACCAGCAGCATAGGTTTTCACATGCCTAGCTTCTATGTTTTTAGGGTAGCTTTTTACACTTTCAATAAATGATTTATCACTTTCTAAACGTGAAATTTTATAAGGTTTTCTTGCAAAGTTTGGTAAACCAAGGGATTTTACATCTTTCGCAAATAGAGGTGTTACATCAACTACAGTACTTGTAGAATCTTTTCCAAAAGCTTTTATTGGAAAAGTGAATAATACAGGTTCAAAATTTGAGTTTTTTACAGCTTCATTTACAGGTAGAGAATCTGCTGCAAATACATTGTATGACACAACGCGTAATATGACTTTTTTTCCTTTTTTCTCCCAACGTAATACTTGTTCGTTTAACTTTCCACCACCAAAGCCTAAGCCGCTTGCAGTTTTAGAAATACGGGTTACCATGAGCATTTCTCGATCGAAAAGCGAATCGGGAATTTCATAAAAGAAGTTATCGTCTAAAGCGTGAACGGTAAATAATCCTTCATCACTTTTTGCGTCTTTGGTTATGACTTTACTATAAGGTTGAATGTCATTTTTACCTGGTTTTTTTACTGGTTTTTTTGCAGCTACTGTAGCTCCTTTTTTAGATTTACTAGCTTCTTTTGTTGAGGAACATGATACAATAAAAAAAACTGATACTACGAAAAGTAGTTTAGTGGAGAGATGTTTCAAAATGTAATCGTTTTAAATTAGTTCGTGAAAATAAGAAATCTTGATTGAGATTTCTTGTCAAATTTAGCATTTAATACTTTTTTAACGAAAAAAAAGCCACTTAGAAAGTGGCTTTAATTAATTCGAATTATATAGATTAATCATAATGAATTTATGTAGTCTACTAGTAGAGATACGCCTTCTTCATGAAGTATTGTTGTTCCAATTAATGGCATTCCGTATTGCGGAATATTATTTTGAATTCTAGCTAAAATACTACCACTGCTTTGTGAAATATTTGATTCTTCAAAAGCTGTTTCATAAGATAATCTCAAGCCAGACTGTAATTCACAAAATCCACCTTCAATATGGCAATGTGCACAATTGACATCCATGTAGGCTCTTGCACGTCTTTCTAAACCTAAGCTCGTGTCTTCCCAATTTGGTAAAACACTTACTGTTGTTGGATCTGTTAGCCCTTCAAGCATATTGTTATCAATTAATGTTTGTAGTTGATTAGAACCATTAACATTAAAGTTTAATGTCCTTAATCTAGGTCCAATAGGAGTTGCTTCAGAATTATTACTATGACATGTAAAACAGTCTGTACTTGATGGTATTTCGTAATTGATACTTTGTGATTCGCCTTCGGTATCTACCCAAGTCACAGGAACGACAGCTCCAGCTGTGTCTATTGTAGCGTCTGTTTGAGATTCATTCCATTTATAGTTACCAAGTTCCCAGGATCCATTTATTTTAATCAATACTCTAGTCTCAATGATATGTCTTCCTTGAGATAAATCAGTTTCATCATTGTTATAATAAAATGTTTTTGCAATTAAAGTGTTGTCTGGAAATAAAGGGAATCCGTCTCCATTATAGGTCATTTTTTCTCCTTCAGGTAATGCTATTAATCGTTGTTTATGTGCATAATCTGAAAATAGTCTTGTACTTAAATCGTATTCAAATGCATAAGGCGATGGGTTTAAATCTCCTATGTTACCTGAGAATAAATTTAATTCAGACAGGTTTGGTTTAAATTCAGGAATTACTGGCAATGTCGCTGTAGTAAAGCTGTAAACGTCAGAATACATACTTAAATTATCAGTATTACAAACGACTTGTACATAAACATCGTAAGTAGTTTCTGGTGATAAGTTTTGTAAATCTACTGTTGTTGTACTTTCTATAAGTGTGGTTCCTGAACCTAAAGAAAATCCCGAAACACCATATTCAATAAAATATGATGCCACATTATTTGGGTCATTCCAAGTGATAGTTGCCGATGTTGTTAAAATGTTTGTTGCAGTAACGTTTGTTGCTTTTTCACACGCAGCAATGAGGTCATCATCATTGTTACATGAAAATAGTGCAAAAGCAAATACAAATAGGTAACTAAGCTTTTTCATAATTTGGGTAAATTTTTCTGATTAATAGCTGATTGCGAATGTAATAAAAAAGTTTTTTATGAAAACATTAATTCGTTGTGAAGTTCTTTTTAACCCTTGAAATTAAGAAATTTAGATTGATTCAAAATTAATTTTAATGATATTTAAATAAAAAAAGAGCCAAATATTGTGACTCTTTTTTGTAATTATAAAAGTTATTTTAAATCACTTCAACAAATAAACCATCTTCATTTTTAATCACTTTCGCAACTTTTTTGCTAGTTAAACCTTTAATGGTTTTGTCCCATTTTTTATTACTCAAGCCAGATTGAACTTTAAGTTCGTTAAGGTCGATAGGAGAATTAGATTTAAGCACTTCAAACACCGCTTTTTCATCTTCACTCATTTCAATTTGCTTACGTTCTGGTCGCATTTGAGGGAAAAATAATACCTCTTGAATAGATTGGTTATTGGTTAAAAACATAACTAGTCTGTCCATCCCAATTCCCATTCCTGAAGTAGGAGGCATGCCATATTCTAAAGCACGAAGGAAATCGTAATCAATAAATTCGGTTGCTTCATCATCCCCTTTTGCCGCAAGTTTCAACTGGTGTTCAAAACGCTCGCGTTGATCAATTGGGTCGTTCAATTCAGAATATGCGTTTGCGATTTCTTTTCCGCAGACCATAAGCTCAAAACGTTCAGTTAATTCTGGATTATCACGATGTTCTTTACATAACGGACTCATTTCTTTCGGGTAATCTGTAATGAAGGTTGGTTGAATATAATTGCCTTCACATTTTTCTCCAAAAATCTCATCAATCAATTTTCCTTTACCCATGGTGTCATCTACTTCAACTCCCATACCTTTTGCAGCTTCACGAATCTGAGCTTCAGACTTACCATTAATATCAAAACCAGTAAAATGCTTTATAGAATCTGCCATCGTCACACGAGCATAAGGCGCTTTAAAGTTAATTTTATGGTCTCCAAAAGTGGCTTCAGTTGTTCCGTTTACAGCTATTGCGCAATGTTCTAATAAACGCTCGCAGAAATCCATCATCCAGTTGTAATCTTTGTATGACACATAGATTTCCATTGCCGTGAACTCCGGATTATGAGTTCTGTCCATCCCTTCATTTCTGAAGTTTTTTGAGAACTCATACACACCATCAAATCCACCAACGATTAATCGTTTTAAGTATAGTTCGTTTGCAATTCTCATGTATAATGGAATATCTAAACTATTGTGATGTGTTGTAAAAGGACGTGCTGCAGCACCTCCAGGAATAGGTTGTAATATTGGTGTTTCCACTTCAAAATAACCAGCTGTATTGAAAAAATCACGCATGGCATTGAAGAGTTTTGTACGTTTCACAAATACGTCTTTAACATGCGGATTAACCACTAAATCAGCGTAACGTTGTCTATAACGTTGTTCAGGGTCTGTAAAGGCATCATGTGTTTTTCCTTCACTATCAACTCTTGGTTGTGGTAATGGTTTAAGCGCTTTACTTAAAAGTGTAAAATCCTTTACCATGACTGTTTTTTCTCCAACTTTGGTAGTGAACAATTCACCTTCAATACCAATGAAATCTCCAATGTCTAAAAGTTTTTTATAGACATTGTTATATTTACTTTTATCATCTCCTGTACAGATTTCATCTCTGTTGAAATACACTTGTATTCTTCCTTCGCTATCTTGAAGTTCGGCAAAACTTGCATTTCCTTGAATACGACGAGACATTAAACGACCAGCAATAATAACCTTCTTGCCTTCTTGAAATGTAGTTTTAACCTGTTTTGATGTATGATCTACAGGATATAAATCTGCAGGATAAGGGTTGATGCCTAAGGCTCTTATTTTTGCGAGTTTTTCGCGTCGTACTATTTCATGTTCTGAAAGCTGCATACTAAATGTATTTTGAGGTGCAAAATTACATTATTTACAAAATATATAGTACTAATTTTATTAAGAATAGTTCTAGGTCTAGTCAGTAAATTATCAGTTGTTGCTTTTTAGTCTATTGTTTTGGTTTGTTTCCCACATGTTTAAGCCTAATTCTTCAGTATTTGATTTCGATTGTTTTATGATTTCGTCATAATATGTTGCCATATTGATTTGTCCATTGTTAAAATGAGCTTCTCCTAAAGTGTCTATATAGTCAATTCTATTGGGTTCATACAAGAGCAAAATTTGTGCTAGCAAGACAGCTTTTGGGTAGTCCTTCTTCTCAATCAATTCATAAACTGCATGATTTAGAATGATGTGGTAGATGTCATTTTCAATATGATAGAGTAATAAATTGTCTTTGTTTGTTGTTAGTTCTTCATAGCTCATTTTTTGGAAATGTTCAGAAAGTTTCCTTCTATGCCATCCATGTTCCAATACATTTTCAAGATGGGATATCGAGAAAATTGGAGGTTTTTGTTGGCCATTCTCGTATGTAAATTTATAGAGCTGCAAGGTGTTTTTAACTTTTAGATTTTTGTCAGTTATAATTTTTTTTACATCGATAAGTCTATCGTTAAATACAATTCCTTTATAACCATATTTTTCATTTGTATCTTTCAGATAAGTCATACAGGAAGTAGCAAGTAATTTTTGCTTGGGAAAATTGAAAAATAAATAGGATGTTGTTGGAATGCTATTGTAATCTGATTTCTCTAGAAATAGCACTTCTATTGGGTTTTTTGTTTCTGCTAATAGGGTAGTGTCAGAAGAAATTTCAATAATAGATTCGGAATAATATGCACTTGTTTTGTTACCAAAAACCCCTTTTTTGTTGTGGGTTTTAAGATTGTCTTTTGTTGTTACTAGTTTTGCGCCTTGTTCTAGAAATGACGTAATGGTTGATAAGCTATGAGTATGATGATGTGAATTTAGAATATACTTTATAGGTTTGTTTAAATAAATACTGTCTATAAAGGTTATTAGAAGTTTAGCTTTATCATCTTCTGTCTTTATGGAATCTTGTTTATTCCTGTCGATAGGAATCTTTGGGATTTCATGAATAACTAAAAATTCGGGATATTCAATAATTGAGCAATGTGGTGCACTAATATCACCCATGGTGATGACTGAGATGTTTTGATCTCCCTTTGTAAACAGAAAGTTTTGTGTTTCCTGGCCGCTTAATAGTTGGGTGATTAAAAAACACGCTGTGCATAAGAGAAATAGACTTTTTAAGTTGGTCATTGTTTAAATTTTTTTTGTGATCTCTTCATTTACCAATTTCCAAACCTCCTTGTTATAGTTCTTTTTGGTAATACCAGTAAGTTTTTCTAAGGTTTTAAAATAAGCGTCTTCCTCTTTTGCATTTAATAATTCCCAAACCGCTGAAAACCCAAGCTCTTTTTCTATTTTTTTTACGAATAAAGCGGTAATCATAAATTCTGTTGGATTTTTATGTCCAGGAGTTTCAAAATATGATTTTTGTTCACGTAACTCTAACCAATTAGTATGTTTGTCAAATTGAATTTGGTTTTGAAATTCTGTAAACATATCCTCCCAATTTACACCCCAACTTCCGCCATAAAGTGTTGCAATACCTTCGTCAACAGCATGATTTACTTTTCGTCTTGATGTCACTTGACTTAGTCGATTATGCCATAAATCATGTGGATCAAATTCAATTAACCTGGAATTGTTAATGACATAAATATCTTGATTATCTAGCTGAACACTCCAAACGATGCTTGAACCTCTTCCATTATAGTCTAGCTTGTAATTCAATCCGAAATAATGTTGTGCGATTAAGTCATCATCAAAAAGATAGACGGTTGTGTTTTTTGGTTCAATTTTTAGTTTTTTATCGTGAAAAGCAGTTAATCTTTGATATTCTATTGCCTTTTGAAGATCCATAGTATCTCTATAATAGTACCTGTAGTTTTCTACTGAAGTTGATTTCCAATGTTTTGTGTTACGAACCAAAGGTGATGAAAATAGAAATTTGTCTTTGACTTTATGAGCAATTAATTCAATGTTTGCTCTCAGTGAAGGGGTTTCGTTTATTGTGCTTATATATGCAATTTGAATGAGATATTGTTCATTTTCTATGGAGCTTACATCGAGGAGAGTTGGTGTGTAAAATAAAGAATCTTCTTTTTTTTCAATCCCTTCAATTTCGTCTAATAAAAGAGTAGTTTGCAAAAATTCTGGTTGATACACCCAATCATTTATTTTTGCATCTGCTTGAGCTGCAACCAAGAACTTGTTTAAAGATGAAATTAAATGTTGACTGTCTAAACTATCTTTTGGAAGTTTAATTTCTGCACTGATATTTAAAATTGGAGTCTGTGAACTCAAACTGCATACAGCTAAGAATAACAGTAATGTTAGGCTGGTTGTTCTCATTGTGCTTCACTTTTTAGGCTCTTTAAATTGTTAAGGAGATCTTGATTATCTGGGAATAACTTTATAGCTTTTTCAATAACTTTTATAGCGGCTTCAGAATTGCCAGTTATACCTTTGGTATTTGCTAAACTCATATATGTTCTAGGTTGATCTGAAAATAATTGTGTGTTTAATTTGAAGACTTCGATAGCTTCAGCAATTCTGTTTGTTGAGTATAATATGCGACCATAAGTATTGAGTTCAAACATGCTTGTTACTTTCCCATCAAAAGCTTTAACCAATTTTTTACTCTGTTTTTTCAACCCGTTTAGTCCATCTTCTTTTAAAATAGTATTGATTTTAGTAACAATTTGATATTTAGATTCATACTTGTTTGAAGTCACTATTTTTAAGATGTCTCTTTCTAAAGATTCTACTGGATGTTCAACAATGCGGTTGACTTCTATTCTGTCTTTATAAAAAATAAAAGTTGGAACGCGGTGTATATTTAAACCTACTTCGTAATGATTTGGGCTTTGTTTGTACATATAAGACTTCTTGCTCAATGCAATAACAGTTAGCTGATCTTCAGGAAAATTACAAGCCTCTAAGATTTTATAAAATCGAGGCACTTCTTTTTTGCTATCACCACACCAAGTTCCCATAAATAGTGTGATTTGATAGTCTTTAAGTTTGGAGGCAATCGAGTTTATTGTGGCTTGATCTACCTCATAATCTTCAAAGTTTTTTGAGAACCAATCATTGTAATTTTCTGAGGTTAAACCATCTTTATTGATTTTTCCAAGTAAAAAGGGTGTTTCCTCTTCTATTGCAATTTCTTTATTGATGTCTTGAGCTTCTGTGACAATTGAAAATAAAATTGTCAACAGAATTAAAGTATAGTTTTTCATAGGTTTTAGTTTACTGCTGGTTTAGCTTTAGCTATGACGTTTCCTTTTATTCGTAATTTTTTCTGAGCGTTATCTGCGTTTGATATAACTGTTATCGATTTTGAGAACGTACCAACTCTATTGGTTGCATACTTGATATCGATAGTTCCAGATTCACCAGGCAAAATAGCTTGTTTAGGGTAGGTTGGGACTGTGCATCCGCAAGTGGTTTTTACTTTGGAAATAACAATAGGAGCTCGACCTCTATTGGTGAATTTAAATGTCCTAACGCCATTATCATTTTGAGCAATGTTGCCATAATCAATAACTTCTTCTTCAAAATGGAATACGCCTAGCTGGTCTGTTGTGTCTAGTTCTTGCGCAAAATTATTACAGCTAAAAAGCATTATGCATAATAAGCTTACCGTTGTGAAAAGATGATTTGTTTTGTTTCGTTTTTTAATAGATACTTGATGTTTCATGTCTGTTCGTTTTTTGATTATTACGATCACAAACATCAAGGTTTGAACTGAAAAAAGGGGTTTGTTTAGGGTTTGAATTGAGTACTAGTCCCTAGGTTGAATTTTGTAACTACCTGTCAAACAGTGACTTTAATTCGTCTCTAGAATTGACTCTTAGTTTTTTATACACATTGTTTACATGCGTTTTTACTGTACTTACACTTACAAATAGCGTTTCAGCAATGTCTTTATTGGTATTATCGTCAAGTAAAAGGTCTAAAACATTTTGCTCTTGCTTGGTCAATTGATCCCTTGCTTCGGTATGTTGTTTGACCTTTCTTTTTTTAGCAGAAAACACGAACCAAAGATTTAATAAAACGGATGCGAATAATAAACCAATAATTAAGAAAGTCCAATTGAAACTGGATGCATGCTCTGAAGAAGGCGATAGGATGTATTTATCTGAATTCAATTCAGCTTCATACTGTATTGCATATGATGAATTTGAATAGTTGTCTTTTAGACGTTCTAATAATTCATCATAGTAGGAGTTGGTCTTTAAATCTTCGAGATAGTAATTATGAAACTGATTACTTCTATCTGATAAAAATGCGTAAATATAGAGTTCAGCTAAGGGTTCGTTGAGGTTTTGACCATAATCTTGAAGCGTTTTAAACCATTTTTTATTGTTCAATTCTCTATTAGCTTTACTTCTAAATTCGGTATAGGCAAACTTCATTTCTTCCTTTAAAGAATCAATTTTTATGAAGGCTGCAGTTTTAGAGTTATTTGAGGTAATATCACAAAACATTTGTGCTTCAAAAGATAACGGAAATGTGATAGTATCGGTGCTTTTAGCAATAAATAAAATATCTCTACTATCAGCACAATGACCATCAAAATGATTACTACCTTGATTATAAGTTTCGCAATTATCAACATGTAGTTTGTAGATTTTTTGCTGAGAATCTAATTGATTTCCTTTAAACTGAAAATAGCCAGAAGCATCAGAATCTACTTTAGAAATAATTTGTTCGTCATTAATGCCATTTAATGTTCTATAATCTTCAATAACAGATAAGTACACATCACTTTGCCAACGTTCATTATCGATGTAGCCATCAAAATGATGTTGCGCAGTCATGGTGTTTCCATAGAACAGAAGTACAGTTATGAATATAAAATATCTCACAGCACTAAACTACTATAAATTCTTTTAATAGAAAATGTCCTTAAGGATAATTGTCTTTATGTAACAAATGTATAATGTAGGCGTCAGATAGTTACATCATCAATCAAATATGCTGAACTAGTTTCAGTATCAAAATTAAAATTATGAGTTTTTGGAGAGTACTACTCGCTATTGTTTGTCCGCCATTATCTGTTATAGGTAAGGGTTGTGGTTCTATTTTTATTGTCTTCTTATTATGGATTTGCGGTTGGGTTCCAGGCGTCATAGCTGCCCTAGTTATTTTGAATAATCCTGAACGATAAATTACCTATCTTTGTTTCCTATTTAATGACCTAATTTTTTAAGATATGAAACATATTTTTCTATTGCTTTTTAGCCTTTCAATTTTCACCAGTTGTAATTTCACTGAAGAAATTACTTTTAATGAAGATGGTTCAGGTGAATTCATTATGAGCTATGATATGAGTGAAGTTATTAAAACACTCGAAAAAGAAATGGGTGGAGGGCAAAATAAGGAAGGAAAAGAGAAAGTGAAACTAGATAGTGTAGTCTATTTTAAGGATATGCTAGTTGAAAAAGCAGATAGTATTGCAACCTTACCTATTGAAGAACAAAAGCAGTTAAAAGCTCTAGAAAGTGTCGTAATGAAAATGCGAATGGATGAAGCTAACGGTGTTATGGATTTTGGAATTGGATCATCATTTAAGAGTTTGGATGAGCTACCTAGTGTTTTGGAGAAAATAGAGCAAGCAAAACAATTGAATTCTAAAAATAATGCTCAGTATTCTAAAATGGATGAAAGTGCTGTTTCAAAAGCATCAGAAAACATGTTCGAATATGTCGATTTTTCTTATGATGGAAAAACCTTTTCAAGAGCTTTAATGAAGGATTATAAACAATCTCCTGAAGATATTGAAGCCTTGAATAAAGAAATAGGAGAAATGGGAGAAGCTAAAGATATGTTTGGAGCCATGAGTTATACATTAGTATATCGGTTCCCTAAAGCTGTGAAATCTATAACCAATAAAGAGGCTGTTGTTAGTGAAGATGGGAAAACAGTGACTTTAAAAATGAATTTTATAGAAATGATAAAGTCGCCAGAATTAATGACTTTAGATGTTGTTTTAGAAGATTAGAATTTTGAATAAAAGCATACAATTACAAGATTTAGGCACCAAAGATTTTAAAGATACTTGGGATTACCAAGAACAACTTTTTAAAGCTATTGTCGATTCTAAAATCAGAAATCGGCGAGAAAATTTAAGCTTACCAACAGAGAATTATTTTCTATTTGTAGAGCATCCTCATGTCTATACGTTGGGAAAAAGTGGCGATGTGTCTAATTTGTTACTTTCTGAAGAACAATTGACTCAAAAAGGAGCAACGTTCTACAAGATAAATAGAGGAGGAGATATTACCTATCATGGTCCAGGACAAATCGTAGGATATCCAATATTAGATTTAGATAATTTCTTTACAGACATTCATAAATACCTCAGGTTTTTAGAGGAAATGATTATACTTACTTTAGCTGAATACGGTTTGAAAACCGAACGTAGTCCAGGAGAAACAGGTGTTTGGTTGGATGTTGGAACGCCTTTCGCTCGTAAAATATGTGCTATGGGAGTTCGTGCAAGTCGTTGGGTAACCATGCATGGTTTTGCCCTGAATGTGAATGCTAATTTAGGATACTTTGATAACATTATTCCGTGTGGCATTAGAGGTAAGGCTGTAACGTCTCTAAATGTTGAATTAGGAGTAGAGATGGTCGATGAAGCCGAAGTGAAAGAAAAGCTATTAAAACATTTTAAAGCGCTTTTTGAAGCTGATTTTAAATAGTTTATACTAAATTCAAGTAATTTTTTCCTACAATTTGTATCTTTAATGCCTAAGCTAAATTTTGCCAACCATGAAAAGATCAATGACATTTCTATTTGCTATATGTTTTACGGCATACGGATTTACTCAAAACACATTTCATTATATAGTAGAATCCATACCGTATCAAGTATATCAAGAACAAGATGTAATTCAGTTTAGTATTGATGATCGATATTCGGATGTCATTACCTTACCTTTTTTGGTTGATTTTTTTGAAGAACCAACTACTAATCAATTTGTAATTGGAACTAATGGTGGTGTTACCTTTGATATCACAGAAGCAAATGAAGGACAAGTTTGGTCTTTAGGTGCAAATAATAGTGGTAATCCAGTTTATACGATCCCGAGTTTAAATATACCTTATCCTTCAATTTTTGGTGTGTTTCATGATATGGATAATTCAACTTCTGTTGGGGCTATTTTCACAGGTGTAACAGGTGAATCACCAAATAGACGTTTTCATATAACCTATGAAAATAATCCACAATTCGGACAATGTGAACCATTTCTTTCCACATGTCAAATGATAATACATGAAACTAGTGGAATTATTGATGTTGTGATTACAGATAAACCTAATTGTGAACTGTGGAATGGTGGTTTAGCTGTTGTTGGCTTACAAGCTATGGTTGGAGGTGAATTGGAAGGCATTGCAGCTCCTGGAAGAAATACTAGTGTTTGGGAAGCTCAAGAAGAAGCATGGCGTTTTACACCAATGAGTTTTTTAAATGGTTTTAATGTAGCTATTTGTGATGTGGCTAATGATAATAATGAAGCATTTAATATAGATGCTTATAAAACAAGTATTTTAGAGTTATTCAATTTAGATGATACGTCAAATACGATTGCCATTTTAGATAGTAGCGATTTAGAAGTAAATGGCGATGTTACAGTAGTTTCTGGTGGTAATTCTTATACGATTGACATCAATAATGGAGCTCAATTATTCGATTTAAATATCGTTTTGATCAACTGTGAAGAAGATGGAGATACCGATGGTTTAACAAATGGAGAAGAAGATGTTAATAATAATGGTAATTTAAATGATGACGACACAGATGGCGATGGCATTCCTAATTACTTAGATGATGATGACGATGGTGATACTGTACTAACGAATATTGAATTGGTATTTGGAGATAGAAATAATACATCTACAGCAACTACCTTAGATACTGATGGTGATGGTATTCCAAATCATTTAGATTTTGATGATGATGGTGACGGTGTATTGACTTTAGATGAAGATTACAACGGAAATGGAGATCCAACAGATGACGATACTAATATTAATGGTATTCCAGATTATCTCGAAGCCGAGGTCTTGAACATTGATGAAATAAGCTTGAATACAACCTTGTTTTCAGTATATCCAATTCCTGCTACATCTGAATTAAACGTTAGCTTTTCAGAAAACATTGGCTTCGAAGGTAGTGACATATTAACTCGTGTATATGATATTCAAGGACGTCTAGTTCAAGAACAAGTACTGAATGTTTTAGACAGCAAATTAAAGCTAGATATCTCTAGTTTAAACTCTGGAAATTACATTTTGCTTATTCAAAAAGATGGTCTGACGAGAGCGAAAAAGTTTGTAATAGAATAGTCTATTTAAGGTGTAATTATTTAAACGGAAACTAATTAGGCTTCCTCGTTGAAAAACACCTTGTAATAGTGCATTTTTTTCTCATCATCATAGCCGCGTTCTAAGTATTCGGCAGAAGCGTCAGGCGCATCAACATCCAATTTTATTTGAATATTGGTGTCAAGTTTGATTTCAGTTTTAATCTTTTGCTTCTGCTTTTTCAGTACAATTTCTGAAACATCAAATTGGTTTCTAATTAGAATGTTGTGATCACTTTCATAGACTTTTTTATAGTCTTCAAAAAGTTGAATAGTCTCTTCTTTTTCAAAAACATCGTCTTTAAATGTTTCGATGTTTACAATCTCATTTTCCTTAAAAAAGTCGACCGTTTTTGCTAAGAAATTACTCTGTTCTTGTCCGCCAAATTGAGGTTGCATAACCTCCTTTGAAAACTCACGACACATCTCAATATAATTCTTAGTATGCTCATTAGAATCATCAGGATATTTAACGTTTAGGAAGCTTTTAATCCAATACTGAGCATCATAATTATTATGGTCAACACTTAATACAATTTTGCCTTCACCATCTGCTGCATTAAGTATTAAACAGCCTTTGTCTACCTTCTTTGTAGCAATCCCTTTTTGTGTAATAATGTCGTAGCTGTTGTTTTCTAAATAGGTTTGAAAGAAGTGTGATTTATTTTCAACTTTAAAGATCCCAATAGCATCAGTTTGGAAATCTTCATACTCTAGATCATGAAACTTACAAATGATAACATCTCCTGTTTTAATTTGAGCCGAATTTGATTGTTCAAATAAGTGCATTACAATGTGTTTAGAAGTTGCAATAAAATCTGAATCATCATTAAGTAATTGAGAAGCATAACTGTTGATTTCATTGAGATCAACATTAGAGTGATGATTAAAACGATATGATTCAGCTAAGTTTGAAAAAGGACGGAGTAGATAAGGAAGAATAAGGTCATAACTTATTTCATCAAACTCGAGTTCTTTTTCTGAAAACGCATTTTTTGTACTGTTGAATTTGTTTCCGACCTTATGAAGAATGCATTTTGATATGGATGCTTTAGTGCGTTTAATCATGTTGTAATTGTATCGTTTTTACCTTGGTAAAGATGTGGTGATTTGTTTAGTTTATTTCGTAAATAATAATCGAATTATCATCTCCTTTTACAATAACCTCTAAAGAATTGTCATTGTCAATATCTTCCATTTCAATTGCAGAATTTCCATATACTGGAAAGTTGTTTATTGGCTTTGCTTGACTATCAAAAAGGTATACTTTTTTTGCTTGTAAATCTGTAACACTAACATAAATTTTATCATTGATATAAAATATTTCTGGCGCTGTATAATCTCCAAAATCCAAATTTATAGTTTTAGTTTTTATCGTCAGTTTATTATCTGATAATGCAACAAGGGTTTTGCTAGTAGTTGTAATAGAATGTTTTTCACTAAGATTCAAATTTTTGTGGCTTATTTTTCCTTTTTGATTAACTTCTAATAGTTCACCTGATGAATTACTGGTTGTGAAATTATTGTGATACAGATAAATTTCATTTTCCGAGAAATCAATTTTTTCTTTAACGCTAACTCTCCTTTTCCCAACACGATCTAAAACCTCCATGGTGTTGCCATCAGCAAAAACTATATAGTCTTTGCGAGAGACCCTAAAATGTTTTGGTTGTGTTGTAATGTTGTTTTTTGCAGATTTATATTTAAATCCACTGACAATTTTACCCTTTTGATCATACATTAAAATGTTTTTTCCTTGAGTAAGCATCAATCTGTAGTTCCTTTTCTTGTCATAATCAAAAACAGAAATTGGTTGGGTTATTTTGTCATTAAAACGTAGTGGAAATGGTGAAACGTTCTTTCCGTTTCTGTCCAAAACATATAATTTGCTTTCTGTAGCGAATACAAGTTGTAATCGTCCGTTTTTATACATGTCAATCTGTTCGATGTTTCCAAGTATTCTTCCATCGAGTTGTTTTTTCCAGAATATCTTTCCTTGGTTAGAAATAAGGTAAAGATTGTTATTGATATCTTGTATTGCGATGTCTTTTTGGTTGTTACTGTGATTATTGACAAGTTGAGGTTTTGTTAAAATACTTGCATCCAACGTAATATTTAAATCTTCGGTAACAGCATTGTTTCTAACTCCTGATTTGTTGGTTTTAAAAACGGCATTAACATGCGCATAATTTGTATCGTATATATATTGCATGGCTGAAGTTTTATAATCTTTTAAATTTAAATTTTTGTCAGCATTAAAATTCAAATTTAAAATACTGTTTAAATCGTTTTCATTCGCATAAATAAATAAGGACGACTCATCACTTAATTTGAGCATCAAGTCTTTAAAGTGGCTTGTCTCCGAAAGTGTTGTATTGTTTTGAAAATTAGCAATAATTGTTTCTAGGAAATCTATATCTTTTGTGAAAACAAAGTAGTCTTCAACGTTAGCGTAGTATGTCAAGGTTGTTTCCGGAATAAAAGGCGAAAACAACGTACTTATAAGATCAGAATTTTCTACATTATATATGTCAACCGATCTGAAAGTAGAGTGACGACGTTGTGAAAAGTATTCTTGAGTTGCAGATGCATCAATAGACTGAAGAATAATTCCTCTTTGATTGTTTTTTTCAAAATAACCACCTTCTATTATAGTTTCAAAGGGAGATAAATCTAGTTGTAAAGAATCTGAAGCCTTATGTAGTGATAATTGCTCTTCAAAAGCTTTTATATCATTAAATGTAAAGCTTAGGAAATAATCACTATCAAACGGGATTACCTTTGCTATTTTATTTTCTTGTGGAATACTGTTCTTAAATACATTTATTATACTTTTAGTTGAGTCGGTAGCTTTTGAAATTCCGTTCAATACAATGTCATTTTGTGAAATATCAGCATCAAGTAATACATAATTAGAAAATCGAGTAGCATTCAGCACTGAATCTTTAAAGTACAATGGCTTAAACTCATTTTGTTTCAAATTGATTAATAGAGAAACAGATTTGTTTGTATTTGAAACATTAATTAGTTTTTGTAATTCTAGATCGAGTTCTTTTTGTTGAAACGAAGCTTCAACCAATTTTAATCTATTTGAAATAAATAAAATGCTGTCCTTTATATAGGAGTAAAAAATAGAATTGTCAATAGTGAGTTTTGATATCGACTTGCTTTGAGTTGCAAATTTTTCAGAAATTAAATTTGGAATAGAATCTAATTCGAAAACTGAAGTTTTAAAATGTGTAATGAAGCTTATTTCTAAACTATCATTTTGGTCCTTCGATAATGAGATGTAACATTCTGTTTCAGGTTTGAGGTAAGAAATTGGCTTTAGCTTGTTGTTTAAATCTTTAATCTCAGAATAATTGAGTAATTCTTGAATAAGGAAATTTGTGTTTACAGCACTTTTTAAACTTTCTAAGGAATTAGTCTTAATAATTACCGACGAATTTTCAGGAATGTAACTAATAAGGTCTGATGCTTTTTTTTTATCTCTCTTACAACTTAAAGTGAAAACGCATAAAACGATTAGCAACCAAATGTTTTTCATTGAAAAGGTTTTTACAAATATAAAAAGTTACAGTTCTAATTTGAATTGTTCAGGCAATAATCTAAAAGATTTTCTATGGTATTTCGTGACGCCATATTTTTTAATAGCCTCTCTGTGTTCTTTAGTCGGATAGCCTTTGTTTTTGATCCAATTATACATTGGGTATTCTTTATGAATTTCTGCCATATACAAATCTCTATAAGTTTTGGCTAGAACTGAAGCAGCAGCTATAGAAAGAAATTTACTGTCACCTTTAATAATGGTTTGGTGTGGAATTGTTAAATAGGGTTTAAATCTATTTCCGTCAACAATTATAAAATTGGGTTGTGGTTTTAACTTATCTATGGACTTATGCATAGCTAAAATTGAAGCATTTAATATATTGATGCTGTCTATATCGTCTTGAAACACATGAGACACAGCAAATGAAATTGCTTCGTCCTCAATTATAGGTTTCAAATGCTCTCTTTTTTTTTCTGAAAGCAGTTTAGAATCATTTAATAGGTTATTAGAGAAATTATCAGGCAGTATAACAGCAGAAGCGGTGACTGGACCAGCTAAACAACCTCTACCTGCTTCATCGGTTCCGCACTCTAAATTTAATTTCGAAAAGTTAGCTAAAAGGGTCAAGAATGTTAAAGTTTGGACAAAGTTAAAATTTTAACGCAACCAATTGTATAAAAATGTATCTACATACTAAATAAGACAGAGGTTGCGCAATTTTTTTGGAATATTTTAAATCTGAGCTTGTTAACATTTTTTTAGGTAAAATACTTGCTTATTTAATATATTATTAAGATGTTTGCGCTAGACTAACTCAAATAATTGTTTTATGAAATTAAAGTTAACATGGTTAATGACGCTTTTTATGGCGTTTGTGATGCAATTCTCTTTTGCACAAGAGAAAACAATCACAGGAACAGTTACTGGAGCATCTGATGGTTTACCATTACCTGGTGTGAATGTAATTGTAAAAGGGACTTCAAGAGGAGTTCAAACAGATTTTGATGGTAATTATACTATTAAAGCTAGTGCTGATGAGACATTGGTATTTTCATTTTTGTCTATGAAGACAACAGAAAGAGCTGTAGGTAACGCTACAAAGGTTGATGTTGCAATGGAAGACAATTTAGAAGCTTTAGAAGAAGTGGTAATTGAAGCGTATAGAACTTCTACCAAAGAAACTTCTAATATTGCTTCAACAACGATTACTGCTAAAACGGTTGAAGGACGACCTAATGCATCCTTTGCACAAACGTTGCAAGGTCAAGTTGCAGGTTTAAACATTACAACAGGTAATGGTCAACCAGGTGGTGATAGTACAATTAACTTAAGAGGTGTATCTTCTTTATCTGGTAACACAGAGCCATTATTTATTATAGATGGTGTTCCAGTAGATGAGGATAACTTTAGAAGTTTGAATCCAAATGATATTGAATCTTTATCTGTTTTAAAAGATGCAGGTGCTACAGCGATCTATGGAAATAGAGGTGCGAATGGTGTTGTATTGATTAAAACAAGACGTGGTTCATATGAGTCTGGACTTAAAATCAATTACATAGGAACAACAAGTTTCTCAACGCTTCAAAATCATGATTATAACTTGATGAACTCAAGAGAGCAGTTGCAATTAGAAAAAGATTTTGGTTCTGGATTCGGAGCTACTCTTTCTGATGCTGAACTTGCTATTAGAGCACGCCAAGTAAATACAGAGTGGTTAGATGTGTTTTTCGGAACTGGTTTAACTCAGAGTCACACTTTAAACTTATCTTCTGGTGGAGCTAACTTGAACTCATTTACTTCTTTTGGTTATACAGATCAAGAAGGTATCTTGAAAAAAGCGAGTGATTTGAAACGTTTCAACTTTAGAAATAACGTTTCTGGTAAATCTAGTGATGGGAAATTTAACTATGGAACTTCATTTACATTCAACTATTCTGAATCAAATGAGCCAAACAGTATTGGTTCTGGAGCGATTAACAGAAACTTCGTATTAGGAGCTAATCAAAGTGTACCTTATATCTCACCTAGTTCTTACGAAATTTATCAAGGTGGAAACATTCCAGTTGTATTTGCTAATACGCCATTATTCTTATTAGACAGAATAGATACGTATACAAGAAAAGAGAGTGAAATTAAAGTTATTGCTAATGTGAATGCAAGTTATGCGTTTACTGATAACTTAACGTTTAGAACTTCATTTGGTGGAGATTTCACTGATGAGCATTTACTTCGTGTAGAAGCGCCATACTCGTTTAACGCATTGTTATTCGCTGCTACTGGTGATAATACTCCTGGTTTCTCTGATCAAGACGTTACAAGAACTGTTGCAATGAACTTCAACAACTCTTTAACTTGGACAAAAGTATTTAATGATAAGCACACTGTTGAAGTGTCATTATTCTCAGAATATTTTAAAGCACACTACAAAACATTTGGTTTTAGACAATTAGGTTTTGATCCAGCAACATTCTCTCCTGGAGATGGTTCAGCATTTGTTAATGATAATACAAATGATGATAACTACGTTGATACAGGTAGAGCAAATATTCAGAATGCAGGTTTATTCTCGTATTTTGGTTATGCTGATTACGATTATGATAAAAGATATGGTTTTTCTGCAACTTTAAGACGTGATGCTTCTTACCGTTTCGCATCATCTAACAGATGGGGAACATTCTGGGCAGTTTCTGGACGTTGGAACATTTCTAACGAAGAGTTTATGAACGGATCATTTTTTAACGAATTAAAGTTAAGAGGTTCTTACGGTACTACAGGTAACCAGAGAATTATTAGTTTCGCAGGTCAGTTTGCTTACTTTGGTGCAGCAGATTTAACTAGAGATTTATTCAATACTGGTGGACAGTATGGAGGTGTTAATGGTTTGACAGTAGGTCAAATTGGTAACAACGATCTTAAATGGGAAACTATTGTACAAGCTAACATCGGACTTGATTTTGCTTTAGCAAATAATAGAGTAAGAGGTAGTGTTGATTTTTATAAGAGAAATACAGAAGACTTATTCATTGCTACGCCAATTGCACCATCTTTAAATGGAGGTGTTACTAGTATTAGTGCAAACGTAGGTGAATTAGAAAACAGAGGTGTTGATTTAGAATTACACTATGACTTATTCAAATCTAATCAAGATAATGGATTAAATGTTACACTTAACTTAGTAGGTAACTACAACAAGCAAGAAATTCTTGATCTTGGACCAGGTGGTGATGTGCCTTTTGGTTTAAGAGTAGGTGGACCAATTGCAGAGATTTATGCTGCACCTTATGCTGGAGTTAATCCTGCTAATGGTAATCTATTATTCTTAGATATCGATGGTAACCTTACTGAGGATATTACTAATAGTGATCAAAGAGCAACAAATAAAAATATATATCCTGATTTTCAAGGTAGTTTTGGTTTAGATGCTGATTATAAGAATTTCTTCTTTACTACCCAATTTAACTATACTATAGGAGTTGATCGTTATGATTTCGATTTACAAGGATTCTTAGATCCAACTGCTATTGGACAGTTTAGACATTCAAGAGATATACTTAGAGCTTGGACTCAACCAGGAGATATTACAGATATACCTTCGCTTAATGCTACAAATGCTAGTGATGAAGGACTTTCTGATAGACATCTTAGAGAATCTGATTACTTGAGATTACGTTTTATTCAGTTTGGTTATAATGTTCCTAGAAAAGCATTAGATAAGATTGGATTTACATCACTTAGAGCTTTTGTAAGTGGAGAGAACTTAGTTACTTGGAGTAAATGGAGAGGTTTTGATGCTGAAGCTCTTGGAGCAGCACAAAACGGTTATCCAACACCAAAAACATATTCACTTGGTATCGAGTTTGGATTTTAATTAATGTTAAAGAAAAATAATATAAAGATGAAAAAAATATATAAATTAATATGTGCCTGTATGATTCTATCTGTAGTGTCGTGTAACGATGCTATTGAGATAGACCAACCAGGACGATTAGGAGCAGAAAATGCTTTTAGATCTGTTTCAGATCTTAAAGGAGGCTTATTAGGAGCTTATAATTTCCTAGATGTAACACCAGAGATGGGCTTTACAGCTGCTTTTACAGACGAATCCTTTAGAGGAAGAGATAATGGTGGACAAAACCTAAATGTTCAGAATTTTAACTTGAACAGTGGTGATGGTTATGTTTTCCAAATTTGGGCAAATAATTATGGAGCTATAGGTATGGCTAACAGAATTATTGAGGCTGCTCAATCTATAGATAGAAGTGAAGATCCTAGTCTTTATGACCATGTTTTAGGTCAAGCTTATGCGATTAGAGCTTATAGTCACTTTCAAATCTTGACTTACTTCTCAACAGATTATGCAGATGATAATGCTTTAGCAGGACTTCTATTAACACAACCTACTGAAGATATTTTTGCAAGCGTGCCAAGAAGTACTAATGGAGCTTTTTATGATCAGATTACTGCTGATTTAAATACTGCTGCAGGACTTATCAATGGAACTGATGCTGATACAACAGGGTTTACATTCATGGGGCAAGATTTTATTACTGCTCTTAGAGCTAGAATGGCTGCTTATAGAGGACAATATGCTACTGCTGATGCGTTAGCAGCAAGTTTATTAGCTTCATATCCTATTGCAAACCAAGCTCAGTTTTTTAACATGTATGATGATGCTGATTTTACTGAAGTTATCTTTAGCTTAGAAAGAGCAAGAGGAGACTCTTACGATGGACAAGGTACTGCTGGAGGTGGATGGGCAGGAAGCTTATTTGCTTTTATTGATCCTACTGCTGGTGGAGGACCATTCATGGAAATCTCGCGTTCTACTTATAATATTATGGACGGAACAAGTGATATTCGTTTGCCAAGAGCAGTGAATTTAGCTGAGTCTACAATTGATGCAGGTTATGCAACTAATGATAATTTCCTTAATGATGATGTATTAATAGTTTGGAAATACCCAGGTTTTAATGCTCAACCTTTAATGAATGATTTAAAAGTATTTAGATCTGCTGAAATGTTATTAATTAGAGCTGAAGCTGCTGCTGATGCAAATCAATTAACTACTGCAGCTAATTTTATTGATCAGTTAAGAGATGCTAGATTTGGTTCAGATCAACCAACTCTTGTGTTTTCTAATCAAGCAGAAGCATTTGGTGGTATTTTAGATGAAAGAAGATTAGAGTTCTTGTTTGAAGGTCACCGTTGGGTTGATTTAAAACGTCTAGGTAGTAGAGGTAACAGAGCTATTGATAGAGATGCTAAAGAATGTTCGTTATTATCAGGATGTACACTTCCTGCAAATGATTATAGATTTACATTGCCTATTCCTTTAGCTGAAATTACTGCTAATACAGGGATACAACAGAATCCTCAATACTAAACAAAAAAAAATAATATATTATGAAAAATATAAAAATGATTTTCGCTTCTTTCTTAGTCCTTGCTTTTATGGCATGTGATCAGGAAGATGCGAACATAAATACGATTTATGATGGATCACAAGTTGGTGTTGGTTTTACAACAACAGCAACATCTGTGGTAATACCTGAAGAAGGTATAACTGTAACAGTTAATGTACAGTCGACAACTACATCTGATGCGGCAAGGTCTTATAATGTATCTGTAGATGAATCTTCAACTGGTATGGCTGCTGATTACTCTATTGGATCACTTTCGATTCCTGCAGGATCTTATGATGGAACATTAGACGTTACTTTTGGTAACTTTGACAACCTTCCTGAGGCAGTTTCATTTGAATTAATCTTAAACTTAGATTTACCAGATGGTGTTTCTGTAGTAGGTTCAGAGTCAACAACGTTTAATTATCTTAAAAAGCTTATCTGTAACGATGTGACACTTGAAATCGTTGAAGATGCTTATGCTGATGAAAGAAATTGGATGATTACTGATGATAGTGATGGTTCAATTGTTGTACAATGTTCTGATTATGCTGATTGTCCTAATGGAGCTCCTTCGGGTTCTATTGCTGCGGCAACTTATACTTATAACTTTAATTTGCCTGATGGTTGTTATACATTCACTATTACTGATGCATTTGGTGATGGTTTATTTGATGGAAATATAACTGGAACATATAAATTAAGTTGTTCAATTATAACACATGCAGCTGGTGAAGGTAACTTTGGAAGCGAAGATGTAACACCTTTCTGTATTAATTTATAGTTTGAATAAGATTAAAACTAAAACTTAAATAATAAAATATGAAAACATTTATAAAAATATCAAGCCTTATACTGGTTGTCTCGTTTTTCTTTGCATGTGAGGAGAAAAATGGTATTGGTTATAACGCTGAAGAAAATATTGGTTGGATCCAATTTGCTGAAACTAATGATGCAATAATTCAGGTTAATACTGAAACACAGCCTTCATTTAACGTGCCAGTAGATATACAAGTTCCTGTAGTAGCTGAAGATTTAACAATTAGCTATAACTTGGTTCCTGTTTCTGGATTAGATCCTAATGATGTATTTTCTAATGATGGTACAATCGTTAGTCCTGCAGGAGAAAGTAGTTATGCTGGACCTGACAACAATACTGGAATAGGGTATGTTTATTTAGCAAATATCGAATTTGATGTTTCTGAAATTCCATTCATTACTGAATTGATGGTTTTTGATGTAGTATTAACTGCAACAAATAACGCTAATATTACAGTAGGTTTAGCTGGAGCCGATAAGCCAATTGTTCAAAGAGTTAGTATTTTATGTGCTAATCCAGATAGTATTCCTGATGATTATTTCGTTGGAGATTATATGCTTATGGATGCAGTTGCAACTATTGGACCTGGAAATGGAACAGAAAATTTTGAAAGTGGAATTGTTACTTTAGCGATTGATCCTTTTAATCCTAATGCAAGAACATTTAGTGCAGCAATTTTACCTGCGTTTGTTCCTGCTCAGCAATTTATTACTATCGAATTTGCAGATGATGATACTATTAAATTAGGTCTCGTAGGTTCAGGTATTGCATGTGGTGCTGGTAACCCTGAGTATATTTATGTAGATGCTGGAGCAAACAGTACACTATGGAGTATTTGTAATGATGATGATGTTGTTACTATTAAATATACTGAAGATCCTGATTCTTCTTGTGGTGGACCTTATGATTCTTCATTCACATTAACTAGACAATAGAAAATCTGATTTGAGTTAATTTTAATTTTCTCAAAATAATTTTAAATCTCCAAAAGCAATTTTGCTTTTGGAGATTTTTTTTTACGTTTTTAATGATTAGTTTTTTACTTTTTCTGTTGGGAATGGAAATGTATACTAACGTTAAAATTATTGTAAATGATAAATAGTATTTTCCACTTAAAGATTTATTAATATATTTCTATTTCGAAAAATATATATTACCATTTATTTTACGTTTTAAATACATAGTTTTGTCTAACTAAAGTAAAATATGAATAAATTTATAGGTGCCTTAATCACGATTTTTGTTGTTCAGCTTTCTTATGCTCAAGTTTTGAAATCAAATAGAGCAGAAATGAATAATGTTTCAAATGATTCTATTAGGCCAAATATAAAAAGCAAGTCAAAGACAAAGGAAATAATAGCTAAAATTGAACAGTATAAAATCGTCAACTTCGAAAGAGATACTATTTATTTAGATACAACACTAAGTATTACTAAAGAGTATAAGTTTAATTATTTAAGAAGGGATAATTTTGGACTTATTCCTTTTTCTAATATCGGGCAAACTTATAATTCTTTGAGTAAGGATTTTTCACAAAATAATGTTCTTCCATTATTTGGTGCTAGAGCTAAACATTTTAATTATTTAGAAGTTGACGATATTAACTATTATAATGTTCCTACTCCGTTAACAGAATTATTTTTTAAAACCGCCTTTGAACAAGGCCAGCTATTAGATGCGTTTTTTACAGTTAATACTTCTCCTCAGTTTAATTTTTCAATAGCTTATAAGGGATTAAGATCATTGGGTAATTATCAGCATATAGTAACTAGTACTGGTAATTTAAGGTTTACAGCTAATTATAAAACTAAAAATGGAAGATATAATGCTAGAACTCATATTGTAACTCAAGATTTGTTTAATGAAGAAAATGGAGGATTAAAAGATGAGGATGTTATAAATTTTGAAAACGGAATTGATGTTTTTATAGATAGAGGTGTTTTTGATCCAAATTTCGAAAACGCTAGTAACATTTTAAAAGGTAAACGTTTTGTTTTAGATCATGAGTTTGCTTTGGTTAAAGAAAATGATTCAATTAGTAACACGTTAACAATTGGTCAATCTATTAATTTTGAAGATAAATATTATCAATTTGATCAGACACAACAAAGTGATTTTTTTGGAGATGCATTTGTTAGTTCTATTTTAGATAAAACTACACTTGAGAATTTTTATAACAGATTTTATTTTAACTATGAAAATAGAACTTTAGGAGAGTTTCAAGTAAGTATGGACTATAATAATTATAATTATGGTTATGATAGTGTAACAGTTTTAAATGAAGTGGTGCTGCCTAATAGAATTAAAGGTAATACTTTGGCTTTAGGTGTTAAGTATAAAAAGAAATTTGGTGGATTGTATTTGTCTGGTGAAGCGCTGACTAATATTAGTGGAGAATTTAATGGTAATTTTATTATTGCAAATGCTAAATATAAATTTAGTGATGATTTTAATATTGATGCTTCTTTAGCCCTAAATTCGTCAGCACCTAATTATAATTATTTACTATATATGAGTGATTATATTAATTATAATTGGAATAATGTAGATTCTTTTAAAAATGTAACTTCTAAGAAGTTTAAGTTTGAATTGAAATCCACTAAAATTGCAAATCTCGCTTTTGAATATACGAATATTGATAATTATACATTTTTTGGAAAAATAAATGACAGTGATGTAATAAAACCAATTCAAAGTCATGTGCAAATTAATTATTTTAAAGTTCAATTTAATAAAGAAATTAAATATGGAAAGTTTGCCTTAGATAATACCATAATGTATCAAAGAGTTATTGATGGAGAGCAAATCATGAATGTTCCTGAGTTTATTACTAGAAATACATTATACTATTCAAATAATTTCTTTAAAAAAGCTCTGTTTCTTCAAACAGGAGTAACTTTGAATTATTTTACTGAGTATAATATGGATGCGTACGATCCATTACTAGCAGAATTCTATGTTCAAAATGACACCAAGATTGGTGGTTTTCCTAGATTAGATTTTTTTATTAATGCAAAAATAAGGCAAACAAGAATCTTTTTTAAAGCAGAACACTTTAATTCAGCTTTTTCTGGTTACAATTATTTTTCTGCTCCAAATTATCCTTATAGAGATTTCGCTATCCGTTTTGGACTTGTATGGAATTTCTTTTTGTAATAAAATCTTATTAAAAAATTATTGCTATCTTAAAAATTGAGATACAATAATAAGTTATGTATAAGGTATAAAAGTATATATTTTAATAAATTAATTAAGGTTTAGGAGCTACAACCTACTCATATTAAGGGGTTAGAAGTGGTAAAAAAAAATAGTTTAAAAATAGTTTAAAAAAGGTTTGGATAAAAGAAATAAGGGGTTGTATATTTGCACCCGCTAAGCGAGATAAGTTTAGTAAAAGTTGAGTGATAGTATTAGTTTATAGTTTGAATAAAAAATAATTTAAAAAAAACTTAAAATAGTATTGTAGGAATTAAAAAAGGGTTTTATATTTGCACCCGCTTAAGGCATAAAGGTTTTAAGTAAATAAT